>NZ_JACYFC010000009.1 GCF_014803385.1 Marinomonas colpomeniae | reverse complement strand
ATTTTTTCATAATAATATCCTTTTAAAATTCAGTTAAATATTTAACGTTAATAACGTTCTTATTGAGCTTGAAGCGCATCAAATTGTGCTTGAAGATCAGAATGCTTCGCGTTGTAAGCGGCTTCTTTTTGGCTGAATGTGTAAGCACCGTTTAGGTCAACGTTTTTATCAACTGTTGCACCTAGGTTCTCTAGAGAGATTGTTAATGCTTGAACACCAGCGCGAGCTGTTTGAAAACTTTCTACTGCAGAGTCATCAGATGATGCGAAAGCAGAAGTAGACAAAGCAGAAGCAGTAATAAGAGTAGCTGCGATAGCTGTTAATTTTTTCATAATAATTTACCTTTCAATGTATTCATTTAAAGAGAGACTTAATGAGTAAGTCCCCGTCTGATGAAGTAAATATTAAAGCAAAAAATTAATATTAGAATAGCGTTTCAGACGCTTCCCTCATGTTTACCAGATCGAGCTTTGTCTGTTCATAATTGCCCAAATATGCAAGGTTTGAGCAAAGTAAGCACGGAATGAATCGTATTTTAACAATAAGGATAGAAAGGCCAAATAATCACGGATTATGCAGTAAAATTAGTAAGGGAAGGCCGCTAGATCGTATTGTTCTTATGTAATAAAATGAAATTATTTTCGAATTAACCCCAATACAGTGGTTTATTTCAAATCATCTTGCACAATGTTTTTTATGAAAAATGATTTTTACAAGATATCTTTGTAGGGTTGCCTGTTTTTTTTGTGTAATTTGAACGGAAGTTATGCGCTGAAGCATCAATAGTTATGGTCAATAGGGTATTTGTTTAAATGTATGTAATAGAAGCAGAAGGCGTTTTATCGTATTTCCTAGGAGACTGGAGAATACACCGAGTTATTTCAGGTTTTGGTGAGATTACTGGACAAGCAATGTTTCAGCTCAATAACCAAAACGACAAGCTTCTAAATTATAAAGAAGCTGTGACTCTCCCTAGCCCATCAAATAACCAAAAACCAAATGCTTTTAGAGAGTATGAATATGTGATGACTGACACCGGTTTCGATATTTTTTTCTCCGATGGTGCGACGAAAGGTGAGCTGTTTTTGAGTTTTGAGTTTATTCACGCCAGTATACTGACATCTCATCACTTGTGTATTAAAGACCATTATGATGCCAAGTTTGAATTTTTATCAGGTGATGAATTTCAACTAAGCTTTACTGTAAATGGCCCGAAGAAAGATTATTCAATTCAAACTTGTTTCACTAGATTATAGAACCCCGCTGTCTAATATGACACTTTGAATTTTGGTGGAAGTCAAAAGACGCTAGGCCTAGTCGAAATAAAGTAGTTATTGTAAAAGCACGAAGTGAATTAGTATAAATTTAGAGAAGGTACTAAAAAACGGCTTTAATTAACGCTACATTAATGTAATAAAATTTGAGAATGGAAATGACTGAATCATCTGAAGAACGGCTTATTGCTGAACAATACTTAAAAGAAATGTTAAGGGCAGATGATGAAGGTGACTTTGATCTGTACATAAAACACTTTGAAGAAAAGTATCTGGTTAATTTCTCAAAAGAAACTTTCCTGGATGACATTGAAAGTATGCATGTACGAAATGGGCTGAACTTAGGTTATGAATTCTTGGGCACGTTGCGGAACTTTAAAGTAGATAATTTGGATGTTTTTAGATTTGTATGGAAGGGCGTTTATGAGAAACGTGATGCTGTGATTGAAATTGGAATCTATAAGAAAAATGATATCTGGTACGTTATTCAGTCATCAGTTCATTAAGTCTTGTTGTGAATTTATCTTCCATTGAAAAACAGTCTTTAGTCAATGGTGGTCGTTGCGCCTTAGATGGTTTTCAAAGGAGCGAATTAACAATGACAAACTCAGAGTAAGAATAAGGTACATAAAGGCTACGACGTTGTAAGTTTCGAAAAACTGAAATGTCGACGAGCTGTATACTTTACCTAGTTGAGTTATGTCTTGAACACCGAGCACAGAAACTAAAGCTGAATCTTTGATCATCGCGACTAGGTCGTTACCAAGAGGAGGTAATATTTTTCGCATTGCTTGTGGCAAAATAATCAGCCTAAATCTATACCAGCTAGAAAGCCCTAATGCCTTTGCCGCTTCTATTTGGCCTTTGTCGACTTCTTGTATGCCTGCACGAAACACTTCAGAAATGAAAGCACTATAGCTGATAGCAAGAGCAAAAATGGCACGCCACAATAGTGTGAAGTCTCGAGTTTTGGCTTCTTCTAACCAGCCATTGTCGATAGGGACTTGTAAGGCCCAGTTATAGAGCTTTACCGCTTCAGGTGCGCCAACGAAGGCAATATAAAAGAGCAAGACGAGCACAGGTACGCCGCGAAATATCTCCACGTAAAAACGAGCAAATTCACGAATAATTCGATAACGGGAAAAGCCTGATAAAGCAATAAACAGTCCCAATATACTTGCCATTAGAAATGCTACAAAGGTGACGCCTATTGTAGTAAGTAAGCCCTCACTTAGTGCCCCTGCTATTTTTTGGTAACTTTGTTCTGCAACCATGTTCCATAACAGAATCAGGGCGATAATGATGATGCTGACTAACCACCAAGGCGTACGTTCTACAGTTTTTTTAAAGGGCATAATTATTAAATAATGAGACAATCAAAGGATAACCTGAATAAATAAAACGGATCGTCGTATTAAATGGACGATCCGTTACAGAGTTTTAATTAGTTGCACTGAAGGCTTATTTATTACTGGTTATAGTCAAAAAACCATTTCTTGTTCAATGCTTCTAATGTGCCGTCTTTCCTCATACTTTCTATCGCTGCATTAACTGGCTTAAGAAGATCAGAATCTGGTGTTAGTATAAAACCGAAGTCTTCTGAACCTAATGGCCCGCCTATGACTTTAAATTGGCCAGGGTTTGCACCAATGTAACCACGAGCTGACGCAGAATCCATTAAAACACTATCAACATCCCCTGATTTTAACGCTTGTACAGATGCTCCAAACGTTTCTAAAAGTGTAATGCGAGAATTATTTTCATCGCCATCAAGCACGTTGTAAACTGCAACATAAAAATTGGTTGTTCCTGCTTGTGCGCCAAATTGGAAATCGTCATTCGCAGCAAAAGATTCAGCATCTTGAAAACGCTCTTCATCTGCTCTGACTAGCATGAATTGCTGAGCTGTCATATAAGGTATAGAGAAGTCGATTTGTTGTGCACGTTCTTCATTAATGGTTATGCCATCCATGCCTATATCGTATTGGTTTTGCTTTACGGCTTGAATCATAGTGTCCCAGCTACTTAGGTGCCATTCGATTTTTGCGTTTAGACGTTTACCTATTTCATTCATAGCATCGTATTCCCAGCCAATCCCTTTGCCTGTATCAGCATCAACAAAATTAAGAGGTGTATAAGCATTTTCAGTGACCGCTAAAATAGTACGACCTTTTAAGTCTGGTAGAGTTGCTGCAAAGCTAATAGAGCTTATCGATACCGCAATGATAAGGGCAACGCGGAATAGCAAAGATGTCATAGTTTTTACCTTAATATGTATCTCAATGAAAACGAGGGTTTAGTCTGGACAATGATTTCGCGAGATTATACACAGTTGATGAATATCAGACTATGGAATCTTACGTGTGCTATATAGCAAGTCGTAGCTGAAGCGCGTATATTTGGCTTCATCATTTAACGTATATATATTTACGCGTTTAAAACGCATTTAGATCAGTTATTTAATATTCTAATGCTAATTATTGAAACTTACTAAGGTCAATATGTTCCGTGAACTAACATCGAAGCAAGCTTTCCAAACCCATTGCTTAACGCAAATTGGCGTGGTGTCTTGGTTGTCTGTGTCTGAAAGTTCACAAGCGGGCATTACTGGTACGGTGTTTATGCCGCCTCAACCTTGGGTGGTAGGAACAGGTTTACCTGCTGGTTCTGACATTGCGACTAAGAATGATAGTGGTATAACTCTACCAGACGCTCCTATTCTCGGTTCACCTAAAATGGATGTAGAAACGGCAGGGTTTGACGTTGCAATACCTAAACCTGTTGCGAAAATGTTACCAGAAGAAAAAGAGCAATCAGTAAGCGGCCTGCGTGAACAATTAAATGCGGGCCCAGAAATCATTGTCGAAGATTTGCAGCCGATTGAAGAGTTGGCCGTGGATATTATTGTTGAGCCTGATCCATCTATCGTAAGCCAAATTACGCGTCTAGACATTCGAGCTTATTCATTATCTAACAAGTTGTTGATTTTGAGTGATGTTCCTCAGGTGTTTTCGCAAGAGGAAGAGGTTGAACGTCTTGCCCTTAAAATGGGACAAGCTTTGTTAAAGCAATCTATTGATGAATGGCAAAGTAGCGCTTTTTCTTGGCCAGGAGGGCTGAAGAATCCTTACTTTATAAAACGTGCCGATTGGTTATTTGGTGCGTTGGAGAGCTATGTTGATCGCTTGGTGAAAGACTTTCCAGAAACGCCTTTGTTGGTTTTGGCTGGAGATCAAGTTGCTCAGCTTATGGATGATTTGCCTGCAGAGAGTTTATTAAAACAATATCCTACGGCTCGTATTGTGAGTCTGTCTGAATTACACCGTATTCCTGAGTTACGCAAAGATGCATGGGAAGTGATGCAGTCTTGCCTTTTTAACTCAAACAGTTAGTCATTAGGTTACTGGAGTCTATGGTTTCGCATCTTATGAGTTCTTCTATTTTTATTCGTCCCGCGCTTGAATCTGATTTGTCTTCAATTGTTCATCTTGATGCAACGTCGAATCCTCATCCTTGGGGCGAGTCATTAATAATAGATGCTTTGCAAACGAGGAAGAGCTGGGTGGTGAAAAGCAACGAGAATGAAGATGGTGGCATTCTCGGTTGGCTCACGGCATCTCAGGTTTTTGATCAATCTGAATTAGAGCAGATCTTAGTGAATGTATCAGCACGTCGACAAGGTCTAGCCAAAAAACTGATGACTGCATGGTTAGATGACTCTGAGAAAATTGGTGTAACAGAATATTTGTTAGAAGTACGAGAATCTAACCTAAGCGCAATTAACTTGTATGAATCATTAGGCTTTGAGCAAGTGGGTCTGCGCAAAAATTATTATCAAACAGAACAAGGTCATGAAGCGGCTTGTTTGTTTACGTTAACGATCTAAATTTTATATTTGAGGATGTCTGAGTATGACGAAAGTATTAGTTCCTATTGCTAACGGTAATGAAGACATTGAGTCGATCACTATTATTGATGTATTACGCCGTGGTGGTCTAGAAGTCACGGTAGCTAGCGTGCATGAAACAAAACAGATTGAGATGGCGCATGGCTGCAAGCTAGAGTCGGATGTTTTGTTGACGGACGTGGCTGACCAAATGTTTGATGCAGTGGTGTTGCCAGGCGGAATGCCGGGCGCTGAGCATTTACGTGACTGTGAGTTGCTGATAGATATTTTAGAAAAACATGATATAGAAGATGCTTTGCTTGCGGCAATTTGCGCATCACCAGCGGTTGTTTTTGGTACTCATGGGTTTGTCGTCGAGAAACAAGCGACCTGCTATCCAGGGTTTGAAGGCGGCTTAACGGGCGCGGAATATATTTCTGATCAGCCTGTTGTGATGGACGACAATATTTTAACTGGACGAGGTCCAGCGGCTGCGATGGTGTTTGCATTGACCGTTTTGGGTAATTTAGAAGGCTATGAAACGGCACAAAAAGTAGCTGACGGCTTGCTCTGTTAAGGAAACTTTATTCTTGACTAAATAGTCAATTAAAAAGCAGTGAAATAGACTTATATTTAGGCATTTACTTGGGATTCTGGGTGGACGCTTGGAGTGTATAATAGTAAAATTGCTCAGATTTTTTGAACGTAATTATTATCGGACAGGCTTCGGTAAAAAGACGTCAAAAGCGCAAATTTTAAAAAGCGAGATGGATCTAAGATTCGTCTCGCTTTTTTGCAACCTGAATTAGGCTCTAAACGGGAGGTTCCTTTGGCAACAACAGCGATTCTGGCTCTGGAAGACGGCACTGTATTTAAAGGTGTATCTATCGGAGCTGATGGCTCATCAACCGCCGAAGTAGTATTTAATACTTCGATGACTGGTTATCAAGAAATTCTTACCGATCCTTCCTATGCTCGACAAATGGTCACCTTGACCTATCCCCATATCGGGAATACTGGCATTAATTCTGAAGATGACGAATCTAGCAATGTATGGTGTGAAGGCTTGATCATTCGTGACCTACCTATTGTTGCAAGCAGCTGGCGTTCAGAAGAAACACTAGATGCTTTTCTAACACGCAAAAACGTTGTTGGTATTGCTGACATTGATACTCGTAAGTTAACACGTATTTTACGTGAAAAAGGCGCTCAAGCTGGCTGTATTATTGCAGGCGATGATGCGTTTGATCGAGTTGACGAAGCTCTAGCCGCAGCGCGTGCTTTTCCAGGCTTAAAAGGCATGGATCTTGCGAAAGAAGTGACTGTCGATAAAGCGTATGAGTGGACTGAATCTACTTGGGATCTTGTGAAAGGTCATACAACGCCAGACAGCTCAGAATTCCATGTGGTTGCCTACGACTACGGTGTGAAGCGTAATATTCTTCGCATGTTGGTTGAGCGCGGTTGTCGCTTATCAGTGGTTCCTGCTAAAACACCAGCAAGCGATGTGCTTGCATTGAATCCAGATGGTGTCTTTCTTTCAAATGGTCCTGGTGATCCAGAGCCATGTGATTATGCGATTGAAGCCATTGCCGAGATTCTTAAGACAGACATTCCAGTATTCGGCATCTGTCTTGGGCATCAACTTTTAGCATTGGCGTCTGGTGCGAAAACCAAGAAAATGAAATTCGGTCATCACGGTGCTAACCATCCAGTACAAGCGATCGAAAAGGGCACGGTTATGATCACCAGCCAAAACCACGGTTTTGCGGTAGATGAAGCAACATTGCCTGCCAACTTGGTAATGACGCACAAATCATTGTTTGATGGTTCGTTACAAGGTATTTCCCGTACGGATAAGAGCGCATTTAGCTTCCAAGGTCACCCTGAAGCGAGCCCTGGTCCTCACGATGTAGCACCTTTGTTCGACCAGTTCATTGCAAACATCAAAGCATCTAAAGCCTAAGATAAAGAAGCGGAGCAAAATACTATGCCAAAGCGTACTGACATAAAAAGCGTCTTGATTTTAGGTGCTGGCCCAATTGTTATCGGTCAGGCTTGTGAATTCGATTACTCAGGTGCTCAAGCCTGTAAAGCTCTTCGTGAAGAAGGCTTTCGCGTTATTCTGGTGAATTCGAACCCAGCAACAATAATGACTGACCCTGCGATGGCTGACTCTACTTACATTGAGCCAATCGATTGGAAAACGGTCGAAAAAATCATCGAAAAAGAACGCCCAGATGCGGTTCTGCCAACGATGGGTGGTCAAACTGCCCTTAACTGTGCATTGGATCTTGAGCGTCACGGTGTTCTAGAAAAGTATAATGTTGAAATGATCGGTGCGACCGCAGACGCTATAGATAAAGCGGAAGACCGTAACCGTTTCGATAAAGCAATGAAAGCCATTGGCCTTGAATGTCCACGTGCTGGTATTGCACACACAATGGAAGAAGCAAAAGAAGTACAAGCTGACTTAGGTTTCCCTTGTATCATTCGTCCTTCTTTCACCATGGGCGGTACCGGTGGTGGTATTGCATACAACATGGAAGAGTTTGAAGAAATTTGTACACGTGGTTTGGATTTGTCTCCAACCAACGAATTGCTAATCGATGAATCTTTGATCGGTTGGAAAGAGTACGAGATGGAAGTTGTGCGTGACAAAAACGACAACTGCATCATTGTTTGTGCGATTGAAAACTTCGATGCGATGGGTGTTCACACAGGTGACTCTATTACTGTTGCGCCAGCACAAACGCTGACAGACAAAGAATATCAAATCATGCGTAACGCTTCTTTGGCGGTATTGCGTGAAATTGGTGTTGAAACAGGTGGTTCAAACGTACAGTTCGGTATGGATCCAAAAACAGGTCGTCTTGTTGTTATCGAGATGAACCCACGTGTGTCTCGTTCATCTGCCTTGGCATCGAAAGCGACTGGTTTCCCTATCGCTAAGATCGCTGCAAAATTGGCTATTGGTTACACATTGGATGAATTGCAAAACGACATTACTGGCGGTCAAATGCCAGCGAGTTTTGAACCTGCGATTGACTACGTGGTTACTAAGATTCCTCGTTTTACGTTTGAAAAATTCCCAACAGCAAATGATCGCTTAACGACTCAAATGAAGTCGGTTGGTGAAGTGATGGCGATTGGCCGTACTTTCCAAGAGTCTTTGCAAAAAGCATTGCGTGGCCTAGAAGTCGGTGCGGATGGTTTTAACCCTCAGTTGGATTTTTCTGAAGAAGACAGCAAAGACAAACTGTCTTATGAGCTTAAAAACCCAGGTTCAGATCGTATTTGGTACATTGGTGATGCGTTCCGTTCTGGTATGACCATTGATGAAATTTACGCTGCAACAGGTGTTGATCATTGGTTCTTAGTGCAAATCGAAGATCTGATCAAAGAAGAAATCGCATTAGCGGATAAAGGTTTAGTTGACTTAGATTACGACGTAATTCGTCGTTTAAAACGTAAAGGCTTCTCTGACTCTCGTCTTGCTACCTTGTTGAACGTTA
The DNA here is from genome assembly GCF_014803385.1 of Marinomonas colpomeniae. Classification (GTDB taxonomy): domain Bacteria; phylum Pseudomonadota; class Gammaproteobacteria; order Pseudomonadales; family Marinomonadaceae; genus Marinomonas; species Marinomonas colpomeniae. Next base: position 33,281 of record NZ_JACYFC010000009.1, on the reverse strand, counting down.
CTGAGAAATCGTTGCGTGAACGTCGTTACCTTATGAATGTTCACCCAGTGTATAAGCGTGTAGATACCTGTTCTGCAGAGTTCGCGACAAACACAGCTTACATGTATTCGACTTACGAAGATGAATGTGAAGCGGCGCCAACAGACAAAGATAAAATCATTATTCTAGGTGGTGGCCCAAACCGTATCGGTCAAGGTATCGAGTTTGATTACTGCTGTGTTCACGCTGCTTTAGGCTTGCGTGAAGCGGGTTACGAAACCATCATGGTGAACTGTAATCCTGAAACTGTATCAACAGATTACGACACATCTGATCGTTTGTATTTTGAGCCAGTAACCTTGGAAGATGTGCTGGAAATCGTTCGCAAAGAGAAGCCAAAAGGCGTTATCGTGCAATTTGGTGGTCAAACGCCGCTGAAAATTGCACGTGCATTGCAAAATGAAGGTGTACCAATCATAGGTACAACGCCAGAATCGATTGACCGTGCAGAAGACCGTGAACGTTTCCAAAGCATGATCCAACGCCTAGGTTACAAACAGCCTCATAACGCGACAGTTCGCAGTGTTGAGCAGGCATCTGTTAAAGCTGCTGAAATTGGTTATCCACTTGTGGTTCGTCCTTCTTATGTATTGGGCGGACGTGCAATGGAAATCGTTTATAACGAGAAAGACCTTAATCGTTATATGACGACAGCCGTAAAAGTGTCTAATGACAGCCCTGTATTACTTGATTACTTCTTGAATGCCGCGATTGAAATTGATATCGACTGTGTTTCTGATGGGCACCAAGTGGTTATTGGCGGAATCATGCAGCATATCGAACAAGCGGGTGTTCACTCTGGTGACTCTGCTTGTTCTTTGCCTCCTTACTCATTGTCTGCGGATATTCAAGACCAAGTTCGTGACATGATTAAAAACATGGCTCTTGAGCTTGGTGTTATCGGTTTAATGAATACGCAGTTAGCGGTTCAAGATGGCGAAATTTACGTGATCGAGGTTAACCCTCGTGCATCACGTACCGTTCCTTTCGTATCTAAATGTATTGGTCGTTCTTTGGCGCAAGTTGCGGCTTTAGTGATGTCTGGTAAAACACTAGAAGAGCTTGGTTTTACCAGTGAAATCATTCCTTCTTATTACAGTGTGAAAGAAGCCGTTTTCCCATTCAACAAGTTTCAAGGTGTTGATCCGATTCTTGGGCCTGAAATGAAATCGACTGGCGAAGTCATGGGTGTTGGCGATACGTTCGCTGAAGCCTTTGGTAAGGCTTTGTTAGGTGGCGGAACAGAGCTTCCAACATCTGGTCGTGCTTTCATCAGTGTTCGTGATGTAGACAAAAAAGGTGTGGTTGCGGTTGCTAAACGTCTGGTTGAACAAGGTTTTGATCTTGTTGGGTCAGAAGGTACGGCGAAATACTTGACAGAAAATGGCGTTGAAGTTCGTAAGGTTAATAAAGTGACTGAAGGACGTCCGCACATTGTAGATATGATGAAAAATGGCGAAATCGATTACATCATTAATACAACGTCAGGCACGCAAGCCATTACAGACTCTTCTGTTATTCGTCGTACAGCATTACAGCGCAAGGTTTGTTACACTACAACATTAACTGGCGCAGAGGCGACGAGTTTGGCAATTTGCTTAACTGGTGAAACTACCGTCAGAAGATTACAAGATTTGCACCAGGGGAAATAATGAAAAAAGTACCAATGACAGTAGAAGGTGAAAAGCGTCTAAGAGACGAGCTAAACCATCTTAAAACTGTAGTTCGTCCTCGTGTGATTGCAGACATTGCAACCGCACGTGAACATGGCGACTTAAAAGAGAATGCCGAATATCATGCTGCTCGTGAAGAGCAGGGTTTTGCTGAAGGTCGTATTAAAGAGATCGAAGGCAAGCTGTCTGATTCACAAGTGATCGACATAAAGGCATTAGTGGCATCTTCTAAAGTGATTTTCGGTACAACCGTCACACTTTTTAATGTTGATACTGAAGACACAGTGACTTATAAAATCGTTGGTGACGACGAAGCAGATGTGAAGGTTAAGAAAATCTCTTATGCTTCACCAATTGCTAAAGCCATTATTGGGAAAGAAGAAGGCGACGAAGTTGTCGTTAAAATCCCAAGTGGTGAAGCAACGTATGAAATCGAGAAAGTGCAATACCTATAAGGGTGTTGAGTGTTCTTCTAAAAACCACGATGTGAAAGCCTCGTGGTTTTTTTATGTCTGGTATTACTGAATTTCGTTAACATGTTGTAAATAAGAATCGATTTCATTAACGTCTGTTGATTGATTTAAAACTGTCCAAAAGGGTGTTTCATGGTTAGCCGGATTTTACTCTCTAATTCTCATGACCCTCATTATATTTATCTAAATATACCAAGTGAGTCGAATAAACCATTTATTTGGCTCACTTGGTTAACGATAGCCTGTACTTTTAAGGAATTAGCTATCTTTATGTGGATAATTATCTAGCGATTTTGGCTGTCGCTTCTATTTCAATGAGTGTATCTGGTGATGCCAAAGATGCGACGCCGATACCCGTAAGAGCGGGGCGTGATGTGCCTAGTGTATTTGCAATAATCGGTATGATAATTTCCATATAATCTGCAGCCTCGCCACGGACATAAACACGTAATTGTAAAATGTTCTCGACAGATGAGTTAGCCGCCGCCAAAACGGTCATGACATTTTCTGTTGCCCTTATTGTTTGCGTCTCAATGTCATTGTGATTGGCTTGGGAATCAGTGTTCCAATCTACTTGCCCTGATATAAAGATTAAGCCGGTATCTGTATCGATTGTCGCCTGTGACATGCCTATTTCTTTTCCATCGTATAAAGATGCTGGGTTAATGCGTTCAATAGTCATGTGTACCTCTATCTAGTGTTTAAAGTGGCGCTAGAGTAGAGGTAAGTGTCTTTCTAGACGAGCAAGCTAGCCTTGTTACTGATACAAGGAGTTTTATGATTTATTAGAAAAGCGCTTATAGATACTATCGAGAATCCAGCGAATTAAAGGATCATGTTTTGCACTTGGATGATAAGCCGCAACAACTTGGTATCCAGGAGGGTATTTTTCTAATGGAATCTCAATGAGCCCTTCGCATGGCATGAGTCTAGAAGGAATAAACCCTACCATCTCTGATTGTTTTAAAAACTCTTTCGCTATGAAAAACGAAGGTGCAGATAGGACAGTATTGCGTTGTACTCCTTGTTGTTCAAGCCAGCTATCGGCAGATCCTGTAAAGCTGCCAACACCAGGAGATACAATAATAAAGTCGTGTTTAACGAGATCTTTTAACGACAAAGGTCGATCAATCGTTATGTCTTTATTTGCAGATACGCATAGATATTTTTCTAAAAATAAAGGCGTTGAAACTAACCCTTCAGGGACATAAGCGCTGGTTGTAAAGGCAATATCTATTGAGCCTTGAAGCATTCTTTTGGTTAGGTTGACACTCTCTATATTGGTTACGATAACCTTAATCTTTGGTGCATATTGCCTGAGTTCTTTAATTAAATCTGCGATGATTATTTGTTGAGTGTAGTCCGTTGCGCTTATTGAAATGGTTCTTTCTATTTCGTCTGATTCAATTATATTAAGTTGCGGGATTTTATTAATACGAATCAATATGTCTTGAATATGTGGCTCGATTTGTTTGGCGTAAGGGGTTGGCGTCATGCCATGGCCTGTTCGGACGAAAAGTTGATCTCCGAGAATCTCTCTTATCTTTTTAAGCTGAAGGCTCGTCGCTTGTTGAGAAACCGCTAAATGTTCCGCAGCAGCAGAAATATTACCGAACTGATATAGCGCATCTAATGTTCTGAGGTGACTGATTTCAAGCTTTTCTATCATGGGAGTCTCATTGAAGGTTTTAGTGAAATCACCTATTGAAATGGCAATGTATCATGCCAAGCGACAGAAATCTTGGTACGAGAGAATGCATATAAAGCATCCTAACACCTTTAAATACTATTAAAGTACGGCGGTAAAAGCGTATTATCAGCCTAAATCGTTAATCTACTTTGCAGAAGAACCTTATCATTATGTCTTTTCCTCCTTGCCCACAATGTCAATCAGAATATGTTTACCAAGATCAATCCAGCCTTGTTTGTCCAGAATGCGCTTATGAATGGAATCCAGACAATATCGACACAGATGAAGACGAGATGATGATCAAAGACGCCAACGGCACACTGCTCGCCGAAGGGGGTAAAGTAATCTTGATAAAAGACCTAAAAATAAAAGGCAGCTCCCAAGTACTAAAAATTGGCACTAAAGCCGTGATAAAGCGAATATTTGATAAAAAAGACCACCAACTGGATTGCCGTGTTGATGGTGCTGGAGAAATGATGGTCACCGCGAAATTCGTGAAGAAAGCTTGAATACGGCTTAGTATTAAGCCTTGAGCTGAATAGCGCTTTTATTCCGCTGATATGAAGAGGGTTAGTAATCAAAAATGTAGTTAAGTTCTCCGCTAATTAAGCTTTCTTGGTAAGTAATAATGCGCAATTGGTAATTTCTTTGGTATTTATTACAACGCATATATCTCTTAAGTCACCAATCTCAAGTGTGATTGGTTTGTCTTGTCCTGGGTATAGTAGGTACCTAAATTCATTTTGATACTTAAAGTTGTCATATTTTCTAAAGGGTCCAATAGTGCCATGATATTCTTTGGGATCTACATATTCAATCGGGCGCTGCTCAACATTTAATAACATTTTATTTGCGGCGTTGTGAATTCTTTTAGTGAATTGTACAGGATCATTTATTATCACTGCAGATTGGCCAAAACTAAGGTTACGCTCATCAAAATGAGATGCATTTTTTTCTAAATGAATATAAATACAGAAAATGTTTAATGTAGTTTTACTTTCATATCTAACTTTAACAGGGTTAATTAGTCCGCCTATCGGTAGATATTCACCGTTTTCTGGGTTCTGTATTGCAACTTCCTTTACTTGTAGAGATTCATCAATATTTTCATTTGGGTCAAATCGAACTATATCGTTTTTATCAATTTGGGTAAAAAACTTGTCTGTATTGAAGTAAACCTGACCATCTAAAAAACTTTCTACACGCTTTTGATCCATTATCTTAATAAATAATCCTTTATCTGAAGACTCCATTTTCACCTCATGTCTATGTTTAATAAAATATAAACTGCTTTTCGTTAAATTAATAATTCTTATATATAAAAAAACACCAGCCGAGGCTGGTGTTTTTAGTTCAATAGTAGAAAGCTATAAAATTTTAAGACTGAGCTTTCTTAAATGCTTTTATCAGTGCTTGGGTTGAAGCATCTAGCGCGCTGTTGTCGCTGTCGCTAACAAGGCGGTTGAAGATGTCGGTTCCCAATACTTTACCCAGTTCTACGCCCCATTGGTCAAATGAGTTGATTCCCCAAATGGTTCCTTGTACAAATGTACGGTGCTCATAAAGGGCGATCAAGGCACCAACGGTCGCTGGTGTCATTTTATCGGTTAATAGGGTGTTGCTTGGGCGGTTGCCTTTGATCACTTTGTGCGGTGCAATCTTAGCGACTTGCTCTGCTGTTGCGCCAGCATCACGAAGTTCTTGCTCTGCTTGCTCAAGAGTTTTACCCACCATCAAAGCTTGTGACTGGCTTAGGCAGTTAGCAAACAATTGTGCATGGTGTTCGCCAATTGGATTGTGGCTTGCCAATGGCGCAATAAAGTCCACAGGAACAAGGCGTGTACCTTGATGCAAAAGCTGATGGTAAGCGTGTTGGCCGTTTGTGCCAGCGCCACCCCAGATGATTGGGCCTGTGTCTGTTTCTACGCCGTCGCCATTGAGTAGATTCGCTTTACCATTACTTTCCATGTCGAGCTGCTGAATATGAGCAGGCAGTGCACGCAAGTAATGATCATAAGGAATCAAGGCGTGAGTTTGTGCGTTGTGGAAGTTGATATACCACACACCTAATGCACCCATGATAACAGGAAGGTTTTCTTCAAATGGTGCGGTACGGAAATGTTCGTCCATTTGGTGGGCGCCATCTAGTAAACCGTAGAAGTTGTCCATACCAACCGCAATAGCAACAGGTAAGCCAATCGCAGACCAAAGAGAGTAGCGTCCGCCAACCCAATCCCACATAGGGAAGATATTTTCTTCTGCCATACCAAAGGCAACGGCTTTTTCTACATTCGAGCTAACCGCTGCGAAGTGTTTACTTACTGACGCTTCCGAGCCACCATTGCTTAGGAACCAGTCACGTGCCGCGTTGGCGTTAGACAAGGTTTCTAGAGTGCCGAAGGTTTTAGATGAGATGACAAAAACAGTGGTTTCTGGATTTAACTGTTTTAGCTTTCCAGTAATATCAGAGCCATCAATGTTAGCAACAAAGTGCACTTTGATACTATCTTGTGCGTATGGTGTTAGTGCTTCGGCAACGACTTTTGGCCCAAGGTAAGAGCCACCGATACCGATAGAAACGACATCTGTAATAGTTTTACCTGTATGGCCTTTCCATTCACCGCTGTGTAGTTGAGCGACAAACTTTTCCATTTGCTTTAATGTCGCACGAACTTCGGCTAAGACGTTAACGCCATCTACCATAAGTGATTCTTGTGCTTGGCTAGCACGAAGGGCGATGTGTAATACAGAGCGGTCTTCTGTATTGTTGATGTGCGCGCCGCTGAACATACCTTTGATGGCGTGTTCTAGCCCTGCTTCTTTCACTAGGTCTGTGAGTAGAGAAAGGGTTTTTTTATTCGCACGGTTTTTGGCGTAATCAAGAGTCCAGCCTGCTGCCTGTGCTGTGTATTTTTCTGCACGTTTTGAATCCGCTTCAAACAAAGATTTCATATCAACAGAGTTCATTTCTTGTTGATGATCAGCTAGCTTTTTCCAAGCTGTTAATTCTGTGGGTGAGTTCATTACAATCTCCCTAGTTTATTGAAGGTGAATTAGGCTAGTTCAAAACGCACGTTATCAATTAAGCGTGCGCTGCCTAGGTATGCCGCAGCCAAAATGACGAGGCTTTTTTCTTCTTCTGATGGTGTTTGTAAATTATTTTGTGCGCGGATTTCAAAATAATCACGACGGAAACCAACTGCTTCAAGCTTCTGTTGAGCTTGTTCGCGAATGTCCTCGTGACTCGCACTGCTTGTTATAAGCGCTTCTTTTGCCCATAACAAGGTTTGGTACATCGCGGTTGCGATGTGTTTTTCTTCTTCTGTTAGATAGCCATTGCGTGAGCTCATGGCTAATCCGTTGTCATTGCGTGCGGTTTCTACACCGATGACGCGAACGTTAGAGCTAAGGTCTCGCGTCATGTTTTCAATGACTTTTAATTGTTGAAAATCTTTGTCACCAAATATGGCACAGTCTGGCTGAACGATGTTAAATAATTTTGTAACGACAGTAGAAACGCCGACAAAGTGTCCTGGACGTGATTCACCACAAAGTATGTCTGATAAACCGATAACTTCAATTTCAGTTTGGCTTTGTTTGCTGTCTGGGTACATTTCTGATGCATCTGGTGCGAACAAGTAGTCGCAGCCATTAGCGTTTAAGGCTTCTTTGTCTGCTTCCAGTGTCTTTGGGTAACGTTCTAGATCTTCACTAGCTGAAAACTGCATTGGGTTGACAAAAATGGAAGAAACAACAATATCGCCTTCTTCCCTTGCTCGACGAATTAATGACATGTGACCGTCATGCAAATTGCCCATAGTTGGTACAAAAATAATGCTTTTATCTTTCAGTCGTTCGACTTTTAATGCGGCGCGAAGTTCAGTAACTGTATGGAAAGTTTTCATTATTTAAATCCGTGTTCTGCGCCTGGGAAGGTCATGTCTTTTACTTCTTTAACATAGGCTTCAAACGCTTCCGTTATATTACGGCCATCAATTAAAAAGTTTTTCACAAAGCGTGGTGTGTGACCTAAGTTGAGGCCTATCATGTCGTGCAAAACCAATACTTGACCATCAGTGTAATGGCCTGCACCAATGCCAATGGTGGGAACAGGTACTGCTTCGGTTAGGGATTTACCAAGAGCTGTAGGGATGCATTCGTAAAGTAGCATATCAGCCCCAGCTTCAACTAATTCAAGCGATTCTTGTAGGAGTAAATCGGCTGTTTCTTGGCTTTTGCCTTGTACTTTATAGCCGCCAAGTTTATGCACAGACTGTGGGGTTAAACCTAGATGGGCACAAACGGGAATGCCGCGCTGACTCAGTAGTTTAATGGTGTCTGCTAACCAGCTTCCGCCTTCTAGTTTGACCATATTTGCACCTGCTTGCATCAGTTTTGCAGCATTGTCTAAAGCTTGTTCTGGTTTGCTGTAACTCATGAATGACATGTCGCTAACAATAAAGGCGTTTGTGTTGCCTCGTTTTACTGCTGCTGTGTGGTAGCACATGTCTTCTATTGTTACGGGAAGTGTGCTGTCTTGACCTTGAACTAGCATGCCTAGCGAATCGCCAACTAAGATAGCTTCTACACCAGCGACGTTCATAACGTTGGTAAAGGTGGCATCGTAAGAAGTCAGTATAGTAATTTTGTCTTTATCTGTCTTCATTTGCTTGAGGGTCGATAAGGTGACAGGTTTTATGAGTTTTTTTTGTGAGTTATCTGAATACATATTTTATTCTTCTTTGATAAAGACTAAATCACTGGTATCAAGCTGATGTAACTGCTCGATAACGGTTTTGCCATTTGCCAATAGCATATCGGGAGCAAGATCACTGAGAGGCTTTATTACAAACCCTCGTTCTAACATGAAGGTGTGAGGGACCGTGAGTCTTGGAAGTTGAATTTGCTCTTGTCCGTACAATAACAGATCTAAATCTAGGGTGCGTGGCCCCCAATGGCGCTCTCTGACTCGACGTTGTGCTTGTTCGATGCTTTGCAGTAAATCTAGTAGAGCTATTGGGGATAGTTTTGTTGTAAAAGTGGCTGCGGCATTTATGTAATCTGGTTGGTCTTGTGGGCCAACAGGTTTACTGCCGTAAATAGAAGAAACACGAAAATGGTTTATATCGTCGTGTTTCTTTAGTGTTTCAATCGCACGATCGAGCTGTGCTATTGGGTTTTCAAGATTGCTGCCTATGCCAATATAAGCTTGTATCAAAGCGCATCCTCTTATTCGTTAGATTTGTCGCTTTGAGCGGTATTGTCTTGAGCTTCACTTGATGTATTTGCACCGTTACTTTTTCTGCGGCGACGTGGGCGGCGTTTTTTAGGGCCATCTTTGTCGTTAGATCGAGCATCAATGCTTTTAATTAAATCGCGTTGTTGTGCTTCTGTTCCGTGTTGGAACGCTTCCCACCAGTCACCTAAACCATCTAGCTGTGTACCGCTTAGCTCTCGGATAAGAAGGAAGTCAAATCCAGCACGGAAGCGAGGGTGTTCTAGTAACAGGAATGCGCGTTTGCCATAGCGCTTTGGAAGTCTGTACTGCATATCCCATATTTCACGCATAGGTGTAGAAAATCTACGAGGAATCGCCGTAGCGGCCACTTGATTATCTAGCACCATGTTGGCTGCTTGGTGTAATGCCGGTGTTGCAGGCATACCTTGCGCTTGAAATTCTTCATGACGTAATGCCACGCTCGGCCAAAGTAGTATGGCGTATAAAAAATATGGAGCAGTGGTTTTATCGCTTTGAATTCGATTGTCTGTGTTGCTCAGGCCTTGCAAAATAAAAGCTTCTGGATCTATATCGTCGCGTTTCCAACCGCTTTGTAGGAGTGCGTCAGTGTCTGGAAATAAATAACGAAATAAACCGTATTGACGAAGTAGAGCGAGGGTCGCAATGCCGTTACCGCTGCCCAATAGTTTTAATACTTCTTCAAAAAGGCGAGCTGGTGGGATGTGATCTAGTAAATGAGCCATCTCTTTAATGGGCGCGGCTGTCTCTGCGTCCATTTCAAAGCCTAGTTTTCCAGCAAAGCGAATGGCGCGAAGCATGCGAACAGGGTCTTCAGCATATCGTTTACGAGGATCACCAATAATGCGAATTTTTTTATCTTCAATATCTTTCAGGCCACCGCAGTAATCATGGATGCTGAAGTCTTTAACGTTGTAGTACAAGGCATTAAAGGTGAAGTCACGACGTTCCGCATCATCTTCAATGTCGCCATAAACATTGTCACGTAAGAGCATTCCGTGTGTGGAGCGTGCCGAGTCTTTACCTTTTAATGAGGTTTTTTCTTGTGATGAATCATCGTTTTCTTCTTGTGCTGAGTTTGCTCTGAACGTTGAGACTTCAATAATCTCACGTCCAAAAGTAACGTGGACAAGTCGAAAGCGACGACCAATTAATCTTGAATTAGAAAAGGTTGCATGAACTTCTTCAGGTGTTGCGTTGGTTACGACATCAAAATCTTTTGGCTTCATGCCAATAAGGTGATCTCGAACACAACCGCCGACGAGGTGAGCCTCATAACCGGCTTTATTTAGGCGATATAACACTTTGACAGCGTTAGGGCTTAAATCCTGACGAGACAAGCTATGTTCGCTGCGAGGTATGATAATTGGGTAAGACTGTTCCTGCGGTGAGGCAAACAGTGAGGTAGCTTTACGTACCAGAGATTTGAATCCTGTAAGCATTAGACAACAAATTTGTAAGTTAACGATGAAACACATTCTACACGTGATAGCATAAATTTACACGGATAATGGTGTGGTTTGGATGAATTCGATGTGTAGATTGAGGCGTTTTCCATGTGGTTGGAAATGTTTGGTAGATGAATTGGGTGTTTATTTAAGCGATTGGTTATTTACTGATTAGTAAATAAAATAATCGCTTTGGATACATGAAGATACTAGTTCCGAAAACAAAGTCAGCGCTGCTTCAGCAGTTCTACTTAAATATTATTTTTATTATTGCATTGTTTTCATAGCCCTAAGGCTTGCATATCTAAAAAGATCAATTATCCAAAGCGATTTTCCATCCATGACCTCAAATTTTTATTTTTATTTGAAGAGGTCACAGTGTTCTTATCTATTATTTTTGTTTTTAAGAACCTACATACGACGACTAACTTATTTTTATTCTTGGTCAATCTTATTATCGTTGTGACATACATAAGGCATTTGTTGTGCCAAAAATTATAAAATACTGATTTTATTAAGGTTTAAGAAAATACTGTTCACTTTTTTTACAATATTGTAATTTAGTTTTGGGTATTTTGGTATCAAGTGTTACTTTTATTGTGTTACTTTTTTTGGTATATGTAACTTTTGTCTTCTTTCCCACAGGCTTTTTCTTGATATGCCCAAAGAATGTGCAAGTTGGGTCTCTGTCATCTTGTGCTGGTGCGTAAGAACGAAGTGCTTTAGATAATCATCCAGTGTGGTGCCTTGTGATTGAGATGTGTTTTGTTCAAAAGTGCCAGTTATTGTGCTGTGGTGTCTTTGTTGGTCTGCCAGTTTTAGGTTGGCTGCTTCGACTTTTTCTACTGGGCTTAAGATAACCGCTCTTTCAATTGCGTTTTCAAGTTCTCGGACGTTGCCTGGCCAATGATGGGATCGGATGGCCTTATCAAATGTGCGGTTGTAATGATAGACGGGCTTGTTGTGTTTTTGGCAGGCTTTTTCGAGTAGCACTTTGGCGATCATAGAAATATCGTCACCTCGCTCTCTTAGTGGGGGGAGTAGCAGTTCCATAACATACAGGCGGTAATATAAATCTTCTCGGAACAGGCCTTTTCTGACCATATCGAATAAATCCCTGTGGGTTGCGGCGATAAGTCGAATGCTTACTTTTTTGTATTCAGTGGCGCCAACTCGACGAACTTCACCTTCTTGTAAAACTCGCAGTAGTCTGGCTTGGGCTTCGAGAGGTAGTTCGCCGATTTCATCGAGGAACAGAGTGCCTTTGTCAGCTGTTTTGATTAAACCGTCATGGGCTGCTGTTGCGCCAGTAAATGCGCCTTTTTCATGGCCAAATAATTCAGATTCAATTAGGTTTTCTGGAATGGCGGCACAGTTAATACTAACAATCTGGTTGTGTTTTCTTAGACTGGCGTTATGTATGGCCTTAGCAACCAGTTCTTTACCTGTTCCAGATTCTCCTCGAATAAGAGTTGTTGCCTCTGTGGCGGCGATTTTCTTAATGTCTATAAACAGGTCCAGCATGGGAGGGCATTGCCCAATGATGCTGCTATTGGTTGAGCCTAAATCTAGTGATTCTTTTGTGTCTATAATTGGGAGGGGGGCTTTTGACTCTGACGCTGTTTGTTCTTTTGGTTCTAAGGCGTTGACGACATGCTTAAGCAGTATTTCTGAGTTGGTTGGTAGTGGAAGGTAGTAAATGGCACCTTGCGCCATGCTGTTGACACCTGAGCTTAAGCTGGCTTTTGAATCTAACACTATGTGTTGAGGTGTTTGAGGTAGTTCGACACTGTTTTCATTTATTTCATCAATGACTTCTTGGTCAATGAGCAATAGATGGAACTCTGCTAGTTCATAATATTTATTGGCTTGTTCAAGCGAGTTGCTAATGTTGACTTGGAAGCCATACCGCGATAACCATTTTTCCGATTCTTTTAACGAGGAGTTATCTGGGCAAATAATCATAATGCTGTGCATAAAGTGTCACCTCTTGTAACTGATGTAACGATTATACACACAGGCGTATTCTTGGGTCGAGCTGAACTCAAAAGTCGTGGGTTAGATGAGGTGTAAGTCTTGTTCTTCCAAAGGAAGGTGTTTAATTCTATAGAGTTTACTTGGTTTCCACTCTTTTACGGCTAAAGATAGGGCTTCTGATATGGAGGGTGGCGAATTTAAATCTATGCCTAAATAATGCAAGGCTCGTAATAAGGTGGGTAGGTGGCCGTTTTCTATTGGCTTCGCGTGATTTTGTTTGCTAATTTTTTCGCCTAACGTATTGGTTATGAGCGGGATATGGCAAATACTTGGCGGTGTCCATTTAAATAAATCGTACAGGTAGAGTTGTTGTGCTGTTGTTTCTATTAAGTCTGCGCCTCTTACTAGGTCGGTAATGTTTTGTTGGTGGTCATCTATGACAACGGCTAATTGATAGGAAAAGTAATCGTCTTTTCTTTTGAGTATCGGGCTGGTGCTTTTTAGGTCATCAATAAATTTCAATGAACCTTGAATAGTGTCTTCGTACTGATAGACATCATTACTTGCTTTTAGTCTCCATGAATGAGTTTTGCTTAAAGTGCTTTTGCATTCATATGGATGGTTGCCGTTATATTCTGAGAGTGACTGACGAGTGCAATTGCAGGGAAAAACAAGCGTTTGTTCTTTTAAAATTAATAGATGTTGTTCGTAGGTTTGGGTGTTATTACTTTGGACTTTAATCGGTTCATCAGAACTAAGTTGGTAGCTATTGAGGGTTTCTATGATTTGTTCTGAAAAGGACGCTTTGCAGCGAGTGCCATCTACATCCTCAATGCGAATGATCCAATCGCCTTGATTTTGCTTGGCGTCCAAGTAGCTCGCTAATGCACTTACTAGCGAGCCAAAGTGGAGTGGGCCGGTTGGCGAAGGTGCAAAGCGGCCTCGATATACAGCTTTACCTAAATTAGAGTTGTGTGGCTCTAATTTAGGTTTGTTCGACATCGCATTAACCTTATTAAGAGCCAAGATTAGCCGCCGATTTGTCTCTCTTTGATTTCTGCCAACGTTTTGCAATCAATGCACATGGTTGCTGTTGGGCGAGCTTCTAAACGGCGAATGCCTATTTCTATACCACATTCATCACAAAAGCCGTAATCATCAGAATCAATAAGCTCTACTGTTTGAGATATTTTTTTAACCAGTTTACGTTCACGATCTCGTGCACGTAGTTCGAGACTAAATTCTTCTTCTTGGCTGGCGCGATCATTTGGATCAGCATAGTTTACCGCCTCTTCTTTAAGGTGGTTTACAGTACGATCAACCTCTTCCATTAGGTTTTGTTTCCAGTTGAGTAGGATGCTTTTAAAATGCGCCAACTGGTTCTCGTTCATGTATTCTTCGCCGTCCTTAGCAACGTAAGGAGTGAAGTCTTTCATTAATGAATCGGGGTTCATTTTTGGCATAAGCATAGCCTCACTTCGCAGGTATCCATTATGGTAACCTGTAAACAAATAAGATTAGGTGATTTATTTTCGGGCGGAAACTTACCAGATAACGAGACGCTTAACCACATGTTTTGAGAAAAATCTCATTAAATATTCAAATTAAACAGAGAAAATGTGATGAAAATGCATAAATTAGCAGCAAGAGTCGACGATATTTCGCCTTTTCAGGTCATGGTTGTGTTGGAGAGAGCTAAGTGGCTAGCGACTCAAGGTGAAGACGTCATTCATCTTGAGGTTGGTGAGCCAGATTTCGTTGCTGTTGATTCGGTTGGTGATGCTGGAGTGAAAGCTATTAAGGATGGTAAAACTGGCTACACGTCGGCAACGGGCTTACCAGAACTAAAGCAAGCTATCAGTGATGATTATGCCTCTCGGTATCAAGTGAATGTGTCTCCTGAGAGAATTATTGTTACTCCGGGTGCCTCTGGTGCGCTTTTGTTAATGGCTTCGCTTATGGTTGATGCGGGTGATGACGTGGTGATGCCAGACCCTTGCTACCCTTGTAATCGACATTTTCTTATTCAAGCTGGTGCAAAAGCTAAATTGATTGAGACAGAAGCTAGTAACGGTTTTGAAATAGATTTGAAAGTGCTCTCTGATCATTGGGGTGTAAATACTTCAGGGCTTTGGTTAGCGTCTCCCTCTAACCCAACTGGGGCTGTTTTAAGCAAAGCTTATTTGACTGAGGCTTGGGAAAGAGTTCAATCGTTGGGTGGGCATTTATTGGTCGATGAAATCTACCAAGGGCTGGTCTACGAGGGCGAAAATTTTTCTGCCTTATCCATTCATGATGATATTTTTGTTATTAATAGCTTTTCAAAATATTTTGCCATGACTGGTTGGCGTTTGGGTTGGTTAGTCGTCCCTGAATGGGCAATTGAAGGCGCAACTAAATTAGCGCAAAATTTATTTATTTCTGCGCCAAGTGTTTCTCAATATGCCGCGGTGAGTGCTTTTGGTCCTGAAGTGCTTGCTGAGTGTGAGATGCGTCGACAAACACTAAATGCTCGCCGCTTAGTATTGCTTGATGGTTTAGAAAAAATTGGCTTGCCTGTCGTTGCGCCAGCGCATGGCGCTTTTTATGTTTATGTGGATGTATCTGCTGTGACTAATGATGCAATGGAGTGGTGTTTGGCGTTGTTAGAAAGTGAGAAAGTAGCGTTAACGCCTGGGGCTGATTTTGGCGTGAAAAATGCGCATAAATATGTCCGGTTTGCATATACGTGCGATGGATCAAGGTTGCAGGAAGCGCTAGGAAGGATTGCTCGATTTATGGCTGCTTAGATCTGATTTATTGCGGTCTATCTGGATATCTCAATATAGAATGGTTATTTAAAATACGACAGGTGGTAATTGCATGTCGTATTTTTTTGTGGTTTTTTTTATCCTCTGCGTTTCATTAAAATAATGCCAGCTATTAGGCAAATTGCAATGGGAATACTAACGCCTATTGCAGGTGGAAAATCGATCGCGACACTCATTCTGCCAAATAGATTTAAGCCATTTTGAAAGGCTAGTCCGATTATGACTCCAGAGAAAATTCTACCACCCATAGTGGATGATCTTAATGGCCCAAAAACACTTGATAGCGCGACTAGGACTAATGCCAGAGAGGCGATAGGCCGAAGTGCAGTCATCCAAAACTCTAGCTCATATTGCGAGCCATCGAGTTTTTGTTTATAGAGGTATTGGTTGTAGCCCATTAGTTGGCTTAGCGATAAAGCACTCGGCTCTTGAGAGGCTAAGAATAAATGCTCAGGGGTGATGCTAACAGACCAATCTGCATGGCTTGAGCTGCTGGTTTCAATGCGATCAGGGAAAAAAGTTGTTTTCGATACATCGTTAAGCTGCCATGTTGAGTCTTCGATGTGTTCTGCGTTGGCTGCTGTTTGTATGTATTGAAGTTGTTGCTCATAAGGTGAAAAAATTTTTACACCGTATAATTTTCCTTTGTTATCAGCGGCATCAATGTAAATGAAGTTGCCATCTGCTTTTAGCCAAACGCCGCCCGTAAGTGAGAAGTCACCATTTTTTTGATCTTGGAATTTTTCGATTAGATTGGCTTTTTGTGTGGCGATAGGTGCAATAAATTCAGAAACGCCCATGCCAAGTAATGAAACAAGTAAAATTGGTTGACATGCAGCAAAACCAATTCGCCAAATAGGCATTCCAGCGGCTCTCATGACGGTTAATTCTGAGGTTGCTGCTAGCGTACCCAATCCCATTAGTGTGCCAATCAGTGATGCGATAGGGGTATATTCAGCTAGTTTTCCGGGTAATCGATATAGGATAACTTGAAGTAAAGACTGGATGGTATAACTGTCGTTTACTTTTTTAATTTGTTCTATAAAAGTGAGTGCGAAATCTAATCCAAGCAATACTAAGGCGACGATCAAAAATGCCCATAAGACGCTGCTAGCAATGTATTTATCGATTTTGTTCATAATGCGTTACTCGCCTTCGCCGATTTTGGATTGCTTGGCTTTACGGCGTTCAAATAGCTGATTGTATTGCATAAAAAGTATGGCTGCTATGACCATGAATACTCCGTGAATCCACCATAGCCCAAGTTGAATCGGCAGCTTGCTCTTATCTAAACCAGTGCGCCCCCAGATTAATAGCGCGATGTAAAAAATCATTAAAATAATAGCAGGCAACATTTTAAAGAAGCGACCCTGTCTTGGGTTTACTTGACTTAACGACAGACCAATGACCGCAAGAATAGGAATCATAATGACGAGTGATATTCGCCACTGGAGTTCTACCTTGTCAGCTAGTCTAGAGCTTTGTATCAAATTTATGGTGCTCTGTGTGTATGGTTCGTCGATAGCGCTTTGATCTTTGGTTTCCATGCGAACGGCGTACGTATCGAATTGAGTGATGCGGTAGTTTGCCGTTCCTGGTTTGCCCTCGTATCGTGTGCCATTTTTGAATACAAGATAGTTCTGGTTGTTTTCAGACGGTATACGTATTTGTTCTGCGTAAGCGGCAAAGGTTTGTACTGGTACCCGCTTGCCTTTTTTGCCAGTCACATCTGAGAGGAATATTTGATTCATCCAGCCTTCTTCTGGGGTGAAACTATCTATATAGCTAGTTTGCTGTCCTCTACCTTCAAAACGACCTGGCAAGAGTAAATCAAAAGCAGATAATTGGTTTTGTTCTTGTGCTGCCTCTGCCGCTTTATATTCGCTAAGTGGTGCAAGCCAAAAGTTTAGGGTGGCACTGGTTAAGCTCACGATGCTAGCAATACCAAGGGTGTAAGTTGCTACTTTTATTTTGCTAATGCCGCTGGAAAAAAGGACTGACATTTCGTTTTCTATGTAGAGACGTCCAAATGCCAATAATATTGATAAGAAAAACGCTAAGGGTAGAATCATCTGAATGAAACTAGGGATATGGTATCCAAGAATGACAAACAGGAATTCAAATGTCATTTTACCTTCAGTAATACGACCTAGATAAGATGAGAATCGACCACTTATAATCACAAGCAATAGAATTAGCGTTACCCCAGCTGTTGACACAAGCACTTCTTTCGCTAAGTATTTGAATAGTCTCAAGGTCACCTCTGGATGAATGATGCTTTCTTAAAGCGTAGAGTTGATTACATATCTAAAGCCCCCATTATCTCGTGGTAAGAAGGACATTATCCAGTTTTTTTTAAAAGTTATTTATTCGAGGGTTTTTACATGAAAATGGCGTTATTTGATCGCTTCTCCACCGTTCAGGCTGATTTGTTTGTTACTTTTGTTCCTAGTGAAGGTGATTTTTCTGAATCGACGGCTTGGATAGATAGCAGAATTGAAGGGCAATTGTCTCAATTGCGTGAAACTGGTGTTTTTAAAGGTGGCTTGGCACAGACTCTATTGCTGCCGTGTGCATCTCAAGATTTTGCTCAAGCTGTACTGTTAGTTGGTGTTGGTAAAAGTGGTGAGTTGAGTGATATGCAGGCGCGTAAAGTGATTGCTGCTGTTGCCGCTCAAATTAAAGGTTTGCCGTATGCGTCAGTTGCTGTAGCAAGTGCATCGCTTGAATTTAAAAATCGTTCGCAAGCGGATACTGCCTCATTGATAGCGCAATGGCTGAACGAAGGTTTTTATAATTTTCTTGGCTTTAAGAAAGACGATGCGGAAAAAGCAACGAAAGTGGAAACTTTGCTTATTGAAGGCACAGATGAAGCGGCTCTTGCAATCGGTACAGCAACAGCAAACGGTTCTGCTTTTGCGCGACAACTTGGCAATTTGCCGGGTAATGTTTGTACACCAAGTTACTTGGCATCTAAAGCGCAGCATTTGGCGGAAGAATATGCCATTGATGTTGAGTTGCTAGATGAAAACAAAATGGACGAGCTTGGCATGCATTGCTTGTTGTCTGTTGGTCGCGGTAGTGATCAGCCAAGTTACCTGATTGTGATGAATTATCGTGGTGGTGAAGAAGGTGATTCACCTCATGTATTGCTGGGTAAAGGTATCACCTTCGATACTGGTGGTATCTCTTTGAAACCAGGCGCAAAGATGGATGAAATGAAGTACGACATGTGTGGTGCTGCCAGTGTGTTTGGTACGATGAAAGCCATTTGTGAATTGAAACCAAAGCTTAACTTTACAGCGGTTATTGCTGCTGCTGAGAATATGCCAAGCAGCCGTGCGACAAAACCAGGTGATATTGTGAAAACTATGTCTGGTCAAACCGTAGAAATTTTAAATACGGATGCTGAAGGTCGTTTAGTGTTATGTGATGCCTTGTCATATATCGAACGCTTTAATCCTAAATCTGTGGTTGATATTGCTACCTTGACTGGTGCTTGTGTTGTTGCACTAGGCAGTGTGAATTCTGGTATGTATGCAAATAACGATGCTTTGGCGGCTGAACTAAAAGCAGCAAGCCTCACCGCAGCTGATAAAATTTGGCAGATGCCTTTGGATGAAGAATACCAACAGCAACTGGACAGTAATTTCGCGGATATTGCTAATATTGGTGGTCCTGAAGCTGGTTCTGTTACCGCGGCATGCTTCTTGTCTCGCTTTACTGAGTCGTACCCTTGGGCACATTTAGATATTGCTGGTACAGCGTGGTCTGGTGGTGCGAGTAAAGGCGCAAGCGGTCGACCTGTTGCCTTGTTGACACGTTACTTGTTAGCAAAAGCGTAAGTAGCGCTATGTTGTAATGACTTAGTTGCAAGTCATTACAAGGTGATGAAGTTTTTAAAAGCAGTAGCATTTTTTTGTTACTGCTTTTTTATGCCTACTTATTATCGAGAATTTTCACGGCTATTTTTTGTAGGAAAACGAATGTGATCAAGGTGTTATTTTTAGCGAGTATGTTTTGAGTGTTTTACTCCTGCTTATATAGGGTGGACTTTTGAGTTTTTCAGTGCGAAAGTTGAGGGTAATAGATGATTGGTTGAGTAATTATACTTACTTGGCTATTTGTATTTCGCTTTCTTACTATTGGTTTTCCTTATGTCAGATCTAGCCACTCAGCATGATGATGGTGCTCTTGAGCCAGACGAAGAAACTTTGATTTCTGCTTTGCGTAATCAAGATGATATCCCAATTTTAATGGATATCGTTGCTGATCAATTGACCGCTTGTGTGAGTCAAGAAGAGTATTTTTCACAATCTATTGATGGCTCTCATGAGGGTGTAGAAACTCTAAAAACGGATGTGCCTTCATTGTCTTATTCACAAGACTCTATCGCCCAAGCGATCACGGCTGTGCTTGAAAGACGTTTGCCAGAATTGGTTGCCGAAGTAATGCAGGCGCTGAATGCTGACCAAGCTTCGGGAAAAAAGGAGTAGTTTATTGTTCGCCTTGCCTCGATAGACAGCATTAATCCTATACATGTTGTTCTTTATATTGTTATGACACGTTATAATTCCCTAATATTTTAATTGACCGCCACATAAGAGCCTTAAGACACTAAAATGGAAAAGACCTACCAACCTCAAAGTATCGAACAGCCTATTTATCAACGTTGGGAAGAGGGTGGTTATTTCACTCCTCAGGGCAACGGCACTCCTTTTTCTATCATGATCCCACCACCAAATGTCACTGGTAGTTTGCATATGGGGCATGCTTTTCAGCATACCTTGATGGACTCCATTATTCGTCGTGAGAGAATGAAAGGTAGCCGAACGCTATGGCAGCCTGGGTCCGACCATGCAGGTATCGCGACTCAAATGGTTGTTGAGCGTCAATTGGCGGCTCAAAATGTGACTCGTCATGAGTTAGGTCGTGAAAAATTTCTTGAAAAAGTATGGGACTGGAAAGATCAATCTGGCGGTACTATCTCTGATCAGATGCGTGTTTTAGGCGACTCTGTTGCTTGGGATAAAGAGCGCTTTACCATGGACCCTGGCATGTCTGCGGCAGTTCAAGAGGTCTTTGTTCGTTTATATGATGAAGGCGTTATCTACCGTGGTCAGCGTTTAGTAAATTGGGATCCGGTTTTACACACTGCGATTTCAGATCTTGAAGTTATTTCAGAAGAAGAAAATGGCTTTATGTGGTATTTCCGTTATCCATTAGCGGATGGCGTGAAAACGGCAGAAGGAAATAGCTACATTGTGGTAGCAACAACTCGCCCAGAAACTATGTTTGGTGATGCTGCGGTTGCGGTCGCTCCAGATGATGAACGCTTTTCTGATTTGGTGGGTAAAGAGGTTGAATTGCCTCTTGTTGGTCGTCGTATTCCAATTGTTGCGGACGAATATGTAGACAAAGAGTTTGGTACTGGTTGTGTGAAAATCACACCTGCCCATGACTTCAATGACTATGAAGTGGGTAAGCGTCATGACATGCCATTAATTAATATTTTGACGGACGACGCGGCTATCAATGATGTTGCGCCTGAAAAATATCGTGGTATGGATCGATTTGAAGCGCGTAAAGCTGTTATTGCAGACTTTGATGCTTTAGGTTTGTTGGAAAAAGTAGTAGACCACAAGCTGAAAGTGCCGCGTGGTGAACGTGGTAACACAGTAATAGAGCCGTATTTAACAAAGCAATGGTATGTTGCTGTTGAAACCTTAGCGAAACCTGCTATTGAAGCTGTTGAGAATGGTGATATCCAGTTTGTACCAAAACAGTGGGAAAATACTTATTTTTCTTGGATGCGCGACCTCAATGACTGGTGTATTTCGCGTCAGCTTTGGTGGGGGCATCAGATTCCAGCTTGGTACGACGCAGATGGTAAATTCTACGTTGGCAAAGACGAAGCGGAAGTTCGTGCGAAACACGGTCTAGCGGCTGACGTTGAATTAACGCAAGACGAAGACGTTTTAGATACTTGGTTTTCATCTGCGCTTTGGACATTTGCAACGCAAGGTTGGCCAGAAGAGACTCAAGACTTCACTGAGTTTAGTGAGTCTGATGTATTGGTAACCGGTTTCGATATTATCTTTTTCTGGGTTGCCAGAATGATCATGATGACGTTGAAATTTACTGACAAAGTACCTTTTAAAACAGTTTATATTACAGGGCTTATTCGTGACGAACGTGGCGATAAGATGTCCAAATCAAAAGGTAACGTAATCGATCCATTGGATTTGATTAACGGTATTGATATTGAAACTTTGGTTGAAAAGCGTACCTCGGGAATGATGCAGCCACGTTTAGCGGCTAAAGTTGAGAAAAATACGCGCGAAACCTACCCCGAAGGTATTCAGTCTTACGGTACGGACGCTTTACGCTTTACGCTTTGTTCATTAGCGTCTGGTGGTCGTGATATCAAGTTCGACCTTAATCGCTTAGAAGGCTATCGTAATTTCTGTAATAAAATTTGGAATGCTACGCGCTACGTTCTGATGAATACGGAAGATCAAGACTGTGGCCAGAATGGTGCTGAAGTTGAATTGTCTCTTGCTGATAAGTGGATTATCTCTCGTTTGCAGCAAGCTGAAGACACTGTGAATCGTGCTTTTGATACGCATCGTTTTGATTTAGCAGCGCAAGCTTTATATGAATTTATGTGGCATGAGTATTGTGATTGGTACTTAGAGTTATCTAAACCCGTACTTTGGGATGAAAACGCAACGCCAGCTCAATTGATGGGAACGCGCCGTACCTTGGTTCGAGTGTTAGAAGCATTTCTGCGTCTTGCACACCCAATGATGCCTTTTATAACGGAAGAAATTTGGCAGAAGATTATTCCTTTGGCTGGTGTGGAAGGTGAAACAGTGATGTTGGCAGAATACCCAACGGCTGATGACAGTAAAAAAGATACAGAAGCCGAAGCCGATGTAGAATGGCTTAAGGGTGTTATTGAAGGTATTCGTAATATCCGAGGTGAGATGAATATTTCACCTTCTAAGCCATTGCCGATTTTATGCCGTAACGGGTCAGAACAAGATAAAGCTCGTCTTGATGCTAATTTAACCTTCTTACAAACCTTGGCTAAGTTAGATACTGTTACTTGGTTGAATGTTGGTGATGAGGCGCCTATGTCAGCGACAGCTTTGGTTGGAGATATGGAAGTATTGGTACCAATGGCTGGGTTGATCGACAAGGATGCTGAATTAACTCGTTTGCAAAAAGAAATTGATAAAGCATCAAAAGATTTGCAGCGTATTCAAGGCAAGTTATCTAATGACAGCTTCGTAGCGAAAGCGCCAGTTGAAGTTGTTGAAAAAGAACGAGCTAAATGTGATGACTTGCAATTGGCTGTGAGCAAATTAGAAGAGCAAAAACTAAGTATTCAATCTTTGTAAATAAATAGAAGTTAGAAGTCGTTTTCGGCTTCTAACTTCGCGCTTACTTTCAAATAAAAATAAAAAAGAGGCGATTAGAGTAATGAATAGATTAACTGGAACAGTTAAATGGTTTAATGACGCCAAAGGTATGGGGTTCATTAAAAGAGAAGACGATAGCGATGTATTTGTTCATTACAAATCAATCGCGTGTGAAGGCCATAAAACCCTTAGAAAGGGTCAGTCTGTGACGTTTCTTTTATCAGAAACAGACTTTGGTGTTCAGGCACTTGAGGTTAAAGTGGAGAAAGAGGTGTTACTCACGCCTTCTAACGCTATAGGGCAATCTAATTTAAGTAGCGTCTTTTAACATCTTTGAAGCGAATTTCACAAAGTCGATAGGTGTTAAAATGCCAACTAACTTATTGTCCTGAGTAACAGGTAAACTACCGTACTTATGTTCAATGAAGTATTCGGCCGCAACACTCAGTTCTGTGTCAGGGCTGAGTGTTTGCATGTCTTTTGTCATGACATTGGTAATCGGTGTTTGTTGTTCTTTTTTAGACAATTGCTGAGTGCCAAATTGACTGACAAGGTGAAATGCGTGGCGTAAATATTCACGTTGTGTGAGCATGCCTACCCATTCTTCCTTGTCATTTACAATCGGAATGTTTCGAATATGCTTTTCTTGCATCAATGCTTTGGCGGTCGCTAAAGAATCAGTTTCTCGTAGCGTAATTAAGTTGGTGATCATTAGGTCTGCCACTGTTTGCATAAACGAATATCCTTGTGTGTATTCCAATAGTGGGTTTTAGTTTAGAGCGAATTGCATAATAAAGGCAATCATGTATTTAAGGTAGTCTAGCCATCTTGAGGGAAATCGATAATGAATGATCAAAAGTGGATGGAGTTGGCGCTAGAGTTGGCGACTAAGGCTGCATTGGAAAATGAAATTCCAGTAGGGGCGATTGTCGTATTGAACGATGAAGTGATTGGAGAAGGTTATAACTCTCCTATTTCATTATGCGATCCTACGGCCCATGCAGAAATCCAAGCGATTCGTATGGCGTGTAAAGCGACGAACAACTATCGATTACCTGGTGCGACCTTGTATGTTACTTTGGAACCTTGCTCTATGTGTGCTGGCGCGATTATCCATTCTCGAATTGATCGTGTTGTTTATGCAGCCACTGAGCCCAAAAGTGGTGTGGCCGAAAGCCAAGGGCGTTTTTTTGATGCACCTTTTCTGAATCATCAGGTTGATGTTCACTCTGGTGTGTTAGCAGAAGTGGCGTCTTCTCAACTCACTCAATTTTTCCAATATCGTCGCGAGCAAAAAAAGAAGCTTAAGGAATTGGCTAAAAAGCCTATTTAGTCGATTTTTTGCGCTAATTTGTACAAAAAATTGAGACTTTTCTGGCCTCTATTTACCTCATTGATTTAAAATACCCCGGCATTTCCCCCAAAACTACCAAGTGAGGCAACACTAAACATGCTAACCCTGCATGGTTCTGCGGCGCTATCGGCGTTTCGCAAGGCAAAGTTACTAGCCAATATGCAAGCATCTGTCCCATCGGTTGTCGATGTGGATGCTCAATTTCTCCATTTTGTGGAGTTGGTTGATAATCAAACGCTTACGACTGAGCAAGATATTGTTCTGCAGCGAGCTTTAGCCTACGGTCCTAAATCCTCCCAAGTCCGTTCATCTGATCAAAGTGTATTAGTGGTTCCTCGATTAGGAACTATTTCACCTTGGTCATCGAAAGCAACTGATATTCTTCATAATTGCGGATTGTCTTCTGTGTCACGTGTTGAGCGTGGTGTGGAATACTTTATTCATAGCTCGAAAGCCTTGTCGCTTGAAGAGTTGGATCTGTTGTCCACGATTCTGCATGATCGTATGACTGAAAGCGTGCTCCCGGCATTGAGCGATGCAATCAGTATGTTTTTGCATGCAGAACCAGCACCAATGACAAGTGTTGATGTGTTAAGTGGTGGTCGTGCTGCGTTGGTTGAGGCAAATCAAACGCTAGGTTTGGCTCTTGCGGAAGACGAAATTGATTATCTTGTTGAGTCGTTTATTGAATTGGGCCGTAACCCAATTGATATCGAGTTAATGATGTTTGCTCAGGCAAACTCTGAACATTGTCGCCATAAGATTTTTAATGCTTCTTGGACGATTGATGGCGAAGAGCAAGAACGTTCTTTGTTTAAAATGATTAAGAATACCCATGAACATAACCCTGAAGGTACCTTGTCTGCTTATAAAGACAATGCGGCTGTAATGGAAGGTCATTTTGGTGGACGTTTTTATCCGTCACCAGATAACCGTGAATACGATTTCAATCAAGAGCACATTGATATCTTGATGAAGGTTGAAACTCACAATCACCCAACGGCTATTTCACCTTTTTCTGGTGCAGCGACGGGTTCTGGTGGTGAAATTCGCGACGAAGGCGCAACAGGTATTGGCTCTAAACCTAAAGCAGGCTTAAGCGGCTATACCGTATCTGATTTGAAAATCCCTAACTTTGTACAGCCATGGGAAAGTCATTACGGTAAACCTTCACGTATCGTGACACCTTTGGATATCATGATCGAAGGTCCTATTGGTGGCGCGGCGTTTAATAACGAATTTGGTCGTCCAAATCTGTTGGGTTACTTCCGTACTTACGAACAAAAAATTCAAGGTGCTTCTCAAGAAGAAGTGCGTGGTTACCACAAGCCAATCATGTTGGCGGGTGGTTTAGGCAACATTCGCCGTGATCATGTTGAGAAACAGGAAATTAAAGTCGGTGCGAAATTAATCGTACTTGGCGGTCCTGCAATGTTGATTGGTCTTGGTGGTGGTGCCGCGTCTTCTATGGCGTCTGCGGATGGCAATGAAGATCTTGATTTTGCTTCGGTTCAGCGTGGAAATCCAGAAATGGAGCGTCGTTGTCAGGAAGTAATTGACCGTTGTTGGCAGCTTGGTGATAAAAACCCGATCAGTTTCATTCATGATGTGGGTGCTGGTGGCTTGTCTAATGCTTTACCTGAATTAGTAAAGGATGGTGAGCGCGGCGGAAACTTTGACTTACGTAAAGTTCTAAATGATGAACCTGGCATGTCACCTTTAGAAATTTGGTGTAACGAGTCACAAGAGCGCTACGTCATGGCCGTTTCGCCTGATCGTGTTGATGAATTTACTGCGATCTGTGAGCGTGAGCGTTGCCCTTTTGCCATTGTTGGTGATGCAAAAGAAGAGCTTCATTTAGAAGTGGCTGATGGCCACTTCGGCAACAAGCCTGTTGATTTACCAATGTCTGTATTATTCGGTAAAGCACCTAAAATGCACCGTGAAGGAAACAAAGCTGTCATTCTTGGCGATGATTTCACTGCAGTTGATGTAGATCTTGCTGATGCGGCGAAACGCGTTCTAAGTTTGCCAACGGTAGCAAGTAAAAACTTTCTTATTACCATTGGTGATAGAACCATTACTGGAATGGTTGCTCGCGACCAAATGGTTGGGCCTTGGCAGGTTCCTGTTGCAGATGTGGCGGTAACTACATCCTCATTAGAAAGCTATACAGGTGAGGCGATGACCATGGGTGAACGCACACCAATGGCTTTACTTGATGCTCCAGCATCTGGCCGTATGGCAGTTGGTGAAGCGCTAACTAATTTGGCAGCAGCGCAAATTACTAAACGTAATAACATTAAGTTATCTGCAAACTGGATGGCCGCAGCAGGTCATGAAGGTGAAGACGAAAAACTCTACCAAACTGTAAAAGCAGTGGGTATGGAATTGTGCCCAGCATTGGATATTGCGATTCCAGTTGGTAAAGACTCTATGTCAATGAAGACTGTCTGGAAAGAAGATGGCGAAGAAAAAGCTGTTACTTCTCCATTGTCTTTAGTTATTACGGCATTTGCTCCAGTAGCTGATGTACGTAAAACCTTGACGCCTGAATTGAAAAAATCAGTCGATACTCGTTTATTGTTAATCGATTTGGGTGCGGGTCAAAATCGCCTAGGTGGTTCTGTTGTCGCTCAGGTTTATAATAAACTTGGAAAACAAGTGCCTGATGTTGATGATGCTGCCGCTTTGGCTGGTTTCTTTGATACGACACAAATTCTAAATACAGAAGGTAAATTGCTCGCTTATCATGACCGTTCAGACGGTGGTGTGTTTGCAACATTAACGGAAATGTCGTTTGCCAGCCATTTAGGGTTAAATGTCGACCTTGATGCGGTTGCATTAAATCGCGCTCAAGTTGCTCCTGCATTATTTAGTGAAGAGTTAGGTGCGGTTATTCAAGTTAATGAATCTGATGTAACCGGTATTATTGCGGCTTACCAAAAAGTTGGTGTCTCTGTTTTGCCTATTGCGACATTATCTGGTGATGACAGTATTCGTATTCGTCTGGCTGGAGAGGTGCTGCTAGAAGAAACTCGTATTAACTGGCATCGCGTTTGGTCTGAAACAAGCTATCGTATTCAGGCATTACGTGATAATCCTGATTCTGCTCAGCAAGAGTTTGATAGCTTGTTGGATGCAAAAGATCCTGGTTTGTCGGCAGAGCTGACATTTGATATTAATGAAGACATTACCTTGCCTTTTGTTGGATCAAGTAAGAAGCCTAAAATTGCAGTATTACGTGAACAGGGTGTTAATGGTCATGTGGAAATGGCTGCTGCTTTCCATAAAGCCGGTTTTGTACCTGTTGATGTTCATATGAGCGACATTCTTTCTGGTCGAACCAAGCTTGATGAGTTCAATGGATTAGTTGCTTGTGGTGGTTTCTCATACGGTGACGTATTAGGTGCTGGGGAGGGGTGGGCTAAATCTATTCTTTTCAATCCAGTTGCTCGTGATCAATTTGAATCTTTCTTCAAGCGTGAAGATACATTCACTTTAGGTGTGTGTAATGGTTGTCAAATGCTATCAACTCTGCATGAGTTGATTCCTGGTACTGAGCATTGGCCGAAGTTTGTTCGTAATGAATCGGCTCAGTTTGAGGGGCGTCTGGTTCAGGTGGAAGTTCAGAAATCGAACTCTATCTTGTTGGCGGGAATGGAAGGTTCAAGAATGCCAATCGCGGTGGCTCATGGTGAAGGTCAAACGGAATATCGCAATGAAGGTGATATCGCCGCATTGGCGAAATCTGCTCAAATAGCACTTCGCTATGTAGATAACTACGGGCAAGCGACAGAGCGTTATCCGTTTAACCCAAATGGTTCAGCAGAGGGTGTAACAGGGTTAACATCAGAAGATGGTCGAGTGACTATTATGATGCCTCATCCAGAGCGTGTTTATCGTACGGTTCAGCATAGTTGGCACCCAGACGAATGGCAAGAGCAGGCTCCTTGGTTGCGTTTGTTCCAAAATGCGAGAAAATGGTTGGGTTAATAGTGATTTAATGACTGTTTTTTTAAAAGCCTTCTAATCGAAAGATTAGAAGGCTTTTTTGGGTTTTTAATAAGCCGAATTGACGAATGTATTTATGTTGTAGTTTTTTGATCGCTTATTAATCGAATATTATTATTTTAAGAATTTAAGAATTTAAGAATTTAAGAATTTAAGAATTTAAGAATTTAAGAATTTAAGAATTTAAGAATTTAAGAATTTAAGAAAAAGCTACTCAGCATTTGATGGATGAAATTGGTTTTCCATAAGTACTTCAGACAACGGCAGTTGCCCCGCTCTCGGGTAAGCGGCTTTTTCAGCGTGACCAATCGCTATCATCATCGCAATAACATGTTTGTCAGGAAGGCAAATTAATTCCGCGACTTTATCACGATCAAAACCCACCATAGGGCAGGAATCGTAGCCAAGACCTTTCGCTGCTAGCATCATAGTTTGAGCAGCAATGCCACATGAACGCATGGCTTCGTCTCGTTGTGTCTGTTCTTTCTCATGATAAAAATTGTGAATCATTGGCAGTAGCATATCCTGAGTGTCTTTAGGGCTGTTTGCTACGTATCGTTCAGGACGATCCTTCCACGCATTTACATCCGCACATAACACCAATAGTTCAGCAGCTTCAGACACTTGAGCTTGCCCCCAAGCCGCGTCTTTTAGTTTTTCCCTTTGGTCAACGTCCGTCACTCGTATAAAACGCCAGTGTTGAATATTATAAGACGTTGGAGAAAGTAACACCGAATCCATTAACGTTTTAAAATCCATTTCTGACATTTTTTTATTGGTTTGATAATGCTTAACCGCTCGACGTTGCTCAATTGCTTGGAAGATATTCATGCTATTTCCTTACCTTTATTATTTAAGCCCAAGTTTCATTTTTATCACTCTTAAGAAGAGTGATACGCTAAGGAGAACTTTACATTGTTTTCAATTGACTAATAAACCGACTTAAAAGAAACTAATTGTAGAGTTTAATTCAACAGTAATAACTAAGCAGTCATTATATGGACACGTTTTCAGCCATTCCAGTTTTTGTTGCGGTCGTAGAAAATGGCAGTTTTTCAAAAGCGGCAGAACACCTTGGCACCAGTAAATCGGCGGTTAGTAAGCGCATAAGCGTGTTAGAAAATACCTTGGGCGTAAAGCTACTACATCGTACAACGAGAAAACTCAGTTTAACGGAAGCAGGTGAACAGTATTTTCACTATGCGCTTCAGGCAATCACCGCAGCGTCTCAAGGCGTTGATTCGGTGACTCAATTACAAGGTAAGCCTAAGGGAACATTAAAAATCAGTACTCCCATGTCATTTGGTCGCTTGCATTTGGCCCCTCTGGTGACAAGTTTTTTAACCCATTACCCTGACATCAGACTCAATATGTTGATGGATGATAAAAAAATTGATTTAGTAGAAGGTGGTTTTGACATCGCGATTAGAGCAGGAGAAATGCAAGATTCAACATTAATTGCGCGTCGATTAGTTTCTTGCCGGAGTGTTGTTTGTGCCTCTCCTGAGTATATAAAACGGTGTGGAGCGCCGACTTTTCCAGCAGATTTAATGGCCCATAACTGCGTCCGTTTTGCTTACGATTACAACAGTAATGAATGGGTATTTCATCGAAACGACGAAACACACAAAGCCAAGATTGATGGTAACTATCAAGCCAACAACAGTGAAGCATTACAAGAAGCCGCGTTAGCAGGGCTCGGTATCGCTAAAATCCCAACCTTTGTTGTTGGTCAAGATATTATGAAGGGAAGGCTCATTCCTCTTTTAACGGGTTATACTCTCCCGCTGCATCATTTTTATGCCGTATTTCCTGAACGACGTCATTTGCCAGCAAAAGTACGTGTTTTCTTAGACTTTATAATCGAAAAGTTGGAAAGTGATCGTCCGTATTGGGACGTTTATACATCTAATAATGATACTTTTTAATGTTTTTCCTCAGGATGACGATCACCGTAAACCCACTAGCGGGTGTGTCTTCAAGAGCAATACTCCTGAATACAATAGAGACACTTTTTGTACGATTGAAAGGCCTAATCCAGCCCCAAACTCTATTCCTTTACGGTAGAGCCGCTCGACCAATCTTTGCTTTGTTGCGGCATCGACGCGACGGCCATGTCAACTACGGTTAGGATGAATTCCGGATCGGTTTGTTGTACATGCACTTCTATCACACTCTGTGTAGTGGGAAACTTTATCGCATTACTCACTAAATTCTGTAATAACGTGTCTAAATAGCCGGACAACATCGGGTAAATTCATTTTTCAGATTCTTTCTGTGGACAAAACCGCATGATATCCACTGTTTTAGTCCATGCCAGTGGCATCAGCTCTGCAAGAAACTATCGGGTTTCTTTTAATACATGACTATCTTGGTAAGTCTTCTCCACCGTCTTATTTGCCAAACGCGCGAGTGTTAGTAATTGGGCCACAATTCTGGTTTATCGACAGAGCTGACATTTGATATTAATGAAGACATTACATTGCCTTTTGTTGGATCAAGTAAGAGGCCTAAAATTGCAGTATTACGTGAACAGGGTGTTAATGGTCATGTGGAAATGGCTGCTGCTTTCCATAAAGTCGGTTTTGTACCCGTTGATGATCATATGAGCGACATTCTTTCTGGTCGAACCAAGCTTGATGAGTTCAATGGATTAGTTGCTTGTGGTGGTTTCTCATACGGTGACGTATTAGGTGCTGGGGAGGGGTGGGCTAAATCTATTCTTTTCAATCCAGTTGCTCGTGATCAATTTGAATCTTTCTTCAAGCGTGAAGATACATTCACTTTAGGTGTGTGTAATGGTTGTCAAATGCTATCAACTCTGCATGAGTTGATTCCTGGTACTGAGCATTGGCCGAAGTTTGTTCGTAATGAATCGGCTCAGTTTGAGGGGCGTCTGGTTCAGGTGGAAGTTCAGAAATCGAACTCTATCTTGTTGGCGGGAATGGAAGGTTCAAGAATGCCAATCATGATGCCTCATCCAGAGCGTGTTTATCGTACGGTTCAACATAGTTGGCACCCAGACGAATGGCAAGAGCAGGCTCCTTGGTTGCGCTTGTTCCAAAATGCGAGAAAATGGTTGGGTTGATAGTTAGCTAACGACTGTTTTTAAAAGGCCTCCTAAACGAAAGATTAGAAGGCCTTTTTGTTTCAAGTAAGGTACTTAGCTAATGTATTGATACTGGAGTGAGCGTACTTATTTTGTTCAATGGCATAGTAGTGACCGATATTACTTTTCTTAGTAGAAAGTGCGATTAGTGTTCCGTTCTTTAAATCTTCTTGAATGAGCGCTTCTGGACATAGAGCAACCCCTTGCGCTGCGATAGTGGCCATTTTTAAGAGGTGAAAATCTTCATAGATAAGTTGAGTTGGTTTATTCAAAGTAAGGCCTTGAAGAGCAAACCAATTTCTCCAGCCTTCTTCTGTGTGGTCGTGTAATAAGTCTGTTTCTAATAAATCTTTACTGGAAAAAACGTGCTGTTGATTCATGTAAATTGGGCTGCATACAGGGATCGTTTCACCAGACAAAATTTTTGAACGTATATAAGGTGTAGGGCCTTCTTTTTCGTGACTTCCTATGCGCAAGCTGTGTTCATCCAAATAGTCTGGAGATGAAGAGTGATATTTAATAACAAGTTCATAATTAGGGTGTGCTTCCTTAAATTTTAATAATCGAGGAAGTAGCCAGAATTCTATTAATGACGGTAGGCAATAAAGAGTGATCGTATTGTGAATGGTGTTTTTTGGTTCAGATAGTATTTGGTCGATATGATCGAAAGAAGCAGACAGTTCCGAGGATAATCGCTTTCCTTCTGGTGTCGTTTTAAGTTGTCTGCCTGATTTATAAAATAAGGTGTAGCCCAATTGTGCTTCTAAGCGCTTAATTTGATGGCTTACAGCAGATTCTGTTAAATGCAGGTGATCCGCAGTGTGTTTTAAGCTTTGGAAGCGAACGACGAGATGAAACGTGTGTAAAGCGGTATATGGGTGTCCCATTATGAACTCTCATTAATTTTTGTCATGTATTTTTAAATAATGTCATTTTATTTGAGTTTCCACTTTAACTACCCTAAGTCAAATATTAAATAAACTGGAGTTAGTGATGAGTAATGTGGAAGCCGCGTACAGAGCAGGTCCTGGGTCAAAATTAGCTGTAGATAAGGCATTCTATAGTTCTTTAAAAGAGGGTGCTGTTAAGCGAACATTGGTTAATACTATTAAAGTCTCTATGCGTTCAGGAGAGGCTTGGGAAGTTCCAGCTGGGCATGTTTTCCGTATTCGTGTGTCTGAAGGGCCACAGGTAGGGGATTTCAATATGTG
Source organism: Marinomonas colpomeniae (assembly GCF_014803385.1). GTDB lineage: Bacteria > Pseudomonadota > Gammaproteobacteria > Pseudomonadales > Marinomonadaceae > Marinomonas > Marinomonas colpomeniae. The sequence goes on along the minus strand of NZ_JACYFC010000009.1, from coordinate 799 downwards.
GAATAAACATGATCCTCGTGAACGTATGTGGGCATCTCGTACTCGTCAATTGCAAAGTGCTCATGTTAGTACCTATGATCGCCTTTGGTCGACCTTGCCATTTCTTCGCCCAATGGCAACGATAATAGACGACACTCTTGCTGATTACGGTCAGGATGCTGAGGGCGGTAGAGTTCATGATTTATTGGGAACGCGTTGCGATCCTTACGTTAATAAACTCTTAACTGGTGAGGATTTCGATTTTCACTGTCATTCAAACCTAGTTAGAGCCGTAATTCCTTTTGGCTTGACTGAATTTGATGTGCATGATGTTTTGAATGTTTTTCAGTGTACTGGTCTTAATGATGAAGATAAGTATTTCATGAAAGCTTGCCCTGCAAAGAAAGGAGATTATTTAGAGTTTTTTGCAGAGATGGATCTATTGTGTGCTTTATCGTGCTGCCCTGGTGGAGATTTGTCTGTTGATTTGTGGGGCCCTGACGCAAAAGATCCACTATCTACTTGTCACCCTTTAGAAGTGGAGATATATAAATTAGAGCCTTCATCCTTAGAGGGTTGGGAGGAGCCGAAAAGCTCCGGTTATGCAGGTAGGCATGGTCTTAGTTCTCCTAATGTAGATTGGAGTAGTATTAAAAAAGAGCTTTAATGATTAATTGTTGATGGGTAAGTGATCGATTTAGTCTTTTTGTTGTTTGTTAATTGATCGATCCTTACTCTTTTACGAATTAAACGCTATTAATTGGTCTTTTTTCGTTAAAAGGGTTGCACAAAATCTGTAGATCCTTAATATACGCCCTCG
>NZ_JACYFC010000008.1:27941-85079 GCF_014803385.1 Marinomonas colpomeniae | reverse complement strand
AACTTCGTTGTTGTGAAGCGTTGTCCGTGTCAGCGAGGGCGTATATTAAGGATCTACAGATTTTGTGCAACCCTTTTTTTGAGATTAATTTAAATTAATCTCAAAAAAATATAAAAGGGATTAAACTTCAATGATTCGAAGCTCTTTAGGCATAGAGAAAGAAACATTTTCCTCTCTACCTTTCAACTCTTCAGGAACACTTCCACCTTCTTCTATTAAGCGGGATATCACTTCATTAACCAATACCTCAGGTGCAGACGCGCCTGCCGTAACACCAACACTAGAAACGCCCTGAAACCAAGCAGTATCAATTTCATTTGCATTATCGATCAAGAAAGCCTTAGCCCCCATTCGCTCCGCCAACTCTTTCAATCTATTTGAATTAGAGCTATTAACCGAGCCGACAACCAAAACCAACTGAGATTCTTCTGCTAATGTTTTTACTGCATCTTGTCGATTTTGCGTGGCGTAACAAATATCGTCTTTTTTAGGCCCACGAATTGCAGGAAAATGCTCACGCAAAGAATCAATCACAACCGATGTATCATCCATCGATAAGGTCGTTTGAGTTACAAACGCTAAGTGCTCTGGATCTTTTACCAACAACCCAGCAACATCTTCTGGCGTTTCCACCAGATAAATAGCACCACCTTGACGATCGTCATACTGCCCCATGGTCCCCTCTACTTCAGGGTGACCATCATGACCGATCAAAATACACTCCATTCCGTCTCGGGAATAACGCAAGACCTCCAAATGCACTTTCGTTACAAGCGGACAAGTTGCATCAAAAACTTTCAACCCTCGATTTGTTGCCTCATCGCGAACCGCTTTTGACACACCATGAGCACTAAAGATAACAATATGGTCATCAGGAACCTGATCAAGCTCATCAACAAATACAGCCCCACGCGCTTTCAATGACTCCACAACAAATTTGTTGTGGACCACTTCGTGACGGACATAAATCGGAGCTTCAAATAAATCTAAACAACGATTTACTATTTCGATAGCACGATCAACACCAGCACAAAAGCCACGAGGGTTAGCAAGCTGGATAGCAAAACTCATTCGGCAGCCTCTACAGAAATAATGCTAACTTTAAAAGTTAAAGATCGACCTGAAAGCGGATGATTAAAATCAACAACAACCTCTTTCTCACCAATTTCAGAAATAACACCTGGCAATTCGTTCTTACTCATATCTGCAAAAGATACAACCATACCCTCTTCTAGATCCATATCGAATTGAGAACGAGGAATACGCTGAACATTGCTTTCATTATAAGCACCAAAGGCATTCTCAGGAGACATAACAAAGGTGTCTTTTTGTCCTGCTGACATACCTAAAAGTGCAGTTTCAAAATCAGGCAATAGACTACCATCACCAAATGTAAAACTTGCAGGCGGTTTTTCAAAATTAGAATCTACTATCTGCCCATCTTCAAGTGACAATTCAAAATGCAACGTGACTCGGCTAGACGCTGTAATCAAACTCATTTTTTAATACCTTCTTCTTTCTTCGTCACAACACTTTCAAGTAACATCAAAACGACACCAATGGTAATCGCGCTATCTGCAACATTAAACGCAGGAAAGTACCATGACTGCTGCCAATGCAATTGAATAAAATCTACAACATGACCATAAACTAATCTGTCATATAGGTTACCTAACGCCCCACCCAACACAAAGGCCAACGCTATAGACTCTAAACGATTGGAATTTGCAATTTTAACAAGGCGCCAGCTAATACCAACAACGACAGCCAGCGCAATTAAAGAGAAGAACCATCGTTGCCAACCACCAGCTTGAGCAAGAAAACTAAATGCCGCCCCAGTGTTGTACCTTAAAGTAATATCAAAGAATGGAAGAACAGGAATTTCCTGTCCATAAGACAAAGTAGACTCGATTGCCTGTTTTGTTATCCAATCTAAAACAAAAAGAACAAAAGCCAGCGCCCACCAGCGCTGAACTCTTTTAAAAAAAACAGAAATCGTCATTAAGCGTAAAGGCGCTGTTCACCTTCCCCATCTGGTAAATTGGAAATACAACGATCACACAATTCAGGGTGCGCTTCACGCTGACCAACCTCTTTCCTATGGTGCCAACAACGAACACACTTAGTATTCTTACTCAGCTCAACATGGACTTTAAGTCCAGCTAAGTCCGTTTCAACTGCATCAGTAGGCGCATCAGACAAAGGCAACACATTTACTTCAGAAGCAATCAAAACGAAACGCAATTCATCCCCAAGACGGCTCAATGCCTCCTGCAATGCATCATCACAATAAAGTGTAATCTCTGCGCTTAAGCTAGCTTTCATTTTCCCTTCACTTCTAGCCGCTTCAATCACCTTATTTGTCGCCACTTTTGCCTCTAGCACATGCTTCCAGAACTCTCGGCCAAGCACCTCACTACTAGACAATTCCTCTAGACCTTCATACCAAGTTTCCAAGAACACAGACTGACTACGCTCGCCTGGAAGTGCTTGCCAAATTTCATCAGCGGTGAAACTTAAAATAGGTGCAATCCAACGAGAAAAAGCTTCCATCACATGATACAAGGCAGTTTGCGCAGAACGACGAGCTAAGCTGTCTGCTTGAGTTGTATATTGACGGTCTTTAACAACATCAAGATAGAAGCCACCCAAATCCACAGAACAAAAATTCTGAATTTTTTGATTCACTGTATGAAATTGGTATTCGTTATAAGCAGCGTCCAATTCTTTTTGCAACAACGCTGCACGGTCGACAATCCACTTATCTAATGCAATCATATCGCTTGATGGCACTAGATCTTTTAATGGATCAAACCCGTTCAAATTCGCCATCATAAATCGAGCCGTATTACGGATACGACGATAAGAATCTGCAACACGCTTTAGAATTTCATCAGACACTGTCATTTCCGTGGTGTAATCCGTAGCAGCTACCCACAAACGGATAATATCAGCACCTAGTGTGTCCATAACTTTTTGAGGAGATAAAACATTCCCCAAAGACTTAGACATTTTACGACCATCACCATCAACAGTAAAACCGTGAGTAAGTACTTGCTTATAAGGAGGCACGCCACGGATAGCAATCGATGTCTTAAGCGAAGACTGGAACCAACCACGATGCTGATCCGATCCCTCTAGATACAAATCTGCAGGAAAACTCAACTCATCACGCTGATCTATAACAGAATAATGCGTAACACCAGAGTCAAACCAAACGTCCAAAGTATCCGTTACTTTACTGTATTTCTCAGCCTCAGCACCCAACAAAGTCTCTGCGTCTAAGTCAAACCAAGCGTCAATACCTTCTTCTTCAATTCGCTCCGCCACCTCTTCAATAAGACGAGGCGTTTCTGGATGAAGCTCTTGGGTTTCTTTATTGATAAACAAAGCAATTGGAACCCCCCAAGTACGTTGACGAGAGACACACCAGTCAGGACTGTTATTCAACATCCCTTCCATTCGATTTTGTCCCCAGCTAGGCACCCACTTAACACCTTCAACAGCATTTTTAGCTGCATCCAACAAACCTTCTTTCGTCATGCTAATAAACCATTGAGGCGTAGCTCGAAAGATAAGTGGCGTTTTTGTACGCCAACAATGTGGATAGCTATGGAAGATTTTTGATTCAAAAACCAAGGCATCATTACGATTGAGAGCTTCTAATACGGCACCATCAACTTTATAAACATGAAGCCCTGCGAATTCGCCAGCAGCCTCTGTATAAACGCCATTATCCTGTACTAAGTTGATAGTACCTATGCCGTTTTCACGACCAACATTAAAATCGTCTACGCCATGATCTGGGGCTGTATGTACGCAACCAGTACCAGCCTCAGTTGTAACATGCCCACCTAATATAATAGGAATATCACGAATCAAGAATGGGTGATTTAACACAGTACCTTGAAGATCAGCACCTACTGCACGACCAACAACACGAAAATCAGACACACCGTAGCGAGCCATCAAGCCTTCAACCATATCTTCAGCGACGATCAGACGCTCTTTACCCAAGCCCATATCAACTTCAACTAAGGCGTAGTTGAATTCGGGGTGAACGGAAACAGCCTGACTAGCAGGAAGCGTCCAAGGTGTAGTCGTCCAAATAACAACAGATACTTTACCTTCACCCTCTACATCAGAAAACTTAGCTAACAAAGCCGCTTCGTCTTTTGGCGCATAACGCACATCTAAAGATAAAGATGTTTTGTCTTGATATTCCACTTCCGCTTCAGCTAAAGCAGAACCACCAACCACACTCCAGTAAACTGGCTTAAAGCCTTTTACTAAATGGCCGTTTTCAGCAATTTTGCCCAATGCACGAACAATGTTTGCTTCAGTTTTGAAGTTCATTGTTAGATAAGGATTTTCCCAATCCCCCATCACACCAAGACGGATAAAGTCTTTTTTCTGGTGTTCAATTTGCGTGTAAGCGTATTCGCGACATTTAGCACGAAACTCTTTATAAGAAACCTTAGTACCCGCCTTACCAATCAACTGCTCAACCTTATGTTCGATTGGCAAACCATGACAATCCCAACCAGGAATATAAGGCGCATCAAAACCACTTACGGCTTTAGATTTAACAATAATATCTTTGAGGATTTTGTTAACCGCGTGACCAATATGAATACTGCCATTAGCGTATGGAGGACCATCGTGAAGAATGAACGTCTTACGACCTTTACTCACTTCTCGCACTTTATTGTATAGATCCATATCCTGCCAATGTTTTAACATTACAGGCTCACGTTTTGCCAAATCGCCACGCATTGGGAAATCAGTATTTGGCAAATTCAGTGTCGGTTTATAATCACTCATGGTTTATCGATTTATCCTCAAAGATCATCTGTTCACTGATTATTGAAGAAGCAAATAGCTTCTTCTTTATCACATTGAATTTGTTTTTCCAGCGCATCTAAGCTGGCCATTTTTCGCTCTGCCCTAATAAAATGACAGAAAGTCACTTGCGCGTACTTATCGTACAAGTCACCATTAAAATCAAACACATGTACTTCTAGTATTGGGGTTTTGCCTTGAACCGTTGGTCTGACACCAATATTCGCAACACCATTACGAGAAATACCATCCACATTTAATGTCACAGCATAAACACCAGACAACGCAGATTTAACACCTTTCAAATGTATATTCGCAGTAGGGAACCCGAGAGTTCTACCAAGCTGCTGCCCATAAATAACACGGCCACTGAGCGTTACAGGGTGTCCCATATTTTCTTGGGCAGACAAGATATCGCCTCGCTCTAACGCTTTTCTTACTAGGGTACTACTTACTCGCTCGCCTAATAGGTTTAAAACAGATGGCGTATTTTCAACATCAAAACCATTTAACTCGCCGAATGCTTGCAAATAATCAAAATCACCCTGCCTATCGCAGCCAAAACGAAAATCATCACCTACAACTAAATGCCTAACAGTTAATCCATCCAGTAGGACTTGCTGACAAAAAGCCCGAGCATCTAACTGCTGTAATTTTGGATTAAATGGCATACAGAGCACATAATCGATGCCTTGACCTTCTAGCAAGTGAATCTTATCTCGCAGCCGACCAATACGGCCAGGTGACGTTTCAGGTGCAAAAAACTCTCTTGGCTGAGGTTCAAAAATCATGATACCTGCAGGGGAATCATACTGTTCAGCCAACGACCTAACTCGAGCTAAAATAGCACCATGCCCCAAATGAACACCGTCAAAATTACCAATCGTCAGCACGCATTCTTTATGCTTTGAACGGATATTATGAATACCGCGAATTAACTCCATAGAACCCCGTACAAAACAATTAAACACAGCATCGAAAAAATTACTCAGATTATATAGCAGTTAACACTATGAAGGTAGGCCAGACCCTACTGAAGGTATGCAAAAACAACTTCACTATTAAAACAACCTAAAAACCTCTTAATGTTTCAAAATAGAAGGCCGTAACCCTGCAATAATAGCGGTAAGAACATAGACAAACACACCTGAGAAAACAATCAACAACATATAACCCACTCGGTACAAATCACTCATCTGGGTCCATTGCCAACCTTGCTGAAGAAAGAAATACAAACACAACCCCAAAACCACGGTTGCACTCATTAATATTCGTAATAGATGCTTCCATTGAGAAGAGAATACATGATGACCTTTTTTACACAGCCCACGCCAAAGCAGAAACGCATTTAATCCAGCAGACAAACTGGTTGCCAATGCCAAACCGACATGCCCCAATGGCCAGACCAAAATTAAATTCAGCACCATATTAGACACCATAGCAATAATACCAATACGCACAGGTGTTTTTGTATCCTGCCTTGCATAATAACCTGGCGCCAACACTTTAATAAGCATCATAAAAACCAAACCAAGCGAGTAGGCTTGCAAACTCTGCGCAGCCATCGACACATCATTTACAGTCAATTCGCCACGATAAAAAATCGTCGCTATCAAAGGTTCAGCTAACATAAACAAAGCGAGCGATGAAGGGATCGCAATCAACAATAAAATCCGCAACGCCCAATCCAGCGTATCAGAAAATCCCGAAGACTCTCCACCAGCAAAGCTGCGTGATAAAGAAGGCAATATCACCGTACTAATTGCAATTGCAAAAATACCTAATGGCAATTCATACAAACGATCCGACAAATATAACCAAGTTATGCTACCTGTTTGTAAAAAAGACGCCAAGACAGTATCTAACAACAAATTAATTTGACCAACAGACACCCCAAACAAAGCAGGCCCCATTAAAAAGAGAATACGCCTCACTCCTGGATGCCGAAAACCCAGCGTCGGCATAGGCAATAACTTCAACCTTGCCAAAAAAGGCACCTGAAAAACCAGTTGAATTATACCAGCAAAAAACACACCCCAAGCAATAGCCGTTTCAGCCTGTACAGCAGAACGAGCAAAATAGACTGTCGCGACAATTAAGGAAACATTCAAAAAAATAGGTGTAATAGCAGGAACTGCATACTCGCCATGAGCATTTAGAATTCCACCGGCCAACGCCGTTAAAGAAATAAACAACAAATAAGGGAAGGTAATAACTAACAGTTCAGAAGCCAATGCAGACTGTTCAGCATTCCCAGTAAAGCCTGGCGCGAACACATATACAACCCAAGGAGCACAAACCATAAAAATAATAGTTATGAATAGCAACACCAGAGCAAGAGAACCCGACACAGCAGAAACAAGGGCACGAACCTCTTCCCTCCCTTCGTTAACTCGATAATCACTTAATACCGGCACAAATGCCTGAGCAAAAGCGCCTTCAGCAAATAAACGTCTAAAAAAATTAGGAATTTTAAATGCGACGTAAAAAGCATCCGCACTTCCGCTAGCACCTAATACATACGCCAATGAAGCATCTCTCACCAACCCAAGGATGCGAGAAAGGAAGGTACAAAGAGAAACCAAGACACCAGAACGTAATAAAGACAAAGACTTACGTGGTTTAGCCACAGAAGATTTTTTTTCAGACATACTAATTTATGGCACACAGAGAAGAAGATATCACCAAGAATAACACCAGCCGATACCAGAGCGCAGCCAAATATATAAACTCATTTAACTAATTTTCACATAATAGGGTTGTGACAACGAAAAAAACTGGTAAAATTCGCCGCGACATTTCAAAGTTAAAACTTGACATTAATTTCACGACGCAGCAAAGTGCTGAGTCGTTTTATATACAAACTTAGAGGAGCCAGACCGTGGCAAATTCAGCAGGTTCAAAAAAACGTGCGCGTCAGGCAATCAAAAGCCGCGCTCATAATGGTAGCATCCGTTCTATGGTTCGCACATACTTGAAAAAAGTAGATGCAGCTATCGAAGCAGGCAATCAAACTGAAGCTCAAGCAGCTTACGTTCTAGCGACTTCAAAACTAGACAAAGCCGCTGACAAAGGCCTATATCATAAAAACAAAGCATCTCGTCATAAGAGTCGCTTGAGTGCTAAAATCAAAGCACTGGCCTAATATATCCATAAAAAAACCGGCTTAAGCCGGTTTTTTTATGCCTCAAAAAGGCTCATCACGCTTTTTTTTAGAAATCTCGCGTTACACTCTAACCCAGCAGAACAACTAACCAAACAACAGCCGCCAACACCAAAGCCAACGTAACCGCCGCCGAACCCAAATCTTTCGCTCGACCAGAAAGCTCATGATGCTCATGACTAATTCTATCAACTACCGCTTCCACACTCGAATTTAACGTCTCAACGATCAACACCATGCCCACTGAAAAAATCAAAACAGCGCGCTCAAGACCACTATCACCTAGAAAAATAGCAAAAGGCAAAGATAATAAAAACAAACACACTTCCTGACGAAAAGCCGCCTCATGCCTCCATTGAGCACGCAACCCTTGGGAAGAATACTTTAAAGCACCAAAAATCCGATCAAATCCCGCCTTTCCCGGCTTTGCCACAGCAACACCTCTTCAAATAATAACCAAATCATCACGATGAATTAAATCAGGCTCACCTTTATAACCTAAGATTTCTCCAATCTTAGAAGATGGCTGCCCTAGCAACTTCAATGTCTCAGCCACACTGTAGTTAATCAAGCCGCGAGCAACAAGACCACCCTGCTCATCGACACAAATAACCATATCACCACGAGAGAAAGAACCTTCGGCATCTTTAACACCTACAGCCAACAAACTAGTTCCTTCTTTGCGAAGCGCTTTCACGGCACCAGCATCAAGCACTAAGGAACCACGACTCTTAAGATGTCCAGCAAGCCACAATTTACGCGCAGCCTGGCGACAATGATCCGGCTCTAACCAAGTACCAATAAGCTGACCTGCCACGACTTTAAGCAAAACATCTTCTTCACGTCCCGACGCAATCAAGGTATCAGCACCAGAGCGAGCGGCCAAACGAGCCGCTCGCACTTTAGTTAACATGCCACCGCTACCCAAGACACCAGCTCCACCACTCGCCATAGACTCTAAACGGTCATCAGATGCAGAAACATGAGCCATCAGTACAGCATCTTTGTGATCGCGCGGATTCTTATCAAACAATCCTTGCTGATCAGTCAATATAATTAACAAATCCGCCTCAACCAAGTTAGCCACTAAAGCACCAAGCGTATCATTGTCACCAAAACGAATTTCATCGGTTACAACAGTGTCATTTTCATTGATTATAGGTACAACACCGAAACCCAGCAGAGTCCGCAACGAGGATCGCGCATTTAAATACCGACGGCGATTAGATAAATCATCGTGGGTAAGCAAAATTTGCGCAGTACACAAATCGTGCTTCTCAAAATAAGACTCATAAACACCAACCAACTCCATTTGACCTACAGCGGCCGCAGCCTGAAGTTCATTAACCTGTGTGGGGCGAGAAGAAAAACCAAGACGCTTCATGCCGGCCGCAATAGAACCAGAGGAAACTAAAACAACCTCTTTTCCTTGAGATCGCAACTGAGCAATTTGAGCAACCCAAAGACCAATCCGAGCAACATCCAAGCCCTGACCATCATTTGTTAGCAACGCACTGCCTATTTTAACAACAATTCGCTGCGCCTTCGTTATCTTTTCTCGCATTTCCATGATACCACTTCTACTCACCAGAACTTTTTTGCCCACCAGAACAGCCGGCTCAAACTAGCCAACGTATTCCACTTCAACATCATAATCATCTTCATCAAAATCGTCATCATCAAGCAACAACCCTGCTTTACGACGTTTTTCACGTAATGACATAATACGATTTCGGCCCTCTTCATCAATCAAGGCTCGCACTGCTTTTTCTGCTTCTCGAGCTTCTTCACTATCTGCAAGCAAGGCTTTTTGCTCATCAAGCGCAGTCATCAAGTCTAAACAAAGAACTTCTGTCCCTTCACCAGATATTGCTGAGATACGGTAAGCTTTACCCTCCCAACCAAGCGCATCAATAACACTCTGACAACGCTCTTCTAACTCACCTTCAGGAACCATGTCTGTTTTATTAAGAACCAACCAACGATCTCGTTCCGCCAAAGCAGGACTAAATTGATGCAATTCATTTACAGCAATAACCGCGGCTTCAGCTGGGGTAATTTCATCCCAGGGCGCCAAATCGACAATATGCAGCAAGATACGGTTACGCACCAAATGCTTCAAAAAGCGAATACCAAGACCTGCACCTTCAGATGCACCCTCAATAATCCCGGGAATATCTGCAATAACAAAACTCTGATGTTTTTTAACTTTAACCACACCAAGGTTTGGCACAAGTGTTGTAAAAGGATAATCAGCCACTTTAGGCTTAGCAGACGACACAGCACGAATGAAGGTTGATTTACCTGCATTTGGAAGACCAAGTAAACCGACATCAGCCAATACTTTCATCTCAAGCTTAAGCGAACGCTCTTCACCCACAGTACCTTTTGTCGTTTGACGTGGCGCACGGTTGGTACTTGATTTGAATCGAGTATTACCCAAACCATGATGACCACCCTGCACTACTTTTAATTTTTGGCCGTCACGAACAAGATCACCCAGTGTCTCACCAGTATCCTCGTCAATAACTGTCGTACCAACAGGCACTTTAATCTCAAGATCTGGACCTTTTGAGCCAGTCATGTCCCGCCCTTGACCAGTCTCACCACTTTCGGCAATGTATTTCTTCGTAAAACGAAAATCAATCAGGGTATTTAAGGCATCATCAGCGACTAGCACTACACTACCGCCATTACCGCCATCACCACCATCAGGACCGCCTTTAGCGACAAATTTCTCACGCCAAAAACTCAAGCAACCATTACCGCCTTTACCCGCTCTTACATAGATACTGGCTTCATCAACAAATTTCACAGATACACCTCTTCGGTGGATTATCAGAATCAACAGATTCTAATTATAGAATTCTTCCAAAAAAAAAGCCCCGCGTCGCGGAGCTCTTTTTAAGTTTCTAGCAAATAATTAAGCAGCAGTAACGACAGAAACCGTACGACGCTTCAACTTACCTTTCACTTCAAACTTCACTTGGCCTTCAACAACCGCGAACAAAGTATGATCTTTACCAATTTTAACACCTGCACCAGGGTGGAACTGAGTACCACGCTGACGAACAAGAATGTTACCTGGGATCACAACTTGACCACCAAAACGTTTGACACCTAATCGTTTCGACTCGGAATCGCGACCGTTATTAGTACTACCACCTGCCTTTTTATGAGCCATGGGCTACTCCTTAAATTAGTTTAGTTAGGGCTTATTTAATGCCAGTTATTTTCACTTCCGTGAACCACTGACGATGACCCATACGCTTCATAGAGTGCTTACGACGACGGAATTTCAAAATTTTCACTTTGTCTCCGCGACCATGAGCAACTACTTCCGCAGTAACTTTAATGCCATCTACAATAGGAGCGCCAACTTTAACGTCGTCACCATTGCATACAAGAAGAACGTCGTCGAATTGAACAACGCCACCTTCTTCGATAGCTAATTTCTCAACTTTAAGGGTTTGGCCTTCTTCTACACGGTATTGCTTACCGCCAGTTTTGATCACTGCGAACATATTCTTCTCCAATAAGACTTACCCGGCTACTGAAATTGAATTTGACCTACTTCTAGTGGCAATAACTATTTGACCAAACTGGACAAAAATCACTAACCATATGATAGGGAGCAAAATGTGGGTAAATCGGACGCGAGATTGTACAAAATCGCACCAACCAACACAAGTAAAAACCATCATCTTTATACATTTTTTGTATTTTGGGTTGACCCTGACACTAGCCTTACCTAGCATGAGGCAAACTTGCTGATCAGCTTGAAATATTTTAGCCTCGGAAATTGCATGCAACCTACACAAATACATGATGTTGTGGCCAATGAATTTGGCCTAGTAAATGAATATATAGTGTCACAGCTTAGTAGTGACATTCCTCTTATTGAGCAAATAGGCTATTACATCATCAGTAATGGCGGAAAACGACTCAGACCATTATTAGTGCTACTGGCCGCCAAAGCGAGTTCAGAGCTGGACACTAAAAAACAGCATAAAGCCATTCAAGTGGCGACTATTATTGAGTTCATCCACACATCCACGCTATTACACGATGATGTTGTCGATGAATCAGACATGCGTCGTGGAAAAAAAACAGCCAATGAAGAATGGGGTAATGCGCCAAGCGTCCTAGTCGGTGATTTCCTTTATTCGCGCGCTTTCCAAATAATGGTCGATGTTGGCAGCATGCAATGCATGAGCGTATTAGCAAAAACCACCAACATCATTGCAGAAGGCGAAGTCCAGCAACTAATTAATTGCGGCGACCCAGACACAAGCGAAGCAAGCTATTTAAAAGTTATTCAATATAAAACAGCCAAGCTTTTTGAAGGTGCGGCGCTTTGCGGTGCAGTTATTGCTGACGCAAGTGCAGAGCATCAGGAAGCACTAAGGCATTACGGAATGTATGTTGGTACGGCTTTTCAACTGATTGATGACGTAATGGATTACACAAGCACTGCAGAAGAAATGGGCAAGAGTGTGGGTGATGATCTTGCGGAGGGTAAACCAACCCTACCTTTGATTTTCACGATGAAACACGGCAAAGCAGATGCCGTAGACAGAGTAAGGCAGGCTATTCAAACAGGCGGCCTAGAGCAACTAGACACCATAATAAATGATGTCCAGAACTGTGGCGCAATTGAATACACACAACAAAAAGCCCAAGAACAAGCAGATTTAGCAATAGAAGCTATTTCTTGCCTGCCTGAGTCGGACTACAAAGCAGCATTAATCGCTTTGGCTCACGCTTCAGTCAAGCGTCGCAACTAACTCATAGACAAACTCATAGACAAACTCATAGACAAACTCACGAACCAGCCAAGCACATCCATCTGATGTGTTTGGCTTATTTGATATGCGTTTTAAAGGTTAACTTTATTCTTATGCAGTAAATCCAATACAAGCTCAGCAGACATGGCTGGATTTTGCTGCATAAAACAGTGTCCACCCTCTACCTCAACCACCTTAATATTCGAATTCAGTTTTGCAGCCAACCGATAAGCCTCTTTGAAATAACTAAACGTCTCTCTACCTTGAACGATATAGGTCGGTACCGATATCTTTTTAATGGCCTTCCACATTCCTTGAGCGTAGCTTGAAAAAATTTCAGACTCCATCCAAGGAGGACAATTTAATTCATAATTATCACTACCATTAAATGTAACGGAGGAAGAAATGTAGTCATCCAAACAAACATCTTCCCACCCTTTAAACGTCCCTCTTCCATGGAAATTATGCCTTACCTGATCAAGCGTATTCCATTGGGTACGACGACGCATTGCTTGCTTAGCCAAAGGAATTTGTTTCCGTAAACCCAAATACTTTATCCCTCGCATGATCCACAATAATCGCGGAGGAAAAATAGCGGGGTCTAACAGCACCATACGGTCAAAATTTGTAGCGTCAGACGCGCTCATTAGAACGGTCATGCAGCCACCAAAACTATGCCCCATTCCAATTAATTCAGTGCTAGGTAATATTTTTCTTTGCATTGCTAGCGAATGATTAAACCGCTCAGCAGTGCCATTCCAACCAATAAATAACTTCCCTGCCGTTGATCCACCATGCCCAGCTGCGTCCTGCATGATCACATTATAATTTTCGAGTTTCTCTAGAAACTGAGAATAGGTTTTTACAGAAAAACCGTTGCCATGTAGAAAATGGATCGTTGGCTCACTATCATTGACACGCTTCAAATATCCTTGAATATGACCATCATTAAATGAACTTTTCCATTCAATCAATTCAACTTTATTACTCAACGTCATAAACACTCTCAAAGAAATTCGGCATAACTAAAACAAATATCTTAGCAGGAAACAGCAAGTAACATAGCCATACAAGCGTTCAAAAAACCATCATACGAGCAACAATTCACCACAAAAAGACCGCTTCAAGATGAAAATGATCATTTTTTATTCAGCTAATTTGGTTTTTTTCCATTCAAACGTTCATATTAAGGTTTCAAAGCGATATAATCAGCGAGATTTTATACTGCAAACTGAACCACGCAAATCCATCAGACTATTTTTAGGTCATCGCTGGATGTGGATATAGGACTACAATGACTACAGCTTCATCTTTTGAAAAAGACGAACTATTAAAATGCGGCCACGGTGAAATGTTTGGTGCAGGTAATGCACAGCTTCCTGTTGGCAACATGTTAATGATGGATCGCATCACACACATCTCTACTGAAGGCGGCGAGTTCGGGAAAGGCGAAATTATCGCTGAACTTGATATCACTCCTGACCTTTGGTTTTTTGCATGTCACTTCCCAGGCGACCCAGTTATGCCGGGCTGTCTTGGATTGGATGCAATGTGGCAACTTGTTGGCTTCTTCCTTGGCTGGAAAGGCAACAAAGGCCGCGGTCGTGCATTAGGTTCTGGCGAAGTGAAATTCACTGGCCAAATTTTACCTACAGCGAAAAAAGTTACTTTCCGCATCAACCTTAAACGCGTCATTGAGCGTAAGTTGGTGATGGGCATTGCAGACGGAAGCGTTGAAGTTGATGGACGTGAAATTTACACAGCAAAAGATTTACGTGTAGGTTTATTTACCTCAACAGACAACTTCTAAAGATTAAGAATTGAAAGAGGCTCATTTATGCGTCGAGTAGTAGTAACAGGTCTTGGCATTGTTAGTTGCCTAGGTAATGACAAAGAAAACGTTCTAAATTCCTTGCTCGAAGGCCAATCAGGCATTCGTTTCGCAGAAGACTACAAAGAATATGGCTTTCGTAGCCACGTTGCTGGCCGCATTGATTTAGATGCAAGCGAAATTGATCGTAAAGTTCGCCGTTTCATGGGGCCAGCTGCGACATATGCATACGTCTCTATGCAGCAAGCAATTGCTGACTCTGGCCTAACGGAAGACCAAGTGTCTAACGTACGTACAGGTTTAGTTGCTGGCTCTGGCGGCGCATCTGCTGAGAACCTAATTGAATCAGCAGATACTTTACGCGAAAAAGGCGTTAAGCGTGTTGGCCCATATCGTGTAACACAAACGATGGGGAGCACCGTATCTGCTTGTTTAGCAACACCTTTTAAAATTAAAGGCGTTAACTACTCAATCACTTCTGCTTGCTCTACCAGTGCTCACTGTATTGGTAATGCAATGGAACTAATCCAACTTGGCAAACAAGATGTTGTATTTGCTGGCGGCGGCGAAGAAGAAAGCTGGGCGCAAACATGTATGTTTGATGCCATGGGCGCATTGTCTTCAAAATATAACGACACACCAGAAAAAGCGTCTCGTGCTTACGATGCGAACCGTGATGGTTTCGTTATCGCAGGTGGCGGCGGTATGCTAGTTATTGAAGAGCTAGAGCATGCTAAAGCTCGTGGCGCAAAAATCTACGCAGAATTAGTAGGTTACGGTGCAACATCCGATGGCTACGACATGGTTGCCCCTTCTGGTGAAGGTGCAGTACGTTGTATGCAAATGGCGATGAGCACAATTGATGGAGAGATTGATTACATCAATACCCACGGTACAAGTACTCCTGCTGGTGACATGAAAGAGCTAGAAGCAGTCAATACTACCTTTGGCGATAACATTCCTTTGATTAGCTCAACGAAATCTTTATCTGGTCATTCTTTGGGTGCCGCGGGTGTTCATGAAGCGATCTACTGCTTGCTAATGATGGAAAACAACTTCATT
Organism: Marinomonas colpomeniae; assembly: GCF_014803385.1. Taxonomy (GTDB): domain Bacteria; phylum Pseudomonadota; class Gammaproteobacteria; order Pseudomonadales; family Marinomonadaceae; genus Marinomonas; species Marinomonas colpomeniae. Next base: position 69,394 of record NZ_JACYFC010000008.1, on the reverse strand, counting down.
GCAGCGTCTGCTAATGTAGATGACCTTGACCCTGCAGCTGGAAAAATTCCAGTTGTGACGACTCGTAAAGACAATGCAGATCTAAACTTGATCATGTCTAACAGTTTCGGATTTGGTGGCACAAACGCCAGCCTAGTATTCAAAAAATATAAAGCTTAATTCAAACTAGTAGTACCTCAAGTACCAATAAACCCCAACCATTGAGCTGGGGTTTATTTTTTACAACCTAGAGTAAAATATCTCACCCCTACTTTCTAACCACCATTCCTTTAATTTAAATTAAAAAACGTCTACATAATCCTAAGCTATCTAAACATACACTTTAAGCGTAAAAGAAAGCGACGCTAGTTATCTAGCGCCGCTAAAAGCCAATAATGGCTGGGAGTTCGAAAAAAACACAAGCAGAGTCTATTATTTTCAATATAGCTCTTCTTTTACTTTATAGATCAGACTTAGTCTTTCTCTCTGTTGTAAGTAAAGATTTCCCCATTGAAATACACATAAGTATCATCACGACAGAGAACGGCAAAGCGCCAATCATCATTGCTTTTTGAATCGCTCCCATGCCACCAGCCAGCAATAAAGAACCAACCACTAGAGTCAAAATAACACCCCAAATGATTCTATGTTTAGGTTCTGGATTATCATTACCGCCTGCCATAATGGTATTAAGTACAAGCACACCTGAATCTGCTGACGTCACTAAGTAGGTAATTATTAAAACAATAGAAGCCATTTTAATAATGCTACCTAAAACACCTGAATTAAGCAGATCAATAGTAACAAAGAGAACGGAAGCGATATTTTCATTTACAGCTTGTGTAATCGCTCCTTTAGCAATACCACTAAGCTCCAAGTCCAAACCGGTACCACCTAAAAAGGCCATCCAAGCAAAACAAACAAGCGAAGGTACAACGACACAACCAAGAACAAACTCACGAATGGTACGCCCACGTGAAATACGCGCTAAAAATAAGCCTACAAAAGGCGCGAAAGCAATCCACCAAGCCCAATAAAGAATTGTCCAGCCTGTTTGCCAAGCACCAATGGCTGTATTGCTATCCCAAACAGAAAAAGTTAGAGGAATTAAATTAACAGTGTAATCAATAACACTAGAAGCGAATAGCTCTAGGCTAAATAAAGTCGAACCAAAGACAATAAAGAAAACCAGCAACGCAATCGACAAAATAACATTAACTTGACTCAGCCATTTCACCCCTTTAGAAACCCCTGTCAAAGCAGAAATAGTGGACAGTAGCATCACCACCAAAAGAGTAACAATCAAAGCTGTGGCAGTAGGACTCCCATCACTTGTTACTAACCCTCCTGTTCCTGTAATAAACTCGACACCAGCAACTAATTGCGTAACACCAGCTCCCATAGTAGTTGCAACACCTAATGTCGTTGCAACTACAGCGATAATATCTACAAGATGCCCAGCTGAGCCATTTAATTTATCACCAAAAAGAGGCTGTAAAGTTGATCTAATCGTAAGAGGTAGCCCTTTTCTATAAGCAAAATAGGCCAAAGCAAGGCCTGCGGTTACGTAGACAGCCCAAGCATGCAGCCCCCAATGCAACAAGGTATATCTCATCGCACTTGGCACCGCTGCAGCATTAGCGCCTTCAGCACCACTTTGCATCAAGGCTGGATTCGTTTGAAAATGATACAAAGGCTCACCGATGGAATAGAACATCAAACCTATTCCCATACCAGCACTAAACATCATAGAAAACCATGAGAAGAATGAAAATTCAGGCTTTTCATCATCCTGACCCAACTTAAGCTTACCGAACGGACTTAAACAACATGCAAAGCAAAATATTAAAAATGTTGCTACAGCATATATATAGTAGGTATTAAATGTTGCTAACAATAAGGTGTTTACCTGACCTAAAACCTTTACAGCCTGATCTGGAAACGCCACAGTATAAATAACTAGTAGTGCAATAACCGTTTTACTAATTAAGGTAACAATAGGGTTTAGGCCCGAATAAAATCCGGATTTAGAAACTCCTATCTTAATTTTTTTTGAGCTACTCATAAGTTGTCCTTTAGTGATTTATGCGCTGATGCTTAAGCAAAAGCTTTTAGAATGAGTTCTCTCTAATGAACTTCATCGACACAAGCCACCAGAGAGCAGTACTTCACTTTTAAACAGATACCAATTAGCCAACAGGGCGTTACATTTTTCTTTTTATAAGCCAACGACACGTACAGCTAATTACTTAACAACTCCTCTTCGAAAGGAAATTTTGACAGCATTTCAATGCCTGTCTCAGTTACAAGAATTTGCTCTTCCAACTTAACGCCTTCATGGCCATCTTGTTCACCAATATAGCTTTCCACACATAGCGTCATACCCGGCAAAATGACTCCGTCATAGCCTGCGTCTTTGTAGTCTGCATGGTGGTAAAGATAAGGATATTCTCCAGTCATACCCACACCATGAGCAGAAAGGTAATAACGGTTACTGTGATATTTCTCCGGGATGTTCCAAGCTTCATTCGAATAGTCTTTAAACGACATACCCGGTTTAATAATGCTTAAATTATGTTGAACCTGTTCATAAGCGACTTTATATAAGGTTTTTTGTTGCTCAGATGGTTTACCAGGGCCTGAATGGAAGGTACGAGAAAAGTCAGAATAGTAACCAAAGCAACCAACAACATCGGTATCTAATGCTATAAGCTCATTTTCGCCAATCACCTTACTAGCCGTTTCTTGGAACCAAGGGTTGGTTCTAGCACCTGAAGATAACAGGCGAGTTTCACAATAATCACCCTCCTCCGCGATAACCGTCTGATGCAAAACAGACCAAAGTTCATTCTCCGTGATACCAGGTCTGATGGCATTTCTAAGACGCATGACACCTCTTTCCGTCATACGAAGTGACGCAATGACGCATTTCATTTCTTCAGCAGATTTAATGCAACGAGCCATCTCAATTGGCTCTTGCGCATCTACTATCTCATAGCCAGAAATAGACATAGCAATAGCCGTACCCGCATTCATACGCTCCATGCCGACTTTGCCGCCGATACCAACAAGCTCAACTAAAATAGCCGTCATTTCACGAGCCCAGTCTTTTTCTCGCTGCTTGATATTATTACCCGCCGCAACAAAGCTGGCCGTGACCGATGAGCGAACTTCATCGATTGTCTCTAGACCTTCACCTAAATGTGCACAACCAGTAAACTCAAATAAAATATTTTTATGGGGCGTAACGATAAGGTAGCGTGAAGGGGTATTACGTGCGCAGAATATCTGCATATTACGTGCACCCGTTGCATAACGAATATTGACCGGGTCTGAAATGATAAGAGCACTGATGTCTCGTGCTTCCATTTCTTGCCTAACCCTCTGTAGTCGATACTTTTGAACAGAGTTCATATCTATATCTAAGCTTTCGGGAGTTTGATCTAGGAGAGTCATCCCAGCCAAATCACTGCGTTCAGCATGCCAATCAAAAGTTGTCATAATAAGGCCTTAAACATTTAGTAAAAATAACGGAGCATATTGATAACTTTTTTTACAACAATTTAGATCTGAAAAGTTATACATTTGGCTTATTCCCAAAAAAAAACCTAGTATTGGTTAATAAAAAGTATATATTGCGACTTTTCCATCGTACATCCGTTAATATTTCATCCTAATGGATAACTTGAAGTTATGAAGAGTCTACGACACAGATTGCCCACCCTAACCAGCTTAATGGCTTTTGAAGCCGCCGGAAGAACACTTAATTTCACCCAAGCTGCGCAAGAGCTACACGTTTCACAAGCCGCGATTAGCAAACAAATAAAATATTTAGAAGGCTACTTTGGCTTTGCTTTATTTGAACGCCAGGGCAGAAAGGTTTCTTTGTCTTCACGAGGCTTGCAGTTTCACAACAAAATAAATGCCTCATTTAATTTTATGGCAGATGCGGTAGAAGAATATCTTGAAGATGAAGACAACAGCTCGGTGACTGTTTCAGCGAATAGTGCCATGTCTCATTATTGGTTAGGGAATGCTATTAATGAGTTCTATAGAACTCATAAAAAGACGCCAAATATAAGAGTGATCACGTCCGACATCACTCGCGACCTTTTCGTTGATGAAGTAGATATCGCAATTGCTTACGAGCCTGGCCAACGTATCGGCTGGAAAACAAGCTTTCTCTTTAAAGAAGAAATGTTTCCGATTGCCAGTCCTGATTATTTAAAAACACACCCTTTCCTGGGCAATAACCCTGAAAATTTGTTTAAGCATGAACTTCTGGATTTTGAACGCATAGAACCGAACTGGATGAACTGGAAGGCATGGTTTTCAGAACTCGATATAAACACCGACAAATTAATGATCAACCATCGCTTTAACAACTACATTGTGCTGATTGACTCAGCTAAACGAGGATTAGGGATCACTTTAGGAACAAGATACTTAATTGACAGTAAACTGAAAGAGAAACAACTGATTAGGTTATCTGATTTTAGTGTTTTATCAGGACGTAGCTATTGGTTAGCACTGAATGAATCAAAGCCTATGAATGATAACACGAGGCGTTTTTATGACTGGTTAAACCATTATCAAGCGATGAGAGAGTAGCTGACAAATACACCTAACAAACAAAAATACAAAATTAAATGCTTTGTTTGTTAGGTTCTAAGGATATCGAAGATGAGATTAGAACGGTTCATTATATGACACTCAACTAATCAAGCGTATTATTGCCTTTTGGCAGCTTAGCCATTTCGGTTCGCATCCAAACATCCATCTCTTCATGTAAAGCTGATGTTTTCTTACCTTCTGATTCAATCGCTTCGCCAATCACGATACGAATTGAACCGGGAAACTTTCTCCAGCGACGACCAGGCCAAGTGTAGCCCGCATTATGCACAACAGGTTGAATAGGTACGTTCGCAGAAGTCGCTAACATTGCCGCACCTTTACTAAACGATTCCACCTCATTTGGCGCAATACGTGTGCCTTCAGGAAAGATCAACACAGAACGCCCATCTTCTAAACGTTCTTTGCCTTGGCTAATAATTTGTTTTAAAGCATTCGTACGCTGAGAGCGATCTATCGCGATAGGCTGAACCATACGCAAGCCCCAACCAAAGAAAGGCACAGATAACAGTTCTTTTTTCAATACGGTAGAAATAGGCGTCATCAATACTTGAAGTATATACGTCTCCCATTCACTTTGGTGGTTAGCCACCAGCACGACGGGACGCTTATTATTTATGTTTTCTTTGCCGATAATTTCAACTTTAACACCACACAGAACACGAAAAACAAACAACAAACCCTTGTTATGTGTATTCAATACAGGCTGACGATAATTTTTCGGCAGTAATATAGTTGCGAACGGCGCAAGAATGCCAAATATAATGGTTGAAACCATATAATAAAGAAGAAAGCCGATTGATCCGATCCACGACCTCAATGTTGCTAAAACACTCACAGACTAGACACTCCCATGTTGTGTATTAAGGTATTTTTTCTGTTGTTTTAATGGGTTAGCGTACATAGCCAACACCGTTTCCTTTAACTCTTCAGGACAAGCCTCAAGATAACTTGAAAACGCACTGTCTGTTGATGGCAAACCTTGTTGTAATGCAAACGCCGCTTCATTGGTTGAATGAATCGCGTAATTAGTCAGAATTTGGCGATCTACTTCCGCAACAAAACTTTCCGGTGTTCCAAAATCATCTTTAATTACATCACCAAAAGTAACAACCACCTTACCTTTCTGACCGACTATGCCATTTTTAATACTATCTATGTCTTCGGTTTCAGATTTTTCGTAGTTACCCGTTGTTGATTTCTGGTGTAACTCTTGCGCCTTATCGAAAGCACAAGGATCGTATTCATAGGAAATAGACACAGGCACGATTTTCAAGTTTCCCATGGCTTCAGCGAAAGGTATTTTTTCTTTCTTTTGGCTCATGAAAAACATTTTAATAATCGCTGGATCTGTTTGGTCCAAACCGTCTTTTGCTCGCCCTTCTTTTTGAGCAATCCAAATATTAGACTGCTCCTTCATCAAGGACTCTGAAATATAAGACGACAACTGACCAAACGCCGCCATCATTTCTCGAATACCATTAACAGAACGCTTCACGATAAAGCTTTTGTTTAATCGCATAATGTCAGACACAAAAGGACGACTCAGCAAATTGTCCCCTATGGCAATACGTACGGTATTCAGACCCGCCAAATACAAGCCGTAATTGACGAAAGCAGGGTCCATGGCAATATCTCTATGATTCGATAGAAATAAATAGCCGACATTCTTATCTAGTTTTTCAATGCCTCGATATTCCACATTCGTGGTCGTGGTTTTAATCATGCGCTCCATGTAATTGGCAACGCGCATTTGAAATTCGTGGACATTAGAAATACTACCAATCTGACGCTTTAAAGCCGTTTTCACAAGAAACGACAGTGGCCCGTGTAAAAAACGAGGCCACTTAGCAAAGCGAAACGCGATAATAGTATTAATAAAGTCTGGTGTTTCAACCAGGTCTTTCAGAACCCCAGTGACTTCACTGTCATTGTAAGGGCGTATATCGTGAAACTGGTCCATTGATTTTTTCCGTCAGTAATAACTGTTTTATTTTTTTATTATAAAGCAGTGGTTTATAGTGCTTGAATATCGAAGCCTAACGCTTCTAATTCTTCACGTTTTGACGTAGATGTTACTACGGCAACGTTTTCATTTTCTTTCGTCAGGTAAGTCTTAGCAACTTGCTGCAGCTGATCTATGCTCACAGCCAGTATTTTGGCACGGAACGCTTCTCGATATGCCAAACTACGACCATGTAATTGCACATAGAAATCACCCTGCGCTTCACCCGCTGGTGACCCTGGTTTATCCATAGAACCAATCACACCAAGTACCGCTTCTTCTAATGCTTCTTCTGTATGAGTTTCCGTAAGCATCCACTCAATAGATGCATCAAAATCTGCCAGCGTTTCTGTCAGACGAGGATCACGATAAGAGTAGAATCGGAACGAACCAGTACTGCCGTCGAAACTTGCTCCGCCACCATAAGCCCCGCCTTGTTCACGAATTACGCGGTGTAAGAAACCATTGCGTAAAAAACCACCCAAGACGGTTAATGCCGCCACATCATCATGATCGCCGGACACTGTACGGAACGCCTTGCTACAAAAACTGACCTGAGTCGACGTTAACCACGCAAGATTTACTCGTGAATCAACAGGTTTCAGTGCAAATTTAGTGTCTTCTGCTCCTACTGGTAAATCAGCAAGAATCGCTTGCACATCGCTCACAATACTTGCTTCATGCTGTGGCTCTGCGACCAATAAAAGCTGTTTTTTCGCTTTCAATAGTTTTGCGTGCATGCCTTTAAATAAAGCTAATACATCATTCACAGCTTTATCGTCTTCTTTCATGGCATCGTCTAGCGCAATCGCTGAACGTATACCTGTCATACCACTCCATTGCTCTTGCTGAGCCGCCAAACCAGACAAAGCACTAGATGCCGCTGTCATAGCCAGCGAATGACCTTGACCAGTAATAGATTGTTCACGTCGAGCTCTACGTTGAGCCACTAGCTCTTTCACACGGTTAACTTCATCAAAGCGCACGTTCAATATAGTGTCTTTAAGCAATTCGCTCATTGCTTTTACATTTGGCACCAAGGCTTTTGTCGACAATATGAAGTAACCATTAAGCGCTTGGCGATCTTTAATCGTCGCACGAATAGAATTCGACGCACCCAAGCCACCACACACTTGAGCCTGACGCTCTTGAACTGTGAGGTAATCCGCTTCGCCTACACCGAGCTCTGTCATCATCGAAGAAAACAAAGGCAAGTAGCTAATTTCTTCTTCGGTTAACTCAGGTAAATCGATAACCAACTGCTGGTACACCAAACCATTAGTACCTTGAGGGTAGAAGGTAACAGGCAAATCGCCAGCGACTTCTTCACGCTCATATTCAGGCAAACGAGCCGGCACATCTTCCAAGCCAACTTTTGGCAAAATGCTCATATCATCGATTTGAGATTGACGCGCTTTCAAGTCGGCACTGCGTTTCACAATCTGTTGCTTCTCTGCATCGGATAAGCCGGCTTTAATTTGGCTTAAACGATCTGTTTCTGCTTGGCTACGACGTGCTTCAAGTGCATCATCAGGGCTTAGCGTTAACGTAATTCTGTGCGAATTCGACAACAACAAGGTTTTAATTAAGTTTGGGATGTACGCCTTGTCTTGAACTTTTTCACGCATCGCCTCAATAACAGGGTCAAGGTCTAGCTGAGCAATCACATCACCAGAATGCACGGCCGTAGACAAACCAGCGAGTATCAATTGCAAGCCGTAAGGATAACCACCACCGCCAATTTCACGCTGACTCAATTCTAATTGATGCAACATGGCATCAACCGATTCTTGAGGAACACCTTTCTCGGCAATCTCTTCTAGCGTAGACAAAACAAGCTTTTCTACTTTCTCTGCGTCTTCGCGTTTCACACCTTCTAAGCCACACATGAAGCTCATTTCTTTATTGCTGTCTTCTAAACCACATAATGGCGATGGTGCACGGCCAAGATCACTGTTTTCCAATACGCGAAGTAATGGCGATGCACTGTTATCCAACAACACACTGGACAATAGTTGCGCTTCAAATTGCTGATTCAAATCGGTACTTTCACCCAACAACCAACCAACAACCACATGACTGCCGTCTTCTTTTACTTCTTCCGCTGCATAGCCTTCTTCCACTCGTACAGGAGAGAAGTAACGCTTCGCGTTTGGCACACTGACTTGCGTGTCTAAACGCTCGAATCGGCTGAGCACTTTCGCTTCAAACTCGGCTTGTAATGTTTCCGCAGGAATATCACCAAACGTCATAAACACAGCATTAGAAGGGTGATAGTGCGTACGGTAAAACGCCAACAAGTCTTGGTAAGACAAGTCAGGAATATCCGCAGGCTCACCACCAGAATTAAAATGATAAGTATTATTTGGGAACAAATATTTTGTCAGTGTTTGCCACAACACAGAAGTCGTCGAACTCATCGCGCCCTTCATCTCATTGAACACAACGCCTTTGAACGTTAAATCAGATTCAACATTATCAGGTTCAGCAAACTCTAAACGATGACCTTCTTGAGAGAAATCCAACTCGTCCAAACGAGAAAAGAACACCGCGTCTAAATACACATCTAGCAAGTTATTGAAATCTTTCTTGTTCTTACTAGCAAACGGGTACGCCGTCCAATCTGAAGACGTGAACGCATTCATGAAAGTATTCAACGAACGACGAATCATCATAAAGAAAGGGTCACGAACAGGAAAACGCTCTGAACCACACAACACAGTGTGTTCAAGAATGTGTGCGACACCACAAGAATCGGTTGGAATGGTTTTTAAGCCAACCAAAAAAACGTTCTCGTCATTGTCTGATGCAATATGAAAATGCTTAGCACCGGTAACTGTGTGTTCAAACTCTTGAACGGTAACGTTAAGAGCATCGATAAACTCACTGCGAAGAAATGTGAACGCAGGATGATGTGCGGTGCGATTAGTCATTATCTACCTCGATAGAATTAGAATGCGATGACAGTAATGTTTGGGGCTGCTTGGATAAACTCAAGTCAGCAAAGTGGCGGGATTATAGCAAAAATATGGCTTTTACTGCACGAACTAACGTGAACGCTTTCTAATTCGGAAAAGAAAACATCAGCGTTTCTGATGTTTTTCCCAATCTTCCAAGCGCGCCTTCTCTGTTTTTTTGAACAAAATATACACAGCACCCAAACCACCATGGTGTCTTTGCGCACTATGAAACGCCATCACGGGGTCTAAATCTCGTAACCATTTATTGATATGACTCTTCAGCATGGCTTGGTTTTCTGGGTCTGGCTCACGATCACCCTTACCATGTACCAAAATAGACACGCGAATATCATTACGCATACAGTCATTCACAAACTGATAGACCTGCTCACGAGACTGCACCACGGTATGGTTGTGTAAATCTAGTCTGGCCTCAATACCGTATTTACCTTGTCTCAAACGTTTGAAAACACCATCTTGCACACCGGAGCGTTTAAATTGAAGCACATCATTAGGGTCAACCTTCTCCACATAATCATGGGACAAATGATTTCTATCGGCTTCTATCGCAATCATCGCTGCTTTTTGACGCTCTTCATAATCAACAGGCGCACCTTTCTTAGCAAGGTACACTTCGCTCTTTTCAAGCTTTTTAATGCCCGCTACTTCCTGAGCAAACAAAGACATTTCATCTTCGTTATCCACCAGCCCACACCTCTTATATTTAACTATTCCCGTGATTATATGAGCACAGACGAAAAAAGGCTTCTATAAATAGAAACCTTTTCTTTATGATCCACATACAGAAACCTTTTATGCCTGCCTACTAACATCCGCAGCTTCATAAACCACATGCAATTTGTTCCCATCTATATCACGACAATAAGCACCAAAGTAATGTGGTCGATATCGATAACCCGGCGCGCCTTCATCCGAACCACCCAATGCCAACGCAGCCCGATAAAAGGCTTCCACCTCTTCATTACTCGACGCTTGAAACGAAATTTGAACACCATTCCCTACTGTCGCAGGCTCTTTATTAAAGGGTTTAAAATCCAAAAGCAACTATCGCCGCCAGCAACACCGTATCCAATCTCGCCTTCCACTTCCATCGTACGAACCATATTGATCGTACGTAAAAGCCCATCGTAAAAAACACCCGCCTTCGCGAGATCATTGGTTCCGAGCATAGCGCCTAAAAGCATCGTTTTATCCTTTGTCTCTTCGAAATAACCGTCAGTGTAACCAGTTTCACCTGAAAATACCGACCAAAATCAGCGCGCTTTACTCTATTACTCACTTTGTAAAAGACTCTTAGACGAAAGAGGTGATAGCACAACGCCAATAGAGGCCTCTACGATTGCGCCAATACCCAAGCATTGCAGTAAAGATAACAGCTCTCCTAAGATAGAAAAGCTGACGATCACCCCCCATCACAGGCTCACCACTCGCCATGACACAATAAATATGCTCGTCATGCTCACCTTCGAAAGAGACAACAACGCTATCATCAACAGCGTTCTTACTCGGGTTAACAAGGAGCCAGAGGCACTCGAGTCATGGTGTGTCACAGGAGATCATGATGTGGTGCTGCAAGTGCTGCCTACCGACATGGAAGCCTTCGATGACTTCACCAACCGCGTGCGGCACAAAGACGACAGCGTGAAATACTTTCGCACCCTAGTGGTACTCAAACACTTCAAAGCCAACAGCTCAATACCGCCGGCGGAGTAGTGGCTCGCAAACAAAAAGTCTTGGAAGGAAACACAAAGACAAACTCTGGGAAGTCCAATATACCAGAAGCTAAAATTAGGCTTTACACTCCATCTCCCACTACAAAGAAGATGCTATAGTTTTGAGCTTTTGAATAGGCGAAAGAGCTTATACAAATAATAGGCTCTTGAGTTCTTTATATACAACGCAGTCCATCGAGACTGTTTTTAGTATAGAAAGGTAGCAATACCTTAACCTTTATCCATAATTTTACTACCATAGTCTTCCATTAGTTTCTTCAAAGTTAATGCACTAAAGTCAGATGCATATGCTTGATAGCCATCTTCCTTAGTCTCATCTCCATGATCACAGACTCCTTTTAGAGAAAATACTTTGGGAGGATTAAATGCTTCATGTGCAGCAAAGTAAAGACCATAAATTTCCATCTCTACCCCTAGTACCTTGCGATTTTGCTGTATGATATCTTCAATAAACTTAGAATCAGCTATAACTGCAGAACCACTAGCTATAGGTCCCGTATGAATTTGAGGACGTTTACTCTCTGGATGCTTATCAACAAGACTAAGCAGAAAGCTACTATCTTCTGCGACCTTGCTTATATGTCGCCCAACATCACTAGCAGCATGAATCTGATGAGGATCAATTAGAAAACGAGCCTCGCCATGCTCCGGAGAGTTCATTCGTTTGCCTGTTTGATAATCCCACACAGAAGTAGCATATATTAAATCACCCAGCGCGGTTTTCCCTCTAATACCTGCACAAATCCCTGTCATAGCGACAACCTTAGGATTTAGACGGGCAATAAGTGCTGCAGTAAGGGACGACGTAGCCACCATTCCCATCTTGCTAGCATGACAAGCTCCTACAGTATACCTTTTGCCTCCAGAGTGAAACGAGCCGATATGAAGATCAAATTCATTACCAAACTCCTTTAATTCCCACTCCCAAGGTAAACATAAAACAGATTTTAACTCAGGAGTTCTTAGGGCACATATAACTAATAAGTCAACTTCTATTGTTGCTGAATTATTTACGATACCCTTTTGGTACTTAATCAAGTTCCCGATTATTTCCAGCCATGATGATTTGTTTTGTTCATACTTAACTACTTTCCACCCTTGGCCATCCATTAAATTCACAGCGTCTTTAGATGCCTCTAAGTCTGAAGTAAGACCAACAACACTTCCAGGTTTTAATAAATCATCTCCTACTGTAATCTCTTTAATCAAATCCATTGAATTCTGAGAGCTAATCTGATTTTCCCACTTTTCTTTCGGTAAAAGAAGGTCTAGTATCATTAGATCAAACTGACAATCTTCAAGTTTTGAAATGGCATCCGAAGAAGAATTAGCTATAACTATATCTTCTAGATTCATTCCTTTTTCTTTTAAGCTAACAATTAACGCTTCATATCTACTAGAAGAATCATCGACAATTAAAACTTTCAATTTATATCAACCTATGTTCTGAAACTATTCTCTTCATCTCATTTTTCCACTCATTTGTCGTAGTGTTAAAATGGAGTACACCTTTTAGAAAATCACCATATTTATCTATTAATTCAATCCTCAGTTCATTCAGCCCAACCATTTCACCACTTTCTTTCAAAAATGAAGGGTACCCTGTAACAACAACGGTCGGACAAAAGTTATCTTCAAGATACATGTTTCTGAGAATTTCAATCCCTCCAAAGCCTTGAGGACGACCACCAGTTTCGTGATCAGATATATCAAAAGTTGGTAGAGACATATCTAAAATAATCAGGTCAGGACTTTCATCATCAAGGTAATCTATTGCACTGGAAACAGACCTACTTTGATCGATATTAACATTATCGATCAAATCAATAAAAAAAGATTTGATATGCTCATATTTTGGAGACTCATCCTCAACTATCAATATATTTTTTATAGCCATTTCCCCCTCCTTAAAACTCGCCTATTGGACTAACTACTTTAATGTAAAAATCACCATCATCGAATCCATAATCCAGCATAGCACCATCAACACCACTCAAAGATGCAGCAATTTTAATAATTCCACTTTTACCTTCTTTCTTAGTTCTACTTGACAAATCACCCTTACTAATGAAATCTTTTATTTTTAATATTTCCTTTTCATGCTTTGATAAAAGAGAAGTAGCTACCGAGCTTTTAAAGTCTATTATCAATGAACTATCTCTTATTTCTGATAAAAGACTTATTTTCGGTCGCTCCAGACCAGAATGTTGTTTTGCATTATCAAACAAGATAAACAAAACATCATTTATAAACACAAGATTTTCACCAATCATCTGAACCTCTCTGTCAGATGAAACTTTCAATTCCAAATCAGGTGAAAATGAATTAAATAAACTTTTAATTCCATCAACAGAGATATTAATCATTTCCTCTAAACTGAAAGTAGTTTGAATATCTTCAGATGCTGCAGGGGTGAACCAACGAATAACCTCATCTAATGAGTGCTGCACAGCAGTTGATCTCTCAGATAATACCCTATCAAACTCATTAAATTCAGGATCGCGCCCAGCAATTGAGTTCACTTTGCTTCTAAAATCATGGGCTATATTCGCTAATTTCGCTTTAAATATGTTATCAACATATTCTCTAGTTTCCTGAAGAGGAACTGCTAATAGTATATTCAATATAAAATTCAAATAATCAATAAACTCGTCTAAAGTCTCAGATTTAGACAAAGGATCATATATTATTTTCTGAATTGAATATGCATATTTAATTTGAATTAGACCTTCAGGATGTTCCTTTGACCTGATATGCAACTTTTCATCTCTAAATGAGAAGATCTCTTTATCAAACTCTTCCGAGAACACCTTAAAACAATCATCCAACTTATTGATACTTTTTACATCCAATGCCTTAAACCTTTGCATCCAATATGAGTTCGATTGATATCCTTTATCTTCTGCATCTTTGTTAACAATCAAATCAGAGAATTCGTAGTGACTTCTAATCAAACCAACAAAAGACTGGTGCCTTATCCTTTTACTCAGATAATAATCAAGTCCAAAACTAGAGTTTGTTAAAAATTGATATACAAACTTATTTACTATTTCAAAAAGTAAGGAGTTGGCTTCATTCTTTTCATAAAGGTCAATATCAAAATCGACATCCTCTTCAGAACCAGTATAATCAACTCCGCTATCATCAAAGTCCATATCCGGATTTAATCCGCTTATATCTTTAAATCTATAGTAGTCTTCCGATATATTCTTCTTAGCCCATCTTGATAATGAGTCACTATCTACATAGATCCGAGTAGAATCAAGAAAGCGTCTACCTTCTTGAAGCTGAATCTGTTTTTTTATCAACAACATCTCATCTTGGTACACTGCTTTATTAGACGAATTAAAAGCGATAAGTTTTTGGCAAATCTCAATCCTTTCATTCAATACATCAACAGTACTATTTATAGCTTTTAGAGAGTCAATTACAGAAGGAATACAAACTTTATTTAAGAAAAATATATACAAATCTTTAGATAAGCCTGCACCTTCAAAAGTAAGCTCAGATGGTTTAGCACAGCCAAGTTTTTTTATTGCGTTCTTAAAAAAATATCGAAGATCTGTAAAGCTTTCCGTTGATTCACTTCGTACCCAATCATTATAAAGAACAATTGGTGATAGTAGTAATGGTGATGAAATTTTGTAATCGTTAGTATCTAGTTCTCTAATTGCCTCTGTTATGGGAAGAAAAGACTTAATTGTTTCTTCAGAACAGCATTCATTTGAGACAAACTCCATAACTTCTTTGCTTTTATCTAAATTATAAAGACACTCTAGCTTCAACGAAGAAATACAAAAATCTATAAATAAAATATCCCCTTCAACTAACTCTAAATTAACAACCCCTTGTTCATAATCTCCTTTTTGAATAAATTTTCTCACTTCAATTATTTTATATATTTCTGTAAATTTTAATTTATTAAATATCAATTCAAGACTGACATCATATGCCATAAATAGCTTATTCAATAACGGAGTTTTGAAACTACTTCGAAAAATATCATTAAAAAAACCTAATATCATTTGAGAAAGATCAAATCCATCAAAATTAACAAGTTCCTTAATAACTTTTGAACAATCTAATCGGACATCTTTCCTTTCAGAAAAAATATCTATAACCAAATCAAAAACAGGGAAATGAAAACCATTAAAATATTTATCATATTCAGGCTTTAGCCTTAAACAAAACATCAAGAAGAACAAAAATTCATTTGATGGGTTGTCTTTATAAAGAGAAATCAACTTTGTAAAAAAATAATCAAAACCAATATTCAAACTACCAATCAATTCTTCAGAGAAGTTCAATCTCATGCTATAAAAACAATCAATCACATCAAAATCTTTTTTATAAAATGCAGGAAATGAACATTTTAATTTATTTATAACCTTCTCATAAGTTATAAAAAGGTCTGTCACAGAGTTACTTTGCTCTATTTTAAGTATCCCTGAAAGACTATCTTTATCATCAGGTAGTATTCCTGAAATGGAGTACCTTAAGTATGAGTTTGCACTTTCATCTAGCTCTGATTTCTTTAACTGCTTACTTAAATTATCTACTATGTTTTCTATGCTAGAGCGATCTTCATTTCGGACACTAATCATATATAGAATATAATTTATTAGCCCTGGCCCAACATCATTTCTATAATCCTGAGTCAACCTTTTCTGCTCTTCTAATCCTTTTAGTTTTTGATAAAGAGCTATTTTAAGCTTCATTCCCCATAGAGAACGCCCTTGATTATTTTCTAGTTCATCTATTTCATATAATGCATCTAGATACTGTTCATTTAAAAAAAGGCTTTCTATTTTTTTCCTAGACAATATAAAAACACTCAACTCTTTTGAATATTTTTTCAAATAACAAGAAACCCAAAAAATCTCTTTTTCAAGAGGCATCTCTGGTGCATCTGTATATATTCGACCTATTGCGTATTTTTTACCTTGCTTGGATTTATAAATTTCAGGAAGCCTCGACAAAAGTTCATAGCTCCAAGATAAAAAGCTCTCATAGTCAGACCGATTCAAGCTTATTCTGGAGTCAATTAGGTATGACCTATAATTAAAGCTGAATTCTCTTGTATTCACGAAATTATTCTTAAACCTCGGATCTTTCTTCCTTAAAGCCCCTTCAAAACCACGAACTTTATTTTTAATTCCTTTAAACTTATTACTCAAGATAAAACTCCATTTTAATCATTAATGCTACCTTTTCAGGAATGATCTATTTATTGTATCAATTAACTTTGATTGGTCTAGCTTAGTCATATCGACACTACACATCATGTAGAATAAAACAGGTCAGAGTTAAATTAACACCAATAAGAAGTGAGTCTGCTATCGCCTATCAATCAGAAACATACGAAGCTATTCTTTCTAAACTTAATATAGCCCTATCAAAAGTTATCTGTTGGTCATCATCAGCATAGGACATTGCTTCTGCAAACTGACGATATTCTTGAGCATACAAGAGGTCTGATTTTAGTCTATCTATCATGATGCCGATACTGTCCACAAAGCCAATGTTCACATCACGATTTGGTATATCTTGGTCGCCTTCAAACGAAGTGATGGCAATCAATTTGAACTGCAGTGCATGCTGTGAAATTTCATGTTCAAGTGCACACAAATCATGAATATGTCGAACCAATGTAGGATCATCATTTATATTGGTTCTATCACGTTTAAGCACTCTCCAGGTTAAAGCACTCAGTTTATCTGCACCAATTTCCACAGACTGCATACATGAAATACTTGTCTCGGCAGGTTCGCCTAAGTATTCATTTATCATAGAAATAATTGGTTTTGAGACAGGAGGCAGTCTAGGAGGAGTAAAACTAAATTCTAGCTCTAAATCTGTTCTTAGGGCGTCGTGGATAGACGTATTTTTACGATAGCTAAGAGGGAACTTAAAGTATTTTCCGCTTTGCTGTAGAAGCTCTTGATTAAACATTAAAAAATTTTCGATACTTAGTGAGCGTATCAAACACTCTCTCAATTCCCTTTTAGCATTGCGTCTCTGTCCCTGTGAAAGTGAGCCTATATAGTGACAGCGAAAGTCGAGATCTTCAGAAAACCTTTGAATTAGTCCATGTCCTTTTGAAAGGCTAGTGCCGCCTGAGAATATCGTTTGGATATTTTCATTCTCAGATATATTTGAAGATATTAGCTTTAATGCTTGAACGGCAAACCAATCTTTCTCAATAAAAGCCTCACTTACATTTCGCTGCGAGGCTACTTCCTGAATCAGACCTGGTTCTGGAATATTATGAGACACGTTGATACTTAATTGTTGATCCATTTAAACTCATACGTCTTGTTACTCGCCCTTTAACCGCTATAACACGACCAGTAGGAACTTGAGTGGTTTGATTTTGATTATACTGTGTCTGCTCTTTGGAGCTAATAACCTTAACATTTAACTTATTCAACGCTTCTACCGCTAAATCCGTTAAAGGCCTTACAGGTAAAACCTTTCCAGTATATTTGGATACTTTCGCTTTTGCGTATAAGCCTTGCCCAAAACGAATCAAACGTTGTTCAGACACAAGTTGTCTTAATGCTCTTCCTATCTGATCTCTATCTGAAAGGTCAAAAAAATCACTAGGCGTAAAGACATCAGATTTACTCCGGATAACACGATAATTAACCTTACTTTTAAGCGTTTTGCTAGCCATCTAAAACCCTCCTTTGAAAGTCACCTAAGATACAAAAATACGACAACGATACTTACAAATATACGACACGTGAGACAACTATACAACCTAACATCACCTACAAAAAAGCCCCGCGTATGCGAGGCTTTGAAAGTTTTTCTAAACGAACTTAAATCAACCTTTTTAAAATATGTATATTTTAAAAAGGAATGTCATCATCGAAGTCGTCAAAGTTTGGCGCTTGTTGTGGTTTTGGCTCTGGTGCTTTTGGTGCTTGTTGCGGAGCACGTTGAGGCGCAGCTTGTGCAGGAGCGCGTTGCTGTGGAGCCGCTTGAGCTGGCGCTTGTTGTGGTGCATTGCCCCAACTACCAAAAGACTGTGGTTGTGGCGCAGCTTGTTGTGGTGCTTGCTGAGCTGGCGCTTGACCGTATCCACCTTGAGGCTGATTAAAACCTTGTGGTGCTTGTTGAGGTGCAGCTTGTGCTGGCGCTTGGCCATAGCCACCTTGTTGAGGTGCTGCTTGTGCAGGCGCCTGACCGTAACCACCTTGACCCGCTGAATCGTACCCGCCTTGCTGACCCGCATTGCCGCCGTCACTACGACCATCTAATAACTGCATTTCACTAGCAACGATTTCTGTTGTGTAACGTTTGATGCCGTCTTTTTCCCACTCACGTGTACGCAATGAACCTTCCACGTAAACTTTTGAGCCTTTCTTAATGAAATCGCCAGCGATTTGACCAAGGCGGAAGTTACCGCGATCCATAAACGCAACACGATGCCATTCTGTACGCTCTTGCATTTGGCCTGTTTGCTTGTCTCTCCAGCTTTCTGTTGTTGCAAGGCTCACGTTTGCAACAGCTGCACCAGATGGCATAAAACGCACTTCAGCATCATTGCCTGCGTTACCTACTATGATCACTTTATTTACTCCACGAGCCATGATGTTCTCCAACTAAAAATAGAAATAATATTCTTTTAAAAAGATTCTGTTTAAAGAGCTACTTGAGGCGCTAAACGCTTCAATGTGTCTTTATCTAATATTTTCTTATCGACTTTAAGATAAGCAGTTTGCTCGTCTTTAAAAATTTGCATGCCTTCCACTCCTTGGACTTGCGTAAGTTGATCTGCCAATTTGGTTATTTCTTCTTCCGTTATATTCGGCAGACTAAAAGCTAAGCTGCTTAACTGACGAGGTGCAGGCTGTGTTAAACCAACCAATGACCATGCTAAAAACACAACACCCACAACCCAAAACACACCGCTTTGGGAGTAGTTTTGCAGCAACCAACCACCACCGACGCCACCTAAGAAGGTACCTAAAAATTGATGCGTAGAAAACACACCCATGGCCGTTCCGCGATAACCAACGGGAGCCAATTTACTAATGAGTGAAGGAAGTGTCGCTTCCAATGCATTGAAGCCAACAAAATACACCCAAAATAGGATACCAAACCACCAAAGGTCAGGTGCCCATTGTAAAAATATTGAGCTTGTTCCTAATAAAACCAGCACTACAACCAGTACGCCTTTCATCTTGCCTTTTGATTCAGCAATAACCACTAATGGTAGCATACCTACGAAAGCAAAACCCATCACCAACATGTAAAACCAACTGTGTTCTGACAAGGGTAAATTGAATTGATTAATCAGTAAATCAGGTACAGTAACAAACAATGCCATTAGGCTTGCATGCAATAATAATACACTCACGTTTAAGAAGCGCAGTTTTGAATCTTTTAATACCGAGCCCAATGCCTGCAGGCTGGGTGTCGTGTCTCTACGAAAAGTATGCTGAACAATATTAGGCACAGCAAAAATGATTAATACTATCCCTATTAAAGATAAAGCAAAGGAAAGGTAGAAGAGACCAGACAGCCCTACTAGAGCAAATATCCAAGGACCAAATATCAAAGACAACATGAACGAGGCACCAATACTAACACCAACGAGGGCCATGGCTTTGGTTCGATTTTGCTCTCTTGTTACATCGCTTAATAGCGCCATCAGTGTGCTCGCAATTGCGCCTGCACCTTGCACTGCTCGGCCAATGATTAGGGTCGTGATATTATCTGCATTTGCACATATCAAACTGCCTACGGCAAACAACAAAAGCCCGATGACAATGACACGTTTTCGGCCAATTTTGTCAGACCACATTCCCATAGGAATTTGCAGGCTGGCTTGTGTCAAACCATAGATACCAATAGCGGTGCCAATTAAGGCCGCGTCGGCACCAGTAAGCCCATCGGCCGCAACGCTGATGACTGGTAAAATAAGAAACAAGCCTAGCATTCTAAATAAATAGATAAGCGCTAATGCAAGTACTGATCGACGTTCTAGTAAGTCCATAATGGAATAATAACCACTTAACTTAGGGGTTAAGGAAAAAAGATGTCTATTTTACTCAAAATACCGTTGAAGCTCTATTTCAACTACTGTAAAAATAGACAGTTATTTAATTTACTGGCAGATTCATTTCTGTTGATCAATTTTACATTGGAGACTCATGGATACCATTACCATACGCGGAGCCCGCACCCACAATCTGAAAAATGTGGACTTAGACATCCCAAGAGACAAACTTGTGGTGATAACTGGACTGTCTGGCTCGGGTAAATCCTCTCTCGCATTTGATACTTTGTACGCAGAAGGCCAACGTCGTTATGTAGAGTCTTTATCTACTTATGCTCGCCAATTTTTATCTATGATGGAAAAGCCAGACATTGACCATATTGAAGGTCTGTCTCCTGCTATCTCTATCGAGCAAAAATCGACCTCTCACAACCCTCGATCAACAGTCGGCACAATAACAGAAATATACGATTATCTACGACTGTTATATGCACGTGCCGGACAACCTCGTTGCCCAGATCATGGTGAGCCTTTAGAGGCGCAAACCATATCACAAATGGTCGATAAAATTATATCTCTACCTGAAGAAACTAAGATGATGTTGCTTGCACCTATCGTCAAGGATCGCAAAGGTGAGCACTTACATACCATTAGCGATTTGTTATCAAAGGGCTTTATTCGAGCTCGTATAGACGGCATCGTTGTTGACTTAGATGATGCGCCTGCATTAGAAAAAAACAAGAAGCATACGATTGAGGTGGTGATAGATCGCTTTAAAGTACGCTCAGATTTACAGCTACGCCTTGCTGAGTCGTTTGAGACTTGCTTAGGTTTATCTGACGGTATTGCTAAAGCTCTAAACATGGACGATGAGAAGGAAGAGTATATCTTTTCAAGTAAATTCGCTTGTCCTGTATGTGGCTACAGCTTAACGGAGCTTGAACCACGACTGTTCTCGTTCAACAATCCGAATGGTGCTTGTCAAACGTGTGACGGTCTTGGCACACATCAGATGTTCGATCCAGATCGAATCATTCAAGATGAGACGCTGACGCTAGCAGAAGGCGCGATTCGTGGTTGGGGACGTCGCAGTATATTTTATTACCAACAACTTACTGCATTAGCGAAGCATTATGGTTTTGATATTGATGCAAAATATCATGACATACCAGAAGATTTTAAAAAACGCGTATTACAAGGTTCAGGAAAAGACAAAATAGATTTCGTTTATATTAATGAACGCGGCGACAAAATGACTCGCTCTCATTCTTTTGAAGGCGTTATCCCTAATTTGCAACGCCGCTATCATGAAACGGAATCCGACAGTGTTCGTGCCGACTTATCTCAATATATTAGCGTTCAAGCTTGCCCAGAGTGTCATGGAGCTCGATTGAATCGTTCCGCTCGCAATGTATTCATTTCTGAACAAACACTGCCAGAAATAGTTACATACCCTATTGCTGAATGTTTAAAGTATTTCGAAACGCTTGAACTCCCTGGAGCACGCGGCGAGATTGCCTCAAAGATACTCAAAGAAATTAGAGATCGTTTAACTTTCTTGGTAAATGTCGGCTTGGATTACTTAACCATTGACCGTAAGGCTGACTCTTTGTCTGGTGGTGAAGCGCAGCGTATTCGACTTGCTAGCCAAATTGGCGCTGGACTCGTTGGCGTTATGTACATTCTTGATGAGCCTTCTATTGGTTTGCACCAACGTGATAATGAACGACTAATTGCTACTTTGACTCGACTTAGAGACTTAGGCAATACGGTCATTGTGGTTGAACATGATGAGGACGCCATTCGCGTTGCTGACTTTGTAGTGGATATAGGACCAGGCGCTGGGGTTCATGGTGGAGAGATTATTGCCAGCGGTACACCTCAAGACATTATGGATTGTCCAGAATCTATCACAGGGCAGTACTTAACAGGTAAACGCCGTATTGAAATTCCGACTATTCGCCATAAAGCCAAAGACAATATGTCTCTTAACTTGATTGGTGCAACAGGTAACAACCTGAACACGGTTGATTTAAGGATTCCTGTTGGTGTGATGACTTGTGTGACGGGTGTTTCCGGATCTGGCAAATCAACCTTGGTAAACGGTACTTTATACCCTCTTGCGGCGACAGCGTTAAACGGAGCAACAACGTTAAAAGCAGCGCCACATGAACGCATTGAAGGCATGGATTTATTTGATAAGTGTGTAGACATTAATCAAAGCCCTATTGGTCGTACGCCTAGATCTAACCCAGCGACTTACACGGGCATATTTACACCAATGCGAGAACTGTTTGCTGCTACACAAGAAGCGCGCTCACGTGGTTATAAACCAGGTCGATTCAGTTTCAATGTGAAAGGCGGACGCTGTGAAGCTTGCCAAGGTGATGGCGTCATCAAGGTAGAGATGCATTTCCTTCCTGATGTTTATGTTCCTTGTGATACCTGTAAAGGCAAACGCTATAACCGCGAAACGCTAGAGATTCACTACAAAGGCAAGAACATTCGCGAATGCCTTGAAATGACAATAGAAAATGCTCGTGAGTTTTTTGACCCTGTGCCATCTATCGCTCGAAAGCTACAGACACTCGTCGATGTTGGTCTAGGTTATATTCGCTTAGGACAAGCCGCGACAACTTTATCGGGCGGTGAAGCTCAGCGCGTAAAACTGGCGAAAGAATTGTCTAAGCGAGATACAGGCACTACTTTGTATATCTTAGATGAGCCAACCACTGGATTACATTTCGCCGATATTGAACAGCTTCTTAAGGTTCTACATCGTCTTCGTGATCATGGAAATACAGTTGTGGTTATTGAGCATAACCTGGATGTTATCAAAACAGCCGATTGGGTTGTTGACCTGGGTCCAGAGGGTGGTAGTGGTGGCGGTTACATTGTCGCGGAAGGAACGCCTGAAGATATTGCTGAAGCTAAAAACTCTCATACAGGGCGATTCTTAAAGCTAATGCTTAAATAGGCTATAGGTTGCGTTAAGGCTCTGATAAAAAAAATACCTGATGGAAGTATTTCCATCAGGTATTTTTTTTATCAGCCAGCAATAGCCTTGTACATGCATTAGAGGCATAGACACAAAATTCAGGCACAAAAAAAGCCGAGCTTGTTAAAGCTCGGCTTTTTTATTACAAACTGATTTTACTCAGCAGCTTCTGCAACTGGTCGATCGACCAATTCAACATAAGCCATAGGTGCATTATCACCTGTACGGAAGCCACATTTTAGAATGCGAACATAACCGCCAGGACGATCTTGGTAACGAGGACCAAGCTGCGTAAATAATTTACCTACTGCATCTTTGCTACGAGTACGAGCAAAGGCAAGGCGACGATTCGCTACAGAATCAACTTTCGCCAATGTAATCAATGGCTCAGCAACACGGCGTAATTCTTTTGCTTTAGGCAACGTAGTTTTAATAACTTCGTGCTCAAACAAGGAAACTGCCATATTTTTAAACATCGCTTTACGATGTGAGCTAGTACGGTTTAAGTGACGACCACTCTTACGATGACGCATTTTATATTCCTTACCAAACTAGTGTGGTCAGGGAACAATGATCTAGCGAGCTAGAACTTTGCTATCGTCTTTTAAACTAGCCGGTGGCCAGTTTTCTAGACGCATTCCCAAAGACAAACCACGCTGCGCTAATACATCTTTGATTTCAGTTAACGACTTTTTACCTAAGTTAGGCGTCTTAAGAAGCTCAACCTCTGTACGTTGAATCAAATCACCGATGTAATAAATGTTTTCTGCTTTTAAACAGTTAGCACTGCGAACGGTTAATTCAAGATCATCAACCGGGCGTAACAAAATTGGATCGATTTCATCCTCTTCTTCTACAACAGGCGCTTCGCTTTCGCTTTCAAGGGCGACAAACACTGCGATTTGTTGTTGTAGAATAGTCGCTGCTCTACGAATAGCTTCTTCAGGATCGATCGTACCATTAGATTCGATGTCTAAGACTAACTTATCTAAATCTGTACGCTGCTCTACACGAGCATTATCGACACTGTACGCTACTCGGCGAACAGGGCTGAATGAAGCATCCAGTTGCAAGCGACCGATAGGACGAGTCTCATCATCACCAGCAACACGAGCATCAGCAGGCTCATAACCACGACCACGTGCGACTTTGATCTGCATATTTAGCTCTGCAGTGTCATCCAAGTGCGCAATAACATGATCTGGGTTAGCGATCTCCGCATCTGCAACTAGCTGAATATCACCAGCTGTTACGATACCAGGACCCTTTTTACTTAAAGTAAGAGTTGCTTCATCTTGCCCGTGTAGAGCGATCGCAACTCCTTTCAGGTTAAGAAGAATCTCAATAACATCTTCTTTAACCCCTTCGATTGCACTGTATTCATGTAATACACCGTCGATTTCAACTTCAACAATCGCACAACCTGGCATTGAAGATAAAAGAATGCGGCGTAACGCGTTACCTAAAGTATGACCAAAACCACGTTCTAGTGGTTGTAGTGTAACTTTAGCGCGAGTGTTGCCCAATTCTTGCACTTCAATGTTGCGTGGGGTTAACAATTCGCTCACTGAACGCTGCATAGATCCACCTATTTCTTGATCCTAGTTACCGACTTACTTAGAGTAAAGTTCGACAATTAGGTTCTCATTAATTTCAGCTGATAAATCGGCACGTTCAGGAGCAGCTTTATAAGTTGCTTCTAATTTGGTTGAATCAACCTCGATCCAATGGATCGCTGAACGACTTTTAGATAGCTCTAGTGCGCTTAATACACGCAATTGCTTCTTAGCCTTTTCACGGATAGATACTACGTCACCAGCTTGAACTTGGTAAGACGCGATATTAACCGTTGCACCATTTACTAGAATGCCTTTATGGCCTACTAATTGGCGAGCTTCCGCACGTGTAGAACCAAAACCTGCGCGATAAACAACGTTATCTAAACGAGATTCTAGAAGTTGCAAAAGGTTTGAACCAGTTGCGCCTTTAAGACGAGCGGCAGATTTGTAGTAGTTACGGAATTGTTTTTCAAGAACACCGTACATACGACGTACTTTTTGTTTCTCACGTAATTGTAAGCCGTAATCAGAAAGACGACTACGACGTGCACCATGTACACCCGGAACCGTATCTGCTTTACATTTAGACTCAAGAGCGCGTGAACCGCTCTTCAATTGCAAGTCGGTACCTTCACGACGAGACAACTTACAAGTTGGACCTATATAACGAGCCATGTATCTGTCTCCTTTAAACGCGACGTTTCTTAGGTGGACGGCAACCGTTGTGCGGGATTGGCGTCACATCTGTGATGTTATTAATACGTAAGCCTAAAGAGTTCAATGCGCGAACTGCAGACTCACGACCAGGACCAGGGCCCTTAATCATTACATCAACGTTTTTAAGGCCAAATTCTTGTGCGACAGTACCGGCACGTTCCGCTGCTACTTGAGCTGCGAAAGGAGTACTTTTACGAGAACCACGAAAACCAGAACCACCTGCAGTAGCCCAAGACAAAGCGTTGCCTTGACGGTCGGTGATAGTCACAATCGTGTTATTGAATGAGGCATGTACATGAGCAACACCATCGACGACAGTCTTTTTGACTTTCTTCTTGGTGGTGCGCGCTGCTGGCTTAGCCATATTGCACTTTCCTGTTTAATGCTCAGCTCCAGCCCACTTGAGGCTAGAGCGAAACGCGTTTAAATTACTTACGAATAGGCTTACGTGGGCCTTTACGTGTACGAGCGTTCGTTTTGGTACGTTGACCACGAACTGGTAGGCTGCGGCGATGACGAATCCCGCGGTTGCAACCTAAGTCCATCAAACGTTTGATAGACATACTGACTTCACGACGTAAGTCACCCTCTACAGTGTACTTAGCAACTTCGCCACGAAGTTCATCAAGGATATCATCACTTAATGAACCTATTTTCGCAGATTCTGCAACACTCGTAGCAGCACAAATAGCGCGCGAACGAGTACGGCCAATTCCGAAGATGTAAGTCAGAGAAATGACCGCATGTTTATTGTCAGGAATATTGACACCGGCTATACGAGCCATCATTTTACTCCGTTGTTATTGATGATTATTAAATAATTCATCACTTTACTATCATTAGGGCGGCTGATTATGCCTATCTTTAGGACATAAATCAACCACCCTTACCTATCATTGAGCAGACTCGTTATTAACCTTGACGTTGTTTATGACGAGGCTCAACACAAATCACTCGAACTGCACCGTTACGACGAACGATTTTACAGTTACGACAGATTTTCTTTACAGATGCACGTACTTTCATATTGATCTCCAACTAATGCTTAACGCATTACATCAGGCCATTCTGACCATAACCAGTCAGATTAGACTTTTTCATTAATGCACCGTACTGCTGACTCATCAAATGACTTTGAACTTGCGACATAAAGTCCATGACAACAACTACTACGATCAACATAGAAGTACCGCCAAAGTAGAATGGAACATTCCACGCAACAACAAAGAATTGAGGCATCAGAGACACTAGAGTGATGTATAAAGCACCAAACAATGTCAAACGAGTCATTACACCATCGATATATCGAGCAGTATGATCACCTGGACGAATACCCGGTAAAAAAGCACCGGATTTTTTCAAGTTATCTGCCACATCTTTAGGGTTAAACACTAGCGCTGTATAGAAAAAGCAAAAGAAGACAATTGCGATTGCAAACAACAACACATAGAGCGGTTGCCCAGGAGCAAGAGCTAAAGAGATATTTTGCAGCCATTCCATTCCCTCACCTTGACCAAACCATTGGCCGATCGAAGCAGGAAACAAAAGGATACTTGAAGCGAAGATTGGCGGTATAACACCAGCCATATTCACTTTAAGTGGCAAATGACTCTTTTGCGCAGCAAATACTTTTTTGCCTTGCTGGCGCTTAGCATAATTCACCGTAATACGACGCTGACCACGTTCGATGAAAACAACGAACGCGATAGTCGCAATGGCAATTATACCAATTAGCAACAAAGCTAAAATATTGATATCGCCTTGACGAGCCGATTCGAAAGAGCGAGCTAAAGCAGATGGTAGGCCTGCAACGATACCGGCGAAGATAAGAATGGATATACCATTACCAATGCCTTTTTCAGTAACTTGCTCACCTAACCACATTAAGAAGACAGTACCAGCAACAAGCGTCACAACAGCAACAGCATAGAATTCTATACCACTACTAAATGAGATCCCTTGGCTTGCAAGTCCAACTGCCATACTAGCAGACTGAACAAGTGCAAGAAGAACCGTACCGTAGCGAGTGTACTGAGTAATCTTACGACGACCCGCTTCACCCTCTTTTTTCAACTGCTCTAGCTGCGGACTCACGACCGTCAATAACTGCATAATAATAGAGGCAGAAATATAGGGCAAAATACCGAGCGCAAGAATACTCATGCGTTCTAGTGCGCCCCCTGAGAATACGTTAAATAAACTCAGAATTGTGCCTTCATTTTGGTCAAATAATGCAGATAATCTGTCAGGGTTAATGCCCGGGACAGGAATATGCGCACCAATTCGGTATACAATAATTGCTAAGAATACAAAACGAATACGAGCCCAAAGCTCACCTAATCCGTTTTGTGCACCAGCAGGTTGTGAGTCACGCTTTGCCATTTATTCCTCGACTTTTCCGCCAGCTGCTTCAATAGCGGCACGAGCACCTTTAGTCAATTTAAGGCCACGAACGGTAATAGCTTTGTCGATAGAACCAGACAAGATTACACGTGCAGTCTTAATTTGATGACCAAGAATGTCGGCGCTTTTAAGAGCAGCCAAATCTACAACTTCAGCATTTACAGCAGCAAGTTCGTTTAAACGAACTTCAGCAACATACTTTGCTTGACGCGAAGTAAAACCAAATTTTGGCAGGCGTTTCTGCAAAGGCATTTGACCACCTTCAAAACCAGGTTTTACTGAGCCACCAGAGCGAGATTTAAGACCTTTATGGCCTCGCCCGCCGGTTTTGCCCAAGCCGCTACCAATACCGCGACCAACACGTTTAGGAGCATGCTTGCTACCTGCGGCAGGACTAAGAGTATTTAAAAACATATTATTCTCCTACCACTTTAACCATGTAATAAACTTTATTAACCATGCCACGTACAGCTGGAGTATCTTCCAGCTCGCGTGTTTGGCCAACTTTGCGTAAACCCAAACCTTTAACAGTTTCACGGTGTTTTGGAAGACGACCGATCGGGCTACGGGTTAGTTGAACTGTGATGGTATTATTCGCCATAACACATTACCCCAATATTTGATCGACTGACTTACCGCGTTTTGCTGCGATTTGTTCAGGTGCTTTCATATCCTGCAAACCTTTAATCGTAGCGCGAACCACGTTTACTGGATTTGTAGAACCGTAACATTTAGCCAATACGTTGTGAACGCCAGCGATTTCTAGAACCGCACGCATTGCACCACCGGCGATGATGCCAGTACCTTGAGAAGCTGGTTGCATGTAAACCTTAGAAGCACCGTGAGATGCTTTAACAGGATACTGAAGAGTACCGCCGTCAAGTTTTACAGAAACTATGTTACGACGAGCTTGTTCCATAGCTTTTTGAATAGCTTGTGGAACTTCACGCGCTTTACCGCGACCAAAGCCAACCTTACCATTTCCATCACCGACAACTGTTAAAGCAGTGAAAGAGAAGATACGACCACCCTTTACAACTTTAGCAACTCGGTTTACCTGTACTAGCTTCTCTTGGAGGTCGCTAGTTTGTTGATCATTAACAGCCATTTGCTACCCCTTAAAACTCTAGACCGGCTTCACGTGCTGCGTCAGCAAGTACTTGGACGCGACCGTGGTATTTAAAGCCAGAACGGTCAAAAGCGACCGCAGTGACACCTGCTTCTTTAGCGCGAGCAGCAATCAAAGTACCGACTTCTTTAGCCGCTGCTTTGTTGCCTGTCGCTGTAGCACGTAGAGCTTCTTCAAGAGTAGAAGCGCTAGCTAGCACTTTACTACCACATGGAGAAATCACTTGAGCATACATATGGCGTGGTGTGCGATGTACAGTAAGACGATTCGCACCTAAGTCACGAATATGCAAACGCGCACGACGTGCACGACGAATTCGAGATTGTTTTTTAGTGTTCATGAATGCCTACCTACTTCTTCTTAGCTTCTTTACGACGAATGATTTCGTCAGCATAGCGAACACCTTTGCCTTTATAAGGCTCAGGGGGACGGAAACCGCGAACTTCTGCAGCAACCTGACCAACGGCTTGTTTATCAACACCTCTGATCACGATTTCTGTTTGAGAAGCACATTCAGCTGTTATGCCTTCAGGTAATTCGTAGTCTACTGGATGAGAAAAACCCAGAGACAGGTTAAGTACTTTGCCTTTAAGAGCAGCACGATAACCAACACCTTGAAGAAGCAATCTTTTCTCGAAACCTTCACTAACACCAATAACCATGTTGTTAATCAAAGAACGAGTTGTACCAGCTAAGGCACGGCTTTGTTTTGCACCATCGCGCGCAGCGAAGGTAATAACATTTTCTTCTTTAGTCACTTGAACGCTTGAGTGAACATTAAACTCTAAAGAACCTTTGCCGCCTTTAACAACAACATTTTGTCCATTTAAAGTTAGATCTACACCACTAGGAAGCGTCACGGGACTTTTAGCAACTCGAGACATACTAACTCCTAGAATACAGTGCAGATCACTTCGCCACCAATACCAGCAGCGCGAGCTGCTCGGTCTGTCATCACACCTTTAGAGGTAGAGATGATTGCAACACCAAGGCCTGCTTCTACTTTAGGTAGTGCAGTAGTGCCTTTGTATTGACGCAAACTTGGGCGAGATGCGCGTTTAATTTGTTCAATAACCGGCTTACCTTCGTAGTATTTCAACTCGATTGTAAGTGTCGGCTTTATCGCTTCATCTACAGAGAAGTTACCTACGTAACCTTCTTCGCGTAGAACTGCAGCGACAGATGCCTTCATTTTTGATGAAGGCATGCTCACAGATGTCTTAGACGCCATCTGTGCATTACGAATACGTGTAAACATATCCGCAAGGGTATCTTGCATACTCATTTAAGAGCTCCTAATTTAAAAAACTATCGTGCAGCAAATAGAGCTCGCGCATAGTACACAGCGGCGAGCTGGATGTCCAGCTTTTAGACACCCACTCACCGCCATGTATTATGACCGCGCTCTACTTGCTTACCAACTAGCTTTCTTCAAGCCTGGTACATCACCGCGCATAGCCGCTTCGCGCAGTTTGATTCTTGACAAACCAAACTTACGATAAACACCATGTGGGCGACCCGTTATTTGACAACGGTTACGCTGGCGAGAAGAAGATGAATCGCGTGGAAGCGCTTGCAATTTAAGCGTCGCTTCCCACTTTTCATCGTCCGAAGCATTAACATCACTAATGATCGCTTTTAATGCAGCGCGCTTTTCAGCATGCTTAGCTACCAATTTAGTACGTTTTGCTTCGCGTTGAATCATTGATATTTTAGCCATGATTCCTACCTCTTATTTCTTGAAAGGGAAACTAAAGGCTGCTAACAAAGCACGACCTTCGTCATCGGTACGAGCAGTCGTTGTGATGGTAATATCCATACCACGCACACGGTCTACTTTATCGTAGTCGATTTCTGGGAAGATAATCTGCTCTCTAACACCCATGCTGTAGTTACCACGACCGTCGAAAGACTTTGGATTAAGTCCACGGAAGTCACGTATACGCGGGATAGCAACATCAACCAAACGGTCGAAGAAATCCCACATACGCTCACCACGTAGTGTCACTTTACAACCGATCGGGTAACCGTCACGGATTTTAAAGCCTGCTACTGATTTACGAGCCTTTGTCACTACAACTTTCTGGCCGCTAAGTGCTTCTAGATCTTTTACCGCATTTTCAAGAAGTTTCTTGTCTGCGATAGCTTCACCAACACCCATATTTAATGTAATTTTAGTGATTTTCGGCACTTGCATTACATTTTGGTAGCTAAACTCTTTAGTAAGAGTCGCTACAACTTCATCTTTATAAACTTGCTTAAGTCTCGCCATGGCTATAATTCTCGCTCTTAGGCGTCAATCGCTTCACTATTTGATTTGAAGATACGTACTTTCGTACCGTCTTCGCTCAATTTAAAGCCGACGCGATCCGCTTTACCAGTAGCACTGTTAAAAATGGCTACATTCGAAACCTGGATTGGTGCTTCTTGTTCAACGATACCGCCAGTTGAACCCTTCATAGGGTTTGGTTTTTCATGTTTCTTAACAGTATTTATGCCAGAAACTAGAACTCGGCTATCGTCTACTACCTTAACAACTTTACCGCGCTTACCTTTGTCTTTCCCAGCAATCACGATAATTTCGTCGTTACGTTTGATCTTGCGCATAATGTCCCCTCTCTCTCTTACAGCACTTCTGGTGCAAGAGAAACAATTTTCATGAACTGCTCTGTACGCAGTTCACGTGTTACAGGGCCAAAGATACGAGTACCAATCGGCTGTCCTGCTGCATTCAATAAAACCGCAGAATTTACATCAAAACGGATTACGGAACCATCTGGACGACGAACACCTTTCTTAGTTCTAACGACTACGGCGTTAAGAACCTGCCCTTTTTTAACACGACCACGAGGGATCGCTTCTTTAACTGTGACCTTAATGATGTCACCAATAGCAGCATAACGACGGTGTGAGCCACCCAGTACTTTAATACACTGAACACGTTTTGCGCCGCTGTTATCAGCAATATCAAGCATCGATTCTGTTTGAATCATAACTGCTCTCCAATCAAATTAGATAACAAGTCTCACGAAGGAAAGAGCAGCTTAAACAGCTGCTGCTTTCTCGACAACTTGAACCAGATTCCAAGTCTTAGACTTAGAGTAAGGGCGTGTTTCTACGACCTTAACGGTATCACCGATCTGACACTCATTGCTCTCATCGTGAGCGTGTAATTTAGAAGAACGACGTACAAACTTACCGTATAAAGGGTGTTTTTCTGTACGTTCAACTAGCACTGTAATGGTTTTATCCATCTTGTCGCTGACTACTTTACCAGTAGCTGTACGCGCTTTTGTATCTGCCATCTTAGTTACCTGCCTTATCATTTAGCACGGTTTTAACACGTGCGATATTGCGGCGAACTTGCGAAAGCAAATGAGTTTGCGCTAACTGACCAGTGGCTTTCTGCATACGCAATGTAAATTGCTCACGCAGCAGCTCAATCAAGGTCGCTTGTAGCTCTGCTACAGACTTTTCTTGCAGTTCTTTTGCTATCATCTACATCACCGTACGCGTTACGAAAGTTGTGGACAAAGGAAGTTTAGCAGCAGCCAAAGCAAAAGCTTCACGTGCTAGCTGTTCTGAAACGCCCTCAACTTCATAAAGCATTTTGCCAGGTTGAATCTGTGCAACCCAGTATTCTACACTACCCTTACCTTTACCCTGACGAACCTCAAGAGGTTTCTGAGTAATCGGCTTATCAGGGAACACACGAATCCAGATTTTACCACCACGTTTGATGTGACGAGTCATTGCACGACGCGCCGCTTCAATTTGACGAGCGGTAAGACGACCACGTTCTGTGGACTTCAATCCGAATTCACCAAAGCTGACTTGGTTTCCGCGTAGCGCAAGACCGCGATTACGGCCCTTTTGCATTTTACGGAACTTAGTACGTTTCGGTTGTAACATGACTTACCCCCTACTTAGACTTCTTCTTTTGTGCGCCTTTGTCAGCTCGCACTTGTTCAATACCGCCCAAGATTTCGCCTTTAAAGATCCACACTTTTACGCCAATGATGCCGTAAGTTGTGTTTGCTTCATAAGGAGCGTAGTCGATGTCAGCACGTAGTGTATGTAGAGGCACTCGGCCTTCACGGTACCACTCAGCACGTGCAATTTCTGCACCGCCTAGACGACCACTTACCTGAACCTTGATACCCTTCGCACCGGCACGCATAGCGTTTTGTACTGCACGCTTCATTGCACGACGGAACATAACGCGACGCTCAAGTTGGCTGGCGATATTTGCCGCAACCAATTTCGCGTCCATTTCAGGCTTACGAATTTCTTCGATGTTGATGTGGACAGGAACGCCCATCATATCAGAAACTGCATTACGTAGTTTCTCAACATCTTCGCCTTTCTTACCAATCACAATACCTGGACGGGCAGTGTGAATAGTAATGCGAGCTGTCTGAGCAGGACGTTGAATCTCAATACGAGAAACAGAAGCCTGGACCAATTTTTTCTCTAAGTACTTACGTACCTGAAGATCATTTAATAATAGCTTAGAGTAGTTTTGATTATTCGCATACCAAGTAGAAGTATGGTCTTTAACTATCCCTAGGCGTATACCAGTTGGATGAACCTTCTGACCCATTGGGTTTCTCCTAATTAGTCAGCGACTTTAACTGTAATATGACAACCGCGTTTAAGAATACGGTCAGCACGGCCTTTAGCACGTGGCATAATACGCTTCAGAGTCATTGCCTCATCAACGTAAGCCGTAGACACACGCAAGTCATCTACATCAGCACCTTCGTTATGCTCAGCGTTAGCTATAGCAGACTCTAGTACTTTCTTGACAATTACTGCCGCCTTCTTAGGACTGAACGTTAGTATGTTCAGTGCTTCGCTAACAGATTTGCCGCGGATTTGATCTACAACCAAACGGGCCTTCTGCGCTGAGAGGCGAGCACCCTTCAATGAAGCTTTTACTTCACTCATGTTAATACCCCTTATTACCGTTTGGCTTTCTTGTCCGCAGCATGACCACGATATGTACGGGTCGGAGCGAACTCGCCCAATTTATGACCAACCATGTCTTCAGATACTAGAACTGGAACATGTTGGCGGCCATTATGGACAGCGATAGTCAACCCTACAAAATCAGGGAAGATAGTAGAACGGCGCGACCAAGTTTTAATTGGACGACGGTCTTTTTTCTCTACCGCAGCCTCTACCTTTTTCAACAAATGAAGGTCGATAAAAGGACCTTTTTTTAATGAACGTGGCACAGTCGTTTCCTCTTATTACTTAGTACGGCGACGTACAATAAGTTTATCAGTACGCTTGTTGCTGCGTGTTTTGTACCCTTTAGTAGGCACACCCCAAGGTGTAACTGGGTGACGACCACCCTTACTACGACCTTCACCACCACCATGTGGGTGATCAACTGGGTTCATTGCCGCACCGCGAACGGTAGGACGAACACCACGCCAACGCGTAGCACCAGCTTTACCAAGAACTCGTAAGCTATGCTCAGAGTTTGATACTTCACCTAAAGTAGCGCGACATTCGGTTAATACTTTACGCATTTCACCAGAACGAAGTCGAAGAGTAACGTAACGACCTTCGCGAGCAACTAGCTGAGCAGAAGCACCGGCTGAACGTGCAACTTGTGCACCTTTACCTGGCTTAAGCTCGATACAGTGCACTGTGCTACCAACAGGAATATTTTGCAAAGGCAAAGTATTACCAGCTTTGATAGGCGCATCTGCACCACTAAAAACAGTATTGCCTGCAGCCATACCTTTGGAAGCGATAATGTAACGACGCTCACCATCAGCATATCTGATTAATGCAATATTTGCAGAACGGTTTGGATCATATTCCAAACGCTCAATTACCGCTGGAATTCCATCTTTATTACGACGAAAATCAACCATACGATAATGCTGCTTATGACCACCACCTACGTGACGCGTAGTGATGCGTCCGTTATTGTTACGGCCACCTGATTTGCTTTTTTTCTCTAACAAAGGTGCATATGGTGCGCCTTTGTGCAAATCGGTATTAGTAACTTTAACAACGTGACGACGGCCTGCAGACGTTGGCTTACTTTTTACAACAGCCATTGACCTATCTCCCCTTATTCAGCGACCATGAAATCAATGTCTTGGCCTTCAGCCAAACGTACATACGCTTTTTTCACGTCGCTACGTTTACCTAGACCACGAACTGTACGCTTTGTTTTACCTTTTTGGTTCAACGTGCGAACAGACTCAACTTTGACTTCAAACAGTGCTTCGATAGCTTGTTTGATTTCAGGTTTCGTTGCATCACCAGTAACACGAAAAACGTACTGACCGTTGCCTTCGGCTACGATAGTTGCTTTTTCGGAAATGTGTGGACCCAACAGAACTTTATAAATGCGTTCGCCGATCATGCTAGTGCCTCCTCAACTTGTTTCAGAGCACCAACTGTCACCAACACTTTGTCGTAAGCAATCAAGCTAACAGGGTCGATAGACGCTGCATCACGCACATCTACGTTAGGAATGTTGCGAGCCGCTAAAAATAAATTGTCGTCCAATTCATGGGAAACAATTAAAGCGTTCTCAATATTCAACTCTGCCATTTTTGCTATGAAGAGCTTAGTTTTTGGAGCTTCCAATTTAAGATCTTCAACCACAACAAGACGGTCTTGACGTACAAGTTCAGACCAGATGGTGCGCATTGCTGCACGGTACATCTTCTTGTTCACTTTCTGAGAGTGATCTTGTGGTTTCGCAGCGAAGGTAACACCACCAGAGCGCCAAATAGGGCTACGGATAGTACCTGCACGTGCACGACCAGAACCTTTTTGTTTCCAAGGTTTGCGTCCACCACCGGCCACTTCAGAGCGAGTTTTTTGTGCGCGAGAACCTTGACGAGCACCAGCCAAGTAAGATGTAACTACTTGGTGAACTAGAGCTTCGTTGTATTCACGAGCGAAGGCTACATCAGAAACTTCTACCGTTCCTTTTGCGCCTGTAAGATTCAAGTTCATTGTCTACCCCTCCTAGCGAGCTTTAACAGCTGATTGAAGAATAACATTACCGTTCACTGCACCAGGTACGGCACCTTTCACTAGGATAAGGTTACGTTCTGTGTCTACACGAACCACTTCTAGTGATTGAGTAGTAACTTGCGCAGCACCCATATGGCCAGCCATCTTCTTGCCTTTCCAAACACGACCAGGTGTTTGACATTGGCCGATGGAGCCAGGTGCACGGTGAGACAATGAGTTACCATGCGTAGCGTCTTGCATACTAAAATTATGACGCTTAATGGCACCTTGAAACCCTTTACCCTTTGATTGACCAGTTACATCAACCATTTGGATAGATTCGAAATCAGCAACAGTTAGCTCATCACCAACATTGATTTCTTTTTCGTCACCTGCCAGGCGGAACTCCCACAAACCACGACCTGCTTCAACGTTAGCTTTTGCATAATGTCCAGCAGCTGCTTTGTTGACACGGCTCGAACGACGAGAACCTACAGTAACTTGAATAGCTTGGTAGCCATCAGTTTCTGCTGTTTTCACCTGAGTAACGCGGTTCGGTTCAACCTCGATGACGGTTACTGGCACGGATGCACCGTCTTCAGTGAAGACTCGTGTCATTCCGGCTTTGCGTCCGACTAATTGAATAGTCATTTTTTACCTCACTTGCCAGTTGTGTATGGGGCTATCACCCGCTACGGCTGGTCATTCCAGACCATTCCACTAATGTGCATAAGCCGACTGATAACCAGTCGGTTCTCGCACCCCAAACTTCAGGTTATTAACCTAAAGAGATTTGTACTTCCACGCCTGCCGCAAGGTCTAGTTTCATTAGAGCATCAACAGTTTTTTCAGTTGGCTCAACGATATCTAGAACGCGTTTATGTGTACGGATTTCATACTGATCACGCGCATCTTTATTTACGTGTGGAGAAATCAATACTGTATAACGCTCTTTGCGAGTAGGAAGTGGAATCGGTCCACGTACTTGCGCACCTGTGCGCTTCGCTGTTTCCACAATTTCTTGTGTTGAAGCATCAATCAGACGATGATCGAAGGCTTTCAAACGAATACGGATTTTTTGGCTTTGCATTTCCAACTCCAAATACAGTGTTTTAATGACTTAAAAAGTATATTTATTAAGCCACAATCCTTTTTTAAGGACGGCGAATATTAGCCATTCAAAAACTGGTTGTCAAGTAACCAATTTCTGAACCGCCAAAATAAAAAAGCCGCCCGACATGCGGGCGGCTTTTTTTAAATCATAGCAACAAGATATAAATATCTATTACTTAATGATTTTAGCTACAACACCAGCACCAACTGTACGACCACCTTCACGAATCGCGAAACGTAGACCTTCGTCCATCGCGATTGGGTGAATTAGCTCAACAGTCATCTGAATGTTATCACCAGGCATAACCATTTCTACGCCTTCAGGAAGAGAACAAGCACCAGTTACGTCAGTTGTACGGAAGTAGAACTGAGGACGGTAGCCTTTAAAGAATGGCGTATGACGACCACCTTCATCTTTACCCAAAACATAAACTTCTGCTTCGAACGTAGTGTGAGGAGTGATAGAACCAGGCTTAGCCAACACTTGACCACGCTGAACATCTTCACGCTTAGTACCACGAAGCAAAACACCACAGTTCTCGCCAGCACGACCTTCGTCAAGCAATTTACGGAACATCTCAACACCAGTACAAGTTGTTTTAGTAGTATCAACGATACCAACAATTTCAACTTCTTCTTGGATTTTAACGATACCACGCTCAACACGACCAGTAACAACAGTACCACGACCCTGAATAGAGAAAACATCTTCTATCGGCATTAGGAATGCACCGTCGATAGCACGCTCTGGCTCAGGAATATAAGAATCTAGAGTCTCAACTAGTTTCTTAACTGCTGTAGTACCCATTTCGTTATCATCTTCGCCATTCAACGCCATAAGCGCAGAACCTGGAATGATTGGAGTATCATCACCTGGGAAGTCATATTCAGAAAGAAGGTCACGCAACTCCATTTCAACCAACTCTAGCATTTCAGCGTATTCTTCAGAATCCGCACCGCCACAGTCTTCAGCCAACAAATCAGCTTTGTTTAGGAAAACTACGATGTAAGGAACACCTACTTGACGAGAAAGCAAGATGTGCTCACGAGTTTGAGGCATAGGACCATCAGTCGCACCACAAACAAGAATAGCGCCATCCATTTGAGCAGCACCAGTGATCATGTTTTTAACATAATCGGCGTGACCCGGGCAATCTACGTGTGCATAGTGACGCACTGGAGAATCATATTCAACGTGAGACGTTGAAATAGTGATACCACGTTCACGCTCTTCAGGAGCATTATCGATACCGTCAAAAGCAACAGCGGTTCCGCCGAATACTTCTGCACATACGCGAGTCAATGCCGCTGTTAGTGTTGTTTTACCGTGATCGACGTGGCCAATTGTGCCAACGTTAACGTGTGGTTTATTACGTTCAAATTTACTCTTTGCCATGATACAAGCACCTTAAGAATTAGTAAGTATGATGATTAATCTTCATTTTTGATGATCGCGTCTGCTACACTAGCCGGTGCTTCAGCGTATTTCTCAAACTCCATTGCATAACTCGCACGCCCTTGCGACAAGCTACGCACGGCCGTTGCATATCCGAACATCGCTCCAAGAGGAACTTCGACACGAATAATTTTTCCAGCCGGGGAATCGTCCATCCCCTGAACAATACCTCGACGACGATTCAGGTCTCCCATTACGTCACCCATATACTCTTCAGGAGTTACAACTTCCACTTTCATTACAGGTTCAAGAACACAAGGATCAGCATCAACCGCTCCTAGCCTTAGCCCCTGAGAAGCTGCAATTTTAAAGGCCATTTCATTAGAGTCAACATCATGGAACGAACCATCGAACAGCACCACTTTAATACCCAACAAAGGATACCCTGCGACAACACCATTCTTCATTTGCTCTGAAATACCCTTCTCTATTGCAGGGATGTATTCTTTAGGAATAGCACCACCAACAATCTCGTTAACAAACTCAAGTCCATCCTTATCGGTTGGAATCAACTTCATCACGACGTGGCCATATTGACCACGACCACCAGATTGACGCACAAATTTGTGATTAACCACCACTTCTTTGCGGATTTTTTCTCGGTAGGAAACTTGAGGCTTACCAACGTTCGCCTCCACCTTAAACTCGCGACGCATACGGTCAACAAGGATATCAAGGTGCAGTTCACCCATACCAGAAATTATTGTTTGA
Source organism: Marinomonas colpomeniae (assembly GCF_014803385.1). Taxonomy (GTDB): domain Bacteria; phylum Pseudomonadota; class Gammaproteobacteria; order Pseudomonadales; family Marinomonadaceae; genus Marinomonas; species Marinomonas colpomeniae. The sequence goes on along the minus strand of NZ_JACYFC010000008.1, from coordinate 29,975 downwards.
CCCGTCTCTTCGTGCGTTTCCACTCGAAAAGAAGGATCTTCTTGCGCCAGCTTACCTAACGCAACACCCATTTTATCCTGATCCGCTTGAGTTCTAGGCTCAACCGCAACAGAAATAACAGGCTCTGGAAACTCCATACGCTCCAGCACAACAACATCGCTCATATCACAAAGTGTGTCACCTGTAGTTACGAATTTCATACCTACAATAGCGGCGATATCGCCAGCCAAGACTTCTTTGATCTCTTCACGATCATTCGCATGCATCTGAACCATTCTACCAATACGCTCACGCTTCTGCTTAACAGAATTATAAACCGCATCACCAGTTCGTAACACCCCAGAATACACCCGAATAAATGTCAAAGTACCAACAAATGGGTCTGTTGCTATCTTGAAAGCTAGCGACGAGAACGGAGCCCCATCATCAGCAATACGAGTAACAACTGTTTCACCATCCTCTAGCGTCCCCTCTATCGCTTTAACTTCAAGCGGAGAAGGCATATATTCAACAACAGCATCCAAAACGGCCTGCACACCTTTATTTTTAAAGGCTGAACCACATGTAACCAAAACTATATCATTAGCTAAAGTGCGGGCCCGCAGACCAATTTTAATATCCTCAACAGATAACTCACCCTCTTCAAGGTACTTATCCATCAATTCTTCATTCGCTTCCGCTGCGGCCTCAACCATCAGCTCACGCCACTCCAACGCAGTATCAAGTAGCTCAGCAGGAACCTCCTCCAAAGAGAAAGTCATCCCATGATCTTCTTCATTCCACATAATCGCTTTCATTAAGACCAAATCGATAACACCATTAAAGTCTTCTTCAGCGCCCATGTTAATCTGTATTGGAACAGCATTAGCACCAAGACGTTCTTTCAGTTGACGAACAACTGAAAAGAAATCAGCTCCCGTACGGTCCATTTTATTAACGAACACCATACGAGGAACTTCATACTTATTGGCTTGACGCCAAACCGTCTCAGTTTGAGGCTGCACCCCAGAAGAGCCACAAAGCACAACGACGGCACCATCAAGAACACGCAAAGAACGCTCTACTTCTATCGTAAAGTCTACGTGTCCAGGCGTATCAATAATATTGATACGATGGTCTTCAAACTGCTTACTCATCCCGCTCCAGAAGCATGTTGTTGCCGCTGAAGTTATCGTGATGCCACGTTCTTGCTCTTGCTCCATCCAATCCATAGTGGCTGCACCATCGTGCACCTCACCAATTTTATGGGACAGACCAGTGTAAAAAAGAACGCGTTCAGTTGTCGTCGTTTTACCTGCATCAACATGCGCACAGATACCGATATTACGGTAGCGGTTGATCGGTGTTTTACGTGCCACTGTGTATGCTTCTCCGGGATATTAGAAACGGTAGTGAGAAAATGCTTTGTTAGCTTCTGCCATGCGATGAACGTCTTCACGTTTCTTAACAGCAGAACCTTTATTTTCAGCAGCATCTAAAATCTCGCCTGCAAGACGTAAAGCCATAGATTTTTCACCACGCTTACGAGAAGCATCAACCAACCAACGCATAGACAAAGCTGCGCGACGAGCTGGACGTACTTCAACAGGTACTTGATAAGTTGCACCACCAACACGGCGAGACTTAACCTCAACCATTGGCTGGATAGACTCTAGTGCTTTTTCGAAGATAGCCATTGGCTCTTCAGTTTTAGCGCGCTCTGAAACAGTTTGAAGTGCATTATAAACAATGCTTTCTGCAACAGATTTTTTACCACTAACCATTACGTGGTTAATGAATTTAGCGAGAAGCTGGCTTCCGTGTTTAGGATCCGGAAGGACATCACGCTTGGCGACGACGCGTCTTCTTGGCATATCTATATCCTCTTCAGGTTCGTCCGAGACAATACGATTATTGCTCGGCCTTACTGTATTACAAAATTATGTATAAACAACTTACTAAGTAGCATTAACTTACTTAGGGCGTTTAGTACCGTATTTAGAACGACCTTGCTTACGACCTTGTACGCCTGAAGTATCTAAACTACCGCGAACT
>NZ_JACYFC010000008.1:15253-27649 GCF_014803385.1 Marinomonas colpomeniae | reverse complement strand
GACAAGCTCCACAAATCCAAATATTTTAGCGGAAATCGCCAAAATTAAGGTGGCGCAAGTTTAATTTGCGCCTATAAAACAGTCAATAGGGAGGCGACTAAAAAATCACCTCCCTTGCGATTTAACAGCAAATAGTTAGTCTTTCAGTGCTGCACTCAATGCTTCTTCCACATCTGATGCACTTACTGCTGAACTTCCTTCCTTCGCTGCTAGCGCAAGCTCTTTCTTTCTCTTGCGCTCATTGTGGTAAGCCAAACCTGTACCTGCTGGTATCAAGCGACCCACAACAACGTTTTCTTTCAAGCCACGTAAGTGATCTTTCTTACCAGTTACCGCACCTTCCGTAAGAACTCGAGTTGTCTCTTGGAAAGATGCTGCTGATATAAAGGACTCAGTAGCCAAAGAAGCTTTGGTGATACCTAGAAGCACACGTTCATACTTAGCAGGGAATTTACCTTCTGCTTCAGCTTTCTCGTTTGCATCTAGAAGTTTAGTAAACTCAACTTGGTCACCTTGGATCAGATCCGTATCACCAGATTCACCAACTTCTACTTTGCGTAACATCTGATTAACAATAACTTCAATATGCTTATCATTAATCACAACGCCTTGTAGTCGGTAAACCTCTTGCACTTCATTACCGATGTAATCAGCCAAAGCCTCTACACCTTTAAGGCGCAAGATATCATGAGGGCTTAGAGGACCATCGGCAATAATCTCACCTTTAGCTACTTCTTCACCATCAAATATGTTGATTTGACGCCATTTAGGAATCAAAGTCTCAATTGGATCACTGCCATCTTGTGGCGTAATAACCAAACGAATCTTGCCTTTTGTTTCTTTACCGAAGCTAACTACACCAGTAGTTTCAGCCATCACAGCTGGATCTTTAGGGCGACGTGCTTCGAATAGGTCTGCCACTCGCGGCAAGCCACCGGTAATATCTTTGTTACCAATAGATTCTTGAGGTATACGAGCAAGTACTTCACCCGATTTTACTGTTGCACCATGATCTAGGCTCAACAAGGCTTTCTCAGGAAGCATGTACTGTACAGGAGAATCCGTACCAGGAATCAATACAGGGTTACCCTCTGCATCTACAACAGCAATCATAGGACGCAAATCCTTACCTGCTGCTGGACGATCTCTGACTTCTAAGATCTCAATGGTAGTAAGGCCTGTCATTTCGTCCGATTGACGGCGAATAGTAACATTCTCTTCCATACCACTAAATTCTAGACGACCTTCCATCTCAGAAACGATTGGGTGTGTATGCGGATCCCAGTTAGCAACAATTTGCCCTGCTGCAACTGCATCACCTTCACGTACACTCAATACAGCACCGTAAGGAAGCTTATAACGCTCTTTCTCACGACCTGCTTCATCAGCGATAGCCAACTCAGAAGAACGAGATGCCACAACCAAATGACCAGTATGACGCTCAATACTCTTCATTTTATGGAAACGAACAGTACCGGCACTCTTAACTTGAACACTATCAACAGCAGAAGCACGAGAAGCCGCACCACCGATGTGGAATGTACGCATTGTTAACTGAGTACCTGGCTCACCGATAGACTGAGCCGCAACAACACCAACTGCTTCACCGATATTAACTTGATGTCCACGAGCCAAATCACGTCCGTAACACTTAGCACACACGCCATGACGTGTATTACAAGTAATAACAGAACGGATAATCATCTCATCCACACCAGCCGCTTCAATCGTACGAACATCATGCTCATCAATCAAAGTACCGGAAGAAAGCACTGGATTGCCTTTAGCATCAACAACATCTTGAGCCACTACACGACCTAACACACGATGACCTAGAGGAACAACAACGTCGCCGCCTTCAATCATGGCATTTACAACAATACCATTCGTAGAACCACAATCTATCTCAGTAATTACCAAATCCTGCGCTACGTCAACAAGACGGCGAGTTAGGTAACCAGAGTTAGCTGTTTTCAATGCCGTATCAGCAAGACCCTTACGCGCACCGTGTGTAGAGGTAAAGTACTGAAGTACTGATAAACCTTCACGGAAGTTTGCAGTGATCGGAGTTTCGATGATGGAACCATCTGGTTTCGCCATCAAACCACGCATACCACCCAACTGACGCATTTGAGCAACACTACCACGGGCACCAGAATCGGCCATCATGTAAACAGAGTTGAAAGATTGTTGTTCAACCGTTTCGCCTGCTTTATTGACAGTCATTTCTTTTGCCAAGTTTGTCATCATTGCTTCAGTAACAGTTTCGTTAGTACGAGACCACAAATCGATTACCTTGTTGTACTTCTCGCCTTGCGTTACAAGACCATCTGCATATTGGTATTCGATTTCTTTTACTTCCGCTTCTGCTTTCGTGATGATGTCAGCTTTTTCTGGCGGAATAACAAAATCATCCACACCAACAGATGAACCAGAGACTGTCGCGTAAGCGAAACCTGTGTACATCAACTGATCAGCGAAAACACAACTCTCTTTCAAACCAACTTTACGGTAACACTCATTGATTAAGTTAGAGATCGCTTTTTTCTTCATGGTTTGGTTAACCACAGAGAACGGTAGGCCATCAGGAACAATATCAAACAACAGAGCACGACCAACAGTAGTGTCAGCAATGAAAGTAGACGGCACTTTATCGCCATCAAGCGTCGTATCAACTTGGCTGATACGTACTTTTACTTTAGCTTGCAAATCAACTTGTTTAGCACCATACGCACGGTGTACTTCTTTGATGTCAGAGAACGCCATGCCTTCACCCTTGGCATTGATTCTCTCACGAGTCATGTAGTACAGACCTAATACAACGTCCTGAGAAGGTACGATGATAGGCTCACCGTTTGCTGGAGATAATATGTTGTTCGTTGACATCATCAAAGCACGCGCTTCTATTTGCGCTTCGATTGTCAGCGGAACGTGAACCGCCATTTGGTCTCCATCGAAATCGGCGTTATAAGCCGCACACACTAGTGGATGCAACTGAATCGCTTTACCTTCGATCAACATAGGTTCAAACGCTTGGATACCCAAACGGTGAAGTGTTGGCGCACGGTTCAACATAACTGGATGTTCGCGGATAACCTCATCAAGAATATCCCACACTTCAGGTGTTTCACGTTCAACCATTTTCTTAGCCGCTTTGATTGTCGTAGCCATGCCACGAAGCTCAAGCTTAGAGAAAATGAATGGTTTGAATAACTCAAGTGCCATTTTCTTAGGTAGACCACACTGATGCAAACGCAACGATGGGCCAACCGTGATTACAGAACGACCAGAGTAATCAACACGCTTACCTAGCAAGTTCTGACGGAAACGACCTTGCTTACCTTTGATCATATCAGCCAAAGATTTAAGAGGTCGCTTGTTAGAACCTGTAATCGCACGACCACGACGACCATTATCAAGCAAGGCATCAACAGACTCTTGCAACATACGCTTTTCGTTACGTACGATGATGTCTGGAGCCGAAAGCTCAAGTAGGCGCTTTAGACGGTTGTTACGGTTAATTACACGGCGATATAAATCGTTCAAATCAGACGTCGCAAAACGGCCACCTTCAAGAGGCACCAATGGACGAAGATCTGGTGGAAGCACAGGCAATTCATCAAGCACCATCCACTCAGGATTATTGCCAGAATGATAGAAAGCTTCAACCAATTTAAGACGCTTAGAAAGCTTCTTAATACGGGTTTCAGAATTCGTACTGCTTAGCTCTTCACGCATGCGGTTAATTTCTTCAGGCATGTCTAAATCACGCAACAACATCTGAACCGCTTCAGCACCCATGCGGGCATCGAATTCGTCACCGAACTCTTCTAGCGCTTCAAAATACTGCTCATCATTCAGCAACTGCCCTTTATCAAGCGTTGTCATACCTGGATCAATCACAATGAAAGATTCAAAGTACAAAACACGCTCAATATCACGTAGCGTCATATCCATGATAAGACCGATACGTGATGGAAGAGATTTCAAAAACCAAATATGTGCTACTGGTGATGCAAGTTCAATGTGCCCCATGCGCTCACGACGCACTTTAGACAAAGCAACTTCAACACCACATTTTTCACAAATAACACCACGGTGTTTCAAACGTTTGTATTTACCACACAAACATTCGTAGTCCTTAATAGGACCAAAAATTTTCGCACAGAACAGACCGTCACGCTCAGGCTTGAACGTACGGTAGTTAATAGTCTCAGGCTTTTTAACTTCGCCATAAGACCATGAACGAATCATCTCCGGTGATGCTAAACCAATACGGATTGCATCAAACTCGTCAGATTGTCCCTGTGATTTTAGAAGACCCAATAAGTCTTTCATGTATATTCGCCCCACTGATAAGGCCAGGGAGTTTTACTCCCCAGCAGGTCAAATGTGATTCGTGCTTAATCCGCAACCAACTCGATATCGATACCAAGAGAACGAATCTCTTTAACCAATACATTGAAGGACTCAGGCATACCAGGTTCCATTCTGTGATCACCGTCGACGATGTTTTTATACATCTTCGTACGACCATTCACATCATCGGATTTGACTGTCAACATTTCTTGAAGAGTATAAGCGGCACCGTATGCTTCTAGCGCCCAAACTTCCATCTCTCCGAAACGCTGACCACCAAATTGAGCTTTACCACCCAATGGCTGCTGAGTAACCAAGCTGTAAGAACCAGTAGAACGTGCGTGCATTTTATCATCAACCAAATGGTTCAACTTAAGCATATACATGTAACCAACTGTCACAGGGCGATCAAAAGCATCACCTGTACGTCCGTTAAACAACTTAACCTGTCCACTTTCATTGATTCCAGCTAGACGCAACATACGTTTGATTTCAGACTCTTTTGCACCATCAAAGGCACCAGACGCCATTGGAACACCACCTTTAAGGTTGCCCGCCAAGGTCAATATTTCTTCATCTGTAAAGCTGTCCAAATCTTCTGTACGTGCGCACTTCAAATCGCCTTCGTAGCCATTGTAGATTTCATCTAAGAAAACACGTAGCTCAGCAACTGCTTCTGCTTTTTCACGTTCAACGGCTAGCATCTCATTAATCTTACGACCCAACCCTTTAGAGGCTGCACCTAAGTGAGTTTCTAGCACCTGACCAACGTTCATACGCGATGGAACACCAAGCGGGTTCAACACGATATCAACAGGGTCACCGTTCTCATCGTACGGCATATCTTCTACAGGCATGATCTTAGAGATTACACCCTTGTTACCGTGACGACCGGCCATTTTATCACCCGGCTGGATACGACGCTTAATAGCAACGTAAACCTTAACGATCTTAAGAACGCCAGGCGCCAAGTCATCGCCAGTTTGTACTTTACGTTTTTTATCTTCAAATTTCGCATCAAGCTCTTTACGGCGCTCAATTAAAGCAATTTGCGCTTTTTCAAGCTGCTCACTTGCTTCTTCATTAGCAACACGAATCTTAAACCATTCAGGGTGATCTAAATTAGATAAGTATTCTTCCGTAATAACCGCATTACGAGCCAAGCTAGGACCGCCTTCAGCTTGCTGACCCACTAAAGCATCAGCCAAACGTTCAAACGTTGCTTTCTCAACAATACGGAACTCTTCATTCAAGTCTTTACGAACTTGATCAAGCTGCGATTTTTCAATTGTTTTAGCACGATCATCTTTGTCGATACCATCACGAGTAAATACTTGCACGTCGATAACAGTACCGCGTGTGCCAGTTTTAACTCGCTGAGACGTGTCTTTCACGTCAGACGCTTTCTCACCAAAGATAGCTCGTAGAAGCTTCTCTTCAGGTGTTAGCTGTGTTTCACCCTTAGGCGTCACTTTACCAACTAGAATGTCGCCTGGCTCAACTTCCGCACCAATGTAAACGATACCGGATTGATCCAATTTAGAAAGCGCACCTTCACCCACATTCGGGATGTCGGATGTAATTTCTTCTGGCCCAAGCTTCGTATCACGAGCAACACATGTTAACTCTTGAATGTGGATCGACGTGAATCGATCTTCTTCAACAACGCGCTCAGAAACTAGAATCGAGTCTTCGAAGTTGAAACCATTCCAAGGCATGAAAGCAATACGCATGTTTTGACCAAGAGCCAAATCACCCATATCAACAGAAGGACCATCCGCCATGATATCGCCAGACGCAACCTTCTCACCTTTCATTACCAAAGTACGCTGATTGATACAGGTATTTTGATTAGAACGAACATATTTAGTCAGTGTATAAATATCTACACCGGCTTCACCTGCCATCGTCTCTTCAGAATTAACACGAACAACGATACGACTTGCATCAACAGACTCAATCACACCGCCACGGTTGGCAACGATACAAACACCAGAGTCTTTTGCTACATTGCGCTCCATACCTGTACCTACTACCGGCTTATCAGCCTTAAGTGTTGGTACAGCCTGACGCTGCATGTTAGATCCCATCAAGGCACGGTTAGCATCATCATGCTCAAGGAACGGAATCAAAGACGCCGCTACAGAAACAACCTGACGAGGTGACACGTCCATTAGATTTACTTTTTCTTTGGGAATCAAAGTTGTTTCGTGCATATGACGCACCTGAACCAACTCATCAACCAAACGGCCTTCGCCATCAACATTCGCAGAAGCCTGTGCGATAACATATTTCGCTTCGTCGATTGCTGAGATATAAACCGTTTCATCTGTCATCTTGCCGTCGATAATCTTACGGTATGGCGTCTCTAAGAAACCATAACTGTTCGTACGAGCATAAGTAGACAGAGAGTTAATTAGACCAATGTTTGGTCCCTCAGGTGTTTCAATTGGACAGACACGACCATAATGAGTGGCATGTACATCACGAACCTCAAAACCAGCACGCTCACGCGTAAGACCACCGGGCCCCAATGCAGAAACACGACGTTTGTGTGTCACTTCAGAAAGCGGGTTATTTTGGTCCATAAACTGTGACAACTGGCTAGAACCAAAGAATTCTTTAATTGCCGCTGCAACAGGTTTAGCGTTCAAAAGATCTTGTGGCATTAGGCCATCAGCTTCTGCCATAGACAGACGTTCTTTCACTGCACGCTCTACACGTACAAGACCAACACGAAATTGGTTCTCGGCCATTTCACCAACAGAACGCACTCGACGGTTACCCAAGTGATCGATGTCATCAACCATGCCGTTACCATTACGGATATCTAGCAAAGTTCTTAGAACAGCAACGATGTCGTCGTTATTTAGTACACCAGCGCCTGTATCTTCTTCACGACCTAAACGACGGTTGAATTTCATTCGACCTACGCCAGACAAATCATAACGATCTTCTGTGAAGAACAAACCTTGAAACAAGCCTTCAGCTGATTCTTTGGTTGGTGGCTCGCCAGGACGCATCATACGATAGATTTCTACCAATGCTTCCAGCTTATTACTGGTTGGATCAATACGAAGCGTGTCAGAAATGAATGGACCATTATCTAAATCGTTCGTATAAAGTGTGTCTATTTCCGTGATTTCAGAAGCAACTAGTGCTTCTAATAGATCAACAGACAATTCAGTATTCGCTTCAGCAATCAACTCACCCGTTGCAGGGTGCGTCAAATTCTTCGCCGTCACTTTACCAAGCATGTACTCAAGCGGTACAGATAAGCGCTCAAGACCCGCTTTCTCCATAACGCGAATGTGCTTAGCCGTAATACGACGACCTTCTTCAACGATAAGCTCGCCATTTGAATCTGCAATATTAAACAAAGCAGTTTCGCCACGAAGTCGATTTGCTACCAGATCCATTTCAAAACCATCACGCTTCAAATAGAAACGAGTAGTATCAAAAAATGCATCTAGAATTTCTTCTGTTCCATAACCCAACGCACGCAACAATATAGTTGCAGGCAGTTTGCGACGACGGTCAATACGAACGAATACGCAATCTTTTGGATCAAACTCGAAGTCCAACCATGAACCACGGTAAGGAATAACGCGAGCAGAATGCAGTAATTTACCTGAAGAGTGCGTCTTGCCACGGTCGTGATCAAAAAACACACCAGGAGAACGATGCAATTGAGAAACGATAACTCGCTCAGTACCATTGATTACAAAGGTACCATTATCTGTCATAAGTGGAATTTCACCCATGTAGACTTCTTGCTCTCGGATGTCTTTGATTGCCTTGTTGGACGACTCTTTATCATAAATGATAAGTCGGACACGAACACGCAAAGGTGCCGCGTAGGTAACACCACGCAACTGACACTCTTTAACATCAAATACAGGCTTGCCTAAACGGTAATCGACGTATTCAAGCGCCGCACTTCCAGAAAAGCTAACCATTGGAAAGACAGATTTAAAAGCCCCATGCAGACCTAATTCCCCACGCTCTGCAAGAGATTTACCTTCTTGCAAAAAATTACGGTAGGATTCAAGCTGAATTGCCAGCAAGTATGGCACATCCAAAACGGGCGGCAGTTTACCGAAATCCTTACGGATACGTTTTTTCTCAGTATATGAGTAGGCCATCAGCATTCCCCAGCTTGTGCACATTGACGCAAAAGGCCCAAATCAGGCCTTACCATATATGGGAGCACTATCTCCCATTTGAAAATTCTTTTAAGTTTTATTTGAGTTTCAGAAAACCCAAAAAGGCCGGTGACAAAAGTCACCAGCCATTTCGACTATTGGTCGAAATCTGGAAATACAAGTATCATTACTTGATTTCGACAGATGCACCAGCTTCTTCAAGAGCTGCTTTAAGAGCTTCAGCGTCTTCTTTAGACACGCCTTCTTTAACAGCCATTGGAGCGCCGTCAACGATAGCTTTAGCTTCTTTCAAGCCAAGACCAGTCGCTGCACGAACGGCTTTAATTGCGTTTACTTTCTTATCGCCAGCAGCAGTAAGAATAACGTCGAATTCAGATTGCTCTTCAGCAGCTGAACCAGCGTCTGCAGCAGGACCAGCAGCTACACCAGCAGCGGCAGATACGCCAAATTTCTCTTCCATTGCTGAAATTAGTTCAACAACGTCCATTACAGACATTTCTGCTACTGCATTAATGATATCTTCTTTAGTTAGAGCCATGACTCAGATTCCTAGCATTTTTATAATTACCCGAAGGCAATAAAACAAAATATTTATCAAGAAGGACTACGGTAAACCGTATTATGCCGCTTCTTGCTCTTTTTGATCGCGAACAGCTGCAAGAGTACGTACAAACTTGCTTGTTGCGCCCTGAATAACACTCATCAGTTTCGCAATAGCTTCGTCATATGTAGGCAGTGTTGCCAATCGATCAATGTCGCCAGCTGGGATCAACTCACCGTTGAACGCCAACGCCTTCACTTCAAAATCATTGTTATCTTTCGCGAATTTCTTCATCAAACGAGCGGCCGCACCTGGGTGCTCGTTAGAGAAAGCGATCAACGTAGGACCAACAAAGCTCTCAGCTAGACATTCGAAGTCAGTACCTTCAACTGCACGGCGAGCCAATGTATTACGTACAACACGTACATAAACACCTGCTTCACGCGCTTCTTTACGAAGCGCAGTCATGCTGCTCACGGTAACACCGCGAGAATCAGCAACGACTGCAGACAATGCAGTTTTAGCAGCTTCACTAACTTCGGCGACAATGGCTTTTTTGTCTTCTAGACCTAATGCCATTGGTTTTCTCCTGGATTAGCAGGGAATAAATTCCCCTATTTTTTTACCAACTCTTCGATTGCTCGAAGTACTTGCTGGTGAGTTAGATCCAATAAATCTGAATCGGGCCACACCATCTGCGCAGGACAAATATTTTTCAACATTTCATTAAACCCCAAAGGGTTCCTGCGGTCTTTGACGTTCTACTCTTCAAAAAATGAAGGTAGACCCCAAAGCTTTCAACTTAGATACTTACTTAGAGCTAAGCGTACCTAAATCAATCTGTATACCTGGACCCATTGTTGAGGACAAGGTTATTTTCTTAAGGTAAACACCTTTAGCAGAAGCAGGTTTTGCGCGACGCAAGTCGGACATCAATGCCTCTAAGTTACCTTTGATAGATTCAGCAGTAAATTCGATAGAACCGATAGCTGCATGAATAATACCATTTTTATCTGTACGGTAACGAGCTTGACCTGCTTTTGCATTTTTAACTGCAGTAGCAACATCAGGCGTTACTGTGCCAACTTTTGGGTTAGGCATTAGACCACGTGGACCTAAGATCTGACCTAGTTGACCTACGATACGCATCGCATCCGGAGAAGCGATAACAACGTCAAAATCTAGATTACCAGCTTTAACTTGCTCAGCTAAATCTTCAAAACCAACAACATCAGCACCAGCTTCTTTCGCAGCTTCGGCATTTGCACCTTGTGCAAAAACAGCAACGCGAACGTCTTTACCAGCACCATGAGGTAATACTGTAGAACCACGAACAGCTTGATCAGATTTACGCGGATCAACACCTAGGTTTACAGATACATCGATAGATTCTTTAAATTTAACAGTAGACAATTCAGACAAAACAGCAACTGCTTCTTCAACAGAGTACAATTTCGCAACTTCTACTTTTTCAGCGATCAAACGAGCGCGTTTAGTTAATTTAGCCATTAGATAACACCTTCTACGTCTAGACCCATAGCGCGCGCGCTACCAGCGATAGTACGAACTGCCGCATCCATATCTGCAGCAGTCAAATCAGCCTGCTTAGCAACAACAATCTCTTCCAACTGAGCACGAGTAACCGTACCAACTTTCTGAGTGTTTGGACGTGGAGAACCACTTTTCAAGCCAGCTGCTTTCTTAAGAAGTACAGAAGCAGGAGTAGACTTAGTTTCAAATGTAAAGCTGCGATCACTGTAAACAGTGATTATAACAGGCGTAGGAAGACCAGCTTCAACACCTTGAGTTTTCGCATTAAACGCTTTACAGAATTCCATGATGTTCACACCGTGTTGACCAAGTGCTGGACCAACTGGTGGACTTGGGTTCGCTTGACCCGCTTTAACTTGTAGCTTGATATAAGCTTGGACTTTCTTAGCCATTTTTCAACTCCAATTGGGTCACTGCCGTGAGGCTACCCGTTCAACAAATCAGGCCTTTTCGACCTGACTAAATTCCAAATCAACTGGTGTCGAGCGCCCAAAAATAAGCACCGCCACTTTGATTCGACTTTTATCGTAATCAACCTCTTCAACAACGCCGTTGAAATCTGCGAATGGACCTTCGTTAACACGAACAACCTCACCCACTTCAAACAACGTTTTAGGACGAGGCTTATCAACACCATCACTAACTCGCTGTAAAATAGCATCCGCTTCACGGCTTGTAATTGGAGATGGCTTATCTTTCGTACCACCAATGAACCCCAAAACACGCGAAGTAGCTTTAACCAAGTGCCAAGAGGCATCATTCATATCCATTTGAACTAAAACATAGCCCGGATAGAATTTTCTTTCACTCTTGCGCTTTTTGCCATCTCGAATTTCAACCACTTCTTCGGTTGGAACCAAGATGTCGCCAAAATTCTCTTCCTGCCCCATAACCTGCACTCGCTCAATAAGCGAACGCATTACGTGCTTTTCGTACCCTGAGTACGCCTGTACTACATACCATCGTTTGGTCACGAGCAACTCCTAACTAATTACCGAAGAAACGACCCAACCAAGGAACGAATCTACTCCCCACAGTACGAGAGACATAAAAACAACAACCGCCAACACTATCAAAGTTGTCTGCACAGTTTCCTGCCTAGTTGGCCACACAACCCTGCGAATTTCAGTTTTAGCTTCTTTTGCTAAAGTAAAAAAAGACTGACCCTTCACAGTGTGTAACGCAACATAACCAGCAACAACAGCCAATACCAAGATAGCAATTAAACGATACAATAGTGATTCAGCGGAATAGAAGTTATTACCAATCACGCCGACCGCAACTAGCAGAACAACAATTGCCCACTTAAATACATCTCCGCGAGATGATTGAGCTTCAGTACTAGAACTCATACTTTAGGTGATCCCTAACAAAAAAATAGGATACGAAAGATGGCAGGCCAAGAGGGACTCGAACCCCCAACAGCTGGTTTTGGAAACCAGTGCTCTACCAATTGAACTATTGGCCTACATTCGTATGGGCGAAGGATGGTACCCGAATATGCAATAACTTGCAAGGGAACCTGCCCAAAAAACAGACAATAAAAAAGGCGGTAAAACCACCCATTCTTTGCATTGAAATTGTTGGAGCTCATGAGCAGATTTGAACTGCCGACCTCACCCTTACCAAGGGTGTGCTCTACCAACTGAGCTACATGAGCATTGGAGCGGGTAGCGGGAATCGAACCCGCCTCCTCAGCTTGGAAGGCTGATGTAATAGCCACTATACCATACCCGCAATTGGTGGAGGGAGGTGGATTCGAACCACCGAAACTTTCGT
>NZ_JACYFC010000008.1:0-15206 GCF_014803385.1 Marinomonas colpomeniae | reverse complement strand
TTACTCAACGCACAACGCAACCCCCTAAGAGGTGGGAGCCATTATATGAATCGATTTGCTAATTGCAAGCACTAGCAAAGATTTTTTTCTAAATTTATCATCATCTTGGCGAGATCCAGCTTGGAAACAAATTGCTCCCAGTCTTTTTCGTCAACTGCCTGCTCTATATCAATCTGTTGAAGAGGAACGCTTCTAAGGTGCTCATAAACATTAACAGAGTAACCTGACCGTTTTTGGATTCGAATTTGAGCCTGCTCTGCCCGCTCTTTGGAGGAATACAAACCTAAAGAAATTCGGTTTTTCATTTCACCTCGATTAATCACAAAACTTTCAATCGATTTAGAGGCGAGTTCTTTGACAATACCACCAGCTATGGCGGGTGTTTCGGGAGCAGAAATATACAGCCAGAACTTTGGCCTTTTTCCAGTCACTTCTTTTTCTACATATCGCCAACCAAAATCGGTCAACACCTTTATAATTTGAACTTTATCATCTTGTCGTTCTACTTCTATACGCGGGCAGAACAACGCAACTTCATCTACCACCACTTCATCGATGACCTTATTGAGAGCATCCTCTAAGGATTCATTTGATGCCACACCTGCATTATAGTCATCAGCCGTCACGGCAGGGCTCTCTGATAGCAAATGAATCTTCTCACTCACTGGAGGGCCATATATTGATTCTTTTATTTGCTTAGGCTTATCCTGAACAAAACTATGCCAACTTAAAAAAGCAGCATTGAGCAACACAAAGAAAAGAAATAACCATTTCATCGGTTTATTCTCATGTATTTATCACCAACCAATTTCGCACCGATGGCGACCAAATCTGGCTGCCTTTCAACAGGAATCCCCAATCTATCTAATAAAGATTGTGCATCTCCGCCTGTCGCCACCCATTTATACTCTTGATATTGCAAATGAATCCGCTCCAAAAATCCTAAAACCATTTCGTAACAACCTTCAGTCACCGCTCGGGCAGTCGAGTCAGGCAAGCCAACACCAACGCCCACTTCATTTTCTTCATACCTAATTCGAGCCGTATTTGAAATAAGCGCAGCTTCCATCATAGTCAAACCAGGCACGATATAACCACCAAGATGTTGGCCATTTACATTCACGACATCGACTTTGATCGCAGTACCAGCATCAACAACAACTACATCACCTTCAATGAGATGATGGGCAGCTACAACACTCAACCAACGATCAATACCTAATCGCTGCGGCTCTTTGTAGGCGTTCTTAACTCCACACTCAACCAATTCACTATTTAAAACAACTAAAGCACTATCAGGATAGACAGTCTCAATTTCTGAGATCAATGCTTTACCCTGCTCCTCAGACCGAACGCTGGCGAAATAAATCGCATCTGGGATAAAATTTGTATCCTCTGGGCACGCTTCTTGTCTAATTACCCACTGTACGTCAGCGTCAACAAAAGCTGTAAACTTAACAATCGTGTTACCCGCATCAACAACCAAGACTCTATGCACTACGTATACCTATTTTAGATCTGAATTGACCATTTTTTGAAAAAGAGATTTCGATATCAGATAACCATTTAGGTAACATTGATCTATTGGGTTTTGAATAAGCACAGCCGGCATCAATCTTCAAAATATTGATTTGCCATTATAATGTCACTCTTACCTATACTCTTTAGCATTCTTAATTTGAAATTCACACATTAAAATGAGCGAATCAAGCCTTATATCAAAAGCCATAAGATCGTAATGAAAGCAGTAACCCCCATTACGGACAACACTTTTTCCTGACTAATAAACCCCACGAATGATGTCACTATCCGTACATACAGAAAAGAAATCCAAAATTCTATCACTAGACCAAACTACATTATAAACTTTAATACGATTAATATGACAGGCTATCGATCCCTCAAGCTAAAGCATCATCTGCTTTATAAACAAAATAGCCTTATTAAACCTCCTCTCAAAAGTGAGATGGGCTTAATTGTTATGAGGAAAAACAAAACATATTAGTGATTAATGCAGGCTTAATAAGGAGGAATTATTAGAGTGGGTTTCGGCAACTATAAAGGAAACACTAGAAAAAATAAGCAACACTGCCATACCACTGCCACCAGCAAAAAATCGCTATTGCGTAGCAGAAGCATGACAAACGTTAGATACGCCTAATCCTAAAAAACTAAGCGGAACGACCAAATGCTTTCACATTAGAATTCAGGCCAGTTGGTAATAGGACCACGCCAGTTCTCATAAGCTTTTGCCAACGCAATCACCTTAAGATCTTCGAAACGCGGAGCCACAATTTGTAAACCAATCGGTATGCCACTTGTTGAAAAACCACAGTTAATTGAACACGCAGGCTGCTCACCCATATTCCAAGGCATAGTAAAGGCAATATGTTCAAACGGCTTATGAGGATCATTCGTAGGAGAAGCCCACTCAGCAGGATAAGACACATTTGGATTAACTGGCGATAGTATCACATCAACTTGCTGAAATGCCGCTGCGCAGGTATCACGCATCGCCAAAGTAGCATCAAACCCCTTCACCACATCAAGAGGATCTGCATCGCCACCTGTTTTGGCCCATTCATAAATATAAGGCAAAATGGTTTTACGCTTCTCATCCGTCAGTTTTAGCATGGTTCCCCAAAAACGCGCCCGCCAAAAAATATCCAATCCATCTAGCCATTCGCGTTTTAACACTGGGCCAATCTCTATAATCTGAGCACCCTCAGCCTCAAAACGCTTAGCTGCAGAAATAACCGCTTCTCTCACTTCTGGCTCAGCATCCATACCGCAACCTGCGTCCAACATTAGACCTATCTTCATGCCACGAACATCGGCAGCTGGCACATTCCAGTCGAGCACCTCATAGTTAACCGATGTCGCATCACGCCAATCTGGTTTAGTAATCGTTGGCATTACCATAACAGCGTCATCTACCGTACGCGTCATCGGCCCTGCCGAGCGACCCGTGTAATAAGGGAAAATGGGGATACGGCCTAGCGTTGGCTTAAATCCAAACAACCCAGTCCAGCCAGCAGGCAATCGTACCGATCCACCAATGTCAGTACCTATGTGCAAAGTACCTAACCCAGCCGCACCAGCAGATGCCGCACCAGCTGAAGAACCACCAGGATTTTGCGTCAAATCCCATGGATTACGACTCAAATGATGGAATGTTGAAAGACCTGAAGACAGCATCCCATAATCAGGACAAGTCGTTTTAGCAAAAATAATGGCACCGTCTTCTTTAAGGCGTGCCGCGGTTGGAGCGTCTTCTGTTGCAGGCGTTTTATCAGAGGCTGCCGTTCCTAATGGAACAGGGTCACCTACTGTTGCAATTAATTCCTTAAGTGTCACAGGAACGCCATCGAGCGGGCCGCAAGTCTCACCTTTTTTCCATCGCAAGGTAGAGGCATCGGCTTGTTTCATCGACTCTTCGGGTTTAAAGGCGTAAAGCGCATTAATCTTAGGCTCTACCCTCTTAACTCGCTCTATCAGCCAAGCCATATACTCAGAAGGAGTGACATCACCACTTGCATAAGCTTGCAAAAGGGCGCGGGTATTCAGTTCAGAAAAATCAGTCATTTTCTAAAGTCCGTATAATAATTAAAAATAGGTTGTTGAAATATTATCGATGATGGTGCGCTAGGGCGGAGATTCACTCACTTGATGCTTTTTACGTCCAATTTTATCCAACGTTGGTTCAGCAGACAGTAAACGCTTGGTATAACTTTCACGTGGGTTGTCGAGTACTTGCCGTACAGGCCCTGTTTCCACCAGCTTTCCAGACTGCATCACAGCCACACTGTCGCAAATCTCATCAACCACACCAATGTTATGAGTAATAAACAACACTGAAATCCCATGTGTATCTCGCATTTCGAGTATTAATTTTAAGATTTGTGCTTGTACGGTTAGATCGAGGGCAGACGTTGCTTCATCCGCAACGATCAGCTTTGGTTTCGTAATAAGCGCTCGAGCAATCGCTACACGCTGTCTTTGCCCACCCGAAAATTCATGGGGATACTTATCCATGTCTTCAGCCGCAAGACCCACTTCCTCAAGAAGTTTACCGATTCGATCACGCAAAGCCTTACCTCTAGGTGCATTTGCTTCTAGGTGAAGTGGCTCGGCAATAATTCGAGATATTTTGTGACGCGGGTCCAATGAACCATATGGGTCCTGAAAAATCATTTGAAAATTAGAACGCAGACGACGCAACTTAGACGCACTAAGCGCGAAGATGTCTTCATTTTCGAATAACACATTGCCTGCTGTTGGCTTATCGAGCGCCATAACAATACGAGCTAATGTCGATTTGCCTGAACCACTCTCTCCAACAACCCCCAGAATTTGACCTTTTTCCAGTGACAAGGACACATTATCGACCGCTTTCATCGTGCTATTACCAATGCCAAACTCTCGAGTGAGCCCAATGATTTCAAGTATTTTCTTACTCATACGGAATCTCCCAAAGTTGTCGGAGCCATCACATCAAGCCCAGCACGCGCTCGTCTTGGTAAAGCAGAAAGTAGCTTTCGCGTGTAATCATGGCTAGGCTGACGTAACACTCGCTCCGTTTCTCCTTGCTCCATCTCGTTACCGCGATACATAACCAAAGTGCGGTCAGCGATCCGAGCAATAACCCCAAGATCATGAGAAATTAAGATCAAAGCAATACCAAGCTCAGTAACCAAATCATCCAATATATCTAGAATTTCAGCTTGAACCGTCACATCTAGCGCGGTAGTCGGTTCGTCCGCAATCAGCAAATCAGGCTTTAGTGAAAGCGCGATTGCAATACCAACACGCTGACGTTGACCACCTGACATTTCGTGAGGATAAGAATGCATTTTTCGTTTTGCATCGGGAATTTTTACCATTTCAAGCAACCGTAGCGCTTCAGCATTCGCATCTGCGCGACTGATATTACTATGCAGTCTTAATGCCTCTGCAATTTGACTACCCACTTTCATTGCAGGATTTAATGCTGTCATAGGTTCTTGAAAAATCATACCGATACGAGAGCCACGTAGTTTGCATAACTCTCGTTCTGACATTGTCAAAATGTCTTCGCCATTAAACAGAATTTCGCCCGTCGCTTTCGCTGTTTTAGGTAGAAGTCCAATGGTTGCTAGCGACAGCACAGATTTTCCAGAACCACTCTCACCAACAATGCCGAGTGTTTCTCCTTTGCCCAATGAAAAACTGATACCGTGAACAACGTCCGTTGCTGGCCCGACTTCATTTTGAAAACCAACTTTAAGATCTTTGATTTCAAGCATCATGTGGATTGTCTCCGTCTTGGGTCAGTCAGGTCACGCAAACCATCACCCAGCAAATTAAGCCCTAAAACGGCGGTACAAATTGCAATACCCGGTACAAAGACTAAATGCGGCGCAATCGTTAGATACGTTTGAGCATCTGCCAGCATACGCCCCCAACTCGGTGTTGGCGGAGCAATTCCAAGCCCTAAAAACGAAAGGCCAGCTTCAGTCAGAATACCCAGACCTGTTTGGATGGCGATTTGTACAATAATCTGTGCTGCAATATTAGGAATAACGTGCTCAAGAGTAATTCTAGCGCTGCTTTTGCCTGACATTCGAGCAGCTAAAATATAATCTCGCGCCCATATTTGTAATGCGGCACTTCGTGTAACACGAGCAAACACAGGAATCATGAATAACGCGATAGCCACAATCGTGGTAACTGGGCCACCACCTAAAATAGCCGCCAGTAAAATTGCAGATAGCACAGGAGGAAAAGCAAATAACACGTCGTTGACGCGCATAATCAAGGCTTCAAATGGGCCACGTTCAGACGCCGCTACAACACCAAGTACAGTACCAATTAGCCCACCTACAGCAATCGCCGAAAACGCAATTCCCAAAGATACCCATGCACCAGCCATAATCATCGATAGCTCATCACGACCAAAATGATCTGACCCTAAAATCCCTCCCTCACCAGGGCCTTTGAGTCTGTTACCAATATTAATCGCAGTAGGATCTACTGGCGTCCAAAACTGACTAACAATAGCGGCAAAAATAAGTATTGCCGTAATAGTGCCTCCAACAATGAGAGACCAAGGAAGACGTTTCATCGGCGAACCCTCAAGCGTGGATCGAGTACGGTATACAACGCATCGACAAGAAAATTAATACCCATAACAATGGCCGCGAAAAATAACACAACATTCTGAATAACAATTAAGTCACGTTGAGCCAGCGCTTGATAAGCCAGTGTTCCCATACCAGGCAAGGTAAAAACATTCTCAACGAGAACAGCACCCGCAATAAGCACAGAAATCTGCATACCAAGCATGGTCACAATAGGGATCATGGCGTTTGGTACAATGTGTCGCCACAAAGCATGACTCGGGGTCGCACCCTTTGCTCTCGCGGTACGTACAAAATCTTCATTGGTTACTTCAATAACCGCAGCACGCGTCACTCGAGTCAGTACTGCAGCTTGCGGAATAGCTAATGCAATGGATGGTAAAATAAGTGCATTTAACGCAGACCAAAATCCAGCATCCCATCCGGGAAAACCGCCAGCAGGGAACCAGCCAAATGTCAGAGCAACACCAAGTATTAACAAAAGACCAACCCAGAAGTTTGGAACGGCGATACCGATTTGCGAAAAAAGCGAAGCAAACATATCAACCAAACCATTCGGGCGGGCCGCAGCAAGTACACCAAGTGGAACGGAGATAAGCACAGACAGTAAAGCAGCCAGACCTGTCAATGGCAGAGTAACTTCTAAACGTTCGCCAATTAATTGAGAAACAGAGGTGGAATAAGTATAAGAATCACCAAGATCACCTTGCAGCAAGCCTATTAACCAATTCGAATAACGAACCAAGAATGGCTGATCAAGACCCAATTGACTGCGCAATGCTGCCAGCGTATCTGGCGCGGCAGACATGCCAAGTATGATTTCGGCAGGGTCACCGGGAACGGCTTCCATCACTAAAAAAATGACGAAGGAAACTACGAGTAAGGTGATTATCAACCCCACAAGCGATTGTGCAATATGGCGCATTGTGTAGTCCTTGAGGTTTACGCTGTGTTGGTTGCTCGCCTTCATAGCGAGCAACCAACAAGTTTATTCTTTCCAGAAAGCGTCTGTTACATCATTGGAAGGTACTGGTGCATTTGTCCACATACCATTAAGGCCTGATTTCCAGATACCAATTTTAGGACTGGCATAAATGAACAGAGCCGGAACATCTTCGGCTAGAATTTTCTGAGCTTGCTGATATCCAGCTACCCTCTCTTCTTCACTTTTGGCATTCGCAACCTCTACCATTGTTTTATTGAAGTCAGGATTTTCATAGTTAAAGTAGTACGGTTTACGAGCATAAATACCAATATCAAGTGGTTCGGCATGACCAATAATGGTCATATCATAATTAGTATCTTTGAACACATCCTGAACCCATTTTGCTGGAAATTCAGATGTTTCAATTATCATTGTCACACCAATCATAGAAAAATAGGCCTGCATGATTTCAGAGGCGCGTTCAGCATACGTTCGATTTGGCATCTTCATAGTGAAGGTAAAGCCGTTTGGATAACCCGCTTCTGCTAATAGCTTCTTGGCCTTTGTCGGATCATAAGGCAAAACACCCGCTAGATCTTCATAACCGGCATCTGACGGAGAGAAATGACTGCCTATAGGTGTACCAAAACCAGCATTTGTAGCATCAACAATTCCCTGACGGTCAATTGCCATCATCAGCGCTTGACGAACTCGCACATCATTAAATGGTTTCTTGGCATTATTCATGCCCGCCACAACTTCCATACCAGACGTACCGATAACAGTACTAAATGTATTGTTTTTCTCAAACTGGCTAACAAGCTCTGGCGCCGTAAACTCAGGAACAACATCAATACCACCTGAGGTAAGTGCTGCAGCTTGTGCTTGTGGGTCACCAATAAAACGGAAAGTCACTTTATCGAGTTTTGGTGCCTTTCCCCAATAATTCGTATTTTCAACAAGCGTAACTTGGTTTCCTTTTTTCCATTCAGAGAATTTAAATGGACCAGTACCAATTGGATTCGTTGCGTTAGTTGCCTCACTCGTAGGCTCAATCATCACGGCTGTTGGAAAGCCCAACCAATAAAGCAAATCAGCAGAAGGTTTTGATAACGTCAATTCAAGCGTATCAGCATCTGTAGCCTTAACACTTGTTATGGTTTTATAAAGTGATTTCTGAGGGTTTACTGAGTCATCAGCTAAAATTCTGTCAATCGTATATTTCGCAGTATCAGCGTTGAATGCTTCACCATTCTGAAAAGTCACACTGTCTCGCAAATTAAACGTGTAAGTTAGGCCATCATCAGAAATGACCCAATCTTCAGCAAGTTCTGGTTCAATGTTACCGTCTTTATCAATCGCTACCAGACCTTCAAAAAGGTTTTGCCAAACAACCTGCCCAATGGCAACAGGTGCTGCGGCTGTAGGATCAAGACCAGATGGCTCAGTACTCATGCCTAAAATGAGATCTGTGCGTGGTTCTGCGATGGCATTACCTGCAGCAAGCAAGCTAACGGTAGCAGCTGTCGTCAAGAGAAAGCGAAAATGGCTTGTCATAGAACGGTAACCTCTTATGTTGTGATTTTAGCAAAAATCGTCTAATTGATTATTAGTTTGCCTGAGTGTTTAGTGCAAATGCAACGGTTATAATTAGCGCACAGTGACACTAAAACCGTTGCACTAACAATAGAAATCAATCAATACACTCTTGTATTGATAATGTTTGTGTAGGAAAAAAGTCTTCTAGGAAATCTGCAAGCTTAACCGCTGCAAAACTTGGCGCTGTGGTTCTAGCCCTTCCTAGTTGTAGGTCTGTGGCAATCTCACATTGCTCAACAAAGGGGCGAACAACAAGCTCTTTTGATTTTATTTCACGAGCAACAGACATCGCTGGCAAAATAATAACAGCGGCTTGATGACGAGCTAGCTCTTTTTGTAACTCAAGAGAAGATGTCGTAAAAGCAGCCTCAATTGGCTCTAAACCTTCATTACGTTGGTGCTGATCAAAAGCACGCCGAATACCAAACGAACAATCAGGCATAGCAATCGGATATGTCCGAATAGCATCTAAGGATATTTCCTTGAGCTGAGCTAAGGGGTGATCAGGAGACATCACCACCTCATGATAAACGTGTAATTTAAAACGTACGTCAACCAGCTGGTCTGGCGGTGAAAACATAGTAACAGCCATATCCGTGCTGCCACTAATGACAGCATTAATCGCTTCTTGCGCCGACGAAACGGTTACTTCAATTGATACCGCAGGATACAGTTTATAAAACTCAGCTAAGGCAGGCGCCAAAATAGCGTTAATGGCAGCACCATTAAAATGAATAGAGACCTTGCCGCGCTTAAGACCACGGAGATCATCGATTACTTGTCGAGCACTCTCTAAATCACGCATCATACTTTTTGAGCGGGTAGCAAGTGCTTCACCCGCAGCTGTTAATATGATGCCTCGAGCGCCTCGTGTAACCAGTGTCGCACCAAAGTAATGTTCTAGGTTTTCAAGTTGACGACTAATAGCCGTAGGTGAAACGCCAAGTGCTTCAGCGGCTTGCCGGATAGAGCGTGAACGTACTAGTTCGTTGAAATAGGTGATCGCTTTAAGTTGCATGACATACTCCGAAGTTCAAAATGCCGACCTTTAATCGAGATTATAGATCTCAAACAAACCTTTACGTATTCATAAGTAAGGCTTGCCTGCTATCAACTCCCTAGATACGACGAACGCTAACCTCCCCCCCATGCAAAGCTATAAGCTCACCATCTTCTTCTATTAACAAGGCGCCTTTTTGGTCTATCCCTCTAGCAATGCCTTGTCGCTTTTGATTCACCGAACTGACATTAACGGGTTGATTAAAAAGAACATCATAAGCTTGCCATTGATGCTGGAAGTGCTTCATGCCATTGCCATCTTCAAACAATCGACAAACTTCTATTAATTCTTTTGTTAATTCCGCCAAAATGTAATTTCGGCTAGGGCGAGTCTTAAGCCTAGAAACCAGATCGGTCCAAGGCTGGTCTACATGAGTCATGAAAGCGTTATCCATTTCGACATTTAAACCAATGCCAATCACAACATGGCAAACATCTTGGTCTGCAATCATTTCCAGCAAGATACCACAAATTTTTTGTCCATCTATCTGAATATCATTCGGCCATTTTAAACCAGGATTAGGAATACCAAGCTTTTTAAGCACTCGCGCAACAGCCACGCCAGCAGCAAGGCTTAACCCTTCAATGACACTTGGCCCATTCTCAAAACGCCAAACAAAAGAAAGAGTAATATTTTTAGCGACGCCCGACGCCCACTGGCGTCCACGACGACCTTTACCTTGAGTTTGCCGCTCAACAGAGATTAATAAAGGCAAAGCATTACCCTGAACAATATAATCCTTAGCATCGATGTTAGTAGACTCTGTCTCAAACGGTAGAGCTAAATTAACACTGTCTGGGAGTCCGTTTTCACGTAACCGTTCTTCTGTCAACAGCTCCAAAGGTGACGGTAAGCGATACCCTCGCCCTTTCACCGAGTGAACGACGACGCCGATGGATTCAAGTTTTTTCAGTCTTTTCCAGACAGCAGCACGAGTCACTCCCAGTGCCCTACCTAACTCTTCCCCAGAGTGAAACTCATTGTCGCTAAGCAAAGCCAAAACAGCTCTCATTCAAATTCTCCAGCCAAACAAGGCCTTAGATTACTTTTTGAAATGGCAGAAACACGCTACCTTCTTTCGGTAAAAGCCAATTCACTCTCGGATAATCGCATTTTTGGTCAACGGCATGTAGGGCATAAGCGTGGCGTGATGTTGTAGAACGATTAGCATAACTGAGATGAGGGAATTCGCCGTTCAAAATAACCAACGATCCTTTTGGTACAGGCAAAGCAACCAATTCGTCTTGACGCCACTCATGTTCTTTAAGTGTCACCATACGAGTTTCAATAGCATCATTTGTTATGCGCTCAAAGCGCTTTAGCAAGCCAACATTATGGCCACCTGGAACCCCCCAAAGACAGCCATTTTCAAGATTCGCATCTTCTACTGCAAACCAAAGCCCAATAACGCTCATCGGAGAGGTATAAAGAAAAGTACTGTCCTGATGACAGCCTACTTCACCACCAATACTAGGCTGTTTAAAAATATACATGGATTGTGCGGCACGAGGCTCTTCCATTCCTAGCTGACGAAGCAAGCTTCCCCAAACATGCGATAGAGAAAAAGCCCGAAACACATCATCCTGAATATGAAGCCCATGACCTACTTTATTAATCGATTTATCAAGCACTTGCTTCAGGTTACCCTCTTCGCTAAAGGCTTCTTCCTCAAAAAAGAACGAAATCTTATCTGCTGAATCCATAAAATAACGATCAGTAAACCTAGACTGTTCATTTGTTGTAAAGATTGAGCGAACTGTTTCAGGATCAAACGTTGTCATCAGTTTTGTCATTCTTTCTTTCAAAGCATCACATACATTAGCTGATACGTGAGACTCTATTACTAAATAACCATCGTTATGGTATTGGTCTATTTGTTGTTGAGTTAATACTAGAGGGGCCAACTCAAGAGATACGTTATTTTCCATTACACCTTCTCACTTCTTAATGTCTATTAGCATTTTTTTGCATGAAAGAAGTCACATCTTTCATCAATTCATCAAAACCAGGATTCCACGATATTCTTGCGGCATGAGGGCTTTTGTCCGACAAAAGATCAGATTGCTCACCAAACCAATTAGTTTCATCTGTTCGGCAGGTGTCATACAAAGCCATATCAGACAAATACCACCCACAAATACGATATTCTCCCATCTTTCCATAATAAGGATTATCTGGATTCCCATGAATCGCCATATGAGAAAGCCCTAAAATGTTAGATTCAGGCCAATTCGTATTGTATGTTTTAATACGATCTATTTGATTATCTTTTTGGTTTCGACTGTACATGACCATTTGACTCGTAGAGCCAATAAAACCTTCTTTAAAAACAGTCTCAGTCACTGATGAGTCTACAGTTTTGTCGTCTTCTGAGAGGGCAACAAAAACAGGCAAGGATTTAGGGTCATCTAAAATCAAACCACGTACTTCTTTAGATAACTTGTACACTTCAGCAATAGCAGGAACAGGAATAGAAGCGTATTTTGCGAAGTCATCGGTAGGGTAATGATCTAACCAGTCTTTCACAAAAGCCAACCAAGGAGAAAGCCAATCAATACTACTGTTAACCTTAAATACTGGAGAAAACAGTACAGCACCTGCTACTTTGTCAGTATGCTGCCATGCATATTCTACGGCTAACGCACCACCTGTAGAAAAACCTCCAACATATAAAACATCAACTTCTTTGTAAAAGCTATCCGTAGCATTGCGGAATGTTGTACGCCAATCATCACGAGAAACTGTTAATAGATTTTCCGCTTTTGTTCCATGCCCTGGTAACAAGACAACACGAACATGGTAGCAAGCTTTTTGCATTGCATAAGCAGGGTCTCTCATAGAAAAAGGAGAATCAGACAAACCATGCGATAACAAAATACCTTTGTTTTTTACCCCTTCACAAAGAGCGGTATCAGGCAATAATTCAAAAGGCATCACCGCAGCTAACTCACGGGATTTATTCTTGGTATTTACCCATTCTTTGTTCTCATCTAAATAAGCATGAGCTCGTTCTACATACTCGGAGAAGGCTTCATCTTCTTCAAAAATAAATGACGTAGCTGTATCATTGGCTGACACCGAAAACGCAATAAGACAAAAGCTAAACAATACTATTTTTATCATCGGCTACTTCCTTATAATAAGTCATTCAATCTTACCAAAGCCCAGCTATACTAAGCTATCATTGTGATATTTCTCAAATACATTCAAATATGAAAACACCTTACCCAAATCCAGAGCGGGTTCCTTCTCTATGGTTCCCTCTCGTCAAAAAGTTCTATCAAGAGCATTACCCCAGCGGAAAACCTAATAAAGCTGAGCCAATCTGGGTGTTACGCCAAAACAACAGTAAAATTGTTTGCTCTCTGAGATTGAAGAGGTTTCCGGATGCTCAACTACTTACCGCGATGGTCACAGACCCTTCCTATAGAAAAATAGGCTTAGGTAGTCATTTGATAAATAGTATCCATGATCAGCTAAATCTATTACCTAGTTACTGTTTCGCCCTAGATCATCTTGTATCATTTTATACTGCAAACAATTTTATAGAAATCGAGACTGATAGATTACCAGAAGAACTAAGAAAACGCTTTCAGTCCTATAAAGCTCAAGGTCGTAAAATCACACCAATGATCTACATAAGCACTTAAAAAACACTTAAAAACTCTTAAATCACTAAAACAGGCAAGTCTTTATTGACCCTTTTAAACATCGTCCAGTACCTTTGATTCTATTATCCACGCCCACAATTAGAATAAATACAAAGACTGAGGTCATCATGTCCATTACCCTACCATCAAATTCAAAAATGCTAACGCCTAACTTTATTTTCGGCGTTGCTACTGCAGCTTTTCAAATCGAAGGCGCAACAGATATAGATAACCGTTTACCCTCTATATGGGATACTTTTTGTGCCACACCAGGCAAGGTAAAAGGGGCAGACAATGGCAACATCGCTTGCGATCATTATCATTTATGGGAACAAGATATTGAGCTCATTAAAGACCTTGGAGTTGATGCTTATCGCTTGTCTATCGCATGGCCACGCATAATGACGAAAGAGGGCGAAGCAAACGAAGCTGGACTAAACTTCTACCGAAACTTGTTAAAAAAGCTGAAAGCCGAAGGGCTTAAAGTATTTGTAACGCTTTACCACTGGGATTTACCTCAATACCTAGAAGACAAAGGCGGCTGGCTAAGTAGAGAAACAGCATATCAATTTAAACAATACACAGACATCGCCACAAAAGAATTATCTGAATGGGTCGACAGCTGGGCTACATTTAACGAACCTTTCTGTGCTGCGATTGTAGGTTACGAGTTAGGCGTTCACGCACCAGGTTTAGCAAAGCCTGAATATGGTCGACAAGCAGCGCATCATATTTTATTAGCACACGGCTTAGCTATGCCAATTATTCGCAAAAACGCCCCACAAGCTCAAGCTGGAATAGTACTTAATATGAACCGCTCTTATGCAGCCAGCGAAAAAGCAGAAGATCAATTTGCAGGTCTAATGAGAGAAACGCTAGATAATCAATTTTTTATCGAACCTTTAATGAAAGGTCAATATCCCCAAATATTGAAGACTGTAGCTCCTCAATATTTGCCACGAGTATTACCTGGTGACATGGAGGTCATTTCTCAGCCGATCGATTTTTTAGGAATGAATTTTTACACCTGTAATCACAACGCCTATGATCCCGAAAATTTATTTAAAGATGTAAAAAGTAAGAGCGACGTTGAATACACAGATATCGGCTGGGAAGTTGCTCCTCACGCTTTCGCTGAGTTGCTTATTAACCTTAACAAGCAATATGACCTTCCTCCTATGTTTATTACCGAAAACGGAGCCGCTTGCGATGATACGATTATTGATGGAGCCGTCAATGACGAGCAACGGATTCGTTATTTAAATGACCATATAAACTCAGTTAATACGGCAATAGAAGCAGGAGTTGATATACGAGGTTACTTTGCATGGAGTTTAATGGACAACTTTGAATGGGCAGAAGGTTATAGCAAACGCTTTGGCCTTACTTATGTTGACTACGAAACCCAAAAACGCACCATTAAGAAAAGTGGACACGCATACCGTTCATTATTAAATAGCCGAAAAATCTAATTTTTATTCAATACAAAGTGGATAAGTGCCTAAGTTATTAACACTAAATGAAAAATCGACGTCAGCCTTAGTGTATAAATAACCGTGTAACACCCAAAAAAAAGCCCTCTCATGAGGGCTTTTTTGTACCTGCAATATCCAGTCTTAATCACCGCTCAAAAGCCACTAGACATCTCCCAAAATAATTTCTGCTCTTAACTCGATACCACTGAATCTAATGAGATCACCTTCTTGCCTTTCAATTGCGCAGACGCGTCGAACCTGCGAAACAGTCACAAGTAAATGAACAATAAAATACTCTCGTTTCCTAATGACCCAAAACGAAAAAACCCCGTCCTGCATAGCAGAACGGGGCTTCTCTTAATTCAAGCTTGACGACGA
>NZ_JACYFC010000007.1:87198-87621 GCF_014803385.1 Marinomonas colpomeniae | reverse complement strand
AATTGCCTAATTGCCTAATTGCCTAATTGCCTAATTGCCTAATTGCCTAATTGCCTAATTGCCTAATTGCCTAATTGCCTAATTGCCTAATTGCCTAATTGCCTAATTGCCTAATTGTGTTTTAAGTCGCTATGGGCTTTTCTGGGTTTATTTTAAGGTGTGTTTGTGTCTAGATGTGGTTTTTATTGCTTGTGGCTTCTGTGAGCTTGTGAAGAGGTTTTAGGTGGTGGTTTTTGATTTTTCTGGAGTGTGTGTCGTAGGTAAATTCATTATTAGTTGATTTTCTGTGGCATGATTGTGTTAGGTATTTTTTAGTGTGGGTTGGTGTAGGTGAGGTGTTTTGGATTAGTAGGCAAGATATTGATCTATAAAGAAAACTGCTAATGGTGGAGGGAGGTGGATTCGAACCACCGAAACTTTCGT
>NZ_JACYFC010000007.1:0-87151 GCF_014803385.1 Marinomonas colpomeniae | reverse complement strand
AGCAGCGCGACGTATAATATATGCCGCGCTTAACTATGTAAATACTTTTTTAAGATTTATTTAGTAGTTTTGCAAGTTTAGCCTTCATGCGTTCTTCTGGGGATAAGTTGTCATAGATATCATCTTGGCGCGGTGTGTTTTGAGATTTTTGACTTGTTTTTGCTTTTGGCTGAGGCTTTGGTTTGTTTTTTGTTGGTCGAACTGATTTTTCTCTTTCAGGTCGGCTAGTTGTTTTTGTTTTTGCAGCTGCTATTTTTACTTTTGCTGGAATCATAGAGTCTGGTAAAGCGGGCTCGTTATTAACTGCAACACCCTCTAAATCAATTCGTGGCTGGCCTGACAATAAGCATTTTTTATATCGATCTGAGCGTGTGTACGCGGCTAGAGCGCGCTTCTGCTTACTGGTATTGAAATCGTCATCCAGTGTCATGTCTTGGTCTATGCCGACTTTTAATGGTTTTGGTTGATTCCAGTCAAACGCTTTAGGGTAGCGATCTTCAAGCATCTTAATGAGACGGCGATTGTTTTTTTGATTTTTCTGGCGCTTCTTTTGTTCAGGCGTCAGAGTTGCTGTCTCTGTTGTGATACTGCTACTTGCTTCTGATGTGCTTGTATCATCAACTAGATTGTCTTCTTGCAAGCCGCTAAGCTCAGATTGCTGTGTTGTAGTCATGTGGTCAGTCTGTTCTATAGTTGTTGTTGTGCTGCTGGTGACAGCATGCTCGTGGAATAAATCAAAGTCGAGTTGATGCTCAACTGGTCTTACATTTTTGGGTGGTTCTGGGGTTGGGTCTGTGTCTAAAAGGTCAAGTGCGTCTTTTATATAATCCTGTACTTGGTCCTCGGTTGAGCGTTCCGTCATATGTTGCAGTAGGTCCATTGATGCACTGTATTCAATAGGAGTGTTATTCTTTCCCTTTAGTTTTTGGATTTCCTCGTTAGCGCTTTCTAGCTGTTCAGTAAGCCAGTTAATTCTTGCTTCGAGTTTAGTAATCAATTGTTCCATAAAACACAAAGCTCAATTCTGTATTGGATTCAGCGGGATGTTTGGTGTATTACTTATACCAACCATTTCTTTTCGCTGCTCATCATTAGGTAGTGTAATGGAGATCGTTTGATTGCTTTTCCACCACATGTAGGTCGTTGCAATAAGCAGACCTACGACAAAAAATAATATTATTTTCATTATATTAGTTTAAAAAGTAAGTCCTGCACCTATCATGAAATGTTCGTTGTATACATCGCTACTGCTATTAAGGATTTTTATATATACGTCTAAACGTGATGTGTCAGAAGTTGCAATACGAAAACCTGCTTCAGGGTAATAGACTGCCTTATCAAAAAAAGATATCCCGCCACCAATGAATGACCACATAGGTAATCCAGGGAAGACTTGAAAGGCTGGGGTTGAGCTGTAAAAACGTGAGCCTGCAGTGACGGCGCTTTCAAAGTCTTCACCTAATATAAAAGAAAACCCGCCATAAAAAGAGACATTTGAAGGTGTTGTGTATTCCATTGCTGTATTTAAAATCGAGGTAACATTTGAGTTACCATTTTCGGTATCAGGACGGATTGCAGTGGATTCAAAATTTACTAGACTCGCAACTTGACCTTCAGCTAAAACGTTAGTGCTTACTAAAACTAAGATTGCAAAGAAAAGAGGTTTCATTTTTTATCATCCATTTGATTTAATCGGCTTAGCATTTGTGAAAGTGATGATTCCCAGTTTGATTGCTGTTCTTTTGTTTGGGTGAGCGTGTTCTGTATATCGCTTTTTTCTTCACTAAGTTCATAATTTTGCATTTCTAGTTCGGCTATACGTGTGCGTAATGAGCCGATTTCTTCTACAGCCTCATTAATACGTTGTTCTAGGTGGTGTAATAATTCATTGTTCATCGTATTTGTCCTAAAAAGTAAAAATCGCCATTTGTGTATGGGCGTGATTGTATGTGATTACCATGCAATTACGACATCTTGTTGCTGAACATTCAATATATGAGAGTCAACAACAAGTTCGCCAACTGAAAAGTTGGGTTGCACCTGTTTTATTGTAACACTGATATTTGCATTATTCAGCTGAGTTTGCGCAGATTGCAACTGGTTAAAGACTTCGTAACGTCTATAGACATTGAATTTGTCACCTTGCTTTATACCTGCTATTGAACCTGCTGATATGTGTATCCTATTTCCTTCTGTACGAAAAATATTAGCAATAAATGGTTGGCACCTAAGTTGTTCACTAGTATCTAAAGCGCTTTCTTTAAGGGCTTGTTGTACTACTTTACCATAATGTATTGACCAGAACTTTGCGCTTCCAAAGCCAACTCTAGCATGATCAGAGATGTCCCAGTTTCCAATTTCATTATATCTGTGTTCAAAAAGTAGGGCGCCACTAAAGCCATCATAGATATAGATATCGACTATAAATTTTCTTTCTTTATCTATTTCTTCGGCTTCTAAGTCTTTGGAGTGTTTATCGTTCGGGCGTCTCAAGTAGATTTCACCGATATCCCTGATCACACCACTTACAATGTATTGAACTCCTAATTGTTCACTGATTCGAGTGACATTAGTTAGTGATCCATCAAAGTTAGTTGAAGAGGGTGCGTTGATGATGTCTGGGTAGATAGCAATGTTTGTTGCGGTTAAGGCTTTTAGATAGCCTTGGTTGTTGATCTCGTCGGCTAAACTCTTTGGTAGTGCCCTGGCTATATTGCTAAGCTCACCAAGTGCTGCTTGTTGAGGAACCTGTAGCTGGAATCCTGTTACGCCTACCGTTTTTTTGTAATAGCTGGTTGGCCCACTGCTGCATTGGGAGTCTGGTGTGACTTCTATTCGTGCAACAAGGGTAAGGAAATCACCGTTCTGCTCTTCAGATATGATTTTTGCTTTTTGTACATGACTAGAGCTTCGTATCTCTAAGCTGGATTCGAGTTCACCGTTATTTAATTGGTCTTTTACACTTACTCTTGATCCTGACTCTAGTACGGCTTGTTTTATAGCTTGTTGAGTGGCTCGGTACCGAGCATCGGGAATATCATCATTATAGATTATTGCTTCACCTACGACATCGACAGTTTGTGCGACAACTGTCGTCGAAAGTAAAAGACTAAAAATAATAACGAAGAAAAAATTCAACATTATTAATCAATGCTGTAGAAGTTTGTGGTTGGTACTGAGCTTTCTACATTTATAGATCTGTAACCAGGAGAAATCTGACAACTAGGGTCTGTAGCACCATTTTGAGAGGATGATACACATTGGCGGAAATTTTCTTGTAAGGCCATTTCGACTACTGTTTCAAAAGTGCCGTCTTCATGTTCTCTCTGCGATACCACTTTTGCTCCGACTAAATAAGCATCAACATAGGTTCTGAGTTCGTCGTTCTGAAGAACCATATTACTTAAGGAACTTGAACCGTCAATTTTTAAGCCATAAACCCGTTCGGATAGGTTTCTGTAGGCATCAAGCATTGAGCTGCGTAGTGTCATTATGCGAGCCTGAGACTTTGAAAGGCGTTTGTTTGTAACTAAAGCTGCGTAACCTGTTGCGGTTACAATAACGGGTTCTTGTTTGATTACTGCGATGGTGTTGTTTGCATTGAGTGCGCCATTTTGGACATATCCATTTTCTGTTCCGCCAATAGTGTTGCCGTTACATGGTGCAACGGATGTGCAACCAGTGCCTGAGACGTTGGTTGATCCAGCCGGTTGGTTAAGGTTTTGACAACCTGCGAGAGCTATTGCACCAACGGTTATTAATAGAATTCTCAGTGATAATGTCATGGTGG
The DNA here is from genome assembly GCF_014803385.1 of Marinomonas colpomeniae. Classification (GTDB taxonomy): domain Bacteria; phylum Pseudomonadota; class Gammaproteobacteria; order Pseudomonadales; family Marinomonadaceae; genus Marinomonas; species Marinomonas colpomeniae. The sequence continues at coordinate 83,361 of NZ_JACYFC010000007.1, read as the reverse complement.
AGCCCTTTGTAAAAAAGTCTTAGCCTTAATATTCTGAGTTTAAAAGGGTGCTCACGTTAAAATAGCTCCTTTTTAAACTAAACAATGAAATTGCAGCGGTAGAAGTTAATTGCGAATAAAATGTTTGCAAATATCTCTTTGTTTTTTAGCAAACTTAATCTAATGAACAAAATGTAAACTATTTTACGCTCTAGCGTCCATGTTTGCTCACCTAAAAAGTGTTTTTTCTTTGTTTTTAATACAAAAAATGTTCTTTCAATGTGTTTTTCAGAAAAAAATTGTCAAATTTGCATTTTGGCGGCGATGTACTAAAAAAATAAACTTGTTTTTTTGTTTAGGGCTGATTGGATTTTATTAACTGGTGTATACTGGTTTTTTATACAGTATTTTAGGTGTCATGGCTTGTTAAGTCGAAAAATTATACATATTGATGCGGACTGCTTTTATGCTGCAATAGAAATGCGAGACGATCCTCTATTGCGAGAGGTGCCAATTGCAATTGGTGGTCCTGCAAGTGGCCGTAGTGTTTTGGCAACGGCTAATTACCCTGCTCGTGTGTATGGCGTTCGATCTGCTATGCCAACCTCTGTTGCTAAGCGTCTTTGTCCTGATTTGCTTGTCTTGCCTGGTAATATGGATAAGTACAGGTTAGCTTCTCAGAAAATGCATGCTGTTTTTCGTGAGTTCACCGATATTATTGAACCTTTATCTCTAGATGAAGCGTATCTTGATGTGACCGATTCTCCTCACTTTCAAGGGAGTGCAACTCGTATGGCTAAAGAGATCAGAGAGCGAATATCTAAAGAAGTAGGTATTACCGTCTCGGCTGGCGTCGCTGTGAATAAGTTTATTGCTAAGGTGGCCAGTGATTGGGATAAGCCTGATGGTTTAACGGTTATAACACCTGAGAGGCAATTTACATTTGTTTCTGCTGTTCCTGTGAAAGCTATTTCTGGTATTGGGCGTGTCGCACAAGAAAAGCTGGCGGCTTTAAATGTGTTTACTTGCGCAGACTTGCAGAAACTGGATTTTGCTTTATTGCAAAAAAACTTTGGTAGTATGGCTTTTCGACTGTCTCAATTTGCTTTGGGGATAGATAATCGACCTGTTTCTATTTCCAGAGAAAGGAAAAGCATTTCAGTTGAGCATACCTTTTCAAAAGACTTGTTGGGTATTGACGCCTGCCGGACCGCGTTACCTATTTTACTGGCTGAATTGAGAAAGCGTATGGCAGGGCGTAATTTCGAATCGCAGCTTATTAAATATTATGTAAAAGTAAAGTTTGATGACTTTAAGCAAACTACAGTAGAGCAGCCAATTAAAAATAAATTATCTGATGACATGTTCTTGATTCTTCTTAAGCAGGCTTATGATAGATGCCAGCGACCAGTTCGTCTAATTGGTATCGGTTATCGCTTATCACCACCAGCCCCTCTTCAATTAAATCTTTCGTTTGAATAGCTAGAAAAAGGTTGCAGTATTTTTTGGCGGTCTGTTATGTCGAGTGCAAAAGCTCAATATGATAGGCTTTGCTATATTATTATCGCCTATTTTTATTGGAGTGTTAAAAATGACTGAGTTATTGCCATTTGTATCAGTGGAAACAAATGATCAACCTGATGCCGCTATCATTTGGTTGCATGGTCTCGGGTCCGACGGTCATGATTTTGAGTCTCTTGTGCCTGCTTTATCTTTGTCTCCAGATTACGCTATACGTTTCATTTTTCCTCATGCTCCTAAGCGTCCGGTTACAGTTAATGGTGGTGTGGTTATGCGTGCTTGGTACGATATTTATGAAATGACCTTGGAGCGTAGGGTTGATATGGAAAATATTGAAGAGTCGTGTAATCAGGTGGAGGCTTTGATTGAGGATCAAATAGCCAAGGGGATTAGTGCAGATCGAATTGTGTTGGCGGGGTTTTCTCAGGGTGGTGTGATCGCTTATCAGGTCGCTCTACAAACTAAACACACTTTGGCTGGTGTACTTGCCTTATCTACCTATTTAGCTGATGGTGATTCAGTGCCTGACGCGTCAACTTGTAATAATGCTCAAACTCCAATTCTTATTCATCATGGTGCACAGGATCCGGTGGTGACTCCTGCTTTGTCGATTAAAGCGCGAGACCTGCTGATTTCGAAAGGCTTTGTGGTTGAGTATCAATCTTATGAGATGCCACATTCAGTTTGTCCTGGGCAGGTTCAGGATATATCAGTGTGGTTGAAGTCTAGGTTGACTTAATGCCGTAGTCAGAGCGAAGAGTTTTTATTGATAATTTAGTCTGAGAGGTGGTTATGTCATTAACAGTGTTTTTTATTTTTTTGTTTGTTGCTGTGGTAGTTATTGCTGTTTCTGTGATGTTTATTCGTAACCAATTGATGGCGAATAAAACTAGAAAGGACAAATTGTTGGCGGGAGAAGAGCGTTACCTTCATGAGCGCCAGAAAAGGATTGATAGTATTAATATATTATTGAAGGTTGTTGATAATAATGAGATGAATTGGATAGAAGCAAGCATTAGAATTAAGAACTTACTAGATCAGTTGGGAATCGATTTATCTGGTCATGATGATGTTTCAGCGTTTTATATTGTGACTGAAAGAACAGAGCACATACCTAGTCATGAGCAGTGGAAGGATTTACCTGGAGACGCTAAGGTAAAGTTTCGTAATGAGATGGATGCTTGTGAAAAGGAGCATTCGGAGCATTTGAACAGAGCTAAATCGGTTTTAATGTCGTATGAGTGGTAAATAATGGCTTTTTTGCTGTTTTCTTACGCTTTTTAAAGAATATGAAAAGTTTTTGTTTTTTTATTATTGTGCTTTTTTGATATTGATAGGCTTAGGGGTAATGTATTAATTTGTTACCTAGCTCCCTTTTACTTTTGTCTCTGGTGTTATAATTCAGATGCTTAACAAGTATTTTACAATCGGACACTTTTGTTCGGTTTATTTGATAATAGAAATGAGCGGATTTATATAATATGAAAGATATGCAGTCGTTGTTAGATCAAGGTTCTGAGTGGGTGCCATTAATTGTAGAGGGTGTAACAAGTTTGGCGTTAGGGCTTGTTGTATTTTTTATTGGTAAATTTATTGCTTCTAGAGTGGCTAAGTGGTGTGAAAATCGCTTACTGAAGTCTTCTGTTGATAAGGCGGTAGCTGGTTTTGCATCAAGTATTTTATATGCGTTGATGTTTGCTGGTGTTATCTTGATGGCGTTGGGTCAGATCGGTGTTGAAACCACCTCTTTCATTGCTATTTTGGGTGCGGCTGGCTTGGCTGTTGGCCTTGCCTTGCAAGGTTCGTTGTCAAACTTTGCATCTGGTGTCTTGATTATTTTATTGCGTCCATTCCGCTCAGGTGACTTTATTGATGCTGGCGGTCAGATGGGTACTGTTGATCGCATTGAGTTATTTCACACCTACCTTAGAACGCCTGATAATCGTATTATCATTGTGCCTAACTCATCTGTTATGGGTGGTGCGATTGTTAACTTTTCGCGTGAAGAAACTCGTCGTTTAGATTTGATTGTTGGTATTAGTTATGACGCTGATATCCGTCTTGCAAAGCAGATTATGGAAGAAATTGTCTCTGCTGATGAGCGTATTCTAAAAGATCCTGCTTGGACTATCGCAGTATCTGAACTAGCTGATAGTTCTGTTAATTTCGTTTTGCGTCCTTGGGTTGCGTCAGCAGATTATTGGACAGTAAGAGCGGATTTACTAGAAAAAATCAAATATGCATTTGATGAGCGTGGTGTTGGCATTCCATATCCGCAAATGGATGTTCATGTTCATAAGCAAGAATCTTAATAATTTAGATTAAGCTTCCAAAATGCCGTCAAGTGATTAAGATTACTTGGCGGCATTTTTGTTTCTATCGTTTATTGCCCATCGTATTTAATTTTTCAAGTCTAGGTTGTTATTAATGAGTCGCTATCGTCCCCCATCACCACCAAAATCTGCTTATATTACTCAGGAGGGTGCTCAGGCTTTATTGGCGGAGCTGAAATACTTGTGGAAGGAGAAGCGTCCGGCAGTCACTGATACTGTTCGCGAAGCTGCTGCGCAAGGTGATCGGTCTGAAAATGCCGAATATATCTATGGAAAGAAGCAGCTGCGTGAGATAGACAGTCGAGTACGTTATTTAGAAAAACGTTTAGATGCTTGTACTGTTGTAGATCGCTTTCCTGGTGACAAAGAGCGAGTGTTTTTCGGTGCTTGGGTTACGTTAGAAGATGATAAGGGTGAGGTTAAAGAATATCGTATTGTTGGTCCTGATGAGCTAGATCATCATGCTTGTTACATTAGTATCGATTCTCCTGTTGCTCGCGCATTACTGAAGAAGCAGGAGGGTGATGAGGTTATAATACATTTAGCTGAAGGGGAAAAGACTTATTTGATTGGTACTGTTGAGTATCGCTCAGTCTGAAGACAGTTGGTTGAGTGTGATGGTTTCTTCGTGAAAGTTATAGGTCCCATATTTTTTATCTTCTATGAAAAACTTTAATGTCTTGCTTACGCTGCTGAAGGCGAGTTCGTTCCAAGGGATCTCGTCCAAATCAAATAAAGCAACTTCAGAGCTTTCTTCTGTGGCGTGAAAGTCATCTCTTTCTAATTCCGCTAAATAGAATAAGTGCACCTGATTAATGTGGGGGATGCTGATCATGCTGAATAATTGCATGCATTTTGCTACTGAGCCACTTTCTTCAAGGGTTTCTCTTAGAGCGCCTTCACTGGTGGTTTCTTGGTTTTCCATGAAGCCTGCAGGTAGCGTCCAAAATCCGAATCGCGGTTCAATATTTCTACGGCATAGTAGGATTTTACCTTTATATAGAGGGATTGTGCCTGTAATCACCCTTGGATTATCATAATCAATATGCTCGCAACTTGGGCAGACTGCTCTAAGTCGATTATCACCATTAGGAATGGTCATGTTTACGGCGTGACCGCATTGCGGGCAGTATCTCATTATGAATCCTTACCTATGTAGCTGAAGTTTGGCGTATTTTACCACTTTGTCTTCGATCTCTTGAATTTCTATTGTGTACTGTCCTACCCGTAAACTGATTGGGTGCTCAGGAATAAACTCTAGAGTTTCAATGATTAGACCGTTGAGTGTTTTTGGTCCATTAGTTGGTAGGTGCCAATCTAATGTTTTATTTATTTCTCTAATGTGGGTTGAGCCTTCTACTCTAAAAGATCCATCTTCTAGAGATTGGATTTCTTCTTCTTCGTCTTGAGTGGGCGGCGTGAACTCGCCGACAATCTCTTCAAGTACATCTTCGAGTGCTGCAATACCTTGAACATCGCCATATTCATCAACGACCACACCCATTTGTTGGTGATCTTTTTGAAAGTTCAATAGCACTGTGTTGAGTGATGTGCTTTCAGGTATGAAGTAGGGTTCAACGGCTGCTTTTAGTAGTGCTGCTTTTGAAGGTGTTGGATCCCGTAAGAAAACAGCGGCGTGACGAGCGTGTAATATACCTATTACTTTATTTATCTCGCCGTTGTAAACGGGCATTCTTGTGTGTCTGCTTTGGCAGATTTGCTCAATGATTTCTTCAATCGAGTCTTCAATATCAATCCCAACTACTTCATTTCTAGGGATCATAATGTCTTCAACGGATACCTTCTCTAAATCGAGAATAGAAATAAGCATTTCTTGGTGGGCTGCAGGGATGAGTCCACTCGCTTCATTTACTACTGTTCTTAATTCTTCAGAGTTTAATTTATCGTGATTATGTTGGGCTGCATGCACGCCTATAAGGCGCAATAAACCATTTGATAGGCCATTTACTAACCAAACTAATGGGTACAGGATTTTTAGTAAAATAGCCAAAACCCAAGAAGCCGGAAATGCAATTCTTTCTGGGTGTATTGCTGCTAGGGTTTTTGGAGTGACTTCTGCAAAAATCAAAACAACCATGGTTAGCGCGCCAGTAGCTATAACAACACCAGCATCGCCCCAAATACGTACGGCGATAATAGTTGCAATAGCTGAAGCTAAGATATTAACAAAGTTGTTTCCAATTAGGATGACGCCGATAAGCCTATCAGGGCGTTCTAGTAGGGAGTGTACTTTGATTGCAGATCGGTTCTTGTTTTTAACCAAATGCTTTAATCGATATTTATTAATCGACAGCATTCCAGTTTCGGAACTCGAAAAGAAAGCAGAAAGTAAAATAAGACAAAAAAGTATTCCACCAAGAATACCTAAGGGTACTTCGTTCAAAAAGGGATCGCCTCAAAAATTTAGATAAATGGATTATTCGTTCTTACGATCTTACTGTCAAACTACTTTGATGTAATTGGTCATTAATCTTGCAAGATTTGTAACGCAATTTGACTGCCAAAATAACCTAACATGAGAAGAAAGAACCCACTCAAGGTTAGTTTTACGGCTAATTGGCCTCTCCATCCCGCAATGTGTCGACCTAGCAATAGCCCTAAAAAGACAAACCACGAGGTGATAGTGAAAAAAGTTTTGTGTACAAGGTGTTGGGCAAACATGTCTTCTATGAAGTAGAACCCCGTAGCGATGGTGACAGTTAGTAGAATAAAGGCAGCCCAAATAAACTCAAACATTAGCTGTTCTAAAACCTGTAGGGGAGGCACTCTAAGTAGTTGTTTTAGCTTGTGATGCTTGAGTTGATATTCTTGAATAGCAAGTAGAATGCCGACGCCGCAAGCTGCGGTGAATAAGCTGTATGCTACGGATGCAACTAATATGTGGGTACTAGTGCCCCAAGAATTGCTGTGTAGTTGCATTAAATCCCATGGTTGAATGGCATTTAGCGCAATAATCACTGCGCCAAGTAAGAATGCGGTCCCTAGTAATAAAGATAAATCTTTATCGCGATTACTTAGCCAAAGTAAGCTGTTGCCAATAATAGCAATTAATAAGCCAATAGTTAAAAAACTAAACCCATCATTGTTGAGTAAAAGTTGTGCCAACGAAAAAGTATGTAGAGCGATAGCGGTCGCCCCAACATATTGAGTTAGCAAGTGTTTAGGGCGAAGGTAATACGCTGCGCCGGCAATTAAACAGGCAATACAAGCAAGCCAAAGTGATAATTGAATCATGAAACTATAGGTTCCGCAGGGTAAAAGTATATGGTGATAATCATTTATCCGTTATAATAGAGCCAATTTCACCTTGGATAAACTGAAACCGTAGGTTTTTTCCATTTAGAGCCAAATTTGAGGGCAATATGTTCGACAATTTATCGAATCGCTTAACTTCCTCGCTTGACCATATTCGCGGTCGAGCCAAACTGACGGAAGATAATATAAAAGATGTCCTGCGCGAAGTGCGTATGGCATTACTTGAGGCAGATGTCGCTCTGCCTGTTGTAAAAGACTTTATTGCTGCCGTTAAAGAGCGTGCAATAGGTACGGAAGTATCTAAAAGTCTTAGTCCTGGCCAAGTGTTCCTGAAGATTGTTAAGCAGGAACTTGAAAATGTCATGGGGAAGGCGAACGACGAGCTTAATCTTCGTGTTGCCGGTCCTGCGGTTATTCTATTGGCTGGTTTACAGGGGGCGGGTAAAACCACCTCAGCAGCTAAATTAGCTAAATATTTAAAAGAGCGCGAGAAAAAATCTGTATCGGTGGTTAGTGCGGATGTTTATCGTCCTGCTGCTATTAAGCAGCTTGAGACGTTGGCTGGTGAGGTGGGTGTTGATTTCATTCCGAGTGACTTATCGCAAAAACCAATCGATATTGTTAACGGTGCTATCGATTACGCCAAGAAAGCGCACAGAGATGTTTTGATCGTTGATACCGCAGGTCGTTTGTCTATTGACGAAGATATGATGGCGGAGATTAAAGCTTTACACGCTGCAGTTAACCCGATTGAAACCTTGTTTGTTGTGGATGCCATGACAGGTCAAGATGCTGCGAATACTGCCAAGGCATTTGGCGATGTGTTGCCTTTAACTGGTGTTATCTTAACGAAAACAGATGGTGATGCTCGTGGTGGTGCTGCTTTATCTGTTCGTCATATCACAGGTAAGCCGATTAAGTTCTTAGGTGTTGGTGAGAAGACGGATGCGTTGGAGCCGTTTCACCCAGACCGTTTAGCATCACGTATTCTTGGTATGGGCGATATGCTTTCCTTAATAGAGGAAGCAGAGCAAAAAATTGATAAAGAGAAGGCTGAGAAGTTAGCGGTCAAGCTAAAGAAAGGCAAAGGCTTTGATTTAGAAGATTTTAAAGAGCAGTTACAGCAAATGAAAAGCATGGGGGGGATGAGCTCTATGCTTGATAAGCTTCCTGGAATGGGGCAGCTTGGTAATATACAAGACAAAGTGAATGATAAAATGTTTGTTCAGATGGAATCTTTGATTAATTCAATGACGCCAGCGGAGCGTCATAATCCTGATGTTATTAATGGCTCTCGCAAAAAACGTATTTCTGCTGGTGCAGGATTACAAATTCAAGATTTGAACCGTTTGCTTAAACAGCATAAGCAAATGCAAAAAATGATGAAGAAATTTAGCTCTAAAGGCGGGATGCAAAAAATGATGCGTGGACTAGGTGGAATGATGCCAGGCGGCGGTCTTCCTGGTGGCGGATTCCCCAAGAGGTAGTTCTATTTACATGTTTTTGTTGATAGTCGTAAAAAAACTATCAACTTTAGCGGGAGGGGGAGTAAATCGCCCTTCCACTTTTCTAGTTTATCGACTAGAATATGCCGCCCTCTTGTAGTAGGAGTCAAAAATTCGACTCGGCAAGGGGCGTTTCGTTAAGCAATAAGGAACCAATAATATGGTAACTATTCGTCTTTCTCGTGGTGGCTCTAAAAAGCGCCCATTCTATCATTTGAACGTGGCTGATAGCCGTCGTGCACGTGATGGTCGTTACATCGAGCGTTTGGGCTTTTTTAACCCTATTGCTCGTGGTCAAGAAGAACGTTTACGCATCGATCTAGATCGTGTAAATCATTGGGTTAGCCAAGGCGCTCAATTATCTGACCGTGCTGCGCAGCTTGTAAAAGATGCTAGCAAAAACGCTTAATACTGAGGTGATGCTATGTCTACATTAAAACAAGCAGCTGCTCCTGAGCATGCTCTTGTCGTTGGACGCATTACATCGGTTTATGGTGTTAAAGGGTGGGTGAAGTTATATTCACACACTGACCCAATGCAAGGAATCTTTGATTACGAGCGTTGGTGGTTGAAAACTCCTAGTGGGTGGAAAATCGTAGAATTAAGCCAAGGGCGTTTGCAAGGGCGTGGTTTGGTTGCATCGGTAAAAGGCTATAGCGACAGAGATCAAGTAAAAGAAATCTGCGGTATGGACATTTATATCGATGGTAAAGAGCTGCCAACATTAGACGAAGGTGATTATTACTGGAGTCAGTTGGAAGGTCTAAGGGTAATTACCAAAGAAGGTGTCCTTTTGGGCAAGGTTTCTCAGCTTATGGAAACCGGTGCGAATGATGTGATTGTTGTCCGTGCGTGTGAAGGCAGTTTTGATCGTGAAGAGCGCCTGATCCCTTATGCTCCTGGAGCCTATGTTTTAAATGTGAATTTAGAGCTGGGTGAAATGGTAGTTGATTGGGATCCGGAATTTTAAACGATAAACTGAGGTCACAACGTGAAGGTTAGCGTTATATCGCTCTTTCCGGAAATGTTTCAAGCCATTACTCAATATGGAGTAACGGGCAGAGCCATTAAATCTGGATTGGTTGAGGTGGGTTTTTATAATCCCCGAGATTTCACTCAGGATAGACATAAGACAGTAGATGACCGTCCTTATGGTGGTGGTCCTGGGATGTTGATGAAAGTTCAACCTCTCAAAGATGCGATTGAGTGTGCTAAAAAATCAGTGCCCAACGCAAAAGTTATTTATCTATCCCCTCAAGGGCGTACGCTGACGCAAGAAGGCGTGCAACAGCTTGCTAAACAAGCAGAATTTATTCTGGTAGCAGGTCGTTATGAAGGTGTTGATGAACGTTTGATTCAATCTGAGATTGATGAAGAATGGTCAATTGGCGACTTTGTCCTAAGTGGTGGTGAGTTGCCGGCTATGGTGCTTATGGATACTGTATTTCGTATGGTTCCAGGAGTGTTAGGAAAACAAGCCTCAGCAGACGAAGATTCGTTTGCAGATGGATTGTTGGATTGTCCGCATTATACTCGCCCCGAAGTACTGAATGGTGTGCCTGTGCCGCCTGTACTGCTTAGTGGCAACCACGAGGAGATTAGACGCTGGCGTTTGAAGCAAAAGCTCGCAAGAACTTTTCAGCGCCGGCCAGACCTTCTGCAAAACCTTGAGTTGGACAAGGAGCAGCAGAAGCTGTTAGAAGAGTTTATTCGCGAAACTGAAGATTCAACCTCGGCAGAGTAGGAATTGCGGCTTATTAGTAGGAAACCTTCGTACTAATAAGAAACTATATTATTAGGAGTCACATCCATGAGTAATAAAACGACATTGATTCAGCAGTTAGAAGCTGAACAGATGACAAAAGAAATCCCAGCCTTCGGTCCTGGTGATACTGTTGTTGTCCAAGTTAAAGTAAAAGAAGGTTCACGCGAGCGTCTACAGGCCTATGAAGGTATTGTAATTGCTAAGCGTAACCGTGGTCTTAACTCCGCATTTACCGTTCGTAAAATTTCTAGCGGTATCGGTGTTGAGCGTGCTTTTCAAACTTACAGCCCTTTGGTTGAAAGTATTGAAGTTAAGCGTCGCGGTGACGTACGTCAGGCTAAGATCTACTATTTACGCGAGCGTTCTGGTAAATCTGCACGTATTAAAGAAAAATTGGTTAAACGTTAATTTTTCTTTTCAAAAAAAGGCGACGCAAGTCGCCTTTTTTTATGGAACTAATTCCCTCGCACATGACCTAATAGAAACTGTTCTCACATTTTTGGGGTTTTTGATGAATAACTGTTTTCGTTTCATGTCTCGTACCATAGTGTTGGCCGTGGCATTCGTATTATTTCCTGTTACTGTTTTTGCTGATCAAGCGACAGTCCTTTCTGCTATCCAAGCCGCTTTACCTCAATACGAAATAGAAAGTGCTGAGCAGCATGAAGGTGCTGGATTGTATGTAGTCACGCTTAAAGGTGGACCGACATTGCATGTAACCGAAGATGGTAAGTATTTTGTTACTGGCGATCTTTATCGTGTCGAAAATACCGCACTTGTTAATGAAACTGAGGTGGCTAAGCTTGGGAGAATCGAAGCTATGCCAGAATCAGATATGGTTGTTTTTAAAGCGGATGATGAAAAGGCGCATATTACTGTTTTCACAGACATAGACTGTGGATATTGTCGAATGTTGCACCAAGAAGTTACTAAGCTTAATGATGCTGGCGTGACGGTTCGTTATATGGCTTATCCTAGAGCTGGAATTGGTTCAGAGTCCTATCGTAAGATGGTTAGTATCTGGTGCTCAGCTGACCCTAAAGAGTGGATGACTAAAGGTAAGCTGGGTTCTAATATTCCAGAAAATAAATGTGTAAATCCAGTTGCTGAGCAATTCAATCTTGGGAATGCCATTGGTGTTCGTGGTACGCCGACTATTATTTTAGAAAATGGTGAAATTTTACCTGGTTACTTACCTGCTGAAGAATTAGTTAAACAGCTTAGTTTGTAGGTTTATAGCAAAATAATTAACTAAACATATATTTTCTTCAGCGCTTTCTACGTTGGGTTTACTTGCAACTGGCGTTATAATAAGTCTGTTTTGTAATAATTAAATTATCTCTGTGGGGTATTGTGGTGAAACCGGTAAAAGTCGGAATTTGTGGGCTGGGTACAGTAGGATCCGGTAGTTTTAACATTCTTCTTAATAATGCGGAAGAAATTACTCGACGCGTTGGTCGTAGTATTGTTATTGAACAAATTGGTGCTCGTCGTGACAACGACACATGCGATATCTCCGGGATCAATATAACTCGTGATATTTTTGATGTTGTCAATAACCCAGAGATAGACATAGTCCTTGAACTGATTGGTGGAACTACGATTGCCAAAAAACTTGTACTAACAGCGATTGAAAATGGCAAGCATGTTGTTACCGCAAATAAAGCCTTAATCGCTGAACATGGCAACGAGATTTTCGCTAAAGCTCAAGAGAAAGGTGTCATGGTTGCTTTTGAAGCGGCTGTTGCAGGCGGCATTCCGATTATCAAAACATTGCGTGAAGGTTTGTCCGCGAATCGGATTGAATGGCTGGCAGGTATTATTAACGGTACTGGCAACTTTATCTTGACTGAAATGAGTGAGAAAAAGCGTAACTTTGACGATGTGTTGGCGGAAGCTCAGGCCTTAGGTTATGCCGAAGCTGATCCCACTTTTGATGTTGAAGGTATTGATGCCGCGCATAAATTAACAATTCTTGCTTCCATTGCATTTGGTATTCCATTGCAATTTGAAAAAACATATACCGAAGGTATTAGTCGTATTACGGCTGAAGATGTAGCGTTTGCTGGTCAACTAGGTTATGCCATTAAACATCTGGGAATTGCGCGCCGTACTAAACAAGGTATTGAGTTAAGGGTTCATCCAACTCTAATTTCTAAGAAACAACTGCTTGCCAATGTTAATGGTGTGATGAATGCCATTATGGTTCAAGGGGATGTTGTTGGTCCTACTTTAACTTATGGCGCTGGTGCTGGCGCATTGCCGACAGGGTCGTCCGTTGTAGCTGATGTAATTGACGTTGCTCGAACTTTAACTGCAGATCCAACAAATCGAGTTCCACATTTGGCTTTCCAAGCTAATGCTTTGTCAGATGTTGAAATTTTACCAGTTGAAGAAATAGAATGCGGTTTCTTTTTAAATATGACGATCCAAGATCGTGCTGGTGTTTTGGCAAATATTACGCAAATTTTATCTTTGAATGACATTAGTATTGAGTCTCTGATTCAGCAAGAAAGAGAAGGTAGTGATTTAGTACCACTTGTTGTTATGACTCATGATGTGAAAGAACGGAACATGAATGCGGCAATTTCAGCGATTGAGGCCTTACCAGATGTTGCAGGTACTGTGCAGCGAATTCGTGTCGAAAACTTGGCGTAAAGAGAGATTTTAATATGAAATATATTTCTACACGCGGTAAAGCACCAGCGCTTTCTTTTGGCGACGTACTACTAGCTGGTTTGGCAAGTGATGGAGGCTTATATGTCCCAGAAACATTACCGAATTATAGTAAAGAAGAGATCGCAACCTGGGCTAGTCTGAGTTATCAGGATTTGGCATTTAAAGTAATGTGGCCTTTTGTTGAAGGTGATATTCCTGCTGATGCCTTTAAAACAATGATTAACGATGCTTATGCGAGCTTTAATCATGCCTCTGTTGCACCAATGGTTCAAATTGGTAATAACGAATGGATTCTGGAGCTCTTTCGTGGGCCAACGCTTGCGTTTAAGGACTTTGCACTGCAATTGCTTGGTCGTTTGATGGACTATGTTCTATCAGAGCGTAAAGAGAAGCTTGTGATCTTAGGTGCTACATCTGGTGATACAGGCTCTGCTGCGATTGAAGGTTGTCGCCACTCTGAATACTTAGATATCTTTATCTTGCACCCTTATGAGCGTGTATCTGAAGTCCAGCGTCGTCAAATGACTACTGTGATCGACGATAATGTCTTCAATATTGCGGTGAAAGGTAATTTCGATGATTGCCAGGGTATGGTTAAGTCTAGCTTTGCGGATCAAAGTTTTTTGAAAGGCGCTAAGTTAGGTGCAGTTAACTCAATAAACTGGGCGCGTATTATGGCTCAAGTTGTTTATTACTTCTCTTCTGCTCTGTCTGTTGGTGCACCTCATCGCGAGGTGTCTTTCTCTGTACCAACGGGCAATTTTGGCGATATTTTTGCTGGTTATCTAGCGAAGAAAATGGGTTTGCCTATTGATCAGCTTGTTGTTGCTACTAACCAAAACGATATATTACATCGTGTGATTTCTGAAAATGACATGAGCCGTAAGTCATTGAATGTTACCTTGTCTCCAAGTATGGATATTATGGTATCGAGCAACTTTGAGCGTTTATTGTTTGATGCTCATGGTCGTGACGGTTCAACCATTGACGATCTTATGGCACGTTTTAATAAAGGCGATGTCTCTTTAACGGATCAAGCTTGGTCTTTTGTTAGAGAAAATTTTGATAGTTACAAGGTAGACGATACGAAAACCTGTGAAGTGATTTCAGACGTATTTAAATCTACTCAATACTTACTTGATCCACATACTGCGATAGGTCTTGAAGCAGCTCGTCAGTGCTGGAAAAATAAGTCAGTTCCTATGATTACATTGGCAACGGCTCATCCAGTGAAGTTTCCTGAAGCTGTTGAAAAAGCAGGTTGCCAAATACCTATGCTGCCAGAGCATATGAAAGATCTTTTTGAACGAAAAGAGTCTTATGAGGTGTTGGATAATAGCTTGGATGATGTTCAGGCTTTTGTTTCCAAAAACATCTAAATATCATTGAATGCTAAAGCATAAAACGGCTAATCATTGATTGGCCGTTTTTTTATTCTAAGCGGTACGCACTTTCTTTTTAAAAGCCTTTTCCTATGAATCTTATTCTACTCAATCCTGAACAGACACTTAATGCCGGTCAATATGCTTTAACCGATAGGCAGCAAACGCATATTACGAAAGTAATAAAAGCCAAACAGGGTGATGTGTTACGTGTCGGGGTTTTAAACGGAAACATAGGGGAAGGTATTTATGTGCCGCCGACGGTGGATCGGGCTGGGTATATTCATTCTTTGAATTTAACGTTATTAGCACCTGATGCCTTGCCAATGATTTTGGTAATGGCATTGCCAAGGCCAAATATGCTTAAAAGAACCTTAAGTAATATTGCGGCAATGGGTGTGAAAGAGTTGTATTTAATTCATTCTGCCAAAGTGGAAAAAAGCTATTGGCAAAGCCCAGTTTTGCAAACAGAATCAATTCAACAGTCTTTATTGGAAGGGCTTGAGCAGGCGAAGGACACAGTTATGCCTAAGTGTTCTTTGATTCCACGCTTTCGTCCTTTTGTTGAAGATCAGCTGCCTGCACTTCTAGAAAATAAGCGTGGTTTATTAGCGCACCCTTACTTAGCTAAACCTTGCCCTATTGATATTCAGGAGCCTTGCATTTTGGCGTTAGGGCCAGAGGGTGGTTGGAACGAGTTCGAAGTAGGTAAGTGGTTAGAGGCAGGTATGGAGTCGGTGCAGTTAGGGAGTCGAATACTTAAGGTCGAAACGGTCGTTCCTGTTCTGTTGTCTCGTCTCTATCCTGGCTAACTTTGTTTTAAAAAACTTTAACGGTTAAATGTTTTTATTTGTAACGAACGGTCAATATTTAAAGAGCTGTATTAGACTTTAGTGTAATGTTATGGCTATTAATTAGTCAGATTCTACTAATACACTAAATCATACCTGATGATAGACTCAAAAATGACGAGACCAGAAAGCGGATCCGATAGCTTAAAAGCAGATGAGACTAAGTCTTCTTGGTTGAGGTTTTTTTACGTTGGTGTTACCGGAGAGTCCTTTTCAGAGGATGTCCGTCGAGTATTTATTATCAATCTTTTTGCTACGGTTGGTATTCTTTTTACTCTTCCTCTAGGCGTTTTTTCTTTACTTAATGGTGACTCAGTTCGGGGTGCTATTCTAATTCTTATTGCATTTTTGTATGCGATGAACCATGTCTATTTACGTTATTCCCATAATCATTCCCTTTCCGGTAGTTTTGTTATTTATCCACTATATGCCTTGATGATTTATCTTATTTATACCGGTGGTATGAATGGTACTGGGCATGTTTGGATATTTTGTGTCCCTGCTGTGTCTTTGTTTTTACATGGTATGAAGCGTGGTTTGATAGAGCTGGGTGTGTTTACCTTTGCCTTGATTTTTGTGATGTTTTTTATGGACAGTCATTTTTCAGATCTTGGTTATCATGACACATTAAAATCTAGAATTTTATTTTCATTTTTAGTCGTAGTATTTCTTTCCGGAATATATGAATACTCTATGTCTCGCTTTAATCATGAGTTAAAAGAGACCTCTACTAAACTTAAATTAGTTGCCTATATAGATGCATTAACTGGGTTGTTAAACCGCCGAGGCATGTTACAGCGCTTAGAAGAAAAAACTGGTGAGACTTTCCATTTGTTATTAGCCGATGTGGATTTCTTTAAGCGAGTTAATGATGAATACGGTCATGATGCTGGAGACTACGCACTCACAGAGCTGGCTGAAATAATACAAACATCACTTCCTTCTGGAGGTTTTGCATCTCGCTGGGGCGGAGAGGAGTTTCTTATTGCTGTTGATGGTTGTAGCGAATCGGACATTTATTCATTGGCAGAAGAAATTCGTATACGCATAGAGTCTTATGAATTTACTTATCAAGATCATACCTTTCGAATGACATTGAGCATAGGCATTGCTCCAACGAATGAATTTACACCTTTAAGTGAGGCCATAACGATTGCTGATAATCGTTTGTATAGTGCAAAACGTTCGGGCCGTAACCAGACGCGAAAATCATAATTACTATCTAGCCTTATACTTTCTCATTTTTTAGATTTACTAAGTTACTCTTTTCTGATTTTTGTTTAGTTTAATAGTTTGTAGTCAAGAGAGTGAAATCTGTTTTCCTTCATTTCATGATATCCTTTTCACAACGTCTTTCTTTTGAATTTTGAGATCTATATGCGTATTGAGCGTCGAGTTATTCGAGCTGAGCAGCACAACTTTCCTAATAGTATGTCTGCTACTTTGCAGCGAGTCTTTGTATCGAGAGGTGTGACTTCTGTAGAGGCCTTAGATTATCGCCTTCCACACCTGCTTAGACCTGATTCTTTATTTGATTTGACTACAGCTGCAATTATTTTGGCTGATGCGATTGTGGCTGGACAAAAAATTCTGATCGTGGGCGACTTTGATGCGGATGGTGCGACCAGCACCAGCCTTGGTATTCTTGCCTTAGAGGCAATGGGGGCTATTGCGCCAGATTATTTAGTGCCTAATCGATTTGAATTTGGTTATGGCTTAACGCCTGAGATTGTTGAAGTTGCAAAAGAAAAATCTCCCGATGTTTTGATAACCGTGGATAATGGAATAGCCAGTATTGACGGTGTTTTAGCGGCAAAATCTTATGGGATGAAGGTAGTGGTAACAGATCACCATTTGCCTGGAGATGAATTACCGGCAGCCGATGCGATAGTGAATCCAAACCATCCATCCTGTCGTTTTCCCAGTAAGAACCTAGCTGGTGTTGGTGTTATTTTCTATGTTATGTCGGCATTACGTGCTGAACTAAACAGAAGAAATTGGTTTATGGAACAACATATTCCAGAACCTAAAATGGCGGATTATTTGGATCTTGTGGCATTAGGTACAGTCGCCGACGTAGTCTCGTTAGATGCAAATAACCGCATCTTGGTGCAACAAGGTATCAAGCGTATTCAAGCTGGGTTTGCTCGCCCCGGTATTCTTGCTTTGTTAGAAGTAGGGCATAGGGATTACACTCAGCTAAAGGCTTCTGATTTGGGTTTTGCGGTTGGACCAAGATTGAATGCAGCAGGTCGTCTTGATGATATGTCAATTGGCATTGAGTGTTTACTTGCAACCCACGTCCATCAAGCCAAGTCTTATGCACAGCAACTTGATCAATTTAATCGAGAAAGGAAGGCGATTGAATCAGATATGAAGGAGCAGGCAGAGCTGGTTTTAGAAACGTTATTAGATGATGAGCAGGAAATGCCAAATGGCATGTGTTTTTATGATGCTGATTGGCACCAAGGAGTGATTGGTATTCTTGCATCTAGAATGAAGGATAAATGTCATCGTCCTGTTATTGCCTTTGCGCGAGTGGGTGAAGGTGAATTAAAAGGTTCAGCGCGTTCTATTGCTGGGGTGCATATTCGTGACGCTTTGGATTTATTAGCAAAACGTTATCCGCAGCTATTAAACAAGTTTGGTGGTCACGCAATGGCTGCTGGTATGACGATTCGAGAGTCTCATTATGAAGCGTTTTGTCTTGCTTTTGATATGATTATCAGTGAGTGGGTAACACCAGAACAATTGGAAGCTAAGTTACTAACAGATGGGCCTCTTGCTCCTGAAGATTTTAGCTTAAGTTTCGCTGAGCAAGTGCGCCTGTCAGGACCATGGGGGCAATCATTTCCTGAGCCAATTTTTGATGGCGTATTTGATATTTTGCAGCAACGTCTAGTCGGCGAAAAGCATCTTAAACTTATGGTTCGCGAACCAAAAAGCGGCCTTTTATTGGATGCTATTAGTTTCTTTGTTGACCTGGAAAAATGGCCTAATAATAAAGCGGAGCAAGTGCGTTTAGTATACAAATTAGACATTAATGAATTTCGTGGTCAAAGAAACTTACAGTTGATGGTTGATTATTTGGAGCCAGCGTAAGACAAAATATTCGCATAGCTGCCTATCGAATCAAAACTTGAGGTACAATAGTAGTCCCTCTTACCACTGTATTTTTTTGATTTTTTATCGGAGCTTATTCATGACTGCACTCGTTCTTGATGGCAAACTTTGCGCCAAAGACACTGAAACTCGCTTACAAACTCAAGTTTCAGAACTTAAAGAGCGTACTGGTTGCACGCCTATCTTAGCGACTATTTTAGTGGGTGCAGACCCTGCATCAGCAACGTATGTGAAAATGAAAGGTAATGCATGCCGTCGAGTTGGCATGGATTCCATGGCGATTGAATTGCCTGAAACTACTACGACAGAAGAATTGCTAAACACCATTGAAGAATTAAACGCTAATCCAGACGTACATGGCATTTTGTTGCAACACCCAGTGCCAGAGCAAATCGACGAACGTCTTTGCTTTGATACTATTGAAGCGCGTAAAGATGTTGATGGTGTGACTTGTCTTGGTTTTGGTCGTATGGCGATGCAAGAGCCTGCTTACGGTGCGGCAACGCCAGCTGGTATCATGCGATTATTAGAAGCTTATGATATTAATTTAGAAGGTAAACATGCTGTTGTTGTGGGTCGTAGCCCAATATTGGGTAAACCTATGGCAATGATGATGTTGAATGCTAATGCGACGGTGACTATTTGTCATTCTCGTACTAAAAATCTAGCGGAGTTAGTGAAGCAAGCTGACGTTGTTGTTGGTGCTGTCGGTAAGCCTGAATTTATCAGAGCTGAATGGATTAAAGATGGCGCGATTGTGGTAGATGCAGGTTATCACCCAGGTGGTGTTGGTGATATTGAGTTGGCACCATTAACGGAGCGTGTTGCGGCTTATACACCAGTGCCTGGCGGCGTTGGTCCAATGACAATAAATACTCTTATTTTACAAACAGTTGAATCTGGTCTTAAGCAACTAGGCTAATGGTTTTACCCTGTTATAAAGAGCCGCATCATTAGATGCGGCTTCTTTTTTATAGTGAATTTTATACAACGAATTGAATAGAAAGGTAGATCGAATATGTCCACGGAAATGTTAAAAGACGCATTAGACTTTGATCTAATAGCTGACGTCTTTGTTGCAGAATCTATAGCTGCGTCACCTGCTGAATTGCACGGTCAATTATGTGGCTATCTTGCGTCTGGCGTTACCCTGTTATTAGAAGATTGGCTGTCTATGGTTGTTAATTTCTGTGATATTGAAGGGTGGAAAGACGATTCAAGTCGAGCTGTTATTGTGGAACTTTATACAGCGACTCTAACCTTGTTTCAGAATGGTGAGTATGCACTTGTACCTAGTATTTCTGATGAAGATGCAGACCTTTGTGAGCGAGGCGTTACTTTATCGCAATGGGCGCACGGTTTTTTGGCTGGATATGGTTTATCTGGTCAGAAAAATACACTGTCAGATGAAACAAAACAAATACTAAGAGACTTTGCGAATATATCTGCAATGCAAGCAGAAATGGAAGCAATGGAAAATAACAATGATAATGAAATGGATCTAACAGAATTGGTTGAATATGTTCGATTGTCCTCAATGATGATGTATTCCGAGCATCATGATGTTAATCCAAATATTGATCATACCAAGACTAATCCAGTACATTAATATTTGATGCTGTGGTCAGTATCCGTTTATTTATTTTATGTAGACAATCGAAACGAGACTTTTTATGAAAATAGACACTCAAACTTATCAATCCCGCCGTGAGCGTTTAATGCAGTCGCTTCCGGAGAATAGTGTGGTAGTTATCCGTACTGGTGAGTTAGCGACCCGCAATAATGATTGTGAGTATGAGTTTCGGCCTCATAGTAGTTTCTTTTATCTGACTGGCTTCCCTGAACCAAGTGCTTACGCAATAATTGGTTCCGACGGTGAAATGACTCTAGTTACTTTACCGAAAGACCCAGAAAAAGAGCAATGGGAAGGTTTTCGTTTTGGTAAGCAAGGAGCGATAAAAAACTTTGGTGCGAATGATGCTGCGGATCTTGATCAATTAGATGATGTAATGGTGACCGCGTTAAATGGCACAGCTAATGTTGTCTACTTATTTAATGACAGTGTGTTGCGTGAAAAAATTGCTGGTTGGCGAGATGCACTAGCCGCCCGTGCAAGAGCAGGCGCAATTGCTCCAACACAATTCACGGACGTTGGGCCTTTTATTGCTGAAATGCGCTTATTCAAAGATGTAGAAGAAGTCGCGATTATGGAAGCTGCAGCACAAATAAGTGTGGAAGCACACAAGCAGGCAATGCGTTCAGTTCGCCCAAATATGAAGGAATATCAGCTAGAAGCAGAATTGAATTACGTCTTTATGAAATCCGGTGCTCGTCAACCAGCGTATAACAATATTGTTGCCTCTGGAAGTAATGCCTGTATTTTGCATTACGTTAAAAATGATGAACTTATTAAAGACGGTGATTTAATACTGATTGATGCGGGTGCCGAGTTAGGTTGTTACGCGGCCGATATTACTCGTACTTTTCCTGCGAATGGTAAATTTAGTGAACCTCAAGCTACTTTGTATCAAGTTGTGTTAGATGCCTATTATGCGGGCATGAAACATTTAACAGTTGGTAACCCTTATGAGGCTTGTCACAACGCAGCGGTACGGACGCTAACAGAGGGACTGGTTGCTCACGGTTTATTAAGCGGCGATGTAGATCTCCTGATCGAAAGCAAGGCATATCGAGATTTTTATATGCATAATACAGGGCATTGGTTGGGCTTAGATGTTCATGATTGTGGTGCTTATAAAATAGCAGGTGAATCTCGTTTGCTTGAAGTGGGCATGGTGCTAACCATTGAGCCGGGGCTGTATGTTTCCGCGGACAATAAGTCAGTAGATGAAAAATGGCGAGGTATAGGCATTCGCATTGAAGACGATGTTCTTATTCGTGCTGATGGCCCATATGTTTTAACTCATGGCCTAGCAAAAGAAATTAGAGACATTGAAGCCTTAATGGCTCAAAGTCGTTAAGTTATTGAATATAAGAGTTATTAAGTCGAATAAACAGCAGACTGGAGTAATGAAAAGATGGCTAAATCGTACGATGTAATTATAGTAGGTGCTGGGATGGTTGGCGCGCTATCGGCGATACTTTTGGCTAAATCTTCTTTACGTGTTGCGCTTATTGATAAGCATAATGGCGATTACACACTCTCAACTCCGCCAGCTTATGATGCCAGAGTGAGTGCTATTTCCAGTCAGTCAAAAGCATTATTAGAATCTGCTGACGTTTGGCAAAATATTCCACAAGGTCGAGTTGCTACTTATGACAATATTGTGGTTTGGGATGGCCTTGGTTCAGGTTATATCGATTTCAACGCTGGCTCAGCTGCCATGTCTGAATTGGGTGATTTAGTTGAAAATACTGTTTTAAGCCAACAAATGATTAAGCAGATACAGAGTAATCAAAATGTTGATTTGTATTTCGATAATGCATTGGCATCTTATGAATTAAGTGAAAGTGGTGCGAAAGTCGATTTACTGTCTGGAGATCGACTTGAATCACAAGTGTTGGTGGCCGCCGATGGCGGTGCTTCCAAGCTTCGCTCAGAAAATTATTTTGATACAGTCGAATGGGATTATGGTCATACTGCTATTGCCGCGACTATTGAAATTGATCAATCTCACAATAATACGGCGTGGCAAAGTTTTGGTGAAGAAGGCGTGTTAGCATTTTTACCTCTGCCCGTTGTAGGTGATAGGCATTTTGTTTCTATTGTTTGGTGTGTCCCTCCTAAAGAAGCGAGTATTTTAAAAACATTGTCGGATGATGCCTTTTGTAGTCGTGTACATTATGCGATTAACAAACGCTTTGAAGTGCTTGCTATTACGCGTTCTAGACAAGCCATTCCATTGCGTCAAAGGCATGCAAAAGAATACGTGAAACCAGGCATTGCTTTGATTGGTGATGCCGCCCACACGATTCATCCTCTGGCTGGTCAAGGTGCGAACTTAGGCTTCTCCGATGTTAAGGCTTTGGTCGAAGCCTTGAGTAAAGCGCATAAACGAGGCGAGTGTCTTGGTTCAAGTAAGGTGTTGAGACGGTATCAGCGCGCTCGTATGTTAGATAATATTGCAATGGCGGCAGGTATGGAGACATTCAAAAGGTTGTTTTCGACGCAACACCCCTTCGTTGTACAATTGAGAAATACAGGCATGAAAAGCTTCGATTGTAATACCTCTTTGAAGAAAAAACTGATTGCTCGCGCTGCAGGTCTAGTGACTTTTTCCTGAATGTTTTTATTAAAAAACTAGCGCTCGCTTTCTAAATGTTACTTATTGGCTATTGCAAAAATTATCGATTGTCATAGTCTATAAGGCACTCTAAAAACATATAACAACCAGAACAAAGGCTATATGGCATGCAAGTCCAAGACCTTCTTAAGAAAACCGATAAGCTTCCTAATGTTCCTGATGTTGTCCGTGAACTCATTCAGCTTTTAAGTGATCCTAACGTAAAATATTCAGACATTTCCGAACGAGTAGCGCGTGACCAAACTATTTCATTGAAAGTATTGCGAGTTGTGAACTCTGCTTATTTTGGCCTATCTAGAAAAATTTCTTCAATAGATGAAGCGACTGTTTTATTAGGCATGGATAAGCTGAAAACATTAGTTATTGCGTCTGGTTTTTCTAATTCAGTAACCAAAGTAGATGGCATTAATCTTACCGAGTTTTGGCAAGATTCTTTTCGTGTAGCTGAGCTATCTCAATGGTTCGCTAAACGTACACCATTAGTAGAGGCTGATGAAGCCTTTACTGTTGGTATTGTTCATAATATAGGTCGTTTATTGTTGCACCTTACTGAGCCAGAAATAGCACAAGATATTCAAACTTTGGTTTCGAATCGTAAAGCTGGCCGAGTTAAAGCTGAATTGGACTTATTAGGTTTTACTTCTCAAGACGCAGGCAAAGCTCTAATGGATTTATGGAAGTTCCCATCAACCATTGGCGATGCTGTAAAGTTTCATAAAAGGCCATTTTCAGATGATGAGCCTCAAGCCTTGCCATGCATACTGAATTTGGCTTGCTATCTTAATGCCTGCATACGTAATGATAGAGACTACGATTTGGTCCGTGAAGGTTTTCCTGCGGCGGTTGCAAAAGCGGCAGGATTATCAGAAGGCATTGTTTATGAACTGGATGATGCCCTTATTATTGGTGATGAACTAAGGTTGCTGTTGGACTAATCTTGTCAAAGTGACTTGTGCTTTAGCTATTAAAATAAACCTATCAATTATAGGTTTATTTTCTATTTTTTCTTAATTTTACTTCCTATAACTTCCTTATCATTGAATGAGAATCGCTAGTGTTTAATCTCTTGTTGTGTTAATTTCTCGACTCTATTTTTATGGTTCTATTTCTAGAACTCGATACTTTTTGCGTGAAGCGCATCGATATTATTTTCAAGTAAGTGAGAGGTTCGTATGTCAGTGAAGTTACGTGGTGTAGTTAACAAGACAAGTGGTCAATCTTTGTTGGGCGGTATTGGATTTATTGCGTTAGCGTTTCCTCTACTTGTTTCTACAAGTTTGCAGGCTAAAGGCGAATTGAACATTTATTCAGCACGTAAAGAGTCTTTGATTGCCCCTGTGCTTGATACTTTTGCTGAAGAAAATGATGTTGTTGTTAATTTGATCACAGGTTCTGCTGATGCCTTGTTAAGTCGTTTACGTGCAGAAGGTGACGCGAGCCCTGCAGATATTTTTATTACGGTGGATGCAGGTCGTCTACATCGTGCTAAAAGTGCCGGTGTTCTACAATCGATACAGAGTGATGTATTAGACGCAAACATTCCAAGTAACTTGCGTGATGTTGATGGACAGTGGTTTGGTCTTTCTCAAAGAGCTCGTGTGATTTTTTACAACCCTAAAAAAGTGTCTGAATCTGATCTTTCTACTTATGAAGACCTTTCTCATTCAAAATGGAAAGGGCGCATTTGTGTTCGTTCATCAGGAAATATTTATAACCAATCGTTAGTCGCTTCAATGTTAGAAGCAGATGGACGTGAAAAAACACAGGCTTGGATTAAGGGGGTGGTTTCTAATCTCGCTCGACCTCCATTTGGTGGTGATGTCGATTTACTTAAAGCCGTTTCAGCAGGTGTATGTGATTTGACGTTAGCAAATACTTATTACTTTGGTCGTTTAGGTCAAAGTGCTAATGCAGACGACAGAAAAGTATATAGTAGTGTGAAACCTTTTTGGCCTAACCAAGCGAAAGGTGATCGTGGAACACACGTTAATGTTAGTGGTGCCGGCGTTACGGCATCAGCTACAAATATTGAAAACGCGAAGTTGTTAATTGAGTTTTTAACAAATCATGCATCACAAGAATGGTATGCCCACGTTAATAACGAATACCCAGTTGTTGAAGGTGCAAGCGCGCCTGAAATGCTAGAGCCATTTGGTGAGTTCCGAGCAGATACGATTTCATTAAGCCAGTTAGGTGTTAATAACCGTGAAGCGGTTGAATTAATGGATATCGGTGGTTGGAAATAGTATTTAAAATGAGTTGTATTAATAATGGTTGATTTAACTCATTCGAGTTCTGCAAACAAACCTAAGTTCAATTGGTTAAAGGTCGCTGCAATTTTTATTGCAGCGACCTTGTCGTTACCTATATTAGTTGTGCTGGTTAACGTTTTGATGGGTGACGGAGATGTGTGGCGACACCTTTACCAAACTGTCTTGGCAGACTACATTCAAAATTCATTGTTACTTATGTTGGGCGTTGGTATTGGCGCGTTTTTCATTGGTGTTCCTTGTGCCTGGCTAACCAGTATGTGCGATTTTCCTGGTCGTAAATTATTATCATGGGCATTACTTCTGCCGATGGCGATGCCTGCCTATATCATTGCTTACACCTACACTGGTATTTTGGACTTTGCAGGTCCTGTACAAACTTTTATTCGTGATCTCACTGGTTGGAGTTACGGAGAATATTGGTTCTTTGAGGTTCGTTCGCTTGGCGGAGCCATCGTGATGCTGACTTTAGTGCTTTATCCCTATGTATATTTAATGAGTCGAGCGGCCTTTTTAGAGCAATCTGAAAACACACTAGAAGTGAGTCGTACTTTAGGCTATTCAGGGCGATCTGCTTTTTTTAAACTTGCCCTTCCTCTTGCTCGCCCTGCCATTGTTACAGGCCTTACCTTAGTGTTAATGGAAACGTTAGCTGATTATGGCACAGTACAATATTTTGGCGTAAATACCTTTACAACAGGTATTCTGCGGACCTTCTATGGATTTGGTGATGTAGTTGCTGCTTCTCAGCTAGCCGGTATTTTATTGCTGTTTGTAACTGTGTTGATTCTGTTAGAGCGATATTCTCGTCATCGTATTCGTTATCATGCATCTGGCTTAAAAAAAGCCAGTAGTCGACGTATTAACCTCACTGGCAGTCGCGGTGTTCTGACCTGTGCTTTTTGTCTATTTCCAATTTTCTTTGGTTTTATCATTCCTGTGAGTGTACTGGCTTATTGGGCTGCATTTAAAGCTGAGTTACCAGATGCTAGGTTTGCTCAGTTGGCTTGGAACTCATTATACCTTGCTGGAGTGGCGGCCATGATTGCGGTTATTTTGGCATTGGTTTTGAGCTACGCTATTCGCCTTAATCGTGATCGTAGTGTCAGTGCTTCGGTTGGTATTGCAGGTTTAGGTTATGCGTTGCCAGGGACAATTATTGCGATCGGTACTATTGTGCCTTTGGCTTGGCTGGATCACAGAATTATCGATTTGGTTAAATATTACAGCGGTGAAAAAGTTGGGCTGATTTTCTCTGGCACCTTAGTCGCTTTGCTTTTTGCTTATACTGTTCGCTTTATGGCCGTGTCTTTGGGTGCAGTCCAAAATGGACTTGGAAAAATTAAGCCGAGCATGGATATGGCTGGGCGTTCGTTAGGCATGAGTCCTTTAAAGGTTCTGACTCGTATTCATATTCCTTTACTTAAAGGGTCTGTCCTAACCGCTTTATTGATTGTCTTTGTTGATGTATTAAAAGAGTTGCCGGCAACGTTAGTGCTTCGACCGTTCAATTTTAATACTTTAGCTGTCAGGGCTTATGAATTGGCCGCGGACGAAAGGTTGATTGATGCAGCTCCTGCTTCTTTAATGATAGTGCTGGTGGGGTTAGCCCCTGTTATTTTGTTGAGTCGTTCTATTTCTTCACGTGTTGAACACTCGAAAGTCGAATCTGCAGAATAGGATTGAATATGACACCGTTGCCTCCTCATGAAACATTAAAAGAAATGACACTAACCAAGGTGACGGTTGGTTATGATGGAAACGCCATCGTAAAAGAGGCTTCTTTTCAATTACGAGAAGGGCAGATCGGTTGTTTACTTGGCCCAAGTGGTTGCGGTAAATCGACGTTATTACGTGCTATCGCTGGTTTTGAATCTTTAATGTCAGGTGATATTAAAGTAGATGGTGAAGTTATCTCTAGTACTTCCCATACCGTGAGTCCAGAACATCGCTATATAGGTATGGTCTTTCAAGATATTGCGTTATTTCCACACCTGACTATCGCACAAAATATTGCATTTGGCCTATCTACTTGGACGAAAGAAAGTGCACAAGAACGTGTCGACCATTTATTGAGTTTGGTTGGTTTGTCTGGTTTTCAGAGTCGTTACCCGCACTCACTTTCTGGTGGGCAGCAACAGCGAGTTGCATTAGCCCGAGCGATAGCCCCTAAGCCAAGATTGTTATTAATGGATGAGCCTTTTTCTGGTCTAGATGCAAAATTAAGAGAAGAGCTAGTACCCGATATCCGTAAAATATTGCAACATGAAAAAATGAGTGCATTGTTGGTGACACATGACCAAATGGAAGCCTTTGCTATGGCGGATCAGGTGTCTGTTATGGATGCTGGCGTTATTCATCAAACAGGTTCGCCGTATCAAATTTACCATGAACCTGAGACGCACTTTGTAGCGGGCTTTATTGGGCATGGTGATTTCTTGTCAGCAACTGTGTGTGGCCCTGATTGTGTTCATTCCGATTTAGGGACTATTCGTGGAGATTTAGATCATGGTTTTGCTGACAATACTGAAGTGGATTTATTGATTCGTCCTGATGATATTTTACATGATGATGATAGTGAGTTTGTGGGAGTGATTGTCAGTAAGCTATTTAGAGGTTCACATTTCTTATATAGAGTGAAATTATCATCTGAAAAAATTGTCTATTGTTTTGCCTCTTCTCATCATAATCACCTAGTTGGCCAAGAAATTGGTTTAAGCGTTCACCTTGATCATTTGGTGATGTTTCCTCGCTAAGAGCCTTTTTCATAGCAATTGAATTTAGAGTCTTTATAATAGCGTTTTTAAATGTACTAGGTGAAAAACTGTGAGTGTTATTCGACTAAAAGGTCAGGCTGATCGCCGACTTAGAGCTGGGCATCAATGGATTTATAGCAATGAAGTAAATACTTCAGAGACGCCATTAAAGCAATTTACACCAGGGGATCAGGTTGTTGTCGAAACAGCACAGGGTAAGCCGCTTGGTATTGCGACCATTAATCCGAACACATTAATTTGTGGTCGTCTTGTAAGTCGCAGCACAGACACTTTTTTAAATAAGTCTCTTCTTGTCCACCGTCTTAAAATCGCCTTATCGTTACGTGAATTAACCTACCCTGCGCCTTATTATCGCTTGGTTTTTGGCGACTCTGATGGATTGTCTGGTTTGGTTGTTGATCGTTTTGCAGATATTTTAGTAGTGCAAATATCAACAGCTGGAATGGAACGTGTAAAAAACGAAATTATTGAAGCCTTGCAAGATGTGATCAAACCTACCGCGATTCTAATGAAGAACGACGGTAAAATGCGTCAAATTGAAGGTTTAGAAACCTATGTTGAAGAAGCTTTTGGTACTGTACCTGAATTAGTGTTCTTACAAGAAAACGATGTTCTGTTCCAAGCTCCAGTTTGGGATGGACAAAAAACAGGTTGGTTTTATGACCATCGCGAAAACCGCAAAACCATGCAAACTTTTTGTGATGGCAAGCGAGTTTTAGATGTTTTCTCTTATGTTGGTGGCTGGGGTGTACAAGCGGCTTCTGCCGGTGCAACGGATGTGACTTTTATTGACTCCTCTGAGAGTGCATTAGGTCATGTAGACGCCAATTTAAAGCTAAACCAATACGAAGGTGACGCCAACTTAATGCATGGTGATGCATTTGAAGCAATGTCTTCTTTGATTGAAGACAAAGAGCGCTTTGATGTAGTTATTATGGATCCGCCTGCTTTTATTGCTCGTCGAAAAGACATTAAAGCGGGTGAAGGTGCTTATCATCGAGCTAATCAGTTAGCGATGAGATTAGTGGCTAAAGGTGGTGTGCTAGTGACAGGGTCTTGTTCTATGCATCTAGAAACGGCTCGGTTACAGGATATTATTCGTAGTAATAGTCGTCAGCTAGAACGTTTTTCTCAATTGATTTATCGCGGTACACAAGCGCCAGATCACCCTGTTCATTCAGGCATTGAAGAAACAGAATATCTAAAAGCTTTGTTTTATCGTATTCATAACAATATGGGCTTATAAAAAAACGGCATATTTAAAAATGTCATAAAAAGCCTTATTGTTAAAAAAGCGTAACTAGATGATTTCTAGTTACGCTTTTTTTTTACTATCAGCATCTAAAGAATAAGTTATTTTAGTCACGTAAAGAAATGTGTGGCCAACTACGCTCTTCAGCAATCTTGGTGAGTGTTACATCTGCGTCTACAGCGACAGGATGAGTGACTAGATCTAATAGTGGTAAGTCATTACGAGAGTCACTATAGAAGTAGCTACCTTCCATGGAATGGCCTGTTTCAGCAAGCCAATCATTTAGTCTAGTTACTTTACCTTCTTGAAAACTAGGAACGCCGACAATCTTCCCCGTGTAATGACCATTTATGACTTCAGGAATAGGAGCGATAATGTGATCCATTCCCATAATGTCGCTAATTGGTTGGGTTACGAACTGATTTGTCGCTGTGATCATGAGTAAAAAATGCCCCTGATCTTTATGGTGTTTTAGTAATGCAGCGGCTTTTTCGAGCATCATCGGTTGTACTTTTTCCTTCATGAAAGTGGCATGAAGCTCGGTGAGTTGTTCACTGGAGAACTTAGTTAAAGGCGCTAAGCTGAAAGCCAAATATTCATGAATGTCTAAGGTGCCAGACTGATACTGTACAAAAAACTTATCGTTGGCTTGTTGATAAACCTGAGTATCGACTAAGCCTTTTTCGACTAAAAATTGTCCCCAAGAATAATCACTGTCACCGCTTAACAATGTGCCGTCTAGATCAAATATTGCGAGTGTCACTGTTTGTCCCCAATTGCCCTAAAGTGCCTGAATTATAGCGTTGACGATAACAAATAACATCACTCTTAATTGTGTGGATGAGGGAATTATGGAACAATGAGGTTAATTTATTCTTATATTAAAAGGTAATGACTCGTGATTGATGCAGACGGATACAGACCGAATGTGGGCATCATATTGATGAACGAGCGTGGCCAACTTCTTTGGGCGAGACGTGTAGGACAAAACGCATGGCAATTCCCCCAAGGTGGTATCAAACCCGACGAAACACCTGAAGACGCACTATTTCGAGAACTTAAAGAAGAAGTAGGACTAGATCCAGATCAGGTTGAAATTATCGGAAAAACTCGCGGTTGGCTGCGTTATCGTCTTCCTAAGCGCATGTTAAGACACAATAGTAAGCCTTTGTGTATTGGACAAAAGCAAAAGTGGTTTCTTTTGTCTATTCGTTGTCCTGATGCTTCTGTGTGCGTAGATGGAACTGAATGTCCTGAATTTGATGGTTGGCGTTGGGTGAGTTATTGGTACCCACTTGGGCAAGTTGTCGCGTTTAAAAAAGACGTTTATCGTAGAGCGTTAAAAGAGCTCATACCTAACGCTCATAAACGATTAGAAAAAATGGTGAAATCAACGGATTGATTGTGTTGGTTATATCGAATAGAACGATAGGAGATCTATGCTAAGTTTGCTAAGACGTATTACACAAGAGGTGACGGCTGCAGAGTCGTTACCTGCTGCACTGGATATTATTGTCCGTCGTGTTCGACGGTCTATGCGTGCAGAAGTGTGTTCAATTTACTTAGTAGACAGCAATACTTCAGAATATATATTGATGGCAACACGCGGTTTGAATGCTGAAATGGCTGGCAGTGTGAGCTTAAAATCAGATGAAGGCTTAGTGAGTTTAGTTGGTCGAAGAGCTGAACCTGTTAACCTTGAAGATGCTCATATTCACCCTTCGTTTCATTATTTAAGTGGTACAGGGGAAGAACGTTATCGTTCTTTTCTTGGTGTTCCTATCATTCATCATCGTCAAGTTTTGGGTGTGCTTGTTGTCCAGCATGAAGACAAACGCCGTTTTGATGAAGGGGAAGAAGCTTTTCTTATTACCTTATCTGCACAGCTTGCTGGTGTTATTGCTCACGCAGAAGCCACAGGGGCTATTGCTAGTTTAAGCCCTAATGCTGATCCTGTTGGGTCTGATTTTCGCTATAAAGGTGTACCTGGTAGCTCTGGTGTCGCTATTGGTCGTGGTGTTGTTGTATTTCCTCCTGCAGACTTAGATGTTATTCCTGATCGTACCACTACCGATTTTGATCAAGAAATTGAAGACTTTTACCAAGCATTAGATGCGGTAAGACAAGATATTCGTAAAGCAAGTAATCGCATTAGTAAACATCTATCTGATGATGAAAAAGCTTTGTTTGATGTTTATCTTAAAATTTTGGATGACAACTCCATTGCTGGTGAAGTTGTTAAAAAAATTAAAGCAGGTAATTGGGCCCAAGGTGCATTACGACAAGTTATTAAGGCTCATATCGCTCAATTTGATCGTATGGATGACCCTTATTTACGTGAGCGCGCCTCTGATCTTCGTGATCTAGGTCGTCGTATCTTGTCGCATCTTCAAGAAAAAGCGCCTAATTTAGTAGAGCGGTTTAGTGAACCTTCGATCATAGTAGGTGAAGAACTAACTGCGTCTATGTTGGGAGAAATCCCAATTGATAAAATTAAAGGCCTTGTTTCCGTTATGGGCTCAGGCAACTCCCATGTCGCTATTCTGGCGCGGGCAATGGGTATACCGACTGTCATGGGCGCGTTAGATTTACCGTACGCGCAATTAGACAAAGTAAACCTGATTGTCGATGGCTATTCAGGAAAAATCTTTTCACACCCTTCTGAAGCGTTAACTGAAAATTATCAGCAAATTGTTGATGAAGAGCGTCTTCTTGAAGAAGAGTATGAAGCGCTTAAAGATCTGCCATGTGAAACGTTGGACGCTCATCGTTTGTCCCTATACGTAAATACTGGATTATCAGCCGACATTGCACGTTCCTTGGATCGTGGTGCTGAAGGTATTGGTCTTTATCGTACTGAAGTGCCTTTCATGGTACGAGATCGTTTCCCAACGGAAGCAGAACAAGTCAAGATCTATCGCCTGCAGTTAGAGGGTTTTGCACCAGCACCTGTTACTGTGCGTACTCTTGATATTGGTGGTGATAAATCTCTGCCTTATTTCCCTATTAATGAAGCGAACCCTTTTTTGGGCTGGCGCGGTATTCGAGTCACTCTCGATCATTTAGAAATCTTCATGGCGCAAATTCGAGCCATGATCAAAGCCAGTGCTGATCTTCACAATTTAAAAATCATGTTACCGATGATCTCAAACGTAGCTGAAGTAGAAGAGGCCTTAGCGCTCATTCGTCGAGGTTATGCAGAAGTAAAAGAAGAAGGGTATAACGTTAAAATGCCTAGAGTTGGTGTGATGATAGAAGTACCAGCGGCTGTATATCAGGCCAAAGAACTGGCTTCGTTAGTCGATTTTTTATCGGTTGGTAGTAATGATCTCACTCAATATTTACTTGCAGTAGATCGAAATAACCCTCGTGTTGCTGATTTATACAACTGTTTCCACCCTGCTGTTTTACGAGCGTTATTAAGTATTGTTGATCAGGTAAAAGACGAAGGTGTCGGCCTCAGTGTTTGTGGCGAAATGGCGGGTGATCCAATGGGCGCTATTTTGTTAATGGCAATGGGATACGATGTATTGTCTATGAGCTCAACCAGTTTGCCCAAAGTAAAAGCGGTTATTCGAAACATCTCAATGACACAAGCAAAGCATATGCTTGATGAAGTCATGAAACTACCTCATGCAGAAGCGGTCACACAAACAATGACTCGGCTTATGCGCCACGCAAATATCGAACGCTTGATTCGACCTGCCAAAACAAACGTTAATTAACTCCTATTCGAGGTTTACTTTTCAATTATGATTTCATATCCAGCAATTGATCCTATTGCCGTATCTATAGGGCCAATTTCCGTGCATTGGTACGGTATTATGTATCTGATAGGTTTTGCCAGTGCTTATTTATTAGGTATGTATCGAGCGAAGCATTCAAATGGGCTTTGGACATCGGAAATGGTGAGTGATGCTATTTTCTATGGTGCGATGGGAGTTATATTTGGTGGGCGTATTGGCTATATTTTGTTTTATCAATTTCCAGCATTCGTTGATGATCCGTTAACAATTGTGCGTATCTGGGAAGGAGGTATGTCTTTCCATGGTGGGTTATTAGGTGTTATCGCAGCCATGTTCTTCTTTTCTCGCCGCTACAACAAACACCTTGTTGATGTGACTGATTTCCTCGCGCCTTTTATTCCTATTGGTTTAGGTGCTGGCCGTTTAGGTAATTTCATAGGAAGTGAATTGTGGGGTAAACCAACTGACGTATCTTGGGCTATGGTATTTCCTAATGACCCTGAACAACTTGCTCGCCATCCTTCTCAGTTGTATCAATTTGCACTAGAAGGCGTCGTGTTATTTGGCATATTATGGTTCTTCTCGAAAAAATCTAAACCGCGCTATTGCGTTTCTGGCCTGTTTTTACTTTGTTATGGCATCTTTAGAATCTTAGTTGAGTTTGTTCGACAACCTGATGCACAGATCGGCTACCTTGCTTTTAACTGGGTGACTCAAGGTCAGATCCTGTCTTTACCTATGGTTATCATCGGAGCTGGGTTGGTTATCTTTGGCTTTAAAATAAAAGTCTTTCCGAAAAATTAAACTTTCTTAAATTGACATCGTCACTCAGTTTTTTTTAATTTCTTCTTAAACGGCAAGGTTAAACACCAGATTAAAAATGACGGTTGAGCCGTTTGGTAATTTCTTAAGCCAATCGTCATTCCTTGATGGTTTTCTTTTGGTTGTGCAATATAAGTTCTGCATAAACGATCCCATATAGAAAGAAAGAAACCATAGTTACTGTCGGTTTCTTTTGGAATAATAGAGTGATGGATTCGATGAACGTCGGGTGTAACAATCACCAATCTCAGTATCGAATCTATTTTTTTAGGCAGGCGAAAATTTGCATGATTAAACATTGCTGATGCGTTTAGTACAATCTCAAAGACTACAACTGCAGCCGTAGCAGGTCCTAGTAATAAAATAATGATACATTTATAGATCATCGACATTATGGACTCTAATGGATGAAAGCGAATACCTGTTGTGACATCTATATCTCTGTCTACATGATGAACTTTATGGAATCGCCAGAAAAACGGAATTTTATGTGAAGCAATATGCTGCGCGTAAACTGCGAAATCCAGTAATACAACGCCAAGTATAATTTGTATATAAAGCGGGACATTTATTGGTAAATAAGTTAATAATCCCCAACTATGTTCTAAAGCATAGTCAGCCGCGACAAGCGCAGTTATTGGTCCCAAGAGTTTTAAAGAAAAAGCATTTATTACCACCAATAATAAATTAGTCGACCAGCGGTCTTGGCGTTTCTGCTGGCGTTCGCGCTGAGGAAATAAAGCTTCTAGCACCATCATTAAGACTAAAACGCCTATAAAAATACTTAATCGTAAAGTACTGTCTTCAACCATGTTGATTTACTGCCTTTTTATCGTGATTATGCTGTTCTGTTTAGTTAATTTTTTAGATATTTAGTTCAAAATGAAATGTAATTAAATAGAGGACAAACCACCTTGTGAAAGATCGAATTTTGTACAACGTAAACTAATTAGTGTAGTGAATTTTTTCATGCCTTTATGAGCATAGATAACTCGCTGACAAAATTTTTCATACTCAAAAATATCGGTTACATTTACAATCAATACAAAATCAACTTCACCAGTGACCTTATAACACTGCTTTACTTCAGGTGATTGATTAACAGCTTCAATGAACTGGTTCGCCACTACAAGGTCATCTGTCGTCATTTCAATTTCCACCACCATGTTGAGGCGTCGATCAACAGCATTAGGCGATACAATCGCTACGATTCGCTCGATAATGCCTTCTGCTTTTAGTTTGTGTACCCGTTTTAAGCACGCAGGAGCAGATAAACCGACTTTTTCGGCTAACGCTAAATTGGTCTGGGCGGCATCCTGCTGGAGCTCTTTTAGGATACGAATGTCCATTTGATGTAGTTTCATTAATTATATTTCTCATTTTTAAAATATAAAAAATTATAGTTTCTTAAATGATAGATAAAAAGCATTAATTATTTTTCATTTTGCTAATCTTGCATTTCTCTATTTACTTTATTATTTACAGGCAAACCAGATGATTCGTTACCTTTCTAATAAGATTAACCCCAGTTTAAGCGCCTTTTCCTATCAATTTGAGAAGAATGCGGCTGGGCGTTGGGTACTTGATGTCTGGCGTATATTTTGGGGCTTGGTAAAAATCATGGTGCCAATTTTGTTGGTAGTAAGGGTCATCGAGTTATTGGGCTGGATAAGTATTTTAGGTAAAGCCATTAGCCCTATTATGGTTTGGTTCGGGTTACCAGGAGAAATGGGCCTAGTTTGGGTGACTGCAATGAGCAGTAACTTATATGCTGGAATGGCTATTTTTTATCAATTGGGTGGAGCTGAGCAGCTGACTATCGCACAAGTTAGTGTGTTGTCCTCTATGATGCTTGTTTCTCATGGCTTACCTATAGAGGCGGCGATAGCAAAGGCAGTAGGTGCAAAACTTAGGTTTACTTTAGTTCTACGTATTGGTGGCGCAATGCTATTTGGTTTTATCTTGCACCATAGCTACAGTACGCTTGATGTCTTGCAAACACCCATTAGTAGTTTGTGGAAGCCAGAAAGTAATGAATCGGACTGGACAAGTTGGCTACTGATGCAGGGTCAAACATTTGTCGCTGCATTGGTTATTATCGCTGTATTAACGCTGATTATTCGCATCTTGAATTATCTTGGTATTGAAAAAATCATTCATATTTTATTGTCTCCTTTACTACGCTTGCTTGGAATTGGTGCGAAGGCATCAAATATTATTGTAATAGGGCTTACGCTAGGCTTGTCATTTGGTGGCAGCATCTTGATTCGTGAGTCAAAAACAGGCCACATTGATAACAAAGATATATTCTTAACTATGGCATTTTTAGGTCTGTCTCATAGCTTGATTGAAGATACCTTGCTGATGTTATTGCTTGGAGCGGATCTATTTACGATTTTATGGCTAAGGCTTGTTTTTGGTATTGTGGTAATTGCACTATTAGCTCGCGGCATCACCATGCTTTCGGCCAAAAAGTACGCTTGGCTTTATCAGCAACCTAAGTAATATCTAAATAAAAAAGTTGTTAATGCTCACTTTAAAGGCTGAAAATGCACAAAAATTGAGCGTTATCAGCTTTCTCATCTCGTGTTTTATTCCCTTTCTATTTTCATCTTATTTTCGCGAATCACTTAAAAACTCATAGATTTCAATCCCTTCTCTCTTTATAGGAAAAAACCATTTTTATAAGGAGGAGGTTGGCAAACGTTTTGCATTCACTCATGGGAAATAAATATTCCTATTAGGATTTTTAATTATTATCTAATGAGGAATGAAGAAAAATGAAAATCAACATAGAGGTAATTTGTAATGGCTAATTCGTGGCGTTTTTCAGTGTTGGCAGATCGTCATAAAGCGTTAGGTTCTAAGTTAGAAGATTGGAATGGAATGGGCACAGCTTGGACGTATGACTCCGATATTAACTTATCGCATAAAGCGATACGAACCCAAGCAGGATTGATGGACGTATCAGGCCTAAAAAAGGTTCACTATGTTGGCCCCCATGCTGAAAGTTTACTTGAATACGCAACCACTCGGGATATTACTAAGCTGTATCCAGGAAAATCAGTTTACGCTTCTATGTTAAATGAAGCGGGCAAATTTGTAGATGATTGTATTATCTACCGTACTGGTCCTAATGCTTTTATGGTCGTTCATGGCACAGGAATAGGCTATGAAATGTTGGTTCGTGCTTCAGAGGGTCGTCAAGTTGCCGTTCTTTTTGATGATGATTTACACGACCTTTCTCTCCAAGGTCCATTGGCGGTTGATTTTTTAGCGGAGCATGTAGAGGGGATTCGAGACCTTCCTTATTTTCACCATTTACAAACTCGCTTATTTGGTTGTCCTGTAATGATTTCCCGTACTGGTTACACCGGTGAACGTGGTTACGAGATTTTTTGCAAAGCAGGCGATGCGGGTTTGATTTGGGATTCAATACTTGAGAAAGGCAAATCATTTGGCATTATTCCTTGCGCGTTTTCGGCATTAGACATGTTGCGAGTTGAAAGCTACTTATTATTTTTTCCATATGATAATTCCGAAATGTACCCATTTGCCGATGAGTCTGCTGGGGATACCTTATGGGAGCTTGGTTTAGATTTCACTGTCTCTAAAGAGAAAACTGAGTTCCGCGGTTGCTACGAACATTTCAGACTAAAAGGTAAGGAAAGGTTCAATATATTTGGCGTATTATTAGAAGGTGATCTTGCTCCTCAAGAAGGCGATACCTTGTGGGCTGACGGCAAGCAAGTTGGTGTTATTACGGGCGGAATGTATTCTCAATTGACCAAAAAATCCATGGCGATTGCTCGTTACGATGTTGGTTACGCAGTACAAGGCAAAGCGTTGGAAGTAAAAGGAAGCTTAAACGTATCAGCAATAGCCCATAGTTTACCGTTTGATGATCCAGACAAGAAAAAGCGTACGGTCAAAGGTTAGTACTTGTCTTAATCATTTAATTAGCAGGAGGATACTATGGAGAGCGCATACGATGCTCGCATAAAAAGTCGTCCCCTTTATTCACCTATAGTGATCAGGGATAATGCGGCTTTTCATCTATTCATTGCAGAAGAAAGTACAGAGGGGCAAGCATCTGGCTTGCTCTGGATATTCAATGAATGCCAGAGCCAAGTCAAAAGTTGGTTGGGATTGAGTGCAGACGATGTGCTTATTTTTTCAAAAAACATGAGACCAGCTAGTGTTAAGTCAGAAGAGCTGTCTTTGGCTCTTTCTTCATTACCTTTGGCGTCACAAGTTTATGTTTCAGGCTCAGAGAGTTTTATGTGGGACATGCATAATTTATTAATAGACGCGGGATTATTAACAGAACAGGTGAGTCTGATGACACCGACTTCATCTATTCGCCGAGTATTTTGCACCCATTGTTATACTGTCATGGAAAAAGTAGAACACACGCCAGTGACTTGCCAAGGTTGTCAAAGGCCCTTGCTGGTCAGAGACCATTTCTCGCGTGTTCATGGTGCTTATGTAGGATTAAATGTTAATGCAGAAGATGTGAATGATATTCCAGAAAAGGAGGCATTAACGTGAGTTCTGTAAATACAAAAAAGACCGAATTGACAGTACGTGTAGCGAGTATTAAACAAGTTGCACCTGCTATTAAAGAATTTCTTCTCGAAGCTGATAACGTGTCTTTACCTGCATACTCTGCTGGCTCTCATGTTGTTGTTCTCATGGAAAGTGATGAGCAAGAAAGCAAAAAGATTTTTCGTAACCCATATTCGTTGTTAAGTGACTCTGATGGTGAAAATTCGTATCGGATTGCCGTAAGACTACAAGATTCATCGCGTGGCGGTTCGGTGTTTATGCATCAGTCAGTAAAAGAAGGTGACAGGCTGACGATTAAACCGCCAGCCAATCTTTTTGCGCCTTATTGGCGAGCCAAAAAGCATGTTTTATTTGCTGGTGGAGTCGGTATTACACCTTTTATGTCTTATCTTCCTGAGATGTTACGTCGCTCTGCAGAAGTGGAAATGCACTATATGTTTCATAGTAATGTGACAGGAGCATATCAAGATGAATTGTCACAGATGCTAGGTGATAAACTTCACTGTTATGATTCAGACCAATCCGTTCGATGTCGAATTTACCCAGTGATGGCTGCTCAACCAATTGGTACACACGTTTATATTTGTGGCCCTGAATCATTGGTTAAAGCTGTGCAGTCAGCTGCGGACGAATTAGGTTGGCCAGCAAGCGCGATTCACTACGAAGCTTTTTCTGCGCCAGCTCCGGGTAAGCCTTTTGTAGCGGAACTAAAACGTACAGGTAAACGTATTGAAGTAGGCAGTGATGAAAGCCTTCTGGAAGCTTTAGAAGCGGCAGAGGTTGATATTCAAAGCTCTTGTCGAGGCGGTGTGTGCGGTCGTTGCATGACACCACTAATTGATGGCCAAGCAGATCACCGAGATCAGTTTTTATCTGACGATGAAAAAGCACGCCAAGACTGTGTGATGCCTTGTGTATCTAGAGCCCAAAATGACAAGTTAGTTCTTGACCTATAAAAGGAGACAACCGAATGAGCGTTTCACCTAAACCGATTCAAACCTTTCGGGATGATTTTACTTACACTAACAGTGATTACGCGATCGAGCGTTTTCCTTTCCCTTTCCCTGAAGATGCGTATCGATATTCGGTCAATATAGAGTCTCATAAAATGCCGGGCGTAAAAGATTCGGTGAGTGAGCATTTTCATGATGTCGATGAGCATTATCTATCGGAAATGGCAGAGCGTGATTTGGTGATTAAGCATCGTCCGTCTTGCTGCATTACTTTGCCACATATGGATTTAGCGTGCTGGGATCTAATTGATCTTTCTATGCATCATTTATCAAAAGATTACCCAGAACATTTTTCGTTGGAAAAAACAGATGATCAATGGGTATGGGAAAACCGTTTATTAGGTTTAAAAGACAGCTTCACCTTTGGTGATAGCAGCACGTTACCGCTACCGCCCTTAGAATACATAGGCCGCCAATTACAAGGCGATATTGCATTGATGGACCAGCGAGATAACAGTTTGTTTATGGATGCAGGTGTTGTCACTTGTCCTGCTGATTGGTCGTTGGCGTTCGATGCTGGTATGTCATTTTCTGAATGGCATGGTCCTGTGCCGTTTGTTCACAGCGAAGGCATTATTGATCG
Organism: Marinomonas colpomeniae; assembly: GCF_014803385.1. GTDB lineage: Bacteria > Pseudomonadota > Gammaproteobacteria > Pseudomonadales > Marinomonadaceae > Marinomonas > Marinomonas colpomeniae. The sequence continues at coordinate 43,650 of NZ_JACYFC010000007.1, read as the reverse complement.
GGCGTTAAAATTCTTGATGGCCATTCCTCAAGGTGGTGCCACACGACGTTTGAATTGGACATTAACGATTAATCCACGCATGGACACGTCACCAGAAGTGTATCCTGATTGGGGGAAGGACAAAACCACGGTAACACCAGAAAATGTCGGCGATAAAGTGTATTTACGTGTCGAGATGCAAGTCTTTGATCGTATGCCAAGAAGTAATGCGTTAATGATATGCATCCGAACATACTTAATTAGCATGAATGACCTTGTGACTAATCCTGTTTGGGCAAAACGTATGCACCGTACTATGCAAACTCTGCCTCCAGAACTGGTTGAATACAAAGGACTGACACGCTTTCATCCAATATTGGTTGAGTGGTTGTCGAAATACGATGTTGAATAAAAAGTTATCTATTTAGGAAGTGCTTTATGGCGTGGGTTTACTTGTTCATAGCGGGAATATTAGAGTGCCTATGGGCAATCGGTCTCAAAGAAAGCGATGGGTTTACTAAATTTTGGCCATCAGTAATTAGCGCAATTTTGATTATCGTTAGTTTAGTTCTGCTGTCCATTGCTATGCGTAGCATACCTATCGGTACGGCTTATGCGGTATGGACTGGGATAGGCGCATCGACAATCGTGATTGTTGGAATGGTGTTTATGAATGAACCAGCAAGCTTGGCTCGTATTGCGTGCTTGTGCATGATTGTTGGTGGCGTTGTCGGTCTTCAGCTAGTCAGTGATGGCCATGCTTAAATAGATGTCCAAGAAGGCAATCCAGCTAGTAAATAGATAGAAGAATGACACATAAAAAAGAGAGCCATTGCTCTCTTTTTTATGATTTTTTTGATTCACTAAGTCTAGGTTACGACAATCAGACGATTAGTTTTTCTTTTTATCCATAAGCTTTTGGTTGTTATCAACCATCTGTTGGATTTGAAGTGTGGCTTCTTGTGTTTGTGTTGCAAGATTTTTTACTTCATTTGCAACTACTGCAAAACCTCGTCCCACTTCACCTGCTCGTGCTGCTTCAATGGCGGCATTGAGTGCAAGTAAATTGGTGTTAGTGGATATTTTAGTAATAACATCAACAATGTGTGAGATTTGTTTGTAGTTACTTTGCACTTGTTCATATTCTTGTGCTTGAGCGACTTCCGCTATTTTTTCATCAGAAATATTACGTGCACCTCCCACGACTCTCAGTAGAATGCCGTTTTCATCTCGTAAGCATGCACCATGTTCTCTAAACCAAATGAATTCACCGCTTTTGTGCTTCATTCTGTAGTCAGTGACATACTGAAATGTTGGGTCTTTACTGTCCATTAATTCACCAAAGGCTGTCATAGTAGCATCTAGATCATCTGGATGTGCCACAGCAAAGTAGCTGTCCCAACCATCAGGAAATTCAGCCTTGGTGTAACCAATTAATTCTCTGAATTTGTCTGACCAACTGATTACGCTGTTTTCACTGTCTGGGTCATTATCAGCCACTTTTAAATCCCAGTAGCCTTCTGAAATAACCGTTTGTGCAAGGTTCCAAGCATCTTGGTTTTGTACAAGATAATGGTAGTCGTTTTGCAAATCAGCGTTTCCGGTTTCAATTTGCTGAATTTTTTCACTTAATGAATCATTTTTCTGCAGTGCACTAGTAAGTTGTTTTTTTAATTCAACAAGGTTGTCTGATAATACAGAATTATTTGATAGTGCATCTTGTAAGTCATTTTCAAGCCGTGTCTTATCTAAATAATGCTTACTAAGGGATTGATTGATGGTTTCGAGTAAAGAGTAAATTGGAGAGCTTTTTTTGACATAAGATGTGTCTGAATCAAAGGGTACAGATCCACTGTTTAACCCGTTAATAACTTCTGTCAATAAACTGGTGGTTACATTTGATTTATTAAAAAAAGACATATAGTACCCATTTGTATTAATGACACGCCATATAGATCAGAGGGTGTCATTAATAGCGAACGTTGCCATGTAGACACTAATATTAATGTCTATGGATGAAATATCTATGTAAGGTTATGTAAGCAACTATCGTACCTAACTTAGATATTAATGGTTACTTTTCACCGAGGTACGCTTCTAAAGAGTCATCTAATGCAGTTAGCCAAGGTGTATGATGAGGAGGCGACATGGTGCCTGTCATTAACGAGCGATATGAGAAATCACGGAAGCTCATAATGTTGTCGTACTTATGTTGCTTCCACTCTAAGAAGGTTCTACGAACACCAGCAATATCAAACGTTGGATAATCTGTTGCTTCTATTAAGTCCATAATGTAATCACCTTGATAAGTGAACATTTCATCGGCTGTTTCTAATGTTGCTTCCCTGTTTTCCCAAAGCTTATTGTTGGCCTCCCTTTCTTCGCTACTTGGTAGTGCTATTTTTTGCATTATTATGTCCCGTACGTACCATGCTTGTGCATCAAACATGTTGAACGAGTACCATTGGTCCTGCATACCAAGATAGAAAAGATTAGGGTTATCTTCCCATGCCACTCCTTTATATAAATTTAGTGGCCACAAGCGATTATCTGTTTTCAAGCAAAGATCTTCTTCCATAAATGGGAAATGGTGTAAGTAGCCAGTGCAAAGAATAATCGCATCGATTTTCTTGCTTGATCCGTCACCGAAGTACGCTGTATCTGTGTCAACTCTTAAAAGGTTTGGTTTTTCTTCCCAGTTATCTGGCCATTTATAGCCCATTGGTGCGGTTCTATAGCAACTTGTAATACTCTTCGCGCCGTACTTGTAGCACTGAGAACCGATATCTTCAGCGGAATAACTGCTACCAACAATTAGAATATCTTTACCTTTAAATTCGAGGGCATCACGGAAATCATGGGCATGCAAAATGCGTTGGCCAAAAGTAGAAAAGCCTTCAAATTCAGGCACTCTGGGTGTAGAGAAATGACCGCTTGCAACGACAACATGGTCAAATTCTTCAGTTTCGGTTTTATCAATTGTATGGTCGTGAACGGTCACACTGAATTTCTTAGTTGAGTCATCAAATTTAATATGGCGAACAGGGCAGTTAAAACGAATATAAGAACGCACACCTGCTTTTTCAACACGACCTTTGATGTAATCCCACAATACTTCACGAGGAGGATAAGACGCTATTGGCTTACCGAAGTGCTCTTCAAAGGTGTAATCTGCAAATTCTAAGCATTCTTTCGGTCCGTTTGACCAAAGGTAACGATACATACTGCCGTGAACTGGTTCACCGTTTTCATCTGTACCTGTTCGCCAAGTGTAGTTCCATAAACCACCCCAATCATTTTGTTTTTCATAGCAGACTATGTCTGGGATTTCTTCGCCTTTGGCGTGAGCTGATTGAAAGGCTCTTAACTGAGCGAGACCGCTAGGACCCGCGCCAATAATAGCGACACGTTTTTTCATAGTTCTCTCCAGTGTTTGAATTTCGGTATGAATTTTTAACTTCTTACTACTATATTACTGGTAATCGAACAATTAAATTCCTAGGTGTGGGTATATCAAAAGGGTTAGTTTTTGATGCGGTTATATGGGAATATCTATTATTTTTTCCGAAAAATAATACCTTCTACACCAAGAATTGAGCCTGTAGACGAATACAAACCTTGGCCTTTTTCGGTGACTGACATAACAGAACCATTTGCATGGATGAGCCGATAATCTAGATCAAACACAGATTTCTCCTCTAATGCCTGTTGGACACTTTCCCATACCTCAGTATTGTCTTCTGGGTGAATTAAGGACGCAAAAGATAATTGAGTGTGGTTTACAAGCTCTTCAGCTGGGTAACCTGTGAGCTCAAAACATCCATCGCTCACATATTCCATAGACCAGTTTTTATTATTTCTGGCGCGATACACAATCGCAGGAAGGCGATTTACCATAGCGTCTAAGCTGCGATAATCCGCTTGTCGAACATTTTCATCGCGTACGTGGGACGTTATGTCGCTCAGGGTTGCACTGACGGTAAACGGATAATTGCTCATCATTTGCATACGAACTTCGCACCAATGAATATCGCCAGTTTTACTGAGTAATCGACACCAGATGCGTTGCTGCTTCACGGTGGGTAAAGATTGAAAAGCACGAGACCAAGAGGGAATATCTTCGGGATGCAAAAACGATTCAATAGATTGACCAAGGCTCTTTTGGGTAGGTAGCCCAGAGAGTTGTATCCAACATTGATTAACGTATTGAATAGCACCACATTGATTTAATACTAACACTATCTCTTGCAAACTATCGAGTAAGCCCTCAGTTGGCTTATTTGATGAGGAGGCAAAAACTCGATTCATGATTTTTTGTAGCGACAATGTTTTAAGCAATGCCATAGTGAGTAGTCCTATATATGGCTAATTATTAGAAGGGGAATGAGAGTGAGCCCAAGCAGCTAACTCCAAACGAGAATGAAGGTTTAATTTACGTAGTAAATTCTTTACATAGACTTTAACCGTGCCGTCACTGATTCCTAATTCCCTGGCAATTAATTTGTTGTTCATACCTCGTGCAATGAGTTCTAAGGTTTGCCGTTCTCGCTCAGTCATGGAGTCTATCGAATGATTTTCTATGGTGGCCCTAGAGTGTGTCGCAGATGTTTTCGATGTATTACGTAGTGACTGAGCCAATATATCAACCGCAGTTTCATTGATCGTAATACGGCCTTCTAGTATGGATTGAAGGCTTTTCAGAATATATTCTGGCTCTGAATCTTTCATTAAATAGCCATCGGCACCATGGCGAATAGTTTCTAGTAATTGTTCGCTTTCATCTGATGCCGTGAGAATAACGATTTTCAAATTTTTGTATTGTGGCTTGATTTGTTTTAAAGCATCTAGGCCAGACATATCTGGCATTTGTAAGTCGAGTAGTAGCAAGTGTGGTGATGAACTTTCTAAGAATGCATTTAATGATGTCGCGCTGGAAAAATCAGCAATGACATTGAAGGCTTCGCTACGGTTTAGTAAATCAACAATACCTCGTCGAAACAATGGATGATCATCAACGACAATCACATCAGAAGATGGAAGCTTGCTCATTGAACTTCCTTATATTGAGGAGTATTAAGTTGGGATTTTTTGGAATGTAAGTAAGTTATTTCAATTCTAGTACCGTGTGGATGACGACCTTTCACATCAAAATGAGCGCCAATTTTTCTGGCTCGTTCCTCCATAATACTGAGTCCAAAACTGTCATGTCGTTTGTTTTCTTTTTTGATGCCATTGCCGTTGTCTTCTATCGTGATGGTTAGGTTTTTTTCATCACTGTTTAGTTGTATACGTGCATGGGTCGCGTGGGAGTGTCTGACAATATTACTGAGTGCCTCTCGAACAATAAATTGCAGTTGCGCTTCTTGCTCATTTGTTTGTTTGTCGTGAAGAATTCGATTATCTAACTCAAAAACCACATTGGATTGTTGTTCAAATTCTGTAATGGCTTCTCTAATAACGTGGGACAAGCTTTTATTTTGTGTTGGGAGTCTGGATGTTGATATTAACTCTCTAGCAGACCGATAAGCAGAATGTGTTTGATAGGCTATATCCGTTGATAGTGCTTGAAGCTCGTCATCATCACTTTTCTGGCAATGTGAAACAAGTTGAGAGGTTTTTAAACGAAGGTAACCTAATACTTGTGCCATAGAGTCATGTAATTCTGCAGCTTGTGTTGAGCGTTCCATTGATATGGCTTGTTGGATTAAATCCTGTTGAGAAAAGAAGGCGCAAAGTCCTCTGGAAATAGAATGAAGAATAGGAGATGTATGATGTTGTATATAGGTCTGCTGAGGTGTTTGATCTGAAAAAGACAATACAAAGTAGGCGTTATGGTCACCTTTTAAAGATAATGCTTGGCTGTAAAAATGATGATGGAAACCAGGTAACGAAAAACTATTTTTCTCATTTTGTTGATGATCTTGGCGGCTAAAGAAATAACTTAATTGGTTTGTAAAAACCGTATTCGAGACCGATTGATTTGCACTTATTATATCCGGAGTAAATGGTTTTGATTTGTTACTAATAACTAAATGTATCTGGCAGTTTTCCTTAGTAGAAAATAAAAGGTTTAGGTGTTCTTGTATGGGAGATAAAAGGGCTGGAAATTTAGTGTGAAGATTAGATACCGTAGCGATATCCAGTGCGAGATCTGAGAATTGCAAACTTTGTAGCTTGGTCGTTATTGGAATATCAGATCTGATACGTTTATTTAAATACCTCATAATAAACGGTAAACGGATATAACCTTTTAGCTTTCTCATCTAAATAGACACCTATATTTGATGGTAAAAAAAGAAAAATAAACCTATGTGAATGAAATATACATAGGTCAATATTTCTCCTGATTACTCTGTCTTAATGAAGCAGTTTCTATGCCACAGTTCCGACATCTTTATTATCTCCAAAGTGTTACTCACTCTTGAGTATTGTGTGAAAAAGCCTTCTCGTTAAATATTCACAACAGATAAAGCATAAAAAATGATGCATTGGTTGCGTTATATGCCCCTCAATGGGGCTTTTTAGTTAAGCGAATTAAATGTACTTAACGAATGAGGAAATTATCCATTGGAAAATAGCGCTTCTATGTTTTTAAAGAATTGTGCAGATCCAGAAGTAAGTCATTATCGAATTGCAGGGCAGCACGCGATGAGAGTTTTTATGCATGCTGGTGATAAAATTAGATTATGTGCAGACGATGGCGTTCAAGGTGCTGAAATATTGGTTCTCGATAGTTTGGGAGGATCAAAGCCTAGGTTGTTTTCTGATATAAGGGTAACAATCGCTAAACACACTAAAATGCAGCTCGGAGAATCTAGTCATGCCAGTCGATATTTACAAGAACAGTTATCACTGTGGGAGGTTCCAGATACAGCGTTAGAGGAAGCGCTTTGTTTTTTGCCTACTGAGTTTACTGTACTTGAAGCGTCTGAACCTTTAGTACTTATTATCATTGTGGCAGGCGCTTCCATGTCTGTTGAGCAGCAGTTACCTGTGACCGAATTGTTGGTGGCACATACGCATTATAGTTTGCCATCTTGTCAGGTGCTTCCTGCTCCTTTAGCGCCTCCTCTTGAAGAAATAAGAATTCCACATAGTAGTGCTCGTACTTACAGTGTAAAAGCAGGGCAATGGATTCAGATAATCGATGTACAGGGAAAGCAGTGTTCTGATTTTATTGCCTTTGATAAGGCGAAATTAGACGAAGGTAAAGAGCTGCTATTGGACGGAACAGTGACACGTACAATGAACAACCATTGTTTACCAACACCAGGGTTATTCTCTCGGTTTTATGATGAAAACCTCCATACCATGATTGAAGTGGTACAGGATACAATTGGACGACACGACAGTTTTTTATTGGCTTGTAATCCGAGATTTTATGAAGATAGCGGATATTTTGGTCATATAAGCTGCACAGAAAATTTTAATAATGCCTTATTCAATATTGGGATCAAGCCTCGTTTGAATTGGCCTGCGATTAATTTCTTTTTTAACACAAATGCTGATGAAACAGGCGCAATGCTGGTGGATGAACCTTGGTCTCGTCCGGGGGATTTCGTTCTTCTAAGGGCAATGCGAGACCTAGTCTGCGCTTCATCAGCGTGTCCTGACGACATTGATTCTGCTAATGGATGGCAACCAACCGACATTCACATACGAATTTATGATGCTGAGCATCAATTCCCAAAAGCCATTGCCCATCGTTCTATACCTCAGGAGTTACCTCGAATGACTAAAAATAGTGCGTTTCATTCTAGAACCTCAGCATTAACGAAACAGATTGATGAATACCGCGGTTACTGGGTGCCAACGGAGTATGAAGGTTGGGGGGCAAAAGCAGAATATTTAGCCTGTCGAGAACGTGTTGCTATGATAGACATGACAGCGCTGCGTAAGTTTGAAATCTTGGGTCCAGATGCGGAAGCCTTAATGCAGTACGCCCTAACCCGTAACGTGCGGCGAGTCGCTGTTGGTGAAATTGTTTACTCTGCCATGTGTCATGAAACGGGTGGAATGATTGATGACGGCACTTTATTTAGAATGGGTGAGCAAGCGTTTCGTTGGATTTGTGGTGATGAATACTCAGGCATTTGGTTGCGTGAAATTGCTGAACGAAAAGGTTATCGCGCAACAGTGCAAAACTCTACCGACCAATTACACAACCTCGCTGTTCAAGGGCCAAATAGTCGTGAATTACTTAGTAAGTTGATCTGGAACTCTAGTCATCAATCATCCGTAAAAGACCTTAAATGGTTTCATTTTATGATTGGTCGACTTGGAGGAGAAAGTGGTATTCCATTAATGATTTCTCGAACGGGTTACACAGGTGAATTGGGCTTCGAAGTTTGGTGTCACCCAGATAATGCTGAACAAGTTTGGGATGCAATATGGGACGCGGGCCAAGAATTCAATATTGCGCCAATGGGCTTCGCGGCTTTAGATATGTTGCGAATCGAAGCAGGACTTATTTTTGCAGATCATGAATTCTGCCCAAAAACTAACCCTTATGAAGCAGGAATTGGTTTTACTGTTCCAATGAAAACAAAAGAAGAAGACTTTATTGGGCGTGTAGCTATGGCGCGGCAACCAGCAGAAAGTCGTCATAAACTCATGGGGCTAGAGCTTGATGTTGCTGATATTGTTGCTCACGGAGATCAGGTATATAACGGACGCTTTCCTGTTGGTATAGTGACCAGTGCCAGTATTTCTCCAATATTAAACAAACAAATTGCCTTATGTCGACTCGCACCAGACTTTGCCATCAGCGGAACTAAGCTAGAAATAGGGCAACTGGATGGTCACCAAAAACGAATTCCTGCCACCGTTACTACATTGCCCTTTTACGACCCAGAAAGAACGAGAGTGAGATCTTAGTAATAAAATAGATTATTTATTATAGTTCTTAGGCTGTTATTTCTATTTTTAAGCACCGTTTTTTATGCCGATCACGTATCAAAGTGACTGATATTGACTCTTAAATATTTATATTGGTTGTTTTGATTTCTATAGGGCGCATACTGATGTGGTAAATGATTAGAGGTCTTAACATTTAACGTTGATGTCTCTCTGCATGTTCCGCTCACTTATTTCGTTAGTTTATAAGCTTCGATGTGTTGGTCAAGTTTGTTCTAAGCTTGTAAGAACACATCCTCTCTCCTGTTGGCGCGACAGCCAATATTCGCTTTCTTGTACATTTACTAATTTTTTGTAAAAAATATAAATATTGCAGCACAAGAAGGCTCTGTAACAGTTGTGTCGTTGAATATGACATTAGGTTTTATCTCCCTTCATTGATTTGTGCAGAGTTGTGTTTTTTAAACCCTGTAACGTTGTTCTGATACAGAAAAATAGGCCTATTGGCGAAAATTGATTACTCGTTCATGAAGTCACATACATTGATTATTTTTAATAATAAGGACACGACAGTATGAACATATCCACAATGGGAGTCATCGGGACTTCAAAAAAAGAAGATGAACGACGTTTTCCTATCCATCCAGATCATTTGTCTCGTATTCCTGAAAACTTGCGTCGTCGATTAATATTTGAAAAAGGTTATGGAGAACCTTTTGGCATGCAAGATTCAGAGTTAGCGGCGCTTACTGGGGGGGTCGCAACACGCCACGAATTACTGGCTGATCTTGGTAGGGTGATTATTAATAAACCTGTTCTATCGGATTTACAGGCACTTCGTGAAGGTGGAATGCTATGGGGTTATCCCCATTGTGTTCAGCAACAGGAAATTACTCAAGCGGCTATCGACCGTAAGCTAACACTGATTGCTTTTGAGGATATGTATACCTGGTCTCCTAGTGGGCAATGCGGTCGTCACACTTTTTACAAGAATAATGAAATGGCAGGTTACTGCGCGGTTATACATGCTTTACAGCTTAAAGGCATTGATGGACATTACGGTAACCAGCGAAAAACCATTATTTTTGGCTTTGGCGCTGTGAGTCGTGGTGCTATATATGCTCTTAAGGCACATGGGTTTAGAGACATTACTATTTGTATTCAGCGGCCTGATCATGAAGTGCGTGAAGAGGTACTAGATTGTGAATATGTTCGGATTCGAGCTGGGAAAGAGGGTGAAGCACGCATGGTAATGGTAGAGCATGACGGCACAGCTCATCCATTGTCTGAACTTATCAAAGATGCAGACATTATTGTTAATGGAACCTATCAAGATACAGAAGACCCTATCGACTTTGTTATCGAATCAGAGATGGCAAACCTCAAGCCTAACAGTCTGATTATTGATGTAAGTTGTGATGAAGGAATGGGATTCTTTTTCGCTAAGCCAACGACGTTTCAAAACCCAATATTTAAACAAGCAACGATTGATTATTACGCGGTAGATCATACGCCTAGTTATTTCTGGGAAAGTGCGACACGTTCGATTTCTGCGGCTCTTATTGTCTATTTACCAACAATATTGGAAGGCCGTGATAGTTGGCTGAAAAATAAGACAATTCGACAGGCAATCAACATTGATAATGGTGTTATTCAGAAATCATCTATTTTGTCATTTCAACATCGAGAGGCTGATTATCCACATACTTGTTTGGATACGAACCCGATCGATAAGCTTGTTTCGAATTAGTTTTGCTGAGCGAGCGCTAGAGCTAAATCTCTCGTTGAAAACGGATTGGACTCCACTCTATCGGTAAAAAGTAAGCAAGTGAGTAGCATGAAAAATGGCAAAGCGATTACTCACTTTGCCATTTTTCATTTTTTGTATTCGTTATCTCTTATTTATAAAGAGATGAAATACTAGTATTCAAACTTATGAGCTGTGTACAGTTTAAACGCCGCTTCCCATACCTTACCGACTTTACCATCGGCAACAGGCTTGCCATCAATTGTCGTGACAGGGGCAAGTTCTTTACTTGAGCTAGTAACCCAAATTTCATCAGCATTAAAAACTTCTTCCATTGAAATATCACGTACTTCAAACGGAATTGAGCCATCTTTTTCAAGAATATCAAGAATCAGCTTACGAGTAATACCCGGAAGAATTTGATTGTCAAGAATTGGTGTTATTACAACGCCATCTTTAACGATGAAAGCGTTGGATGAACTTGCCTCTGTTAAAATGTTGTCTTCGTTATAAAGCAAAATCTCATCATTGCCGCCAGCGTAACCTTCTTGGAAATGCATGACATTACCAAGTAGTGCTGTGGATTTAATTTGGCAACGCTTCCAACGCATGTCTTGAGTCGTCGCAACAGAAAACCCTTTCGCAGTAGATGCATCATCTGTAATTGCTGGTTTAATAGGGTTCGCCATAGCGAAAACAGTTGGCTCTACACCTTCTGGATAAGCGTGGTAGCGTTTTACGTCTGCTCCACGGCTAACATGAATGTAAATGCCAAGGTCACCGCCACCGTTTTGTTCGATCAATTCTTGGATCAGCGCTTTCCAGTCATCCATCGTTTTAGTACATTTGATGCCAATCGCAGCCAAACCATCAAACATGCGTTGCATGTGAGGTTCTAGACCAACGGTTTTCCCAGCGTAAGCTGGAACAACTTCGTAGATACCATCGCCAAACAAAAAACCACGATCTAGTGGGGAAATTTTTGCTTCTTCAACTGGAATGAAGGCGCCATTCAAGTAAACCGTGCTCATTTTTATACTCCTGACTTTCTTTAATTGTTTGTATACGAAAATTAAAAACCGGATAACTGACGCAGTTGTAAAATAAGCGCGTCGCCTACTTCAATACCTTGTCCGTCTTCTGTTAATTGATTGAGGCGGGTCACGCCATCTACACTACCTAATGTAGACAAATACTGTAGAACATCGATTGGTGAAAACTCAGCCAATAGATCTTTGTTCGTTAATCGTCCCATTATGGCAATTAGTGCATAGCCGCCCCAATTGGAAACGTCAGCGACTAATAGTTCATCACATTTTGTGGTAGCAGCAACAATATCCAAAGACTGAAGTGCGTCGGTGACATTACCCATACCTATTTCATTACCACCGTCGCCAATGGCAATCGTTGGGCAAGTGGCTTGGTTCATCAGACTGTCAAAACAAGCGGCGCCAGCACTGATGTTTTCACCACGCATATTATAGTAATTACCATCTTCTGCTTGCCCAGGACGTTCAATTGATAGGACGACTTTCGGTTTAAGGTCGTCTAAAATATCGGTTGCTTCCTGTGCTTGAGCATCGTGCTTGCCTAGTTTCAAATCCACTATGCGATATTGTTCTTTTAATGCTTGAGACAATGGCGCGCCGCACACTATGTAAGGCGTCGAACCAATGGCTTCTAATGCTTGGTAAAGCGCAATAGCTCCAAGAGGTCCATCTGTTTCAAATGTCATTGCTGTTGGTGTTGCAACAGGAAATCCTGTGCCAATCAGTACAACACCTTTAGCGTCAAATAAAGTACGAGCCGCACGCAGACAGTAGCCTGGTGTAAGTGCTGGACGAACACTGGCCATGCCTCGATAGTTGTGAGCAACTAACGCTTTTTCAATTGCAATACTCATGGATTCCAATGAATCAGGCATGGTGTAACCTCTTGCTTCTATTAATGGACTAAACGCTGTCTTAACGGTTGTTCTTACTTTTTGAGGTTTTTCGAATAAAGCTTAATCAGTAGACTTAAGTTTTATCTTGCTCTCATGATGTCGAGACAACAGGTTAATCGCGTGTGCTTCTTGGATTGTTATTGCTTCAAACGTCACTGTTTTACCTTGTGTCATTTGTGCCAAACGTGCGGTATCTCTAGCGATCATAGCGCCCATTTTTGGATAACCCCCTATGGTTTGACGGTCATTCAATAAAACGATCGGTTGGCCATCTGGCGGTAGCTGAATAGCGCCATGACAAATACCTTCGGACAACATGCTGCTTATTGAAGAGCGACACATAGGGCCAGTTAATCTATATCCCATACGATCCATACGTTCGCTAACGGTATAGTCGCTACTAAAAAAATGTGCTTTATCAAAGTCACTGAAGCTGGCTTCTTGATAACCCAACACAACGCGTAATGGTTTTTTAAGCTGATAACTTGGTCGGTACATTTCTGGCATCATCAAATTTGGTCGGGGCTGCCAAGTAGATAAAGGTATAACAGAACCTTTTGCTAAGGCATGTCCGTTTATCCCACCAATCGCTTCACGAACAACGGTTGCGGTGCTGCCAAACTGAGGTGTAATAGGAAATCCACCTTGTACTGCTAAATAAATGCGGCAACCTTCACTGGCAAAACCAACTTTTAATACATCACCAGCTTTTACCGATAAGGTGTGCCACATTGGTACAGATTTACCATTTAACTTGATGTCTGATACGGCACCGGTCAATGCAATTTGGGTGTCTTGTGTAAATTCAGAGACGAAACCGCCAATGCTTAATTCAATGGCAGTGGCACCCTCATCGTTACCACATAAATGGTTTGCCCAGTGAAATGAAAAAGGATCCATTGGGCCGCCGACAGTTAATCCTATACGATGCTGGCCAATTCGACCTATATCTTGAATCAGCGCCAATACACCAGGGTTGGAGATGATCATACTGCTTGCTTGAGGTTGTTGGCTCATAGCTGACCTCCCATGCTTAAAAATTCTTCTTTAGAAATCGCTTGGAATTTCACTTTGTCACCGGTCTCTAAGGGCATACAAGGTGTCCTTTCAGGATCAAACATCAACACAGGGCACAAGCCGATTAAATTCCAGCCACCAGGGGAAACAGACGGATATACCGCTGTTTGCCTGTCAGCAATTGCCACGGCGCCTTTTGGTACTGCCTTACGCGGTGTTGATTTACGAGGCATAGCTATGCGCTCATCTACTTCACCTAAGAAAGCAAAGCCAGGAGCAAAACCAATAGCATAAGCTTGGTAAGTTTGAGCTTGGTGTATCTCTATTACTTCGTTTGTTGTTAATCCTGCTTTTTGCGCTAGCTCTTCTAAATCTGGAGCCGCTTCTACGCCATAATAAACAGGGAGCGTAATCAACTTACCTTCACTTCTAGACGATTGGCTATCTAACTGTTTTGCTGTGGTATTAATAAGCTGACGCATTGCATAATAGTCATAACGGTCATCATCATAGATAACCAATAACGATGCGTAAGAGGGCACCAAATCAATGATTCCATCGCCCATTTTTGTGCCTAGCGCTTGAGTCATTGCTTGAATTTTAGCGCTTGATTCTTCACTTACTTTATCTGAAAAATACAGTATTAAGGCATTTTCACCGGCGATTTCAATTCTCATACTTCGTTTTACCTTTTACTCTTACTAACGGCTTTATTTGGTAATAATATTTTTAATGGCTTCTATTGCCAGCACGCCAGCTTCGTTGTCACCATGAACACAAAGAGTGTCTACATCCAAGGTTAGTTCAATACCGCTTACTGTGGTGATAGTACCGGTATCAATTAATTGTTGAACTTGAGCTAGCATCTTTTCCCGAGTATGTACTGCGCCTTCTTTTGAACGAGCGAGTAAGCGACCATCATCGTCATAACAGCGATCGGCAAACGCTTCAAAAGCTACATCAATTCCAAGAGCTTGCGCTTCTTTTTTATGATCATTTGAAGCTGGTGTCGCTTGTAAAACAAGGCGAACAGGGCGATAAAAGCTTGCAACAGCTTGCATGATATTTTGACGTACAAAGGGATCAGACATCATGTCGTTATACAATGCGCCATGAGGTTTTACGTAAGTCATTTCTAAACCTTGGCAACGAGCCAAACCGTCGAGTGCTGACATTTGATATTGCACCATGCTCTGAATTTCTTCTGCTGAGCACTTCATGCTGCGACGACCAAAACCAACAAGGTCTGGGTAAGCTGGATGTGCGCCTACTTCAACATTATGTTCTGCTGCGAGCGCGAGTGTTTTTATCATCCATAAAGGATCGCCAGCATGGAAACCACAAGCGATATTAGCTTGATCAATGTGAGGCATAGCCGCGCTGTCTAGTCCCATTTTCCAAGAACCAAAACCCTCGCCAAGATCACAATTTAACTTAATACTCATAAATTTTTCCTTCACACCTAGAGTTACTACAGGTTATATGTAAATACTAAAGAACGGCTAAATGGCTATTTCTCATGTCTGTTACCAGCATGCAGCCTGGGCTGTGTGTAATACAAAGTGGTGGTTTGGCTTGTTCTAAGGCAACTTGAGGTGTTACACCGCAAGCCCAAAATACTGGAACTTCGCCTTCTTTAATCGTTACTGCATCACCAAACTCTGGATTATTGATGTCTTTGATACCAATGCTTTCAGGGTTACCGAAATGTAGAGGCGCGCCATGAACAGAAGGAAAACGAGTACAAATTTGAATCGCACGAATGGCGTCTTTGGGTGTCATAGGGCGCATGCTGACAACTGTGTTGCCAGAGAATGGACCCGCTGATTTACACGCGATATTTGTGCGATACATCGGCACATTAACGCCTTCAGTGATATTTCGTACTTCTAACCCGTCGGCAATTAACGCTTCTTCGAATGAGAAAGAGCAACCTAATACAAAAGTGACTAAGTCATCTTGCCAAAGAGATGAAATATCTGTTACTTCATCAACAAAGTTGCCATCACGGAATACTTTATAGCTAGGAACGTCTGTGCGAATGTCTACATCATCACCAACAGATGATAGTAAAAAATCACCAGGTTGGTCTGACATACCGACAATTGGGCAAGGTTTAGGGTTTTTCTGACAAAACTGTAAAAAGCCATCTGCCCATGTTTTTGGCAATATAACAATGTTGCCTTGTACAAAACCTGATGCTACGCCAGATGTATTGTGCTGCCACTCGCCAGAACGAATTTTGGCACGTACTTGCATAGGAGAAATCGCATTATCTGTAGACATTCTACTGGGCTCCTTACTCTAGGTAATTTGGTTGTGATCTTATGGATTAGTCTAGATAAAACAGTCTAGATAAAACAGCTTAGATATAAGCACATAAGTCAGATTTTTTCGATTAAATCATCAAACTGTTGATTCTGCTATAAGTTTGAATCAATAAGGGGGGATGCTCTTTAACATATCAAATTTAAAGAATATAAAACTAAGTAAATCATATTAATAAGTTTTATATTCTTTGCTGGTGCATTTTTCGTTATAGCTCAATTGTTTTCATTGTTGAGTGATTTTAGCTTAGACCGAGAATGGATAAGCAATTGGTTCATGGAATTCATATCCTTCAACAGAAAAATCATCCATGGTTACCCAGGTTTCTATGTCTTTTAGGCTTTTAATTGCAGGATTGATTTTGAACGTCGGTAGTGGATAAGGCTCACGCTTTAGCTGTACATCTGTCATCAATTCTAATTGGTCTTCATAAATGTGTGCGTTTACTATTTTATGAAAAGCTTTTCCAGCGTTATGACCAGTGATTTGCGCGACAATAGCAAGCAAAACATACACTTGAACCATGTTGAAATTTAATCCTAGTGGGACGTCACAGCTGCGTTGTGTACTGTTTAAATAAAGGGTGTCACCAAGTAATGAAAAATGGTGGCTGTACAAACAAGGGCGAAGACAAGCCATATGAAATGCACCTGGGTGATAAAAAGTGAGGATTTCCCCTCGGTTATCTACACCACGACTTAAATCGTCGATGATTTTCTGAAGTAAGTCGATGTGTCCGCCATCTGGCTTCGGAAAATTACGACCAATAGCACCATAACAAAGACCCATATCGTCTTCGCCTTTACGGTACGGATTGTTTAACCAGACTTCATTTTGATTCGCGTTAGCATCCCAAGTTTTTGTACCTAATGCGCGAAAATCGGCGGCGCTGTTATAGCCTCTTAAGTAGCCGATAATTTCTGCAATGGCGGATTTGAAGTAGCTTTTTCGTGTAGTGACAAGAGGGAATTCGCCTTTGCTTACATCGTAAGTTAGATCGGCATTTATAACGGTTAAACAGCGTTTTCCTGTGCGTTCGTTTTCTACCCATTCGCCTTCATCGACGATGCGTTTGCAAAGGTCTAAATACTGTTTCATAAAAATGCCTTGTTGGTTTTTTGTCTATGACGTGTTTTGGCTTGGCTTAGTAAATGCAATCTAAGCTGCCATAGGTATAATAAATGGTATTAACTATATCAGACACTCAACCTATTCAAAAATAGGTTTCTTTTACTCGAAAGGTGTTTTTCTATGCTATCGCTTATTGTCGCTATGTCGACCAACCGAACGATCGGTATCAATAATTCATTGCCTTGGCATTTGCCAAATGATTTGAAATATTTCAAACAAGCAACCATGGGTAAGCCAATTGTTATGGGGCGTAAGACGTTTGAGTCTATTGGTAAGCCGTTACCAGGCCGTCGCAATATTGTGATTAGTCGTGATCCTACTTATCAAGCAGAAGGAATCGATGTTGTAACCTCTCTTGATTCTGCCATTTCACTTGGTGAAGATATTTGCCTTGTAAATGGGCAGGAAGAGGTCATGGTGATTGGCGGTGCGCAAATTTATGAATTAGCACTCGAACGAGCTGGCCGCCTATACATTACTCATGTGGATGCAGATGTAAAAGGCGATGCGTTCTTTCCTGACGTTGACTGGCCGTCTTTTACCTTGATGGGTGAAGAGACTTTCTCGGCAGAAGGACCAAACCCTTATGATTACCGTTTTTCGGTTTATCAAAGAACCAGTGCAGAATAATTGATAATGTGGCAACAAGTTGAAATTCAATTACCTGTAATGCATCGTGGCTTTCATTTGATTACTGATCAAATAGAAAGCGCTTTACGAGACATAAAGCCAGTAAAAATTGGTTTGTTGCATATTCAATTACTTCATACGTCGGCTTCTTTAACCATCAACGAAAATGCAGATCCTTCCGTTCGTCGAGATATGGAGCGTCATTTCGTTCACATGGTGCCAGAAAATCAGCCTTATTATGAGCATATTTACGAAGGCAGTGACGATATGCCTGCTCATATAAAAGCCAGTATGCTTGGCTCTTCTTTATCAATCCCAATTAGAAATGGTGGGCTCTGCTTGGGTATTTGGCAAGGGGTTTATCTCGGTGAACATCGAGATCATGGTGGTGAGAGGCGTGTTGTTTTGACATTACAAGGTGACTGATTTCAAGTTTGTTAGTTTAACTAAATTCGTAACGCCATACGAGGTATGGCGTTACTGATGGTTTTAGTTAACCACGATTTTTTGTTGCTTGGCTTGGCCTTCTTCAACGGCTTGATTTGCACTGAGTGCTAACTCTTCGATGGATTCACCATCTTCTGGGAAGGTCGCGATACCGATGCAAAAATCGCTAGCGTTTGAATGGCCTTCTTCCAATACTTTTTCTTCATCGTCTTTTGGGTTGATGATGTGGTTAAGTAATGTTTTGGCATCTCTTACGCTTGTATTTGGTAAAAGCAAAAGCAATTTATCATCTTCTACTCTGGCTAACACGTCTGCTTCTCTGATCTTTTTATAAATATATCGAGATGAGGTTTGTATCGCGATGTTGCGTTCATTCATTGGTAAAGCTGTGAGTCGATTATTCGAATCAAGGTGTATTTTTGCCATGGTTAGTGGTGTGTATTGGCGCTTTGCTAATCCTAGTTGCTTTTTAAAGTGAGTGAGCGCTGCACCTCTTGTCAATAATCCTGTCAGCTCATCAAAGGTTGCTTGGCTTCTTAAGTGTTCTTCAAGGGCCTTTTGATGACTAATGTCGACGACAAAACCAATGACTTTTTTAATGCTACCGTCTGTGTTCTTTGTATATGTACGGCCTCGTTCTTTTACCCATAGATACGTTTGATCGTCTTTTTGTATACGGTATTCAACTTCGTAATAGTCTTGATTGTGAGTGATGTGCTCGTTAACCAGTGAATCTAATCTTTTTACATCGTCAGGATGCACTCGAACATGCCATTCAGGTGTGGATCGTGGTGTTTGGTTTGTAGCGCAACCTAATAATGTTGCGATAGATTTTGAGCAAGAAACCAAGTCGGAATCTGTTTCCCATATCCAAAGGCCGGCTGAAGATTCCGTTAAAGCAAATTTTAGGAGTGTATTTTCTGCTGCAGAAAGATCCATGTGATCGGTGTCGTAGACACAAACTAAAACTGATTCTCCAAGGTGTTGTAGTTCCAGTTGCATGTTAATGAGTTTGTCGCCAACTCGAATTAGACTTTCACAGCGGTCAATTTGTTTTGTCTTTATCGCTTCATTGAGCGTTTGCCAGTTGGCTGATGTTGCCGCGTCTTCACAAAGTGTGTCCCAAGCTAGGGCTGGTTTTGCATGAAATTTGTCAAAAAGACCTTCAAAGGTACGATTGTATGAAAGTAATTTTCCTGTGCTGCTTTCTATTATAAAAGCAGGCGTTGGCATATGTTTAAAGGCCAATTTAAAAGGGGTATTCATGACGCTCTCCTTATAATAGTTTGTTGATTATTCAGGTGTTATCCAAATCACTTGATGACTTGTTTCATTATCTTCTGCTAATAATTTTCTGAGTACAGGTAAGAATTCTTTCGCTTCTTTTTCTAGTGTCCAAGGCGGATTAACAATAATCATACCACTGCCAGCCATGCCGCGTTCTTGTTCTGTGTTTCTAATGCAAAGTTCAACCAAAAGTACATTTCGAATGTTAGTCGCTTTTACAGATCTTATAATGTCATTTGCTTGTTGACGGTTTAATACTGGATACCAGATAGCATAAGTGCCTTGAGGGAAACGTTGGCAGCCGTCTTCAAGTGCTTGAACAACGTATTGGTAGTCTTTTTTAACTTCGTATGGTGGATCCATTAAAACGAAACCACGTTTTTGTGGTGGAGGTAGCATGGCTTTAACGGCTGCAAATCCATCACCTTTCACAACATTTGCTTTACGCTTATTGGGAAACAATGCAGCCAAAGTAGGGAAGTCGTTTGGGTGTAGTTCACATAAATGCAATTTGTCTTTTTGTCGAACGTAATAGTCGACAATTTTCGGACTTCCTGGATAAGTTTCTAAAGAACCTTCAGGGTTCATCTCTCTGACTATATCGAGTAAGGCGTCTAAGCTTTCTGGTAGGTTTTCTTCGTTTAGAAGTCGTGCGATACCCGTTTGAAACTCTTTGTTTTTTTGTGCTTGTTCAGAGCTTAGGGAATATTGGCCAATTCCCGCGTGCGTATCTAAATAAAAAAAGGGTGCTTCTTTTTTTACAAAATGACGGCATATTTGACTAACGATCAAATGTTTTAAAATATCAGCGTGATTACCTGCGTGATAAATATGACGATAGCTGAGCATGCTTTTTCCTGTCGTGAGTTGTTCTGTAATGGATGAAAAAGGCCGCGGCGCCTATATTTGGCAAAGCGGCCTTTATTAAGTGCAATCAATTAAGGTCAAGCTATTAGTTACTGCCTTAAAGACTATTCAATTTTACTAATATCGCGTACGGCACCTTTGTCTGCACTCGTTGCAAAGTGAGCGTACACTTTCAATGCAGGTGATATTTTGCGAGGGCGCTCTTCTACTGGCTTCCAAGCATTTATGCCTTTAGCTTCCATTGCCGTGCGGCGCTGTTGTAGTTCTTCATCACTTAGAAGTACATTTATTGTACGGTTTGGAATATCGATACGAATGATATCGC
The DNA here is from genome assembly GCF_014803385.1 of Marinomonas colpomeniae. Taxonomy (GTDB): domain Bacteria; phylum Pseudomonadota; class Gammaproteobacteria; order Pseudomonadales; family Marinomonadaceae; genus Marinomonas; species Marinomonas colpomeniae. The sequence continues at coordinate 23,091 of NZ_JACYFC010000007.1, read as the reverse complement.
CATGTTGAACAAGGCCAATTGCGCCGCCAGCACCCGCTTCAGGTGAAACGTGACCAATGGATAGGCCTGAGGTGCCACCAGAGAAACGACCATCTGTTAATAGGGCACAGGCTTTGCCTAGGCCTTTTGACTTAATATAAGACGTTGGGTAAAGCATTTCTTGCATACCTGGTCCGCCTTTAGGCCCTTCATAACGTACGATAACCACTTCGCCTGCTTTTACTTTGTCGTCAAGAATGTTCTTAACCGCTTCGTCTTGCGATTCGGTGATGTGAGCTGGGCCTTCAAATACTAAACAAGATTCGTCAACACCTGCACTTTTAACCACGCAGCCATCTAGAGCAATATTTCCGTATAGTACTGCCAAGCCACCTTCTAAAGAAAATGCGTTTTCAATAGAACGGAAACAACCTTCTTTACGGTCACCGTCTAGAGATGGCCAGCGAGTAGATTGACTAAACGCGGTTTGTGTTGGAATACCAGCAGGGCCAGCTTTATAAAAATTAATTATTTCAGGTGTTGGTGAGCGCATGATATCCCATGTTTCAAGTGCTTCTTCCAATGTTTTGGAGTGCACTGTGTGACATTGGTTATGTAATAAACCGGCACGATCAAGTTCGCCAAGTAGACCAAAAATACCGCCAGCTCGATGAACATCTTCAACATGGTATTTAGGAGAGTTTGGTGCAACTTTACATAACTGAGGTACGCGACGAGACAATCTATCTATGTCTTCCATTGTAAAATCAACACCGGCTTCGCTGGCGATGGCAAGCAAATGTAGAATAGTGTTGGTTGATCCACCCATTGCAATGTCTAGTGTCATGGCGTTTTCAAATGCGTCAAAGCTAGCAATTGAACGAGGAGCCCAATTAGTTTCGTCATTTTCATAGAAGCGTTTTGTGATATCAACAATACGACGGCCGGCTTCAAGGAATAGCTGACGACGGTCAGAGTGTGTCGCTAAGGTTGTGCCGTTACCCGGTAAACTTAATCCTAAGGCTTCAGTTAAGCAGTTCATTGAGTTTGCAGTAAACATACCTGAACAAGAGCCGCAGGTTGGGCATGCTGAACGTTCGTATGCCGCGACCTTTTCGTCTGAAGCTGTTGGGTCTGCTGCAATTACCATAGCATCAACAAGATCAAGTTTGTTTTCAGATAGTTTTGTTTTACCAGCTTCCATTGGTCCGCCAGACACAAAAATAACAGGAATGTTAAGACGCATAGCGGCCATCAGCATTCCTGGTGTGATTTTGTCACAGTTCGAAATACAGACAAGGGCATCAGCGCAATGTGCGTTTACCATGTATTCTACTGAGTCAGCAATAAGGTCTCGAGAAGGAAGGCTATAAAGCATGCCGTCATGACCCATTGCAATGCCGTCATCCACTGCAATGGTATTGAACTCTTTCGCTACACCACCTGCGGCTTCAATTTCACGAGCAACCAGTTGTCCCATATCTTTTAGGTGTACGTGACCTGGTACAAATTGGGTGAATGAGTTAGCAATGGCGATGATAGGTTTTTGAAAATCATCGTCAGTCATTCCTGTTGCGCGCCACAAGGCACGAGCACCAGCCATATTACGGCCGGAGGTGGTTGTTTTAGAGCGATATACTGGCATTTTTTTCCCCGAAAATATTTTTGTTTTATATATTTACATATGGTATCAAGATTATTGTCTATCCCCAATGGCAATTTGTAGACAATATTGAGACACTGGTAAGAATATTCTCTACAAATTGCCTCTAAGGACGGAAATGAGATGACAGAAAATATATTATCAATGCATTCAAATGTTGCGTTGGCGCGACAGCCAATCGTTGATAGTCGTCTCGCTGTTGTAGGGTATGAGCTGTTATATAGAGGAAGCGAGAGTGCTACTCAAGCTGATGTTGTTGATGAGGTCGGTGCAACTGCTCAGGTTATTTCTGCCAGCTTATTCGAATTGGGCATGGAAAATATAGTAGGCACGAATAAAGCGTTTATTAATTTCCCCCGCACGTATTTATTAAGCCCTAACGGAATACCTATTAATAAAGACAATGTGGTTATCGAAGTCTTAGAGAATGCTGGTTTTGATGCTTTACTGCTTTCTTCTTTAAGGCGCTGGGTGGCAGCAGGTTACTCTATCGCTTTAGATGATTTTGTTTTTGAGACTAAATTAACGCCTTTTGTCGAATTGGCTGACTATATAAAGTTGGATATATTGGCGTTAGGTCATGATGGATTTCATCAGCAAGTTGATGCATTAAGAGGCTTTGATGTAAAAATCATTGCTGAAAAAGTTGAAGCATGGGAAGACTACCAATTTTGCCGTTTGCTAGGTGTTGAGTACTTTCAAGGTTACTTCTTTGAAAGGCCAGAGGTGATGACGAGTAAAACATCAAACGTGAATAGTTTGACATTATTACAGCTTATGTCTTCACTGCTTAATACATCTTCTCTTAGTGTTGATGAGCTCGAAAGAATTGTCAGTCAAGATGCAGGTCTGGTTCATAAATTACTACGCTATTTAAATTCTCCATTAACAGGTTTAGTGGCTTCTGTTGACTCTGTTCGTTTAGCGATTATGTTGATAGGTGCCGATCGCCTGAAATCGTTAACAAATATTCTACTCATGTCAGAAATGGTAGGCGACAAGCACGTATTGCTTGAACAGATTATGGTAAGAGCTAAACACGCTGAATTTTTTGCCTTGCGTCGTGGTTATAACAATCAAGATAAATATTTCTTGGCTGGTATGTTATCCATGATGGATGTCTGTACTGGAATGAAGTTAGATGTGGTACTTGGTGAACTTCCTTTACCAAATGAGTTTATTAATGCCATTGTCCATCGTTCAGGTAGGGTTGGGCAAACTTTAGATTTGGTTGAACATTATAGTCATAATCAAGAAATCGAAGAGCGACAAAACCTAGTGGATCTAAAAGATACTTATTTGAATGCAATTAAATGGGTAGATGATTTTTTAATTGCAGTATAAGTAAAGGCTAGATGTTAGCTAAAGTATTTAATTCCATGGTCTCCCTGATCTGTGTAGTCTTTCCCCTACGTTCTTGTAAGGCGTTCCCTATTGTTGTGTCGCCAAATCTGACCTTTTGTGCGAAATATATTTATCTTATTGATATATATAGCTAAAACTAAAAAAATATCCCTTTCTCATTTTTTGCATATATTTTAAAAACTGGTAAATTGCCATTATCTAAACGAACTTCAAGGATGAAGGAAGTACAGGATGTGCTTAATAAGATGCCATAGACGGTGTTAAGGATTGAACTGGAATGTTCACGGGCAATGGATAGCTCAAAAGGATGTAATGGTAAACGGATCTTGCCATGCAAATAAGGATAGTTTGGATGCTTCATGATGAAGCGAACAGTGATGTTTTGCTCACCGGAAGAGTGGCTTAAATGGATTTTAGCAAAAGTAAGGGTGACCTATGGTCGCCCTTTTTTTGTATAAAAAAAGCGACTTCTTTCAAAGTCGCTTTTTAATATTGTCATTCTTCTGAATGACGTACTAGAGCACTTAGCGTTCTAGGTGTTCTAGCTTATCTTCAACACCGTCCCATTCAGCGGCGTCAGGCATAGCATCTTTCTTTTCTGAAATGTTTGGCCAGATCATAGCTAGGTCGTTATTTAGTTCAACAAACACTTCTTGATCTTCTGGCAGTTCGTCTTCAGAAAAAATTGCATTAGCTGGGCACTCAGGCTCGCATAATGCGCAGTCGATACACTCGTCAGGGTTAATGACCAAAAAATTTGGACCTTCGTAAAAGCAGTCAACTGGACATACTTCAACGCAGTCTGTGTATTTGCAGCGAATGCAGTTATCAGTAACGATGAAAGCCATTCCACTTCTCCTTACAAGCTATAAAAATGATTGTGGCTATTTTAGAGGTATTGACTATTTTTCAGCAAGCACGAATCGTGAATACCCTACATTTATCTGATATTAGCTTATGCCAACCCTCGTTTATTACGAGTGAATATCAGTTACAAGTTAGAGTTGGGATTTCAGCTTGTAAAGAATGTTCATCGCTTCTAAAGGTGTCATATTATCTAAGTCTAGTTCTTCTATACTGGCTTTAACCGCATTCTGTTCTGCTTGAGCAAATAAGTCTGTTTGGTGTGGCTGGTATGCGGCTGTGTTTTCGTTCGTTTTTTGTGCCTGTCTATTTTCAGTTTTTTTAGATGGTATTGTTTGAGCATCAATCCCCGTCACTACCTCTAGCTCTTTAAGTTTTTGTTTAGCATGACCAATAACATCTCTTGGCACGCCAGCAAGTTGTGCGACTTGAAGGCCATAAGATTGGCTTGCTGGACCATCATGAACTTTATGCATGAAGACGATTTCATCTTCGTATTCCGTTGCTGTTAAATGAACGTTGGCCGCGTTATCTAGTTGATCCGCTAAGGTTGTTAACTCGAAGTAGTGAGTAGCAAAAAGAACGTAGCATTTTAATTCTTTTGCTAAATAGTCTACGGCAGCCCAAGCAAGTGACAATCCATCGAAAGTACTGGTTCCTCGCCCAACTTCATCCATTAATACCAAGCTGTTTTTACTGGCATTATTTAGAATGTTGGCTGTTTCTGTCATTTCCACCATGAAAGTAGAGCGTCCACCAGCAAGATCATCAGAAGAGCCCATGCGAGTGAATATACGATCAACAACAGAAATTGATGCCGCTTCAGCAGGCACAAAGCAACCTGTATGCGCCAATAATGTAATCAAGGCGATTTGTCGCATGTAGGTGGATTTACCACCCATGTTTGGGCCGGTAATCATCAATAATGAACGTGTTTCGTTAAGATCCAGATCATTAGGAACGAAAGGTTCTGATATGACAGCTTCTACAACAGGATGACGACCGCCTGTGATTTGAATGCCACTGCGGTTGTGAAGCTCTGGGCAAGTAAAGTTCAAAGTGTCAGCACGCTCTGAAAAATTATTCATCACATCAAGTTGAGCGAGTGCTTGGCTAGTCGTTTGTAATTCCCCTAGGGCTTGATTAAGTAAGTCTAACAATGCCTCGTAGAGTACTTTTTCTCTGGCAAGAGATTTTGACTTGGCGCTGAGGGCTTTGTCTTCAAACACCTTTAATTCAGGTGTGATAAAACGTTCGGCATTTTTTAATGTTTGACGGCGAATGTATTCAACAGGGGCTTGTTCTGAATGAAGACGGCTAATTTCAATGTAGTATCCATGGACACGATTAAAACCGACTTTTAATGAGCTGATACCAGTGCGTTCTTTTTCACTACGCTCCATTTCTGCCAAATAATCCGAGGCGTTGGTCGACAAAGACAGAAGTTCATCTAATTCATTGTCATACCCTTTCGCGAAAATACCGCCATCACGAACCACGGAAGGTGGATTCTCGACCAAAGCTTTGATTAACGTATCTGTGATGTGTGGTTGAGCAAGGATACGTTTATTTAGCTCTTTAAGACGTTCGGTATTGGTACTTTCTAGTAAGGTATTTAGTTCTGGTACGGCTTCTAGTGCAAATCGCAAGCGTAATAGGTCTCTTGGGCGAGCAGAGCGTAATGCAACTCGTGACAGTATACGTTCTAAGTCGCCAACCTTTTTAAGTGGTGCTTCAAACTTTATGTAAGCTTGATCTTTTTTTAGCTCAGTCACGACTTGTTGACGAGCTTGAATTTCACTCAAGTCTCGAATAGGTGTGTGTAACCAACGCTTTAATAAACGGCTACCCATAGGTGTGGCACATTTATCCAATACTTCGACAACGGTATTGGTGGTGCCTCCAGTCAAATTCATATCAATTTCTAAGTTACGACGAGTGGCGCCATCAATGAGTACTGAGTCGTCTTTATGTTCAACCATGATAGATTGAATGTGTGGTAAAGCAGAACGCTGAGTGTCTTTTGCATATTGAAGTAGTGCGCCTGCAGAGGCTATAGCTGAAGTAAGTGCTTCACAACCAAAGCCTGATAAGTCTTTGGTTGTGAACTGTTGGATCAATTGACGATAGCTAGATTCGTAATCAAAATGCCAAGGGCCTAGTTCTGATACACCTTTTTCTAATTTTAATAAATCACGTGCAGGAAAGTCTTCTGAGATCAAAATCTCTCGTGGAGATAAGCGTTGTAGTTCACTAGATAGAGCGTCGTGACCCTCTACTTCAAATAAACAAAAGCGACCACTGGCCATGTCTAGATAAGAGAAACCGAAAATATCTAAGCCTTTGCGAGTTTGATGGGCAAGAGAAAGGAGCAAATTTTCTCTTTTTTCTTCTAGAAAAGCCTCATCGCTAATCGTGCCTGGAGTCACTATGCGCGCAATTTTTCGTTCAACAGGCCCTTTGCTTGTTGCTGGGTCACCTGTTTGTTCTGCAATCACCACAGATTCGCCCATGCGAACCAAGCGCGCAATATAGTTCTCTGCAGCGTGATAAGGAATACCTGCCATAGGGATTGGCTTGCCACCAGAATGCCCACGAGATGTGAGTGTAATATCGAGTAGTTGAGACGCACGTTTTGCGTCATCATAGAAAATCTCGTAGAAATCTCCCATTCGATAAAATAGCAGCTGGTTTGGATGTTCTGATTTAAGGCCGAAGTATTGGCGCATCATAGGTGTGTGATTGTCTGCTGCTACTTTGCTCATTTTACGATGCTCGATTGTGATCCAAAAAATAGAGCGTTATTCTACTGGATATTGACTCAGGATTTAAGGGATAAGACTAATGAATCAGATTAAAAATATGACTCAGGCAGCACAACTGCTTAGTGTTCTGTTGAGAGAGAAAGAACTTCTCTTAGTTACTGCAGAATCTTGTACCGGAGGCCTTATTGGTGCTGTATGTACTGAAATTCCTGGTAGCTCGGCATGGTTTTATGGCGGTGTGATTAGCTATGCCAACGAAGCAAAAATACAAGGGTTAGATGTAAAGCCTGAAACACTATCATCTTTTGGCGCTGTGTCTGAACAAACTGTAAAAGAAATGTGTGCGGGCGCTTTACAGCTAGGTGGCAGCCTTTCTGTCGCGGTTAGTGGTGTTGCTGGCCCTGAAGGGGGCTCATTAGAAAAGCCAGTTGGTTGTGTTTATATCGGTTGGAAATTAATTGGGCAAGAGGCCAAAGTTGTTCGTCATCAGTTTTCGGGGGATCGACAAGCTGTTAGAGAGGCGACAGTATTGGCTGCGTTGGAGGGGGCGAGAGATATATTGGAAAAGAGTTAAAAATGAATGTAAAAGAGAGTTTTTCAAATAACACTGTTTTTATATACAGTATTTCTTGAGCTTCTTAAAAAAAAACGATAAAGTTACTCCAACGAAAATTAGCCACAAGGATTCCACTATGTCATCTATTGCAGACAACAAGAAAAAAGCCCTAGACGCAGCGCTTTCTCAGATTGAGCGTCAATTTGGTAAAGGCGCCATCATGAAAATGGGCGAGGGGGCAAAACTTGATATTGATACTGTCTCTACTGGGTCTTTAGGCTTAGATATTGCGCTAGGTGCTGGTGGTCTTCCTTATGGCCGAATTTGTGAAATTTACGGCCCTGAGTCTTCAGGTAAAACAACGCTAACCTTAAGTGTTATTGCTGAAGCTCAAAAACAAGGTAAAACTTGTGCGTTTATTGATGCCGAGCATGCGCTTGATCCGTCTTATGCTGAAAAGCTAGGCGTTAACATTGCTGATCTTTTGATTTCTCAGCCAGATACTGGTGAGCAAGCACTTGAAATCGTTGATATGTTAGTACGCTCTAACAGTGTCGACGTTATCATTGTTGATTCAGTAGCGGCGCTTGTGCCTAAGTCTGAAATTGAGGGGGAAATGGGTAGTTCTTCCGTTGGCGTTCAGGCTCGTTTGTTATCACAAGCAATGCGTAAATTAACAGGTTCTATTAAGAACGCTAACTGTCTTGTTATCTTTATTAACCAAATTCGTATGAAAATTGGTGTGATGTTCGGCTCGCCTGAAACAACAACAGGTGGTAACGCACTTAAGTTTTACTCGTCTGTACGTTTGGATATTCGTCGTATCGGCTCGGTCAAGCAAGGCGATGAAGTTATCGGTAATGAAACCCGAGTAAAAGTAGTGAAGAACAAAATTGCACCTCCGTTTAAACAAGCTGAATTCCAGATTCACTACGGTGCAGGTATTTACCGCATGGGTGAAATTATTGATCTAGGTGTTAAGCAAGGTTTTGTAGATAAAGCTGGTGCTTGGTACGCTTACGCGGGTAATAAAATTGGCCAGGGTAAAGCAAATGCGGCTCAGTTTTTAGCTGAAAATCCAGAAATTGCTGAAGAGATTGAAGCGAAGGTTCGTGAAGATTTATTGCCTAAAGATAAACCTGCTGCAGAGAAAGCAAGTGTACCAGAAGAAGAGTCAGACGAATTGATCTAGAAAAAGATAGCTAGTAGCGTTGTTTTTACGAAACGCCCAATGAGACTCATTGGGCGTTTTTTTATTGAAATTTTATAAACTAAAGCCCAATGTATTCATTTTTACTTAAACTAAAATAAGCGTTTGGTGGTTTACTAAGAAATATAGTTCTATTATAAATGTCTTTAATTTTATGAACTATGAATGGGGTCGACATTATTATGTTGATATGGCAGTGGGGGCTTATTGCTTCAAGTTTGTTGCTTTCACTTACATTGGTGCTGGTGTTGTTTCGCTATTTTTCATTAAAGAGAAAAACATCAGACCCCGATGTCGATCAGGATGTTAGCGATAAAAAAAATCAATCGAGTTCTAAAATACAAACTGATGCATTGACTGAAGAAAAAAAACAATGGTTAAGCTTGCTCAATCAACAAAAAAGTATATGCGCACAGTTGTTGGCTGAAGTATCTACGTCCGATTTCCAAGCTAAAGCGTCTTTGTCGTGTTGGGCTATCTTTCTAGATGTTGAGATACATATTATTGAGGCGTCTGTACCGCATTCAGAAATAATGCCCTTGCTAGCCGCATTTAAAAAGATTTTAGACAAAATAGATAAAGCTCAAGAAATTGATGCCCTTTTTAAGTCGCTAAAAGTCAATCAAACGGTATTAAATGAATTAAATAAAGTGATTCAGCGAGCTGGTGACAAGGTGTCTATTCAGGCAGATATTACATCAGGCTTAAATTCTCAGCTCGATAAACTTCAAGCGACATTAACACAAGAGCCAAAATTAGATGACGAATTGGCTTTATTGCGAGCTGAAATGGCCAGTCTGTGTGAGTTTATAGAAAGACTTAAATTACATCTGGCTGAAGTTAAAGATGAAGAAGGTAACGAGGCATATATTGAGACATTAGAAGCTTTTTTGAATGACTCTAATGAATCGGATTTTTTGAATTCAATTCGTTCAGAACTAGATTATAAAGTGGCGGATCTTAAACAGTTGGCCGCTAATCAAAAAGAAATTATTGCTGAATTGAAAGAGCAAGTTCGTAAGGCTAAAGAAGGTGTAGCAGGAGACGGTAAGCACGCAGGTGTCTATGAAATTTCGATTGCCAGACTAGAAAAAGCTTTGTTGGAAAGTGGTCATGTTGTGAAGCGTTTAGAGGTGAAGTTAGATAGTTTACAAACTATTAAATACAACTTAAACATTGATGTGATGAAGCGTGATGAAGCGCTTAAGCAAAAAACGGCAGAATTAGCGTTACGCAGTGACACAAATACAGTCCAGGGTACTGATATCTATGGCGTATTCGATGAAGAACGAAATACCATGAAGAACATGGAGGACTTACTCCATCAGGATTCCTTTACTGAAGAAGGTGATTCTTTTGCTAATGAGCAGGCATCTAAAATAAGCTCTTTGCGTTTGATGGTAAATGAGTCTGAACTCTATGTTGAAATGTTAGAGAAAGATTTAGATAAAGCTAGGGTCTTACGTGAAGATTTAGAGTATAAGCTGCTTAATCCAAATGACTTATCAAATGACATTGATGCACAAAGTGGCGAAAATACTCCGACTGATCAAGATTTAGCTGAAGTTGAAAATCTTAGAGAAATTAATGATGAGTTAGATGTTGAGCGAAAGCGTTTGTTGGCTGAATTAAAAGATGCAGAAGAGCAGACAGAGGAGTTTGAAAAACTGCAAGAAAAAGTAGATAAAATAGATGAAAAAATTGAGTCGGTGCAAGAAAAGTATGTAGAGATGGAAGCGCGATACTTGGCTGCATTAATGGATAAGGAAGATAAATAAGGCTGATGTAATATATTAACTAATATTAGAGCTCATCTTGTGGTGACAGCGCGTATTTTATTTGATCGAAATTAAAGCCCCTGTATTGTAGGTAACGGGATTGTTTTCCTTTTTCTTTGAAGTCCGTGCATAGGTTTTCACCAAATCGCCTTACTTTAAGTTGTAAAGCGAGTTCAAACCAGTCTGCCTCAGCGTTCTCAATAGCGTATTTTGCTAGCTGGTTATCGATACCTTTCTGCATAAGTTCTTGTAATATGCGGTTTGCCCCAAGAGGCTTACTAACTCTACTTCGTACAAAAATTTCTGCAAAACGTTTATCATTTAAATAGTTTATCTCTTCAAGTTTTAAAATGGTTTTGTTTATTTCTTCTTCTTCATAGCCTTTTGCCTTTAATTTTTTTTCGAGTTCTTTTTTTGCGTGTTCTCTGTAACTAAGTAGTGACAGTGCTTGGTCAAATATTGGTAACAACTGCCCTTTCATTTCGTATCCTTTCTTGTTTGTAAGCTTTGCTATTTTATCAGCATGATAAACAATTTCATAAATATTCATACAAAACTTTAAAATAACTTTTTTATGGTTTTATATTCTTAAATTTATAAAAAATAAAGAATATAAAACTAAATATCTTGTGTAATTATAGGTGATATGACTTTATATTTATTTGGGGCGTTTTATGCATGTTTGCGTTTTAGGTGCTGGCGTTGTTGGCCTTACTTCTGCGTATTATTTAGCTAAAAAAGGTTGTCAGGTCACGGTTATTGATCGTCAGTCCGATGTTGCTTTAGAAACCAGTTTTGCTAATGCTGGTCAGATATCTCCTGGCTATTCGGCGCCATGGGCTGGGCCTGGTATTCCTTTGAAGGCTGTAAAGTGGTTAATGCAAAAGCATGCTCCTCTAAAAATAAGTACAGAGTTAGAATATAAAAAATTAAGTTGGATGTTAAAAATGCTGGGGCAGTGTACCGGTGATGCTTACAGTGTAAATAAACTGAGAATGATGGCACTGGCTGAATACAGTCGTGATCAATTTATAGACTTAAGAAAAAACATTGGTATTCAATATCAAGATGGTCAAGGTGGTACCTTACAGTTGTTTCGAAAAGAGGGTCAAGTTGAAGCGGCAGAAAAAGACCTGAAAGTATTGAAAGCTTTAGGCGTGCCGCACCAAATGCTGACCCCGGAGCAGATTGTGGAAGTAGAGCCGGGCCTGCGACCCGTTATTGATAAGTTTAGAGGCGGCTTAAGGCTTACTGGTGATGAGACAGGAGATTGCTATTTATTTTGTCAGTCTCTTAAAAAAACGTGCGAAGAGCTGGGTGTTGCCTTTCAATTTAATTCAGATATTAAGTCTTTGTATGTGCAATCAAGCAAGATTAAAGGGGTTGAAACTCAGTTAGGTGTTCAAGGCTTCGATACGGTTGTTGTTTGTTTGGGTAGCTATTCGAAGGAGTTGCTTCAGGAGTGTGGTATTGATATCCCTGTCTATCCTGTGAAAGGTTATTCTTTAACCGTTCCTATTTCAGACTCGTCCTATGCGCCAGTTTCTACTGTTATGGATGAAACATATAAAGTTGCAGTAACACGCCTTGGTGGTCGCATTCGTGCGGCGGGTACAGCTGAATTGACTGGCTATAATTTAGATTTACCTAAATCCAGAACAGACACCATTCGTTATGTGGTTGGAGATTTGTTTGGTCAAGGTTGTGATTTAACTGAAGCCGATTATTGGACTGGATTGCGCCCTATGACTCCTGATGGTACCCCTGTTGTGGGTGCGACTGAAATTAGTGGGCTGTATTTGAATACAGGTCATGGAACCCTAGGTTGGACAATGAGTTGTGGTTCTGCGGCTGTTATAGCAGATATTATAGCAGGTGATAAAACAGAGATTAATTCTCAGGACTTTTCTGTTGAACGTTATAAAAAGTAAGGATTAGAAATGGCAAGGCCTTTAACTGCAACAATAGACTTAAATGCGGTATTACATAACTATCGTTATGCAAAGAAACTCCATCCAACGTGTAAAGCGTTCGCTGTTGTAAAGAGTAATGCTTATGGTCATGGAGCAATTAAAGTAGCTCTGCATCTTGATAATGAAGCAGATGCTTTTGCTGTCGCAGCCATAGAAGAAGCCATTGCACTTCGTGAAGCTGGTGTCGTTTCTCCTATCATGTTGCTTGAGGGGGTTTTTGAGGCAGACGAGTGGGAATTGTGTGAAAAACATGGTTTTTGGTCTGCGATAGAGAATGATTTGCAGTTGAATTGGCTTGTATCAAGTAAGGCGAAAATAGAGAAAGTTTTTGTAAAATTAGATACAGGTATGCACCGTCTGGGTGTGAATAAAGACGAAGCGTCAATATTAGTAGAGACATTAAGAAAAAGTGGTCAAGCTGATGAGGTTCTATTGATGACTCATTTCGCTTGCGCTGATGATTTATCTGATATCACGACAATGAATCAATTAACATATTTTGAAAAAGCGCGTTATGAAATTGGTGTGATTGAGGCAAGTGTGGCAAATTCTGCTGCAATTATGAAATGGTCTGTTCCAGAAGGTGGTTGGATCCGACCAGGTATCATGCTTTATGGTATCTCGCCTTTTGCAGGTTTAACTGGGCAGGCGTTAGGCTTGGCCCCAGTTATGACTCTATCTTCAAAAGTTATTTCTGTACGTTCTTTAAAAAAGGGCGATAAAGTGGGTTATGCCTTATCTTATGAAGCGATGGGTGATCATCAATTGGCTACAGTGGCTGTCGGTTATGGCGATGGTTATCCTCGTCATGCTAAAGATGGTACGCCATTAGTGTTAAATGGCTTCCCAGCACAATTGGCTGGGCGTGTTTCCATGGATATGATTACAGTTCGGCTGACGAACTCAGATCAATCTCTTGAGATTGGCCAAGACGCTATTTTATGGGGCGGCGATATGCCTGTTGAAAACGTAGCGGATTTTGCAGGCACAATAGGCTATGAATTGGTTACTCGTATGACGTCTCGTCCGCATTATCGTTATATAACAGATTTTGAATTGAAATGATCTACATTAAACAAAGCCTCTAAATGTGTAAAAAAGAGGCTTTGTTTAAGCTTTGCACAAAAAAGCCTAAATATCCTTCGGTTTCTTTTGAAAACACCTATCCTTTACGTGTACTATTTTGTGCTTTTCGTTGCATCGAATAGGTTTAGACTAATTTACCGTTCACGCAATCCAATTCGCCCAGAAATATAGAGATAGAGACTCACCCTATTATGAAGAGTTCTGAGTTACGCCAATCATTTTTATCGTACTTTGAAAGTAAGCAGCATCAAATTGTTGAATCGAGCTCATTGATTCCAGGCAATGATCCAACGTTGCTATTCACCAATGCTGGCATGGTCCAGTTTAAAGATGTTTTTTTAGGTGAAGATCTCCGTCCTTATACACGAGCGACAAGTTCACAGCGTTGTGTGCGCGCCGGTGGTAAACATAATGACTTAGAAAATGTAGGTTATACCGCTCGCCACCATACTTTTTTTGAAATGTTAGGTAACTTTAGTTTTGGTGATTACTTCAAAAAAGAAGCAATTACTTATGCTTGGGAATTTTTAACCGTTGTATTAAAACTTCCAAAAGAAAAATTGTTGGTAACTGTTTACGCAGATGACGATGAGGCTTTTGATTTTTGGCATGAAATGATTGGTGTGCCAAAAGAAAAAATTATCCGTATTGGTGATAACAAGGGTGCTCGCTATCAGTCAGATAATTTTTGGGCGATGGGTGATACAGGTCCTTGTGGTCCTTGTTCAGAAGTTTTTTATGATCATGGTGAGCATATTTGGGGTGGCCCTCCAGGTTCACCGGAAGAAGATGGCGATCGCTTTATTGAAATATGGAACGTGGTTTTCATGCAGTTTAATCGTTCTGCCGACGGTTCTATGGCGCCTTTGCCTAAGCCTTCTGTTGACACGGGTATGGGTCTTGAGCGTATTGCGGCAATTTTGCAAGGTGTACACAGTAACTACGAAATTGATTTATTCCAAAATCTAATTGCAGCTTCGGCAAAAGCGGTTGGTACAGAGGATTTGGCCTCTCAATCATTACGCGTTATCGCTGATCATATTCGTTCATGTTCTTTCATGATTGTTGACGGTATTATTCCTTCAAATGAAGGTCGCGGTTATGTGTTACGACGTATTATTCGTCGTGCAATTCGTCATGGTAACAAACTTGGTCAAAAAGGTGTGTTCTTCCATAAATTGGTTACTGCACTTGATATTGAGATGGGTGAAGCGTATCCAGAGCTGACTAAATTGAAAGAGCGTATAGCCTCTATTTTATTAAAAGAAGAAGAGCAATTTGCTAAAACGCTTGATCAAGGTATCAAAATATTGGAAGAGGCTATTGCCAATTTAGGCGATGCGAAAACCATACCAGGTGAAACAGTATTTAAACTTTATGATACTTATGGTTTTCCTGCCGATTTGACGAATGATGTTGCAAGAGAAAATAATTTAGAAATTGATGATGCTGGCTTTGAAAAAGCAATGGAAGCGCAACGCACTCGTGCTCGTTCAGCAAGTAACTTCACGATGGATATGTCAGGTAGCATTAATTTAGATTCGGTTACTGAGTTTACGGGCTACGATAATCTTAATGGAAGCTGTGAAATAGAAGCCATTATTGCTGATGGTGTATCTGTGGATTCGATTGATGCGGGTCAAACAGCTGCAATCATCCTGAAAACAACACCTTTTTATGGCGAATCTGGTGGTCAAATTGGTGATCAGGGTTGGCTGCGTGGTAGTGGCGCTTTTAAAGTGTCCAATACGACAAAACAAGCAAAAGCACATTTGCATCATGGTGAATTGCGTGAAGGCTCTTTAAGGATTGGTGATGTCGTTGCTGGTGAAGTTGATCGTACTATGCGTATGGCAACAGCGCTAAATCATTCTGCAACACACCTAATGCATGAAGCTTTGCGTCGAGTTCTTGGGGATCACGTTACTCAAAAAGGTTCTTTAGTAAATGCTGAACGCTTACGTTTTGATTTTTCTCACTTTGAAGGTGTTACGGCAGCAGAAATTGAACAAGTTGAAGACATGGTTAATGAGCAGGTTCGTTTAAATAGACCTGTTGAAACTGAAATTATGGATGTCGAGACGGCAAAAGAAAAAGGTGCCATGGCCCTGTTTGGTGAAAAATACGATAGCGAAGTACGTGTATTGACCATGGGTGCAGATTACTCAATTGAATTGTGTGGTGGTACTCATGTTAAACGTACAGGCGATATTGGCTTATTTAAAATACTAACAGAAAGTGGTACGGCTGCTGGTGTGCGTCGTATAGAGGCCGTAACTGGCACAGTAGCGATTGATACAGTGCGTCATACTGATTCGATTTTAGAAGATGTTGCTGGACTGCTTAAAGGCAATAAAGAAAATGTGTTAGATAAAGTCACTGCGTTGAATGAACATGCGCGTAGTTTGCAAAAAGAGTTAGATGTATTGAAGGGTAAGATGGCGGCTCTGGCTGGTGCGGACTTAGCTTCGCAGGCCGTTGATATTACCGGTGGCAAGTTATTGGTTGCTCAGGTCGAAGTTGGAGATCCAAAAGAGCTCCGCGATTTACTTGATGAGCTGAAAAGTAAGCTTGAGTCTGCTGTAATTTTGTTGGCGTCGGTTCATGACGGTAAAGTTAGTTTAATAGCCGGTGTGACAAAAGAGCTTACTAAGCAGGTTAAGGCTGGTGATTTGATTAAGATGATTGCGCCTTTAGTTGATGGTAAAGGTGGTGGCCGTCCAGATATGGCTCAAGCAGGTGGTAATAACCCAGAAAGTTTGCCTGCCGCACTTGCTTTGGTGCCTGGTTGGGTTGCTGAAAGGGTATAAGTTTGTCTGCTCAGTATGAGCTCTAATGTAGGTAATAGAAAAGTTATGGCATTGTTAGTTCAAAAATACGGTGGGACTTCAGTAGGTACCATTGAGCGCATTGAAGCGGTTGCGGATAGAGTGCTTAAGCATAAGCAGCAAGGTGATGACATTGTAGTTGTGGTTTCAGCCATGAGTGGTGAAACAAATAGGCTAATTGAATTAGCAAAAGGTGTTCAATCGGCTCCTAATGTTCGAGAGATGGATGTTCTGCTTTCAACAGGAGAGCAGGTCACTATTGCACTTCTGTCTATGGCGTTAATGAAACGTGGTATTGATGCTCGCTCTTATACTGGATCGCAAATACGTATTACGACTGACAGTGCACATGGTAAGGCTAGAATTCAAAAAATTGATACCGAGCGTATGCAGGCTGATTTAGATGCTGGTCGAGTTGTTGTTGCAGCAGGTTTTCAGGGTGCTGATGAGTTCGGGAATATTACGACATTAGGTCGTGGTGGTTCTGATACTACAGGTGTTGCTTTGGCCGCGGCTTTAAAGGCAGATGAATGTCAGATTTATACAGACGTTGATGGTGTTTATACAACGGATCCTCGTGTAGTGGACAGTGCACGACGTTTGGATAAAATTACTTTTGAAGAAATGCTGGAAATGGCGAGTTTAGGCTCAAAAATATTACAAATTCGTTCTGTTGAGTTTGCTGGGAAATACCAGGTGCCATTGCGAGTACTGTCTAGTTTTGTTGAAGGTGAAGGTACGTTGATTACAACTGAGGGGAATAAGAATATGGAACAACCTGCTGTTTCTGGTATCGCATTCAATAGAGATGAAGCGAAATTGACGTTAAAAGGTGTTCCTGATACTCCAGGTATTGCTGCGCGTATTCTTGGACCTATTAGTGATGCCAATATAGAAGTTGATATGATCGTTCAAAATATATCGGTTGATGGTACAACGGATTTTACTTTCACTGTGCATCGTAATGACTATGATCAAGCGTTGTTAACTTTGAAAGCTATTGCGGCAGAGTTAAGTGCTAATGATGTGCTGTCTGATGCGAAAATTGCCAAGGTGTCTATTGTCGGTGTCGGGATGCGTTCTCATGCAGGTGTTGCTAGTACTATGTTTAGGGCGTTGGCGGCTGAGTCTATTAATATACAGCTTATCTCTACATCAGAGATTAAAGTGTCTGTCATTATAGATGAAAAATACATGGAATTAGCTGTTCGAACCTTACATTCGGCATTCAAGTTGGGTAATGACGACTTGAGCGTTAAGGAAGAGTAACAATTGGATACATAAAGACTGTAATTAAGAATGGTTTAATTTTTAGTGAGACGCTACAATTCAGTTTGTAGGAATTGCCCTACATATCTTGTCAGGCAATTCATCTTAATTTTAATAGTTTTTTAATGTAATTACAGGGAAAAATCTTATGCTAATTTTAACTCGTCGCGTAGGTGAAACATTAATGGTAGGTGATGAAGTATCCGTTACTGTACTGGGTGTTAAAGGTAATCAAGTTCGTATTGGTATTAATGCTCCGAAAGATGTATCGGTTCACCGTGAGGAAATTTACCTTCGCATTCAAAAAGAGCAAGATGAAGAGACTACTGAAGAATAATTTTTAAAAAAAATATTAAAATTTCTCAAAAAGTCTTTACATGTTTTTTTGGCAGTATATACTACGCCGCACTTGTTTGGAGAGTTGGCCGAGTGGCTGAAGGCGCGCCCCTGCTAAGGGTGTATGGGTTAACACTCATCTAGGGTTCGAATCCCTAACTCTCCGCCATTCAAGTTTGTCTTATCAGGAGCTATCCTTCCTGAGTTGAAAAAGACTGGAATTGCAGTTACGCACCCGTAGCTCAGCTGGATAGAGTACTCGGCTACGAACCGAGCGGTCAGAGGTTCGAATCCTCTCGGGTGCAC
Source organism: Marinomonas colpomeniae (assembly GCF_014803385.1). Taxonomy (GTDB): domain Bacteria; phylum Pseudomonadota; class Gammaproteobacteria; order Pseudomonadales; family Marinomonadaceae; genus Marinomonas; species Marinomonas colpomeniae. The sequence continues at coordinate 5,113 of NZ_JACYFC010000007.1, read as the reverse complement.
CATTTCAAAAAAAGTATTTAGAGCTATCCTCTTTAAATGCTTTCAGAATACAAAGTATTGAGCACCCGTAGCTCAGCTGGATAGAGTACTCGGCTACGAACCGAGCGGTCAGAGGTTCGAATCCTCTCGGGTGCACCATTTCAAAAAAAGTATTTAGAGCTATCCTCTTTAAATGCTTTCAGAATACAAAGTATTGAGCACCCGTAGCTCAGCTGGATAGAGTACTCGGCTACGAACCGAGCGGTCAGAGGTTCGAATCCTCTCGGGTGCACCATTTCAAAAAAAGTATTTAGAGCTATCCTCTTTAAATGCTTTCAGAATACAAAGTATTGAGCACCCGTAGCTCAGCTGGATAGAGTACTCGGCTACGAACCGAGCGGTCAGAGGTTCGAATCCTCTCGGGTGCACCATTTCTAATTAATCTCTCCTTAAATATTATTTCCTTGTACATTTTAAAAAACCTTCTACTGTTTTGTTATTTTTTCTATTTGCGTTGTTAATTCGTTTACGCTTTTGCAGCGTCTTAATGTTTGTAAGTTTTCACGTATAAAGTCAAATTCAAAACGTAAGTGACCACACCACTGCTTTAGTCGACCTAGTGTGGCTGTTTCATCATAATCTTGTTGTAGCCTTGTCGTGTAATTTGTAAATGTTTCGATAAGTTCTTTTGTGTGATCTGTAGCGGTTTCCCCATTTAAGGCTGTTCGTAGGTCTTGAAAAATAAAAGGGTTATTAAGAGACCCTCTTCCTATCATGAAATGATCACATCCAGTGATGGAATGGCACTTAAGTAATGATGCTGCGTCTGTAATATCTCCATTGGCGACGACAGTCATTTTTGTTCTGTCTTTGATCACCCCAATTTTTTCCCATCGTGCTGGTGGCTTGTAGCCGTCTTTTTTTGTTCTGCCGTGTATCGTAAGTTTATTGACACCGGCATCTTCGATTGCTGAAACATTATCAAACAATAATTCTTCGTCTTCATAACCAAGGCGAATTTTTGCTGATAGTGAAATGTGTTGCGGCAATCTGATTCGGATGGCGTGCATTATGTTATGCAGCGCATCTGGTGTTTGCAGTAATACAGACCCTCCTCCATGACCGTTAACCCTTTTTGCGGGGCAGCCAAAATTCACATCAATATGGGTTGCTCCAGCTTCTGTTGCTGCGTAGGCGCTTTCAGCCATTAGCTCGGCATTGCTGCCTAGAAGTTGAGTGTGGACTGGGTGTTTTTGTGTTGTTTGGGCTTGGTTCTTGTTTTCTGGGACAAGGCGTTTGAAAGTTGAGCTCGGTATTGGGTATTGAGTTACTCTGACAAATTCTGAGACGAGATAGTCCATGCCTCCAATTTGAGACAGTAATTCGCGCATGGTGTGATCCATTACGCCTTCCATTGGAGCTACAGCAAGTGTAATTTTTTTTTCTGGCATTGTATTTTTCAAGAGAGAGGGTTCTTTTAGGGAATTGTTCACGAAATAAGTCGCAACTGTTATGCAAAAAAAATATGAAACTGTTCTGGTTTATGGTAAAAAACTAACTATAAATAATAAACAACACTGTTGAATGTGCATCTGATCACATTCGATCGATACAAACAAGGCGATATCAAGGGTGCTAATGTTATGAATGGGTTGCTTGAAGATGGTTTGGGGTTAATGGTGTTAGGAATGGGGTTCGTTTTCCTATTTTTAGTTATCTTGATTTTTGCAACGGGCTATATGTCCCGTTTGTTAAATCACTTTTTTCCAGAGGTGCCTGTTGTAACTCCTAAGTCTGTCGTTGCTGTTCCATCTTCAGAGGCTATAGATCCTCAATTGGTGGCAGTGATCTCCGCAGCAGTGCATCAACATCGAAATAAGAAAAACACTTAAACTTATATTATTAATTTTCCTGATTTTTGAGGCTGAAACATGACAACAATTAAGCAACCTCTAGGCATCACAGATGTCGTTTTACGAGATGCACATCAATCTTTATTTGCAACGCGAATGCGTATTGACGATATGCTTCCTATTGCGGAAAAACTTGATCAAGTAGGTTTCTGGTCTCTTGAGTCTTGGGGTGGGGCAACATTTGACTCATGTATTCGTTTTATCGGTGAAGATCCTTGGGAGCGTATTAGAGAGCTCAAGAAGGCAATGCCAAAAACACCTCAACAGATGTTGTTGCGTGGTCAGAATTTATTAGGCTATCGTCATTATGCCGATGATGTTGTTAATAAGTTTGTCGAGCGTGCTGCATTTAATGGGGTAGATGTTTTTCGTATTTTTGATGCGATGAATGATCCTCGTAATTTAGAAACAGCCATTAAAGCGGTAAAGCAGCAAGGTAAGCATGCTCAGGGTACTATTTCTTATACCAAGAGTCGTGTTCATACTACTCAGAACTGGGTCGACTATGCTAAGAAATTAGAAGATATGGGGGCGGATTCCATTGCGATTAAAGATATGTCTGGAATTTTGACACCATATGATGCGTTTGAGCTTGTTGGGTTGTTAAAGGCTCAGACTCAATTAGAAGTTCAGTTACATGCTCATGCTACTTCTGGTTTGTCAGATATGACGATTTTAAAGGCAATTGAGGCGGGAGTTGATCGTGTTGATACGGCGATTTCTTCCATGTCTATGACGTATGGGCATAGTGCTACTGAGTCTGTTGTTGCTGCATTACAAGGGACTGATCGCGATACTGGTTTAGATTTGGCCTTGCTTGAAGAAATTGCTTCTTATTTTAGAGAGGTAAGAAAGAAGTATGCGAAGTTTGAGGGATCGTTACGTGGTACTGATTCTCGAATTTTGATTGCTCAAGTGCCTGGTGGTATGTTGACTAATATGGAAAGTCAGTTGAGAGAGCAAGGTGCTGCTGATAGGTTTGATGATGTATTGAAAGAAATTCCAAAAGTGCGTGAAGATTTAGGGTTGATTCCCCTTGTTACGCCAACGTCTCAAATTGTAGGTACACAGGCTGTACTGAATGTTCTTACGGGCGAGCGATATAAATCGATCTCTAAAGAAACGGCAGGAATTCTAAAGGGTGAATATGGTGCAGCGCCAGCTGAGTTCAATAAAGAGCTGCAGTCACGAGTATTGGATGGTGCAGAGGCTATTACATGTCGGCCTGCTGATTTATTGTCTCCGGAAATGGATAAACTTACGGAAGAGCTGGTTGGTCTGTCTAAAGAGAAAGGTATCAACTTAGCTTCAGATCAAATTGATGATGTTCTGACGTACGCTCTTTTCCCTCAGATAGGTCTCAAGTATCTTCAGAATCGTGGTGACGCGAGTGCGTTTGAGCCTGCTCCAACACTAAGTGATGTTGTTGATGCTTCAGCGGTTCCGGCTTCTTCGCCTGGTGGTGAAAATGTTTATACGGTTTCTGTGTCTGGCCAAGATTTTGTAGTTCAGGTTACTGAAGGTGGTGAGATCGGTAATATCCAATCTGCTGTGGCATCTAGTGCTGCTTCTTCGTCTGCTCCTGCTGCAGTTTCTTCGGGTGAGGATGTGCCATCGCCTCTTGCTGGTAATATCTTTAAAGTGTTGGTTTCGCCAGGACAGCAAGTCGAAGAGGGTGATACTGTAATTATTCTGGAGGCCATGAAGATGGAAACGGAAATTTCAGCGCCGAAATCGGGTGTGGTTGGTTCCATTAATGTGAAAGAAGGCGACTCTGTGCAAGTGGGTCAGTCTCTTCTTACTTTATAATCTAGGAAAATTTAGAAATGGAAAAAAAACTACTTAACCTCTTTCATGATACTGGTATTTATCAGCTTGAATTTGGCCAGTTTGTAATGATCTGTGTTGGTTTACTGTTGGTTTATTTGGCAATTAAGAAAGGTTTTGAGCCTTTATTGTTGTTGCCAATTGGTATTGGTGCTGTACTGGTAAATATACCTGGTGCTGGATTTATGGATGCGCCAGTTTATGATTCGGTGGGTCACTTGGTTACTCCTGGTGGCTTGCAGTATTACATTTATCATGGCGGTATTGAGACGGGATTGTTTCCGTTGATTATTTTCATGGGTGTCGGGGCAATGACAGATTTTGGTCCTATGCTTGCCAATCCTAAGACTTTATTGTTAGGTGCTGCTGCTCAATTTGGTATTTTTGCAACAGTTATTGGTGCTGTATTGTTGGGTGCCTCTGGTATTATGGACTTCACTTTAGCTGATGCTGCGGCGATCGGTATTATTGGTGGTGCTGATGGCCCAACCGCTATTTTTGTCGCGAGCCGATTGGCGCCTGATTTATTAGGTGCTATTGCCGTTGCTGCTTATTCTTACATGGCGCTTGTTCCGTTAATTCAGCCGCCTATTATGCGAGCGCTGACAACGAAAGAAGAGCGCTCGATTAAGATGGTGCAGCTTAGAGTTGTGAGCAAAAAAGAGAAAATTGTTTTTCCAGTAGTTGTGACTCTTTTGGTGGCTATGTTCTTGCCATCAGCGGCTCCTCTTCTTGGTATGTTTTGCTTCGGTAATTTGATGCGTGAGTGTGGTGTGGTTGATCGCTTAAGTGATACGGCTCAAAATGCGCTAATTAATATCGTGACTGTTTTTCTGGGTTTAGGTGTTGGTTCGAAGTTAAGTTCAGAGGCTTTCTTAAATTTAGAAACGCTGGGTATATTGAGCTTAGGTTTGATTGCTTTTTCTATTGGTACGGCGACAGGTATTTTGATGGCGAAGTTGCTGAATCGATTCTCGGTTGATGCTATCAATCCACTTATTGGTGCTGCCGGTGTATCTGCTGTGCCTATGGCTGCAAGGGTTGCTAACAAGGTGGGTTTGGAAGCTAATAAGCATAACTTCCTTCTGATGCATGCAATGGGGCCGAATGTAGCTGGAGTTATTGGTTCGGCTGTTGCGGCTGGTGTAATGCTTAGTTATGTTGGTGGATAGGTTGCCATAAAGCGAATTGTTCTTAAAAAAGCTTCTAATTTAAAGATTAGGAGCTTTTTTATTGGGTTAAAAAAATAGTTTGATTGATTAGTGTTCTATTTTGTGGGTGTTTTGATCGTTTATTAATCGAATGTTACTGTTTTACGAATTAAACGCTATTAATTGGTCTTTTTTCGTTAAAAGGGTTGCACAAAATCTGTAGATCCTTAATATACGCCCTCG
>NZ_JACYFC010000006.1 GCF_014803385.1 Marinomonas colpomeniae | reverse complement strand
TCGTCGTCAAGCTTGAATTAAGAGAAGCCCCGTTCTGCTATGCAGGACGGGGTTTTTTCGTTCTGGAATGGCAGGATATAAGAAGTGGAACTCACTGAGAATAAAAAGCCCTGATAGGAGAGCCTATCAGGGCTTTTAGTTATACAGAATGCAGAAACTGAATAAAGCTTAAGTTGTTAGTAACTTAAGCACTTATCCACTTCATTTGCGGCTCCGAGTACAACGGCTACGCGTTGGTGAATCGCTTCAGGTTGTATATCTAGAATACGTTGAGTGTGTGTATGAGCTTTTCCACCTGCTTGCTCTAATAGCATTGCCATTGGGTTCGCTTCATACATAAGGCGAAGTTTACCAGGCTTAGCTGGGTCTTTATTATCCCAAGGGTAAAGAAAGATCCCGCCACGACAAAGAATACGATGGACGTCACCAACCATCGCCGCTACCCAACGCATATTGAAATCTTTATCGCGTGAGCCATCTTTGCCTTTTATTAGTTCGTTAATATAGCTTTGGATACTGTCTGACCAGAAACGTTGGTTAGACATGTTGATCGCAAACTCTTGGGTTTCTTCTGGTACTTGAATATTTTCATTTGTCAGAGTGAATATTTGTTTTGTTGGATCATAAGTAAACATGTTCACGCCATTACCAGTGGTCAAAACCAACATAGTAGATGGGCCATAAAGCACATACCCTGCAGCAACTTGTTCTTTGCCAGGAATCAGAAAGTCTGCTTCAACGGCAGGAGAATTACCTGTTTGATGATAAATTGAGAAAATGGTGCCAACCATTGCGTTGATATCAATATTTGATGATCCATCTAGTGGGTCAAATGCAATAAAGTATTCACCGTCTGTATTTGCTGGAACAATATAGTCTTCTTCTTCAGAAGCTATCGCTCTCACTGCAGGGCATGCGAATAAAGCGTCTTTCAGCATATCGTTAGAAATAACATCTAACTTTTTCTGTTCTTCTCCTTGAACATTTTCATTGCCAGCCATGCCAAGAATACCTGCAAGCGAACCTTGTTTTAACGCATCAGAAATAGCTATGCATGTTTCTGTTGTTACGGTTAAAACTGCTTTTAGTTTTTCCGGAGTTGAGCTCGATGCTAAAACATCAGATAGGTTTTGCATGATGTGGCTTTTCCTTATTATTTAGGGTTAATGAAATTATGCCACTCTAGAGGCTGAGTGTCAGCCAGCCAATACATTGACAATAAAATAAATAGGGGAAGTTGTGTTTTTCAGATAATCTACACCAATAGTTAAGAGGAATAATTATGTCTGCGTTTGTTGTACACAACTTAGAGATTGATGGTTTCGGTGGGGCGAACGAGCTCACATCTTCTGAGTTACCTGATTCATTGCCGTTACAGGGTTGTCGATGGGTACATTTAGATTGTCTTGATAACGAAGCAAAAGACTGGCTTTCGAGTTTAGATGATGTACCTGAAATTGTAGTTGAAGCCTTGTTCGCAGAGGAAACTCGCCCTCGTACCGTAAAAATGGGATCGGGTTTGTTGGTTACATTGCGTGGTGTTAATTTAAACCCTGAATCAAACCCTTCCGACATGGTGTCATTACGTCTTTGGGTGACACCGCACTTTATTGTTTCTAGCCGAAGAAGACAGTTATTGTCTGTGCAAGATGTTGTAAGAGACCTTTCTAACAATGAAGGTCCAACGAGTACAGCAGACATTGTAGCAACGTTGACAGAAACGCTAACTGGGCGAATGGCAAAAGTGATTACTCACTTAGAAGAAGAATTATTAGATTTAGAAGAGAGTATGGGTGAAGGCATTGAGAAAGGCCAGCGTGAGTCACTTGTACAAAGGCGGCTTGAGATTATTCGGCTAAGACGTTTTTTGGTGCCACAAAAAGAAGCAATCACTAAACTCTCACATGAATCATTGGCTTGGATGACGGTTGATCAAATTACTCAGGTACAAGAAGCCGCCAACGATATTACTCGTTATGTCGAAGGCTTAGAATCTCTACGCGAGCGTTGTCTATTGATGCAAGAGGAGTTTGCGAACTTGCAGAGTGAGAAGATGAACGCGCGTATGTATGTATTATCAATTCTATCTGGAATTTTCATGCCGTTAGGCTTTTTGACAGGGCTATTCGGTATTAATATTGGAGGTATGCCTGGTACGGACAGTGGTGCTGCTTTCTGGTTGTTTTGTATTGCGTTAGTTGTGTTAGGTGGCGGGCAATTTATCTTAATGAGAAGAAGTCGTTGGTTTTAGATTGTCGCTATGTTCTGAATAGATAAACCAAAGCCGAAGAGTGTAACGGCTTTGGTTTTTTGTAGGCTATCTCTTAAGTGTTTTTATGCCATCTTTTGTGGCCAATAAAAGTATATCTGCAGGTCGTTTCGCAAATAAACCATTTGTGACCACACCAACAATACCATCAATACTTTTTTCTAAGGCAACTGGATCAAGGATTTCTAGGTTATAAACATCTAATATATGATTGCCATTATCAGTTACTACGCCTTCACGGTATACCGGATCACCACCCAGTTTTACTAGTTCACGAGCAACATGACCGCGTGCCATCGGGATGATTTCAACAGGCAAAGGAAAGTCACCTAATACACCTACTAGCTTTGACTCATCTGCGATACAAACAAATTCTTCACTACAAGCGACAACAATTTTTTCACGAGTTAATGCGGCACCGCCACCTTTTATCAAATGTAGGTGTTCGTTAGACTCATCGGCACCATCTATGTAAACACGAATTTCATTTACACTGTTTAAATCGTAAACAGGAATACCGTGCTTTTTAAGTCGCTCTGCAGAGGCTTCAGAACTTGCCACTGTGCCATCAAACTTGTTTTTGTGCTTTGCCAATTCATCAATGAATAAGTTTGCTGTCGAGCCTGTTCCAACACCTACAATAGTGTCTGATTCCAGCATAGGAAGAATATAGCTAACAGCGGCTTCGGCGACCGCTTGCTTTAGTTCGTCTTGAGTCATGGTGTTGAACCTTTGTTTGTTGTTTTCTGTGGCTACTTTAAGTTGAAGTTACCTTGGATTGTGAGGATATTATAGGCGCTTAAAATCCGGATTGTTACTCTATTATATAGAGGATAGCGCTATTGGTAAGGGTAGCCTTCGGTTTTTGCGTTATATGCAAACTTTGCGAGATAACTCTTTATAGATAGAGGAAGAGTGAATAATGGCCTGTTAATAATTACGCAAAAATAGCAACATCTCTTGCTCCCCTTCGGCTATTTGGCTTTTTAACCAATGGCAGTAATGGCGTTGTAATTTTGATAACTGATGATCTCCTTTACTGAGCAAAAAGTAGCTAATACCACTAACAGGGCGTGTTTTAAAAGGAATTATTAAACGACCACTACGAAGTGAGTTCAATGCATAAATGAGATCGCAAACAACCACGCCCACGCCGTTTTCAGCCGCAGCTAATGCCATATCTAAAGTTTCAAATTCATAACCTCGACTGATGTCTATGTGATCAATAGCTAAGGATTTAGTCCACATTTCCCAGTGAATGTGGCCGTCAATTTTAGTATGTATTAAGGTTTTACTAATAAGGTCTAAAGGGTTGTTGATGCAGCCGTGCTCGGCGATATACTGCGGCGAGACCATTACATATAAGTCTTCTTTACGCAGTAGTTCTGTGGTGATTTCGGGGGCTTCATAGTCGAAGCAGGCGTGAATAACCAGTTCACTTGCCTGCAACTGAATTCTATCGTGTATTGTACGTGTCCAGGTGGTTTCTATACGCAGCTCTAATTCTGGGTAGGCACGGCGAAGCAACTCCATTTTAGGGATGAGCCAACGTACTACAAAAGAGGGCGGAGCCTGTAAACGCAAAACGCCACTATCGCCTTTGACTTCTTTTACTCCTTGTTGCAAGTAATCGAGGGCTTGTACGCAACGGCGCAAGAATTGCTTACCCTCTTCTGTCAACATAAGGTGTTGTGCTTCTCTATTAAACAGTAACACCCCCAAAAATGTTTCAAGCCCCTTAATCTGTTTGCTGACGCCGCTTTGAGTGAGTGCCAGCTCTTGTCCTGCTCGAGTGAAGCTTGAGTGTCTCGCTGCCGCTTCAAATACTCTGATAGATTGCTGTGAAGGGAGGCGTTGATAGCCTTCTTGCTCATGACTTTTTGGCATGCCTTGAGAACTAACATTCGTTTGTGACTTGGTCATATCTTCAATAATCTCAAGATTAATATCAACTATAGGAAGTTTCTAATGCAATACCATCATAACTTTCCAGCATTCTATAATGGAAAATATCTTAATATTAACGAAATATCTATCTCTCCCCTCGATCGAGGTTTTTTGTTTGGTGACAGTATCTACGAAGCCATACCGGTATACGCAGGTAAAACCCTAGATGAAGAAGGTCATATCGAAAGACTCATGGAGGGGCTAAATAGCGTCGGAATAATTTCACCTTATTCTTCATCAGCATGGCGTTCTCTGCTGGAACCTCTATTAGACCGCCAAGCTGTAGCGCAACTTATTTATATTCAGGTGAGCAGGGGCAATGAAACGTCACGTAAGCACCGTTTCCCAGTGGCATGTGAACCCAATGTATTGATGTTTTCAAATAGCTTTATTCCACCTATCGACCTTAATTACCAAGGTTGTGCAGGGCATTTACAGGAAGACTTTCGCTGGCAGCGCTGTGACATAAAATCTACTAGTTTGATGGGGAATGTTTTGGCCTATCAGAAGTTGTACCGAGATGGTGTGGCCAATGATGAAGCGTTACTTGTGCGTGATGGAAAAGTAGTAGAAGCGCCAAGTAGCAATATATTTGCCTATAAAAATGGTGTGATTTACACCCCCTCACTGGGGAATATTCTTGGTGGAATAACTCGTTCTATTAATATTAAATTAGCCAAAGATGTAGGCCTAAACGTCGTAGAGGAGGCCCCGAGTTGTGAATTTATTAAAACAGCTCAAGAGGTGTGGGTAACCAATTCCATGGAAGAGCTTAAACCTGTTGTTAGCATTGATGGGGAAATGATTGGAGATGGTTTGCCTGGACCTATTTGGAGGGAATTATTTCACGCCTTCCAGGGGTTAAAAGCTTGAAGCGCGGTTTATGACATAGATTCATATTTTTCAGTGCGGGCAGCACCTGAAAACAAGAGGCGTTAATCTCAAATTCTGCGTAGTTGAATTTATTCTGAGATTAAGTGTAACCAAATCAGTTTTACTGGTATCTATCTTTTGCGTGAAGAGAGTCGAAAGAGTATATTTCATGTTCGTTTTTTTTGACTCGCAAAGTCCGTCCCTCTATTGCAAAAAATGTGTTGCGAAGAGCTAGAATACAGACGGCTTATATTTCGTTTAGGAAGCACTATGCCCCATTCCATGATTAAGAAAATTCTACAGGCGCGCGTATATGACGTTGCTGTAGAAACACCACTGTCTCGTGCCAATCAATTATCTAACCGATTAGGTAACGAGATTATTTTGAAGCGAGAAGATTTACAGCCAGTTTTTTCATTCAAAATTCGTGGGGCATACAACAAAATTTCTCAGTTAACACCAGAAGAGCGTGCGAAAGGTGTTATTGCAGCTTCGGCGGGGAATCATGCTCAAGGCTTGGCGCTAGCGGCAAAAAAACTTGGTATTCAAGCGACAATTGTTATGCCAGCTACCACACCAGAAGTGAAGGTTAGTGCGGTTCGTAATCATGGTGCAGAAGTTATTTTATTTGGTGATGCATTTGATGACGCGTCTGCAAAGTCTCGTGAGATTATGGCGAAAACGGGTCAGGTATATGTTCATCCATTCGATGATTTAGATACTATCGCCGGCCAAGGCACGATCGGCATGGAAATCTTGCGTCAGCAAACAGGTCATATCGATGCGATTTTTATTCCTGTTGGCGGTGGTGGTTTGATCGCTGGTGTTTCTGCCTACATTAAATACCTACGTCCAGACATTAAAATAATCGGTGTTGAACCTCAAGATGCAGCGTGTCTAAAAATTGCTCTGGAAAAAGGCAAACCAACTCGTTTGGCTCAAGTGGGTCTTTTTGCAGAAGGCGTTGCGGTCGCAGAGATTGGTCAGAACACCTTTAACATTGCCAAAGATACAGTTGATGAAGTGATCACTGTGACGACAGATGAAATGTGTGCCGCGATTAAAGACATCTACGATGACACTCGCGCTATCACAGAACCTGCAGGTGCTTGTGCACTAGCAGGACTTAAAAAATACATTGAGCGCGAAGGTGCAAAAGGTCAAACCTTAATCGCTATAAACAGTGGTGCGAACGTTAACTTTGACCGTTTGCGTCATGTTTCAGAGCGAGCAGAACTTGGCGAAAAACGTGAAGCTATTATTGCAGTGAAAATTCCAGAACACCCAGGTAGCTTCCAAGATTTTTGCCAAGCATTGGTAGGTCGTAGTATCACAGAATTTAACTACCGTTATGGCGATGACAACCAAGCCGTTATCTTTGTTGGAGTGGCCTTGGGCGGTAGCCCTCATAGTCGTAAAGAACTATTGGATGATTTGAAAGATTACGAAATCACCGATTTAACGGATGATGAAACCGCGAAAGTGCATGTTCGTCATATGATTGGCGGGCACTTACGCAGCGAGAAGGGCGAGTTGCTGTACAGTTTTGAGTTCCCTGAACGCCCAGGCGCTTTGTTGAAGTTTCTGAACATGCTGGGCGGTCAATGGAATATATCCATGTTCCATTATCGCAATCATGGTGATGCTTACGGTCGAGTTCTGGTTGGCTTGCAAGCCGTTGGTGAAGAAACCGACGTGACGCATTATTTAGACGAATTGGGTTACCCGTATCAAGACGAAAATAACAACGAAGCCTGCAAGTTGTTCTTTCGCTAAAGGCTTCGAAATCGGTTATTATTAGCGACATTATTTTTTCGAATTCAACCCTCTGACTGTTTTATCGGTCAGAGGGTTGTGTGATTCTGATGTGTTGTTTAAGAAACGACACACACTGTTAAAAGGTTTTCTTTGTGAACATTCAAACTCTTCTAAATCAACGTATTCAAGCAGCCATGGTTGCTGCTGGCGCATCGGACACTGCATCTGCCTTAGTTCGTCAATCAGCGAAAGTGCAGTTTGGCGACTACCAAGCAAATGGCATGATGGGCGCGGCGAAAGCGTTGAAAATGAACCCTCGTGATTTTGCTCAAGCAACACTTGATAAACTTGATTTATCAGACATCGCAGACAAAGTTGAAATTGCGGGCCCAGGTTTTATTAACATCTTTCTAAAAAATGTTTGGTTAGGCAAAGAGTTGGTTCAACTACGTAGCAGTGAACGCCTTGATGTGAATGAAGTTACTTCACCAGAAACGGTTGTAGTGGATTATTCAGCGCCTAACCTTGCGAAAGAAATGCATGTTGGTCATTTACGTTCTACCGTGATTGGCGACGCCGTCGTTCGCACTATGGAGTTTTTAGGTCATAACGTCGTTCGTCAAAACCACGTTGGTGATTGGGGAACCCAGTTCGGTATGCTATTGGCGTACATGGAACGTCTTCGAGCTGAAAATACAGAAATCAGCATGGTATTGTCAGACCTTGAAACCTTTTATCGTGCAGCGAAAACCTGTTTTGACGATGACGAAGCTTTTGCAACACGCGCTCGTGAATTGGTTGTTGCCTTGCAATCTGGCGATGAAGAGTGCTTGAAGCTTTGGGATGAATTTATCGAGATCTCCTTGCATCACTGTGAAGAGACTTATGCCATGTTGGGTGTCTCTTTAGAGCGCCAGCATGTGATGCCAGAAAGTGCTTACAACGATGATCTACAAAACGTCGTGAATGAGTTAACTGAGCAAGGTTTATTAAAAGAATCCAATGGCGCGCAATGTGTTTTCATGGAAGAGTTTGCCAATAAAGAAGGCGAAATCACGCCCGTTATTGTGCAGAAAACCGGTGGTGGTTTTTTATATGCGACAACGGATTTGGCTGCGGTTCGTTTTCGTCAACATACATTGAATGCAGATCGAGTTTTGTATTTTGTTGATGCTCGCCAATCGTTGCATTTTCAACAAATTTTCACCTTGTCCCGTAAAGCAGGCTTTGTAAAACCAGAAACACAATTAGAACATATGCCATTTGGTACTGTGATGGGCTCTGATGGCAAGCCTTTTAAAACACGCTCTGGTGGTGTTGCAAAATTATCTGCATTATTGGAAGAAGCACAAGAACGCGCTTATAAATTAGTCGCGTCTAAAAACGAAGGTATGGACGAAGAAGAGCTGCGTAACATTGCTCGCGTCGTTGGTATTTCTTCTGTGAAATATGCCGATTTGTCGAAAAACCGTACCAGTGATTACGTTTTCAACTGGGACACTATGTTGAGCTTTGAAGGCAATACAGCACCTTACTTGTTGTACGCTTATTCACGCGTGGCGAGTATCGTAAAACGCTCTGAAATGGATGTGGCTAGCTTGATTGGTGATATTTCGATTGTTGCTGATCAGGAGCGTGCACTAGCGGTTAAGTTGTGTCAGTTTGAAGAAGCTATCCAGCAAGTGGTGAATGATGGTATGCCGCATTTCTTATGTGCTTATCTATACGACTTAGCGGGTACTTTTATGAGTTTTTACGAAGCCTGCCCAATTTTAAATGCAGAAGATGATGTAAAACAGAGTCGTCTTCAATTGGCTTTGAATACCGCATCAACATTAAAACTAGGCCTATCATTATTGGGTATCGAAACACTAGAGCGTATGTAATATGTGTTTTACCTGATAAATAAACGAAAGGCGCTTTTTCTTTGTGATTAGCGCCTTTTTTTAGACACAAAATCAGGTCAAACGTCTGGCGAAATATAAAATTAAAAAGCAGGAAGAATATCGGATGAAGATTTATATCGCTTACGCAGGTGGAACCATTGGTATGGTGCCATCTGAGAATGGGTTTGTGCCTGATGCGGCTTTTGCAGATCATCTTTCGGAACAATTCAAAGGGTTTGATGAACTGACTCATGACTTTGTTATAGAGAGTTATCCTGAGTTGATTGACTCTTCCAATGCCACGCCAACAGATTGGGTGATGATTGCCCGTGATATTGAAAGTAAATGGCAATTGTTTGATGCTTTTATTGTCTTGCATGGTACAGATACCATGGCGTATACCGCAGCGGCATTGTCGTTCATGTTTACCAACAGCGATAAGCCAATTATTGTTACGGGTTCGCAAGTGCCAATGTTTAAAGCTCGTACAGATGCAATGATCAATGTATTGGGTGCCATCTCTGCTTGTGAAGAATCAGGGAATGAAGGCGTAGCTAATGGAGTGTCTTTATTCTTCGGTGGGCGCTTAATTGAAGGCGATCGTGCTCACAAAGCACACTCTAGTGATTGGCAGGCTTTCAGTTCTCCTAATTGCCTAGAACGTGGGATTTTAGGAATTGATTGGCGTTGGCAACAGAGTAATAAAGCAATTTCACCTATGACGGTTCAAATACCCGATATGGTAGAAAATGCGGTCACTATTCTCCCTGTTTTTCCCGGCGTACAAGCTGAACATTGGCAAGGTTTACTGAATAATAAAGTGAAAGGTGCTGTGTTATTAAGTTATGGTGCGGGAAACGCCCCAGATAAAAATGCTGCACTATTGGCTCTACTGAAAACCGCAACCGATCGAGGTGTGGTTATTGTTAATGTTAGCCAGTGTGGCGCAGGTAGTGTTGTTGCTGGGGCTTATGCAGCAGGTTCTGCATTAGTAGCGGCTGGTGTTACGTCAGGTAAAGATATGACGTACGAAGCGGCTTTTGTGAAACTGCATTTTTTACTTGGCTTAGGTTTGGACAGTAGAGACATTAAAGACGCTTTTGTACGATAGCATTCTACGAATGTGTCGTTTATTGATAATAGAAAAGGAAGTTAGATAAGTGGCATTTTTGTATATTCTCTTAGTCCTCATTTGGTCAATGGGATTTATCACCGGCAAGCTAATTGTTGGGCTCATTGATCCTAATGTGTTTTTGAGCATTCGTTTTGTGTGCGCAGGTTTATTGTTCACAGCCATTGCGTTATTACTGCGTCGACCGTTTCCTCAATGGAAGGAACTACCTAAGCACATTCTCGCTGGCATGCTGATGAATGGCTTCTATCTTGGTTTGGCTTATGTTGCTATTGCTGAGGGGTTGCCTGCAGGAATAATGGCTTTGATCGGAGCGTTACAACCCGCGTTAGTGACCTTGTTAGCGTTCTTGTTGATAAAAGAGAAAACCTCTTTTAAAGGCATTATCGGAATATTCGTCGGTATGTTTGGTTTGTTGTTGGTGGTGAGCCCAGCATTAGACATAAGCAGCGGTGGCGTTTCTGTACTTACCTTAGTGTTAGCTTGTACTGCAATATTAGCGCTTTCTCTTGGTGTTACTTACCAAAAAATGTCTATCTCATCGTCTGATATTTTCAGTTCTATGGCAGTGCAAAACCTTGCCGCGAGTGTTGTTTCCATTAGTTTTATGGTTTTTCTTGGTGAACATTTATTTGTTATGAAGTGGCAATCTTTTGCACTGGTCGTATGGGGCGTTCTTGTGTTGTCAGGAGGTGGTGTCTTCTTAATGGTCTGGTTGTTAAGAAAAACCAAAGCGTCTCAAGTTTCGACCATGCTATTACTCGCACCGCCTCTTGCAGCCATAGAAAGTTACTTCTTATTTAGCGAATCCATGAGCACGATTCAAATTGTGGGCTTTGTAGTAACTATTGCGGGTGTTTACTTGAGTAGGGCGAAAGCTAGCTAGAAAGTTTCTTTTCTAACATTCTTAACTTGGCTTCGGTGCGGTCTAGTGCTGTACCGAAGCGCTCAAGTTCATCAACGTAGTGATCAAACTCAATTTTACTTGGTAAAAGCTGGCTGTCGGTTTGTAGGTGATTAACAAGCTGGATGCGTGCGCTGGTAGTAAACTCTTTGCTCCATGTCCATTGCATACGTAGTAAGCGAGCCAAGGCTGAAGCGGGTAAGTCGCCGATATAATCGGCTAATAAACCTTCCCAATCAAATTCAAAATTTTCCATGACTTTATGTAATGTCATTAAGGCTTGAGCATTGCCTTGAATTCGTAAGTCGCCATCAAAGAACCCATCACCCTCCAGCAATTTTCTATAGGCTGAACTTGGGCCTTGAACTAACGTGTCGAGACGTGGATCGAGTTCAATCTCATCTAAGCTGTCAGGCTTATGAAGCATGACACCTTGTTCAAGAATATGAATTTGTAGAATGAAGGAGAAATCTTCAATATAAAGGAAAACTTGTTGCCCTGCCAGCTTGGCGAGACGTGTTTGGGAAGGTGAGTCCTGTTTGAGAGCAAGGTTGATTGCACTTTCTATCGCGCTGATTGCTGACAAACTAAGTGAGCTCATAAAGGTCTTCCCAATGTGTGATAAGAGCGTTAAGCCGCAAAGCTTAAAGCTGGTGTATTTGAATCACAGAAGTGTCCCGCGTCTGACCGTCTTTTTCAAGGCGATCAAGATACATTTTCCAGAGTTCTTGGTGATTTTTTCCTATGTTGTACAGATATTCCCAGGAATATAGCCCCGTATCGTGACCATCATCGAAGGATATCTTTAGTGCATAATTGCCAGCGCCTTCCACATTTTGAATCGCTACGTGCTTTTTACCGTATTGAAGAATAGGCATTTGCATGCCATGACCTCTCACTTCAGCTGAAGGTGAGTGAACACGAAGATATTCCGCGCTAAGGCGAAAGGATTGACCATCGGCAAACGTCAACGCCAATTCACGAGATTGCTTGTGGTAGTGAATCTTTGTTGGTGCTGGCGTTGCCATGGCGCTGTCCTCTTTTCTTGAGTTCGTTCGTCGTTACAAGATGTACTTGCTTAAGTCTTCGTTTTCGGCAATTTCACCCAACTGCTCATCAACATAAGCGGCTGTAATATCAACAGTTTGGTCATCAGGCATGTCACTGGCAGAATAAGAAACTTCTTCTAACAAGCGTTCTAGTACGGTGTGTAGACGACGTGCGCCGATGTTTTCAGTGCGTTCATTAACTTGAAACGCAATTTCAGCAAGACGGTGAATACCTTCTTCCGTGAAGTTCAAATTGATATTTTCAGTTTTTGCCAAAGCAACATATTGCTTTGTTAACGATGCGCTTGGTTCAACCAGAATTCGTTTGAAGTCATCAACAGTAAGAGCGTCTAGCTCAACACGAATAGGCAAGCGACCTTGTAGCTCAGGTATCAAATCAGATGGTTTGGATAAGTGAAACGCCCCAGAAGCAATAAACAAGATATGATCTGTTTTGATCATTCCGTATTTTGTTGTCACTGTGCAACCTTCAACCAAAGGTAATAAATCGCGCTGTACGCCTTCACGGGAGACTTCGCCTCCTGAGCGTTCAGAGCTTTTTGCGACCTTATCGATTTCGTCTAAAAAGACGATACCGTTTTGCTCGACGGCTTCGACAGCACGGGCTTTTAATTCGTCTTCATTAACAAGCTTAGCGGCTTCTTCATCACGAACGTGGCGCAAAGCGTCTTTTATTTTCATCTTACGTTTTTTGGTTTTGTTTGAACCAAGGCTCGAAAACATGTTCTGTAGCTGGCTGGTCATCTCTTCCATACCAGGTGGCGTCATAATTTCTACGCCTGCTGGTGTATCAGCTATATCAATGTCGATTTCTTTATCGTCTAGCTGTCCTTCACGCAGTTTTTTGCGGAAAGTCTGACGAGTGCTACTGTCTTCTAATTCAGGGTCACCGCCGCGCGCTGGTGGCAGCAAAACGTCTAGAATTCTATCTTCTGCTGCATCTTCGGCTTTATGGCGTAATGCGGTAGTTTCTTGCTCTCGCAGCATTTTGATCGCCATTTCGACAAGATCACGAATAATGGACTCTACATCGCGACCAACATAGCCTACTTCAGTGAATTTTGTGGCTTCAATTTTGATGAAAGGTGCGTTGGAAAGTTTGGCTAAACGACGAGCAATTTCCGTTTTACCAACGCCTGTTGGCCCTATCATCAAAATATTTTTAGGAGTTACTTCTGCACGCATGTCTTCTGGTAATTGCATGCGGCGCCAGCGGTTACGAAGTGCAACGGCAACTGCACGCTTGGCTTTTTGTTGGCCAATAATATGTTTGTCTAGGGCGTTAACCGTCTCTCTTGGGGTCATGCTGCTCATATTAGTTCTCTACTATTCTGTTGTTGTTTGTTGGTCTCGCCTTATTGTTAGGCGGATTGGTCTTCAATCTTAGGATCAATAGTGATCTCTTCAACCGTTAATGTATGGTTGGTGAAGACACAGATATCTGCCGCAATATTGAGACTTTTTTCTACTATTTCTTTAGCAGATAAATCTGTGTTGTCGATAAGCGCTCGAGCGGCGGCTTCCGCATAATTACCACCAGAACCAATGGCTAATGCACCATGTTGAGGTTCAACCACATCCCCTGTTCCTGTAATGATGAGTGTGCTCTCTTTGTTTGCGACAACAAGCATGGCTTCGAGTTTGCGTAACGCTCGATCAGAACGCCAATCTTTAGCAAGGTCAACGGCTGCACGTACAAGCTGGCCTTGATGCTTTTCTAGCTGACCTTCAAAGCGTTCAAACAGTGTGAAAGCATCTGCCGTGCCGCCAGCAAATCCTGCAATTACTTCGCCATGGTATAAACGACGCACTTTTCTAGCGTTGCCTTTCATCACGGTGTTGCCTAAAGAGACTTGTCCATCGCCGCCTACAACGACTTGGTTTCCTTTACGTACAGTCAGAATTGTTGTCATGGTCTACTCCAGTTTCGATATTAACGAAATGGGGGCGAGCGGAGGGATTTCAACCGAAGAAATGCACACAGTTATGGCTTTCATGTTCTGTGTGCATTTTAGACGAGGTTATTACTCTTTTGGAATTTTGTAAGAGTAAGGCGATATTTGCATTGAAACGAGCTTATCTTTTGTTCGGTTCATTTTTGAGCGTGATTGATAAGGGCCAAGAACGATACGGTACCAAGGTTGCTCATCTTTACCTATGGTCTTACGAATACTGGTTTCGACGAGCCCTGAGATAATGAGTTTGGCTCGTAAACGGTCTGCATCATCAGAGTTACGGAATGATGCGGCCTGTAGCATGTAATAGAAATCTTGTTCGCCGCGTGGTGTTGATTGGTAAGCGTCGACATGGCTGGTATCAACTTCACTGTCTTGCAGTATTTGGTAAAACTCAAAGGTGTCCTTTTTAGGCTCAGCTTCGACTATTGGTACTGCTTCGGTCTTAGTCTTAGTCTTAGTTACTACTGGGGCTGGTTCTACTTTAATGACTTTAACAGGCGCTGGCTTTGGCTTCACTTGATTGAGTTGTGTCAGCCCATAAATAAAGGCGACAAGAATAGCAGGGACTAAAAGCCATAACCACCAAGGTGTTTTACGTTTAGGTGGTGGCGATGATCGACGCGTTGCCCCTTTGCTTGGGCTACGTCTTTTTGTTGCGATTTGAATAGGGTTAAACATATTTTTGGCTTTTAGAAGTTGATGTACCGTGTATTTGGCTCATTATGCTTGCTCAATCAGTAAGTTTCCAGTGGATCTACGTCGATTGCAAAACGAATTCTGTTTTGTCTCGTGGATTGCTCTAGCCATTTTGTCATCATTTGGGTTGCTTGGTGCAAAGGAGCACGCTGTGCTGACTTGATTGAGATAAGTGCTCTGTGTTGTCCTGCTTTGCGCACTATGATTGCTGTATAAGGTCCAACAAGATACACATCTTTTGAGAAGTACGGCTCTAAATCGTTTCTCATCGCCGCTAAAAGCTGCATAGCTTCGTGTTCATTTCCAGATTCGGCTCGAACAATAACTTGATGGAAAAAGGGTGGAAGAGACAGAGATTTACGCTCAGACAATCCATCTATGGCAAAATGTTCGTAGCCAAGATTGCATAAACATTCAATCGCAGCGTGATCGGGATGGTAGGTTTGTAACAGAACATGACCAGGTTTCTTAGCACGACCTGCACGCCCTGCTACTTGAGTAATAAGCTGAGCGGTGCGCTCCATGCCACGAAAATCTGAGGAAAAAAGCCCTGCATCAGCATCCATAATGACTACTAAGGTGACATTTGGGAAGTGATGACCTTTTGCTAACATCTGTGTACCAATAAGAATGGCTTGATCGTGTTCATGGATTTTTTGTGTGAGCTTTTCCATGGCCGATTTACGTTGAGTGCTGTCTCTATCCACTCTAAGTATGGGAGTGTCCTTAAATAGAGTAGTGAGTTGGGTCTCGATCTGTTCGGTACCTTCGCCTACGGTAAAAAGCTCTTCTGATTGGCATTCTGGACAGGTATGTAGCAAAGCTTTTTGTGTGTCACAGTGATGGCAATGCAGTTTGTTAGCACGTTTGTGTACGGTTAGGTTAACATCGCAATGGTCGCAAGCGGCAATCCAACCACATTGATGGCACATTAGGGTAGGTGCATAACCTCGGCGATTTAAGAATATCAGTACTTGTTCTTTTCGGTCTAAACAAAGCTTTATTGACGCCAGTGCATGTTCACTGAAACCATGAACTAAGGTTTTTCCTCGTAAATCCACTCGCTCCATTTCCGGAATATGAGCGTTGCCCGCGCGTTTACGTAACTTGAGCCATGTGAAGCGCTTTTGTAGAGCGTTAGTTAAGCTTTCATAAGAGGGCGTGGCCGATGCTAATAAAACTGGAATATCTAGAGCTTGTGCGCGTTTAATAGCAAGATCACGGGCATGATAACGAAAGCCCTCATGTTGTTTGTAAGATGTGTCGTGTTCTTCGTCTATGACGATAAGACCAAGGTTTGGGGCCGGAATAAAAGCCGCTGAACGTGTGCCTATAATAATTTTCGCATGACCGTTTGCTGCGAGTAACCAAGCGTCTAGTCGCTCTCTGTCACTCATGTTGGAATGCATTAAAACAATGTCAGTATTAAAGCGAACTTCAAAGCGTTTTAGTGTCTGAGGTGTAAGGCCAATCTCTGGCACCATTACTAAAATTTGTTTACCTTCTTCGATAAGGCGTTCCATCAGGCGCAAAAACACTTCGGTCTTCCCACTGCCTGTCACACCATCTAATAATGAAACATTGAAGTGATGACGAGAATCTAATAACTCTTCTGTGGCGATGGCCTGTTCTGGATTAAGTGTCGGTGGTACTTGGGTTTGATGCGCGTGTTTTTCTCCACCTTTATTGAATGACCTTGGTTCTCTGCGTAATAGACCTTTTTCTTCAAGTGTTTTTCCTGCCGATGGTGCAAGGTCTAGAACCGATGCGGCGTGCTGACTTAGACCGTTAGGATGCTGTTGTACCGCTTTTAGAAAATCTTGTTGGCGAGGCGCTCGTTTAAGCTCGTCGAGTGAAATAGTTTGTCCTTCTGGTGTTGTTAGCCACCAATTTTCGGTACGAAACTCTGCGTTTTCACCTTTGCGTAATAGTACTGGAAGCGCATGAAAGATGACGTCACCAATTGGATGATGATAATAACGCGCTGCCCATTCACATAGAGCCATTAATTCTTTCGTAATAACAGGGCTTTCATCGACTAGAGATGTAAAGGGTTTAACTTGCTCAGGATCCCAGTCGCTAGTTTCACTTAAGGCAACGATAACACCTAGACGACTACTCTTTCCGAATGGCACCTTGATGCGCATTCCTGGTTTCAATTCATGTCTTAATGCTAGGGCTTTAGGTACTTTATAATCAAACAAGGTACGCATTGGCACAGGCAATGCGACTTTGATGAAAGGGTAAGGTGTTAAAAGCGCCTCTTGCATGTGTTGAGTTCAGACCTTGTTTAATAACGTGAAAAATTGCGTGATGTAATCGAGAATCAAGTGTACGTCAGAGTGATGGTTCGGTGCGAGTGACAATTTTATAAGAAAGTGTGGAATTTATAAGGATAGGGCGATAAAAAAGTTGCTTATTTAGTGATTCATCAATAAAGTAGGCGGCTATTAAAACTGCGGTACAATTTCTGTACAGCAAAACGTGCGGTGCTTGGCAAGGTAATTTATTACCCATTTCTATTGATCAAGTGGCGGCACATAAAACCAAAGGTAAATACAATGAAAAACGATATTCATCCAGCTTACGCGGCAATTACTGCAACTTGTACTTGTGGTAACACTCTGAACCTTAACTCAACTGCGGGTAAAGACATGCACCTTGATGTATGCGGCAACTGCCACCCATTCTACACAGGCCAACAAAAAATGTTGGATACTGGTGGTCGTGTTGATCGCTTTAACAAGCGTTTCGGAGCACGTCGTACTACTAAGTAATTGGTAGAATGACAGTGATCGCATTTAAAAGGCGCCAAGTTTTCTTGGCGCCTTTTTTATTTCTAGTGCTTGTTTTTCAAGTTTATTCTGTCCAAGTTCACGCAGCTCAAACATACGAAAGTTGTAAAGCGACAGGCTTGCTTGAAAAGGCCAAAATTAAGCGCATTGTTGATGGTGACACTCTGCACTTAGTAGATGGTCGTAAGGTTCGCTTTGTTGGTATTAATACACCGGAGCTAGATCATAAAAATGGTGAGCATGATCCTTATGCTGTAGAAGCCAGACAATTTCTCGATTCCCTTCTCGATCAGTTTGTTTATGTCCAAACGTCTAAAAGTCAACGTGACCGCTATGGTCGATATTTATATTATCTTTTTGATGAAAAGCATCAGTCACTTACAGGCCAGTTATTAGCTGAAGGGCTTGGTTATCGAATTGCATACCCTCCTAATTTAAAATATCAATCGTGTTTCCAAGAAACAGAGAACGCCGCTAGGCATGCGAAAAAAGGTATTTGGCGGCAGCATTCATTGCAATGGCAGCCTAAAGGTGGGTTTACTCTTTCTAGAGTTTTTGTGACCACAGTAACGAAAAATCGCGGAGGCTGGTGGTTAGAAACCGATCAAGACTTAGTGGTTAATCTGCCTCCGAATGTTATGGATTATTGGCCTGCCCAGACCGTGTTTAATTTTGAAGGTAAAGAAATAGAAGTGCGTGGTTGGCAGCATCAAAGGAAAGGTCGAAAATCCGCTTTTAAAACTTGGGTTCTTTCAGTAAAACATCCTAATGATTTACTTGAAATTAAAGTGTCTATTAATCATTAAGATAGAATATTCCTATGGTTTTATGCTTTAAAGTCTAGAGTAGATAGACTATTCTGACAGGTGAAAATTATAAGGTGCTACCTTTTGAACATTGACAGTTTAAAAGCAAGGCCCAGTTTGGCTAAATAAAACTAATGAATAACACCAAATAGACGGAAACATCATAATGGCTGAAGATATTAAGCAAGCTGCATTGGATTATCATGAACATCCAATTCCAGGCAAATTAAGCGTAACAATTACTAAACCTACGGCTACCGCTCGTGACCTCTCTCTAGCTTATAGTCCAGGTGTAGCTGAACCTTGTCGTGAAATCGCCAAAGACCCAGAAAATGCTTACCGCTACACAGGTAAGGGTAATCTAGTTGCGGTTATTTCTGATGGTTCTGCAATTCTTGGCTTGGGCAATCTAGGTCCGTTGGCAAGTAAGCCTGTAATGGAAGGTAAAGGGTTATTGTTTAAACGCTTTGCTGGTATCAATTCTGTTGATGTGGAAGTGGAATCTGAAAGCCCACAAGCTTTTATCGATACTGTTGCTCGTATTGCTAATACTTACGGTGGCATCAATTTAGAAGACATCAAAGCACCTGAGTGTTTTGAGATAGAACGTCAATTGATTGAGCGTTGTTCAATTCCTGTTTTTCATGATGATCAACATGGTACCGCGATTGTAACGGCGGCAGGTCTATTGAACGCGCTTGAGCTTCAAGGTAAAAACATTGCGGATGCAAAAATTGTTTGCCTAGGTGCTGGTGCTGCAGCGACAGCTTGTATGAAGCTGATTATTGCTTGTGGTGCACAACGTGAAAACATCTTCGTTCTTGACCGTAAAGGTGTGATTCACTCCGGACGTGACGATCTGAATCAGTTTAAAGCTATGTTTGCGATTGATACAGATAAGCGCACATTGGATGATGCAATTGTTGGCGCTGATGTTTTCATCGGCGTATCTGGTCCAGATCTATTTACTGCAGACCAGCTTAGCAAAATGGCGCCAAACCCAATTGTTTTTGCTTGTTCAAACCC
This sequence comes from Marinomonas colpomeniae, assembly GCF_014803385.1. Taxonomy (GTDB): domain Bacteria; phylum Pseudomonadota; class Gammaproteobacteria; order Pseudomonadales; family Marinomonadaceae; genus Marinomonas; species Marinomonas colpomeniae. The sequence continues at coordinate 102,357 of NZ_JACYFC010000006.1, read as the reverse complement.
TGATCCAGAAATCAATCCAGAGTTGGCTCGCGCGACTCGTGATGATTTGATCATGGCGACAGGCCGTTCTGATTACCCGAACCAAGTAAATAACGTACTTGGTTTTCCTTTCATCTTCCGTGGTGCATTAGACGTTCGTGCGACTAAGATCAACGAAGAAATGAAAGTAGCAGCGGTTCACGCATTGAAAGACCTTGCGAAAGAAGCGGCTCCTGCAGATGTTGTTGCAGCCTATGGCGGTACAGCACTAAGCTTTGGTAAAGAATACATCTTGCCAAAACCAATGGATGCTCGCCTTCTTAATGTAGTTTCTGCAGCGGTTGCTCGTGCAGCGGTAGATTCTGGTGTAGCAATGCTTCCATACCCAGATTTTTACCCTCTGGAAAACCTTGATCACTTCGGTGCTTAAGTTAAAAATATAGCGTTTTAAAAAAGGGCGATACCTGACTCCAGGTATCGCCCTTTTTTATTGTCAAAAAATTATGGACAGCATGATCGTCCAATTATTAAGTAATACATGATTTTATTTCCGGAACCTTTTTCCTATATAGGCATCTACACTTATCATTTTAATTGTTTGTTTCTTATTCTGTGTTAAATAGGGTTTTTATGAATGTCTTTGTGTTAACGGGAATAATGGGGCTACTGGCTTCCGTGGTGGTTGGTACAGGAGAGTACCTTTTGCATTACGATCCTCTTGCGCGTTTTGCTGCTGGTGGTTTTGGTTTTATGCAAGGAATCGGTACTGATCGTACAACTATAGGCCATTTCTTAGGTGTATTTGGCGCCTTACTCTATCCAATAGGTTGTTATCATTTATATCTCATGTTGAAACCTGCTTCGAACAAGTTGGCGTTTAGTGCTTTTATAATTGGTTCAATGGGGTTCATGGTTGGTGTGGTGTGGATAGGTTCAAGAGCCAGTATTTCGGCTTTGATGCAGTTACCAGAAAGTGCAGAAATAGATGCGCTGGTTGCTTTATACGATTTGCGTTATGAAACCCTGCTACAAGTAGTTCGACTGACAACCTTGTTTCTCTCTATCATTTTCATTGTTTTGATCCTTAAAGGTAAAACTCATTACCCTAAATGGATGGCCTTTTTCAGCCCTATTTTACTTATTGTTGCTAGCTTTCTAGTTTATCTAGCAGTGCCACAACTAGGTAAGCATGTCATGCCTATTGCTTTGAACGTTGCTTTTTTTATCGTATTTAGCTTGTCTGTATTAGTGGCGTTAAAAAATAAACCCAGAGTATGTTTAGTCGATGGAGAAGTGAAATAATGAGCATTAAAAAATTACTGACCTCGATTCTTTGTTATGCCGTGCTCGCTATTGCTCTTTTGTTCGCAGCGCTAACTTGGCTTAGTGTACATGATAGAGCGGATGACTATGGTGTATCCAGTGACGGTTTAACTATTCCTACTTTTACCGAAAAAACGCTGCCATTTGTGCCGGGCTATGATGAAACGCGTACCTTACCATTTACAGCCAGTGCCATAATAGACATTGATAATGACGGAGTTGAAGAGTTGTTTATTGGCGGTGGCATGGATCAAAACGATGTTTTCTACGCTTACAAAGGTGGTGAGTTTATCGATATTACGGCATCAACTCAATGGCGTAAAAATACATCAGATGATACCTATGGCGCTGTAACGATGGATTTAGACCATGATGGCGATACTGACATGCTGATTGCTCGTCAATCGGGTGTGTGGCAATACACGAACAATTCGGGTGTCTTTACTAGTGTTAAGTTAGATTTAGATCTTGATGAAAAAACCGTGCCGCTATCTGTTGCGATTGCGGATTTGAATCGTGATGGTTTGTTCGATATGTATGTTTCTGGCTACATTGCTCGTGAGCATGTAGAAGGGGAAACCATTTTCAACCAAGTTTACGGTGGTATCAGTGGTTTGTACCTGAACACGGGAACGGGCTTTGAAAACATCACTAAAACCTCAGGACTGGAATATCAGCATAATACGTTCCAAGCGATTTTTATTGATGTCGACAATGACAGTTTAGAAGACTTAGTTGTTGCTCACGACACTGGTCAGGTTCGTACTTGGAAAAATCTAGGCGGTCTTAAGTTCGAAAATATGCCAAACCCAACCAGCGATTATTTTTCTTATCCTATGGGCATTGCCGTGAGTGATTTGGGTAATAACGATTTGCCTGATTTCTTTTTTTCTAACGTTGGCTCAACGACGCCGGATGCGATTGTTCGAGGTGATTTAAGAGAAGAGCAAGTCTTGCATAAAAAATGGTTGATGTTCGAAAACCAAGGTGGCTTTGAATTCGAAGATACTGCTCAAGAACGTAAATTGGCTGACTATGAATTTTCATGGGGTGCCATTTTCGAAGACTTTAACCTTGATGGTAAAGATGACCTAGTGGTTTCAGAAAACTATGTTGGCTTCCCAACTCATGCTGTGCCTTTCTGGCGTTTAGATGGTCGTTTCTTGCTACAAACAGATTCTGGCGAGTTCAGTGAAGTCGGCGATAAGGCGGGCGTACAAAATCGATTTTTCGGTATTTCTCCTTTAACAGCAGACTTTAACCAAGACGGCGCTCCAGATTTGGTTCATATCAACTTGTTGGGCGAGCAAAAAGTCTTTTTGAGTAATGCTCCTAGTAATAACTTCTTGAAGGTTAAGTTGGCTAATACGGTTGAGTCTATTGGTGCCAAAGTCACCGTTACTTTGGCTGATGGCAGTGTCGTCAAGCAAACCTATATTGTAGGTGAAGGCTTATGCTCAGACCAAAGTCATACCATGGTATTCGGTCTAGCTCAGTCAGCTGCAACAGAAATAAAAATTGATTACTTAGACGGAAGCCAGTCAAAAGTGCATGGTGATTACCGTAATGAAACTTACATCCCAGCGTTTTAATCAATAAGAATAGAGAATTAGTAGAGAGTATTATGAATACGAACAGAATTATTTTTATCAGCTTGTTGCTGCTTGTGTTGTATGGATTTTTCGGTGCCTTAGCGATTAGTTATCAGAATTTTCTAAACAATGCTTGCCCACATTTGTTTTCCATTCCGGTATGTTATGTTGTTTTGGCTGCTTACAGTCTTATGTTGATGTCACTTTTGATTCCACATAAAGGCTGTAAACATCACTTCTTCAGTATTGGTTGGGGCATTGCGTTTATTATTGCTTTGTTGGCTTCTGTTGCTGAGTTCTTTTCTGCTGGAGCTGTGTGTCCAACCGCACAGGCTGGTATGAGAGGGGGTTCTAATTTGAATGTTGTTATTCCAACTTGTTATATCTCTCTTGCCTTGTTGGTAGCTGTTTTAATGTTGTTTATTAAAGGCCCATATAAAAAGTTATGCGTTTTACCTACCTAAACTAAATCTTTATTTTCTATCTGGTTGTACTTAGAACAACCAGATAGAAAAAACAGTCAAAATAAAGTAATCAGAATAAGTTTTCTAATGCGTTATTTTCTTGTTTCTCTTCCTGAGATTCATTGCCTAAAATATTGTTTTGCATAGGCAGGTTTAGATTACGCTCTGGTGGCACGTTGTCCTTCCTGAAAATTTCAAAAATAGCATCGGCCTGTCCCGGTAATGAGCGTTCACCTGTTTTCGGGTCAATTCTGACTGTAACTAATGAGGAAGGTTTAGGGACAAACGAAGACTCAGAACCCTGTAATGCATAACGCATGTAATCGATCCAAGGCGGTAGTGATACTGAACCACCCCATTCTCCTCGACCGAGAGGGGATGAATTATCAAAACCGCTCCAAACAGAGGTTACTATGTCGCCATTAAAACCAGAAAACCAAGCGTCACGGCCATCGTTAGTTGTACCCGTTTTCCCCGCAATATCGTCACGGCTAAGGACAAGAGCACGTCGACCTGTTCCATACTTTATGACATCTCGCATCATGTCATAAATGATGTAGTTGACTTCAGGGTCGAGAACTTGAGGCGCAATAGGTAAGCTGCGAATACCGCCAATAGTGTCAAACAATCCCATTTGAGTTTCATCATCTGTGGTTTTTTCTAAGGCAGTACAGGTAACACAAACGGTGACTGGGTTTGCTTGAAAAAGCGTTTCGTTATTGCGGTCGATGATTTCGTTAATCAAATAAGGTTGTACCTGATAGCCACCATTGGAAAACACCGCATAGCCTGTGGCTATTTGCAGAGGCGATAAATTCGCGCTACCTAAAGAAAGCGACAGGTTGTGAGGTAACTCATCAGGATCAAAACCAAATCGACGTAAGAAATCTAGTGTTGGGCGAATACCTAGTTCATCTAACAAACGAACCGAGACAATATTCTGTGACCGATAAAGTGCTTGTCGTAACCGTGTTGGGCCATAGAACTTTCCTCCATCATTGGTTGGACGCCAAGCAGAGGCCAAGCTTGAATCATTAAAAACAACTGGAGCATCATTAATAATGCTAGCGGCGGTATAACCACGGCTTAATGCACTTGCATAGACGAAAGGTTTAAAATTCGACCCTGGCTGACGCTTAGACTGTGTGATTCGGTTAAATTTATTCTCATAATAATTGAAGCCACCAACCAATGCTTGAATAGCGCCATCTTTACTATTAAGGGAAATGAGGGCGGTCTGTACCTTGGGTTTTTGTGTCAATTTCCAGCCAAGCTCAGAGTCAGGACGCAAGCGAATGATGTCTCCAGGGACTAACACATCACCGACTGTGACGGGCATTTTACCTTGGTAGTCTTCATCTATATACGGTTTTGCCCATTTAATAGCATCCCAAACTAAAGTGGTTTGTTTACCATCTGATAGACGCACGCTAGCGGTTTTTTCATCTGTTGCAATAACTAACGCTGTTTCCCAGTCTTCGAATCCACTGATGTTTTTTAATACATCTTGTTGTTCTTCTAAAGACGCTTCAACAAGATCAATACGGGTTTCAATAGGCCCTCGATAACCGTGACGTGCATCATAATTTAATACTCCATTCGATACTGCTGTATTCGCTGCCTTTTGGCGACCTGAATCTATAGTGGTATAAACCGTCATACCTGTACTGTAAAGGTCGTCGCCAAAGGTGCTATAAAGTTCAGAGCGAACCATTTCAGCAATGTAGCCAGCTTCTATATCTGGTGTAACCCCATGGTTTTTTGCTGTAATTGGTGCTTCAACCGCAGTTTGATAAGCTTCTTTATCTATCATCCCCAGTGATAGCATACGCTGTAGAATCCAATTGCGGCGAATTAGTGCTCTTGAAGGGTTCGCCACTGGATTGTATCGAGAAGGCGCTTTTGGCAAGCCCGCAATCATGGCAAGTTGGGCGAGGTCCAATTCAGCAAGACTTTTATCGTAATATACTTGTGCCGCCGCTTCGAAACCGTAAGCTCGGTTACCCAAGTAAATTTTATTTACGTAGAGCTCAAGTATCTCGTGTTTGGTTAACTCACGTTCCATTTTCAATGAAATGAAAATCTCTGTGAATTTTCGTGTGAAGGTTTGCTCAAATGATAAAAAGTAGTTTCTGGCAACCTGCATGGTGATGGTGCTACCACCACCTTGTTTTTGACCTGTTGTGATTAGCTGAACAACCGCTCGTCCTAATCCAAAAACATCAACACCAGGGTGATGGTAAAAATTAGTATCTTCCGCAGATAAAATGGCATTTTCTAGATCTAGAGGTATTTCCGCATAATTGATCGGCGTTCGGCGCTGATCGCCAAATTCACCAATAAGCTGATTATCAGCAGTGTAGATACGTAAAGGGATTCTTAGTTCAATGTCTTTTAGCTCATCTACAGTAGGTATTTTGTCTTTTACACTGTAGTAAATACCATAGGTTATTCCTGCTGCGCAAAGAGCACCAAAAAGGCCTAATAAAAATAATATTTTGAGTGCTTTAGCCATATGAAACCAAATTATGCCAGATGAAAAGAAATATTATACCTAAGAACTCCGCAAAAATGACGGTTAACTTTGCATAAAATCGTGTTATCTTGTTAACAATTGGCATGGAAGCCAATTGGAAAATGTTGCTCTGCTGCTTACTATTTCAAGGATGAACTATGAAGCTTATGACTGGCTATTCTGTCGCGGTATACACCGCAGAAAACTGTGCTCTGTATGATTTGGATGAGCTCGATGAGGTGGTTGATTATTTAGACCAATCCCATTGTTCACTTCCAGATAAAGCACAGCTAATATCGATTCAAAAAAACTTTTCAACTTGTCACCACCCCAATACTTCCAACCTAATGATTTTGATACCTGATGACTGGTTGTCAATTTCACAACATAAACTTGATACCTCGATACCTTCTGCACTATTACCCTTGGCTTCGTTGAGCTATGCAGTCGAAACCACATTTTCAACACCTGAAGCTCTATTGTTTAGTTATCAGCAAGAAGCTATACAGCCCAAACAGTGTCAATTGACGGTTTTTGCTTGCTCGGCGGATTGGTATGAACAACTCTGTTTACCTTTTAAAGAGTTGGGGGCATCCTGCCTCGTTATGTCGATAAGGCAATGGAAAACACTTAAGTTAGGAAATAAGTCATGGTCTTATTTATCGAAACGGGCTTTGTCTGTGTATCAACCAGATTATGAAAAACGCAAAAAGCGTAAAAGACTTTGGATTTGTTTGGTCTTGCTTAGTGCGCTTACTCATAGCGTGGCTTATGGTTATTATCTTTCTTTACGTAAGAATACAGAGCAGGCTCTTGTTGATCGACAAAGTGTACTGGCGGAAAAAGCTCTCTGGGTCTCTGCACAAAATTCCAGTGTTTTTGTTGAGTCGGCTTTAACGCTTGTGCAAGCACTGCCTCCTTCTGTTCGCCTTGTCTCATTTAATGGTGAGCCTGATGTTGTGAGTTTTCAGTTGACGTTATCTTGGACAGACTTAAATATCTTGCTGGTTAATTGGCGCAAGCAATATCCGTCATGGCATTGGCAAATAGAGAGACTATTTCCGTTAACAGATTCCTACCAACAACAGCCTGATCAACAGCTCCACAAATTACAACTTGATCAATTCAAGGAAGATCCTTCCCTTTCTCTAGACAATGTATCGAGTAAAGAGCAGGAGGTGGTAGATGTTTCTGTCTCAATATTTAAAAAATAATATGACAACACTGTATGACATCAAAGGGTCTTTAGTTGGTCTTCTTGTTGTATTGCAATTGGCTGTTTGGTATCCACTGATTTCTCAAAATCAGGAGGAGATGGAACATCTTTTAAAGCAGAAAGATCTAACACGAGCTGAATGGGAAGGGATTAAAATGCAGTCCAAGCGCATTGAGCAGGTTATGTTTTCTGATGTGCTTTGGGCTACACAGGAAATCACATCGACAACAGACTTAATTGCTACACAGTTGAAATTAGAGGGTGTCGCATCTATTTTCGAGTGGCAAGCATGGCTTGAGCGTGTTGAAGAGTTGTTTGCTTTAGGGGTGATGTTAGCGAGTTGGAAATTAGAGCCTAATGGTGAATGGGGTGGGCGCTTATTATTCGATATTAAGGCGCCTAAGAAGAATAGAGAATATCATAATTGGTTACCTACAAAATTACGAATAGGGGACTTTGTCGCAAAAGATTGGAGTTTACTGTCCATTATGCGAGTCGGAGAAAAAACATCTGCTTTGCTAGAATATAAACGCCACCGGCATTGGGTACGACAAGGTAGTTGGCTACCTTCTGCTGGATTGTCTGTTGAAACAGTCTCTTTTGATCAAATTACCTTGATGTCAAAAGATGGTACTCAAAGAGCGTTAATAGTGCGAGAAACAGGAGAAGGTAATGAGTAAGCTTTTGATAAATGGATTTATCGTCATGCTTTTTATATTGCCGCGGCCTTTGCTTGCAATGGATGTTTATTTTGAGTCGAAGCCACTGCAAGATGTATTGCCTTGGTTAGCCTCTCAAATGAACGAAAGTGTGGTGATTAGCTCAGAAATACAAAGTGTTTTAACTTTATCTATTAAAAATGCTAGTTGGCGAGATGTCATGGAAGCCGTTGCACAACAGCCTAATATTCGACTTGAGTGGCAGGGGAATGTAGCTGTTCTGATTTCAGAGAGGGAATCAACATTAAAAAATGTAAAAAAAACTTCAGCGCTTTGTCAGCGATTTTACTGGACTTTAAAGCACGCTAAAGCGGAGAAAGTAGGCGTGCATTTACTGACTTTATACCCGTCAATGTCTTTGGTTGTGGATAGTCGCACTAACTCAATTGTGGCTAATTTTTGTGATTCTTCTAAAATTTTAAAAGAAACATTAGTTTGGCTTGATGCGCCACTAAGACAAATTGAAATTAGTGCGCAAATAGCCCAAGTAAGCAATACAGCACAATCTCAATTTGGAGTGAACTGGCAGGCAAACCTTTCTGAAGGCGTTAGATCATCGATTGGTGGCGCTGTAGATTTAGGCGCTCTGGTTCCAACGAGCAGTTTGAGTTTTTCTAATACAGGAGGTTTGAGTTTATTAAGTTTGACTTTAGATTTAATGGAAAGCGAAGGGTTTGCCAACATCGTTTCTAAACCTAAAATTGTTACATCAGAAGGGCAAATGGCCAGAATAGAATCAGGCACAGAAGTACCTTATCAAACGGTTACGGATGATAAAGTCAGTGTCGAGTTTCGCCAAGCGGCTTTAATGTTAGAGGTGACTCCGTTCGTAAAGGATGGAGATCATATTTTGTTATCTCTAAATATCCATCAAGATTCAGTTGGTGACTTAGTGAATGGAGTCCCTAGCTTAAAAACCAATCGTTTAAAAACGCAGGTAGTTGTTAAGAATCAAGAAACCTTGGTTTTAGGTGGTATTTTTAGAGAGGAAACCTTTGAATATGAGAGTCGAGTCCCTTTCCTTAGCGACATTCCTTGGTTGGGTGCATTATTTAAAAGACGCTCAGAACAGCAAGAAAAGGTTGAATTACTTGTATTTATTACGCCAAAGCTGCTACAAATGTCAGTTAACTAGGCCGCAGTTTAATTCTGCTTAATTCCGATATAATTGAATACAATGACAAAAATCCCCAATATTATTTTAGTAGGCCCTATGGGCGCAGGAAAAACGACAATAGGTCGTTTAATTTCTCAATCGATGGGTAAGCACTTTTATGATCTTGATAAAGTCATAGAAGACAATGCAGGTGCTGATATTCCTTGGATATTTGAAAAGGAAGGTGAAGAAGGTTTTCGAAAACGTGAAACCCAAGCATTAGAGTCTATTGTTCACTCTGACACAAACGATTTAGTATTAGCGACTGGTGGCGGTGTTGTGATGCGTAAGGAGAATGTAGACATTCTTCGTGACGATGCACTAGTGGTTTATTTGTACGCTTCTGTCGCACAGCAGTTGTATCGTACTTCTAAAAGTACACATCGTCCTTTATTGCAAACCGGAGACCCGAGAGCAACATTAAAAAAGCTATTTGAAGTTCGTGACCCTCTTTATCGAGATGTGGCGACTTTAGTGATTGAAACTGATGCGCGTCATCCAAAATCTGTCGCCAATAAGGTGTTAGATGCGATTAAGCGCCATCTAGAAATGGAGACTTCTGTATCTTAATGCGTATGTTAACCGTTGATCTTGGCGATCGTAGTTACCCTATTTTTATTGGGCATGGTATTCGTCAGCAAAAAACACTTTTTGATGATGCGATTCATGGCAAGCAAGTCATGGTAGTGACGAATGAAACGATAGCCCCTTTGTATTTAGATGCTTTAGTGTCAATGCTGTCTGTAGATTACAAGGTGGATACTTGCGTATTACCTGATGGGGAAGTGTTTAAAACACTGGATACGTACGGCATGATTATGACGTCTTTGCTAGAAGCGAAACATAACCGTACCACGACTGTAATTGCTTTAGGGGGTGGTGTTGTTGGTGATATGGCTGGTTTTGCTGCGGCGACATATCAACGAGGCGTGCCTTTTATTCAAGTCCCAACAACCTTGTTGTCTCAAGTCGATTCTTCGGTGGGTGGCAAGACAGGTGTTAATCACCCGCTAGGCAAGAACATGATCGGGGCGTTTTATCAGCCTCAAGCGGTTATTATTGATACAGAAACTTTATCTAGTCTACCGCAGCGTGAACTCTCAGCTGGCATGGCTGAAGTTATTAAATATGGTTTAATTTGTGACGAGCCGTTTTTTGATTGGCTAGAGCAAGAAATGTTTGGTTTGATGGCATTAGATAATGAAAAAATTAGCGATGCCATTTATAAATCTTGTTTAGCAAAAGCGAATGTTGTTGCGCAAGATGAAAGAGAAGGCGGTATTCGAGCTATTTTGAATCTGGGCCATACCTTCGGCCATGCGATTGAAACTGAGATGGGTTATGGTAACTGGTTACATGGTGAAGCTGTTTCGGTTGGTAGTGTGTTGGCCGTTGATCTTTCTTGGCGTATGGGGAATATAACCGACCAAGATATGAGCCGCACTATTGCACTATTTCAAGCTGCTAATTTACCGATTCTGCCACCTAAAAACATGACACTTGAAAGTTTTATCGAACGTATGGCATTGGATAAAAAAGTACTAGATGGCAGTCTACGTTTAGTTTTATTAAGTGCTTTAGGTGATGCTCTAGTGACCTCCGATTTTCCTATGGAAGATTTTAACGCATGCATTATAGATGCGCTTGAAGCAAGTAAGCAGGCTAATCTTACCTAGTTCCATGTTACTGAATGCGATATGATTTAATATTGTTAGTGATTATTGTTAAAGGATGACTATGGCCAAGCAAGACTTTCAGTTTGATTTAGAGAATGCCCTAGATCAGCCGCCTAAAGCGACGCTGAGAGATCCTTTTGGCTCAAAAGATTCATCTGTTTATTTTGCATCCGAAGAAGGTAATCAGCAACTTGCCTTGCTAGAGCATTTAAGTCGATATAGTAGCTTGCTTTCGGTTGTTCAAGGCCCACAAGGCAGTGGTAAAAGCCGTTTTATGATGGAGTTCGCACGACATCAGGATGAAACGACCATCGTCAGCCATGTTAAAGCAAGTATGTTAATGACAGCAGGTCAGTTACTACCTGCTATATATAAAGGCTTCGCTGGTCACTTTTCACAGCCACCTAATGAAACGACTTTTGGTCCTTTACTGAAGTTTTCCCATGATTTAGAAGAAAAAGGACAATCCGCTCTTATCCTTGTTGATAATGCACAAGAGCTGAATACAGACGCTATTAGTATGTTGGTTGATATGATGTCTTTAGCAACCGATAACCAAACGGTTCCTCATATTGTTTTATTTAGTGAATACCCTTTATCTCGAAATTTAGACACTTATCAAAGTTCGCGTTATGAACAACTCAGCCATTCTCTTACTTTAGCTCCTTACTCGTTAGAGCAGACTCGAGCTTATTTACTTCATCGAGTTCGTGCCGTTGGTGGTGGAATTAATCTCCCGTTTAATGAAAAGCAAGTGTTGCAGATTTATCAAGAATCCTTTGGTTATCCAGGGCGTATAAATCAAGTTGCTCAAGCAATGATGGGAACAGGAGATAAAGCGGCCAAATCTGGTTTAGGTTTTAACCTTGCTATGGGCTTTCCTTTAGCTCACATGGCGCTGCTTTCTATCGTGATGCTCGGTATTTTAGTTGCTGTGCTTTTCTCTGATAAAAAAGAAGACGCAGCAGTAACGGCTAGAGCTGGTAATGTTATTCCTTTGAGCCCAAGACAAGGTCAATCATCGGAAGAAACCATCGCGCGTATTGATGCTATGCAACGTAGCATTGGGCAAGATGGTAGTATTGTTTTGCCACCGATTCCGGTTGAAAATTCGCAACCCGCTATTAGTACGTCTAGCCCGTTAGTTACGACTGAGCCAACGGTCGCAATAGGGGCAATTGAAACCGCTCCAATTCGCTCTGCTACCCCTTTGAATGAAGCGGCTCCAGAGCCTGACGTTTCATCAGTTTTAGTGCCAAAAACCGAACAGGTTAATGTCATCCGAGATCCTTTTGACAAAACACAATGGTGGCTCTCGCAAAATCCAAACCGTTATACATTGCAACTCTTGGGTACTCATAACCTAGGCACGGTGAAAGAGTTTATACGAGACCAAGGCAGTGTTGATGCGTTTGGATACTTTAAGTCCAAGCATAATGGAAAAGATTGGTTTGTTGTTGTGTATGGTTCATATCGAAACAGAAGTGAAGCTATCGCGGCGGCTGAGTCGCTTCCAACTGATATTCGAGCATTGAATCCTTGGGCGAGAAGCGCTAGCGGTATACAAGGTGATATCAAGAAAGCGCAATAACGGTCTTTATTTTTGCGCTTTTTGGTTTTCTATCTTCCACTTCCAGCTTATCAGCCTATAAAATCTTATGAAAAATGCTATTTATGGCACTTTTGTATAGTGCAATACGTAATTTAGTAAAATTAACTGTAATTCTCTAAAAAACCTGTATGAACAGTGGAATTTTCTGTTTGGAAAAACTCCAGCAATAGATAATTCTCTAACTCCCTCTTATTTGCCTCTAAATACCCTGTAAAAAGCGTCAAAATAACAGAAATCAAGTCTGCCTCAATTTGAGTAGTACCCTACGGCGAGGTAGTATGATCGTCCATTTAAGTGGTCTTTTGGGTGCATGATACTCATTCTCAAAGCGAAGATGTCTACATTACTATTTCTTAGCCCAGCCACCGATATTCGAATTTTCATCTAATTATTATAATTTACGTTTTAACTGTGGGAGTTGGTGTATGAATGCAGGCCTTTATCGTCCTGGCGAGTTCAAAGACAACTGTGGCTTTGGCTTAATCGCTCATATGGAAGGCAATACAAGTCATGAATTGCTTAAAACAGCGATTCAATCTTTGACATGTATGACACATCGTGGCGGTATTGCCGCTGATGGAAAAACCGGTGACGGTTGTGGTCTATTGATACAGAAACCTGATGCTTTTCTACGCGCTGAAGCTACATCTTTGTTTAAACATACTTTGTCTGATCTATATGGGATCGGCATGGTCTTTTTAGATCAAGACGGAACCTTGGCAACAGAGCAGCGTGACGTATTAACAAAAGAACTAGAAAACCAAGGGTTAAACGTAGTGGGTTGGCGTGATGTGCCAATTGACCCTTCTTGCCTAGGTCGTATTGCGGTGGAAGGTTTGCCACGTATTGAGCAGGTTTTTGTTGATAGTAATCGAATGGATGCTCGTACTTTTGCTACGCGTTTATTTGTTGCACGTCGCCAGGCTGAAATGGCACTGACGCAGTATGAAAATTTTTACGTTTGCTCTTTGTCTGACAAAGTATTGTCTTATAAAGGCCTGATGATGCCCGTCGATTTGCCTTCTTTTTATAAAGATTTAGGCAATGAAAAGCTACAAACGGCGATTTGTGTTTTCCATCAACGTTTCTCTACTAATACATTACCAAGATGGCCGTTAGCTCAGCCATTTCGTATGTTGGCACACAATGGTGAAATCAACACGATAGACGGTAACCGTAACTGGGCATTGGCTCGTGCCAATAAATTGCGTTCACCTTTGATTCCTGAGCTGCAAGATTTACAACCTCTTGTTAACTTGACCGGTTCTGACTCCTCTTCCATGGATAACATGTTGGAAGTGCTTGTCACTGGCGGTATGGATATTTTCCGTGCGGCACGTTTGATTATCCCGCCAGCATGGCAAAACGTAGAAAATATGGATCCTGAGATTCGTGCTTTTTATGAATACAACTCTATGCACATGGAGCCTTGGGATGGCCCTGCAGGCTTAGTGATGACTGATGGTCGTCATGCGATTTGTATGCTTGACCGTAATGGCTTGCGCCCTTCTCGTTGGGTAATTACTAAAAATGGTTTTATCACGCTAGCATCAGAAATCGGTACTTATGACTACAAACCAGAAGATGTTGTAGCTAAAGGCCGTGTAGGTCCTGGTCAAATGTTGGTGGTTGATACCCAGACAGGCAAAATATTACACACTAATGACATAGATAATCGTTTGAAAACGCTTCATCCATACAAAAAATGGTTGAAACAAGAAGCTATTCGTATTGAAACTATTTTGGTGGAATCGACTCAAGAATTTGATTCTTTCACGAAAGATGAAATGCTGACGTATCAGAAAATGTTCCAAGTGTCCTTTGAAGAGCGAGAGCAAATATTCCGACCATTAGCAGAAAGTGGTCATGAAGCTGTTGGTTCTATGGGTGATGACACGCCTATGGCTGTTATGTCTAGCCAAACGCGCCCTGTGACAGATTATTTCCGTCAAAAATTCGCTCAGGTAACCAATCCACCAATCGATCCACTACGTGAATCGATTGTGATGTCGCTGGAAACTTGTATCGGTGTTGAGCGTAACTTGTTTGAAGAAACGCCAAAGCACGCTAATCGTATTATTTTGTCGTCACCGATATTCTCTGCTCGTAAATTTACCCGTTTACTAGCAATGAATGATCATAGGTTCCGCTTGGTGCGCTTAAGCACAAACTACAATCCAGAAGATGCCTCTCTGGAACAAGCGATTAAAGACTTGCAAGCAAAAGCCGAAGAAGAAGTACGTAATGGCGCGGTTATTCTTGTGTTAACTGACCGAGACATTTCAAAATCACACTTACCTATTCCTGCGCCAATGGCGGTTGGAGCAGTGCATCATCATTTGTCAATAAAAGGCCTGCGTTGTGATTCTAATATCATTGCAGATACTGGTTTTGCACGTGACCCGCATCAGTTTGCTGTGTTGTTAGGCTTTGGTGCGACAGCGGTTTATCCATACCTTTCTTATCGTTTAATCAACGACATGGTTGATAAAGGCGAAGTAATGGGTGATCCGATTGCTTGTCATGGTAAATACCGTAAAGGCATCAACAAAGGTTTAATGAAGATCTTATCTAAAATGGGCATCTCAACCATGGCATCTTACCGTGGTGCGCAGTTGTTTGAAGCCATTGGTTTAGATACTGATGTTGTTGATCTTTGCTTTAAAGGTGTATCTAGCCGTATTAAAGGTGCGAAGTTTGAAAATTTCCAAGATGAGCAAGCAAAAATTGCTAATAATGCTTGGAAACTACGCAAACCTATTCAGCAAGGTGGTTATTTAAAATATGTACATGATGCTGAGTACCACGCGTTCAATCCAGACGTAGTTCGTAATTTACAAACAGCAGTAGGCAGCGGTAAGTTTGAAGATTTTACTAAATATGCAGAACTCGTAAATACACGTCCAGCTTCTATGTTGCGCGATATGTTCGGCTTATCAGATAAAGCCAAAGCAATCCCTATTGATACTGTTGAATCTATTGAAGCGATATTGCCACGTTTTGACTCTGCTGGTATGTCTTTGGGAGCCTTGTCTCCAGAAGCCCATGAAGCCTTAGCTCAAGCGATGAATGAATTAGGTTGTCGTTCTAATTCTGGTGAGGGTGGTGAAGATCCTGCTCGTCACGGTACAGAGCGTCGCTCTAAAATTAAGCAAATCGCTTCTGGTCGTTTTGGTGTAACACCTGAGTATCTCGTAAACGCAGAAGTGCTACAAATTAAAGTAGCTCAAGGCGCGAAACCGGGTGAAGGTGGTCAGTTACCTGGTGGCAAAGTAAATGGCTTAATTGCACGTCTACGTTACGCTGTTCCGGGTGTTACCTTAATTTCACCTCCACCACATCATGATATTTACTCTATTGAAGATTTGGCGCAGCTAATTTTCGACTTGAAACAAGTTAATCCAGAAGCACTTGTTTCTGTGAAACTTGTGTCAGAGCCGGGAGTAGGAACGATTGCCGCTGGTGTTGCGAAAGCCTATGCCGATTTGATTACTATTTCTGGTTATGACGGCGGTACGGCAGCGTCACCAATTACATCGATCCGACATGCCGGTTCTCCATGGGAACTGGGCTTGGCTGAAGCGCAACAAGCGCTCCGCTCGAATGATTTGCGTGGCAAGATTCGTTTACAAACAGACGGCGGTTTAAAAACCGGACTGGATGTTGTGAAGGCCGCTATTCTTGGTGCAGAAAGCTTTGGTTTTGGTACAACACCAATGATTGCAATGGGGTGTAAATTCTTACGAATTTGTCACCTGAATAACTGTGCGACAGGCGTTGCGACTCAAGATGAAGGTCTACGTGATGATCATTTCATCGGCACGGTTGATATGATCAAGAACTTCTTCTTGTTCATCGCACAAGACACTCGTCTGTGGTTAGCAAAACTAGGTGTTGCTCGTTTGCAGGATTTGATTGGTCGCTCTGACTTGCTGTCATTGCTTCCTGGAGAAACCGATAAACAACGTAATTTGGATTTGTCTCCTATTTTGAATAATGATGCGATTCCAGCGGATAAGCCTCAATATTGCGATTTGCCTTTCAACCCACCACACGATAAGGGCCTATTAGCACTTAAAATGTGGGACACAATGAAAGACGTGATCGAAGAAAAAGAAGGTGGAGAGTTTGAATTTCATGTGACTAACTGCGACCGTTCTATCGGTGCGCGTTTGTCTGGTGAAATAGCGAAGCGCTACGGCAACCAAGGCATGGCAGATGTACCTCTTACGCTGAAATTGACGGGTACAGCAGGTCAAAGCTTTGGGGTTTGGAATGCTGGTGGTTTGAACATGTACCTAGACGGTGATGCAAACGACTACGTTGGTAAAGGCATGACTGGTGGTAAACTTGTGATTCGTCCGCCGAAAGGCTCGTCTTTTGAATCGCAAAAATCAGCCATTATTGGTAACACTTGCTTGTATGGCGCAACCGGCGGTAAGTTATTTGCTGCAGGTACAGCTGGTGAACGTTTTGCTGTACGAAACTCAGGTACGCATACCGTTATCGAAGGTGCGGGTGATCACTGTTGTGAATACATGACAGGCGGTATGGTCACTGTTCTTGGTAATACAGGTTATAACTTTGGTGCTGGTATGACTGGCGGCTTTGCCTACGTACTCGACTTAGATCGTACTTTCGTCGATAAGTACAATCATGAGTTGGTCGAAATTCATCGCATTGGTTCAGAGTTAACGGAAGAATATCGTTCGCATCTTCGTTCTGTGATTGAAGAATATGTTCGTGAAACTGACAGCGAGTGGGGTCATGAAATTCTAGAAAACTTCTATGACTACATAGGTAAATTCTGGCTAGTAAAACCAAAAGCAGCAAGTTTAAGTGCGCTATTGGCTAGTACTCGTCAACGTCCGGAATAAAATACGCTGTTATGGTGCTTGGCTATAAAACTAAGTGCCATGAATGAATCAGTCTGACCCATTTGAGAGAAGCGCCGTTTGTTTACAAGCGGCCGAGGAGATAGCAGCTTATGTCTGAGCGCTTGAACAACGCATTTCAATTCGTCGAAGTGGATCGTAAAGATCCAAAGAAAAAGCCTTTAATTACACGTAAGGCACAATTCGTCGAAATTTATAAACCTTTTGAAGAAGCGGGTGCAAAAGATCAGTCTCATCGCTGTTTAGAATGCGGTAACCCGTATTGTGAATGGAAATGCCCTGTACATAACTATATTCCAAACTGGCTTAAGCTTGTCAGTGAAGGCAGTATTTTAGAAGCGGCTGAATTGAGCCATCAAACCAACTCATTACCAGAAGTATGTGGTCGAGTTTGCCCACAAGACCGCCTTTGTGAAGGTGCTTGTACATTGGGTGAAGGTGGTTTTGGTGCCGTTACTATCGGTTCCGTTGAGAAATACATTACTGACACGGCGTTTGCTTTAGGTTGGCGTCCAGATATGTCGAATGTCGTGCCTGTTAATAAAACTGTGGCAATCGTTGGTGCTGGGCCTGCAGGTCTTGCTTGTGCTGATATCTTGGTACGTAATGGTATTAAACCTGTTGTCTTTGATAAGTATCCAGAAATTGGTGGCTTGCTAACGTTTGGTATTCCAGAATTTAAGCTGGAAAAAAGTGTTATGACACGCCGTCGTGAAGTATTTGAAGAGATGGGTGTGGAGTTCGTTTTAGGAACTTCTGTTGGCGATGACGTACCATTTGAACATGTGTTAGAAGAGTACGATGCTGTTTTTCTTGGAATGGGTACGTACAAATACATGAAGGGCGGTTTTCCAGGTGAAGAGCTTCCAGGTGTTTACGATGCTTTGGATTACTTAATTTCTAACGTTAATCATTGCTTAGATTTTGAAGAAGACGAAGCTGACTACATCAACTTAAAAGGTAAGAAAGTCGTTGTCTTAGGTGGTGGCGATACTGCGATGGATTGTAATCGTACTGCGATTCGTCAAGGGGCTAAGAGTGTATCTTGTGCTTACCGCCGTGACCAAGAAAATATGCCGGGTTCTCGTAAAGAAGTGCAAAACGCAAAAGAAGAGGGTGTACAGTTCCTCTTTAATCGCCAGCCAGTAGAAATTGTTGGCGATGGTAAGGTAGAAGGCATTAAAGTTGTTGAAACTAGAATGGGCGAGCCTGATGAAAATGGCCGTCGTAGCGCAGAAGTGGTTGAAGGCAGCGAGCAAATTATTCCTGCTGATGCCATTCTAGTGGCGTTTGGTTTCCAAGCGAGTCCAGCACCGTGGTTCGAGACATTTGGCATTGAAACTGATACTCGTGGTCGTGTTCTTGCGCCGAAGAAAGGTAAGTTTATGTTCCAAACTACCAACGAAAAAATCTTCGCTGGTGGTGATATGGTTCGTGGTTCTGATTTAGTGGTTACTGCCATTGATGAAGGTCGTAAAGCCGCTGAAGGTATTATGGACTTCTTAGACGTTTAATTCTGTCTATTGAACAGTAAAAATAAAAAAACGCCAAACAGGAAAATCTGTTTGGCGTTTTTTTATTGTAATAATGATCTATCTGCGATGCTTGTGCGTAATATACATATAGACACTTTATTTTTCGTACGATTAAACAAATAGGCTAATTATGTTCAATTTCCTAAAATCAGACCCAATTAAAAAACTCGATAAAGAATATGGCGTTTTATTGGAGCAGGCCATGCAAGCACAGCGTCGTGGAGATATAGAAGGATACGCGAAACTGACAGAACAGGCGGAAGCGGTTAAAGCGAAATTGGATGAAGCAAAGGGCTAATTTATTAAGGTAGCTTCCTTTTACTTTCTATAAAAAAGGGCAAGTCATCTACTTGCATTGGGCGGGCGTACAAATAACCTTGCCCAGATTTTACTCCTAAATCAGAAAGTAGTTTATATTGACCTTCTCTTTCTATACCTTCTGCAATCGTCTCCAATTCGAGTGCATCAGCTAATTGCGTGATAGAGCGAATAATAGCGCAAGTTTTATCGTCCGTATCTGATAGGTTTATGAAAGATTGATCTATTTTGATTTTATCTAAAGGTAAGTTTTGCAAGTAAGACAGTGATGAAAAACCAGTGCCAAAATCATCTAACGCAATTTTGACTCCCATTTCTTTTAATCCCATCAAAAATTGAAATGCAGGCGTTTGGTCTGTCATCAATACCGATTCAGTGATTTCAATTTCTAACCGATGAG
Organism: Marinomonas colpomeniae; assembly: GCF_014803385.1. Classification (GTDB taxonomy): domain Bacteria; phylum Pseudomonadota; class Gammaproteobacteria; order Pseudomonadales; family Marinomonadaceae; genus Marinomonas; species Marinomonas colpomeniae. Next base: position 82,957 of record NZ_JACYFC010000006.1, on the reverse strand, counting down.
GTGGTAGTTGAGTATTATGTAACACGCTTTTTACTTCTGCGAGAAAATCAGTTCTTTCTATTTGAATATACGAAACATTAACGGCGACATACAAATCAGAAGGCCATTTTTTTGCTTCAAAACAGGCTTGCTCTAAAACCCAAATTCCAAGTGGAATAATTAAACCGCTTTCTTCTGCAATTGAGATGAAGTGTATCGGTGTAATTAATCCTCGCTTTGGGTGTTGCCAGCGTACCAGTGCTTCAAAACCAATGAGCTTGCCTGTTATGAGGTCTAGTTGAGGCTGATAATGCAGAACAAACTCATTGTCGGAGATGGATTTTCTCATCTCACTTAATACTTGGCTTTTATGATTCGCTGTTTCTTCCATGGCTGGATCGAAGAAGCAGATGGCATCACGACCTGCTTCTTTTGCTGCGTAGAGTGCTAAGTCACTCGCTCTTAAGAGCGTTTCGATAGAACCAATGTTTTGGTTAGTAAAGGCAATACCAATACTGGTGCGTATTTCGATTTGGTTTTCACCATAGTGCCAAGGTTCCGAAATAGTGTATTTTATCTTTTCGCTTAAAGCTCTCATTATTGACTGACCAGAAGCGTTAGGAACAATGATGGCGAATTCGTCTCCACCTAATCTAGCAAGAATGGCACCCTGAGGTGTATTTTCCTTGAGTCGTTTACTGGCTTCAACGAGTAATCCGTCGCCTGCTGCATGACCAAAAGCGTCATTAATCATCTTGAAGTTATCCAAATCTAATAACATCAATGCACAAGGGGAATGATGATTAACAGATTCAGAGCAAAGCAGAAGTAATTGTTCGTTAAAGAAGTGACGATTACCTATCTTAGTCAAGGTGTCTGTGTTTGCTTGTTTTATCATTTCTCGCTCACGCAAGACGACACTAGTGATGTCTGATGTGACACCGCGCAAGCCATTAAACTTTTTGTCTTTATCAAGCAATATTTTGGCAGAGAAAGACCACCATCTAGTTTCGTGACCTAGATTGACAGGGATAACAATACTACTGACGTCGCTATTTGTAGTGAGGGCTCTAGTCATTTTTTTAAACTGAGTGGCTGAATTTGTTTCGTTTGTTGCTAACAAGCTTTCAATAATATCGATATAAGTAAGAGTTAAAAGCCTATCCGCATCAGTATCGGTTGCCTCAATTAGTTTTTGAGAAAGGTGCCGGAGATGACCTTTTTTATTGGTTTCCCATAACCAGTCACTGGCTTTTTCTTCAAAATCGTTGAGTAATAAACTGACCGTTTGGTGTTGATTTTCAATCTTAGTTTCAGCCATTAATCCTTCTAAATATTGGCGCGAAGAAATGATAATAACGAAGCATAAAAACGTTCAATATAGAGCTGCTAACACCGCCAATAATAAATACGTATCACCGAAAAAATACAGTAGTCCGAATATCAAACCAGCGCTTACACTAATAGTCCACATCAGACCAACAAGTGGAATACTGGCAAACATCCATCCACCACTGGAGATAAAGGCGGAAATAATAGAAAACAGGAATATCCGTTCATAATCGGTAAAAAGACTAAATAGATGGATGACTAATGCAGCATAAAGAATCCCAGCAACACTCATTTTTAGTGCTAGAAAATACACCATTTTTTTAGAAACGTGGCGGCTATTATCTGGGTCACGAATAATATAAACCCACCACATAATCAATTCAGATGTGGCAATCATGGTCAGTAATATAGACCAAACAAGAAGAAGGCTATTGTTTACCGAGCTCCAAGCAAAAAATAGAGCTAAGCCAACCGATGAATAAGTTTCAATACCAGCTAAAGGAAGTAGTCGAACAATTGCACAAAACTGATAATAACGATAAGTGTCTGCTAGTTCATTAGGAATAGGGGAACGATTGAAAAAAACAGTAATAATTTTATAGAAATCAGCTGTGTTTTTTTCCTTTACGACATGGTCGGTTTTAGACTGAAATGACACATTTTTTCCTAATACTTCCATGCAATATATGCTTACTTCTACCTTTTGATACAAGTAGTTAGCTTATACATTATAGCTCTGTAGACGCTTAAAAAACGCACAGTGTTTTGTATTTTAATGTGTCGAATGTGTGACCGCTCGTACCTTCCTTGGTGAGCTTTACTAGCTAATTTTAGTTGGATGGGCGAATCAAGGTCAAACTTTCTTCTGCGAAACCCGTACCGGCTTCCGTGTAGAAGTTGAAGACATTGTCTATACCGGAAGCAAGAAGTATTTCACGCTCATCTTGATAGCGAGCAATAGCGGCGATGTGGCCCTGATAATTTGCTTTACGCAGCTGTATTGCAATATTGGTGCTGTCTTCTGCTATTGGTAATGCCAACATGATAAGTCGAATACCTGCCGTGTCTAGGCGTTCCCAAAGGTCGGCATCTTCACCGTCGCCATAGAAGGCATTTTCATTTGCATCTTGCATGAGCTTGATACGGTTCCTATCTGCGTCCATTCCTGCAACATTATCTCCAATAAGGTTTTTAATAGAATCGAAAGCACCTCGTCCAACTCGGCCTAAACCAACGATTAACACCTCGGCATCTTTAGGCTGAGTGAATACATCTTCTGGTAGACACTTTGGGCGCTCATATTGGCGAATTATTTCTTTATTTTTCCGATAGAGTCTATGTGATTGACGGTAAATGACACTGGTAATAACGAATGAAAAAGACACCGCAAGCGCCAAGATAACCAGCCACTCTTTTTCTATCCAGCCATTTGCCACACTTAGTGCGACAACGATGAGGCCAAATTCGCTGTAGTTCGAGAGAATCAGAGCAGATAGAAACGATGTTCGGCCGCGCAGTTTGAATTTGGTTAATAAAATAAAGAATAGGGCAAACTTCGCCAGAATAACGAAGGTAATAATTAAGCTCATGCCTATCATTTCAAGTGTCGGTAAGGCAGTGAAGCCAATAGATAGGAAAAAACCAATCAAGAATAAATCTTTGAAATTCATCAAGGATTTATTCATTTCAGATGACTTAGAATGGGAAGCCAATAAAATGCCAAAAATTAATGCGCCTAGGTCACCTTTTACGCCAACAAGGTAAAATAGTTCATAGCCACCAAGTGCTAACACTATCCCTGTCAATGGCAACATTTCACCATGGCCGACTCGATCGACCACTTTATTAATGAGAGGGCGAATCAGTAATAATCCAAATAAACCAAGCGCCCAAATAGACGGTACTTTACCTGTTGCTGCGACTAAGAAAACCACGGCAACTATGTCTTGCATGACCAATATACCAAGAGACAATTGTCCATGTCGTGTTTTGAGTTCACCACTTTCTTCAAGTAATTTCATTACACATACCGTACTTGAAAAACTTAATGCAAAGCCTATCAGAGCTGCAGTTTTAAAATCGAGAAGACTAAAATAGGGCAAGCTTAACGTGCCAAGCAATAGCGCAATGCCACCAAAAAGTATGGTCCAAGTACCCATGTGGCTGAGTGTGGAAGCCCATACTTCACGTTTGAGTAAGTCTTTAACATGTAATTTTAGACCAATACTGAATAGCATTAAGGTGATGCCGATATTCGCAAGAGAGTCCAATGTACTGCTTGCTTCAAATCCTAAATAATTAAGTAAAAAACCAGCCAGTAAGAAACCAATGAGCGGTGGTAAATTGATCATCTTGACTGCTAGGCCGCAGACAAATGCGAATAAAATCCAAGTAAATTCCATACAGTCCTTCTAAATAAATGGGATGGCTAAAGGGGACGATTATCATACGAAATTTACTCGAACCGTGCAGCTTGTTATCTTGTTATTTCAATATCTTATGACGCTATAAAAGCATAGTTCATAAATTAGCTTTTTCATTGTCGCTCTCGGCGAGTAAACTTATTTGATTTGACGTTCCATAGGGCAATATATGTCTGATTCTATTTCCTCATTAACAGATAAATCTATTAAATATCTTCCCGAAAAAGAGTTGGTAGCGCTATTTGCTTTAATGATGTCACTCACCGCTCTCAGTATGGATGCCATGTTACCTGCGTTTCCTAATATCGCTGAAGCGCTAGCAATAGAAGACTATCAAAAGACGCAGTGGATAGTGTCGGCGATGATTTTCGGCATGGTATTTGGAGAGATTGTTTTTGGTCCTTTGTCTGATGCAATTGGCCGTAAAAAAAGTATCGTTCTGGGTATTAGTATTTATATTGTCGGTTCTATCATTGCTTTATCTGCATCCTCCCTCACTGTATTTCTAATTGGACGTATGATTCAAGGGTTTGGTGTTGCAGGACCTAAAATCGCATCGCGAGCGCTGATTCGAGACATCTATAAAGGTGCTGCTATGGCTCGTATTATGTCATTTGTGATGATGGTCTTCATGCTTGTACCGCTATTAGCGCCGTCTGTTGGGTGGCTGGTTTTGCAAGTCGCAGATTGGCGGTGGATTTTTGTTTTATTAATTACTCAAGCGTCTCTCGCAGCGATTTGGCTTATGTTGAGGCAACCTGAGACCTTATTAAAAGAAAACCGTATTCCGCTTAACCGAAAGCGCTTAATGACTGATGTCCGTATGATTTTAAGACGTCGAGATGTAATGGCGTTTACCCTGTTATTAGGCTCTATTTTTGCTGGTTTGATGTTGCATATCAGTACTGCTCAATCCTTGTTTCAAGATGTTTACAAAGTCGGTGATCGGTTTCCGTTATTTTTCGCCATGCTGGCAATTGGCTCATCTGTTATTAACTTTTCGAACGGAAAAATTGTACAAAGAGTAGGCATGCTTACCTGTGTCAGCATGGCGTTAAGTGTCTTATTAGCCACCTCTTTTATGTTACTTGGACTGGCGTTTTTTTATGATGGAGTGCCGCCTTTTATGATGTTTATGGGATTAGGCATGATTATGTTTTCTTGTTTTGGCATGATCTTCGGAAATGTGAATGCAATGGCTATGGAACCGTTAGGTAAAATGGCAGGGTTAGGTGCCTCATTAATTTCATCTTTATCCAGCTTAATCGCGATTATTTTTGCTACATTTGTGGGGCAGTTCTATCATTCTACAGTTACGCCTCTGGCGAGTGGTTTTGTATTATTTGCATTGATTGCACTGGTATCCCTAAATTACGGTAATCGATTTAGGCAAGTCGATTAGGTGGATGTATTGTTAAGCAATCTAAGGTGAGTGAAACGAAATGATGAAAATTTTATCGCTACCATCAACCTTCTTCAAAATAGGGTAGAATCTCCGCTCATTTATTTTTATCAAGAGAAGGTCATGTCCGCCCAAACGCCACCAACGGAATCATTAGCGAAACAACTCTTTTCCATGACATGGCCTATGTTGTTTGGCATTTTGTCGATGATGAGCTTTCAACTTGTGGACAGTGCTTTTATTGGTCAGCTCGGTATTCTTCCTTTAGCCGCTCAAGGCTTTACCTTACCAATTCAAATGATTGTAATTGGCTTGCAGGTTGGACTTGGTATCGCAACGACAGCGATTATTGCCAGAGCACTTGGTGCTGGAAACGAACGTTACGGCAAACAACTTGGTGGTTTAGTTTTAATGATAGGCAGTGTGGGCATGGTGTGTTTTTGTCTGCTGATTTGGTGGTTGCGCCATCCTATCTTAATGTTACTGAGTGCGCCTGATTCTATTTTTCCTATTATAGATGCTTACTGGCCTTATTGGTTATTAAGTGTTTGGATTGGCGCGCTAACGTATTTTTACTACAGTATTTGCCGGTCTAACGGTAATACTTTTTTACCTGGCATTATGATGGTGGTTACTAGTCTATTGAATCTGATATTAGACCCTATTTTTATTTTTACTTTGGAATTGGGCTTAAATGGTGCCGCAATAGCAACGATACTGTCATTCACTATTGGCTTGTTAATTGTTGCTTCACAAGTAACACGCAAGCATTGGGTATCGTTTGATTGGAAAGATCTAAACATAGGGAAAAGCTTGGCGTCGATCGGGCATATTATGGGGCCAGCAATGGTCAGTCAGTTGTTGCCTTCTGCTTCTTCCATATTAGCGACAAAGCTGATTGCTGGTTTTGGTACAGCAGCGGTTGCTTCTTGGGCATTAGGCTCACGCTTTGAATTTTTTATTATTGTCTCTGTTTTAGCGTTAACCATGTCTATACCACCAATGGTGGGCCGTTTATTGGGGGCAAAAAATATCGCTGGTATTCGTGAAGTGGTGTCTATTGCTTGTCGGTTTATTATTGTTTCTCAATTGCTTATTGCAGTAGTCACTTTTGCTGCATCAGGCTTCCTTGCTGAGTTAATGACCAGTGAAAAAACCGTTTCTGATATTTTAAGTTGGCATCTGATGTTGGTGCCCGTCAGCCTTGGCTCACTGGGTGTTTGTATGTTGATGGTGTCAGTTTCAAATGCCTTGGGGAAATCCTACACAGGGCTTACTATTTCTGCTCTGCGTTTGTTTGCTTTCTTCCTGCCTTGCTTGTGGATAGGGTCTGAATTAGCCGGCTTAAAAGGCATCTTTGTCGGTGTATTAATAGGTAACTTACTGGCTGGGTTGTGTGCGTGGTACATGTACCATAGCGTGATTGATAGGTTAGAAAAAGAAATTAACTAAACCTCATAATACCTTTTAGCTCTATAGTATTGACTCATATTTTCCACTTTAAATTGAGAAAAACCAACTCGCCTCTTGGCCTCTCTAGATAACTATGTATTGAAAATGTAGTTGATAATAACTATCATTAACTACATTATTATTTAATGAAAAGTATTCAATGGAGAGTGTCGTGGAAAACTCAGTGCAACGAAAAATTATCGATTTCTTAGAGGTCGGTGGACCAGTTGTTTGGATTCTCATGGTGTTCTCTGTGATTGCTTTGACGATTGTGCTTTTAAAGCTTTGGCAGTTGGCATCTCTTCGTGCTGAAAGTGTAAAAACATCCGAGTTAGCTTTGGATGAATGGCGTCGTGGAAGTGCAGATAAAGCGCTTGAAAAACTAAATACTAAACGACCAATTGATGCCGTGGTTAGTTACACTATGCAAGCCTTGCTGGCTGGAAACCCCAATGCAGAATTAATTCGCGAAGAATCTGAACGTCGAGCGATGGATCAACTAAGTAAATTGCGATCTTATCTTCGACCTTTAGAAATTATTGCTACTTTGAGCCCGTTGTTAGGTTTGTTAGGTACGGTTCTTGGAATGATTACTGCGTTCCAACAAATGGAAGGTGCAGGCAACCAAGTAGATCCTTCTGTGCTGTCTGGTGGCATCTGGCAGGCGTTGCTTACAACTGCGGTCGGTTTAGCGGTGGCGATTCCTGTGGTGACGTTACAAAGTTGGCTAGAGCGCAAAGTAGAGCGTATTGCTCATAATATGAATGATGCAGTGACTCAAGTATTCACCGCCAATAATACGATTAAAGCGATAGACGAGATGTCTCTAACAAAAGAGATCAAGCAAGAGACCTTGCATGTCGCTTAACCTATCTCAACCTAAACGCAAAAATGCGATTAGCTTAACGCCACTTATTGATGTGGTGTTTATTCTCCTGCTATTTTTCATGTTGACCTCTAGCTTTGTACCTTGGCGTATTATTGATACACCTTTGTCTGTAGCAACAGATAAGCCTAAAGATATCGCAGAACAAGAGAACCTAATTCTTACTCTAAAGTCTAACAATAACCAAGTCTGGTTCGAGGGCGGTGCGATTTATTTTGCGGATCAAGCTCGCTTTGAACAGCTAGTAATGGATCATAATAATGGCGTCTTTATGATCAAAGCAGAAGTCGGCGTCACGCTTCAAACCTTGTTACATTTGGCTGATCAACTAAAACTTCATGGTGCAAAATCTGTGTCTATTGCTAATGCCTTTGCAATGACGGCAGAGAGCAAATGAAAATAGGTCAGAAGTTCACCACAAAAAACGTCAATAATGACGACAACATGGTGCCTCTTATTAACGTTGTTTTCTTGATGTTAGTATTTTTCATGGTAGCGGGGCAAATTCGGAAGGCCGACCCTATTCCTGTTGTTCCTCCTTATTCTGTAAACGAAGCACGCGCCGCCACCGATCCAAATGTAGAAATTGTGGTAGGGGTAGATAGCACTCTTTATATTGATGATAAGTTCATTGAGATCAATCGTGTTCAAGCTTATTTGGAGCAGCGTTTTTTAGAAGATTCAAATCAAGAAAATTTTTGGGTGCAAATTAAAGCGGATGGAGGCATTCCATTAGAAAAACTTAGGCCTATTTTTAATCAAGTTCGTTTGGCAGGCTTAACCAAAGTTAGTCTGGCAACTCAGTTAGAGCGAGGGAATCCATGATTTCTGCTCGTCATTGGTTGATTGCTAGTGGTTTGGCTGTTTCTGTTCATGCTGGTGCATTTTTCGCAGTGTTTTATAACCCTATTTCAGAAGAAGGGAGTCAAGGCGTCGGTTCTCAAGGCATTGAATTTGGTCTTGGCATTGCCGGTGATCTTGGTGTTGCGGTACAAACAACCGCGTCTCAAGAAGATGTAAAAAAGATAGAAGAGCCAATAGAAGATATAGAAGAAGAGCTAGAGCCTGAGCCAATTGAAGAGGCTGAAGTAGTCAAACCAGAACCAATTATTGAACCGGAGCCAATTGAAGAGCCTGAGACTGTTGTTGAACCTGATCCAATTATTGAACCAGAAGTCATTGAAGAGCCTGAGACTGTTGTTGAACCTGATCCAATTATTGAACCAGAAGTCATTGAAGAAACTGAAATTATTGAGCCAGAAATAGTTGAGCCTGAACCTATTGAAGTAAAGCAGGTTTCACCTATAGAGGTGAAACAGCCAGACCCTAAACCTAAAGCGGTTGAAAAGCCAAAAGCAGTTAAACCGCCTGAGCCAATAAAAGAAAAACCAATGGTGAAAGTGGCTCCTAAGATGGTAACAGTACCTAAGGCCACTCCTACTCCTAAGGCTAAGCCTACGTCTGTTGCATCACCATCGGTGGCGAATCAAAAAGCCACTACTGGCACCGCTAATTCTGCAAGTAATGGTGGCAACCTAGGAGCTAAAGCGAGCTATTTAACGCAGCTCGCATCGATCTTAGCCAGGAATAAAAAATACCCTAGAGCTTCTCGGCGCCGTAGTGAAGAAGGGGTGGTTACTTTGACATTCGTAGTACACAAAGATGGTAAAGTGACAGGAGTAAGTATCACCAAAAGCTCAGGTTATAAACGTTTAGATAAGGCGGTATTAGATATGATAAAACGTTCAACGCCTTTGCCTGTATTTTCTAAAGACATGGTTGAAGATGAGATACGTATTAATCTTCCTGTATCGTTTAAATTAAGTGATTTACAGTAGGGTCTAGGTAAGTTTCTTAAATAAAAGAAACGCCGTGTTTTAATTTCAAGTTATAAAACACGGCGTTTTTTTATGTCATTATTTCTCTATCTTATTATTCAGAGACCAAAGATTTGGAACTGGATATTTTTGGTAAGAGTAACCAGACCTTACCAAATTGCTTTAATTGGCCTGCATGGAAGCGGGCTTCTTCTCCAATGCCTTGATACCAGTCTATGTGCCCTGGTCCTTTTATTGCACCACCTTTGTCTTGCGCAAGTAACAGCCGGAACTCGTGGCCAACTAAGTTGCCATTTAAATCGAGCTTAGGTACTTGAGCTAATAATATAGAACCCAGAGGGATGACTTTAGGATCAACCGCTGCTGAATATAATGGTGTTAAAGGAACGTTTGCTGCTCCTATCGGTTTTTGTGGACCTTCACTAAAGAATAAGTAACTAGGATTAGTCGACAGTATTTCTCTGTTTCTTTCTGGGTTATCTGCTAGCCATTGGCGAATGCTTTGAGCTGAAATATCTGCCCTGTCGATTTCACCTCTTTCAATCAATTCTTTGCCTATACTGCGATAAGCATGACCATTGACGCCTCCCCAAGATAGTAGTTTACGCTCGCCATCTTCATACTCAATGACACCAGAGCCTTGAACATGTAAGAAAAAATTATCGACTAGGTCTGATGTGTAAGCAATCTCTAGTTCCTGACCAGAAAGAGCATTTTCAAAATCAATTTCTTCACGCGAAGGGAAGTTACCCTCTGAGTTTCGCTGTAAGGGTTTGCGATAAAGTGGATAGCGGTAGACTTCGTCGGGCAAGTGTCGAACCGGTAGAATAGGCACATAATAGCCCGTAATTTGAACGTTACCACGTTGGTCTTGTCCTGCTAATTGGTGAGCAATGATCTGTGGTTGTTGAGTCGGGTCTTCTAGCCAGTGGCTTATTTCGTTAGCCACTGCCCTTAGGTCTGCAGTGTTGGTTTGTGCATTTTCAAGAAAATACTGCTTATCCGATATTCGATTTAAATAGGTAATTTGCTGTTGTAGCCCAAATTGAAATTCGTCGCTGGGATAAGGTAAGCCCGGAGGGAGGCTTTCTTGTAAATATAAAGACTCACGCTTTAATGCTGTGGTGTCTCTACCGTTATTTTCAAAGTCGTTAGAATGATCAATCTCATGAACACTGCAGCTGATAGCGAATACACAGAAAGAAACAATATATAAAGGGCGATGTAATGCGCGAGTCTGTTTTTTTATTGATGTAAGGTTTTGAAATATATAGGCAAAAATAATATTCTCTCTTATATTAAAAATAATATCAGCAAGGTTAATCGGTAGCATAGATTAATAGTGTAGATCGATTTTTTGAACCGAGCATAATCAACAAAATACGAAAAGTACTTAATTACAAATAGATAAGATAATCTATCTTGGATAGTTATAAGAGTGAAATCAATGTCTAAATAGGTATTTTACACTTTAAAATCAGACTCTTGAGTCAAAACATTAAATATTCATAAGCCTGACGTAGGTCGATGAAAAGATCTTGATCGCCACCTCGGTCTGGATGATGCTGTTGAGCTAATTTACGATACTGTTGCTTGATGTCGGCTTTGCTTGGGTTGCTGTCTTCGATTTCTAGAGTTTTTAATGCGGAATCTCGATCACCATTTAAGCTGATACCATTATAAAAACTGTTTAGTAAACGAGAAACCTCATCAACATTCGTTTTTTCGTATTCACTCCAATCTAAATAATAAGCTGCCAATTTTGCGTCTACACTGTTGCTTAATGTCGTTGTATCGGATAATTGAACCTGAGTTCTACTAAGTAAATGAATACGAGTAGAGCAAATGCTAAGCATGATGTTTTCTTCTTGCCAGAGACTGGCTTGCAGTTGATACAAGGCATTCATAATAAGAAAGTGCTGTCGGAAAAGTAGTAAGTTGACATCTTCTGCGAGATTTTTGAACTCTGGTAACTGACCTCTTAGTTCTTTTAGGATGTCGAATTCGCTCATGCCATTCGGATGATTTTTTAGAATCGTGAGAATTGGACCAACCAAAGGATTCTTCATATCTGGCTCTTATGATGTAATGATGATGACAGTGTATGTGATGAAACCGAAAAGGGTCAAAGCTGAGCCCCATATTTTTATTATTAGGAATACATTTAAACAAAATTATGTTGTGGATTATTGGTATTGCAATCGCTCTCTTATTGTTCGTTGGGCCAAGTGTGTGGGTGAAATACACCTTAAAACGTTATGCAACGGATCGTGATGATTTACCTGGAACGGGTGGTGAACTTGCGAAGCACTTTGTGAAACGTTTTGAACTGAACGATGTCAAAATTGAAGCCGCACAGGAAGGCCGTGATCATTTTGATTTTGGGCAGCACGTTGTTCGTCTTAGTCCAAGCGTTCTTAATGGTCGTTCTTTGACAGCGGTTGCTGTGGCCACTCACGAAATAGGTCACGCCATTGCTCATGAAAAAAAGCAAAAAATCTCGCATTTAAGCTCAAGATACTTACCGTTTGCACATTTTGCTCGACGCATTACCGCAGGTTTATTAATTGGCTGGCCGATTATTTCTGCGTTGTTGCATCTACCTTATGCCGTTGCACTTCACGCTTTAGTGGTGGGCTTGTCTGGTTTGTTAGCGGTTGTTGTTCAATTGGCAATCTTGCCAGAAGAATGGGACGCCAGCTTCAATAAAGCACTGCCAATCCTTGCAGAAGGCAACTACATCCCACAAGAAGACTTACCAAAAGTGAAGAGAATCCTCACCGCCTGTGCCATGACCTATGTCGCAGCTGCTTTGGTTAAGGTTTTATTTGTGTGGCGTTGGTTTAGGCGTTAGCAGTTATTGCGCTGTTATAAGGATAAAATTTTTAGTGACGGAATGTCGTATCTGTCACTAAATGGATATGTTATTTTTAATTGAAATAGATATTCGGAAACGCAAATAAAGAAGGGGAATATTTGATTATTTCTTTTCCTTTTTTATGTGAATATAAAAACATAAACACTTCTCATTCATATCTATTCGTATTTCTGTCCTAAATTATTATCAATATAATACTATATTGCCGATAGTAGTAAGCTTTCTTATCATTAAGTTTAGTAAAAACAAATTTTTACATTTACGTACAATAAAGCCTATATAAAAAGGTTTAATGTGTCGTGTATCAACAACTAAATTTTTTATTTGATTATTATAAAAAATAAAATAACCAAGCATATGATTGCTTATCAGAATTTAATGATATTACTCGACTGCAATGGATTATTTTTCGGGTTTAGAGGAAAAAAAATGACGTTCAAAAAACAAATATTAATAATATTAGTTTTAGTAGGATTGATTCCGGCTTTAATTGTAACTGGTATAGCTCTGTACTCTTCGTCCTCGTCGATGACGAGCATGGCATATAATCAGTTATCTTCGCTTCGTGAAACTAAAAAAGATGTGGTGGAAGAATACTTACATGGCCTTGAAGATGTGATTAGCTTGGTAGCAGGCAGTCCCGAAATCAAACGTGACCTCATTGATTTTGATAATGCCTATCAAAATCTCTTAACAAAAGACTTCGTCAAATTACCTGATATTAATACTGTACGTAGTGATTTATTACGTTTCTATAAGAATGAATTTGAGCCGGCTTTAGTTGAAAATAGTAATGGTTTGAAGACCCCCTCTATGGCATCCCTTATTGACCCGCTAACAGATACAGCAGCAATCTTGCAATATGCGTATATTTCAAATAATTCAAATGAAGTGGGCAGCAAGGGAAAATTACTCGATTCAAAATCGGGTTTTGAATATGACGCAGTTCATAAAAAAGCACATGTATATTTAACAGAGTTACAGGAAAAATTTGAATTTTACGATGTCTTCTTAGTAAATCAAGAAGGAGATATGGTTTATAGCGTCTTTAAAGAACTTGATTTTGCAACCTCTCTAGCAGATGGTCCTTACCGTGATAGTGGTCTTGGAGAAGCTTACCGGAGAGGTATAAAACCCGAAAAAGGTGCTAAAGTATTTATAGATTTTTCCCTTTATGTTCCTTCTTATAATGCGCCTGCCGGGTTTATTGCCTCACCTATTATTGATGATGATGGTACTCACTTAGGTGTGATTATTGCTCAGTTCCCGATTCAAAAGTTAAATGAGCTGATGGCAAAAAGACAAGGACTTGGTGAAACTGGAGAGACTTATCTTGTTGGTAAAGATAAGTTGATGCGCTCAGATTCCTTTTTAGACCCAGTAAACCATTCTGTTTTTGCTTCTTTTCAAACACCTGAAAAAGGCTCGGTAGATACTGAAGCTGCTCGAAGAGCCATACAGGGCGAACGAGGCATAGGTATTATTACAGATTATAATGGTAACTCAGTTCTTTCTGCCTACACACCGCTTGATGTTGATGGCTTAGGTTGGAATTTATTAGTTGAGATCGATGAATCTGAAGCCTTGGCAAGTACGCACGAGTTTTTTCAGGTAATTACCGTTGTGGTTATTATGATGATGATAATCGTCGCATTTGTTGCTGTGGCTGTTGTCAAAATGATCACCAAGCCTTTGGGTGGCGATCCTAAAGAAATACAGGCAATTGTGAATACTATTGCAGATGGTGATTTGACTTATGAATTTGATACATCAGTTTCTTCTTCTAGTATTTATGGCTCTATGGCCAAAATGACATTGAATTTAAAAGAATTAATCGGTCAGATTCGTCAAACTATCCACACTCAAGGTGAAACATCTCATCAACTGGGTGTGATTACTGAAGATACTAGCGCCAATATCCAAACTCAGCATTCAAGTACTACACAAATTGCGGCCGCAATGAACGAAATGACAACTTCTTTCTTAGAGGTATCGCAAAACATACAAGAAGCAGCCCTAGCATCGGAAGAGGCAAATTTGAATCTTGATGAAAGTTTGTCGTATGTTTCCAAAGCAGCAGATGACATTCATGATGTTGCAGAAGAGCTAAAACGATCTCAAGGTTCCGTTGATCGTCTTGCACAACGTACTGCAGATATTTCTGCGGTAGTTGAAACCATTCAAGGAATATCAGATCAGACTAACTTATTGGCACTTAACGCTGCGATAGAAGCCGCAAGAGCCGGTGAAACTGGTCGAGGTTTTGCGGTAGTTGCAGACGAGGTGCGTGGGTTAGCTCAAAGAACTCAGCATGAAACACAGCAAATTTCGTCTATTGTTGAAGCGCTGCAGAGTGGTTCCCAAGAAGCTCAAGGTATGATTCATTCTAGTGTGAAGAGTGCTGAAGACGTAGCGGGTAAATCAAAAGCAACCTTAGGCAAATTAAATACAGCAGTAGTTAATGTGAAGCGCGTTTCTGATATCTCTATGCAGGTGTCTAGTGCGTCAGAGCAGCAAACAGGTGTGGCAAATGAGATAAGTGAAAGCTTGGAGTCCGTTACTGCTTTGTCTTCCGAAAATGAGCAATCTATTAACACTATTTTCCATTCTGGTGAGACAATTAAGTCTTTATCTGATGAACTTAACAATCAAATCCAGCGCTTTAAAATCTAATTAGCAAAAGACTTTTCGAAGCGTTAAAAGCCAAACTGGGAGCAGTTTGGCTTTTTTTTGTTGTGAGAGCAATGGAATCAAGACAGAATAAAATACACTAGGATGTGTCTATTTTATTTTGTCTAACATGTATATAAAGGGAGTCTGTGCGTATTTCTATTTTTTCCAAGCTATTTATATCCTTGTTTGTCACCAGTATTTTATTGGTTATCAGCATGTCTTTTCTTGTGGGCTACAGCTTTAAATCTGGTTTCCAAGGGTACCTCAACCAACAAGAAAAAATAAAAATTATCCAACTAACATCTGTTTTCTCTGAATATTACTCAGAGCATAATGGTTGGCAGGTATTACGAGAACGACCAGAGATATGGGGACAAATTATTGGCGATCCTGGTGCGCCTTTTCCTGTTGAAAAAAGTCGTCGATTTTCTTCATTTCATCAAGAGCCTAAGTTTCATAACCCCCCGTCTTTTCATCAAAATCCGGATAGACCGAATTCAGAAAGGCTTCTTCGCCCACCCCGAAATCTTCCAATACAGGAAGAGTTGAGTCCGATTAGCCATCGTATTTATTTGGAAAATACACAAGGTAAATGGGTTGTTGGTGCCGTTCCTTGGATTCAAAATCAGAAGGAAGCGGAACGGTTAAAAGAACCGATATTAGTAGATTCTAAAACGGTAGGTTGGCTAGTTTTACAACAGAAAAACTTACTTAGTGGACCTCTTGTTGAACAGTTTTATTCTCAGCAGAAAAGTAATTTATATTGGATTGTTGGATTGGCTGGGCTTGCTTCTCTTATTGTTGCTTTGTGTCTAGTTCGGGTTTTTCTGTCGCCCTTGAAACGTCTAAAGCAAGGTGCAACCGCATTATCTGAAGGAAATTATAATGTCAATTTTCAGATCCGAAGTAACGACGAGTTTGGTGAATTGTCAGATAGCTTTGAGTATCTTGTGGGTAGTCTAAAGCAACAGAAAGAAAACCGAGAGCAATGGTTGGTGGATATCTCACATGAATTACGCACACCTATTGCTGTTCTGAGAAGTGAGTTAGAAGCCATTCAAGATGGTATTCGACAGCCAGAAATGCGACGTATGGACTCAATGCATGATCAAGTTATGGGGCTTCGTAGGCTAGTAGATGATCTTTATTTGCTGTCAAAAACAGATTCTGGTGTATATCAAATGGACACTAAGACACTAGACCTTGCCCAGTTAGTAGAACGGGTTGTGTTGACGTTTGAACATAGACTTCAACAAGATGGGTTGGATTTAGTTTTTATAAAACCAGAAAAGCTAATTTTTATTAAAGGTGACGAAAAAACGTTGGAGCAGCTTTTGATGAATCTATTGGAAAACAGTTTGCGCTATACGGATGCTCCAGGGCAGATTCATCTTTCGATTATTGAGGTAGAAAAAGATCTCGTTTTACGTGTTGAAGATTCGTCTCCAAGTGTTGAAAAAGAACACCTGCCAAATCTGTTTAAACGCTTATATCGAGTCGATAAATCTCGAAGCCGTCAATACGGTGGTTCAGGCTTAGGCTTGTCAATTTGTCGCAACATCGTCATCATGCACGGCGGTGAGATCCTAGCGAGTGAATCCGAGTTAGGTGGTTTGGCCATCGATATTAGATTAAAAAGAGAGTAATAATGAGCGATACAAAAAAGTTTATCTTGGTAGTTGAAGATGAACCAACCTTGTCGGCTATCCTCTGTGAGTATTTTGAACATGCAGGATTTCGTGCCCAAAGTATTGATGATGGTGCTGTCGTCATCGACTTTGTTAGAAAGCATACACCAGATTTAATTATTCTGGATTTGATGCTGCCAAATCGAGATGGGTTAGGTATTTATCGTGAAATTCGTACATTTAGTGAAGTGCCTATTATTATGGCGACCGCTAAAGTCGAAGAAATTGATCGTTTAATTGGCCTTGAACTCGGTGCAGATGATTATATCTGTAAGCCATATAGCACGAGAGAAGTGGTAGTAAGGGCAAAGAATCTTTTGCGGCGTAACAACACATCGGCTTTTATTTCTCAGGATGATTTAGTTATTAATGAGCCTTCTATGACGGCAACATTTCATCAGCAGAGGCTTTCACTCACGCCTGCTGAGTTTCGGATTCTAGTTTTTTTAATGAAAAATCACGGGAAAATATACAGTCGAGATCAGCTCATGAATCATATTTATTCTGATGATCGAGTTGTCGCTGATCGAACAATCGATAGTCATATCAAAAATGTACGCCGTAAATTAGCCGAAGTTGACCCATCATCAGACTGTATTAAATCTGTTTACGGTGTCGGTTATAAATTTGACGTTATGTAGGCGTTTTCTCCATATTCAGTACAAGTTTTCGAAATATACTTTCCCTGTTCCATTATCTATTTAGTGTTTTATACACACTCAGGAAGTACATTATGAAGACAATATTATCTACGGTATTTTTGCCTGTTATGACGGCAAGTATTTTATCTCTTTTCTCTGTAAGCAGCTTGGCTAATGGACAGCCACCGAAAGAGCCACCATCTTTTGATCAGATGGATTCTAATGGTGATGAGGTTCTAACAAAAGATGAGCTTAAAGGGCCTTTACTCGATGACTTCGAACGCTTTGACATAGACGGTAGCGGTTCGTTAACAAAAAACGAATTACCTGAACCACCTAATCATTAATTAAGATTGAGGAAAGGGTTATGACGTTTCGCTCTATTATTGCTCTTAGTTGTTGTCTTACTTTAGCTGGCTGTGCTGGCGGACCTAG
This sequence comes from Marinomonas colpomeniae, assembly GCF_014803385.1. Lineage (GTDB taxonomy): Bacteria > Pseudomonadota > Gammaproteobacteria > Pseudomonadales > Marinomonadaceae > Marinomonas > Marinomonas colpomeniae. The sequence goes on along the minus strand of NZ_JACYFC010000006.1, from coordinate 65,330 downwards.
AGGGTTTGGTGGCGCTCCTTTTGGATTGCTCGCATTAGGCACAGGCATCGCCATTGGTTCTGTTTTTACAACTTTGCCTCATCGTCATACTGTAATAGATAACCGTACCTATTATTCAGATGGTGTTTTTTATCGAGAGTCGGATTCGCCTCGGGGCTATACCGTTATTACGCCATCTCCAGGAGTATGGGTAGACGAAATCCCTGAAGAGCATCGAGTCATTCGCTACAAGAGCCAAGATTACTTTACTAGTAAAGGTGTTTGGTATCGGTTTGATGTTAAGCGAAAACGATACAAGGTTGTTGAAAGTCCGATTGAAGAGTCGAGTTATGAAGATTAAGTCTAATTATTCGATAGTTTGTCGAAACAAGAGGCGTCTTTGATGCTTTATATGTGAAAATTAACATATATGAAAAAAAATATCAGGTGAGTGGTGTTTGTCATTTTTTTGTAATGTAAGTCTTTCATTATGGGTTTATTCAATTTTAAAAAATCCATCTTATGAAGGTACTATTATGAATAAAAGCAAACTTGTTATTGCCATGTTTTTGGGCGGCGCTCTAAGTGCTTGCTCTTCTATTTCTTCTGAGTCTTCTATGGCTTCTAAGTACGATATTGAAGGCTTTAAAACGGAAATAGAAGACGGTCGGCTTTGGGTGTTTGAAGAAGATTCCGAAGAATTAGCATTCTTTAAAGAGCATGGTGAGCCAGCAAAGCAGTTCACTAATATTGGTTCTGGTCCAGAAGGCATGACACTTAAAGCAGCAAGCCAAGAGTCTTTGGATAAGTATCTAAAAGCTATCTCTGGTGGTTCTGAATTCGACATTGACGGCTTTACAACGCAAGTAGAAGACGGTCGTCTTTGGGTATTTGAAGAAGGCTCTGAAGATTTAGCTTTCTTTGAAGAACATGGCGAGCCAGCAAAACAGTATACTAGTATTGGCACAGGTCCAAATGGCATGACAGTTAAAGCGGCAAGCCAAGAAACTTTGGATAAATACCTATCTACTTACAAATAATAAATGATGAAGTAATCATTTTTTTAAATAGATATTTATTGCTTAAAATAAAAACACCAAACTGATCCAGCTTGGTGTTTTTATGTCATGAAATACAGGGATATAACGAAGATTAACGCTGTTTGGTTTCGTATTCTGGGTGAATCCAAACTGGCACATTCAGGCTAGGTAGCGCGTCTTTTCCTAGAATTATGTCAGCTGCTTTTTCAGCCACCATAATGGTTGGCGCATTCAAGTTACCATTGGTGATCGTTGGGAATATAGAAGAATCTACTACACGTAAGTTCTCGATACCGCGAACTTGGCAGGCTTCATTCAATACCGCCATCGGGTCATTGTCATCACCCATTTTACAGGTACAAGATGGATGGTAGGCACTTTCTACGTTCTCTTTTACCCACTGATCAATATCTTCATCACTCTGAATATTCATACCAGGTTGAATCTCTTCTCCGCGGTATGCATCTAATGCCGGTTGCTGAAGAACTTCACGAGTCAGGCGAATCGTATCGCGCCAGTCTTGTTTGTCTTGTTCTGTTGAAATGTAATTGAATAAGATACGAGGCTTTGCGGCAGGGTCAGACGACTCAATCCATAACTTACCACGGCTTTCTGGTTTGTTTGGACCAACATGTACTTGGAAACCATGACCATCAAATGCCGCTTGGCCATCGTAACGCATCGCCGCTGGTAAGAAATGATATTGAATGTTTGGTGCTTTCAGCCCTGCACGAGAGCGAATGAAACCACAAGATTCAAAGTGATTCGTTGCACCTAAGCCACTTTTGAATAACATCCAACGTGTACCAATTAAGCCTTTACTAATTAAGTTTAGTTTACCGTTTAAGGTTGTTGGCTGTGTACAACGATATTGGAAATACACTTCCAAGTGGTCTTGTAAGTTTTCACCCACACCTGGCAATTCATGAACCAGTGGTACAGCTGCTTTTTCTAATACGTCTTTTGGACCCACGCCAGACAATTGTAGTAATTGTGGGGAGCCAACAGAACCTGCGGAAAGAATCACTTCTTTGCTCGCGTTCACTTGGCTTGTTTTGCCATTTTTACTGAACTCAATGCCAACCGCTTTTTTACCATCAAAAATGACTTTGTGGCTAAGTACACCTGTTTTTAAAGTCAGATTAGAGCGTTTCATTGCACGACGTAAATAGGCATTAGAGGTAGACGCACGAACGCCATTTTTCACCGTCATATGCATTGGGCCAAAGCCCTCTTGACGGTGACCATTGTAGTCGGCTGTTTCGCCATAGCCTGCTTGGTTACCCGCATCAATAAAAGCTTGATACAAGGGATTATAAGTCATGTCGTTGCCGTTATTTGTCGACAACGGACCTTCGCCACCGCGGTAAGTATCTGCGCCGTCTTTCCAAGACTCTGCTTTTTTAAAGTAGGGCAAGCAAGTTTGGTAATTCCAGCCAGCTGCACCGTTTTCTTCCCACTGGTCAAAATCACACGCGTGACCACGAACATAGACCATGCCATTAATCGAAGATGAGCCCCCCAACACTTTACCACGAGGGCAATGCATTTCTCGGTTGTCTAGGCCTGGCTCTTTGTCTGAATGAAACTGCCAAGCGTATTTATCTGAGTTCATTGGGTAAGACAAGGCGGTTGGCATTTGGATAAAAATACTTTTATCCGAACCGCCCATTTCTAATAAAAGTACCTTGTGTTCACCGCTTTCTGTCAGTCGATCAGCCAATACACATCCAGCGGAACCAGCACCAACGATGACGTAATCATAAATTTCGTTTGTCATGACTTTTCCCATTTAGTAAGAGTCTCGTTTAGTAAGGGTTTTGAACGTCGTTAAGATCGACAAATACGCTCTTAGTTTGTGTGTAATGGTATAAAGTATCGATGCCGTTTTCACGACCAACACCGGATTCTTTGTAGCCGCCTACAGGCATTTCAGCAGGAGAAGAGCCCCAAGCGTTAATCCAGCAAATACCAGCCTGCATTTGGCCAATAACACGATGAGCACGAGCGAAGTCTTTCGTAAATACACCTGCGGCTAAACCAAATTTAGTGTCGTTAGCGCGTTTAATAACTTCATCTTCTTCTGTGAAGCTTAATACCGACATTACAGGTCCGAAGATCTCGTCTCGTACTTGAGGCATATCATCGGTGCAATTAGTGAATACAGTCGGCGCAACAAATGCGCCTTTATCTAAGCCGTTTTCAGTCACTTGATAGCCACCACAAAGTAAGGTTGCACCAGCGTCTTTTGCTGCCTGTATGTAGCCTAATACTTTGTTCATGTGATCTTTAGAAATCAAAGCTCCAACTTGCGTGGCCATGTCCATTGGATCTCCAATGATCATAGCTTCTGTACGAACTTTAAGTTCTTTAGTGAAAGCGTCCATGATGTCTGCGTGAACAAATACACGTGTGCCGTTTGTACAGACTTCCCCTTGGGTGTAGAAATTAGCCAACATAGCGGCAGAAACGGCTTGATCAACAGGCATATCTGGGAAAATGATCATTGGCGATTTACCACCCAGTTCCATGGTCACATCTTTTAAAGACTGAGCAGAAGCGGCCATGACTTTTTTACCTGTTCCTACTTCACCAGTGAAAGAGACTTTATCGATTTCTGGGTGCGCGGTAATCATTTGGCCGGTACGACCATCACCTTGAATAACGTTGAAAACACCATCTGGCAAACCTGCCTGGGTGTAAATTTCAGCAAGTTTAAGCGCTGTTAGAGGTGTTTCTTCAGATGGTTTAAATATCATCGCATTACCAGCAGCAAGCGCAGGGCCAGACTTCCACATAGCGATTTGTATCGGATAGTTCCATGCGCCAATACCAGCACAAATTCCTAATGGTTCACGACGAGTATAGAAGAAGTTTCCGTTACCAAGGTCTTGGTATTCACCTTGAATTTTATCTGCTAGACCTGCGTAATATTCAATAACGTCGGCACCGGTTTCGATGTCTACGCAAATGGCTTCTTGTAGTGGTTTACCTGTGTCTAATACCTCTAGACGAGCAAGATCTTCGTTGTTGTCACGAAGCAATTCAGCGGCTTTTTTAAGAATACGACCGCGTTCTACAGGACTCATTGCTGCCCAAATTTTTTGGCCTTTTTTGGCAGATTCAACAGCAGCGTCTAACTCAGCTTGTCCTGCGTGTTCAACAGTGGCAATCACCTCTCCTGTAGCCGGGTTGATAGTGTCGAAATGTTCCCCACTAGTTGATGCATGGTAACGACCGTGAATGTATTGCTGTTGATGTGCCATGGTAAACCTCTTTAATTCGTTTGCTGTTCGATGCTCTAGTGTAGCAGATGCATCGGTTTGTATTGCTCGTTTTGGTTTTTATTAAACGAGCGTTTAATAAAAACAATTGTACACATTTTTATTATGTAATGGCAGTCGCTGGTGTTTTTGGGACGCTAAAGGAAAGCTTATTCGCTATTTATGACGTTAATGTGTCGTTATGGGAGAAGGTGAGAGGATATGGAATAAGGTCTGCGCCTTGTTATATATTCTGTGTATGAAAAGGCGCAGATCTGTTTCAAGTTAAAGGTATAAAACGCTGTTTGTATCTTGGCTAATTGGGCTCTGCACATAAGAATCCGCCATCTCATCATTTAGCCAGCTACCGTCATCAATGACATATCGAAATTGGTATGTATGGTCAATATCTAGTTTTAATGTAGAGGAATACTCACCTGTTTTTTTCTTGCTTAATGGGGTTGCAGAAGCATCCCAATTATTAAAATCACCGACAACAGAAATTTTTGTTGCTTCGCCAATAGCTTCTGAAGGTAAGGTGAATTTTACTTTGCATTGAGGTTTGGTTTTTAAATAGGTTTTCTCAATCATTGTTAGCTCCATAGTCCTGAGGACAAAATAAAGGCTACTGCAAAAGCCTGAGGGTAAGTTGTTTTAACAAGCAAAGCTTACGCCATATTTTCTAAGTAATTAATTTCTTGAAGGAAAGTTGAGTGTGTTTTTCACAGTGTAGTTTTGTCTATCTTTTTATTATTGAAATCGGAATCTCATGCACTTTTTTAGCGCTTGTTTTTTGGAATATAGTGATATGTTTCTAATGCTTTTACAGTCTAACCAGCAGTGCAAATATACATTTATAACTGTGTTGGTCATCTATACTGAAACGACATCTAAAAAAACAGCAGAGGTGTTTTTATGGAATTTCAAATGATAGTTCTTATCGTGTTAAGTGTCATTCTTGTGATGAAAATAATATATCTGGTTTTTTTCAAACAACCGGAGAAGGACTATGATCATCACTCCCATAGTCACCATCACGACCCAAAGTCGTAATTTAATTGTGGCCTCGGTAGCGTTTATGTTTCGCTTCTTTAACTGTGGTTAGGTCTACTAGGACTAAACCGTCTACGCAGTAGCCAAAGTCGGCATCGACTCCAAAGTCTAAGAAGCGTACACCACCAGGTTCACACAGTTCACTGTATTGCTTAAAGAGTGTTGGAACACTGGCACCGAAATGACTGAGTTGTTCCTTTAGTACTCTAAAATCTTCTTCGTAATTGTCTCCGCAGAAAACGCCTGAAATAATTTCTGCATGCTCTATATTTACTTGGTATGGCGTAAAAGATCGGGCTAAATGCTCTTTGTCTGAAAAATACAGCTTATAAAAAGAGACAATGAAATCTTTGGCTGCTTGAGGGTAACTATTGCTTAAGCTAACAGGGCCGAACATGTAGCGTATTTCTGGGTGTCGATCCAAATATGCACCAATGCCATACCATAAATAATCTAAGCTGCGCTTGCCCCAATATTTAGGTTGAATAAAGCTGCGACCAAGTTCAATACCTTGTTCGAAGTAAGGTTCCATGTCGCAGGAATACTTAAATAATTCAGCACTATAAATAGAATTCGGTTTGTCTTCTTTCATATAACGAGCGACTTCACCGATGCGATAAGCACCAACAATTTCTAATGCTTCTTCATCCCAAAGAATAAGGTGACGATAATGTTGATCGAATTTATCCAAGTCAGAACGCTCGCCAGTCCCTTCGCCTACCTTACGAAAAGCAATCTCGCGTAAACGACCAATCTCCTTCATGGTGACGGACATTGGATCGTAGTCAAACAAGTAAATTTGTTTGTTGTCTTTGGTGCTTCCAAGGTGTTCAGACTGTTTCAATTCTAGTTTTATTTGTTGTCGATTTTGTGGGTGCTCAACCGTTTTTTCTGTTTTTAATAACGGTTTTTTCCCTTTAGCTATTCGGTACAAATGACGTTTCACTAGTTTGTTTTTTTCTTTATCGCTAAGAGGTAATTTAGCTAATTCTTGAATAGGGATAGCTTGGCCAACTTGCATTGGGATTTTACGATTTTTTTGACGAAACATTTCATTCGCAAGTTGAATGGTTGAAAGCGGCCGATATAACAATGAGCTAGTATAAAACAGCATAGAATTACGACCACCAATATGAACCGGCAACAGAGGGCTGTTTGTCTTTTGAGCGAGTTTTAAGTAATTCTGGTTCCAGTTTTGGTCTTTTACACCACTTGGAGATAGGCGAGAGACTTCACCAGCAGGAAAAATAATGACAGCTTCTTCATTGTGAAGACAGTTCATAATCGCTTTGAGTTGCTGTCGACCTGTTTTTCCACCGATATTGTCTACGGGTAAAACGAGATTTTTTAATCCGTCAAATCCCATAAGTAGGTCATTAGCGACAATTTTTACATCGGATCTAATTTCACCAATTAATCTTAGTAACGCTAAGCCATCTAAAGCGCCAAGAGGGTGGTTTGCAATGATCATAGCTCGCCCGCTAGCGGGAATATTGCGACGATCTACTTGGCTCACTTGATAGCTGAAGTTGAAATGATCTAACACACGATCAATAAATTCGAAGCCGACACAGCCGTAGTTGGTTTCCAGGAATTGATTAACTTCACTTTCGTGGAATAAACGTTTTAATACGCTTAACGTAGGGCGTGTAATAAGTGGGCTTTTGTCGAAAAATTGAGGAGATTTATTAACAATCATTTGCTCGACTTGTATCACAGTGTTGCTCCTCGTTTGTAAGTGTCTTTAGTTGGCTTACAGTGAGGGTAGAGTGTGAATATTACGATGACGTGACGATTGCGTGGCAAAAATGTGACGACACCTTATTTTAAGAAGTGTGAAGTCGTGCAATATAAAGGAAATACTAAAAATATTACTCGGAAGATGAGTCTTTACTGTCGTCGAATTTGTAGAAAAAATTCCATAAACAGTAAGTCGTTATGCCTGCTGCCATCATGGCCCAAATTGGTTCATTAGACATCCATTCTACAATGGACCAAGCAACGCAGAATAAAGTAGCTGCAACACGACGCCATTTAGGCTGAAAAAATGCACGATCAGATTCGGTAAGCATAATATATTCATCTTTCATGGAAGTAGACTAGAAGTCTGAATTCAATTGATAACTGTGGATTTGAGGCGCCAACCTATGTTCATTTTAGGGTGTCTAACCAGATGTTAGGGTAATCACTCTAGAACGGTTTCTATAGAGTTGGCGTACAAATGGAAACAGAAGATATTTATGAAAGGTAAAAAACCTTAAACTTTAAGATGGAGTTTGTGGTTTTGTTTTACTGTTTCCAAGGGAAATATGACGTGATCCTGTTAACTGAGATTGTCCACTAACACCTGAATCAATTTTATCTATCTCTCCACCACGGGCAAGGAACTCTTGCATCTGCTTTTCAATGGATTCCGACGTTTCCGAAGCAGCTGGCTGTTTTTTCTTAGTTGCCATGATAAATAGTCCTTGTTATTTGATTGAACAAGGACTATACCAGAATTTCACAAACTTTGCTTGTTATTGGCTAACGTCTGCAATCGTGCGTTCATATTCGCCCATGATTAATTGTGAGTGAAGTATAAACTGTCTCTTTTTTATGCTTGAGAATGGGGGTGATAGCGACGAATAATTGGGTTTAATAATCGTGCTAACCAACCGGTAAACTCAATTGGTGCATCTAGAACGGTTAAGCAAATACATTCCGCATCTTTGGTGACAATAGGCTTATGCTTATGGCTGGCATCACGATTAATAAAGTCACCTTGGCGATATACTCCACTCTCATCTGAAAACGCACCTTCCAATACCAATGTTATCTCATCACCTGTGTGAGTATGGGTTGGCATATGCGCACCCGCTTTTACTCTAGTCAGTGCAATCTGTGCTCCACCTTCTTCGTTATAAAGTGTGGCAATTTTAAAAGAGGGTGATAATCGCATCCAATTAAGGTCATCATAATTTTTAGTAATGAACTGGCGTAAGCTGCTAGGGATTTTGTATTCATCCCATTGCGATGGATTTTTTAGCTGAAGTGGTTTTTCAACGCGATCTTCTGCTTTCGGCTGTTTCATTAGTGTATCGAAAAAGCTGTTTTTTAAACTGTTTAGCTGGCGTTCTTCTGTTGGTGTTTGATCAAACAGGTGCGAACCGAGCATTTCAAGTTTTCTAATTTGCTGCTGGCATTCATTGCAATGTTCTAAATGTGTAGACACACACAAAGAGTGAGCTAAGGCTAATGAGCCTGCAGCGTAATCGGTCAACATTTCAATCGATGGATGGTAGTTAGTCATCGAATACTACCTCTTAACGTAAATAGTGAGTTTGTGCAAAGCAAGACGGACTCTAGACTTAATTGTGCCTAGGGGAAGAGATAACTCCTCCGCTGCCTCCTTGTGAGTTTTGCCTTCTAAATAAACCTTTGCCAATACCTGCTTTTGGTCAGGTGGCAACTTATCCAAACCTTGTTGGATACGTTCTTGGTCCCTTTTCTGCTGAGCGTCTTTAAACGGATCTGCGTTTTCATCGATGACATTTTGCCAAAGATACTCAGGATCAATATCAGACTGATGGCGGCTGTTTTTACGCAAATAATCAATACGTGCGTTTCTTGCTAGAGTAAAAACCCATGTATTAAGAGAGGCTGACTCTTTCTTGTATGTGTGAGCCTTATTCCATATACGGATCATTACTTCCTGAGCAATATCATCGGCCATCAAATTGGCACCTGGTTGCTTAGCGAGACAAAAAGCTCTCACCTTTGGAACATAGTGGTCGAACAAACGAGCTAAAGCTGCTTGATCTTTATGTTCAGCAATCGCAAACATATCATCTATGCGCTGCTCGTCAGATTGTAATTTTGTTGCGCGTTCCATTTATAGCTCCGTAAAGAAAGGAAGGCTGTTATCACGCTTTGCTTGCGTTTAATTAATATACGTATCAAAGGTAAGTGTGGATCACTTTTTTCTATTTACCTAAATAAAAGATGAGCAAAGGCAAAAAATAGGGGTAAATGATAGAGCAAGTGAATTTAATGTATGCGTTAGGTTAATAACTTTTTATTTGAAATAGTGTTTACACAAAAAATGTGATCCAAAACAAAAATGGCAGCGTTTAAGTAAAGTAGATAAAAACGGATTGATTCCCTATTTTAAGGCAAGTGGAGCGTATGGCGGATTCTAAAATGGATTCTAATTATTTGTTAATCGAACGTTTCAAAGAATTTTATCAAGATGTCAAACATCCGCAGTTAGATAAAATCGATGAAATTTATACAGAAAATGTTGTCTTCAAAGATCCTGTGCACGAACTACGTGGTTCAGAAGCACTTCATGCGTATCTTTCTGAGATGAGTGTGAATGTTCAAAGTGGTCGGTTTGAATACTTAGATCAAGTAGTTTCAGAAAATACCGCTTACATAAAGTGGAATATGCACTTTAAGCATCCTAAGCTTGGTAAGGAAACCATCACAGTCCGTGGCATAAGTCAGGTGCAATTCAATGGACGTATTTACTTTCATGAAGATATTTACGATTTAGGACAGCTTATTTATGAGCATGTGCCTTTGTTAGGGTCTGTCGTGAGAAAATTAAAAAGACGATTAGCGGTTTAGTCTAGGGATATTTTAATGAAGGATGTGAATCAGCGAATTGTTTGGATAACGGGCGCTAGCTCTGGTATTGGTCTCTCACTTACTAGGCGTTATTTAGATGACGGCTGGAAGGTATTGGCAAGTGCTCGAACACAGGGTGAACTTACACTACTTCTCGATACCTATGAACACTTGATCTTTGCCCCTTTTGATGTGTCTGATGGGAATCAGGTAGATGCAATGAAAGAGACGCTTAGTGCTTTAACATCACATCTAGATTGCGCCGTTTTAAATGCAGGGACTTGCGAATACTTAGACATAACGGATGAAAATCCTGATTGGAAAATGATGGATCGAGTTATGTCGGTTAACTTTTTTGGCTTGGTGAACAGCGTTGATGTTTGTTTATCACTACTAAAGAAAGCGCATCACCCACATCTTGTTGGTGTCAGCTCACAAGCGGTACAAGCGTCATTCCCGCAAGCTGAAGCTTATGGTGCAAGTAAAGCGGCAACACGATATTTTTTATCTTCTCTTCGAATGGATCTGAAGCAATTCAATATTGATGTCACTTGCTTATTACCTGGTTTCGTCGATACGCCTCTAACGCAAAAAAATACTTTTTCTATGCCTTTTCTTATGTCAGCAGATGAAGCCGCAAAACGCATGCATACGGCATTGAATTCACGCCCGTACGAATTCGCTTTTCCGAAGCGATTGTCTGCCATGCTTTGGATGGGACGTCATTTTCCCAAATTATGGCTTTCTATGTTGGCGCCTAAAAGTACAGAGACAAAGTAGTTCAAAAATTTACACTTCAAAACAAGCGAAGCTGACAAAATACATTATCGTGCCTAGTACACAAGGTACTGAGTTTTAAGGAGACAAATAAGTGAAAGTGGCCATTATAGGATCAGGGATTTCAGGGTTAACCAGCGCATACCTTTTACAGCGTAAACATGAGGTTACCGTATTTGAGTCAGCACAACGTATTGGTGGTCATACCGCAACCGTAGAAGTGCAAGAAGAAGAGGGTACCAGAGCAATTGATACCGGATTTATTGTCTTTAATGATTGGACGTACCCGAACTTTATTCGATTGATGAACGAGATCGGTGTTTCTTCACGCGCAACGGAAATGAGCTTTAGCGTTAGCTGTCAGCGTACAGGCTTGGAATATGGCGGAAATAATTTAAATACCTTGTTTTCTCAACGACGTAATCTTTTTAATTTCCCTTTCCTTGGTATGTTGAAAGACATTCTTCGCTTTAATAAAGAAGCCATTCAAGACTTAGAAAGTGGCGAATTACGAGAAGGCGTTACATTAGGTGAATACCTCAAAGAGAAAGGCTATGGGAAACGCTTTGCGAGTCATTACTTGATTCCAATGGGGAGCGCTATTTGGTCATCTACACTGGATGAAATGATGGCGTTTCCTTTGGTGTTTTTTGTTCGCTTCTTCAAAAATCATGGTTTGTTGAGTGTGAGTGATCGCCCACAGTGGCGTGTTATTGAAGGTGGTTCTTCTGCATATTTGCAGCCTTTAGTCGAGAGTTTTACAGATGAAATTCGTTTAGGTGTTCAAATCAAGCAAGTACAGCGATTTGCTGATAGTGTGGTGATTCAACTAGAAGACGGTTCTGAAGAAACATTCGATCAAGTGGTTTTTGCTTGTCATAGTGATCAAGCGTTATCGTTGCTTGCTGATTCAAGCCAAGACGAAAAAGATATATTGTCTGCTATTCCTTATCGTAATAACGATGTCGTTCTGCACACAGACACTAGCTTGTTGCCAAAAGCCAAACTGGCTTGGTCGAGCTGGAATTATCATCTAGGTACAGACCAAAATAAGCCAGCAACCCTCAGCTACAACATGAACATCTTGCAACATTTTTCAAGCGATACGACCTATGTTGTTACTCTCAATCAAACTGACATGATTGCGCCAGGTAAAATCATCGGCAGCTTTAAATACGCACATCCTACTTTTACGTTAGAAGGTATCAAAGCACAGGATCGTTGGTCAGACATTAATGGCGTGAATAACACTTGGTTCTGTGGCGCTTATTGGCGTAACGGATTCCATGAAGATGGTTGCTGGAGTGGTGTGCGAGTGGCGAATGGACTGGGTGTGGAATGGTGAGTCAGTCCATTGAAACGATGAACGAAAACGGTGCGATGAAACACAGTGCTATTTATCAAGGCACCGTTCGACACCGTCGTTTTTCTCCTAGATCTCATTCTTTTAGATATCGTATTTTTATGATGTATTTTGATTTAGATGAATTAGATACCGCTTTGGCTTTGAGTCCTTGGTGGTCTATGAAAACTTGGTCTTTAGCACGTTTTGCCCGTAAAGATTATTTTGGTGATGCTTCTGTATCGATAAAACAAGCGGTACTCGATGTAGTAAATGAACGCCTTGGCTTAGCACTTTCAGGCCCAGTTCGTATGCTGACGAATTGCCGTTATTTTGGTTTTATCATTAATCCAATCACCATCTATTACTGTTTTGATGAGGAAGAAAAATTGCAAGCCATGTTGCTTGAGGTCACGAACACGCCTTGGAGTGAAAAAATTGCTTACATTTTAAAATGTGATCCAAATAATCAGACGCAACGTATTCAATTTAATAAGGAAATGCATGTGTCGCCGTTTCACCCAATGGATCATTTTTATGATTGGCGCAGCAACATTCCAGCTAAGAAGTTAGCTGTTCACATGGAGAATAAAGAATTATCCGGTGAGCAACGTGTGTTTGATGCCACTTTATCTTTATCCCGTGTGCCAATGACATCCTCTTCTATGGCTCGAGTGCTTTTTAGCTATCCGGTTATGACGATGCAAGTAGCATTTGGTATTTACTGGCAAGCATTCAAATTGTGGGTGAAAAAGGTACCGTTTCATTCGCACCCTACCCATTAACTGTTTATCAAAAAGTGGTCCATTTGAAAAAAACACTCATTAAGGAGACTAATAATTATGAACTCCGTAAGTATGGATAATCAAAAAGTGAGAAAAAACAACACAACGACATGGTTCGATAGCCTAGCCCGTAAAATGGTTTTTGCTATGTTAGAGCGATTGGAAGTCGGTCATTTAATTCTAGAAGAAAATGGTAATATTTACTTATTTGGTGAAGAAAAAGAGAGCTCGAAGTACATTGCTCATATCCATATTCATGACATAAATACTTATCGAGATATTTTTCTGAACAGTAGCATTGGTGCCGGTGAAGCTTATATGAAAGGCTGGTGGACATCGTCTGATGTTGTTGCCGTGATTCGTTTGATGGTAGCTAACTTAAATTTGATTAATAAAATGGATGCCAAACGGCCTATATGGAGCCGTATTGGTGCCAAGATCATGCACAAAATGAATGCTAATACTAAAAAAGGTTCAAAAGAAAATATTTCTGCTCATTATGATCTCGGTAATGATTTCTTCTCTTTGTTTCTTGATCCAACCATGATGTACTCCTCTGCGATTTATCCTCAAAAAGGAGCGTCTTTAGAAGAAGCCTCTGTTCATAAGCTGGATCGTATTTGTCAAAAGCTACAGCTGAGTAAAGAGGATCATCTTTTAGAAATTGGTACGGGTTGGGGTGGCATGGCGATTCATGCGGCCAAACATTATGGCTGCCAAGTCACAACGACCACCATTTCTAAAGAACAATATGAATTTGCCAAAGAACGAGTAGAAGCAGAAGGCTTACAAGATAAAATTACTTTGTTACTTGAAGATTACCGTGATTTAGAAGGCCAATACGATAAGCTCGTATCGATCGAAATGATTGAAGCGGTTGGTCATAAGTTCTACGACAGTTATTTTTCAAAATGCAGTGCACTATTGAAGCCTCATGGTGTAATGGTTATTCAGGCAATTACCATTGCCGATCAGCGTTATGACTATGCGCGTCGTTCTGTTGATTTCATTCAGCGTTATATCTTTCCTGGTGGCTGCTTGCCATCTAACCAAGTGATTGCTCATAAAATTGCATCTAAAACAGACATGCAAATTGTCGGTTTAGAAGATATTACTGAGCATTATGCTAAAACACTTGCGGATTGGCGCACACGCTTCCATGCGGCTCGTCACCATGTCATGGACATGGGGTTTGATGATGTGTTCTGCCGTATGTGGGATTTTTACCTCGCGTATTGTGAAGGTGGCTTTAAAGAACGAGCGATCAGCACTGGGCAGTTTGTGTTTGCAAAACCTGAGCATCGTTTGTCTATCGAGCAACCTGTTTTGACTGTACGAACATAAGTTTGGCTGACAATATGAAGCGCTTCTTTAATGCGGCTTTGTTTCAAATCATCTGGTTTGTTTGTTTGCTCGCAGGCAGTGCTTGGGCGCTTGCAGCAACCGCCCTGTATTTGTTTCTACATGATCGCTATTTTATGACGACGCGTCGTGAATGGCGGCTGTTGTTTGTGTTTGTTGCTCTTGGGGTACTGATTGATGGTACTTTGTTTCAACTGGGCGTTTTTTCAAACGACGACGAGAATGGTGTTATTGCTATACCACCTGTTTGGCTATTATGTCTTTGGGTAAGCACAGGAACCTTGTTTGTTCATAGTTTAGCATTTCTACGATCTCGATACTTATTGAGTTCAGCATTGGGCATGATTGGACCAACGATGAGTTATTTTGCAGGCGCTAGACTTGCTGGTATCACATTAGCAGAACCCATTTTTATGTCTTTGCTCGTCGTTGCCCTTGTTTGGGCCATAGTGTTGCCACTTGGATTTTGGCTTAGTGAAAAATGGGACTTGTTTGAAGATCAAGACTTGGATATTAGAGGGATTGAGTGATGGTGCTTTTAGTCTATTTAAAGCAAAAGTGTGTAGCAATAATTGCTGTTTTTATTTTCTTATTTAGTTCTATTAGTCTAGTTCAGGCCGCAAATAGCAGCACTATAGGCAGTAATATTATAGGTAGCGCTTATAGCTTAAAAACAGGCTCTTTATTGTATAGAGAAACCCATAAAAAAATTAATCATGTACTTCACGAAGTAAAATACACTGAGCCAAACGGTGACGTTTTTGCACGTAAAACAATTGATTTTTCGCAGTCCCTTATTGCTCCAAGTTTAAGTCAAATAAACGAACGTAATGGTGAAGAGATTTTCGTAAGGCAAGAAGGTAATAGTCTCGTTGTTAGCTACAAAGAAAACTCAGTCTCTAAACAAGATTCAAAACGTTTTAAAGTAGACGCGGGCATGATAATTGATGCTGGGTTTGATGGTTTTATTAAGCAATATTGGTCTGTATTGGAATCTGGTAAGAAGCTCAGCGTCGATTATTTAGTGCCAAGCGAGAAAACTACATTTCGCTTCCGTTTTAGTCGCGCTCCTTGTATCGATGGAACAAAAAGTGATGCGATTTGCTTTTCTTTATCACCCATTTCTTGGGTGGTAAAACTCGCAGTTGACCCTATCGTTGTTGCCTACGATGCCACAGAGAAAAAATTATTGCGTTTTACTGGGCGAGCTAATATCGCTAATGCTGCAGGTAAATATGAAACTGTAGATATTCAATATCGTTATTTTTAAATACTTCTTTATAAACTATTTTTCAAAGTAGTGTCATTCAAAGGAAATAATATGCGTAATGTATGGCAAGCCACCCAAAGTAAAATACTGGCTTTGATGTGTTTATTTATGCTGTCGGCGTGTTCGACTTCAGATGTTTCTTTGTACGCCAATAATGAACCTAAATTCCAACTACAGGAGTTCTTTTCAGGTTCATTAAAAGCTCATGGTATTCTGAAAAATCGAAGTGGCGAAGTGACTCGTTATTTTAATGCGACACTGGAAGGGAATTGGGAAAACGGTGTCGGAACGCTTGCGGAAGAATTTCTATTTGATGATGGTGAAATTCAGTATAGAACTTGGACTATGACGCCAGATGAAAATGGACAATACATTGCGACAGCCAATGATGTTATAGGCTTCGGTGAAGTGAAAATATCAGGTAATGCTTTGTTTATGAATTATGTCCTTCAGGTTCCTTACGATGGTAGTACCTTGGAAGTAAACGTGGATGACCGCATGTACATGGTGAAAGAGGGCGTTGTTATGAATGAATCTGTAATGACAAAATTTGGTTTTGAAGTCGGTTATTTGTCTATTGTCATTGAAAAAATAAATTCCAATATGTAATGACAAGTGATTCTTTGTTGCTCGATAGCTTTAACTGTGAAGCATAATTAATGTAAGTTCTTTTAGTGAATGTATTTTCTCAATTTTTTAAAGGCCATCTTTTTTGATGGCCTTTTTTATTGGTAAAAAAACAGTAATATGCAATGATGTTATTAACTTAATATTTTTTGCTTTAACAAGGTGCGTTAAAGCATTAGTCGTATTTATAAGGTATTTTATGTTTACAGGGATTACGACATTAACACCTTTCAAAAAAAGCCTTGTCTTTTCTTATGGTATTTTTTCATTATTTCTGAGTTTACTCGTTTTTGCTTCTGGGTTGTATTTCTACCTGATAAAAGATCTAAATGATCAATCTCAGGCTGCTGAAAATGCCCTGACTCATCGAATGGATGAGATTTTTAGAGAACTTAAGCATATTGTGAATGATGCCTCTTTATCTTGTCAGAAAGAAGATATAGGGCAGCTACGCCACAAGGTTTTCTACTCTCCTATTTTTAAAGAGTTTGGCTTGTTCGATGACAACTTTCGTGTTTATTGTACAAATTTTGGTGTTAATAACTTTAATATCTTTTCAACGATTAAAGATCGTATAGAACAAAGTGAAGACCATACAACCGTATCCCTAGTTAAGTCTTATATCCTTGGTGAAAAAACTTTTATCGCATTTTACCTTGGGAAGAATGGTATTGGAGCCAATGGCTTGGCGCCGCCTAAAAGTTTATCTATGGATATTGACCATTTATTATTACCAGATTATCCCTACGAATTAACTATAGGTAAGTTGGCTTTGGTCTCGAATGAACTCAACATGGGTTCTGAAATATTAGATCAAAAAAATATTTCCCTTGATGATTGGGCCATGACGTTAAAAATTATTTTGCCATCCAATGTGTATTGGAGCAAAGCAATGACCTTGCTTCCTTTTGGTGTCGTGCTTTGGATTGTGCTTTGGGCTCTATCTTGTGCGCTTCATTGGGGTTTTCTATATTATCGTCGTTCCTTACCTCATTGTCTAAGGAGGGCGATCAGAGGCAATGATATGGAAGTGTATTATCAGCCTATAGTTTCACTGCATGATAATAAAACTCATGCTATGGAGGCTTTAATTCGATGGCGTTCACCTTATCATGGTCAGGTGTCACCGTTATCCATTATTGAAATCTCAGGCCGTTTAAATTTATTAGGAGATTTAACTTGGATGGTTCTTCGTAACGTAGGGCAGTTTTATCGAGAAAATCAAAAATTGCTCAACAATATTACGACGGCTGTGAATGTAGATAGGTATTGTTTATTAAATGAGGACTTTATTTCTACGTTCACTGGTATCCTTGAAGAGTATCCAGAATTAAAAGGACGATTAGGTTTAGAGGTTACAGAAACCAGTGCATTAAGTGCTATAGAGTTGCCTTTAATGGTGAGCCGCTTTGAGCACGTAAAAGCATTAGATATCCGCCTTTCTGTTGATGATTTCGGTACGGGTTATTCAGGGTTAGATTTTCTTCGTCGTTTCCCATATGACACACTAAAACTTGACCGAGTTTTTATTGCCAGTTTAAAAGACGATCAGTTCACTCAACAGGTATTGACGTCTATTACTAAATTGGCAAAAGAACTCAATATGAAAGTGGTTGCTGAAGGGGTAGAACGTAAAGACCAATTAGATGCGGTAAAAGAGTTAGATATTGATAGTGTACAAGGCTACTATTTCTGCGCCCCACTTCCTTATGATCAAGTGCTTACATGGCTGGTGAAGAACAAATAGAAGTAGACACCATATTGTATTCCTTGCTGTCTTCTCTTACCCTTCGCTCTTCTTTTTTTACCTTCAAGGTTTTACTGCATGGCAACGCTTGTTTTTCGGCTTAAATATGTTCCAGATGAAGAAGCGGATGATATTCGTCATTTGTTAACCGATCATGACATTGCTTTCTATGAAACAACCGCTGGTCGTTGGCAAATATCTATGGCTGGAATTTGGGTAAAAGACAAAACAGAAGCAGATAAAGCATTCGCGCTTATCAAGGTTGATCAAACCGAGCGAGCGAAAGACATGATAGCTCCATCTATTGGTCAGTGGTTGATTGGCTATATACAGCATGCTCGTCAGAACCCCGTTGAAGCTCTTTTCACCTTGTTTGCTGTTATCTTTGTTATTGGTCTTACTGTTGCTCCATTTATGTTGTGGTTCTGACTCTTTCCTCCTTTCAAATATAGATAAATTCGTTCATTGTCCTAATTTTATTAATACGACATCACCTTGTGCGCTTTAGTCCAATATTAGAAATTCGGTTATACTTATTCTTTGGTTCAAAAAATGGCATCACAGTGGTCTTAAAAAACAAAAATACGAAAAGTAAGCGGACGAATAAATTAGAGCTTCACCCTAGAAATCCACATCGTGCGCGTTATGATTTCGCTCTTTTGGCAGACTCTTGTCCTGAACTTTCTGCTTTTATAAAACTGAATCAATATGGTAATCAATCGGTTGATTTTGCTAATCCTGACGCGGTGAAAACATTAAATCGAGCCTTATTGAATCACTTCTATGGGGTAGCCTTTTGGGATATTCCAAAAGGCTACCTTTGCCCGCCTATTCCAGGACGGGCTGATTACATTCATTATTTAGCCGATTTGTTGGCAGACAGTAACCAAGGCGTTATTCCTCGTGGAAAAGGCGTTAAGGTTTTAGATGTTGGAGTGGGGGCAAACTGTGTTTACCCGATTATTGGTCACCAAGAATATAGTTGGCAGTTTGTTGGCTCGGACGTGAATCAACTTGCGATAGCAACGTGTGACACCATTATCAAATCAAACTCGTGTTTAAAAAATGCGGTAACGGCGCGATTGCAAACTCAACCAAACAAGATTTTCAACGGTGTTTGGAAGGAGCAAGATAGATTCGATTTAACCTTATGCAATCCACCATTTCATACGAGTGAATCAGCAATGCTCGGTGAGTCACAGCGTAAATGGCGTGGAGTCAAAGGGAAAAAAGAAGGGACGGATAAGCCAGTATTAAACTTCGGTGGTACAGCGCCAGAGTTATGGTGTGATGGTGGTGAAGCTGGCTTTATTTCTCGTATGATCAAAGAAAGTGTTCAGTATGGCGACCGTTGCTTTTGGTTTACTTCGTTAGTAGCTCGGCAAGGAAACCTGGATGCTATTTACCGTGTTTTAAAAGATGTTGGTGCACGACAGGTGAAAACAATTGAAATGGCTCAAGGTCAAAAAATCAGTCGATTTGTCGCTTGGAGTTTCCTCGAAGACGATCAAATCGACTATTGGAAAGACAACTATTGGCAGAGTTAGTCTTTCGCTTTTCTGGTTTGTATTTACATTGCGGCAGAAATTTCAGCAGCAAGGCGAGCGTTGTTAAACACAAGCTGAATATTACTTGCTAAGCTGTTGCCGCCAGTTAACTCTGCTACTCGTGCTAATAAGAATGGTGTTGACTCTTTACCTGCTACACCTTGTTCTTCCATTTCAGCTAATGCTTGATTAATGGCAGAATCAATAACGGCTTTATCCATAGCAAACTCTTCTGGAATTGGGTTGGCAATAATGGCGCCACCATGCAATTGCATATCCCACTTTGCTTTAATGAACTCGGCTATTTCAGCAGCTGATGATAGGTTGTAATCAACACTGTGGTCACTTTCACGAGTATAAAATGCTGGTAGAGTATCCGTTTTGTAACCTAATACTGGCACGCCTAGGGTCTCTAAATATTCTCTTGTTAATGCTAAATCCAATATAGATTTTGCACCAGCACAGACAACAGCAACATCGGTTTTCGCCAATTCTTGTAAGTCTGCAGAGATATCGAAAGTCTGTTGGGCACCACGGTGAACACCACCAATACCGCCAGTAGCAAACACTTTAATACCAGCCATTGCGGCGATAATCATAGTAGCGGCAACCGTTGTTGCGCCATGTTGTTTTTGTGCAACAACAAAAGGCAAGTCACGGCGTGAACACTTAGTCACGGACAAGCCTGCTTTTGCTAATGTGTCTATTTCTTCATTGCTTAGGCCTGCTTTTAGACGACCGTCAATAATCGCAATGGTAGCTGGAACCGCGCCGTTATCACGGATGATTTGTTCCACTTTTTTTGCTGTTTCAGCATTTTGGGGCCATGGCATGCCGTGAGAAATGATCGTGCTTTCTAGTGCGACAACAGGTTTTCCAGCGGCAATAGCTGCTGCTACATCAGGGTTGATATCTAAGTATTGATTCATAGGTTTTCTATCCATTGGGTTACATGTTGAACGGTAAGTTCTGGGTGATTAGCGTGTGCGCTTTCTAGTGTCATGGCTGCGCAAGCAAGTGCGAATGACAGTGCCTGATCAAGTTTTTTGTTTTGCTGACATGCACTTAAATAACCTGCCAAAAGGGCATCGCCTGCGCCAGTGTCACTAACCGGTAGTGTCGGATGGCAGGCTTTACGTTGGCTGTTTTCAGCATTTGCAAATAGTACACCTTGGCTGCCAAGGCTAAGTAATACTTCTTTAACCCCTTTGGCTAATAGGGCTTCTGCCAGTTTTTCTGGTATCTCTTCGTTGGAATCAAGAATGGCACGAGCTTCATCTTGATTTACTTTTAGTAAAGATAACTTTGGTAAAATAGAGCGTAGTCTAGGCGCTTTAGCGGTAGACACAGCATCTGCAATAAAGAGTGCTTCAAGTGGTTGCTGAGCAAGCCATTCGATGCTTTTAACTGTGAGGTTTGCATCGACAACAATACTATAAGCGCTTTGTAATAGAGCTTGCTTAGTACTGAGTTTGTGTTCATCTAAAGAATCGATGATTCTCATATCGGCAATAGCCGCTTGCAGTTCACCGCAGTCATTACTGATTGCTAAATAAGTACCTGTTGGCAGCGTGTCATGACGTAAAACATTATGCGTTTCTACACCGCTTAAACGTGTTTTTTCTATGAGCCAATCGCCCCGTTGATCTACACCTATTGGAGCAATCAAATGAACGTGTTCACCTAAACGAGCGAGATTTTCAGCGATATTTCTTCCTACGCCACCAGGACTTTGGGTAATAGTGCCAGGGTTGGAGTCATGAAGTGCTAATGAGGTTCCGCTGTGTCCGTTGATGTCGACATTTGCACCACCTATCACGACGTAGGTATTTTGTTCCGCAAGTAAATAACCTTTGCCTAAAATGTAACCTTGTCGAGTAAGTTGCATAATGTGGCCAGCAACAGACTCTCTACTCATGTCTAGCCTGTCTGCAAGAGATTGCTGAGAGGCTAATGGGTCGAGCTTGATAGCTTCAAAAACGCGGTAAGTTTGTTCTTTCATGCTGGTCTGCCACAGTCAAATTAACAAAAGTTTTAAATTATAACTTATGTTAATTTTTATTGATGTTCAAGTGCTTTAGGTCTTAGATGGCATAAACGCCCTATAACCCCTATTATTCTTAGTTATCAGTGTATTATTTAGATGTTATGCTAAATGAGTTGTTTGGCAGGCTTGCCTGATTTGTATTTTAGAGGTTTTAACGTGTTAAAAAGCTTTCAAGCACGATTGATTATATTTATTTTAGTGTTACTTGCCTTGGTTCAGCTAGGTACCGCATTGGCTGTATTAACGTCCTTAAAAGAAGACAACTACAAGCAAGGTGTTGATGCCATTGATGTATCGCGCAATGTCTTTGATTTATTCCTAGAATCACGAGCTGAGCAGTTAACTCAAGGTGTCGAAATTTTGACGTCTGATTTTGCCTTTAAACAAGCCGTGGCGACAAGAGAAACAAGCACCATTCGATCTGTTTTAGAAAATCATGGTGCTCGTATTAATGCTGATATTTCGCTTTTGGCTTCTCCTACTGGTGAAATCATTACTGCCACTCAAGAGCTTGGTGTCAATAATGCTATTTCTGACTTAGTTTTAGCCGCTCGACCTTCAGGTAGCTCATCTATTAGTACTAAAATCGCGTTTGGAGATAGTGCTTATCAGTTGGTTTTAGTGCCCGTTAAAGCGCCTAATGTAGTTGCTTGGGTAGGAATGGCGTTTTTGTTAGATCATTCCTTAGCAGAGCAAATTAAGACGGTTGCTGGTTTAGATATCAGCTTCGTACATGAAACAAATGATTCTGACCTTTTATCAAGTGGGTCGACATTACCTGAAAACGAAAAATCGACGCTTTTGAAAGACATTGGACGCATCGAAAATATTCTAAATGCCCCTGTTTTTTCTAATAACGAAAAGTACCTATCATTAGGTGTTGATCTGGGTATACCGAGCCAGTGGGGTATTATTCATTTACCTTATGGTCCTTGGCTAGCTAGTTACAACAATACTCGTAACCAATTGTTATTGATTTTTTCTGCCGC
This sequence comes from Marinomonas colpomeniae, assembly GCF_014803385.1. Taxonomy (GTDB): domain Bacteria; phylum Pseudomonadota; class Gammaproteobacteria; order Pseudomonadales; family Marinomonadaceae; genus Marinomonas; species Marinomonas colpomeniae. Next base: position 42,891 of record NZ_JACYFC010000006.1, on the reverse strand, counting down.
TTTAGCGCTAGCTTTATTATTAGGTGTGGCGTTTGCTCGTAATATGACACGCCCAATTGGCCGGTTGGTAGATTATGCCCAACAGATTGGTCTAGGTACTAAAAAAGTAAAAGCACCGAGTTTGAGTGGGGAGTTTTGTGTTCTATCAAGCACGATGGAAACGATGCAAGACTCGATCAAGAACCGTGAAGAAGAGCTGACCTATCGAGCTTCCCATGATCAATTGACAGGCTTGCTTAATCAGAGCGCTGTTGAGCAGTATTTGAGTGATGTCCTACCGAAAACAAAAGGTAGCCTTCTACTCGTTAACATTCGTCACTTTAAAAACATTAGCAATATGTTAGGTGTGGATGTTGGGAATCTTTTGTTATCTAAAGCCGCAGAACGTCTTAAGGGCTGGAAGGATGATGCTTCTATGGTCGCACGGTTAGGTGGAGACCGTTTTTTACTGATTCTTGAACAAAATATTTCAGAGACAGACTGTCTTGATTTAAGAACACTGTTTGAAATGGAATTTGAGACAGAGAGTGGATCATCAGCACATTCTTGTATGAGCCTAGACATAAATGTTGCCGTATTATTGTTTGAACATGCTACTTCTAGTGTGAACGGTGCTTTGAGACGGTTAGACATAGTATCCGATAAAGCGAAAGAAGGAAGTGCGCTTTGTGCTTTTTACGAGGAAGGTCAAGATGAAGACCATCAGCGACAATTAACAATTGTCCAAGACTTGCCTATGGCGTTACAAAGTAATCAATTGTTTGTCGTTTACCAGCCAAAAGTCGGGGTTGCAGAGAACGACTGTAATGAAGCTGAAGCGCTTATTCGTTGGATTCATCCTAAATTAGGTTTTCTTCCTCCTGACGAATTTATAACCTTATTGGAACACGCTGGTAGTATTCAGCTGTTAACAAAATGGGTGATTAATTCTGTTTTATCTCAACTAAGCGAATGGTGGTCTGCAGGGCACGAAATTCGTGTGGCTATTAATTTGTCTGCACATGATTTAGTAGACGAAACTTTGCCAGACATGGTGAGGCAAGCGCTTGAGGATAATGGCTTACCGGCACGAGCGTTAGCGTTGGAAGTGACTGAAAGTGCGGTTATGAATGACCGCGTCAAAGTGATTAACGTACTAAAGGCTTTGCAGAGAATGGATATACACCTTGCCATTGATGATTTTGGGACAGGTCAATCATCGCTAGCGTATTTGCGTGAACTACCAGTCAATGAGGTGAAAATTGATCGAGCGTTTATTCAGCATATAGCCACGAATAAAGGTGATGAATTTATTTCCAAAGCGACCATAGATTTATCTCATAGTCTAGGTTTTCAAGTGACAGCGGAAGGAACAGAAGATGCTGCCAGTGTCGATATATTGAGGCATTATGAGTGCGATAAAATACAAGGATACTTTTTTTCTAAGCCCTTAGTTGCTGATGACTTTTTCCAATGGCGTGAAAATTTTCATAAGATTTAATCTAAACCTATAATGCTTGAAGGTTGTTATTAATAGGTAAATTGTACGATGTTGTTTCTGATACGATCTGTATTACTTTTAGTTCTTACCGTGGTTGTGACCATAGTTGGGACTATTTTTTGCTTACTAACATTACGTTCAAAGAATCGTGTTTATTATATTGGTCAGGTCTTTTCTAAAGTAGCGCCTCTCTTTGGTTTGTCGGTTGAAGGGCGTGTTTCTCACCTATCACAAGGTTCTCCACAAGCTGTTTATATTGCCAATCATCAAAACAATTTTGATTTATTCACACTGGCAGCCGTTTTACCAAAAGGCGTTGTGACGGTAGGTAAGTCTAGTCTATTGTGGATTCCTTTCTTTGGCGCACTTTATTTGGTAAGCGGTAATATATTAATTAACCGCGATAATCGAAAAAAGGCGATAAAGACGATTGATCAAGTAGTATCTAGTATGAAAAAGACAGGGCTTTCTATTTGGATGTTTCCCGAAGGTACTCGCAGTCGTGGAAGAGGCATGCTCCCATTTAAGAGAGGTGCGTTTCATGCCGCTGTCCAAGCCGGTGTTCCTATTGTGCCTGTTATTTGCAGCAATACTCATGGGCAAGTGAATTTGAATCGCTTAAATAACGGAAATGTTATCGTTGAAATGCTCGATCCAATTGATACAACAGGCTTGCATGAGACGGATGTTATTCATTTGATTAAAGCTTGTGAAGAAAAAATGCGTAAAACTCAAGAGCGTCTAGACCTAGAGTTGACGGAATCCTGACAGTTGATTTATGGTTAAGTTGTCATTCCTTCGCTACTTCATAGGCTAATGTACCTACTCGATTGACAACTATTATCTCGTTTTGAACGTATTAATTCCATTTCTTACGATGACCTATTCTGGGCATAGTGCGCATTTTTTAGTGCAATGATGTCTTTATTAAAAAGTATACGGCTATCAGTCAATAGACGATTTAACCAACAAAGGGCAAGATTTATTAGGGCAATGCAGGAAAAATTGCCAAGGGAAAAGGGCTTATTCGTACCTTCCTTAACCTTAGACCTCAGCAATAACCAACATACTTGGTATCGATAGGAGAGTCATTTGCCTATAGGCTTCGAGTTCTCATACAATCCACTAAGACCATCCAAAATGAATCACCAATATGAGCAACTGACGCTAAAAGAGCGATATCAGATTAAAGGTCTAAATGAACTGGGGTTTTCGGCAATAGTCATCGCGACCGAGGTGGAACGAAGTAATAAAATGATTGCTCGTGAACTGCAACTCGTTTACTAATACTTAAATGTCTTTCGGTTCGTCACTGATTGGTACTTACATTAGTTTAACAACAGAAACATAAATAATGCACAATTTCACCCATCTCTTTTCAAAAGTCATTTTGTTTAAAAAGCTCGATATATCCAGAGAACATATCGAGCTTTTCAGAGCATAGTTGGTTATTTCTTAGCGTGGTAAGCTTTAGACACTGCATAGCTGTCTTCAAACCAGTTCCAACTCTTCACTTTGCCACCTTCAACTTGAACACGTACCGCCCAACTGAACTTACCGGTGTCTACACCCGACTCGTTAACAATTGCACTCATGCTACCCATAAATACCGCTTGGTCACCGTTTGCAAAGCTATGATCTGTAGACCAGCTTGTTACTTTCAAGCCTGCACCAAAGAGAGGGAAAAAAGTGTTCAGTACCTTTTCTTTTGACTCCCAGTTACCGATCCACGGAATACTTGTGTCACCTTCGTTGTGCCAAACAAAATCGTCTGCCATTAGAGTCTGAAGCTTGTTCATATCACCAGAGCCGGCCGCCCATAGAAATGCTTGAGCCGTTTCAAGTGTTTTAGTTGAATCAATTTTTTTTGTTTCATCCGCCAGTGCTGGCGTGACTTGGAAGAAAGCCAGAAGGCTAATCAGAACGATGTGTAGATTTTTCTTAAACATTACCTTTCTCCTAATTATCTATTTTGGAATTCAATGAGTTTCAATTCTATTTATTGAATTGGTATGGTGACTATACCTATACTAAGTTTTTGGTAAACTCTCTAATTAAACATATTTGGTATGCAAAAATGCACAACATACGATGGGGTGATCTGCAATATGTTCTGACTGTGGCAAATGAAGGGTCATTATCTGCTGCAACCAGATCACTAGGAGTCAACCACAGTACCGTATTACGTCGACTTGACGCTTTTGAACTCCGTCATAAATTACAGGTCTTTCATAAACTTCCTACTGGATACAAATTAACGGTAGAAGGGAAAAAACTCCTGGAGTCCGCGCTCGCTGTAGAATCCACAGTGAAAGAGCTGGAACGTAAAATCTTCGGACAAGAAATGAAGTTGGAAGGTATATTGAGGCTAACGACAACAGACGCACTGTCTCGTTTAATTTTGAGTTCTCATTTGGCGGCTTTTCATCAGCTTTATCCAAGGATTCAGTTGGAACTCAGTCTAACTTCTCGACGACTGAATATTTCAAACTTAGATGCGGATGTTGCAATTAGGCCTGCCACTGAGTTACCAGAATCATTTTCTGGCACTAAATTATGCAAAATAGCTTATGGTGTATATGGAGCCCCAAGTTATATCAACGGCCTCCAAGGTAAGCACCCTCTTGAATCTGCATCTTGGTTAGTAATGTCTAAAGGTAACGCTTCTCTACAAGTGTCGGAACTAATTATGGAAGAAAAGATAGTAATGAAAACGGACTCTTTTGAGCCTTTGATGGCGGCGGCTGAGAACAAGATGGGGCTTGCTTATTTACCTTGTTTTATTGGTGACTGTTCTGGAATTCTACAAAAAATAGATGTGAAAATGATAGACCAGAGCACAGACCTTTGGATGATGACTCACAACGATTTGGAAAACTCCGCCAAAGTGAAAGTTTTCTTTGGCTTTATGGAAGAAGCAATAAAGTCAGATCACAACCGCCTAGCAGGACTGGGTTATTAGGGAACATAAGGTCAAGTCGAGCGACACGGAGACTGTAGCTAGTCTTATGAAAAGCCCAATAGCAGCCAGTAATGTGGCTGGTTTATTACTTTCTTACCACTAAACAAGATCATTAAATCTTGTTTAGTGGTTTTTAAACGGATTAACCCCTTGCGGCTCGCATCATTTGATTAACTCGAAACACATTTGCAAGAGTAAACAGCATGGCGAGCTTACTGTCATTTTTAGCTAACCCACGATGAATCGCTTTTCGAAAAATAGCGGAAATCAATCAGTCTGCTTTGACACCTTTTAACTCTTCTCACTTTTGAGCGCCCCGATAGCTTGAATCGGCTGAGATAAAGCTCACTTCACCATGAAGAAGGTTCGCTGTTTTCGTGATGTCATGCACGTAGGCTGCTGTCGTACTAAGACTGTGAGTGAGTCCTGTTCGTGCATCCACACCAATATGAGCTTTCAAACCGAAGAGCCACTGCTTTCTTTTCTGAGTCAGATGTATTTCTGGATCACTCATGTTGCATGGAATGAATACAAAGCATCGTTGATAATGAATAAGGCGATTTTTTAGACAACAGGATATACGCAGATAAAACGTTTAAGACGTCTTTAGTGAATATGAAATTGGGCGTTAAGATTATTGCGCCACCGATTTACGCATTATTAGCATTGAATGAAAAAGGCGATATAGTAATCCTTCTGATTACGCTCAAGATCCCAAGCAAGCGCGGCTCGACATTATCACTTGGTCACTCGAACGCTCAGGGTCATTGCAATGGCGGTGGTTGATATTACCAAACAATCAATGACGCGATTAAAGACTATGACCTTTTTAGATGTATTAGCAAAACAAGTTGGCGTTATTAGCGTGTTTAGTGATTGATCTGCAACGGTCACTTATTATGCCAATTGTATGGGCTTAAAATAGTTGTTTTTAAAAATGCTATCACACTGGACGCCGTGTTAGAAACGTACCAGTAAATTATGAAACACAAAGAATAGAAAAGGCCAACAATGGGAGACATTACTTCTTCAAAAGTAGGTTGGCCTTTGTGCATTCAGCTGGTAGCGGGTGATATTGGTTTAACTCAATAAGGCTGCAAAGTGTATTTAAGAATATCGACCACTTCTTGTGGTGTCTGGGTCCAAGCTAATGCCAAAGCGTCTACTTCTTTGAGTGGGTGAATGATATTTTTAGCGTGCATTGTAATGTAAGGTTTACCTAGTGCAGCGCAATAGCCCGCATCAAATGCCGCGTTCCATTGTTTGTATTTTTCACCAAATCGAATCACCACTAAATCGGCTTTCTTGATGGCATTCTGAGTACGAATAGCATTCACTTTTGATGACTTATGATCACGCCAAAAAGTTACTGACTCTTCACCTAAATGATCGCCTGCTGCGTCACTGGCGTCATGATCAGTCACTGGGGAAAGCACTTCTACATCAAGCGAAAGATCTTTGATGCCTTGTTTGATTTCTTCACGCCATTCACTGTGTATTTCACCTGAAAGGTAAATTATAAAACTCATAGTACTTCTCCAACTTTGATCAGTTCCACCAAAAGGGTGCGAAAATAATGAAGTATAAAACGTATTTAATCGGGTGAAATAGTAAAAAAACAAACCCGTTCTAAAAATATGGTTTCTATAATGTTAGAAATAGGCTCATTATTATTTGAAGTCTTGGTACTCGATCTTTAATTTTTAAGAGAAAGAGCTGTTCTTAGCGTTTTCTGTAAGCCGAGTTTGACAGGGTGAGAATCGGATAATATCTGTGTTTCCCATTCTGGATGTTGTTGTGCTTGCTTCCAGAAAGGTTTTATTTGTTCAATGAACTCATTGTCTTTGGATGGAGTGACAAGCTGAAACACTTGCTGAGAAGCGTGTCCTCGTTGATGCAAATGTTGAATGGCGGTTAAGCCACGCAGGCATAGGAGCGTTAATGTTGCAGTGTCCAAGCACAAGTAGTGGCGGTTAGTTAATTTGCTTTTTAAGGTGTTTTTATAATGTTGCCCGGTTTTCCAGGTTGCGCCTAAAAGCGCGCCAATGGTAGTGGCGGTTCCTAACGTTAAACCAGCCGACATGACATCGATTCCTGCTCCAATTGCCGCGCCTGTTAATGCGCTTGTTCCTGTTTCAATTCCCCATTCTTTTAGGGTTTCTGTATCAAAAATGTCTTGTTGCCATTGGTCGTTTTTGATCGGTAAGGGGGAGGCAACCAAATCTTCTTTTTGAAAGTCATAAAGGCGCAGTAATTCGGTTATATGGCTTTGCTCCATTTGACGTATTTTGTTTTCAAATAAAGTGGATTCTGTTTGATTTGGCGGATATTGAGCACATTCAAGACGAGAACTAGCTGTCTTTATTAGCAGTTCGACCAATTGGTTGGTTGCCACGGTAAGGCGGAGCTGAGCGGCGACTTCACGAGATTCAATCAATTGGTTAATGGTGTCGTAATATTCTGGCATTAAACTCTGAATGCTTTGGTATAAGCGTTTTTCATCTTCAAAATAAAACGCCACAGAGTCGTATTTAACCACCGCATGTAAATGTCGTTCTGCTAACACTTCACGCCACGCTTTTAGGTGAGCGCTTGGTGTCGCACTGAAATTCAATATTGGAATAATGGGCTTATTGGCGCTGGCTAATAACGCCAGTTCGTCTAAATACTTACCAAGAGGCGCTTGTCGTATGTCAATTACGTAAAGAATAATGTCGGTATTGGTGAGCTGTTTAATGATTTTGGCTTCTTGCTCAAACTCATTTTGTGCAAAGTGACTGTCGCAAAAAGGTTGTAGCCACTGGGAACCTTGTAACGAGCGGAAGTCGTTAGAATGACGAACGTCCCATAAGCCGGTTGAGTCTTCAAATCCTGGTGTGTCGGTTAGCGTAACAACGGTTTTTTGACCAATGTTTACCTTAACGCTTTCCACATGACGAGTGGTTCCCGCTCTGTCGTTCACGTCACCAAAGTCGTGTCGGCGTAACAAGGTACGAATGAGTGAGGTTTTACCAGTATTGGCGTGGCCAACAACAAGCAGAGAAATCGACATGGGCTAATCCTTACCTATGATTTTGGCAAACGGCAGTTGGGCTTCTTTTGCAAGGCGTTGCCAGTCTTCAACGAATTGAGCGCTTTCGTCATCGGATATTGCCATAAATGCAGAAGAATAAGACGCGCTCACTTGAGTGAAGAATCGTCTACTGCCACGATCTGGGCTTTGTGAAGCATCGACTAAAATATAAACAGGTGTTGATGTCGCCTCGATTAAGAATAGAGTTTGTTCTTTTCGACTGTTTAATAAAGATAAGGTGCTGGCCTTATTTAAAAAACTTGGTAGAGGAGCGCTCCATTCAAACAACGCCCAGGGCTGTAAAAAAGCCTTTTCATCGAGTGTGTTTATCTCGGTTTTACTGGTTGTTTTTGCTGATTCAGAGGCTTTATTTGAATCATTATCGACAATGAGGGTGCTGTGTTTTTCTTTATATTGATAACGGTTTTGAATAAGGCGTTCTTGATTACTAAGCGGCAGTGTTGAGCGTTTTAAATAATACAGACTTATACTGATTAAGGTGAGTATAAGTCTTGGAAGTACACCATAGATCATAATGCTGGCGAGCAAAAAATTAGCCCAATGTTGTCTTGTTGAGGATTCCTGAGAAACAAGATCGATTCGACTTGCCAGAATATCGAATTGATTAGGAAGTGAAAGTCCAAACCATTGCGGCACAATATTCAATGCTTGAGTGATCTGTATAAATGCTTCATCACTTAGTAAGGTTGTTTCCCAGACAAAGTCGACTTGATTGGTCAACAGTAATAATAAGGTCATCAGCCAGCCGGCCAATAAATAACATCCCCAAGCGCCATGTGAAATGCTGCTGACTAACCATGTATTTGACTGTATAGGGCATTGCCAATACAAATAAGCGGAAGTGGTTTCTTCGTCAAAATGTGAGTGCTTACTTATTTTTTTGTTTAGAAAAATCAGAGCGCTTAATAAAATGCCTTTGTTTTCGGATCTGTGTCTCATGGTTGCGACCATAGTGACAAACCAAGCCGTCAAATTCAGTAGGTGAAATCCTAATAAGATAATAAATAACCAGAAAATATTAACCTGATTCGATTGGCTCGTTGCAAAGGCAGGAGGAACGGCGACGAGTCCCAATATAAAAGACATGACTAAAACACCCAAAATAAGGCGGTTGAAATAGCGCTTTAATAGAGAAAACTGCATTGAATAACTGATAGATTGAGGTGATGTATCAAGAGAATTTAATGCAGATGTTAAATCGTTTGCCTGAGCTGGTAGACGAAACTCAGTGTGAGCTTCCAGCCAAGCGGCGAGTGATAATTTGGCGCGGAGTGAGGGAAAAGCCATTTATGCAGTTTCTCTTTTAAGAGGTATTAAGGCAAAGTAGTGATAGTTTGCCATAGTGTGAATTACTTTGTTTTATTAAATGTATTAGCTAAAGGTAAAGGAGCATCGGCCTTTATCGCACGAATAGCAAAGTTGCTCTGAATGCCTTTTACGAAAGGGAGGTTTTGTACTTCTTTTAAGATTCGCTCGTAATCGGTTAAATCTTTCGCCACCGCTTCTAACCGATAATCTGCAAAACCAGAAACTAAATATGCGCTAATTATATTGCCTAAATCTAATACCTCTTTCTCAAATTGTTCTATGGCTTCTGTACTGTGATTATTGAGCCTAACTTCAATAAACACCGTCATAGCAAAGCCTGCTTTCTTACGATCTAGTTTAGCGCTGTAGCCTTTAATATAACCCTCTGTTTCCAATGCTTTTACACGTCGTAAGCAAGGAGACGCTGAGAGGTTTATCTGCTCAGCAAGATCTACATTACTTAAGCGGCCGTCATTTTGTAATCGTTGTAAAATAAGAGAATCTGTATTGTCTGACATGATATTGGCATATCCATTAAGTTTTTATTAATTAAATAATGATAGATGCCAAAATATAGCGAATTATAGGTGTAATTGGCAAGGACATGCTCTGGGCCTAATCCGCATAATGGCTCTTCACTTAACTGAGGAATGAAGATGTCATACCTTGTCGAAAAAGAAGCTGTCGAAGCCAAGGTGGTAAAAGAACCTTCATATCGAATGATTGCTAGTGGAACGACCTTGTATTTAGGCATTGGTGCGGCGTTCTTCACTGTTTGTATTTGGGCATGTTGGCTAATTGTCATTAAATTAGGAACACAAACCGCTTTAACCTCTTATGATTTGGCTTTGTTACGGTTTGGTGTGCCTTGTGTGCTTCTATTACCTTTTGCTTGGCAGGCGCGAAAAAAAATTGCCGCCGTACCTTTTAAGTACTTAATTGGCATCACCTGTGGTGCTGGTGTGCCATTTGTTTTTTTAAGTTCGACCGGAATGTCATTTGCACCCGCTTCTCATGCTGGTTTGTTGCTCCCTGGTACCTTCCCTTTATTCGTTACTGCTATTGCTTACTTCTTCTATAAAGAGCCATTAAGTCGTTTACGATTATGTGGCTTAATTGGTATTTTTGCAGGCATCGTTTTGTTGTTATTAACCTCTTTATTAGTGTCAGAAGGGCAAGTGTGGCTAGGTGATTTATACCTGTTAGGCGCTAGCCTATGTTGGGCTATTTATACTATTAGCTTACGGGTTGCAGGTTTACCACCTTTGGCTGCCAGTGGATTATTGAGTTTAGTTTCACTAATTATGCTCTTTGTTTTGTTTCTTCTTGGTGTGGTTGATTCAGGGATCAGCCAAGTCAGTCTGGATGTGATATTAAAACAAGTATTCGTGCAGTCTATCTTAGTGGGTGTGGTCGCAGGCTTTAGCTATGGTTTTGCTATCAATAAACTGGGTGCAGAGCGAACTTCAGCAGTGGGTGCTCTCACACCAGTACTTACATCTTTATTAGCTATTCCATTATTAGGTGAAATACCAACGTTAGAAGTGATCGCTGGATTAATCTTGGTAGGTATCGGTGTGGTATTCGCTAGTGGCATTCTGCGGTCTAAAAAAAATATTAAAACATAAAGCACAAGGAATGCCTTTAGTAATGCCTTTATTTAAGGGATCAGACAAATGTCATTTAAAGGGTCTAAATATGTAATAAATATGTAGGTAATTGTTAAACTTGATTGATCCATCAGAACCATTCATTTTAATATGACGTATATATGCTGTATTCAGCAGCTTTGTTAGGAGCTCCAGTTATGCGTTTAAATTCCATTCGGGTAAAAGTTTCTTTGCCTGTTGCCATTATGACTATCACCTTCATAATTGCCTTATCGGCAATGACTCATATTATTAATCGATTAGAAGGAGCCTTAATCACCCAAGTCGATCAATACGAAGAAGCTATGTCGGAAATTTTAAATGCGGATAGAGATTTGTATCAAGCGAAGCTAGCAGAGCAGCACCTTGTTACGAGTATCGGAAATGCACAAGAGGAAGAAAAAGATCGTGTAGGCAATGCCCAGCAAGTAAAAGACAGAGTAGCGCTATATCGTTCTCATCTTAAAAACGACCTTAATCTTGTTAACATGATCAAACCGTTTGATGCCGCCTTTACTACTTGGTTAAATTCTTCAAATGCACTGGTTCAAATGAATGTTAATTCATCCGATTATAAATCGACTGAAAGCAAAACAAATGCAGATTTTTCGGCACTAAGAGATATTTTAGACTCAGCAGGTGAAGCGGTTAAAGAACGCTCTCATAAGGCTCAAAAAGAAGTATCAGAACATGTTGAAAGCTTCGGGAATTTCTTCCTAGTCGTCATTGTTATCGGATTGCTTATTTCTATTTGGTTCAGCTACAGGACGCCTAAAACCCTAACGGATCAAGTGCGTTACCTAGGGCAGCGCATTCGTGAGATTTCCGAAGGTGATGGTGATTTAACGCAGAAAATCGAATTCTCTACTAAAGATGAATTAGGCGACCTAGCGGATGAGTTTAATGGATTTATGGATCGACTTAGAGGGATCATTGGCAGTATTCATAAACAATCCGACTCTTTAGGTCAAATGACTACTGGTTTAAAAGACGTGTCAGTAAGAACATCAGATATTACCTCTGCGTTAGCCAATGCCTCTGAGTTTATTGTCAGTGCAGGCCATGAAATGGACATGTCTAACCAGCAAATGGCGTCCGTTGCCCGTGATACTGCTGATGAAGCGAATAACTCAAATGTACTTACTAAGAGTGGTATGTCAGCGGTTACCAATTCTCAGAAAGCCATAAAAGAATTGGTTGCAGACATTCAATCGGCGCTTGCTCGCTCAGAAGAATTACAGAAGAGCTCAGAAGCCATTACCTCTGTTTTAGAAGTAATAGGTAATATTGCCGAGCAGACTAACTTGTTGGCATTGAACGCGGCAATTGAAGCAGCACGCGCAGGTGAACAAGGTCGAGGTTTCGCTGTTGTTGCAGATGAAGTAAGAACGCTTGCTACTCGAACACAAGACAGCACAAATGAAATCGAATCCATGATTGAAAAGCTTAACATCAATGTTTCTGAGTCAGCGAAGGCGATTCGTAACAGTCATGATAATGCAGAGTTCACCGCAAGTAACTTTGATGAAGTGACAAAAACATTTACGGCATTAAGTGAGTCTTTCAGTAAGGTTCAGGAAATGGCGGCGCAAACAGCCCAAGCGACACAAGAGCAATCTGTTGTGGCGAACGACCTGAATCAAAACATGGTGTCTTTGAACGAACAAACAACGTCAGTGCAAACCGTTGCAGATTTGATACATCAACAATCAGAAGACATCTCTAAACTGTATAAAGAGCTTGATCATCAAGTGGGCAGCTTTAAGGTTTAGTCTTTCTTAGTCAGTATTTAAAACGAAAATATAAAGCCGCTTATCGCAAGATAAGCGGCTTTTTTGTGGCTGTTGTTTCGTGCGTTTAAGGTTTATTCTAATCGTTACTGGTAAACCTATTAAAGTAGATGATTATCAGGAAGGAGATAGTCATGAGTGATATTTTAAAATCCGTTCATAAAACGGCCAAAGGGTTAAAAAAAGCAGGTGTGATCGATAAAACCACCATGCGTAAGTTTGATGCCTTGTGCCTCACTTCTATTCATGAATTTACGCCTGAGAAAGTTCGTCAACTACGATTGGCTAACAATCTTTCTCAACCTGTATTTGCCCAATATCTAAACGTCAGTGACAAGCTCGTCAAAAAATGGGAACAAGGTGAAAGCAAACCCAGAGGCGCCGCGTTGAAGATGCTTTCACTAGTTGAACGAAAAGGGATAGAAACGATTGCTTAATTTTACGTTACTATGAAGAGAATCTAGCTTTAATTGATATAGGAAAGAAAATGGAAGAGCTACTTTTAAACGCAGATGAAAAAATTCATGAAATTATAGAACTAGTCTCACAACTTCAGCACCGAATAGGGAATAATGACTCTTTCCTCCATAATAAAGAAATCAGAAATAGTCTAGACCGCTTTAATCGTGCTGCTTCCGATTATAATAATTACAATGATTCCGCTAAAAATGGAAGTTCCAAAGAAAGTACAATTTATAAATTAATTGAAGTTCCTCGACAAGGAGTAGGGTTAGGGTTTGCTATTTTAAAATCTGGATTGTCTGATGGAAGAGTGAGCTCTCTGAGCACTGAATTAGTGGAGAAATCAAATGATCTATTAGCAGCTGCTGGTTATAACTCATTAAGCAGTAATGGAAGTACTGGATTAGATAGTTTTCATAGCTTTAAATCTGCAAAAAATCAACTGAACGAACTTTTTAATCAAAGTGCACAGCATGATGATAGAGTAAAAAAACTACTAAACGAAAATGAAGTCAAAATCACACAGATTAGTGAAAGGTCGAAACAGTTAGAAAGTGAAATGAAGGCAGAGATAGAAAAAGTATCCGTCTTGTATAGTGACTCCTTGAAAGAAATTGAAGTCAAAGAAAGCCAAATTAACGATATATTAGGTCATGCATCAGGTAGAGTAATAGCAGGGGATTTTGAGACCAGTGCTGGAGATGAAAAGGCAATGGCAAATGTATTGAGATATGCATCATTGGTATGTATGGCAATAACAGTAGCCATTGTTACTTTTTCATTTTATGAGACAACTCAAGCCAGTTTTGAATGGAAAAGTTCTCTTTTTCGCATAGTTTTAGCTATCATGCTGTCTATACCTGCAGCCTATTTAGCTAGAGAGTCAGCAAAACATCGTGCTCAACAATATGAACATCAGCAAACGTCTTTAGATCTAAAAGCTATAACGCCATATATAGCGTCATTACCTGAAGAAGAGCAGCATAAAATTAAAATAGAAATTGCTAACAGATTGTTTGCTGCAAGAGATTTTACAAAAACTAATATAGATTCATATCCTATAAATACACATGAATTGATGATGGAACTTATAAAGAAGTTAGATACAAAAAAGGATTAGTTTCACATTAAGCCTAAAAAAACCGCTTACATTTCTGTAAGCGGCTTCTCATTACCAACCAATCCTATTAAATAGAATTACGCATCAATACGTTTGTATTTGATACGTGTTGGTGTGGCTTCGTTGCCGGTACGTTGTTTGTAGTCGGCTTCGTATTCGGCGTAGTTACCTTCGAAGAATACCGCTTTTGAATCGCCTTCGTACGCAAGGATATGCGTGGCGATACGGTCTAGGAACCAACGGTCATGGGAAATAACAATCGCGGCACCTGGGAAGGCAAGTAAGGCGTCTTCCAGTGCTCGTAATGTTTCCACATCAAGGTCATTGGTCGGCTCATCCAGTAGCAACACGTTGCCGCCTTCTTTAAGCAATTTCGCAAGGTGCAAACGGTTACGCTCACCACCAGACAAATGCTTAACCAATTTCTGTTGATCTGATCCTTTGAAGTTAAAGCGACCGATGTAAGCACGAGACACAACTTTGTAGTTGTGAACGGTGATCATGTCTTGGCCGTCTGCAATTTCTTCAAAAACGGTTTTGTCGCCATCCAGTTCACGCATTTGGTCAACGTAAGCCAGTTGTACAGTCTCACCTAGTGTCACTGTACCTGTGTCTGGTTGTTCAATACCCGCAATCATTTTGAACAGTGTTGATTTACCAGCACCGTTACCACCCACCACACCGACGATGGCGCCTTGAGGCACGACCATGTTGAAGTCTTCTAGTAGCATTTTGTGTTCGAAGCTTTTGCTGACGCCTTCGATCTCTATGACTTTGCTACCAAGACGTGGTCCCGGTGGAATGTACAATTCGTTGGTTTCGTTACGATCTTGGAACTCTTGCGAGTTCATTTCTTCGAATCGAGATAAGCGCGCTTTGGATTTAGATTGACGACCCTTGGCACCTTGACGAACCCACTCTAGCTCCGACTTAATGGCTTTTTGATGGGAAGCCTGTTGCTTCGCTTCGCTGGCCAATCGAGCGTCTTTTTGTTCTAACCAAGAAGAGTAGTTACCTTCGTATGGAATACCGTGTCCACGGTCAAGCTCTAGAATCCAACCCGCTGCATTATCAAGGAAGTAACGGTCATGGGTAATCGCCACAACAGTGCCTGGATAATCTTTCAAGAAGCGTTCTAGCCAAGCAACGGATTCTGCGTCCAAATGGTTAGTTGGCTCGTCTAGAAGGATCATGTCTGGTTTGTTGAGTAATAGACGACACAACGCCACACGGCGACGTTCACCACCAGAAAGGTGCTCTACGCTTGCTTCCCAAGGTGGAAGGCGAAGTGCATCAGCGGCTACTTCTAGAGCGCGCTCTAGGTTGTGACCTTCTTTCGCTTCGATCAAGGCTTCAAGTTGGCCTTGCTCTTTGGCTAAGGCATCAAAGTCTGCATCGGGTTCTGCGTATTCTGCGTAAACGGCATCTAAGCGAGCCATCGCCTCGATAACGTCCGCGAAAGCTTCTTCAACAATGCCGCGTACGTTTTTCGTTGGATCAAGATGAGGTTCTTGTTCCAAGTAGCCGATTTTAATGCCCGGCATTGGGCGAGCTTCACCATTATGTTCAGTGTCGACCCCCGCCATAATGCGTAGAAGCGTGGATTTACCAGAACCGTTAAGACCCAATACACCGATCTTAGCGCCAGGGAAAAATGAAAGAGAAATGTCTTTAAGTATCTCGCGTTTAGGAGGAACAATCTTCCCAACGCGGTTCATGCTGTATACAAACTGAGCCATAAAATGAGTCACTTATTGAATGATTTGAAAGTATGTTAAGGATAGCACAGCTCAAGCTAATGCAGAATAATCAGTGAGGCGCCAACCACGACTAAAATAGCGCCCAGCCAAGCCCCAATCGCTGGTCGTTGGCCTGTAGTAATCCACAATGCAGGTAAGATAAGGACAGGTACGACGGCTGATAGCGTAGTGACAATGCCAACGTTGGCGTTTCCGATGCCCCAAACTAAAAGGCTCATGCCGATCACCATTCCAATGATTGCCATGGCTATTACGCCTAAAAAATCAGAATAGTTTAATTTCCAGAAAGGTAGAGCCCCAATAGGCTGCTTGTGGCGATAGAACAAACCATAAGCAAGGATAAGTGCAATTGCACCTGTGCATACTCGCAGTGCAGACACAGCAATAGGGTCTGCACCATCAAGTAAAGCGGGTTTGCTTAGTAAAGCGCCGCTGGCTTGTCCAAGTGCACCACCCAGCGCCATAAGAATACCTACGCTTAACTTACCCTTGGTTTGTTCCCACGCGTGATTGTTTTTATCTTCCTTAAAAACAGCACGCTTACCAAATAATATGGCAATGATAACGCCAGTTAGAACCAAGCCACAGGCAAGGAGTTGGCTAAAAGAAAGGTACTCATCTAGAAATAACCAGCTAAGTAAAATAGACATAGGAGCATTGGTTGCAAAAATGACGCCAGTACGTCTTGGTCCAAGACGATGTACGGCGCTAAATAGCATGGTGTCGCCAAGAAATATTCCCAGTACACCAGACAGCATAACGACTTCTGCGTGTTGCCATAATAGGGCACTAAATCGCTGACCAATGAAACAAATAAGTAACAGAATAGAGCTGGCGATGGAGATTCGAACAGTATTGAAACGCATGGTGCCGAAGCGTTGTATCAACCTAGGGGCCATTAAGCTTGAAATAGTCCAACACAATGCAGCGCCCAAACCGGCTAATTCTGCGAATAGCATAAATATCCTTGTGAACTGGCCGACGGCTACATGGAAGTGCGTTTGTAGCTATATGATGACGGGGTTGGTATTATTTGCGCCAGAAAATGACGGCCTTTATTGAGGCATTCTTACACCAAATTAGTAATATTGGAAGTGCTATGCGATGCCCTTTTTGTGGAACCCTAGATACTAAAGTAGTGGATTCTCGGTTGGTTTCTGAAGCCGCACAGGTTCGCCGTAGACGAACTTGTATTGAATGCCATGAACGCTTTACCACCTTTGAAGTGGCTGAGCTGCAAATGCCAAAATTGATAAAAAACGATGGTAGTCGTGTGCCATTTGATGAAGAAAAACTGCGTAACGGCATTATCAAATCACTTGAAAAACGACCTGTTAGTATTGAATCTGTCGAGACTGCAATCACTCGTATTAAAGAAAAAATGCAAGCAACAGGTGAGCGTGAATTACCATCTCGTTGGACGGGTGAAGCGGTAATGGAAGAACTGCAGCGCCTTGATCATGTTGCTTATGTTCGATTCGCTTCTGTTTATCGTAGTTTTAAAGACATTAGTGAATTTCGTGAAGCGATAGATCATCTAGAAAGCCACAGTGTTAGTGAGTCTGAATTACTCGCCAATGACCCTAATGACAAAGCAGCCAACAAAGAAGACAAAGAATGACCTTATATAATCACGAATATTGGATGGCAAAAGCAATTCAGTTAGCTCAAAAAGGCCGCTATACCACGCACCCAAATCCACGAGTGGGTTGTGTCTTAGTAAAGGGCGATCAGCTTATTGGTCAAGGCTTTCATCTCAAAGCAGGTGAAGCTCATGCGGAAGTTAATGCACTTAATGATGCTAAGAAAAATAGCCAAGACGTTAAAGGCGCAACGGCTTATGTGACGTTAGAGCCTTGCAGCCACCAAGGTAAAACACCACCTTGTGCTGATGCTTTGATTAAAGCGGGTGTTGCTTGTGTTGTGTTTGGTATGCAAGACCCGAATCCAGAAGTATCAGGTCGCGGTTTAGCAAAAATCAAAAAAGCGGGCATCGAAGTGATTGGTCCCATTCAAGAGTTGGAGTGTGAAGCGTTAAATCATGGATTTATCAAACGTATGACAGAAGGCTTGCCTTACATCCGTGTGAAATTAGCTATGAGCTTAGATGGCAGAACCGCGATGGAATCCGGTGAGAGTCAATGGATTACAGGGCCAGAAGCGCGTCTTGATGTGCAGCGCTTACGAGCACAAAGTGATGCTATCGTCACAGGTATCGGCTCTGTGTTGGCTGATAACCCGAGCATGACGGTTCGTATTGATAGTGATGATCAAGAAGTTGACTCTAAAACAGTTCGCCAACCATTGCGCGTTGTTATGGATACCGCTTTGTCGATTGTTCCTGACGCTAAAATTTTGTATCCGACGTCTCAGGCGTGTGTGTTTTCTGTGGAAGAAGACATTGAAGCGGAGCATTTGAATGTCTTAAATAAAAAAGGCGTAAAAGTGCGCTTCTCACCACGCGGAGACGATGGACGTTTAGATTTGTTAGATGCGATGGAGCAGCTTGCGGATGCGGGTATCAATGATGTCTTGTTGGAAACTGGATCAGCGTTAGCGGGTAGTTTTTTACAAGCAGGTTTGGTCGATGAAATTACCGTTTATATGGCGCCAAAATTATTAGGCTCCAGTGCGCGTCCATTATTTCAGTTGCCTTTAGAGGCAATGGATGAAGCGGTTGAACTGACGCTAAAATCTGTACGCCAAGTTGGACAAGATTTACGTTTGGTATACCAGCCAACCTATTTAGAGGAAGACTTCGAAGAAGACGGTTTTGACGAAGACGAAGAATAATCTCAGTGACGTGAGTCATTGCTTTTAAAGCCTTTTTTGGAAAAAAGCCAAAAACCTACGTTTCTTAGCGATATTTAGAAAATTTTGCCAAGAAACGTAGGATAAAAATTGCTATAATCGCCGCCCAAGATAAATGCATATTCGTGCCTTTGGTCATAATGACCATGGACACTGTCTGATAGACAAAAACAGGTACTACCAAACAGGCGAAAAACGTCAGCCCAAAAGGCGGCGTAGTCTGGATAATTGAGGCGAAAAATGAGCGAAGTGGAAACAACAAACGATCAAACTCCAGCACCAAAAAAGAAGGCGAAAAAACCTTCGCGCTCGCAAATGCGCAGTGCTTCTCGTCGTTTGGCATTGCAAGCGGTTTACCAATGGCAGATGAATCAATCTGCGGTAAGCGAGATAGAAACCCAGTTCACTATTGATCAAGACATGGATTCTTGTGACAAACCTTACTTCCGCGAACTTTTGCAAGGTGTTACAGCCAGCGCGAAAAAATTGGATGATTTGTTTGAAGAGCTACTAGATCGCCCATTAAGCGAGCTAGATCCAATAGAATTGGCTGTTATGCGTATTGGCGCATTTGAATTATCAGAACGTTTAGACGTCCCATACCGTGTTGCGATTAATGAAGGCGTAGAGTTGGCAAAAGGCTTCGGTGCAACAGAAAGCCATAAATACGTTAACGGTATTCTAGACAAACTAGCACAACGTGTTCGCCGCGAAGAAATCGCAGAACGCCGAGAAGCGAAGAAGTAGTCGATAAGGCTCGTTCCTTAAAGAGAGCCAACATCCATCGAAGTCGTTTCTGAAAAATAGTTAAGAGCCCTGTTATTACTTGTTAATAACAGGGCTTTTTTATATCTACTCTTTTCTTAGTTTCGCAATATCGTCCAATCTTTTACGTTTCAATTTAGGTAGTCTAGTTTTATTGTTTTAGACCATTAAGAAAGGAGGGTTGTTGTGTCAGCAGAAAATCGGTTTCAGTTTGCTAAAAGTTCAGCCCTTGATGAAGTCATGTTGCTGGAAGCTTCTATGAGTGATTTCTCTTATGGAGTCCATGCCCATGAAGAGTTTTCGTTTGGCGTGACGTTATCGGGTCGACAAGACTTTTTCGCGTTAGGTGAGCATCACAAAAGTCATGCTGGTAATGTAATTGTGTTTAACCCTGAAGATGCTCACGATGGAAGCTCGGGTGGTGGCGATGCACTTCATTATAAAATGCTTTATGTTCACCCTGATCAGCTCGTTCCAATGCTTGAAAGTGTTGGGGTTTATCAAGCACAAGATTTTCGAGTGGAACACGTGGTGCAAAACGATCCTATTTTGAAGGCGCATATTCTGCATTTGGCTGCCTTGGTGGAAAGTAACACAGCATCATCATTGAAATATTCCTCTGCCTTGTTTGAGTTTGCTGAGCACCTTGCTCATAAAGAGAGAGTGAAAGTAGGTGCTTTGCCGCGAGTTAAAGATCCTGTTTTTGAACGTGTACGTGACTATCTACATGCTCATGTCAGTGAAGAGGTGTCACTCGACGAATTAAGCCAAGTAGCGCAAATATCTAAGTATCACTTATTACGTCGATTTCGTGACTACTTTGGTATGACGCCTCACCAATATTGGCAGAACTATCGTATTAATCGTGCGAAAGAAGCGTTAGAGCTGGGCATGTCATTAGCCGATGTCGCGTTTACCTTTGGCTTTAGTGACTTGAGCTACTTTAATCGTCGCTTCAAACCCGTTTTTGGCTTAACGCCTTATCAATTTAGACGCAATTTATTACGAATCTAACGACAATCTAATTCTCCATTTTACTTCCATCTAATATCTATCAAATTCTATTTGAGGAATTCCTATGCTCGAAATAATCATTTATGCCTTTGGTATTATGTACAGTCCTGGGCCTGCGAATACGCTTGCACTTTTTGCTGGTGTGAATGGGCAAGGTTGGCGAGCGTTTCTTTATTGTGTGGGTGTCGGCCTTGCCATGCTGATTTGGTTTCTGGTGATTGGTTATCTTGGCAGTGAAATTATTCCGAAAGGCTATCAGTCTGTGATTTCTATTTGTGGGGGGATATATATTGCTTATTTAGCGATAAAAATCATGCAGTCGAGTTTTCAACAGAAAGCCAATAATGACAAAAATGCTGTGGTAAATTTTCGAATGGGATTGGTTTTACAGCTTTGTAACCCTAAAGCAATGGTCGCAATCGTACCTATTGTAACCGTTCAATTTCCTCGAATGCAGATCGAAGGTGGGCAAATCGCATTATGGTCATTAGGACTTTCAATGATCGCGTGTGGTGCGCCAAGTACGTATTTATTCGTTGGTTCATGCCTTAAAAACGTGGCAACAAACCGAAACGTGATGGCATGGTTGAATCGCGTCATGGCGATGTTGTTATTCTTCGTAGCTTATCGGTTTGTTTTTACTTAATTACTTGTACCGTTTTCGGTTGTGGCAACTTAAGAACAGGTTTTTTCTGCAACGCTATAACACTTCCATGATCTCAAGTACCTATTGTTTAATAAATTCATCGTCACACATGACTTTTCGACTAAAACCACAAGATACGCCATAACCTTCTGTTTGAGTTACTGAAGCTCTTTACATGGTGTTGGATGTTCTAAGCTAGTAGCTAATATCGTGTCTTGTTTCGGTGTCTTTGTAACTAGGCGTAATCTAAATATCATTAGTAAACTTCATAGTATGTTGCGTTAGTCTGTTATGTAGATACCGCTTTTTATGGTGAAATATTTTGCAATACTCGCCATTAAAAAATGGAAGCAGAGTTGATGTTGCTGTTTTTAGAGCGAATGACGTTTGTGGTCAATATTGTGACGGTGTTGGTTGATCGTATAGGGTTAAATAAGAATAGCGTAATCATAAATGGAACCACCTAAATTGGCAGGCGGAGTTAGGTATTTATCTAGCTCTGTTTTTCTAGGTGCAACCTAGTATTTTGTCGGTTTATGTAAAGTGTGAAGGTGGTGAGTTTGATGGTTCAGGTACTTTCAAAAGTTTGGGCTTTATTACTCGGTATCGTGCTCATTATGTTGGGTAATGGTATGCATTTCACCTTGATCGGTTTGCGAGGGGGGATTGAAGGTTTTTCTTCTGCTTCACTTGCTATCATCACCTCGGGTTATTACGTGGGTTTTTTATCTGGTGCACACTTTACGCCATTATTGATTCGTCGAGTTGGCCATGTGCGTGTGTTCGCGGCACTGGGGAGTTTTATGTCGGCAGGCTTGATTGCCTTCCCTTTACTGACAGATCCTTGGGCTTGGACGCTTATACGTTTATTGGTAGGTTTCTGTATGTCGGGCATTTATGTTGCGGCAGAAAGCTGGTTAAACGATTCGGCGACTAATGAAACACGCGGTAAAGTTTTGTCCGCTTATATGATTGCACAAACGCTTGGCATCATCGGCGCTCAAGGTCTACTGACTTTGGGGGACGCTAGTACATCTGCACTGTTTATTGGCGCTTCTATTTTAGTATCTATTTCGTTTGCTCCTATTCTTTTGTCTGCGGCCGCTGTGCCTGCGGTACAAGTGGCCAAACCCATGTCACTTAGAGCCTTATTAAAAGTGTCACCTTTAGGAGCTGTTGGGATATTTTTATTAGGGAGTGTTTATGCTACACAATCAGGGATGGGGGCTGTGTTTGGTAGTCAAATTGGCTTATCTGCAAACAGTATTGCTTTGTTTGTCGCCATGTTATTTGCTGGTGCTTTAGTAATGCAGTATCCCATAGGCTGGTTATCAGATCGGGTAAGTCGAGGTAAATTAATTTTTTGGGCCTCTTGTTTTGGTGGTGCTTCCTGTGTGTTTGGTTGGATGAGTCATGATGCTTTTTGGCCTTTGATGGCGTCGGCCTTTTTTGCGGGTGGTGTTACAGCGCCACTTTATGCTTTGTTTCTGGCTTATACCAATGACTCACTTTCCCCGAGTGATATGCCTGCGGCATCAGGAGGGCTTGTCTTTACATTTGGTTTGGGGGCTATTGCTGGTCCGTTGTTGAGCGGTTGGTTTATGCAGATTTTAGGCCCTAGCGCTTTTTGGCTGGTGATTGGCGTGACTTTTTTAGGGATTGCTGGCTTCGCTCTATATAGTGTGTCTCAGCAAAAAGAAGAGTTATCAGTGGAGGATACAGACAGCTATCTTGGTGTTTTGCCTACAACTTCTACTGTTGCCGTGGAGGCAGCAAGTGAGTGGGCGATAGATAATGCCGAGCATCAAGCGGAAGAGGAAATACGATAACATAACAAGACAGAACTGAATTGGTACAGCGACTTAGCTCTGTATGTACTTTTTCTTCGGCTAGTCTTGTTTAAACCTGCTTAATGTAAGTCTGTGTAAAATGAAGTCATTAACTTTATATTTGGTGTTATTTTCAAGTCCAATTTACTTAAGTTTCAAAACACCACGGGAGATAATATGAAGTTATTGAAATATCTCATTCTGATGGGCATTCCTTTTTTTACTTATGCCAAAGCACCACAAGTCGCCATTGGTGCTTGTGAAAGTAAGGTTTCTGGGGACAGCTGTAGTTTTAGTTCTCCAAGAAATACAGTAGAAGGTATTTGCCGTCAACCACCCGCTCAAAAACAACTGGTGTGCGTACCGGCAAGAAAGGCGGGCAATCAACTTTTATCTAGAGCCAATGGACAGGAGCAAATACGAGCTCCAAGAAAGCACACGATTGTTCAATCAGATGGGCAGGTTGAAACCACCATAGCGAATGTTGAACCGATTACAGATAGTAAAATTAGTACGCGGATAGAAGGCGATGAACGTATTCTTATTGCCAATGGTATTTCTGAGCACTTTACTGGGCAGTTTCCCAATTCTGGTAATCCTAACGAGATCAAAGAGCAAAGCTATACGTTTAAAATTCCAGCTAATCCAAAAATTTCAGGAAAAATAACACCTTTAGGTTTGCATGATTTCGGTTTGGGTTTAAATGGTGTTCCTTTTGATCCTATTGCAGCTGAATGGTATTTGGGTGATCGAAGCTCTGGTTGGCAATACGAAGCGATGTCTGGTGCAGTGGAATTAGGACTTGATGAAAACCATGCCCATGTTCAGCCATCTGGTGCTTATCATTACCACGCATTGCCTACCTTATTAGTATCGGATTTGCATCTTTCCAGTGAAGAGTATTCTCCTTTAATTGGTTGGTCTGCAGATGGTTTTCCTATTTATGCGCTTTATGGTTATAAGAATCCTGAAGACAAACAGTCTGGCATTGTTGAGCAGACTTCTAGTTATCAACTAAAAAGCGGACATAGACCAGACGGTGGCAGTAATCCCGGTGGGCATTATGATGGTACTTTTGTTGCCGATTATGAATATGTAAAGGGCGCAGGTAGTTTGGATGAGTGCAATGGTCAAGTTACCACTACGCCAGAATTTCCTAATGGTATTTATGCGTACTTTTTAACAGAGGCTTTTCCTGTTATTCCTCGATGCTACAAAGGCACACCATCAACAGATTTTACCCAGCAGAGAGTTAGATAAAGAGCGATATCGTTGGCTGCTTTATTAGTAACCAGCTATCATATGGGGTATTGAGGCAGTTGTTACGCTGCCTTACCCAAATTTTAGGATCCTAATGAAAAAGACGTTTGTACTATCACACCCAAAAATGACTTATCAGCGTATTATTGAGTCAGCTAAAAACGAAGTTAAGAAGCATATCAAGAAAGAGCGTAACAAAGCCTTACCTGAGAATGCAGATTTTTGGGGATTTAGTTGTAAGTTTGGCCAAACAGCGGATAAAGCTCGAGCAATTCATGAAGGCGATATTAATACCAATATCAGTTCTGCGCAGAGCCAACACTGGAAATCGTTCTACCTTGAAGTAGTTGCAGTACCAAAGACTCGAACTAAGCGTCCAGACGATACCAACGAAGACGACGTTTAATCTTTATTTCTTTTTTATAGAGAGTAGTAAGTCACTGCCTACATATAAAATAGCCCTCGTTACTAATGCTTATTGAAGTGCCCAACTTTATGGGGTCACTTCATATCAGCATTTAAGCGAGGGCTTTTTTATGAGTCATTGGTAATACAGTATTAAATCTAATTAACCTGTTTACTAAACCATTTTTGGTAGGGTTGGTAGCGATCGTATAGCCAATTAAATACAAGGGTATATATAAGTATAAATATTAAAAAAGCCGCTTCTAAAATGGCAGCAGCCAATAAGGTGATCTCTAAATACCAAGCCATGACTGGCAATGTGATGACCACCATTCCTAACTCAAAACAAACTGCATGAGAAATACGAAGAACTAATCCTCTCGCTAAACGGTTAAATCCGATCAACTTATCGAAGACTAGGTTGTAAATATAATTCCAAAGCATCGCAAATAACGATATGGCAATCGCTACAATGGTCATCCTTTCAGGATCAAATCCGCCAATAATAACGGACGAAGGTATAATGATAGAAAGTACGGTGATCTCAAAAAAAATGGCTTGAAAGATGCGTTCAACGGTTTTCATTATTAATTTTATGCCTGTATGTAGTGACTAATTACGTATTTTTATCCATTATGAAGATATTAAATAGTTAGATAGTATCTGGAAAAGAGATATGTTTAGTGTCGAACAACTTCAAGCCTTTGTAACAACCGTAGAAGTGGGATCGTTTTCTGCGGCCGCGCGACATTTAAGTAAGGCACAATCAGTCGTCAGCCAACATATTATTAATTTAGAGATAGACTGTAACGCCACACTGTTTGAACGTACGGGTCGTTACCCGCAATTAACAGACGCAGGTAAAAAGTTACTGCCACAAGCGATGGCATTGCTTAATCAGCATCAGCGTTTAACAAACTCAGTACTAGCACTGAATGATCAAATTCCAAGAGAAATTACCATTGCTCTTGATGAAGGAATTCCACTTAAAATAATAGCCAGCGCTATTGCAGAGCTTCAAACTAAGTATCCGAATGTTTCTCTCGAATTTTTGAGTGCATCAAGCCTCGATATAATCGACATGTTAAAAAGTGAAAAACCTTTAACGGGCATCATTTTTAGTGAATTAAATATTCCTAGTGACTTAGATTATGAATGCCTTGGTTCTGTACAGTTTGATTTATACATTGCGAAGTCACATCCTTTAGCAAAACAAGGCTGTAAAAATATTGATGGTTTACGCCTATATAGACAGTTACTTATTCGCTCTCGTAATACGCAAACCAGTAGCTTTCAATTAAAAATAAGCCCCGATGTCTGGTATGCAGACAACTATTTTGTCTTACTTGAACTTGCCATACAGGGATACGGCTGGTGTTTACTGCCAAACCATGTCGCTATTGAGGATGTAGAAAAAGGCAATCTTATTAAGCTTCCTATCGAATTTGAAAAAATGGGCTGGTTAGCTAACGTAGATATACTTCAGCATCAGAGACACAGTAATCTTGAGGTCTTTAAAGTACTTAGAAGTTTATTACGTAACGTATTATAAATTTTATTTCGGACGGCTTTATCTATACTGGCTGTCGTAATATCTAGCAGTGAAATAGACCTTGCTGAGATAAGGCTTTAGACATCATTGACGAATGAATTTTTTCGTCAGAATAAAAGGATATTGTGTTGAAAGAATTCGAGTTAATACAAAACATCTTTCAAGCTTCTGTCATGGCAAACACCCAAGGACGTGGTGATATTCTATTGGGTATCGGTGATGATTGTGCTCAAGTACAAGTGCCACAAGGGCAGAGTTTGGTGTTTTCTATGGACACTTTGGTGGAAGGTAGACACTTCCCCTTCGATGCTGACCCTGTCGATATTGGTTATCGTGCGGTGGCAACGTGCGTTAGTGATTTAGCCGCAATGGGTGCGAAACCTGCGTTTTTTACTTTAGGTTTGACGATTCCTGAGTCCGATCCACAATGGTTAGCAGGGTTAGCGCAAGGTATGGCAGAGCTCGCGGAGCCAATCGGGCTAGCCTTGGTTGGTGGCGATACAACAAAAGGACCACTAACCATTACGCTGCAAGTACATGGGTATATTGAGCCAGAATTAGCCAGCTTACGGTCGAGTGCTAAAGTTGGAGACGATATTTATGTCACAGGTTTGCTTGGCAATTCCGCTGCTGCTGTTCCGATTGTTACTGGCGAATTACAAGTAACGAGTGAACGTTTTGATTATTTCTACGAACGATATTGGCGACCACAGCACAGATTGATTGGTGGAATGGCATTGAAACGTGTTGTACATGCCATGATGGATATCTCTGATGGTCTGGCTCAAGACATTCAGCATATTCTGAAAGCCTCTTGTGTAGGCGCGCAGCTAGATGCGAATCTCTTACCTATTTCCCCTGAATTGATACAATGGCAGCCAGAAGCGGCGGTAACTTTTGCGCTAACAGGCGGTGACGATTATGAACTGTGCTTTACTGCACCAAAAGAACAAGCCACAGAAATTGCTTTGATTACACAGACCTTGAGTTTGCCTTGTACAAAAATTGGCGAAGTCGTAGCAAAAGGTTTTACTATTCAAGGGTATAATGGTGACATAACAGGCTGGCAACATTTCTAATGATGCCAAGTTGTTCAGTGATTTTTTACATGAATTAATAGGATAAAGGTGTTTCATGGCAAATTCTGCCCCAGCGTCAATTTGGCGTAACCCAATACATTTTTTGGCTTTTGGACTTGGTTCTGGTGCGGCACCAAAAGCACCGGGTACCTTTGGAACATTGGCTGCAGTGCCTCTTTATTTATGGTTACTGCAAGATCTAAGTAATATTGAATACCTAATAATGCTGGTGGTTACTTCACTGGTGGGTATTTACTTATGTGGCAAAACGTCGAAAGACTTAGGTGTCCACGACCATTCTGGGATTGTTTGGGATGAGTTTGTTGGCTATTGGATTACCATGTGGCTCGCCCCTGCGGGTTGGATGTATATCGTGTTGGGTTTTGTTCTATTTCGCCTGTTCGACATTTTAAAACCTTGGCCGATCTCTTGGATAGATAAACATGTACATGGTGGTTTTGGCATCATGTTTGACGATATTTTAGCCGGCGTAATGTCATTAGTTGTGCTACAAGCCTTAGCGAATTTTGTTTTTTAAGCCTTTCAATAAAAAAACTAGCACTTTTAAGTATTAAAAAAGCGCCCGATGATTCTATTTAGAGTCATCGGGCGTTTTTCTTTATTTTAGTTAGCTAATGGAGTTTAGCGTTTTACGGCAACTGGCTTGTTCAGTTCTATGCGTTTTTTAAGTGCTTCGTAGTAAGGTGCATAAGCTGGACGATCAACGTATTTTCCATCGCCAGATTTCGCGATTAGTGTATTGTCATGCCATGCTAACTTACCATTACATACAGTTGTTTCTGGTACGCCGTGAATCTCCATTCCTTCAAAAATACTGTGTTCGATTTTAGAGTGATGAGTTTTAGCCGAAAGCGTTTTGGTTGCCGCTGGATTCCATATCACCAAATCAGCGTCAGCGCCGACACGAACGCAACCTTTATTCGGATACATATTGAAGATTTTCGCCGTATTTGTTGACGTTAGCGCAACAAATTCATTTGGCGTGATTTTTCCTTCGTTTACGCCTTTTTCCCATAACACCATCATGCGTTCTTCTACGCCTGCAGTACCATTAGGAATCATTGCAAAGTTGTCTTTCCCCATGGATTTTTGTTCAGCACAAAAGGCACAGTGATCGGTTGCAGTAGTTTGTAATGTTCCAGCTTGAACACCTTTCCATAACGCATCTTGGTGATGTTTTGGTCTAAACGGTGGGCTCATTACATGAGCTGCTGCTGTCGCCCAATCTGGGTTTTGATAGACACTGTCATCCACCGTTAAGTGGCCAGCTAGCACTTCACCAAATACAGTGTGGCCATGGTCTTTCGCATAACGAATCGCGTCCACTGCTTCTTCTGTAGAAACATGCACAAGATAAATTGGAGCGCCTAATGTATTGGCAATGCTGATTGCTCGGTTTGCGGCTTCGCCTTCAACTGAAGAAGGGCGAGACAAAGGATGGGCTTCTGGGCCAGTCATACCTTCCGCAACTAATTTGTTTTGTAGATGGTAAACGAGCTCACCATTTTCAGCATGAACCGTTGGAATGGCACCCAATTCTAAGCACCGAGTAAAGCTGGAAACTAAAATATCATCAGTCGCCATTATGGCGTTTTTGTAAGCCATGAAGTGTTTAAAACTGTTCACGCCATAGTCTTTTACTAGCGTGCCCATGTCTTTGGCTACGCTGTCATCCCACCAAGTAATCGCTACATGGAAGGTGTAATTTGAATGGGCTTTTTCTGCCCAGCCACGCCATGTATCGTAGGCTTCGAGTAAAGGTTGCTGAGGGTTTGGAATAACAAAATCTATAATAGTCGTTGTACCGCCAGCGAGTGCGGCTGCCGTACCTGAAGCAAAATCGTCTTTTGCGACAGTCCCCATGAAAGGTAATTGCATGTGAGTGTGAGGATCTATCCCACCAGGCATAATAAGTTTGCCCGTTGCGTCTATGACTTCGGCGTCTGTTGGTACGATACTGATATTACCAATCTCGATAATTTTATTGTCTTTACAAAGAATGTCAGCTTTAAACGTTTCTTCATGTGTGACGACGGTTCCGCCTTTTATTAATAGACTCATTGTTTGTCTCCTCTTACATGGAAAAAGTAGTAGAAAAAAATAATAGGATTAGCTGAAAAAAATAAAAAAGCTGACGATGCGGAAGACATCGTCAGCTGAGGTAATAATTTATTAAGCTTCTTTAGACACTTGAGATTTGGTTAGCAAGAAGTAAACCAAAGCACCAGTGAAGGCACCAGTGAACCAGCCGTAGCTGTAGAACCAACCAATAGCAGACACATTTAATGCTAATAAGGTAAGTACAACGGGTACTGCAAATGCGATAAGTCCGGCACTGTTAAATGCTGGGTACAAGCCGTTTGATTTGTACAGGGAAACAAGGTCTAAATGCTGACGTTTTGTTAGGAAGTAATCGACAATCATAATGCCAGCAATAGGCCCCAATAGACTTGAGTAACCTAATAGCCAGTTTGAATACATACTTTCGACACTGACATCAGACTCCAGCAAGCCTAGTTTTTTCAGTAGTTCCCAACCCATTAATAGAATGCCAACAAAGCCTGTAAGCAACACACCACGAGTGTGGTTGATAAGTTTAGGCGCAATATTTTGAAAATCGTTAGTAGGGGATACTATGTTCGCTGCTGTATTGGTTGATACAGTGGCGATAATGATTAATACCATCGCGATAGCCACCAAAAATGGGCTGTCGATTTTACCGATCAAAGAAATAGGATCAGAGATAGTTTCGCCAACTAAAGTCGTAGACGCTGCGGTTAATACAACACCTAATGCAGCAAAGAAAAACATAGTGATAGGCAAGCCAATGATTTGACCAACCACTTGGTCTTTCTGAGATTTAGCATAGCGACTGAAATCAGGAATGTTCAAAGACAGTGTTGCCCAAAAACCCACCATTGCGGTTAAACCGCCAAAGAAATACCCCATAAAGCCAGCGTCTGCTGGACGGTTAGCAGGAATAGCAAGTACTTCTGATACAGAAATTTTACCGCCAGCCCAAAACATCAAACCAAGGCTCACAATCAATAATAAAGGAGCAGACAGTGTTTCCAGCCATTTAATCGATTCAGCGCCACGTATTACAACTACCATTTGAAGTGCCCAAAATAGGAAGAAGCCGATTACTTCGCCAACGCCACCTAGACTTGCCCAAGCAGAAGATACTTCGGACAAAAACAAATGAATGGCCAAACCACCAAACATAGTTTGAATACCAAACCAACCACAGGCGACGAAGCCACGGATTAAACACGGAATGTTAGATCCTACTATGCCAAACGAAGAACGCAGTAATACAGGAAAAGGTATCCCAAACTTAGTTCCTGGGTACGCATTTAAAGTAAGTGGAAGCAGTAAAATTACGTTAGCGATTAGAATAGTGAACAAAGCTTCGGTAACAGAAAGCCCAAAATAAGCGGTTAATACACCGCCCAAAGTATAAGTAGGTACACAGATTGACATACCTACCCATAATGCGGCGATGTTCCATTTATTCCATGTTCTATCTTTGATTTTTGTTGGTGCTAAATCATCGTTATACGCTGAACTTTGTTCTAAGTCGGTATCGACTTCTAACTCATAAAACTCACCTTGCTGAACGGACTTACTACTCATACTGCCACCTTTTGTATGTTTGATTATTAGAGTTCACTAATTCAATTTGAACTGTTTTATTTTTCACAGTTTCTTTGTTCTTTTCTTGTATTTATTTATGTTGTTCTGCGATCCGTTTACTGGCCTCTAGCATAGTGTGCAACAGTACATTGGCTCCTGCTGCACATTCTTCTGGCGAGCTGTATTCGGCTTCGTTATGGCTAATGCCTTTTAGACAAGGTGTGAATATCATACCTGTTGGAACTAAGTCGGCCATGTAGCAGGCATCATGGCCTGCGCCAGCGTAAATATCCATGTGGCTGTAACCGAGTTTTTCGGTTGCGGCTTTCACATCGTCAGAAGCATTAAACTCCACAGGCGCGAAATACCAGAAAGGATCAAGATTGACTTCTAAGTCATGTTCTTTTGCTATTTTTTCACAAAAAGCCGTCAGCTCTTCATGCATCGTCAATAAGACATCAGGGCGAGGGTTACGAAGGTCTGCGCTGAACTTCACATTACCAGGTATCGTATTCCGGGAGTTTGGCCATACTTGCATGAAGCCGACTGTTCCTAAGCCATTTTCATGACGAAGGGCGATAGCATTCATTTCCGTTACAATCGCAGACGCAGCAAACATGGCGTCTTTACGTAAATGCATTGGCGTGGTGCCAGAATGAGAAGGACGACCAACAACTTCTACGTTATACCAACGAATACCTTGACCAAGACGCACGATACCAATGGCTTTTTCTTCGTCTTCTAAAATAGGGCCTTGTTCAATATGGGCTTCAAAAAATGCTCCCATGTGACGACTACCGAGCTCCATGTCACCTAAATAACCGATGCGCTCTAACTCGTCACCAAGACGAATACCGTCGACATCGGTTTTGTTTAATTCGGTTTCTAAATCAAAACGACCAACGTAGGTGCCAGAACCTTGCATCGCAGGTTGAAAGCGTGAACCTTCTTCATTGGTCCAGACGGAAAACTCCATCGCAGTGGGTGTTTGAATATTGTTTTCATGTAGAGTGCGCAGCACTTCTACGCCAGAAAGAACGCCAAATACGCCATCAAATTTGCCGCCTGTTGGTTGAGTGTCAAGATGGCTGCCAGTGCCAACAGCAGGAAGGTCATTGTTAATGCCTGCACGGCGAGCAAAGATATTGCCAATTTTATCGACTTCTATTTCACAGCCACAGGCTTTACACCAAGAAACGAAAAGATCACGGGACTGTTTATCTAAATCTGTTCCTGCAAGACGGTTACATCCGCCTTTTTCTGTGCCGCCAATGTCGCCCATTTCCATTAACGTGTCCCAAAGGCGTTGCTGGTTGATACGAAGATCTTGCATGGTTTATCTCCTAAATAACTAATATCTCTTTGAAATAACTCATATATTTATATTAATTATTTTTTATAAAAAATGAGTTTTATATTTATAAATTTCATAATTGGAAAATATATTAAATAAATATTTACCAAAAGGTAAAACCTTTTATCAAAAAAAGTCAATCATTTATCCATTCTAAAAATAAGGTTATGGAATAGCTAAAAAATTAGCAATGATTGACGTAATGGAATATATATAAAGTTGTCTTTACGGTCAGCAATAAATAGGCCAACTTTATTTTTACTTTTGATTTTACTCGTTATAGACGTTTTTTTATGGTATTTTAAAGAGGAATTAAACTCATAAAATTAAATAAAAACAGTGGGTTATCTGTATGTCAATATTATTTAATAGGGTAGGAATTCAGAGTGACCGAGAAAAAAGTAAGACGCACTAGGCAATCAGTGAATAGAGAAGTGTTGGAGTCCCGTATATTGCGCTCTGCAGAAATTGTTTTTGCTTCCAAAGGCTTTAGTGGTGCATCAATGGAGCGTATTGCTGAAATATCTAAAATATCCAAACAAAATCTAATTTATTACTTTCCAAACAAAGACTTACTGTATAAGCGGGTGTTGAAGGAAATACTCGATATCTGGATTGAAAAGCTGTCTTTCATTGAGTTAAATGGTAATACGCCACAAGATATTATAGGCAATTATGTACGTGAAAAAATGCGAATTTCTCGCCTTCATCCCAATGGTTCAAAAGTCTTCGCGCATGAGATTATCAGTGGTGCTCCTGTCCTAAAAAGTTATCTTGTTAGTCATTTAAAACCTCAATTTGATCGTGATGTAGATGTTGTTAAGTCATGGATAAATAAGGGATTAATTGATGATATTGATCCAGAGCATTTATTTTTTACAATATGGGCAGCCACGCAAACTTATGCAGATTTTTCTGTGCAAATGGAAGTCTTATTAGGAAAGAAAAGCTTAGAAGAGGACGACTATGAACGAGCTGAGTTGGCAGTAACAGATTTTGTTATGCGCGCTCTTGGTGCCAAAAAAAATATTTAAAATAATTTCAAACATCATTTATAGCCCCTTTTTCTCTATATAACCTTCCTTTTAAACGATCATAAATGAAGGAAAAATTCTTTTCATTCATGATCTTAACCATTTGGTTAACCATTAACTTATCTAAACATTATTTCTGATGTTTTTTTTTAGTGCGTAGGTTGCACTAAAAAAAACAATTTACTCTTTCTCCAATACTTGATATTAATTTTTATACCAAATGGTAAAAAAGTTAAATAATCATTAAATTGTGGAGTGAATATGATCTCTGTTTCTGAAGCCATATCTTATGAATTCGCCACTGGGCCAGACTTATATGCACTCTGCCAAGAGGCCGCTAAAGTACGCGATGCTTCTTGGGGAAATCAGTTAACTTATTCAAAAAAAGTATTTATCCCATTGACCAATATGTGTCGTGATAGCTGTGGTTATTGCACCTTTGTTCAATCACCTGAATCCGCAACATCTAATTACATGACACCAGAGCAAGTATTAAAAACGGCTCGTGAAGGTGCCGCGCTGGATTGCAAAGAAGCCTTATTTAGTTTGGGCGAACGACCAGAAGAGCGTCACCAAAAAGCCCGAGACATTCTTGCTTCCCTTGGTTACACAGACACACTCGATTATCTTCATGATCAATGTGAAAACGTGTTAACCAACACCACTTTGCTTCCGCATGTGAACGCTGGTGCCTTGTCGTATGATGAATTAAAACGGCTCAAACCTGTCGCCGCGAGCATGGGAATGATGCTGGAAAATGTTTCCAGTGCCTTATTGAAAAAAGGGCAAGCCCATTACGCTTGCCCAGACAAAACTCCAAAGCGTCGACTCGATACCATAGAGCAAGCGGGAAAACTTGATATTGCCTTTACCACTGGGATCTTAATTGGGATTGGCGAAAGTTGGGAAGACCGAGTTCACAGTCTTGTTGCTATCCGTGAACGCCATGAAATGTACGGTCATTTACAAGAAGTGATTATCCAGAACTTCCGCGCCAAAGATGGCACGGCAATGGAAGGTTGCCACGAACCAGATTTAGACGACATGAAGCGCACGATTGCTATGGCGCGTTTGATTCTTCCTGCGGACATCAGTATTCAGGCACCACCAAATTTAGAAGTGGAATACGGCAGCTACATCAACGCAGGTATTAATGATTTTGGTGGTATTTCACCGCTTACAAAAGACTTTATCAATCCAGAACGTGCATGGCCACAGATCAGTAGTGTGGCGCAAGCCTGTGAGGGTTTAGGTTATTCTCTTGCGGAACGTTTGACTATTTATGATCGTTTCTATTCTGAAAACAATGACTCTCAACAAAGTAACGTTCAAAAAATCGACTCTCAGAGCCGTGCTTATTTAACACCCGATTTACTGCATCGCGTCATCGACCTTTCTCGAATGCCAGGCCTAATTCAAAACACAAAAGTTAGAACAGAAGGAGGAGTCATCGCATGATTTCATCTATAGAAAATGTATCCAATACCGCTCCGAATCTTTTTTTAGCAACAACCATTAGCGACCAAGTCAGCGAATCGGTTAGAACAATCTTAGGCCGTTCGTTATTAGGTGAAGAGCTCAGTGTGGAAGATGCGTGTATCTTATTTGCCACTCAGGGCGAAGACGCGCAAGCCGTGTTAGATGCTGCGAATACGGTTCGCGAAAATCGTGTCGGAAACACAGGCACTTTCGTCATTACTCGCAATATCAACTTCACCAATGTGTGCTACATGGGGTGTCGTTTTTGTAACTTCGCCAAAGAAAAGGGCGACAAAGACGCTGAGTTTTTAAATGTCGAGCAAGTTGCTGATAAAGCTGAAGAGGCTTGGGCGCGTGGTGCAACAGAAGTGTGTATTCAAGGTGGTTTACATCCAGACATAGATGCAAATTATTACCGAGAGTTAATTATCGCAGTGAAAAAGCGTGTACCTGATATACACATTCATGCTTTCTCGCCTTTTGAAATCTGGTATGGCTGCAAAAAAGCCAAGCTAGAGCCAGAGGTATTTTTAACGGAACTGAAAGAGCTTGGTTTAGGTTCTATGCCTGGTACAGCAGCGGAAATTTTAGACACCGAAATTCGCAAACTTCTCACTAAGAATAAGCTCACCACAGAAGAATGGGTTCGCATTATCAAAGCGGCACATTCGGTTGGCGTACCAACAACCTCGACCATTATGTACGGCCATGTGGATCAACCAATTCATTGGGCAAATCATCTTAAGTTACTTCGTGATATTCAAAAGGAAACAGGCGGATTCACAGAGTTTGTACCGCTTGGCTTTATCCATTATGAAACTCGTTTATACAATGACAACCCAGACAAGGTTCGTACAGGGCCAACGCAAGATGAGCATTTTAAAATGCACGCCATTGCTCGATTAATGCTGCAAGGTCACATTGATAATATTCAAGCCTCTTGGGTGAAAATGGGCCCAGACGTTGCAACCAAAATGTTGCAATCTGGCGCAAATGATCTGGGTGGAACCTTGATGAACGAGAGTATTTCCCGAGCAGCAGGCGCGACTCACGGACAAGAGGTGTTCCCAGAAGACATGGTGGCGAATATTCAAAGCGCAGGTTTAAACGCTGTTCAACGAGATACTAAATACGGCGTCGTAAAAAACTATGGCAGTGAACCGAAAAGCCTAACGGCAAGCAATCGTATTGCAATTCAAGGTGTTGCCTAATGGTTTCACCAGTGGCGAAAAATCTCAAAATCACCTTACTTGCCGGTGGCGTCGGCGGCGCAAAAGCGGCGGAAGGTTTGGCTGCGAGCCAATATGCGAGCGTCACAACGATTATTGGCAACATCGCAGACGATGATGAATTCCACGGTTTGTGGGTGTCGCCAGACATCGACACCTTAATCTATTCCCTTGGCGATCAGATCGATCGAGAACAAGGTTGGGGACGCAAAAACGAAACTCATCAAGTGCTTAACGAATTAAATGCGTTAGGTGAAAACACATGGATGACGTTGGGCGACTTAGACTTAGCAACACACATTTACCGCACCAGCCAAAAAGCCAAAGGTGTAACCGCCAGTGAGATTACTACGACTTTGGCAAAACGCCATGGTGTAACCTTGCCGATTTTATTACCAACAAATGATGTTGTTCAAACTCGTGTCAAAACCCTCGCAGGCTGGTTGTCTTTTCAAGAATTCTTTGTACGTGAGCATTGTAAACCAGATGTTTTAGACATTGAGTACAAAGGTGCAGCGGATTCAGTTGCGACACCTGAAGCCTTAGAGCAAATTGCAAAAAGCGATATTGTTTTGATCGCCCCAAGTAACCCTATTGTTAGTATCGGTGCGATTCTCGCAGTACCTGAAATTCAACAAGCGATCGAGAAAAGTAATGCTTATGTGATTGCTGTTTCACCTTTAATTGGTGGTAAAACCATAAAAGGTCCCGCAGATAAAATGCTTGAAAGCGCTGGAAAAAGTATTGATTCAAAAGGTGTTTATCAGTGTTACGAGCATTTCTTGAACGCTTTGGTCATTGATGACCTTGATCAGTCGGATGCCGCTTGGTTAGAAGGACAAGGCGCTGATGTACTGGTGACGCCAACCTTAATGAAGACCGTAGAAGAAAAATCAAATTTGTTATCTAAAGTAGTTCATTTTGCTTTAACTCAGCGCGCCAAAGGGGAAAAGAAATAATGAATAGCCTAGAAAATACATTAATAGAAGATAAGTTGTGTGTGGTGATTCCGATGAAATCTCCTCAGCGTTCTAAGCAACGACTCGCAAACAGCATGACCAATGAAGCACGCGAAAGTTTGTCTTTAAACCTCTTTCATAACACCTTGGCTTTTTTTCAAGAGCACTTTCCAATGCTAGATGTATTAGTGGTCAGTGAGTCACTGGATGTGTTGGGCCTTGCTCAATCTTATGAAGCGAACACATTATTTGATGATGGCGAAAAAGGCTTAAACGGTGCATTGGACTTCGCTTGTGATTGGGTTAAAAAATCTGGTTACGACAGTCAACTGATTATTCCTGGTGACATCGCAGTACTCAACCCTAATGAAATAAGAGAATTAATTGGCGCGGCATATGATGCTGAAGTCGTTATTGCTGTCGCAAAAGATGGTGGCACTAATGCATTGCTGACGTCGCCACCAGACGCTATCGAATTTGAATATGGCAATCAGTCAGCCAGAATTCATAAAGGCAATGCGTTTGAAAATGGGCTGACGTGTCACTCATTAAACTTTACTCATCTAGCGCTCGACATTGATCACAGTGAAGATTTAAAACAAGCTGTTATACGAGCACCAGAGCGTTTTAGCGCCTGGAAAAAATGTCTTATATCACCCATTAAGGAGCGACGTTATGCCTGATTCTATGAGTATGTTTCGTCTAATGGGCTTGCCTGATTTCCAAGAGGGTGACGATTTAGCTCAAAATATTATTGATACTTTTATCTCGCAAAAACAAACCTTAGTAGCAGGCGATATTTTAGTTATTGCTCATAAAGTGGTGTCAAAAAGCGAAGGTGCTTGCGCGTATTTAGACCAAGTGACACCAAGCGAAGAAGCCATCGAATTAGCAAAAACCGTCAACAAAGATCCACGAAAAGTCGAAGTTATCTTGTCTCAATCCAGCCGTATCGTGCGTGCCATGAAACGACCAGACCAAGACGAAGGTGTATTAATCGCAGAGCACAAACATGGCTACATTTGCGCTAATGCGGCGGTAGATGAATCGAACGCTGACCATCCCGGACAATTGATTTTATTACCAGAAGACCCAGACAAAAGCGCACGCGAACTTTGTCTCGTCTTAGAAAAACACTTTGGCTGTGAGCTAGGTGTAATCATCAGTGACACTTTTGGTCGACCTTGGCGATTAGGCCAAACCAACGTAGCAATTGGCTTAGCGAATGTGCCGGGTGTTATGCACATGTTGGGGGAAGAGGACGCATTCGGTCGTCCGCTCAGCGTGACCGCGCCCGCTTTTGCCGATGAACTTGCGGCGGCCTCAGGATTATTAATGGAAAAAAGCGCCAAATCTCCTGTGATTGTTTTCCGTGGTTTGGATTGGCCTAAAACAAACAGCTCAAGCAAAGATTTAATGCGTGCTCATAACGAAGACTTGTTCAGATAAATAATCATGAAGAACAACAATCGTTAAGAGCAACTCTTTTTAATAGTAAGAAATACCACCCGATTTAACACATTGATATTTGATAAAGAGAAAGAGGAATTTATGAACGAAGCAGTTGAAAAAGTAGCCATTATTGGCGGAACAGGCCCGCAAGGTAAAGGGCTTGCATTGCGCTTAGCTCTAGCAGGAGTCAGCGTTGTATTGGGCTCTCGTGATGCGACAAAAGCACAAGACGCCGCGACAGAAATGACGGCGCTATTAGCAGAAAAAGGCACCACAGCTGACATTACTGGCATGAGCATGGAGGACGCAACAAAGGCCGCTAGCGAATTGGTTATTTTATCTGTGCCTTACGCAGGTCATGACGCGACACTAACCACTCTAGCGCCTTTGCTTATCAACAAAGTGTTAGTCGACATTGTTGTACCACTCGCACCGGGCAACCCAAAAGCCGTTGAAATGCCAAAAGAAGGCTCTGTCACCGAAGCCGCGCAAGCGTTATTGGGCGACAGTGTTCCTGTCGTTGGTGCCTTGCATAACGTGTCTGCTATTACCTTGAACGACCTTTCTCGCACGATCAACTGCGACATTTTGGTGTGTGGTAATGACTTGGCTGCAAAGAAGAAAGTTATGGCGCTTATTGAACTGATGGGAACCAAAGCTTACAACGCAGGCTTGGCAGAAAGTGCTCGTTGTATTGAAGCGCTAACGCCCATTTTGATTCGTTTGAATATCTCAAAAGATGTGCCGTTCAGTCATGCAGGAGTACGTATTTGCCCACCTGACGCACATTAATGGCTACATCGTAATAAGTTATTCGGTTGTTTAGAAACATAATTTAGAAAAAAATTAAAAGCATAATTACAAGAGGAACACATTATGGAATTTGGTATTACGTTTAAAGGTTTTGTTAGCCCAGATCGCGCTCGTAACTTGGTTCGTCAAGCAGAAGCCGCAGGTTTTACTTATTGCTGGTTTTACGATTCTCACATTCTTTGGCGTGAATCGTTTGTTGCTATGGCCATGTGTATGGAACACACCACAAAAATGCGTTTTGGTCCTTGTGTAACCAATCCGAATATTCGTGATTGGTCTTTGTCTGCCAGCTTGTATGCAAGTTTGGCGCATCAAAGTAATGGTCGTTTTGACATCGGCCTTGGCCG
The DNA here is from genome assembly GCF_014803385.1 of Marinomonas colpomeniae. GTDB lineage: Bacteria > Pseudomonadota > Gammaproteobacteria > Pseudomonadales > Marinomonadaceae > Marinomonas > Marinomonas colpomeniae. The sequence goes on along the minus strand of NZ_JACYFC010000006.1, from coordinate 3,581 downwards.
TGGTGATTCCTCTATGCGAGTCATGGGTAAAAAACCGGCCACCATCGCGCGTATGACTGAATTCACGACCAAGGTAAAAGCCATGGTTAGAGGTGAAGAAGTGGAATACGGCGAATGCCCAGACCCAGTAAAATTACCTTGGGCGACGGGTTACGAATTGCCTGTTTGGATTGGTGCTTATGGACCAAAAGCTTTAGCTGCAGCAGGAACCGTTGGTGATGGCCTTATCTTACAAATTGGTGATCCTGCTTTGGTTAAATGGTTTAAAGACCAAGCGATTGCTGCGGGTGAAGAAGCTGGCCGCGACATGTCCAATTTCAAAGTTCAAGCTGCAGCGCCTGCTTACTTCGGTGACATGGATTACTGTATTGAACACACCAAATGGTTCCCAGCAATGGTCGGTAATCACGTTGCTGACATCGTTGAAAAATACGGTTCAGATTCAGGATTAGTGCCAAAAAGTCTAACGGATTACATCGAAAATCGTAAAGGCTACGACTACTCGAAACATGGGCAGAGCGACAACCCATTCCTAGACTTCATCACAGAAGACATCATCAAAAGCTTCTGTGTATTAGGTACGGTTGAAGACCACATTACACGAATCAAAGATCTAGAAGAAGCGGGTACAACCCAATTCAATATCTACCTAGACAGTGGAGATGAAGAAGAAATTATCGCCAAATACGGTAAAGAAATTATTCCCGTATTTAATAGTTAAGGGTAATGGTGAGAAGTAACGCTCATTACGAATATGTACTTTAAAAATAATCCTTTGGTATCTTTCTTCTTTCAAGGAAAAAGAGAAAGGTTAATGATGGGATTATTCTTTTTATGTAAAGGCCAGTGAAAACTGGCCTTTTATTAAGAAAGGTACGAACAAGTTTTTTAAACTTTATTTTTCAAATAAAACTGTCATATGCTGAGTTTCTCAAAAAAATCGCTATGCACTATTGGATAGTAGGTTGTCATCTAAATGTTTACAGGTATGTAGACCACTGAGACAAAAGGACTTGTTCGATTCTTCCTTAGGAAATCGAATTTATTATATATATCAAAAATCTCGTTACTATTGAGGTTTAAGCTATTTCACATTATTTTCTAAACTGAGGTTCTAATATGAAGATACAAACAAGAATGGTAATTATTTCTTGTTTTGCTTTGCTAACATTAATTATTGTATCTACTGTAATTAATGTTAGCAGTATGCAGAAAGTCGCGAGTGAGCGAATGGAAGAGGTTGAGCTTCCTGCCACGTTAGGGGAAATTAGTGGTGGTATTACAGGTGAAATATTACCTGCGATAATTGTATCTAAAGCATTAGCGAATAATCTTTATGTCCAAAAGTGGCTCTTGGGAAATGAGAGTGAAAGTACTATGGACGGCTTTAATGAGTACTTAAATCAAGTTAAAGATAGCAATTCAGCATTGGCTATCTTTTTAGTTTCTGAGAAATCGAAAAAGTTTTATTACGATGGTGGAGTATTAAAAACAATAAACAATACGACACCAAAAGACAGCTGGTACTATAATTTTGTTAAAAGTAATAAAGAATTCGAATTAAATATTGATACAGATGAAACCAGCGGAAAAATATCTGTATTTGTAAACTATCGTATTGAATCGAATGGTAAGTTACTCGGTGTTGGTGGTATTGGACTTGCCCTTGATGCAATCACAAATATTGTTGGTGACTATCGAATTGGGAATAGCGGAACGGTCTTTTTAGTCGACAAATCGGGTGTCATAAAAGTTCATGGGAATAAAGAATTATTAGGTAAAACACTTTCAGATTCATATGGTTTTGACTCGACTGTTGAGGAAAATATAATATCTGGAAATAATATTGTTCAATCTTCTTATTCTAATGAAAATAAAGAAGATACAATTTTTTCTTCGACAAAAATAAAATTCATTGATTGGATTTTAGTCGCACAAGTACCAGAAAATGATCTTCATAGCGGTATAAATAATTCACTAAGGAACAGTACTATTATTAGTATAACAGTAGCACTTTTGTTCCTCGTTGTTATTACCCTTGCCATACGTGCCTTTTTTCGTCCTATAAATATAGTCGTGAAAGCCTTAGTAGATATCGGTCAAGGTGATCAAGATTTAACTCAGCGTATTAATTATAAGGCAAATAATGAAATTGGGCTTCTTGCAGAAGGCTTTAACAATTTTGTAGAAAAAATTGAACATGTCGTTCGTTCTGCGAATGCCATCAGTAATGAGTTAGATAAAAAAGTAGATCAGACATCTAATGAATTATCTCGAGCTTCTGCATGGGCAAAAGATCAAGTTTTGATGACAGAGCAAGTGGCTACTGCGGTTACTGAGATGGAAGCCACATCAGCAGAAATAGCCGAAAATGCAAATGAAGCAGCAGCATCCACGGCTAAGGTGAGTAGTGGATCTGAACATGGTGGAAACGTCATAAAAGAAGCCATTGTTACCATCTCTGATATGTCTACCACGATAGAAAGTACATCTAAAACGATCACTGATTTAGCAAAAGACGTTGATGCAATTTCTCAAGTTGTTGATGTGATTCAAGCAATATCAGAACAAACTAACTTACTTGCCCTTAACGCCGCGATTGAAGCGGCACGCGCAGGAGAATATGGTAGAGGTTTTGCTGTTGTGGCCGACGAAGTTCGTTCACTTTCCTTACGTACACACCAATCTACACAGGAAATAATAGCAACCATTAAGAACCTTGAAGAAGGCTCTAATAATGCGGTTTCAGCAATAGCTATAGGGATTAATTCCACTACAGAAAGTACACATAAAATTAATCAAGCAGGTGATGAATTTAATGAAATAGCGGGTGCTGTGTCATTAATTAGTGGGATGAACTATCAAATAGCTACTGCCACTAACGAGCAAAATGTTGTGGCCGCTGATGTTAGTAAGCATATGATATCAATCGCGGATATCCTTGCTAAGTCGTCCTCTGCTAGTCGTGAAAATGAAGAGAGGTTCACGGACATAAAAGATGGATTACAAGATTTGTCATCAATCCTAAATCAATTTAAAACAAATTAAGATAGGTGCAACTGAACGGAGCCACCACTAAATACGCGGCTTAATAAATGAGAAGTAATTACTCTTCTTAAATAGCTTATATCCGTTCTAATCTTTAGTCCCTTCCCCTTATAAAGACAAAAGGGGAAGGGACAATGTGCTCGCCAATCAAGCCTTACGGCTTTTTATTTCAGAAAGGGCGAATGATTCAGAGATACATCAGGTGAGCGTGTTCAGAATCATATGAGTTCATTGTAATTTTAATTACGATACAGCTTTTATCAAACTCAATATAAAAAAGAACCCCAATGTCGGTTATCCGGCATTGGGGTTTGTTTTTCTATAGTACTCTACACTTAAGTAGAGAATAGACGTTTTACTTATTGAGCTTTAAGCGCTTCGAACTGAGCTTGAAGATCAGAATGCTTCGCGTTGTAAGCTGCTTCTTTTTGGCTGAATGTGTAAGCGCCATTTAGATCAACGTTTTTATCAACTGTTGCGCCTAGGTTCTCTAGAGAAACGGTTAATGCTTGAACACCAGCGCGAGCTGTTTG
>NZ_JACYFC010000005.1 GCF_014803385.1 Marinomonas colpomeniae | reverse complement strand
TCGTCGTCAAGCTTGAATTAAGAGAAGCCCCGTTCTGCTATGCAGGACGGGGTTTTTTCGTTATGGAATGGCAGGATATAAGAAGTGGAACTCACTGAGAATAAAAAGCCCTGATAGGAGAGCCTATCAGGGCTTTTTGACGTGAGGCTTTAAAGTGGAAGTGGAATAGATGGCGCATTTTTAATGCGATTTAAGACTAAGGTTGATGTAAGGTCTCTCACACTTGGTAGTGCTGAAAGCGATTCGTTCAAAAACAATGATAGTGAAGCAAGATCTTCACTAATGATTCTTAGCCAGTAATCAGCCTCACCACTTACCGAGTAGCATTCTAATACTGTAGGCATGCCTTCAATAGCTTGCTGAAATTGTATATTTGCATTATTAGTGCTTTTATCTAATATCACATTGATAAATGCTGTAATTTGAAACCCTAACTCTGTTGCATTTAATCGGGTGAAATATGCCTCAACTAAATTATTTTGTTCAAGTCTTTGTAGGCGTCTTGAGCATTGTGATGGTGAAAGGTTTACTTGTTCTGATAATGCGACGTTAGATAGTCTAGCGTTCTGTTGAAGGGCATTAAGTATGCGCCAATCGTAACTGTCGAGTTCCATATGATTCATTTAGAATTCCTTATCTATATCTAATTGTATTGCTTCTCTTGCTCTTGATTAAGGTATTTCAGCCAGGCTATTTAGAATAATGTGTTCTGCAAACTAAACAAGTATAAAAACACCATTCTTGCTTATTTTTAGCTATTTTTATGCACTTTTGATTTAGTTTATGAGTGAAAATTTATTTATCAAGTTAAAAAATGCCACTAATGATTGTCAGAAGTGGCATTTCAAAAGTACTTAGGTAAGTCTAGGAGGCTATTGCTCTGGAAGATTTTCAGCTAACCATGCAATTGCTTCAGGGTAAGGTTGCGGAAGATCTAGTGATGTTAAAGCGCTTTGTAAGACGGTAATGTTATTCGAGCAAAAGTTTAGGTGCCCAACTTTTCGCCCAGGCCGAACTTCTTTTTTGTACCAATAAAGTTCTAAGCTTTTGGTTTTAAGCCAGTGATGATTTAAATCTACGCCTATTAAGTTAACCATCATGCTTTGGCCTTTTATTTCAGCTTCTGCTAATGGTAAACCTGTTATAGCGCGTACATGGTTCTCGAATTGACAAACGCTTGCTCCAGCTTGGGTCCAATGACCGCTGTTATGAACTCTAGGTGCGAGTTCATTGATAAGTAAGTCATCACCAATACGGAAGCACTCCATTGCCATTACACCAACGTAGTCTAGAGTATCCATTAACTTACTTAACATTGCTTCTGCTTTACTCTGCAGCGGTTTGAGGCGGTTTAGTGGAGATATAGATGCGTATAATATGCCATTAATGTGAAGATTTAGTGTTAAGGGGTAAAAGTGCTTTTCGCCATTTCTTCCTCGAACGCCAACCAAAGAAACTTCTTCATCAAAGTTAATTGCTTGTTCGGCAATGGCATTCCCTTTCCAGTCTTCTGGTATATTTGTGCCCTCAGATTCTTTTAGCCAGTATTGTCCTTTGCCATCATAGCCACCTCGGCGACTTTTCATAAGGACTCTTTCACCAAGTGTCTTATAAGCATATTCAGAGTTTGAGTTGCTTTCTACAGGAAACCACGGTGCAGTAGCTAGTTGAAGACGGTCTAGCCACTGTTTTTGTGTTAATCGATCGGCTAACTGAGGAAAAGTTTTTAGATTAACAAAGTTGTTATGTGTGGCGAGTTGTTTTGTTGCGATGGTTTCTGGCCATTCTTCTCTTTCTGCTGTTACCACGTCGTCTGTATTTAGAGACAAAGTATCAGTTGACTCAATATCTACAGGGCGAACATCAATACCTAGAGGTGTACCTGCTTGTTTTAGCATAGCACCCAGTTGTCCAGCACCTAATACCCATAGAATAGACATATCTTAAACCTCTCTAGGGTCTGGGTGAGCCAAAATTGTTTCTGTCTGTTTGGTTCTAAAGTCTTGAATCTTCGTTGCTAGTTCAGGGTTTGATACAGCTAGGATTTGGCAAGCTAATAATCCAGCATTAAAAGCACCTGCGCTGCCAATTGCTAATGTCCCAACAGCAACGCCTTTGGGCATCTGGGCAATCGATAGCAAGCTGTCCATGCCGTTTAGAGCTTTACTTTGAACAGGCACACCAAGTACTGGTAAGTGTGTGTGTGCGGCAACCATACCTGGTAGATGTGCAGCACCGCCAGCACCGCCAATTATAACTTTAAAGCCATTAGCCGCAGCATTTTCTGAAAATTCGGCCAATTTGACTGGTGTTCTGTGAGCAGAAACTACTTCGACGTGATAGCTAACACCGAGGGTGTCCATAATTTCGGCAGCTCCTTCCATTGTAGCCCAATCACTTTTTGATCCCATTATTAGAGCGACTTCTGCTTGCAAAACATTTCTCCTGTTATGATGTTCAACGTGGCGTTAAGGGGCGTATTACGTTGAAAGTATAAGTAGATATATTTACTTAAAATTGCGGCCTAACACGAATGTAAGTAAATAATAATGGCGGCTAATATAGCCGATTTTGAATAAAACAGCGAGCTTTGAGATGGTTTGTAGAGCTTAGAGTTATTAAGAGGGAAAAAAGACAAGAGCGACTAAAGTCGCTCTTGGAGGTATTTTTCATAATCTGGAATTTGTCTATCAAATTCAGTTTCGAATAAGGGTGACGAGACCAAAAAATTAGCAGATGAAACACTACATGCAATAGGAATGTTCCATACAGCGGCTACACGAAGTAATGCCTTAATGTCTGGATCATGAGGCATAGGCTCAAAGGGATCCCAGAAAAATATCAAAACATCAATCTTACCTTCAGCAATTAATCCTCCTAGTTGTTGATCTCCACCTAGTGGGCCGCTGATAAGAGATTGAACAGGGACGTTTAATTGCTTATGCATTAAATTCCCTGTTGTCCCTGTTGCCATTAAATTGTGTTTTATAAGCCTTTCTTTATGATTTTCAGCCCATTCAATGAGGGCTGGCTTCATATTATCATGCGCCACCAATGCAATATTTTTACGCACTGGTGTTGTAATGGTTTTTTGTTGAAGTTGCACTGTATACCCCTTCGTTGTTGCTTATTCCTTAACGTCACCGACTTTAACAACTTTCATCATGTTTGTAGTGCCATAACTAACAAGATGATCGCCTTTAGTAACAATCACTAAATCACCATCTTGAATTAGATCAAGCGACTTAACATGCTCTACTAATCCAGTAACAATATTGTCTACATTGAACTCTTTCGAAGAGAAAGAGATCGGCGTTACACCGCGATAAAGAGTTACTTTGTTTAGCGTCTCTTGATTTGGTGAAAGTGCGTAAATAGGCAAGCCTGAACTGATACGAGACAATAGAAGAGGTGTTGTTCCAGACTCTGTTAAACTAATAATAGCTTTAACGCCTTCTAGATGATTTGCCGCATACATTGCAGACATGGCAATAGTCTCATCAATATTTGTAAAAGTTGCATCAATACGGTGTTTAGAGCGATTGATTGCTGGTTGCTTTTCAGCTCCTAAACAAACACGATTCATTGTTTGAATAACTTCTACAGGGTAAGCTCCGGCCGCGGTTTCTGCAGATAACATTACTGCATCTGTGCCATCTAGCACAGCATTTGCTACGTCAAATACTTCTGCGCGAGTTGGCATTGCGCTTGTAATCATTGTTTCCATCATTTGAGTCGCAGTAATGACTGGGCGGTTCAATTGACGACAACGTTTAATCATGTGTTTTTGTACGCCGATAAGTTCAGCATCACCAATTTCAACACCTAGGTCGCCACGAGCAACCATTACTGCGTCAGATGCTAAGATAATAGCGTCTAATGTCTCATGATCGGCAACCGCTTCAGCACGTTCAACTTTAGACACGATACCCGCTTTAAGACCGGCAGCTTCAGCTAATGCGCGCGCTTCATGTAAATCTGCTGCGCTACGAGGGAAAGAAACAGCAAGGTAGTCTGCTTTAAGTAATGCGGCCGTTTTAATGTCTTCTTTATCTTTTTCGGTTAGTGCAGCAGCAGAAAGGCCACCACCTTGGCGGTTTATGCCTTTATTGTTAGACAGTGGTCCGCCAACAATGACTTTAGTAATCACTTCCATGCCTTTTACTTCAAGCACTTCTAATACAACTCGGCCATCATCTAATAATAAAATGTTACCTGGTTCAGAGTCTTCTGCTAGTTGAGGATAATCAATACCAACACGGCTTTCATCGCCAGCATTTTTATCAAAAGCAACATCTAGAACAAAAGTGGCACCATCTTTAAGCTCAACTTTAGTATTGGTGAAACGTGCAATACGTATTTTTGGTCCTTGTAGGTCGCCAAGAATAGCAACATGACAATTGTTCTTTTTTGCCATGGCACGAACAACTTCAGCTCTATCAATGTGATCTTCTGGTTGACCATGAGAAAAATTTAAACGGAAGACGTTAGCGCCTGCCAGAATTAGTTTTTCTATCATTTCAGGAGTGCTGGAAGCTGGGCCTAATGTTGCAACAATTTTTGTTCTACGAGTCATTTTATTTACCAAAGATTAGAAAGCTTGAAGTGGAGTATATTAAACGACGAAGGCTGCGTCTGCAGCCTTCGTGTATATCAACTATTTTGCATTCATTAATGCAATAGTATTGTCGAGCATGCGGTTTGAGAACCCCCACTCGTTATCGTACCACGCCATAATTTTCACTAATTTACCCTGAACACGCGTTTGAGTTGCGTCAAAGTTTGAAGTGAAAGCACTATGATTAAAATCTGAAGATACAAGAGGTTCATGATTAACGTGCAAAACTTCTGCAAGAACTGAGTCTGCTTTAATCGCATTTTCAATGATTTTGTTAACTTCTTCTACTGTTGTTTCACGTGGTGCTAGGAAGGTTAAATCAACTAAAGAGACATTGATTGTTGGTACACGTACTGACATACCATCAAATTTTCCTAATAGTTCAGGAACAACTAAACCGACTGCTGCTGCTGCGCCAGTTTTACTTGGAATCATGTTCATTGCTGCTGCACGTGCACGGTACAAATCTTCATGATAAACATCAGATAAACGTTGATCATTTGTATAAGCATGAATCGTTGTCATTAAACCGCTTTCAATGCCAAGCTTGTCATTTAATGGTTTAGCAACAGGTGCTAGACAGTTAGTTGTACAAGAAGCATTCGAAATTACAGTCATATCTGATGTTAGAATATTTTGGTTAACACCGTATACCACCGTTGCATCTACTTCTTTACCTGGAGCAGAAATGATTACTTTCTTCGCACCGGCAGAGATATGAGCGCTAGCTTTCTCTTTTGTAGTAAAGAATCCAGTACATTCGTAAACAACGTCTACACCTAATTCTGCCCATGGAAGATCAGCTGGATTACGTTCTGAGAAAGTGCGAATTTTATCTTGGTTGACGTATAAGGCTTCATCATCAAAGGTTACTTCTTCGCCAAAACGACCATGGACTGTATCGTATTTAGTCAAATGAGCGTTGGTTTTTGAATCGCCAAGATCATTGATTGCTACTATTTGAATTTGATCACGCTTGCCAGATTCATATAAAGCTCTAAGTGTATTGCGTCCAATGCGTCCATAACCGTTGATAGCTACTTTGATTGTCATACTTACCTCTAATATAGTGCGGAAGTTGTTGGCTATTAAAATTCCAATATCCAACGTTCTGTATTGTTGTTTGATGTAAAAATACTACATAAGTAATTTTTTACGCAAGGAATTAGTAACAAATCCTTATTAATTTGACTATATTTTGATCATAACTTGATCTATTAGTCATGTTAACCCTAATTGTATTACAAAAGCGTTACGAGTGCTGAGATTTTTTAGTTGGAATAATGACTATTCTAACTGTTTATGTAAAAAAATTACACAAAATTGATTTTTATCAGTGATTATGATGTTTTTAGCGTGAAAAAAACTAAAAATGTAGTAATATTACATAATATTATAACATCTTACTGTTGTTGAGATAACTGACTTAAAACGGAGATAGGCATGAATCCGATTGTTACTAAGGTGACGAACGACATCATTGAGCGAAGTAAAACCTTGCGTACTCAGTATCTTAAAGATATGAAAAAAGCTGAAGAGCAAGGTCCACATCGTGGAAAACTATCATGCGGAAATTTAGCGCATGGCTTCGCAGCATGTGAGCCTCAAGACAAGCAAAAATTGACGCTGATGGAAGAAGCGAATGTCGGCATTATTTCTTCTTATAATGATATGTTGTCTGCTCATCAGCCATATGAAAGCTATCCGGATCAAATTCGTACTGCAGTGAAAGAAATGGGCTCAATGGCTCAATTCGCCGGTGGTGTTCCTGCCATGTGTGATGGCGTTACTCAAGGTCAAGACGGTATGGAGTTGAGTTTATTCAGCCGTGACAACATTGCACAAGGTGCAGCGATAGCGCTTTCCCATAATATGTTTGATGCAGCTATCTACTTAGGTATTTGTGACAAAATCGTACCAGGTTTATTAATTGCAGCTTTACGCTTTGGTCATCTTCCTGCGTTATTTATTCCTGCTGGGCCAATGCCTTCAGGTATTACCAATGCCCAGAAAGCCGCTGTTCGTCAGCGCTATGCTCAAGGTCAAGCTACACGTGATGAGTTACTTGAAGCGGAGTCGGCTTCTTATCACAGTGCCGGTACTTGTACTTTTTACGGAACAGCGAATTCAAATCAACTACTGGTTGAAATGATGGGGCTTCAGCTTCCTGGTTCTTCTTTTGTTAATCCTGAAGATCCATTGCGTGGTGCGTTAACTAAATACGCATCCCAACTATCTACTAAAATTACAGCATTAGGTCGAACTTTTAGACCTTTGTACGAAGTCATTGATGAACGCAGTATTGTCAATTCTATTGTTGGACTATTAGCGACTGGTGGTTCAACTAACCACACAATGCACATTGTTGCTTATGCCCGTGCGGCTGGCATTATTGTTACTTGGGACGATTTTTCTGCTCTATCTAAAGTTGTGCCACTAATGACTCGTATTTATCCAAATGGCCATGCTGATATCAATCATTTCCATGCGGCTGGCGGTATGGCGTTCTTGGTCAAGCAGCTTTTAAAAGGCGGCTTACTTCATGAAGATGTAAATACTGTTGTTGGTAAAGGTCTAACGCATTACACCAAAGAACCATTTTTTGATGGCGACGAACTAGTATGGCGCGATGGCCCATCTAAGAGTTTAGATGAAGACGTTATTCGTCCAATGGAAAATCCGTTCAGTAAAGAGGGTGGCTTGTCACTACTGAAAGGAAACCTTGGGCGTGCTGTTATCAAGGTATCTGCAGTACAAGAAGCAAACCGAATTATTGAAGCTCCAGCGGTTGTATTTCACAGTCAAAATGCCTTGGCTGATGCCATTTCAAGTGGCGAATTGAAACGTGACTGTATTGCTGTTGTACGTTTTCAAGGTCCAAAAGCGCTAGGTATGCCAGAGCTTCACAAACTCACCCCTTTTCTTGGTAATTTACAGGATCAAGGTTATAAAGTTGCTTTGGTGACGGACGGGCGTATGTCTGGTGCATCAGGTAAAGTACCTGCAGCCATTCATTTAACGCCAGAAGCGTTGGCAGGTGGATTGATCGCGAAAATTAAAGATGGTGATATGGTTCGCCTTGATGCGATTGAAGGAACTTTATCTGTTTTGATATCTGATGAAGAACTTAATGGCCGAGAAGCGGCTAAGCAAGATCTAACCGACTCACATCAAGGGATGGGAAGAGAGTTGTTCAGTGCGCAACGAGCATTAGTAAGTGGTGCTGAGCAAGGTGCTTGTAGCTTGTTTAATGATTAATCGTTTCCTCTGATTTACTAACAAATGTTAGTAAATGGTGTTTAGGGGCTTATTTAAGCCCCTTTTTTTATTCTTAAAAAGTGATCTTTAAGAGCTCGAAAAATCAATTTTTTGCAATATGCTGAAATAACTTTAAGTCGTTTTTTCGTGAGAAGTGCAAATAAAAAAGGACACATAAATGTGTCCTTTTTTATTTTTCGTTTATTATTATTCTAATGAATTATTTTTTTTCAGCTTTTGGCAAACGAGTATCTTGTACGCTTTGTTTTAGTTTTTTGAGGTGTGCGTTGAACTCAGGGCCTCGCTTTAATAGAACACCTGTCGCCAGAGCATCAATTAAAGTTAAATAGACAATACGTGAACTCATAGGAGTATAAATATCGGTATCTTCTGTTTCTTCAATTGGCAAGACAATAGAGCAATGTTCTGTGAGTGGGGAGCCAGGGTTAGTAATACCTATGACGGAGGCGCCAGCTTCACGCGCTACTCGTGCTGTTTCTATTAGTGGCAAAGTGCGGCCAGTGTAGGAAATAACCACAACAGCATCACCGGGATGGGTAGCCGCGGCAGCCATACGTTGTACTAAAATATCTATGTATGCGACAACAGGCATATTTAGACGGAAAAACTTATGGTGTGCGTCTTGAGCAACTGGACCAGAGGCCCCCAAACCATAAAACTCAATTCGGCGAGCTTGCGCCAAAACATCAACTGCGCGACTTATAAGATGTTCAGGAAGAATCTCTTGGGCGCGAGTTAAGTTGTTTTTTGCTGCTTCAAAAATCTTAGTGGTAACTGCTCCCGGAGCATCATCAGGCTCTACGTTTAAGTTCACGTAAGGCGTTCCCGTCGCTAAACTTTGAGCGAGTGATACTTTGAAATCGGGAAAACCGCTACCAATAAGGCTACGGCAAAAGCGGTTAACAGTTGGCTCACTCACTTCAGCGCGAGCTGCAAGCTTTGCAATACTGGAGTGGATGGTCGTTTTTGGATCAGCAAGAATTGCTTCTGCTACTTTACGCTCAGATTTGCTTAAAGTACTCAGTCGCTCTTGTATCTTACGAATAATGTCTTCGTGTTTATTCATTAATCTGCTTCAAAGTTGTCTATTGACTCGGATAGTTGAGTTGTTCATTCTGACAGCCACTTACAATTCTGGCAATAAAATCCTTAAAAATGACGACACTATCTGAGTATTTCTTAAAAATGGCTGGAATATTGCCGCAGAAGTCCCAAATTGAGGCGACTTTATTTAACGAAGGCTTTTCAAATAAAGTGTATTTGATTCATTGGGACCAAGTTTCTCGTTTTGTATTGCGTATTCCCTATATTGATTGTGATGCTTTTTATATTAATCGTGCTGAGGAAATACAAATACTTAAAGACGCAGTGGCAATTGGTCTTTCTCCTGCTGTTGTTTGGAGTGATGATTATGGTGCCTTTGCTTGTATGTTTGTTAGTCAGCCTTCTTTGAGTTGGACTGTAGCTCATCAAGACAAGGATATCGTTCGCATCGCTAAGGCGCTTGCCAAAACGCATTGTTTACCAATCAGTAAGCGTATGTATTTGGTTTTTGATGTCATTGAACATTATTTGAAAATGATCAAGCAGCATGGAAAAAAGAATGCCTCAGTATGGACTGAATATGAATACCTTCATGTGATTTTTGAACAGTTAGATCGTCCTGCGATGATTCTTCCGGCTGTACTTTGTCATAATGACCTTAATCCGAAAAACTTTCTAATGGATGATGAAAAGCTTTGGCTAATCGACTGGGAGTATTCTGGAACAGGTGATGCTTTGTTTGATCTTGCTGTTATTGCAAAATCTCATAATTTAGATGACAAACAAATTGCTCTGTTAGTGTCCTCTTATCAATCTGATTTACCAATGAAAGAAACGCTTGAAGTAATAGCTGACTATATTAGGGCGTATGGGTTGAGGGAGATGGCTTGGATGTTACTGAAACATTTACTAACACCAGAGGATACAATGTCGCTTGAGTATTATTATGAATTCAAGGCAACACCAAGTTTGAATCCTTTTCTCTGATGTAAAGGGACTTAAGCCATTAAGAGAACGAACCTATCAAAGAGAGTGAAGTAATGGAATTAACATCCGATTGGAATGAATGGCTGGCTGGTGAGTTTGATAAAGACTACATGAGGTCTTTGCAGAAATTCTTACGGTCCGAAAGGCAGGATAGTACTATTTATCCTGTGGAGTCTGATTATTTTACTGCCTTAAATCAGACCCCTTTTCGAAAAGTGAAGGTTGTCATTCTTGGACAAGACCCTTATCACGGTGAAAGCCAAGCACACGGCTTGTCTTTTTCTGTGAAACCTGGCGTTAAAGTACCACCATCTTTGATGAATATGTATAAAGAGCTGGAAGCTGATTTGGGTATTTCACCTGTAAATCATGGTTTTTTACTGCAGTGGGCAGAGCAAGGGGTTTTATTGTTGAACAGTGTTTTAACTGTTGAAGCTGGAAAGGCTGGCTCTCATCAAAATAAAGGTTGGGAGATGTTCACCGACAAAATTATTAAACTTATTGATGAGGAACATGATGGCGTTGTTTTCATGTTGTGGGGGGCTTATGCTCAGAAGAAAGGGCGACACATAGATCGTCAAAAACATTATGTATTAGAAAGTGTTCACCCTTCGCCTTTATCTGCTTATCGTGGTTTTTTAGGTTGTCGACACTTTTCAAAAGCAAACGCTTATTTAAATAGCCTTGGAAAAGATTCTATCGAATGGACGCTGAGTCCTATTGATAAGCTGATTGACGACTCTGGTGAAGTGAAAAATGAACAGATAATACTTCCACTCTGAAATAAATGATAAGTACTTGTCGCTTGTTCCCTAGATCTAACTATGACAATAAAAGGGTGCCTACTAAATTTAATAGAACGCCCTTTTTTATAAAAGTATTTTATTTTATAGCTCCTAATGAGTAGGGCAGCGGGAGTATCGAAATCTCTCTACTATCTAGGAAAAAATGTTCAGTTTCACTTGGATCAATGTTTAAGATGACTTGCGCTAGTTGTATGTCTTGAACATTGGTAACGGCGAAAATATTGCCGATGTTTTTGCTTTGATCATCCACGATCTCTTTTGTTATATCAAGAGTACCTTTCCATTGAAACAGAGCTAACTGCTTTTTAGACTTCCCTCTGTATTGCATACGGGCCACAATTTCTTGTCCAGTATAACACCCCTTTGTAAAGCTAATACCACCTGTACGCTGCATATTCAGCCATTGAGGTAAAAATGTTTCACTCTGCGCTTGAGTAATAATAGGGCGAGCAGCCAAAGCTGATAGTGCGATCAGTTCTTGGTTTTCTTCTTTAATTGATAGGTCTTCAGGATCACTAATTAGTAATTGAGTATCTACTGGATAATGACTAAGTGTCATAGAAAACACTTTGTTTTCACAGGTGATAGGCAGTGTCTCTGATAACTGCTCTGGGACAATGTCCATGTTATTGAGTGTCATTCGAGCATAGATATGGAACACCTCGTTATCATTAATCAGCGTTGTTTTAAAAAATACAGCGTACTTTTTTAAATGCGATAATGTGGTTTCAACCAAATCTTTAGTCATTAGCATGAGAATATCATCGTCCTTTTGGACAATATAAAAGCTCGAAATAATGCGTCCCTTGATGTTACATATGGCACCATATAAACCGTTATGGGAAGACAGATTATTAATATCACACGTTATTTGACCTTGTAGAAGCTTTTTAGCATCAACACCTGTGACGCGTAAAATCCCAATATTTTGCAATCTTGCTGTGGCGGTTTTGCCCTGCAATGACGAAGTTATTGTGTTGTAAGGTGAGGTCATAAGGTCATTTCCATAAAAAGTCGCAGTTATGCTTGAAGAGGTAGTCTATCAGTAATGGCTTTTTGTGTGTTTTCAATTCATCTAACCTAATTATGCCTTTAATTTGTTGTATGAAAACAAAAAAGCACTGCGATCAATAAAATTGTTAGCAGTGCTTCTTCAAGATTTATTACTAATTCGAATGGTTTTTACTTAAGTTTGAGGACTTACTTTAGTGGCGAATAGTCATAGAGCCTTCTATATGAATATTGCTTTGAGTTCGAAAATCTCTTGGTGTGACTCCTTTTAACTCATGAAATCTACGATTGAAATTAGCAACATTATTAAAACCAACTTGAAAACAAATGGTTGCGATTTGTTGATCTGTTTCTGTTAATAGGCTACAAGCACGACTGATTCGAACACGATTAACAAACTCAATAAAACGATTGCCTGTCGCTTTTTTGAAAAAACGTGAGAAATGACTATCAGACATACCAATTAAGCCAGCAACGCTGGAAAGTGTAATGTCTTGATTGTAGTTCTGAGTGACATGATCAACTACAGTATTTATCTTTCGTTGCAAGGTTTCGTTGGATTTTAAATCAATTTGAACGGTTGATAGTAAGCGATAATTAGGTGTTGTAGCTAATTTTTGTAGTAATGGTAAAGCTATCATCAATCTTGATAAACCACTGGAATCCCTTACGTTTTGAAATATTTCAGTTAAATAGTCTTGGTCGAAATCAAGAAATTCAATACCTGATTTTGCCTTGGTTAGCATTGGAATTATTTCAGCTAACTCAGGAATAATCTTCATACCAATCGAAAAGGATTCATGGTCAAAGCGAATGGCCATGTCTCTGGTTTCAACTGCTGATTGGTCGTTTTGACAAACCCAATTATGCGGAAGTCTCGGACCGGTTAAAATAAGTTGGCCAGGATAATAGTTACCAATGAAGTCACCTACAAATACCTTGCCTGATGTCGCTACTATGAAGTGTAATTCGTAGTCATCGTGAGCATGCCAACGTATAAGTTCACTTGGATAGCCGTGTTCTAAGTATCGAATGGTCTCATTTTCATTTACAAGTTCGTATTCTGGGGTAATGCGTTTAGCTGTATTTGGCATAGTAGTTTCTCGCATCGACTGGTTAAGATGAAGACATCATTAGTATTCATCTCATCTTGCTGCTTTATTCTTATTTTTGAGATAATAAGCTCAAGAAGTAAAAGTGAAGTGAATCACGATGTACTTCTTGAGCAAGGTAACTTACCTAGCCATATTTTGCCATACTGATATGGATTGCTTGAGTCAGTTGATCTACAAAAGCAGGAAACTCTTTAGGGATGCTTCCCCATAAAAAGCTGTCAGTTGTAAAAGCTTGAATACCAATTTCGTCATTACTAAAACCAGTCATTTCTGCTTTATTTGGCTCATGGTATTGAATGCTAAGCTTGCCTTGGTTTGATAGCTGAAAAAATGTAAACCAGCTTGCAATGCCTTGAATTGTTTTATTCGGTGTGCCGCCTTTTCGATAAATACCTTCCAAAGTAGGATAGACAAAAATTGGAAATTTAGCGTAACCATCACCACAGATACGTTCTACGGTATCGCCAATGTTAGAATTGCTAAAACGCTGGCCAATTACCTTTGAATAAACAGGTAAATCAACTACAGAATCACCAATGGCTGGAATCGAATCTTGCATAATAAAGTCAGTAAAATACTGGCTTAATTCAGGGTCTCGCATTGCTTCATCAAAATAAGTTAAGCCTTTTAAAGCCGCCTGGTAAGTGATGCAAGTATGACCTGCGTTTAATATACGGATTTTCGCTTCTTCAAAAGGGTCAACTAGATCAACAAATTGCACGCCGACTAAATCAAGAGAAGGTTTTTCGCCAGCAAAATCGTCTTCTACAACCCATTGAATAAAGTCTTCACCCATTACCGTCATTTCGTCATCAATCCCGAAACGCGCTTGCACATCATCTACATGTTGTTGGCTTGGTTTTGGTGTAATGCGATCAACCATAGAGCAGGGAAAAGACACATTTTCTTTGACCCAACTGGCTAATACTAAGTCTTCTTTTGCAACTAGGAATTGCATTAATCCCGTTTTTAATAGCGCGCCATTGTGGCGAAGGTTGTCGCAACATAAAAGCGTAATTTTAGCTTTTGATGTCTCACTGCGCAGTTTAAGACCTGTATATAGAAAAGCATAAAGAGTGTTTCTTGCTCCTTCTACATCGGCTTTTATTGCTGGGTGATCTAACATTAAAGTACGATTTTCATCAAGGTAGTATCCACCTTCTGTTACTGTGGAGGTTACTAATTGAATGCTTGCATCTGCTAGTGTGTTGTCAACTTCCTGAGGTGCTGTAGCGCCATCAATTTGTTTAACGATTGAGCGAATGTGTTCGTAATTCGTCGCGCCATCAGCGGCCATGGTTTTCAATACATATTCACCGTCTTGCTTGGTGAAACGAAAGAATGCTTCACTGTCTTGCGGGCGAATATTAACGCCAATAATTCCCCATTTTTGCTCATTTTTGTGGGCCAGTAAGCGATCAAAGTAAACCGCCTGATGGGCTCGGTGAAAAGCTCCAACACCCAAATGAACAACGCCAGCTTGTATAGTTTCTTTCTGATAATCTTGAGCAGAAAGTTGTTCTTTATTGAGAGAAGCCTGTAGATGGTTTGCCATATTATGCTTCCTCTGGAATCACAGAGATCACTTGATCTTTGTTGTTGAACAGAATAATTTCCTGTACATCAACGTTGATGTGCACTTCCTGGCCATCTTTAAGCTCGGTACGAGCACCCGCTTTTACAATGATTGTTTGATCATTCTGTAGTTGAATGTGCGCATATGCTTCAGAGCCTAAGTGCTCCACCAATTCAATACGGCCAGTTAGGTCGCCATTTTCTGCAACCAAACTTAAGTGCTCGGGGCGAATGCCGACAATCACGCTATCAGGTTGTTCACCTTTAATGCGGTTTGCAGGGAAGTGAATCGTATGGCCAAACAAATCAAAAATGAATTCGTCTTCTTTGTGAGTAATCTTATCGGCAGGAATTAGATTCATTTTTGGGGTGCCAATAAACTCAGCCACAAAACGGCTGTTTGGTTTACGGTAAAGTTCAAGTGGTGTGCCTACTTGTTCTATTTGGCCTGCGTTTAAGATGACAACACGGTCTGCGAGTGTCATCGCTTCAACTTGGTCATGTGTTACATAAACCATTGTAGTACCAAGTTTTTTGTGCAAACGAGCGAGCTCTAAACGCATTTGTACGCGTAGTGCTGCATCTAGATTAGACAGTGGTTCATCGAACAAAAAGACTTTTGGTTGACGAACAATCGCGCGGCCAATTGCCACACGCTGACGTTGACCACCAGATAGTTCTTTTGGTTTACGCTCTAATAATGGGTCAAGTTGCAATGAAGCAGATACTGAGCGGACTTTTTCTTGAATTTCTGCGTCTGGTATTTTTGCAAGTCGAAGTGCAAACGATAGGTTATCAGCTACTGTCATGTGTGGGTATAACGCGTAAGACTGGAACACCATTGCTAAGTCGCGCTTTGATGAAGCTAATTCGGTAATGTCTCGACCGTCTAGTTCAATTGTTCCACCATTACTGGATTCAAGACCTGCAATAGTACGTAATAATGTTGATTTACCACAGCCAGATGGCCCAACGAAGACGACAAATTCACCTTCAGTAATAGAAAGGTTAATGCCTCTAAGTGCATGGTAGCTATCGTAGTGCTTTTGTAAGTCTGTAATTTTTAAATATGTCATGTGAACGCTTCCTAATAATTATTTTACGGCGCCGAATGTAAGGCCTTGAACCAATTGTTTTTGACAGAACCAACCGAAAATTACGATTGGAGCACACGCTAATGTAGATGCAGCAGAAAGTTTTGCCCAAAATAAGCCTTCAGGGCTTGAGTATGAGGCAATCATTGCTGTGAGCGGTGCGGCTTCCGACGCGGTTAAGTTGAGTGACCAAAACGCTTCGTTCCAACAAAGAACGATAGACAATAGGGCTGTGGATGAAATTGCACCAACAGATAGCGGTAAAACAACTTTAACCACTTCATCCCAAGGCGTCGCGCCATCCATTCTGGCAGCTTCTAAAATTTCTTTTGGTAAATCTTTAAAATAAGAGAAAAGCATCCAGACCACAATTGGCAGGTTCATTAGGGTGAAAATAATGATTAGAGCCGTACGTGAGTCCAGTAATCCATAATCTCTACATAAAATGTAAATAGGAACTAATACACCAACAGCTGGAAGCATTTTCGTTGAGAGCATCCAAAGAAGAATATCCTTCGTACGCTTACCCGGGAAAAACGCCATTGAATAAGCCGCTGGAATAGCAATGATTAGAGCAAGGATTGTTGCACCAAATGAGGTGATAACAGAGTTTAGAGCGTGATGAATGTAATCACTCCGTTCTTGAACAACTCGAAAATTATCCAGAGTGGGTTCAAAGAAAAGCGCAGGCGGTACAGATATTGCCTGTAGCTCTGTTTTAAATGAAGTAATAAACATCCAAAAAATTGGGAAAAATAACACCAATGCAATCGTCCATGCGAACAGGCCGGTCATAATGGTTTTGAGCTTACGTTGTTGATTAAGAGTCATCGTATTCACCTCACACCGTTAGGTTTTTGCCAACGGCACGAATTAAGAAAAAGGCCACTATATTGGCAAGCAATACTGCAAACAAACCACCAGCAGAAGCCACACCAACGTCATATTGAAGAAGGGCTTGGTTATAAATTAAATAGGCTAAGTTTGTACTGTCGTATCCTGGACCACCACCTGTAGAGACAAAAATCTCGGCGAAAACGGCCAGTAGGAAAATAGTTTCTATCATCACCACAACGGCAATTGGACGTGCTAGATGTGGAATAGTTAAGTAGCGGAAAATATGAAAACCTGTCGCTCCATCCATTTGGGCTGCTTCTTTTTGTTCAGTATCTTGGGACTGAAGTGCGGTCACAAAAACTAAAATGGCAAAAGGGAGCCATTGCCAGCTTACCATTATGATCACGGACATTAAGGGGTATGAAGACAGCCAATCAATGGGTTCAAATCCCAATGAGTTTGATATCCAAGCAAATATGCCATACACCGGATTCATCATCATATTTTTCCAAATTAAGGCGTTAACCGTTGGCATGATGAAGAAAGGGGAAATTAACAAAACACGGACAATACCTTGTCCGAAAAAAGGCTTATCAATTAAGGCAGATAATATAACGCCTAAAACAACTGTGATAATTAGTACTGACAGCAGCAGTATTAATGTATTAGCCACAGCAGGTATGAAGCCTGGATCAGTGATGAAAAATTCAAAGTTCATCAAACCGACGAAATTATTTTGACCTGGGTACAATAAGTTGTAGCGTATTGTAGAAAAGTAAATGGTCATGGACAAAGGTATGATCATCCAAACCAAAAGTAGGATGACAGACGGCGCCATTAATAAGCGAGTGATTGAGCGCTTCATGTTATGTGTCTCTTATTATAAGCAAGGATGTTCACTCTCAGAGAGAGAATTAGAAATAAGAAATAGGGCCACGAAAGCCCTATTTCTTTGTCAATTAAGGTTAGTAATAACCTGCTTGACGCATCTGACGGTCTGCTGAGGTGTTAGCAGATTTCAATGCTTGATCCACTGTCATTGATCCAGCTAGAGCGCCTGAAATCATTTGACCTGCCGTTGTGCCAATTGCTTGGAACTCAGGAATAGCAGCGAACTGAACACCAACATAAGGAGATGGTTTCAGTGTGCTATCGGTTGGATCAGCAGAGTTAATTGCTTTTAGCTCGGCATCAGCAAAAATAGCGGCTTTTTGGAACTTAGGATTAGCATAAGTACTTGCTCGCGTACCTGTAGGTACGGCAGCCCAACCATTAGTTTCACCCACTAGTTGAATGTACTCTTTAGATGTCGCCCAACGAACAAACGTTTGTGCAGCTTCTGCTTTCTTAGTCGCAGCTGGAATCGCTAGAGACCAAGACCAAAGCCAGTTAGCCCCTTTGTCTGTTACGCTGATAGGAGACTGTGCGAAGCCTACTTGGTCAGCTACTTTACTTTGTGATGGGTCTGTTACGAAAGACGCTGCAATTGTAGCATCAATCCACATACCACATTTGCCTTCGTTGAATAACGCTAAGCTTTCATTGAAGCTGTTACTACTTGAACCTGGAGGGCCATATTTACTCAAAAGGTCAACGTAGAAAGTAACAGCTTGTTTCCATTCTTTTGACTCTAGTTGAGGTTTCCAGTCTTCATCAAACCAACGAGCGCCAAATGAGTTGGCGATTGTTGTCATAAGTGCCATGTTGTCACCCCAGCCAGCTTTACCGCGCAAACAAATACCATAAACGCCTTCACTTGGGTTGTGTACAGCAGCAGCAACATCACGGATGTGCTCCCAGCTGTCACGATCACTTACTGTCATTCCTGCATTCTTCACTAGATCTTTACGGTACATAACCATTGAACTTTCGCCGTAAAATGGTGCGCCGTATAAAGTTCCTTCATGAGATAAACCTTGACGGATAGATGGTAGGATGTCATTAGCGTCATAAGAACCGCTAACGTCGATTGGAGTCAACCAACCGCGATCGCCCCAAATAGGCGCTTCGTACATACCAATTGTCATTACGTCATAAAGTCCACTTTTATTAGCTATATCCTGGGTAACGTTTTGACGCAATATACCTTCTTCCAAAGTAACCCATTTGACTTTGATGTCTGGGTTAGCTTTTTCAAACTCTGGAGTTAGTTTTTGCATTTCGATCATGTGGCCGTTGTTTACAGTAGCCACTGTGATTTGGGTTTCTGCGAAAGCACTAGCAGCTGACATTGCAGCACTGATAGATACTGCGCAAGCAAGGGTTGTTTTGGTAAGGCTTTTCATAGGTGTCTCCCTGTTTGGAGTTATTTGTTTTTATAAAGTTTTACCTAAGTGCTCGGTAATTCGTCACCAAGTGTAGAGTAATATAGGCTATGTCATAATTGACCTGTTAATACATAAATAGCCAATATATGTACTATTTTGTTCATATTTAACTAATCATTGGAAAATAGTGTCAATATAATACTTGTTCCTGTTTTGTGTTAATTTGTTATCTTGTTGTCTAATAAGGCTTTATCTGATAAGGATCAGAAAATTCAATTAAGTCGTTTTCGTTTTAATAACTTAATTCGTTATAATAAGCCTAGTTCACTTATAAGGTTATTTCATGAAAGAAACAGTAGATTCATTAAGTTTTAAGCGCCTAAAGTGGCATTGTCGTCGTGGTATGTTGGAATTAGACTTACTACTGGAGCCATTTATTAATGATGTTTTTTTAACATTGGATGATGAGGATAAGGCTCGTTTTTACACCTTGATTGAGTGTGAGGACCAAGATCTTTTTCTTTGGTTAATGCAAACAGAGGTTCCACAAGACCCAGATCTTGCATGTATTGTTAAGATTATAGTGACTCGTGTTCAGACTAAAAACGACAGACCTTAAGCTTTCTAAGGTTGGCATTTTGTTGTGGGTATTAATTGCTCTGTGTTATGCCGCATTGTTTCAGCTTTATTGGATGCCCGCTTTTTTGCGGGCATTTTTGTTTTTGTTTGCAGGAATAGTTGGGCTTTTATCATTATTTTATAGTGTTGTAAGAGCTCGGCGTGGCTTGAGGCAGAAAATTGGAATTGATGAGCAAGGCGCTTTTTTGTTTGAAAACGGACAGTACAAAAGGTTGTTGTTTGTGCGAGCGAATAGTATTCAGTTAATTGCGACTATGCTCGATAAACCTAATTTATTTAGTAGGTTTTGGCCTGCATATAGAGTGATTTTTTTCGACAGTGTTTCTAAGGATCAATATAATATATTACGTTCTTTTGCAGCTCAGCAGATCTTACTGCACCGCAGTGAAGAAGCAAAAAAACGTTTTGAGTAAAATGTTTACTCAGTGATCTTTGGCGTTAATATTGTTGGTGAACTTGATTCCTCTTTATTGGGGTAATCCAACGTGAAATGCAGCCCACGGCTTTCTTTTCTAGACATGGCTGAACGTATGATTAAATCGGCAACCATGGCCAAATTACGTAATTCGAGTAAATCATTAGACACTTTATAGTTGGTGTAGAACTCTTGAATTTCGGACAGTAATAAATCTACTCGGTGTTTTGCTCGCAGAAGTCGCTTGTCGGTTCTGACAATGCCAACATAATCCCACATGAAGCGTCTTAGCTCTTGCCAATTATGCGTAATAACAACATCTTCATCTGAGTTGGTAACTTTACTTTCATCCCAATCAGGAATTTCAATTAAGCCCATGTCATGATGTTTGTCTAAAATATCCTGAGCTGCGGATCGAGCGAATACAATACACTCTAACAAGGAGTTACTCGCTAGACGGTTTGCGCCATGCAATCCTGTATAAGCGGTTTCACCAATGGCATAAAGATTTTCAATGTCTGTTGAACTGTGTTGATTTACCACAACACCACCACAAGTGTAATGAGCGGCTGGCACTACAGGGATTGGGTCTTTTGTCATGTCATGACCATATTCTAAGCAGCGCTTATAAATGGTTGGAAAGTGTTCTTTAATAAAGCCTTCGTCTTTATGGGAAATGTCTAAGAGAACATGATGTATACCCAAACGCTTCATTTCATGGTCAATGGCTCTGGCGACAATGTCACGAGGCGCTAATTCAGCACGATGATCAAACTTCGACATAAATTGAGAGCCATCAGGCAACAACAGTTTACCGCCTTCTCCGCGAACTGCTTCCGAGATTAAAAAGGTTTTAGCTTTCGCGTCGTACAAACAAGTAGGGTGGAATTG
The DNA here is from genome assembly GCF_014803385.1 of Marinomonas colpomeniae. Taxonomy (GTDB): domain Bacteria; phylum Pseudomonadota; class Gammaproteobacteria; order Pseudomonadales; family Marinomonadaceae; genus Marinomonas; species Marinomonas colpomeniae. The sequence continues at coordinate 210,212 of NZ_JACYFC010000005.1, read as the reverse complement.
ATTAAATTCCATGTTAGCAACTCGACAACCTGCTCGCCAAGCCATAGCAATACCGTCACCCGATGCAGTGTCAGGGTTACTTGTATAAAGGTAAACTTTGCTGCTGCCGCCACACGCCAAAGACACAAATCCGCCATGAAATACCTCTATAACGTCATCGTCCAAATTTAGTGCATAAACACCAACAGCACGATTTGGGCCTGAAATGCCTAATTTTTTTGTAGTAACAATATCTATGGCAACTCGGTCTGGGAAAAATTCAATGTTGGAGTGATTGCTTGCGTTTTGAATTAATGTTTTTGAAATGGCTCTGCCAGTTGCGTCCGCGCTGTGAATGATGCGTCTGTGACTGTGACCACCTTCTTTTGTTAAATGATATTCTTCATTGTCATTGTTTCGAGTAAAAGGAACACCTTGATCGATTAGCCAGTCGATGCTTTCTTTGGAATGTTCAACTGTAAAGCGTATTGCATCAGGGTCGCCAAGCTCAACACCAGCATCAATAGTGTCATTAATATGAGAGTTGATTGTGTCTTTATCAGACAATACCGCCGCAACACCGCCTTGAGCATATAAAGTGGAGCCTTCTCGAATGTCGGCTTTCGTCAAAATAGCTACACGGTGGTGATTCGCTAACTCAAGTGCAAGTGTTAGTCCTGCTGCACCTGCGCCAATAATGACAATGTCGTGCTGATAGTGTCGACTCATTGTATTAATCTAATTAGTGACTGAAGCATCAATGTTACTATTGTTGTTGATGAATAGTGAATACTTTATGGCGGCATATTTTGAATATTCACCGTATTTTTCTTTAGAATAAGGCATAATTTCTCTAAATTGATAATTTGGTGACATGGTGCGGGAACTCACCAAGTTGATTGTTGTCTTCTCTTATAATGAAAAAGGGCACAGACAATTAAGGTTTTAATATGAGGTGCCTATGCAACCCGAAACGTCTTCTGATCAGGCGTTAGTTGAAAAAGTACAGCAGGGTGACAAGCGGGCTTTCGATTTGTTGGTTGTCAAATACCAATATAAGGTCATCGGGTTAATTGGGCGTTATGTTCAAGATAGAAGCGAAGCGTTAGATATAGCGCAAGAAAGTTTTATCAAAGCATATCGCGCGATAGGCAGCTTTCGTGGAGAAAGCGCTTTTTATACCTGGCTATATCGTATTGCTGTTAATACCGCCAAAAACTACTTAGTGAGTCGTTCACGTCGTCCACCAGAGTCGGATGTGGAGCTTGATAACGAAGATGTTTTTAGTGTGTATGAATCTTTGACTGACATTGCGACACCTGAAGCAAAATTAAACAGTGACCGGCTTGAAGAATCAATTAATCAAGCAATCAAAAATTTACCTGAAGAACTACGTAGCGCATTAACTTTGCGTGAATTCGATGGCTTAAGTTACGAAGATATTTCTTTAATTATGGATTGTCCTGTTGGGACAGTCCGATCGAGAATTTTTCGGGCTCGAGAAGCGGTAGAAAAGCATATACATCCATTAATGGATGCAGGAGAGTAATCATGGCTGCTTTAAACGATCATTCCTTAGATAAGTGTTCCAGTTTGTCTGCGATGTTTGATGGCGAAGCGACTCAAAAAGATGTGGAGTACTTATTAAACGCAGACAGCGGCGAGTTAAGTCGTCAGCTAGAAAGCTTTCATCTAATACAGCAAACATTGCATAAAGACTCAAAGGTAGCTGTCGGGCTTGAAGACAGTCTGGTTTTGGGTATTCGTGCGAAAATTGAAGCAGAAGACTTGGCTAATGAAAGCGTAAGCGCTGACAATAATCTTATTCCTTTTGTTTTTCCGTCTGAGAAGGCGAATGTAAAAGCTTCCCGACCGGCTTGGAAGATAATGTTTTCCAGTGTCGCTGTCGCTGCGAGTGTTACCTTTTTGGTCATTCTGGGTGGTAATGTAGTATTAACACCAGACGCAGCAAGCCTTAATGTAATCGCAGATGTCCAGTCTCCTGCAACGAATAATGCTGTTATATCATTGGCAGAGTTAAAAAAAGATAGACCGCAGGTGGATAATGTTAGATTACAAAACTACCTACGCCAGCATGCGGAACAAGCATCAATGACGGTAGGGCAAGGTATGATTCCTATGGCTCGTGTCGTTAGTTATCCGGTGAAAGAGTAATTTATGGCATTATTCTTACCATTACGTACTTTATTAATCGCATTCAGTCTGATTGTTGCTGGTAATGTTATAGCGAGTAATTCGACACCGGAAGCATTGCAACTACTTCGCTATATGAGTCAGTCATTTTCAACTTTAAGCTATGATGGTGTATTTGTTCATTCTGAATCAATGCACATGAACAGCATGCGGATCCGTCGAGATTCAATGGGTGGCGTCGAATATGAAAGTTTGGTGGATTTGGATGGTGATAAAATTGAAGTGTTACGTATTGATGACAAAATCATTTGTGTTTATCCCAATGAATTAGTCGCTAATATGCAACCACCATTGAAGCCACTTTTTAAACGGTTAAAAGAAGTCGAAAGTGACCGTTTAATGAAAGGCTATGAGATGGTTGTGGATTCTCATGGTCGTCGTATTGCAGGGCGTGACGCAACCGTTATTAAGCTTATCCCAAAAGATGCTTATCGTTATGGTCATGAGTTTTGGTTAGATAAAGAAAATCATTTTTTATTAAAGCATGACATGATACGAGCGGACGGCAAGCTGCTTGAACGTATTCAATTTACCTCTGTTAATTTTTCTCCTGCCTTGAAACATGATGACTTTGTCCCCAAAAAAGGGAGTTACTTGGAGTCTATTATTGAACCGCAGCCAAGGCGGATTAAAAGTCTATGGCACTTTGATTGGCTACCAGAAGGTTTCGCTCTTGTATGGCCGGAAGCACGCTCTTTGAATCACGGTACCAGTATGTTGCTGTTATCTGATGGAATGGCGACCGTGTCGGTTTTTGTAGAGCCAACGTTACAAGTCAAAGCTATGTCTATGTTGAGCATGGGCGCGACGATTGCAGGCGAACGTAGCTTTAAAGTAGGCGATCAGTTCTACTTGTTGACCATGGTCGGTGAAGTACCGGAAGCCACCATAGAAAAATTGATGACAGTATTGATGCCAAGGCTCTAATGCTATTAAGGTAACAAAATGATTGAAGAAACCGGAAGAGTATTATCGATTGAAGAGGGCTTTGCTGACGTAGAAACCATACGTACCAGCAGTTGTACTTCTTGTCGTGCTCGTCATGGGTGTGGTCATCATGCTATCGCTCAAGTGTCTTCTGCAAATCGTATGAGAATGCGAGCGATTGACCCCTTAACTGTGGAAGTCGGACAGAAAGTCGTTGTCGGTATTCCTGAAGATACCTTGCTACAAGCCTCTGTGTGGATGTATATGATTCCATTATTAGGTTTGGTTGGCGGTGCCGTTCTTCCTTCGTTATGGGGTGGTGTGTCTGGCGTGGCTGTTATTTTCTCTATTATAGGGTTTTCTGGTGGTTTGTTGTTGGCACGAAATAAGTCAAAACAAGAAATGAACAATCTTGATTACTATCCAAAAATTCTCAGAATTGAATCACAAAAAGGTAGCCAAATACCTTTGGCTACGACTGTATAAGTGATTAATTATCTTCACCTGGCACTGTAATGAACTTGGTATATCTTAAGGAGACCAATCAATGAACAGATGGCTTAAACAAGTCAGTATAGTTGCTATCAGTACTTTTATGATGGCTTCAATGCTTTCTCATGCAACTTCGCTTCCTGACTTTACAGAGTTGGTTGACGAAGCTTCTCCTGCTGTTGTGAACATCAGCACAGAGCAAACGGTTACCACTAGGACATCGAGTCAAAGTGGACAGCAATTGGGACCAAATAGTGAAGAGCTTAATGAATTCTTTAAGCACTTTTTTGGTCAACAACCTTTTGGAAGAAATGCTCCAGAACAAGGAGAGCAACAACGGAGTTCATTGGGATCAGGTTTTATTATTTCCCATGATGGCTACATATTAACGAATAATCATGTAATTGACGGCGCTGATATTATACATGTGCGCTTAAGTGATCGTCGTGAATACGTCGCAACATTGGTGGGTACTGATCCTAGAACTGATCTAGCTTTATTGAAAATCGATGCGGATGAGTTGCCGATTGTGAAAATGGGCGATTCTGACAAATTGAAACCAGGGCAATGGGTACTGGCAATAGGTTCTCCATTTGGTTTTGATTATACCGTAACGGCGGGGATTGTAAGTGCAACGGGTCGTAACTTACCCTCTGATAGTTATGTGCCTTTTATCCAGACAGACGTAGCTATTAACCCTGGTAATTCAGGTGGTCCTTTATTTAATCTAGACGGTGAAGTGGTCGGTATTAACTCTCAAATCTACACCCGTTCTGGCGGCTTTATGGGGGTGTCTTTTGCTATCCCTTCTAAAGTGGCTATGTCAGTTGTTGATCAACTGAAAACAGATGGTAAGGTTTCTAGAGCTTGGCTGGGTGTGTTAATTCAAGATGTGAGTAATGATCTTGCCGAATCGTTTGGTTTGGACCGATCAAGTGGTGCTCTAATCAGTCGTGTATTACCTGATTCACCTGCAGAGAAATCAGGTTTGAAATCTGGCGATATCATTATGACGTTTAATGGGGAAAGTATTGAGCACTCTGGTGAGCTACCTTATGTCGTAGGGCAAATGAAAGCCGGTGATGAAATTGATGCAAAAGTCTATCGAGACGGTAAAGAGCAGACAATTACGGTGACATTGGAAGCAATACCTAATGACCCGAAAGTGTTGGCGGAATCTAAACAAGATCAAAATCGTCTTGGCATGATAGTGGGTGATATACCTGAAGAAATGGCAAAAGAGTTTGATATTGATAATGGTGTTGTCATTGAACAGGTAATTGGTGGAACTGCTGCGCGTAATGGTTTGCAGCAAGGTGATGTCATCACTATGTTAAATGGCAAACACATTAAAAGCGTTTCAGATTTTACAGAAATAGCTAAAGATATTCCGAATGGTCGCTCTGTGCCAATGAGAGTGATTAGACAAGGTTATCCGATGTTTATTCCATTCAAAATCATGGAATAAACATATAAAAAAAGTAATAGTAAAAAAGCAGCCTATAGGCTGCTTTTTTTATGTATTAATAGGTAACCAATTAACTACAAATCTATCTACGTTATTCTTTTATATATTAAAGTATTTTTGAGAATATTTTAGAGTTACGTTGGTAGTTATAAAGCGCTTGTTTTTTCGTTGGTAAGCTCGCCAATGTAGTTTCGCTAAAGCCGCGTTCAATAAACCAATGGGCTGTTCTTGTTGTTAACAGAAATAACGTTGATAAATTCTGTGCCTTTGCTGCTTGCTCAATTCCTTTTAGTAGGCGTTCCCCTCTATTTGATCCACGATAATCTGGTGAAACGGCTAGGCAAGCAAGCTCGCCAGCATTCTCTTGCTCAAACGGGTAAAGTGCAGCGCAGGCAACAATGGCACTGTCACGCTCAATTACGATAAAGCGATCGACTTCGTTTTCTAATAGTTCTCGTGAGCGTCTTACCAAAACACCTTTTTCTTCTAATGGCGTTAACAGAGCCATCATTCCGCCAACATCATCTATATGAGCAGGGCGTAATTTTTCATAGCTATCCTCGTCGATCATGGTGCCTGAGCCTTCGCGTGAGAAGAGCTCTCTCAGTAAACCACCATTATCATTGTAAGATATTAAATGTGCCCTAGGTACGCCTTGACGTACAGCTTGTACGCACGCATCTAAGGCTGCGTGAGTAATGCTGCTTAATGTTTTTTCTTTCAGTATCACATCGGCGTCTTTTGTTAGTAATTCAGAATAAAGTTCACCATTACTCTTAAATATGCCTTCTTCTTCTGAAAAAATAACCAGCTTGTCCGCTTTTAACTGAATAGCCGCTTGAATGGCTACGTCTTCGCTTTTAAGGTTAAAAACTTCCCCAGTCGGTGAAAAACCAAGGTGAGGCAATAGCACCATATTGTCGTCTTCAAGAAGGCGAAAAATAGCTTCAGAGTCAATACGGCGAACTTCACCTGTATGGCCATAATCAATGCCGTCAACAACACCTAATGGTCTTGCAATAACGTAGTTACCACTACAGACCTTTAGGCGAGCACCATCCATAGGTGTATTTGGTAACCCCATAGAAAGTTTTGCTTCAAGTTGAACTCGTACGGCAGCGGATGCTTGAATAACATCAAGTAACTGATCTTGAGGTGTAACTCGATAATCATCTTCAACTTGGCTTTTAAAGCGTCGGCTTGACAAAATTTCGTTAATTTGTGGTCTTGCACCTTGTACTAAAACCAAGCGAATTCCTAATGAATCCAACAGGGCTAAGTCATGAATGATGCTTGAAAAATGGGCACACTCAATTGCTTCGCCAGGAATTAGTATGACAAAGGTTTTTCCCCTATGGGCATTTATATAGGGGGAAGAGTGGCGGAACCAGTCCACATAATTTAGTTCGTCAGGCACGCTATTCCTCGTTTTTATGTTCGTGTGGTTGGAGGCAAAAACGCTCGATTAAACCGCGTATTACCTGTTGCATAGGCTGGATTTGATCCAGCGCCATAAATTCGTTTGGTTGGTGTGCTTGGTCTATTGACCCAGGTCCCAGTATTAGTGTTTCTATTCCCATCTGATTTAAGAAAGGGCCCTCCGTTGCAAAAGCTACTGTACTTGCTTGGCGGTTTGTTAAGGCTTCACACGCTTTTATAATATCCGATTCTATGGGTGTATAAAAAGACGGAACATCTGGAAATAGGCTGTTTAATTGTATTTTTGTACCTGTTTTTTCTTCAATGCTCGGTAATCTCTGAGAAATTTCAGCCATTAGAGCTTGATTGCTCATACCTGGCAGTGCTCTAAGGTCAAATTCTAGTTCGCAGCGTCCACATATTCTATTCGGGTTGTCGCCACCGTGAATACAGCCAAAATTCATTGTAGGATAATCGATAATAAAATTTGCGTCGCGATATTGATGTTTAAGTTGCTGACGAAACATCATTAACTCTGACATTACTGCGTGCATTGCATCCAATGCATTATTACCTAACGCTGGATTGGAAGAATGTCCCGCTTGGCCGGTGACTTGAATGCGTTCCATCATAATCCCTTTGTGGGCATGAATGGGGGTTAAAGAGGTTGGCTCACCAATTAAAGCGTATCTGGCTTTTAAGGAACCTTGCTCTACTAATGCACGAGCACCAGCCATGGAGCTTTCTTCGTCAGCTGTAGCCAGAACAATAAGGGGTTGCTTGAGATTATAAAGCTGCATTTTCTGAACAGTGTCTAGCACTATGGCAAAAAAGCCTTTCATATCACAGCTGCCCAAACCGTAGAGTTTTTGATTTCTTTCTTCTAATGAAAAAGGATCTGACTGCCAACGGCCTTCATCGTAGGGTACGGTATCTGTATGTCCAGATAGTACGAGTCCACCGTCACCACTACCAAGCGTCGCTATTAGATTAAATTTATTTGGTTGGCTAGGTAAAGGCATTATCTCACATTGAAAACCTTGTGAACTTAACCAGCCTTCAAGTAGTTCAATGACACCTTTATTGGATTGATCCCAGCTTAGTTGACTACAGCTAATAGAAGGTGAAGCAATCAGTTGAGACATCATACTTATCAACGATGGAAGTGTAGTCATAAAGGGTCCTTAAATATGAGGCATATTCTTAATATTACTACTGTAAGCAGGGCATCTGATACACTTGTATGGATAATATTTTTTCTTTTCTGTTTGCTCAACAGTTGAGGTTTTTGAGGTGTATATTTTATGGCTATTGAGCTAGAGCTTAAATTAATGATTCAGGCTGAGTATCTTAAGTCCGCTAGTGACTTTCTTGATGGTATTTGCGCTCTATCTGATACTGATGAGCGTCAGCCAACACTGTCTCTTATGAATGCGTACTTCGATACAGAAAATGCCAGTTTAATGCAGGCTGGTATGGCTTTACGTATTCGTGCAGTAAATGGCAAGTTTATACAAACGGTGAAAACACGAGGTAGTAATCGTGTTGGTATGCATGCTCGTGGTGAGTGGGAGTGGCTTGTTCCTTCCGATAAATTAGATTTTTCCTTATTTAAAGATGTACCACTGCCTAATGAGTTGGAGGATATGTCGTGGCAAGATCAACTATTGGAGGTGTATCGAACTGATTTTGAACGGCAGGTTTGGAATATCGAGAGCCAAGGCTCAAAAATGGAAGTTGTTTGTGACCAAGGTTTAGTCACTTCTCCCTATGGCGAAGATACTATTTGTGAGTTGGAACTAGAATTGAAAGAAGGTGATGAAGCTGGTTTATATCACTTTGCACTAGAGTTGGCAGAAAATCTCCCTGTACAGGTAAGTGTCGTGTCCAAGGCACAAAAAGGTGTGCGTTTAAAATATGGAAAAATTGAATTTCCTAATAAACCACTTAATACAACCGATAATATCGAGCTTGCTTCCTATTGGTATGAGGTGTGGTTAGTGTATTGGGAGGCTATTCATTTCATGCAAGATGAAGTTTTATTGCAGCCACTGCGTCATTCAATTGCCGAATTACAGAAATATTTGCCTAAGAAATTGGAAAAACAATTAGAACGCTTAGATGACGAATTATCCCTATGTTTAATGGATGATGAAGGCGAAATGATTAAGAAACTGGCTGGAATGAAGCAAGTAGGGCTCGCTATGCTTACTATAGGTCAATGGTTAAACCAGCAAACTGTTCCTTCTTAATAAATGATAAAGCATTCTTGATCACTCGTGATTTAAAACGCATGATCAAGAATAATTAAAAAGCTACTTTTGTTACAAAGTGCCTGTGTGAAAAATAATATTTTTTTAAGGAAAGCCCTTTGACGCCGCCAAACTTGAATCCTAGTTACCCTATGTTTTGCGATCAGCTGAATACTCGCTCTTTATTGTTAGAGCATATTCAAAATGCAAGAGAGAGACATAGTCTTACTGAATTAAACAAAAAGCAAATAGCAGAGCTAGAGCCACTTTGGCTACTAAGTGATTATTTACACCAACAGTTTGTGCGTTTTCCACATTGGCTAGATGACTTTCTAGTATTAGATCAGTTGCCTAAAGCACCTTCTACACGAGCCTTGGTTGCCGGCGAAGACTTTTTTGCTTGTGAAGCCGATCAATGCCCTCAAACAGCGTTGACGTCTTTTGATGAGCCTTCTTTTGTTAAGCGTTTACGACTGTATCGTCAATGGTGGATGGTGCGTTTAATCGCATTAGATATACAGCAACGCCTTTCGTTAACGGAGTTAACCTATCGACTGAGTGGTTTAGCCGATGCTTGTGTGAACGCTAGCTTGCAATGGTCAGAACAACACTACCTTGGGCTATACGGTAGGGCGTTGGACAGTAACGGATTATCACAATCAATGATTGTGATTGGTATGGGGAAGCTAGGTGGTCATGAACTGAACTTGTCTTCTGATATTGATTTGATTTTTGCTTACCGAGAGCATGGGGATACGCAAGGGGGTAAGAAAAGTCTTTCTCATCAAGAATATTTCACTAAATTAGGACAAAAGTTAATTCAGCATCTAGATCAGGTGACTGCAGACGGTTTTGTCTTCCGTGTTGATATGCGTTTACGCCCTTTTGGCCAGTCTGGTGCTTTGGTTCTCAACATGGATTCGCTTGAAAATTACTACCATGACCAAGGGCGAGATTGGGAAAGATACGCCATGATTAAAGCGCGGGTTATGTCTGGTAGTGAACTAGATATTCAAGAATTTGAAGCGTTAAGAAGACCTTTTGTCTATCGGAAGTACCTAGATTTTGGGGCGATTAGTGCATTACGCGATCTTAAACAAATGATCGCAAAAGAAGTCCGCCGCAAAGGAATTGAACATAATATTAAACTGGGTGAGGGTGGAATTCGTGAAGTAGAGTTTATTGCGCAAGCTTTACAAATTCTTCATGGTGGCCGTGACCAAGGCTTACAAACCCCTTCTCTACTTACGGTATTACCTTATCTTGCTGAGCAAGATTATTTATCGCTTGAAGATACAGCAATGCTGCGTGATGCTTATTTATTATTGAGGCGAACTGAGCATGCGCTGCAAGCCGTAAACGATGAGCAAACTCAACTATTACCAGAAGATGATGTTGCGCGAACACGTATTGCATTACTGGTAGGTTTTGTTTCTTGGAAAGCATTAGATGATCGATTGTGGACAATGCGTAATGCTGTTCATGCTTTCTTTGTTGATTTAATTGATGACGGAGAAGACAGTTCAGAAGAAGTAAAACATCAAGAAACGTGGCGCCTGCTGATTAAAACCCCAGAAGATAGAAGTGCTATTTTTGATGCTCTCGATAGTGTTTCTTGGCAAGATGTTGAGTTAGTAATAACTAAGGTTACTCAACTACTTAATTCTAGAACCGTCATATTTATGCAGCCAATAGGGCATGAACGTTTGGCAGTGTTCTTAGCGGCTTTTATGTCAAAACTGTCTAGTGAATCTCATCCAGACTTAGTACTTGAACGTGTATTTCCTATTTTAGAAGCAGTCTTACGCCGCACTGCCTATTTGGTTTTATTGTGTGAAAACCAAACCGCATTAACTCATCTTATTCGTTTATGTCGAGAAAGTGTGTGGTTTACTCAAGCTATTTCGACAACCCCTGCATTACTGGATGAGTTGTTGGATGCCGATACGTTATTTTCACCTCCAGACAAAATTATGCTGGAGGAAGAGTTAAAGCAAGTGTTGTTGCGTCTTCCAGAAGAAGATGAAGAGGCTCAGATGGACGCTATGCGTCGGTTTAGGCGTTCTATTATTTTACGAATTGCGGCTTGCGATATCACAGAATTATTGCCAGTTATGAAAGTGAGTGATCACTTAACTTGGTTAGCTGAGGTGTTACTAGAGCAAGTTCTTCAACAATCCTGGTATTACCTAACGAAGAAACATGGCTTTCCTGTGAGTCAAAATGAAGCCGCCTATACACCACAATTGGCCATTATTGGTTATGGGAAATCTGGCGGTTGGGAGCTGGGTTATGATTCTGACTTAGATTTGGTTTTTATTCATGGTGCGCAATCAGCAGGCAGTACAGATGGAGAGAGAAGTATTGATAACTTAACTTTCTATACACGTCTTGGTCAGCGACTAATTCATATGATGACTAGTTTTACCGGTGCAGGGCGTTTATATGAAGTGGATATGCGTTTACGGCCTTCTGGTAATTCTGGATTATTAGTCACGACTATAGATGCGTTTCGTGATTATCAGCAAAAAGAGGCTTGGGTTTGGGAGCACCAAGCACTCACTCGTTCTAGAGGATTAGCGGGAGATGTGAATTTATTGGCTGAGTTCGAAGAGTGCCGGAAAACAATTATTGCCTCTGTTAGAGATCATAAAGAGTTGAAAGTAGAAGTGATAAAGATGCGTGAAAAAATGCGTGCTCACTTAGATACTGGAGGGAAAGAGAAAGGCTTTGATCTTAAGCAGGGGGCTGGTGGCATTATAGACATTGAATTCATGGTTCAGTACATAGTATTGGCGTGGTCCTATAAGTATCCAGAACTCATGAAATTTTCGGATAATGTTCGTCAATTAGAGGCAGCAGCTTTGGTCGGTTTGTTGAATGCAGAGAAAGCAGCCAAGATGATAGACACTTATAAACTTTATCGAGGACGTACACACAGATTAACTTTGCAACAACAGGGACGAGTTATTCAAGATGATGCTTTGGTTACAGATCAAAAATTGATAAACCTTTACTGGGAAGATTTTGCAACTGACGAAACTATTTAAAATGGATCTCGGTTGCAAATAAACACAGTAGTAAAAAACCAGTTACAAAAATATGGTCGTAAAATGACCAGTCTGGCGCTATACTTTGTTTATTAGTTTATTTAAGTATCAAGCCATGGTACATGATAGTTATTTGAAGTTAGTTCATCCTAGATAATAAAGAGGAGACAAATTGATGGAAGTAAATGGAGTCAGTGGCGGTCCCTCAATGGATTACGCAAGTGAAGTATACAGTGCAAGTTTAGCGAAAACAGCTCAACAGCAGCAAGCTCAACAAGATTTAGAGTTATTGGCTAGTGCAACTGAGAATGCTACTCCTGCAGCAAGCAGAGGATCTCATGCAACAACGGATAACCTTGGACAGAATATCAATATTAACGTCTGATATTGATTGAGTTAATTTCTCGTTCCTCAGAACATAAAAAAAACCGTTAGAATATTATTCTAACGGTTTTTTTTATGTCTAATCTTATTAACTCTTTTCTTCTAATAAAGGCTTATCATCAATAGCGGATTCGAATGCTTTAAGTCGCTTATAAATAGACAATAATTCAACCAGAGTTGTCCAAGAATTGATTAAATATTGGAACGAATTCTCAACTTGGTTAAAAGCATTCATGACTCGTTGCATTACACCTAATGTAAAAGCGCCAGCAATAATTGAGGGAGCTAATACAATCAGTGGCACGAATTGCCCAACATTTAAGTAACCGTAACGAACCACATTAAAATACAAATAGTTTGCATAAAGACGGAAGTAATTTGCACGCACATTGGCAAAAAGCTCATTTAGAGTGATTGGATCCGCACGATCTGCATGGTCTTCTCCGTAAACTAATTCTTTTCGATAAGCCGCTTCGACACGTTGGTTCTTAAATTCTAACCCTGGTAATTTGATGCCGGCTAAGGCGAGTAATAACGTGCCGAAAATAGACCAAATGATAGCTGTGAAAACGAGTGCTTGAGGTACTTCACCTATTAATGGAAGTTCTTTTACGTAACCAGATAAGCCCCATAAAATCGGTAGAAAAGCAATTAAGGTCATGACAGACCTAAGTAAGCTGACTCCTAAACCTTCAACAATAGAAGCAAAGCGCATAGTGTCTTCTTGAATACGTTGTGAGGCCCCTTCAATATGACGAACTTGAGTCCACTTTGATGTGTAATATGTTGTCATAGCTGTGCGCCAACGAAATACATAATGACTAATAAAAAAGTTACTAAGTACAGAAACGGTGATGGCAACCATAATAATGACGGCTACAGTAGATAGCTGGGCATAGTAATCAGATAATGGAATACTGTTTGGGCTAGCTAATGCTTTTTGAATAAGGTCATAGAAACTACCGTACCATTCATTCAACATGACACTAACTTGGACTTGAAACCAAGTGATAAACACAATTAATGCAGAGCCTAATACGGACCATTTTGCCCATTTTTGGCCGCCATAAGCAATCCAGGAACCAACGAAAATAGCATAACAAAGCATCATGTATTGATAGAGCCAAATATTTAATGCGCTTTTGTATAAACTTTCAAACGTTGCTAGGGCTGCATCATCTGCTCCTTCCGCTAATGCATCTGGAAAATAAATACCGAATAAAGAACCTAGGCTTAAGTTGGCGCCAAGATCTTGAACAATAAAATACCAGCCAAGAACGCAGGCAATCGCCCATAAAGCAAAGCTGATAAAAAATAGTTTAGGTTTTGGAAAGAAAGATTGAAACACAGTGTCGTTTCTCTTTAAGTGATTGGAAGGAGTAAAGTTACAACGTTTACACTCAGTTGTTAACAGCAATGCATTGGAGCTTAAACCAGTAGTAGCATAATCACAATCAAACTACTTTTAAGAAATCTGTAAGAAAAACGATAATTGTCATGTAATAAAGTTATTCGTCTTATTTATGATGTGGCTGATTTTTATATATGCATAAAAAAAGCTAGGCCTAAGCCTAGCTTTTTTTACAACATTCATCGGTTATCTTTTACGCAGCTTCTGATGCTAGAACTTTGATAACGGCTCTCTCTAAGCGAACAAGGCCTTCGGTGATGTCTGTCTCTGGAATAATCAAAGAAGGAGCCAAACGTAAAACGTTAGGTCCTGCGACAAGAACAAACAGGCCTTCTTCAGCCGCTGCTTTCATAAACATAGCTGCTTTACCACTAAGGCTATCAACTACTTCTGCGCCAATTAATAAGCCCATGCCACGAATGTCTTTGAAGACATTATGTTTTGCATTAATTGTTTTTAAGCCTTCAAAAAATAAATCATGACGTTTATTTACCCCACTCAAAACTTCAGGGGTATCGATAATATCGATAACAGCTTCAGCAATAGCACAAGCCATTGGATTGCCACCATAGGTGCTACCATGAGTTCCAAAAGCCAGACTTTTAGCTGCCGCTTCTGTTGCAAGCATAGCGCCAACAGGAAAACCGTTCCCTAATGCTTTTGCCGTGGTTAGTACGTCTGGTGTCACACCAAGTTGTTCATAGGCATATAAAGTGCCAGTACGACCAACGCCAGATTGTACTTCATCAAAAACAAGTAATGCGTTGTACTTGTCGCACAATTCACGAACTTGTTTCGCAAACTCTTTGTCTGCTGGGATGATGCCACCTTCGCCTTGGATAGGCTCCATAACGACAGCACACGTTTTATCTGATATAAGCGCTTTTAGTTGCGCAATATCATTGTAATCACAATGTGCTATGCCGCCAGGGGTAGGCTCAAAACCTTCTTTGTATTTTGCTTGACCGCCTACAGAAACTGTAAATAGGGTACGACCATGGAAGGCTTTATTAAAAGCGATGATTTCGTGTTTTTCTGGGCCGAAATGATCAAATGCGTAACGACGAGCTAATTTAAATGCAGCTTCATTAGCTTCTCCACCACTGTTTGCAAAGAACACTCGATCAGCAAATGTTTTTTCGGTCAATTTTTTTGCTAATCGTAAAGCGGGTTCATTGGTCATTACATTAGCTAAATGCCAAAGCTGACCTGCTTGTTCACGCATTACGTTAACTAAGGTAGGGTGAGAATGACCTAATGCTGTAACGGCAATTCCGCCTGCAAAATCGACATATTCCTTGCCTTCTTTGTCCCATACACGAGAACCTTCACCGCGTACTGGAATGATTTCAGAGGGGGCATAGTTAGGAACCATTACTTCATCGAACGTTGCTCTCGTCACTTGCTGTGTCACTTGTGTATTCCTCTTGAAAAATAGGTGGCCGAAGCGACGGCCACCTTTTGGTTTATATCAGATTTCTCAACTCACGAATAGCCACAGTTACCATGGCGAGTGTTAATTCGCTTTCCGTTTTGATTTCTCTAAACGTTGTACGGTAATGTTTAATGCTATCGCTGTTTGATTCGCGCCAATGAGTTAGACGTTCATCCAGTTTTTTGATGTCTACACTGGATTGAATAACTTCTTGGGTCAGAGTTCTTAAGCTGTTATCTACTTCATCACCAAGACCCGCTTTAGCACGACGTTGCCACATATCTTCAGCAGACAGTTCACTTGCTTTACGGCGTAACCAATGTAGCTCTAAATCCATCTCTAGGGCGAAATAGGTTTGTGCAACATCTAATACTTCAGTGCTTGTATTGGCGGCAACACGAATGATGTCCAACCCATAGAACAAGTAATTAAGTGAAGATAGTCTCTCAGCTATATCCGCGGGGATATTTTGAGCAACAAGATCAGCTGTGATATCCGCTAAATATACTTGGCTAGGCTCTGTTAAAATGGCTTGTATGTTTGCTCTAATTATTTCTACACCAGGCTTATAAGTGTCTTTCAAGCGTTGAACGGAAAGGCTTTCACGGGTATTGCGTAATAGCCAAAGTGTTGCTCGTTCTAGAAGACCTTGAATACGAATAAGTAAGGTATTTGAAATTTCATTAGAAATTGTAAAATCTAAACGATTAATGGCATCCCATAACTCTGGAATCCCAAATATATCTTCTGCCACCATGTACGCTCGTACAACATTCAAGGAAGATGCGCCTGTCTCTTCTTGCATGTAAGTAGTGAACGTAGATCCCATACGATTGCCAAGATTATTGGTGATATGCCCAGCAACAATCTCTTTAATTAGGGGATGTGATGACATTTGATCAGCAAAGCGCTTAGTTAATGGGGTTGGGAAGTATTCACTGATTTGAGTGAGTAGATCTGCGTCTTCACCAATACCATCTTCAACAAGTTGTTCGGATAGTTTAATTTTAGAATAAGCTAATAAAACAGAAATTTCAGGACGAGTTAAACCTTGCCCTTTATTTAAGCGTTTTTTAATTTGCGAATCGCTTGGTAAAAACTCGATTTCACGATTTAAACGACCTTCTCTGACCAAAGATTGAATTAAGCGCCAGTGATCGGCTAGACGTTCAGACGCTTGAGCCTTAGCAATGGATAGAACGTGACTTTGACCAAGGTTGTGACGCAACACCAGGCTGCCCACTTCATCAGTCATTTCTGCAAGTAAGCTATTACGTTGCTTCTCTGTCATGTCTCCACTTTCAACAACACTATTCAATAATATTTTGATGTTTACTTCGTGGTCAGAGCTGTCTACGCCAGCAGAATTATCGATGGCATCTGTACTAATCAGGCCACCATTTTGAGCAAACTCAATGCGACCCAGTTGTGTTAGACCTAGATTGCCGCCTTCACCAACGATTTTACAGCGAAGCTCTTTACCATTTACACGTAGTCCGTTGTTAGCATTGTCCCCTGCTTCTGCATGAGATTCACTTTCGGATTTTACGTAAGTACCAATACCGCCGTTCCAAAGTAGGTCAACTTGTGCTTTCAGTATAGCGTTCATCAAATCGGTTGGTGCCATTGATTTAATGTTGCCTTCAATACTTAATGCTTTGCGGATATCCGCATTGATTGGAATCGATTTTGCCGAGCGATTGAAAATACCACCGCCTTTTGAAATCAATTCTTTGTTGTAGTCTTCCCAAGAAGAGCGAGGTAGGTTGAACATGCGTTCGCGTTCAACAAAGGAAGATGCTGCGTCTGGAGTGGGGTCGATAAAGATATGCATGTGGTTAAAAGCTGCAATCAGGCGAATGTGCTTAGATAACAGCATGCCGTTACCAAATACGTCACCAGCCATGTCGCCAATACCAACCGTTGTGAAGTCTGTCGTTTGGCAATTAATACCTATCTCTTGGAATTGACGTTTAACCGATTCCCATGCTCCACGAGCAGTAATACCCATTTTCTTGTGATCGTAACCGTTGGAGCCACCTGAAGCGAAAGCGTCACCCAGCCAGAAGCCGTACTTTTCAGAAATACTATTGGCCAAATCTGAGAAAGTCGCGGTGCCTTTGTCTGCTGCAACAACTAGGTATGGGTCATCTTCGTCATAGCGAAGTACGCATTTTGGTGGAACGACCTCGTTTTGAACAAGGTTGTCAGTAATATCTAACAAACCACTGATGAATGTTGTGTAGCAGTGAATGACTTCTGCTTGGACTTCTTCACGAGATGCATTCTTTTTCAATTGTTTCGCAACAAAACCACCTTTGGCGCCAGATGGTACGATAACCGCATTTTTAACCATTTGTGCTTTTACTAGACCAAGCACCTCAGTACGGAAATCTTCCATTCGATCTGACCAGCGAAGACCACCACGAGCGACTTTTCCGCCTCGCATATGAATCCCTTCGACCCAAGGTGCGTAGACAAAGATTTCAAATTTAGGTCTTGGTAGTGGCACGGCAGGAATCAACGAAGGGTCTAATTTGAAAGACACGTAATCTTTTATTTCACCTTCTGCGCCAGCTTGATAGAAGTTAGTACGAAGCATGGCTTGAAGCACGGATAAGTAGTGCTTCAAAATACGGTCTTCATCTAGATTCGCTACTTGATCTAATTCTAAGTCGATCTTCTCAAGTGTTTTTTCTACTTTTTCACTGCGTTTGCTGATTTGGCTAGGATCAAATCTCTGTTCGAAAAGTTGAACTAACAAACGTGTAATACTGGTGTTTTTCTCTAGAGTTTGTTGCATGTATTGCCCAGAGAAAGGCACTTGTAGCTGCATTAAATATTTAGTTAATGCGCGTAGCATAGTAATTTGACGCCAAGTTAATGACGCATTCAATACGAGAGCGTTAAAGCGGTCATTCTCAACTCGGCGACTAAATACTTGATTGAAAGCGTCTTGGAAAGCTTCGCGTTGAGTGTTTTTCTCAAGATTTACATCAGCATCCACACTGATGGCAAACTCAACGACCCAAGTGTCAGCTTTCCCATCACCATTTTGATCAAGCTCATAAGGCCTAGCTTCTAACACTCTTAATCCCATGCATTCCAAAATAGGTAATACATCGGAAAGAATTAAGGTTGTACCAGCGCCATATACTTTGAAAAAATAGTTGTTTTTAGCTTGTCCGACTTGACGGTAGATATGTGTTGAAATATCGCCTTCGCCTGCTAATAGGCTTAGACGTTCAATATCTAAAACAGCTGCGTTTGGTGAAAAATCTTCTTGATAAGACAGAGGTAAGTAAGGTGAGTAATCGTTAAATAATACGTTACCGCTTTCTTCTCCATGGCTTTTATGAAGTGCATTTAATAGCTTGTCTTCCCATGAGCTCATGGCGTCTTGCATTTTACGCTGAATGTCTTCTGCGTCGATGCTAGGGCTGTTTTTAGGATCGGCAATTTGGATAGTAAAATTAATGCGGGCAAGTACTAGCTGAGAGAACTGAACATTGAATTCAGAGCTAGTTCCATTGCATGCTGTCATCAGAATATCCTGCATTTTTATGCGGAATTCTGTGTTGTAGCGATCACGTGGAACATAAACTAGAGCATTTAAGAAGCGGCCATAAATATCCTTGCGAAGAAAGACTCGTAATTGGCGGCGTTCTTGAATGGCTAAAACACTTTCGATCGTACCGAAAAGTTCTTCAGCTGGAGCTTGTAGCATCTCGTCACGAGGGTAGCTGTTTAGAATATGTTTTAAATTTTTACCTTTGTGACTGTTTGGATCTACATTGGCTTTTTCTATGATTAAATTTAGTTTCTTACGTAGTAATGGAATATCTTGTAAGCGAGCGATGTAAGCCGCTGAAGAGTACAAACCAAAGAAACGCCATTCACCAATAACTTTGCCTTTTTTATCAAAACGTTTGATGCCGAGGTAATCAAGGTGTGCTGGACGATGCACTGTCGAAACGGCTGTCGATTTTGTTAAAATGAGAATGTTAGTGGAATCGACTGCTAATTTAGCTAGATGATCATGTAAAACAATGTCTCTTTTAACTTTTTTATCACCTATGTCTCTAAAGGTACCTAAGCCAGAACCATCTACTAGTTTTAGGTGCGTTTCTTCGCCTTCTACGGTTAAATCGTAAGCGCGAAAACCAATAAAGGTAAAGTGATCGTTAGCAACCCAACGCATGAAATCGAGGGTCTCTTGATGCTCTTCGTTATTTTTCAGATGTGGCAGCTGCTCTGATTCAGTAATAATACTGTTGATCTTAGTTTTCATTGCTGGCCAATCAGCGACTGTTTTTTTAACGTCGAGTAGACTTTTAAGCAATTCAGCTTTAATTTCATCTAGCAAATTGAGGTCTGATAGGCGGTCTATCTCAAAGCGCATTAAGGCTTCGTTTGCCTCTGCAGAAGCATCAATCTTCTGTAATTCTCCTTTCTTATTACGCTCGACAGGTAGTGCTGGGTGTGCCGTCATGTGAACTGTGTGTCCAAGGCGAACCAGAGCTATATTGAAAGACGATACGAGAAAGGGCATATCTTCTGTCAGAATTTCGATGACTGTATGTGTAGATTGCCAGCTGTGTTCTTCGTAGTTCGGATTGTAAACGCGAACTTTAGGTTGGCCTGCTGTGCGTTGTTGTAAAAAATCCCATAGGCAAACAATAGTGCCGTATAAGTTTTCAATCGATTCGCTGGTCAAATCTTCCGTTAGAGAGTCCTGGAAATAAAGATGGGCAAGCTGAACGATGTTGTTCGCATCGATCGAATTAAAATTGTCGTTAATTTCTACTTCAATGCGTTCGATTAATTCGTGTTTTTTGTAATCAGTCATTAGAACTCAGTCCTCGAGAAAGTGGTGTTCATAATAAAACTAGTCGTAAATGCGATTTTTCGAAAGTATTTAGTTTGGACTCTGTATTAGATTATTATGAAAATTTTACTCTTTTGATAGTGAACAACTTTTCTAATTGCGACATATTGTTTCTATACAAGATACGTTTGAGTAAAAAAACCTTGCTACAGACAAAAAAAACCTTTGTTATCCATTTTAAACGAAATAAACTTCTTTTTTGTCTATCTTTCACAGGATAATATTTTGCACAAGAGTGAATTTGCATCAAGAGAAATCATGCGGGCGAGTAAGAAGCCATTAAAATATGGTTTTTTACTCTTACCTAATTACTCTATGTTAGGTTTTTCTTCTGCTATTGAAACATTGCATATGGCTAATTGGACGACAGGAAAAGAGCTTTATTCCTTTTGTACTATTAGTTATGAAAAACACGAAATACCTTCAAGTACAGGCGTTACAACCGTTACTGACTACTTAACAGGTGATGCACCAACGGATTTAGATGCTATCTTTGTTTGTGGGGCTTCACCAGTATCAAAAAACGAAAATAAAACTTTAGAAAATTGGATAAAAAAACAAGCAAAAAGAAATGTTGGAGTAGGTGGCGTATGTACTGGTAGCTATTTGTTGGCTAAAACTGGTTTATTAGATGGCTATCGAGCCACGATACATTGGTGGAGTATTGCTAATTTGCGTGACGAATTTCCTCAAACAATTGTTTCTAATCACCTTTTTGAAGTTGATAGAGATCGCTATACCTGCAGTGGTGGCACAGCTGCAATGGATATGATGTTATTTCTCATTGGTAAACAGCATGGTATGTCATTAGCAAGTAGCATTTCGGAGCAATTCGTATGCGAACGTATTCGCACCCATGAAGACCCGCAAAGAATTCCATTGCAAGCTCGGATTGGTACTGGACAACCAAAATTAGTTGAAGCTGTACAGTTAATGGAAGCAAATATTCAAGAGCCACTATCTTCTGATGATATTGCTTATCATGTCGGTATCTCTCGAAGGCATTTAGAGCGATTGTTTAAAAGTAACTTAGATATTGTTCCTTCTCGTTATTATTTGAAGTTACGATTACAGCATGCCAAGCAACTTCTAGTGCAAACAGATAAGAGCATTACAGAGGTTGGAGTGGCATGCGGATTTGGATCTGCGCCTCATTTTAGTACAACATATAAAGGTTTTTTTGGAATGACGCCTCGAGATGAGCGTAATAAAACATATAATAAAAATACAATTCCTGTCCAAGTTGATAGGAATAAAAGGCAACTTTGGAAAAAATAATTTAAACTACTGGCTACATTGTAGTTGGCTTGATTTTTGTATCATATAATTAGAATAATATTAAGAAGAGTGATGTCAATTGTTATTGGTAGCAAACATCATTTTTGAAGTGGCGTGGCATATAACGTTAGAAATGATAAGTACGTAATAAAAAAAGGTAGATTGTATGTCTAAAACTCCAGCATTAGAGCTCATTAATATCCATAAAAGATTTGGTGATGTTGATGTGTTAAAAGGTATTTCCTTAAAAGCTTATGATGGGGATGTTATTTCCATCCTTGGTTCTAGTGGTTCTGGTAAAAGTACTTTTTTACGTTGTATTAACTTGCTTGAGAACCCGACTAAAGGTGAAATTGTCTTTAATGGCAGTAAATTAGATTTGGTACAGGGCGATTCTGATCTCGTAGCAAATAATATGAAGCAACTAACTCAAATGCGACAGCAGATAGGGTTTGTGTTTCAAAGCTTCAACCTTTGGCCCCACATGACTATTTTACAAAATGTTATGGAAGGACCTCTTAATGTGTTGAAGCGTCCTAAAAAAGAGGTCGCTGAATATGCAGAACACTTATTGCGTAAAGTGGGGATTGCCGAGAAAAAAGATATGTATCCTAATCAGTTGTCTGGTGGGCAGCAGCAACGTGTGGCTATTGCTAGAACATTAGCTATGGATCCGCAGGTTATTTTGTTTGACGAGCCAACATCTGCGCTTGACCCTGAATTGGTAGGTGAAGTATTAGGTGTAATGCGAAATTTAGCTGAAGAGGGTCGTACCATGCTGATAGTGACTCATGAAATGAATTTTGCTCGTGAAGTATCTAGTGATGTAGTCTTTTTACATCAAGGTGTGGTTGAAGAAAAAGGCACACCTGATCAAGTGTTTGGTTCGCCAAAATCTGAACGTTGTAAGGCATTTATATCAAGTGCGTTTTAAGTAAAGGTCAGGAAGCATATTCTGATTTTAAATTTTGGTAATAAATAATCTAATAATTAAGAAAAGGTATTGTTATGAAATTAAAAAAAATCGTTTTAGGCTCAGCTCTATTGCTAACAGCCGCTATTTCATCTGTTTCTGTTCAAGCTGCAGATAAAGTACGCTTTGCGACAGAAGGTGCTTGGGCTCCTTTTAATTTTATTGACTCTTCAGGCAACGCTCAGGGTTTTGATGTCGACATCGCTCGTGCGCTTTGTTCAAGAATGGAAGCGGATTGTGAAATAGTAACTCAAGATTGGGATGGTCTTATTCCTGGCTTAAAAGTACGTAAATTCGATGCCATCATCGCGTCTATGTCTATTACTGAAGAGCGTATGAAAGTCGTTGATTTTACCAATAAATACTACTCTGGTGGCTTACGTTTCATGGGCCGTGTTGGTGAGACATTTGATCTAGATGCATTAGAAGGTAAAACAATCGGTGCTCAACGTGCTACTTTGGGTGCGCAATATCTAGAAGATAACTTTACTGGTAAAGCAGATCTTAAATTTTACGATAACCAAGACAATGTTTATCTAGACCTTATTTCTGGTCGTTTAGACATCGTATTGTCTGATGAGCTTCCAACATATAATTGGTTGAAGACTGCTGAAGGCGCTTCTAAATTTGAGTTCAAAGGCAATTCCTTCATGAAGAATGACGAAATTGGTATTGCTGTTCGTAAAGGTGACAGTGAGCTAAAAGCGAAATTGAATAAAGCACTTGATGCTATTATTGCGGATGGTACTTACGCAAAAATCAATGGTCGTTACTTCCCGTTCTCTATCTACTAGGTCTGAACGCTAAGTTTTGAATAATTGATTTTCAATGTGCTTAGCATGACCTATCTGAAAGTTCCTCGGTGTTAAAACACCGAGGAATTTACTTTCCGCTTACTCTGAGAAAAAACTATGATTGATCTTCATGGGTTCGGTGATCAGCTTCTGCAAGGTGCTGTTGTTACCCTAGAGCTAGCACTGTGTTCTCTGTTTGTTGGTTTAATATTGGGACTGTTAGGGGCTTCGGCCAAACTGTCCTCTATAAAAACCATCCGATGGATTGCTCATGGCTATACCACTATTATTCGCGGTATTCCTGAGTTGTTAACCGTTCTGATTATTTACTTCGGAGCAACCAGCGTTTTAATGGCAATCGCTGGATTATTTGGTTATGAAGAATACATTGAGGTTGGCGCATTCGCAGCAGGCGTTACAGCGCTTGGTCTTACATTTGGCGCTTATGCTACTGAGGTGTTTCGTGGTGCGTTGCAATCAATACCTCAAGGTCAGCATGAATCTGCAATTGCATTAGGTATGGGGCCAGTTAGACGGTTTTATCGTATTATTTTGCCGCAGGTATGGCGAATTGCTTTACCTGGGCTTGGGAATTTATTTTTGGTGTTATTGAAAGACACCGCTTTAGTATCCGTTGTTGGATTAGAAGATATTATGCGTAAAGCTAATATCGCAGTGAGCAGTACCAAGCAAGCATTCTTGTTTTATTTGGTGGCAGCTTTTATGTATTTGGCTTTGACTATTGTTTCTATGCTGCTCGTTTCCTATATGGAAAAGCGTGCCAGCCGAGGCATAACGAGAGGATAAGGAATGGACTTTTCAGTTGTTGTTGAATACTTTCCTCGCTTGTTAGAGGGCGCTTGGGTAAGTTTTCAATTAGTTATCCTATCAGTTGTATTGGGTGGTGTATTTGCATTGCCTATTGCTTTGGCAAGAATTTCACCTATTGCTTGGGTCAGGGCCATCCCTTTTGCCTATATCTTTTTCTTTCGTGGTACGCCTTTATTGGTGCAAATATTCTTGGTGTATTATGGCGCATCGCAATTTGAAGTAGTGAGAGAAAGTATTTTTTGGCCAATACTCGAAGAGCCTTTTTGGTGTGCGATTATTGCTTTTACTTTGAATACCTCTGCTTATACTGCAGAAATTTTTCGTGGCGCTATTCAAGCAATTCCTCAAGGAGAGGTTGAGGCTTGTAAAGTTGTCGGTATGAGTAAGGTGCAAATGTATCGTCGAGTTTTATTACCTCGCGCATTTGGTATTGTGTTGCCTGCGTATGGTAATGAAATTATCTTAATGCTAAAAGGTAGTGCATTAGCAAGTACTATTACTATTTTAGACCTAACTGGAATGGCAAGAACTATCATTGCCAGAACCTATACACCGATGGAGATTTTTTTAGCGGCAGGTGCTATTTATCTAGTGATTAGTATCGTTATTATTGCGTTGTTCCGACAGATAGAGCTTCGTCAAAATCGATACTTAGGTACTTTATCAATTAAGGTTCCAGAGAAAGGCTAAACCTGAATAAAGGGCCTTTAATACTCTATATCTTATAGGCCAGATATAAAAAAGAGTTACAAACTAAAAAAGAGGCTTATGCCTCTTTTTTTGTTTTGGTGTGGTGCTCTTATACAATGACAGATATAGATATTTAGTGATTAGATCGCTTCGCTACCAGTTTCACCTGTACGAATACGGATAACCTGTTCAAGTGCCGTTACGAAAATTTTACCGTCGCCAATTTTACCTGTATTAGCACTTTGTTGTATCACTTCAATGGCACGTTCAAGTTGAGCTGTTTCTACTGCGATTTCAAGTTTTACTTTTGGTAAAAAATCGACAACATATTCAGCGCCTCGGTACAGTTCTGTATGACCTCGTTGACGTCCAAAACCTTTCACTTCTGTTACCGTGATACCACTAATTCCAATTTCAGACAGAGCTTCACGCACTTCGTCTAGTTTAAAAGGCTTAACTATAGCCGTAATTAATTTCATCATTTGTCTCCATAGGAATAAAGCGTTCTTTATGACCTAAAAATACCACTCTATTATAGAAGTCGCCACATGATTGATGATTTCTGCTTATATTTAATACAGATATAAAAATTATTTGAAGATGAGTCTTAGTAAGGAAGAACCTAATTCAACCTATTGATTTTAGTTCAAATAATTTTAATTCATAAGATCAAGTCCAGCTAGACATAGTTCAGTCGTTAGTATGTCTAGCTAGATAACTAGTTACTGCATTGCCTAAAGACCATTCATTGCATCTAGATCATCAAACTGAGGGTCGTGATATTTTTGGCCTAAATTATGAACCGCATCAATTAAATACTTCGGATGATCCGGATTCACAAACTGATGAATACCATGACCGAGGTTAAAGACATGACCACTACCGTGGCCAAATCCAGATAACACATTTTCTACTTCTCGTTCTATAACCTCTTTACCCGCGTAAAGAACACAAGGATCAATATTACCCTGTAAGGCAACTTGATGACCGACACGAGCTCTAGCTTCCGAAATATCAGTGGTCCAATCTAAGCCAATGGCATCAGGTCCTGTAGCCGCGATGTTTTCTAACCATTGACCACCGTTTTTAGTAAACACAATAACTGGAATTTTTTGTCCTTCGTGTTCACGAATAAGACCATCTAAAATTTCTTTCATATAAAGCAAAGAGAACTGTTGATACATCGGGCCGCTTAATATTCCGCCCCATGTGTCAAAAATTTGTAGAGCCTGCGCCCCAGCTAATATTTGGCCGTTCAGATACGCAGTAACTGATTTCGCCAGCTTGCTCAATAATGCATGTAATGTTTCGGGCGATTTATACATCATTGCTTTGATGTGGCGGAAGTCTTTACTAGAGCCACCTTCAATCATATATGTAGCTAATGTCCACGGGCTGCCAGAGAACCCAATAAGAGGTACATCACCGTTAAGCGCATGACGGATGGTAGTTACCGCTTTCATTACGTAATCTAAATCGCTTGCAGTGATAGCTTCTATAGCATCAACATCTGCTTTATTACGGATGACATGTTTGAATTTAGGGCCTTCGCCAGCTTCAAAATACAGACCTAATCCCATTGCATCTGGTATTGTTAGAATGTCTGAAAATAAAATTGCAGCATCAAGATCGTAGCGTTTTAGTGGTTGCAAGGTTACTTCACAAGCAAACGAATCATTTTTGCAGAGGCTCAAAAAATCACCCGCAGTAGATCGGCTAGCTCTGTATTCTGGTAGATAACGTCCTGCCTGTCTCATCATCCATACAGGGGTGGTATCAACAGGTTGTTTGAGTAATGCACGCAAAAAGCGATCATTTTTTAGCTCAGGAAACATTTGGACTCTCCAGTGTGAAAAATTAATGGGCGCATTTTACCTAACTTGTGAAAAAAAAGCAGATTGAATAAATACAATTTATGGGAAGGTGTATTCAAATGCTAATAATATTGACCTATGACAGGGTTTATTAATAACTATAGGTAAAAAAATCAATCACCTAGATAAGTTTTTAAGCTATTTTTTTGTACATTTTTTAGCGAATTTTCTATTTCTTTTTTGCTATGTAAATCGGCTAATACCTGTGGGAAGGCTTTCTTAGTTTGTTTAACGTCCATACCTGGAGTTAAGTAAGGGGAGTAAAGTGCTTTTAATAGAATATAGTCTAGTGGACTTAAGTAAATATCTATACTTACATCGTTAAAAATAGAGGGGAAAACATCTTTTGAATCGTTAGGGAGTCCTAGGAATTGCGTTATTTCTTCTACAATACAATCTAAAAAACGGGATTTTTCTCGGGCGTAATCAACAGGGATAATAATGCTTCCTCTGGTGATTTCATAACGAGAGTTTCGCCTAAAATTACCGAGACAGATAGCTTCATCTAATGCCGTGCGGATTTTTTCCGGGTCTCCAATGTATTGCTGTACTTTGTTCTCCATATTTTCATAAGTGGTAAATATGGCAAACAGGTTAGCTTCTTTCGGGTCGTTAGTGAACTCAATCGATAAATCTGTGATGTATGAAAGGTGTTTGGCATGAACGCTGAGTAGTTCTTTTTGAAAAACAGAGTCGCCACTCTCGCTTTCAAAGAAAATTTTAATAGGTTTGTTCCAACGTATGATTTTTGGGTTGTTAGTTTCTTTGTATTCTCGTTCTAATGCAATTTTTATAAAGCTGTCTTGAATATAGCTGTCAGTCTGCCAGGGCTCTGTAGCTCCTGCATGAAAGGAGATAGTAAATGCTAAAAAATAAATGCTAAAACGGGTCATCATTTTGAGCCTTGGTAAGCTTGTTTGTATAATGGTGAAGCGCATCTAAGGTGTCTGGGGTAAACAAAAGATTATCTTTATTGTTTAAAATGTACTCGATACTCATTTCGTGGACAGAAGCGACTTCTTTTGGTTGCAGTGTTAACTCACCATGTAGCTTTTGATCATAGTGACAGGTGTAGAGTTTCCCCCAGATATTGAAGCCTTTACCTTGCGTCATGAAAACACCTTGGCTTTCTAGTGGTGCATCGAAACCGAGTTCTTCCTGCAGTTCACGGTGTGCAGAATCAATATACGATTCACCTTTATCCACAACACCGCCTGTAGTAACTCCATAATATCCAGGGCAAAATGCTTTATTATCGGTTCGCTTCTGAACAAGTAAATTGCCTGCTTTATTAATCACAAAAATATAAGTAACACGATGAAAGTCTGTATCAAAATTCATTAAACGTCTTGGGATATCACCAATTATCGTGTTGTGCTTATCGACTAATATAATGACTTCGTCAGGCTTTGGCATAAGGTACTCTACAGAAATAATGTATTAATCTAAAAATAAAGGGTATCGGCATTTTGTTAGAAAGAAAAGGTTTCTCCTAGTTTGCTTTTTGCTCTTGTCATTATAAATAAGCGACCTGTTTTTCAATTTTATCCACCCGTTAAAATAATGCAGGTTACAGTGTTAGGAAAGTTGATATGATAGACGCTTATTTTAGGGTTTCTTTAGGCGAAGAGTAATGACTATTTTGAATAACGATTTTTTAGCTTTAACATTAGCTAATCAAGATGAGCTTGCTCCTTTTCAGTTCTTATTTCCTAGTGGCACAGGTTTTGTTGAAGAGACTGGTATTCTAAGGCTTGAGCCCAATCAGGAATCATCTATTAGTCTTGTTTTATCTGTTGGTATTCATGGTAACGAAACAGGGCCAATGGAGTTACTTAATAAATTGGTTGCATCGATTTTAAATGGACAACTGACATTGAAGGTCCGTCTTTTAGTGATCATTGGCAACCCTGTTGCTGCCAATTTAGCAAAGCGTTTTTGTGACGTGAACTTAAACAGATTGTTCAGCGGTGCTTGGAAAAATTACGAAGGGTTTGAAGCTAAAAGAGCAAAAAGACTTGAGCTGGCTGTGAGCGATTTTTATTCCGCAGTAGGTAGTAGCGCAAAGCAAATGCGTTTGCACTATGATCTGCATACTGCTATTCGAGGTTCAGTGCATGAGAAGTTTGCTGTTTGCCCTTTTGTTGAGAACTCAATATATAGTCAAACCCAGTTAGCGTTTTTAGCCGCCAGTGGTATCCAAGCTATTTTGCTGTCGCATCAACCTACTACAACGTTTTCTTATTATAGCTATGCAGTGCATCGAGCTTATGCATTTACAGTTGAGTTGGGTAAGGTTTTCCCTTTTGGCCAGAACAATTTATCGCGTTTTGCCGATATTGAGAAGAGTCTAGCTTTATTGATGCAGACTGGTGTATTGGCTCAATCTCCTTTATCTGATATGCATATTTTTTCGGTATTAAATGCTTTGGTAAAAGATGACGAAAGTTATGAGCTAAGCATTGCTGACGATGTTAAAAACTTTACTCAGTTTGAAAAAGGCTATGTATTGGCTCATTCACAAAAGAGTGAATACCACGTTGAGAAAACTGGAGATGCGATTGTTTTTCCTAATATTAAGCTACCTATTGGGCAAAGGGCTGGTTTGATTGTTCGTCCTGTATCTTTAAGCGATTTAGCGTTGAATTAATATTTGAGTATCCAGAGAAAAAATGTAGAGCTCTATTAAATAGAGATTTTAGTTGAATGGCTTGAATCTCTTTTTTTTGTAATGTATTGTTACGTTATAACGTTTTCTTTAATTGTTGGTATCAAATAATGAACAAACTATTGCTTACTCTTGGTGTCTCAGCTTTGTCTCCTCTTGCTCTGGCTAAGCCTGTTATTGTCACAAGTATTAAACCTGTTTCTATGGTGGTTGCTGCGATTACTGGCGATAAAGCAGACATTCAACAAATTGTATCTAGTACTGCGTCACCACATGACTTTGCTTTGCGCCCTTCAGATCTTAGAAAGATAGTTAATGCAGATGCTGTAGTTTGGGTTGGTGAGTCATTAGAAAGCTTTTTAGAAAAGCCACTTGAAAATGCAAATAAAGAAGAGTCGTCTATTGAGTGGCTCGCATTAAAAGGTGTGAAACTTCACAATTTTGCAGAAGAACATGAAGAACATGAAGATCATGAAGAACATGAAGATCATGAAGATCATGAAGATCATGAAGATCATGAAGATCATGAAGATCATGAAGATCATGAAGATCATGAAGATCATGAAGATCATGAAGATCATGAAGATCATGAAGATCATGCAGATCATGCAGGTCATGCAGGTCACAACCATGATGGTGTAGATCCTCATGTTTGGTTATCTCCTGATAATGCGAGAGTATTAGCAGAAGCTGTCACTATGCGTCTTGTTTACTTGGATTCTGATAATGCATCTTACTACAAAGGTAATTTAGCTAAGTTTGTAAAAGGTCTTGCTGTAACCGATGCTGAAATTCGTAAATCTCTTGATAAGGTAAAAACTGTGCCTTACATCGTTTTTCATGATGGCTACACGTATTTTGAAGAGCATTACGGTTTGAGTCATGCTGGGGAAGTTACTGTGAGCCCAGAACGTAAGCCTGGCGCGAAAAAGGTTGCTGAACTTCGTCATGAAATTGAAGAGCACAATGTCCAATGTGTTTTCAGTGAGCCGCAATTTAGTCCAGCCATTGTGAAAAGCTTATTAGATGGTTCTAATGTGAAAACCGCACCTCTTGATCCTTTAGGTGGTGAGATTAAGCTGAATCAAAATGCGTATTTTTCTTTCTTGAAAACATTGAGTGGCCAGTTCCTTAGATGCTTAAGTTAAATAAACCCTACCAAAGAAAGGCGCTTTATTGCCTCTTTCTTTGGTAGGCGCTTTACTTCCTCTGTATAATAATCTCACTTCACGTTTATTATAAAAATCAGAGAGGTTTTATGTGCGATTCATCTAATATGAATATTGACTCCAATGTTCTTATCGAGAGTGCTCGTCGTACCTTATCTATTCAAGCTCAAGCTCTTGCTAACTTATCTAATCAAGTGACAGAAGAGTTCGCCAAAGCGGTAAGAATGATTCTTGCCAGTAAAGGCAGGACCATCATCTGTGGTATGGGAAAATCAGGTCTGATTGGTAAGAAAATCGCTGCAACCTTGGCATCAACAGGAACCCCCAGTTTTTTTCTTCATCCTGGCGAAGCATTCCATGGCGATCTAGGCATGATTCAGGCGGAAGACACTCTCATTCTGATTAGTTATTCTGGCGAAACCGAAGAGCTAATGCGTTTACTCCCGTCTCTTAAAAGTTTTGGCAATCCAAGTATTGCACTCGTTGGTAATATGAACTCTACGCTAGCAAAGCATTGTGATTGCGTATTGGATATTTCGATTGATCGCGAAACCTGCCCTAATAATTTAGCACCAACCACATCAACCACGATGACAACAGCAATGGGCGATGCCTTAGCAGTTGCTTTGATGGAGTGTCGGAATTTTCAGCCACAAGACTTCGCACGGTTTCATCCAGGTGGAAGTTTAGGTCGCAAGCTCTTAACGCGAGTCAAAGATTTAATGCACAAAGATGATCTTCCAATCTGTACTTCGCAGACTAGTCTAAAAGATGCTATTTCTGTGATGACACATGGACGAATGGGTGTGGTTTTAATTCAGGATGAAGACAAGTTATTGGGGATCTTCACCGATGGTGATTTACGTCGTGCCATGTTGAAAGAAAGCGAAGGCATGATACATAAAACCATGGCGGCATTGATGACACCAAATCCTAAAACGATTAATGAAAATACCATGATAGTACAGGCCGAAGAACAGATGTTACACGACAAGATTACTTTATTAATTGTTGTCGACGATGCTCAGAATGTGTCTGGTATTTTAGAAATTTACGACCGCTAAACGATCATATTAATTTTGCTACTCTGTTCTTATTGGAGTGAGCTAACTGAAATTTTTACGGAGTTCCCATGCAACAAGAACTAAGGTCTCAAGAATCAAAGATCATTAAAATTGGTAATAATGTTGAAGTTGCCAATCATCTTCCTTTTGTTTTATTTAGCGGTGTTAACGTGCTCGAGTCGCGAGACTTTGCCATGAAAGTAGCGGAAGAGCATGTAAAGGTAACGGAAGCCTTAGGGATTCCTTATGTATTTAAAGGCTCTTTTGACAAAGCGAATCGTTCTTCTATCAATTCTTTCCGTGGCCCTGGCATGGAAGAAGGTCTAAAAATTCTACAAGAAATTAAAGACACTTTTGGTGTACCAGTTATTACGGACGTTCATGAAGAGCATCAATGTGCGCCAGTCGCTGAAGTGGCGGATGTGATCCAATTGCCTGCTTTCTTATCTCGCCAAACAGATTTAGTGGTTGCCATGGCAAAAACGGGTGCGGTGATTAATATCAAAAAAGCACAGTTTTTAGCGCCCCATGAAATGAAGCACATTCTGACCAAGTGCGAAGAAGCAGGTAACAGTAATTTGATGTTGTGTGAGCGCGGTACCATGATGGGATACAACAACTTGGTTGTAGACATGCTTGGTTTTGGCGAAATGAAAAAAATGGGTTACCCAGTTATGTTTGATGTGACGCATTCCTTGCAGCGTCCGGGTGGCCGTTCTGACTCTGCTGATGGTCGTCGTGCACAAGTAACTGAATTAGCTCGCGCCGGTATGTCTTTAGGTTTGTCTAGTCTGTTCCTGGAAACACATCCAACGCCAGACAGCGCTAAATGTGACGGTCCTTGTGCCTTGCCACTAGGTAAATTAGGGCCTTTCCTTAAGCAAATGAAACAGCTTGATGAATTGGTCAAAAAATTTGAAGTATTAGACACGAGCGTTTAAGTAATGGATTCGGTTTTTCTTTCTTCTTATCCAGCGTTGCTGAATGACAAATCATTGATGTCTACGTTGCAGTCGCTCAAGCTTGTTGTTTTTGATGTTGATGGCGTTCTTACTGATGGTCGTTTACTTTATACCGAGCAAGGCGAGAGTATCAAATGTTTCAATGTGAAAGATGGCGTAGCAATGAAGTTGCTTCCTAAGTGGGGGATTCAGATTGCCGTCATTACAGCGAAAGATTCAGCGCCTTTAAGGCTGAGAATGAAAGATCTTAATGTTGAGCACTTTTATCCTGGCTGTCACAACAAGGCCGAAGCATTTGATGATTTAATATCTCGCCTTGGGGTTGAGCCTAACGAAGCCGCTTATGTTGGTGATGATGTCATTGATCTCCAGGTGATGCCAAAAGTGGGTGTGGCATTGTGTCCTGCCGATGCACATATTTTATTGCAACGTCATTGTCCTATTGTGCTTAATAAATCAGCGGGTGAAGGTGTTGCAAGGGAAGTGGCTGATATGGTGCTAGCATCGCGAATGTCATTGGAAGAAGCTTACGAATTGGCGCAAAAACCGGAGTTTGAAAAATAATGGCTGACTCTTTAGGTACAATGAAGGGCTCTGTAAGCATGGATAACCTTCCTGAATTTCACATCGTGGTTCCTGCTCGTTATGCATCGCAACGTTTTCCTCAAAAACTGATGGCCGATTTAGGTGGCAAACCTGTACTGCAATGGGTTTATGAACTGTCGCTCAAAGCTGGCGCGAAATCCGTTACAGTAGCAACTGATCATGATGTTATCTATCAAGCTGCATTGGACTTTGGTGCTTCTGTGGTAATGACTCGTGATGACCATGAAAATGGCACAGAGCGTCTTGCTGAAGTCGCAGATAAAATGGGTTGGAAGGCAGACGAAATTATTGTGAATGTACAAGGTGATGAACCTTTTTTACCTGTTGCTTTGATTCATTCTTGTGTTGCCGCATTGCATCGAGATAAAGAAGCTGAAATGGCAACGGTGGCTTGTGTGATTGACGATGTCACGGACTTTTTTAATCCCAATGTTGTTAAAGTGGTTTGTGACGAAATGCAAAGGGCGCTTTATTTTAGTCGTGCGCCAATGCCTTGGGATCGTGATGGTTTTATCAATATTGATCGAGAAGGTGGCAAGCTACCTGCCGATTTTCCAGCGCTGCGTCATATTGGTTTGTATGTATATCGAGCAAGCTTATTGGCAAAATACGCAGACTTACCCATGTCACCATTAGAGCGTTGGGAGAAATTAGAGCAATTAAGGTTCTTACATCAAGGTATTAAAGTGCAAGTTGCGTTAGCTGATGGTTTGCCTACTCATGGTGTTGACACACCAGAAGATCTAGAAAAATTACGAAAAAAATTACCTTAAGCCAATTTTAATCGGCACTACTTAGTTCTACTTAAATACAATTAAAAGCAGTGGTACTCTATTGAATCACTGCTTTTTTTGTGCGTTAAGTGTAAGTAAAGTGTTCAAAAATGTCAGTTTTATGCTAATTTATTACAATACTTTACTGTTTGATTTATTCGCATAAGGATTGGGTTATGAAAAAGTTGTTGGTTATTTCTACTAGTTTATTAAGTACTGCTGTTATGGCTGCGATGCCTGTGAATCAACCTATTGGATCGAGTTTTACCTTAAGTAGTGCACCAAATCAGAGAGCATTAGCTACTTCTTTGAATAACCCAGCAGCGCCTTTTTTAATGGTTAATGAACAAGACAATGACAGCTTTCGTTTTGGTATTTTAGGTCCGTTAAGTATTAGTGCTGAAATGGGTGATGTAAGTGATTTAGATGATCAAATAGAAGATTTGGAAGATATACTCGATAATGGGTCTGGTGCTACTGATCAAGCAAAGGCTAACGCTATTCTAGATGAAATTGGCAATACTGCGTATATAAAAACATCCATTAGTTTACAAATTCCACTGATGCCTATTATTTATAAAACTAAAAATAGTGGTGCTTTCATGTTGGATGCGAGTATCTCTGCTATTGCTAAAGGAAGTCTATTAGCAGATGAAGTTGACGCAAGCTTGAATACTGAAACTTCTCTTTATGCACAAACAGCAACAGATTTGAATATTGGTTTTGGATATAGCCAAGCAATCCTAAAGAATTCACAAGGTGTATTAGTTGGTGGGGTTAAAGCGAACCTACACCGAATTTCATCAGAACGCGCATTGGCAAAGCTAGATGACTCAACAGATGTAGATGATGCTATTTCTGATGGATTATCTGATAATTCTGTTAGCAGTACTGGTATTGGTTTGGATTTAGGGGCGATTTGGGTAGCTGAGCATTATCAAGCTGGCTTAACGCTTGCCAATATCAATGAACCAGACTTTGATTCTGCCACTATTGTTGCGAACACGGCATCAAATAATTACGGTATTGGTTCAACAGACTCTTACACAATGGAAATGCAAGCAACAATTGATTTAGCTGTCGCATTGTCTAATAAGCAAGTCATGTTGGGTATGACGTATGATGCTAACTCTGTAGAAGATGCGGTTGGCGATGAATACCAATGGGCTGCCGTTTCTTTGTCTTATTACGGTGACTCACATTTCTTACCAGGTATTCGAGCCGGCTTCCGTCAGAACTTAGCAGGGTCAGAACTTAGCTATGTTTCTGGGGGAGTGACTTTGTTTAAGCGTTTAAATTTGGATTTAGCCGTTTCATTGGATACAGTAGAAGACGATGAAGGTAGTTCATCCCCTCGTAGTTTCTATGTTTCTTTAGGTTATGATACCGCTTTCTAAAGAAAAGTAAGGCAACGATAAAAAGTCGATAACGCGCATAGTTCTCGACTTTTTTTGTTTCTATCGCCTTTGCGGATAATGTAACCGAATGAATGGTTTTTTTTGGTATAAGTAGATTATGAGAAAGTATTTAATCATTATATTTTTTGGTGTATTTAGCTCTTTTGCTATGGCATCTATGTACCCCTATCAACCCATTGGCTCTAGCATTGTCTTGGGTGGCTATGGTAATCGTCATGCTTTATCTACAGCGTCTGGTAATCCAGCGTCTTCTTATCTTATGGCTAATCTCGAAGGTTTTCGGACAGGATTTTTGGGGCCAGTGGGTATCGCTTTGGAAGGCGGTGGTGTTAATGGTATTAATGATAAAATTGATGATCTTACTGAGGCATTGGATGCAAGCTTTTTGGAAAATTTTGAGACGACCTTGCAAAATGCTCAATCTAATTCTTCGTCTTTTAGTGACGCTGATGCTGTCGATGCCGCAGAAACGTTATTAACAGATTTTGATGCGGTATTAAGCGATGTTGACGGCATTGTTACTGATATTAGCAATACACTGTATGCAAAGGTTGCAGTGACAACTCAAGCGCCTTTTTTACCGATAATTTATAAAACCAGACGTCGTGGTGTTTTTACCTTTGATGCTGGTGCTTCATTGGTTGGTCGTGTGAATGTATTGGCGGATAACCTTACCTATACAGGATTAGATGACATAGAAAATGTTTCTACAGTTTCGGACCTTACAAGTGCAGACATAAGCTCAGCAGACGTTGAAACCGAGACATCGGTTTATATTAAGAGAGCATCAGATTATCGCTTTAGTTTTGGTTACAGTGAAATGGTATCTAGAACAGAGACTAATGCATTGATTCTTGGTGGACGCATAAACTTCCATCAGCTTGCGTTA
The DNA here is from genome assembly GCF_014803385.1 of Marinomonas colpomeniae. Taxonomy (GTDB): domain Bacteria; phylum Pseudomonadota; class Gammaproteobacteria; order Pseudomonadales; family Marinomonadaceae; genus Marinomonas; species Marinomonas colpomeniae. The sequence goes on along the minus strand of NZ_JACYFC010000005.1, from coordinate 174,304 downwards.
GGGCAAAAGCTGACAGTAATAACAGAAGACGATGACTCTAGTGTTTCTTACGGCGATTTCTTTTCGAGTCGTAGTTCTGTTTCGTCAGGTATTTCATTAGATATAGGGGCAATTTTGGTTGCTCGGGATTATCAGCTAGGTATTTCCATGGCGAATGTGAATGAACCTACCTTTGATTACGACGCACTAGGTAATTGCAGTGGTTTGAGTGGGGCTGATTTGAGTAGTTGTAATGCTGCGGTAAGTTTTGCCGATGCAGGCGTTATTTCACTCAATGAAGAATATAAAATGAGGTCTCAAATAACCATAGATGGAGCCATTAAAAGTAAAGATCAAAATTTTTCTCTGGCGGGATCCTATGACCTTAATGCTATAAAAGACCCTCTTGGGGATGAGTATCAATGGTCTGTTGTGTCTTTATCTGTGTTCAGTGATTACCTTTTAGTTCCTGGCTTTCGTGTTGGTATTCGTAAAAATATGGTTGGTACAGAGTTGAGTTATCTAACAGTAGGAACAACCTTTTTTCGACGTTTAGATGTTGATCTTGCTTATGCCGCAGAAAATGATGATGGCAATTCAGGTGCATTTTTGTCAGTTGGCTATAGTCTTGTTTTCTAACTAGGTACCAACTGAACCTTTTTATACTCTAATGACCTGCGTTGGAGTTATAAAGGCTTGCAAAGGGACATCCCAACCTTCAATCGGTAGTGACTTTACTTGTTGGCAGTCATGAGCAAGCCCTACTAGTAAAGGCGCTTGATCCGCCCTTTTGCCTTCAAAGGTTCTATCATAAAAACCCCCACCCATTCCAAGACGTCCACCTTTAACATCAAACCCAACTAAAGGTAAAAAAATAATATCTAGTTCATTGCCTGATAAAATACTACTTGTGACGGGCTCCTTGATACCGAATTGATTGTCTTGCCATATGGTATCTTTAGAATACAGAGCAAAGACGAGTTCTTTTCCTTGAATGACAGGAAGGTAGGTTTCAATATTCTGTTGCCAAAAATGTTCGCATAATACATGGGGGGAAATTTCACCATCATTAGAAAGGTATAAGGCGATTTTTCTGGGGTGCTGTATACGCTTATCTAGGTTCTGAGTTTGTAAATCATTAAGGTATTGAGCGAAACAAGGTAATAGATTTTGTGCCCCATTAACTTGTTCATCAGAAGATAAGTTTCGTCTAGTTTGACGCAACTGACGACGTAGTGTTTGTCTAGGGTCGAGATGAGAGGTCATAAAAGAGTTTCCCAAGTTGCCGTGTCGGCTATTGGCCTTGAACCCAGTGGTTCAAGGTGGAAAGAACTGTGGCTTTTTAGGCTTTCCGACGCACGGACATGCACACCAAACCAACAGGCTCTCTCCGGGGTATTACTCATAGGCTCAAGGGCGTTAAGCCGCTTCGAACAACCCAGGAAACAAACTAAAGTATAGAGTAATTTATTCTGGAAATCACTTAATAGACTTATTCGTTTTTGACCCTGTATGAAGAAAATTCGTGTTCTACGCTTGCAATCAAAAAAGTAGGTCAAAGAATAAACCATGGGTGGTTATTCGTTAACCAACTTAGTTTCATGTGTTAAAGCTGCATCAAGCTGTGACGTCAGTTCTCGCAGCTGTTGTTCGTTAGAACGTGCGTATTTTCGATTCGAAAGCATATCGTGAGTAATATTCAATGCCGCTAGGACTGCAATTTTTTCAGAGCCTGCATTTTTACCGCTGGCTTTGATGTCATTCATTTGTTCATTTAAATAATCAGCGGCTTCTTTTAAATCTTCTTCATGTCCTTTAGGGCAATTTATCTTATAACTCTGTCCCAGTATGGTGACTGACACGGTTGGCTTATCCATATAAACTCCATTTGATAGCAAAGCTCACAAAAATGGTCTATTTTTCCATCATTGAGTAGCGAATGGCATTTTATGCTGCGAGTAAATTCGTTACAATTCGTAATAACTTTAATTCACACTGTTTATAGCAAATTGACGCCAATATGGAAATAAACCCGATAGTTTCAAAGATCAAAGACCTTTCTGAACGAGCTTTAACCCTTCGGGGGTATCTTTGACTACGATTCAAAGAAAGAGCGACTAGAAGAAGTTAACCGCGAATTAGAAGATCCAGAAATTTGGAACGATGCAGATTACGCACAAAAACTTGGCAAAGAACGGTCTTCATTAGAAGCCATTGTTGAGACATTAGACAGTTTGGAGTTAGGTGTAAATGATTCCAAAGAGCTGTTAGACCTTGCCGTAGAAGAAAACGATGAGGATTCAGTAGAAGCGGTTCAGCTTGAGTTAGATGAATTAGATGAGTCGTTAGCTAAGCTAGAATTCCGCCGTATGTTTTCCAAAGATATGGATGAGAGTAGCGCTTTCCTAGACATACAGTCTGGTTCTGGCGGTACAGAAGCGCAAGATTGGGCTAGCATGATTTTGCGTATGTACTTACGTTGGGGCGAAGACAAAGGCTTTAAAGTTGAGCTTATGGAAGTTTCTGCTGGTGATGTTGCAGGTATTAAATCTGCGACAATTCGCTTTGAGGGTGAATATGCTTTTGGCTGGTTACGAACTGAAACGGGTGTGCACCGCTTAGTTCGTAAGTCACCGTTTGACTCAGGTAGTCGTCGTCATACGTCTTTCGCGTCTGTATTTGTTTCGCCTGAAGTCGATGACAATGTTGAGATTGAAATTAATCCTGCGGATATTCGCACTGATACATATCGTTCTTCTGGAGCTGGTGGACAGCACGTAAACACCACAGACTCTGCGGTACGTATTACCCATGTGCCAACCAATATAGTGGTGCAATGTCAAAATCAGCGTTCTCAACATGCTAACCGTGATTTTGCGATGAAGCAGCTGCGCGCTAAGTTATATGAATTTGAAATGATGAAGCGTAATGAAGCGGCACAAGCTGTAGAAGATAATAAATCCGATATTGGTTGGGGCAGTCAAATTCGTTCTTATGTATTGGATGCATCACGTATTAAAGATTTGCGTACTGGAGTGGAAAGCTCTAACACGGGTGCTGTTCTTGATGGCAACCTAGATCAGTTTATCGTTGCAAGTTTAAAACAGGGCTTATAACGCGCGTTCTTATTTTTAAAAATTATTAAATTATTTAATATTAAAGAGTAATAGCAAAATCATGGCTAACGAAAATAATACAGAATCAACACAATTAGACGATAACCGCTTAGTTGCGGAGCGTCGTGCAAAATTGGCTGCCATTCGTGAAGAGCGTAATGCGTATCCGAATGACTTTCGCCCAAACGCTTATGCAGCAGATTTACAGGCTGAGTTTGGTGAATTTGAAAAGCCAGAATTGGTAGAAAAAGATCATAAAGTCAGTATCGCGGGTCGTATCGTGCGTAACCGTGGGTCTTTCATGTTATTACAAGACATGACAGGGCAAATTCAGGCTTATGTAAACCGTAAAACCTTGTCTCCTGAGTTGCTTGCTGAGCAAAAAACATGGGACTTAGGTGACATTATTGGTATTACTGGCCCTGTTCATAAATCAGGCAAAGGCGATTTGTATGTCGACATGCAAGAAGCAAAACTATTAACGAAAGCATTGCGTCCGTTACCAGATAAACATCATGGTTTATCTGATATGGAAATGCGTTACCGTCAACGTTATGTGGATTTGATTGTAAACGAAGAATCTCGTGATACGTTTCAAATGCGTTCAAAAATCATTTCTACTATTCGTCGCTTCTTAGAAGACCGTCGTTTTATGGAAGTGGAAACGCCAATGCTACAAACAATTCCAGGTGGTGCAACAGCGCGACCTTTCGTTACACATCATAATGCGATGGACATGAGCATGTATTTGCGTATTGCACCTGAGCTTTACTTGAAGCGTTTGGTTGTGGGTGGTTTTGAACGTGTGTTTGAAATCAACCGTAACTTCCGTAACGAAGGGACATCAACTCGTCATAATCCAGAATTCACCATGATTGAGTTTTACCAAGCGTACGCTGACTACAAAGATCTAATGGATCTGACAGAAGCCATGTTGCGTGATGTTGCAGAGAAAGTGTTAGGTACAACGACCGTAACTTACCAAGGTTCTGAATATGACTTTGGTGCGCCATTTGTTCGCATGACCATGCTTGAGTCTATCTTGCACTACAACCCAGAATTGACTGCGAAAGATTTGGAAACAATAGAAAGTGCAACCGCTGTCGCGAAGAGTCTAAAAATTGATGTAAAACCGATTTGGGGTTTAGGTAAGCTTTGGACTGAGATTTTCGAAGAAACAGCTGAAAGCAAACTAGATCAGCCAACTTTCATTACAGAATACCCAGCGGAAGTATCGCCATTGGCTCGTCGTAATGACCATGATGATTTCATCACAGATCGTTTTGAATTCTTCGTGGGTGGACGTGAAATTGCGAACGGCTTCTCGGAGTTAAATGATCCAGAAGACCAAGCAGAGCGTTTCAAACTTCAAGTGGCTGAAAAAGATGCCGGTGATGATGAAGCGATGCATTACGATGCGGACTACATCAATGCTTTGGAATACGGTTTGCCACCGACTGCAGGTGAAGGTATTGGTATTGATCGCTTGGTGATGTTATTCACTGATGCGCCATCAATCCGCGATGTTTTATTGTTCCCACATATGAAGCCCCAGGATTAAACCTAGGCCAGTTCACTGTATGTGATTGAATCAATAAGGCCTCTTCTGAGGCCTTATTTTATGAAAAGTAACGGAGCATTCCATGAGTCGTTTTTGGACAGATAAAATTGCCTCTCTTGACCCTTATGTGCCGGGCGAGCAACCACAAGATAAAAAGTACATAAAACTAAATACTAACGAAAGTCCCTACGCACCGTCGCCAAAAGCCTTGTCGGCTATGGCAGCAGAAGTGAGCGAGAGCTTACGTCTTTACCCAGACCCAAATTGTGCCACGTTAAAAAACGCCTTAGCTAAAAATTACTCATTGAATGCGAATCAGGTTTTCGTTGGTAATGGTTCAGATGAGGTTTTGGCGTTGGCATTTATGGGGTATTTCGCGGATGGGAAACCATTGGCTTTTGCAGACATTACCTACAGTTTTTATAAAGTGTACGCAGGTTTGTATGGTATCGAGCCAAAATTGATTCCGCTGAACGATAACTTTGACATTGTTCCAGCAGATTACCAGAACTTAGACGTGTCTGGTGTTGTTGTGACGAACCCAAATGCGCCAACAGGCAAAGCTCTGCCTTTGACGGACATCGAGTACATTTTAAAAGCCAACCCAGATGTTGTCGTGCTGGTGGATGAAGCTTATGTAGACTTTGGTGCACAAAGTGCAGCGTCTTTAGTGAACCAATATCCAAATTTATTGGTTGTTCAGACCTTGTCTAAATCTCGTGCTTTGGCTGGAATTCGCGTAGGTTACGCATTAGGTAACTCTGAATTGATTGAAGGTTTAGAGCGTTTGAAGAACTCTTTCAACTCTTATCCAATCGATCGTATTGCGCTGGCTGGCGCAACAGCGGCAGTGGAAGACGAAACTTACTTGCAAGAAATTTGCGAGAAAACTATAACGACTCGTGAACAATCTATTAAAGATCTTGAAGCACTTGGTTTTCATATTGTTCCGTCTGCGACTAACTTTATATTTGTTACTCATCCAGAAAAAGATGCAGAAGCTATTTATCTCGCATTGAAAGAGAAGGGCATATTGGTTCGTTATTTTGGTAAAAAACCAAGAATTGGCAATCACCTTCGCATCACGATTGGTACAGATGAGGAAATGGCTGCCTTGACTTCAGTATTGAAAAAACTCTAGTTAAAAGGGATTGTCGCAAAGAGGCTGTAATAGAAACTTAGTCGCTCATATTGAGCGGCTTTTTTATAATTGTCCTATAAGGGCGCAGTTTGCATTTGATTTAGAGTAATTATTTGTCCTTTAAACCAGCGTGCTTACTTGTAAAAATTGAAGTCTATTACAAGTTTTTTGCCAGAAACTCTCTCCATCATAAGAAGCTTATTTTAAATAAGAGGTCTTGTATCGATCTGTTTTTTTTCTAATGCTTTAGCGAACCATTAGGATGTATGTACACCGTTGGAATATGTTATTACATGAAGTGTATTGAGATCAGTTTTCAGTAAGCATGTAAGCACTCTTTTTCAAAAATTTAAAGAATCATAAGAAAAGAACGTTTTACAAAAAAAATTCTAATGAAGAAGAGCTAGTGACTATATTTACTAAAGCATACAAGAAGTAGCTCTACGTTCTTTGAATAGCGCATAAACTAAGACTAATTAAGAGTGTTGTTGTATTAGTTATCATCGCATGTACTATTCACAATCATTTTTTTAGACTTAAAATACCTATGGATTATAAATTATGACAATTAACCTGCGTTTGGCGATAGGATTTGGCAGCATATTATTGATGATGCTGATTTTAACAGGTATCGGTATTCAACGAGTTAACTTCATTGATAACTCAATTACACAAATAAACGATGTGAATTCTGTAAAACAACGCTATGCCATTAATTTTCGTGGCAGTGTTCATGATCGAGCGATCGCGATTAGAGACGTGGTTTTTTCTCGTAATCAGCAGGAGCTTAATGACACGGTAAAAGAAATTAGAGTACTTGATAAGTTTTATCAAGACTCTGCTCAATTGCTTACCCCAGCCAAAATATCAATGTCCTCTGAAGAAATGACTATCTACAATAAAATCAAAAACATTGAGCAGAAAACCTTGCCATTGATTGAGCAAATCATTAAAGATCGAGCGTCTAATAATTTAGAGGCTGCAACGCTTGTATTGTTGAATGATGCTAAGCCTGCGTTTATAGAATGGCTTGCGACAATCAATCAGTTTATTGATTTAGAAGAGACTCGTAATCAGGCTGCAACCATTGAAGTGCGTGAAGTTGCCAGTACTTTTGCAGGTTGGATGATCGCATTGACAAGTATCGCCATTATAATCGGTATTACTCTTGCTTACTTTATTAGTATAAGAATCCGCAATGCTGTTGGTGGTGAGCCACAGGAAGCAGCAAAAGTCATTGCTAAAATTGCTCAAGGGGATTTGACTGGTAAAGTTAATTCTTGTTGTGAAAATAGCATGATGTCCTCTGTACAGATTATGCAGGCGAAGCTTGAGAGAATAGTAAATAGTATTATCAGTTCGTCTGATGAATTGTCACAACGGTCTTCTATTGTTGCTTCAGGCTCTCAGCAAGCTTTGGTGGCTGCAGAAGCTCAAGTTACCTATACACGCTCGGCAGTGAATAGCTTGGCCGAAATGAGTCACAGTATTAACTCTGTAGCAGATACAGTACATCAAACAGAAAATAATTCGAAAATAACAGCGGAGCTTTCCCTTAAAGGTCGAGTTGCGGTGCAGAAGGTTGCGAGTGAAATAGAAAGAATTTCGACGACAGTTAGGACAACGGTTGATCAAGTTAATGTATTGCAAGAACGAACCAGTGAGATTGGTGATATTGTTAATGTTATTTATAGTATCTCTGATCAAACTAATTTGCTTGCGTTGAACGCTGCGATTGAAGCAGCCCGAGCAGGTGAATATGGTCGAGGTTTTGCAGTGGTTGCAGACGAAGTAAGGCAGCTTGCTAAGCGAACCGGTGAAGCGACAGGTGATATTGAAAAAATGATTCAACAGGTTCAAGAGGATACGCGAGCATCTGTGAAAGCGATGGAAGCAACGGTTCCTCAAGTTGAAAATGGTTTGTTGTTAACAAATGAAGCTAATCAATTATTGAATGACATCCAAACACAAGCAAATGACTCATTAGAAAAAGTTTTGGAAGTTGTACAGGCGACTTCTAAGCAAGTGTCCACCGTAGAGGAAATTACAAAAAGCGTTGAAGAAGTAGCTAATATGGCGAAAGAAAGCAGCCTTTCATTGAAGAGTAACTCTGAAGAGGCTGTTTCGCTTGAGCAGCTGTCAGGTAAGTTAAAACAAGATATTAATTATTTTGTAGTAAAATGATAAGCCAAAATAAATAAACAGAAGAGCACATCTAGAAGTGATATTTTAGATGTGCTTTTTTATGCCTAAATGAATGGTTTTTATCTAATTAGAGCAAAGAAAGAGTTATTGGTTATCAGTTAGAAAGTAAGAGAAAGTACATAATTTACTTTGTTTTGGGTTGTCTTATATCTATGAGATATTCTTAATTTAATGGTTAGACGGAAGGTAACTATGATGAAATATTGGTTAATGACGTTCTTATTTTCTTCAATGGCTTATAGTACAGGCAATTTCTCTGAGTCATTAGATTACGCTCAAGTAACCTACGTAAAGGCATCACAGAGTTTAAATGGGAGTTGGTGTTTCGACACACAAGTTCGCCATAACGATGAGGGTTGGCAGCATTATGCGGATGCCTGGCAAGTAGTTAATCAACAAGGTGATGTATTAGGTGAAAGGACTCTGTTTCATCCTCATGATAACGAGCAGCCTTTTACTCGCCGTTTATGTGATGTGAAAATTCCAGCTAATGTGACCAAAGTAACCGTGCGAGCGAAATGCAATTTACATGGTTTTGGTGGTCAGGGGATTGTTGTCGATATCTCCTCATCAAAAGGTGATGGGTATTCTATCTCTAAGTAAATTTATGTAAATAAGATTTAAATTATTGTTGATAATCATTATTGTTAATGGTATTTTTCTTTCATTCTTTGTGTTTGTACAGGCACAAAATAATCATTTTGTTGATTGAAAAATAGGAAAAATAACAGTGAAAAAAACCATTCTTAGTTTGTGTGTCGCGTTTTCTGTCAATGCTATAGCAGCACAGGACTACGCTTTTGATGTCACCTTAAAGGGTTATCAAGGCGACGCTTCCTCTTCTGTTTCTTATGGTGGCCAGATTGCCCGCCATGTCTTGCATAACTCTTTGAAAAAAGCAGCGGGCAAAGGCGATGCTGATTTGATGTCTGCTTACTTCTCAAGTAAAGAGTCAGGTCTGAGCATTCTTGACCCAGTATCAAAAGATGGTTTCCCTGTTAAACAAACTAAAATTGATGAACTTTCTAAAGGTAAGGATTTACTATCTAGTGCTTATGACGGCGTAATTACGGGTTGGCCAGGTAACCCAACAGGGCAAGAGTTGTTAGAACAACTTGTTGAACTTGCTGGGAAAACTAAAGAAGGTTATGACCCAGTAAACGGTTATAACTATGTTCAGCTTATCTCTAAATTTTCTATGGGTGCTGTGTTTTATAACCGTGCTGTAAATCACTATCTTGATGAAAAATTAGAAGTTGGCCAGTATCCAAACAATAAGCCATATAAAAAAGGCACTGTGTATACTGGTAAAGAACATGTTTGGGATGAAGCTTTTGGTTACTTTGGCGCGCCAGCAAACGGTCTGTCTTTAACGGCGAAAGAAGTTGTTCAGTTAACCAAACTAGATTCTGCGGTGTTTTCTAAAGCGGATGCGAATGGCGATGGTGTGATTGATCTGAAATCTGAAATGGCCTTTGCTCATGCTTATTACGCAGCAAGCATTGATTCTAGCGCTGGTACGAATTATTTCCATACTATTATGCAAGCCTTTGTTGATGGTCGTCAGTTAATTGCCGACGCCAAAGGAAAAGAGCTTACCAAGGCTCAGCATGCTGAACTAAAAGCTTACGCTAAAACAATTGCGACGGCGTGGCAGCAAGTGATTGCTGAAGCCGCTTATAAATACGCTGGTAGTGTTTATGCCGATTTGGAAAAAATTGCTGTGATTGAAGAAGCGCATGGTGAAGTAGCTAAAGCCTACAGTAGTTATGTGAAACATTGGGGCGAACTAAAAGGATTCGCTCTTGCACTTGAAGCTGCAGGTCGTGATTTAGGAAATGCTCAAGCAGGTTTAGATCGACTTATTGGCTTTAGTCCGATTTTATTTGGCAATACTCAAGTGTTGGCGGTAGATGGTAAAGGTGGATTTATTCAAGGCGATTCAATCGCAATGCAAGAATACAAATTGAATATGATTAAAACGCAGAACCTACTTGATAAATCATTCGGCTTAAAAGCAAAATTGAATGATCGCACAGCAGGTATGAGTGCAGTACTTGATCAAATCAATAAAGCAGGTAACAGTGCTGAAAATGATTAACTAAGTATTTTTAGGCAATGTTTGACGCCTTTGCATTTTGGTTATTGGAAGAGCTGGCTAATGCCGGCTCTTCCTTGTTTGACTTAAGCAAACGAGTTTCGTTTGTGTATCTTATTTCTGCATCTATCGTAGCTTTTGTATTATTGTGGTGGCGATATGGAAATACAGGTTTAAATAGATTACGTACTTACTTTTCATGGCGCATTTGGTGGCATTCTTCGTCCCGAACGGATTATGTTTTATGGTTGATTAATCGATTATTACTCTCTGTTATTATCCCTAAAACACTGACACAAACTGTATGGATAAGTTGGTTGTTTTTTTTCTGGCAAGAGCAGGGTTTATCGAACTTGGCTTTAGGTTGGCCAGATATGCTCGTCGTAGCTATCTTCACTCTTTGTTATTTTCTCGCAGATGATTTCTCTCGTTTCTTTGTTCACTGGTGCATGCATAAAAGCCCTTTCTTATGGGCGTTTCATCAAGTGCATCACAGCGCAACAGTACTGACCCCCTTTACCGTTTTTCGTACTCATCCAGTAGAAGGTTTATTGTTTTTCTTTCGTTCGTTGTTGGTTCAAAGTGTTGTTATTAGTGTATTTCTAGTCTTTTTTCCTTATCAAGTCAGCTTAGTTCAAGTGTTTGGTGTGCTCGTCACGACCTTTTTATTTAACGCGTTGGGAGCCAATTTGCGTCATTCTGGGGTTGTTCTGAGTTATGGTGAAAAAATCGAAAAATGGTTGATTTCTCCTGCTCAACATCAAATCCATCACTCTAATGCACTACATCATTATGATCGTAATTTTGGTGTGATGTTGGCAGTTTGGGATCGAATATTTGGTTCTTGGTTTGCTGGAAGCGATGATCAAACTATTTGTTTTGGAACAGGGCAAACTATCGACCATTTAGGGCCTTGGGGACAATATACTCAGCCTTTTACATCCTTTTTTAGTCTGGTTAGTCATCGAGTGATATCTTTGTTCAAAAAACGTAAGAAGAATCATAGACCTACTGCTAATCAATCTTAGCCATCAAAAAATACAGAGAAAATAGAAGCTAATTTAAATAAAAAATTGGTTTGTCAGGTTTCAATCCGCCTAAATTCTTCAAGCTTAAAATCCCATTCCCCCGTTGTATTTATCATTGCTGATGGTGTCATATGCACTTTTTATTTAGTTTTTTAATTTTTGGTGTTGAGGCATGTATTATTCTTGCTGCTATGTTCAATTTCTATCAATCTAAACTAAGGGTAGATCCACATCGATCAAGAAAAACTCTTATATTAGTTGTAAGTGGTGTTTTCTATTGCTTATGATGAACCTAGTAATAAAACTAGGTGCTGGTTATAGCGTTAATTTTAGGTTTTTTACAAATTTAAAAGGCTTCAATACAAAGAATAAATATTGGAATAATAAAAAATGAATACACTTATTTTAGTCATTTTGATCTTAGAGCTAACATTGTTTTTTATCGCTTCTGGCAGCATAAAAATTTTTGGTTGGCCAAAAGAAAGATATAACACACAGCTGGATTTTTTCAGTAAATTCGGATTAAGCCAAAATATGGTTACTTTTATTGGAGCCGCTGAGCTATTTGGCGCGATTGCATTATGGCTTCCAAACTATGCTGGGATTGTCGGTGTTTGGATTTTGTGTGCTATTTCTGCAATGGTTATTTATGGCCATGCCCGTTTTGGTTCGTGGAAAAACGGTTTCTTTTCAATGGCGACATTCGCCCTTTCAGGTTGGATTCTATATATCAAATCTCTTGCTATGTGGGCTTAATTAAATCCAAAAAACTAGTGTTTTTTTGTGAATGCTATGCTTTTTTTAAAAGTATAATCCAATACAAAATTATGACGTATTTCGCAGAAAACGTATAAAAATAAAAAAGGAATGAATGTGCATGCGTGGCAATATTACTTTCAAAGCTAGTGGCGTTGGTGTTATCTGAGTTCAAGACTTTGAAATTAATATTACTTGAATTGTTATTACTAATAAAAAGGATGTACTTCTATGATTAAGTTAATGTCACTTGGCGCAGTAGTTTTATGCACGTCTCTTTCTCTTAATGCGACAGAAAGTTTGTTAAAATATGAAAGCCAATACTCAGTACAAGAAACTGCTGACCGATTCGAGTCGATTGCGAAGAGCAAAGGGTTGAATGTGTTCGCTAGAATTGACCACCAGAAGAATGCTCAGAGTGTTGGTTTAGAATTAAGACCCACTCAAGTAATTATTTTTGGTAATCCTAAAGTTGGAACGCCACTTATGACATGTGCACAAGACGTTGCTATCGATCTTCCTCAAAAAGTACTGATCTCCGAAGATGCGAATAAACAGGTATGGCTTTCTTATAACAATCAGCAATACCTTAAAGAGCGCCATAATATCCAAGGTTGTGATGCCGTTATTGATAAGGTCTCAAATGTATTAAAGGCATTGTCTTCGGCCGCTGTTACTAAATAATTCATACTGCTAAAAAACCAATGATATGTGGATAACGTATTATTGGTTTTCTTTTAATTTGAATGTAAGAGGCTAATCAAATGGCTAAATTACAATTGACTTGTTCATGTGGCACAGTTCGCGGCACAACCTCGGACATGAATGGAAAAACAGGAACAAGGATTATGTGCTGTTGTAATGATTGCCAATCCTTTGCTAAATTTCTGGAACAAGAAGGCAATGTATTAGACAGCTATGGTGCAACTGAAATCTTTCAAATTCCTTTGTCTTACGTGAAAATCACAGAAGGTAATGAGCAAATTGCATGTATGCGTTTGAGTAAAAAAGGCATGTATCGTTGGTATGCTCAATGTTGTAATACGCCAATTGGTAACACAATGACAGCAGGTATTCCTTTTATTGGGCTGATTCATTCTTTTATAGATAATTCATCAATTAAAGACGCTAAATTGAGTGATAATCTAGGTTACCTTCAAACCAAATTTGCTAGAAAAACAGTGTATTCAGATCAACAAGCTTCTCAATTTTTTGTTATGTCTAAAATTGTTTTTAATTTAATAAACTGGAAAATCAAAGGTCTACACAAGCCATCAGTTTTTTTTAATGATAATGGTCAACCTGTAGTTGAGCCTAAAATATTGAATATTTGAAATCGAGATTTTGAAAATAGGAACTTGATAGCTTATGTTGGTCTGTTTTTACATCATAATATTTAGATTGATCTAAAATCAGAGTCTGTACGTAATACTTCTGCGTTGATCAAAACTGGAGAGGTAGTATGCAATTTTACAGTCATGAACAATCAAGAATCGTAGAGATGGCGTGGGAAGACAGAACGCCGTTTGAAGCAATCGAGTTGCAATTCGGTTTGAATGAACAAGCCGTTATTAAACTAATGCGCAAAAGCCTGAAATCCAGTAGTTTTAGATTATGGCGAGCGCGGACTAATGGTCGTAAAACCAAACACTTGATGCTTAGATCGCCTGATGTAAGCAGAGGATACTGTCCTACTCAATATAAACCGCGTTAGTTTTTTAGGCGTTTTTTCTACCTTTAATTTATATGGTGAATCATTGATTAGTTGTGCTCAATATGACGCGATTGAAATCGTATGCATGTACTTTTATCCGATTAAGCTGACGCTCAAATCCGGTGATGAACTTGCGTGTAAAGCAATGGATACTCAGCGAAATGCGAATGGCGAAGAGTGTATCAAGGTGAAAATAGAAGGCTCTGATCGTTTGGTCGTACTGACTTCGATTTGGAAGCTAGAAATTTGTGTTGAAAATCCTCATTTTAAAATCATGTCTTTTATTTAGATCTACTTGCTTTTTCCTTTCTAGATAAACCTCTTTTTATGATCACCATCATGTAGAATCTATTGCATAGCTCAGTTTGCTATTCGATAACCTTGATGGAGATGAATCGTGCCTGAAATAAAAGTGGTCGGTCTTTTTATGCTTACGGCGGTCGCTGAAATACTTGGCTGCTATTTGCCTTATCTTTGGCTGCGTGAAGACAAATCTATTTGGTTATTAGTACCAGCTGGCTTAAGTTTGATTGTATTTGCTTGGCTACTTACTTTACAGCCATCCGCTGCAGGAAGAGTGTATGCAGCCTACGGTGGGGTTTATATATTTGTCGCAATACTGTGGTTATGGGTAATCGATGGGATTCGTCCAACTACTTGGGATATTGTTGGCTCTGGTGTCGCGCTTTTAGGGATGGCAATTATAATGTTCGCACCGCGTTCTGCATAAACCATCCGTAAGTATCCTAGATTTTTGATTTGTGATAGTACTCAATAGGCTTTGGTTTACCGTGAAAATAACCTTGTTGAAGGTTATAACCAATAGATCTTAGCAAGTCAGCTTGTTGTTGTGTTTCTATTCCTTCAATCAGGCAATCCATATTTAATGTGGTTACTAAACGATAAATACATTCTAACGTGGTTGTATTGTATTTTGTGCTATCAAGAAAAGATTTGTCAATCTTGACCGTTGACGCTGGAATAGTGTGAAGATAAGCGAGAGATGAATAACCTGTGCCAAAATCATCTATGCTGACTTTGATGCCGCTCTCGATAAGTGTTCTGGTTGGGCTACTTTCTGAGTTTATATTACATACTAGTACCGTTTCCGTTAGCTCAATGGTTAAATCATGAGGCTTTAAACTGTTTTTACTTAATATCTGTAATATACGCTCAGCAAGATTTATGTCTAAAAGGTGTAGTCCAGATAAATTAACCGCCATAGTTACATCAGGTGTAACTAGCTCTTTTAATTTAACTAAATCACATATGGCCCTATCTAGTACCCAGTCTTCTAGCTCATAAATGAGGCCTGTTTCCTCTGCTATACGAATAACTTCTTCTGGACCTACTTCGCCAAGTTCTTCATTACTCCAGCGTAATAGTGCTTCAAAAGAGACTATTCTCCCACTTGAGACATCAACTATAGGCTGGTAGTGCAACGTAAACTCTTCGTTTTTATCTGCCAATGCTAGATTTTGAGACAGATGGCTTATACGTTTTAATTTCAGTTCCATTCCATTTTGATACTCAACCCAACATTTTTTGCCTTGCTTTTTAGCTTGATACATTGCTGCATCGGCGCAAGTAATAATATGTTGGATGTCTATTCCATCTGTAGGGTAATGAGCGATCCCTATGCTGGCCGAAATAGATAGTCTTTTACCTTGTAGCGTCTGGTAAGTATCAGAAAGACAATCTAGGAATACTTGATAGCGTTCTTCGTTATTGGGTCTCGATGTATTTTGATAAGACACGACAATGAATTCATCACCGCCAAAACGGCAAAGTGTATCTGTTTGATGACATGCTTGTTTTAATCGTTGGCAAACTTCAATTAAAACGTCATCACCTAAATTATGTCCAAGAGAATCATTGACCATTTTGAAACCATCTAAATCAATATAAAATATAGAGAATGGCGTCTCATTCTCTATATTTTTTTCTAGCTTATGAGTCAATCCTCGTCGGTTTAATAAGCCTGTTAAAGGGTCTGACCAAGCTTGCTGGCGTAAGTTTTGTTCTAATGTTTTTCTTTCATGAATATTGTAGTGATGTAGTAAAAGTGTGCTTTGTTCTTGCTCGTTATGATTGTGAATGGCAAAAACTCTAAACCAGGTTTCTCCTTTAGGTGTATTCATCAGCACGTCTTTCTCAAAACGATGCCCTTCCAAAGTAGAGTCTTTTAGGTCTATAAATGTGTCCGGATCACAGAATAATTGACTTAAGCTTAAACCTTCCTCTCCAAAGCTTTTTATAAAAGGAGGGTTACCACTTATAAACTGGCCTTCCATTGAATGGACTGAGAGTATTGTTGTAGCGCCAAGCTTTATATGTGAATTGAGTTCACTAGTCGTCGCTTCTACTAACATTGCCATTCTCCCATCTTCTGTTTCTATACCGGAGAATTGACAAAAAGCTTCAATATTTTTCCCTTTCGGAGAGTAAGACCAGTTTTCTTGGATAACTTGACCTTTTTTAAAGGCTTGCTGATATTGTAGAAGACTTTCTTTTACAGCAACGGATTGGCCTGTTTTTATATCTCGATTGACCAGTTCATCAAGAGAAGGGCTATTCCATAGTTTGAGTGCAGCTTGGTTGGCCCACACAACACAGGAATGGTCAATGTCATAAATCCAAATAGCGGTATGCAATTTCTGTAAATCTACAGGCATAGTCTCAATTCTTAATTTTTGTGATTCAATTCGTATTTTGACTTGAATTCAAGTGTTTTTATTTTTTATAGAGAAGGACGATTTTTTATTATAGTAAGATAATTTTATTCGATACGTTATAAGTAAAAGGTTTCTTTAAGTAACCGCTATTTTTCGTTGGGGTAAGTAACTAAAGTGCTAAGGATGAGGGGAAGAGTTTTATTAATAGCTTTGTTTAGATTTATTTTTTAGTTTGAGTTATTCACTATGGATGATTATGTTGAATACGTGTTACTTAACTCTGACTCATTAACACGTATTCGGTGTTTTTAATTTCTCTTATCTGGAAATTCAATGGTGCCACCGGCGTCTTTCCATGACATGAAACCGTCTTTCATATGAGCAATATTATCCATGCCCATCTCTTGTAATATTTGTGTTGTTAATGCTGATCGCCAGCCTGAAGCGCAATGAAAAATGAATTTTTTATCTTCACCAAAAATCTCTTTGTAATAAGGGCTTTCAGGGTCTACCCAAAATTCAACCATGCCACGAGGGCAGTGAAAACTATTAGGAATGAAGCCTCGTTGACGTTCACGAATGTCTCTAATATCTACGATTACCACTGCGCCATTGTCAATCATATCGAGCATGTCTTTCGCATCGATTTCTTCGATGGCAGATCGAGCATTGGCAACCATTTGGGCAACGCCGGTTTTAAGTTTCTTAGTCATCTTTCATCTACCTTTTATAATATTTCGTCACAAAAGCAGCTTAATAATCTCAATTTTAAGATCATTAAAATACACACTATATTGACAGAATATATCGATAAAGAGACATTGTGTTGTCTTTAGAATTGAGCTACGCAGAAAAGCTTAATTTGATGTTCTATAGATTTTTAATCATGTTAGCATTGCTAAAAAATTAAAGAAGGCATGAGATTTTAGCTCTTATATACGTTAAAATTTCAGCTTCAATTCAACATTGTCTTGAACATATCGCTTTTTCTTAGACACGTATTCCGTTTTCTTTCAAAAATTGAAGGGGTGACGTTTTATATTCTTCTTTAAAAACATAAATAAAGGCGGATGTAGAGCGATAGCCTAGCCTTAGACTTACTCGAGTCACGCTGTCGCCCTCTGCAAAATATTCTAGTGCCTTGATCAATTTTAAACGGCGTCGCCATTCCCTATGAGATATTCCCATTTCTGCTTCAAAATACCGAGTTAATGTGCGGCTTGAAGTCCCCAGCTGTTGTGCCCACTGTACAAGATTTTTGTTATCTGCTGGTTCTTGGCGTAATGCTTCACACATAATTTGTAACTTCTTGCTATGTGGCCATGGCAACAATAACCCTGCTTCGGGCATCTGTATCATTTCTTCTAAGAGTATTTGAATAATACGATTTTCGTAGCTGGTTTCTTGGTAGTTTGTGTCGAAGCTGGCGGCTTTGTTTATCAGTTCTCTCAATAAAGGCGAGACCAAAATAATTTTTGATAACTTTGTTGTTAGATTTGAAAGAAGGCTGATATTGCTTTCAATATAAAGACTACGAAATACTGCGCCACTATAGGACCTTGTTGAGTGCTCTGTATGAGCAGGAATCAGAATGGCTT
Source organism: Marinomonas colpomeniae (assembly GCF_014803385.1). Classification (GTDB taxonomy): domain Bacteria; phylum Pseudomonadota; class Gammaproteobacteria; order Pseudomonadales; family Marinomonadaceae; genus Marinomonas; species Marinomonas colpomeniae. The sequence continues at coordinate 156,433 of NZ_JACYFC010000005.1, read as the reverse complement.
GTTCTGGTGTGATAATGAAGCTTTGTTGGTTAAAGTCGACAATTAAAATGCCACTGCTAGCGTAGATTAATTGATGCCAATCGTGCTTGTGTGTAGGGTAGCGTGTTTTTTCTGGGATAGTGTTCGAACGAAAATAAACAGGTCGAGGTAGTGTCACCATATCGGGTGGCGTTAATGTTTGCCATTGATCGTATTGGTAATGCATAAGAATCTGTCTCTTTATCGATATATTGTGTCAAAATATCGTGTATTTTTTAGCCTGTCAAACCTGACACCATATTGCCTTAGCTCATTATTTTTTAATGAATAAATAGACCTATTTTAATAGGCGAAACTAAGGAAATTTTTACTATGTCTAAGATGCCAAGTGCTAGCTACGAACCTCTTACTCCCCTTAGCTTTTTAGAACGTACTGCTAAGGTGATGCCCAATGAAATAGCTGTGATAGAAAAAGATAAAAGCTGGACATGGGCAGATTTTTTTAATCGTGTTAACCGTCTCAGTAATGGTCTTAAAGGTCTTGGTATTAGTAATGGAGATCATGTCGCTATTATCTCTAGAAATTTTTCCCCGATGTTAGAGGCCCATTACGGTATCCCAATGACGGGGGCTGCCATAGTGGCAATCAACTATCGTCTTTCTGCCGATGAAGTCAGCACCATAGTTAACCTGAGTGAGGCGAAAGTACTCTTGGTTGATATGGGGGTTGCTGATCGTATTGATAAGGAAAAGTTACCTAATGTCGAACATTACATACTGATCAACAACGGTGTGATAAGTTATCAGGAAGCACCAAAAGCTAATATTGAAGGTATGGATTACGAAACATTACTAGAGCATGCTAGTGATGAGTATAAGCGTTTACACTTAGACGATGAAAATACGCCGATTGCTATTGATTACACTAGCGGTACAACGGGCATGCCAAAAGGTTGTATTTACTCGCATCGTAGTGTGTATTTGCATGTTTTGGCGAATGTAATTGAACACAAGGTAGATGCTTATTCGGTTAACCTTTGGACATTGCCGATGTTTCATTGCAATGGTTGGTGTTGGACTTGGACAACAACCGCAACTGGAGCAACAAATGTATGTATGCCAACGCCGGATGCTAAAGAGATATCAACGCTTATTCAGCAACATAACGTCACGCACATGGCTGGCGCCCCGATTGTTTTTCACCGATTAAGCCGCTATATGAATGAAAATTCGATCTCTTCTTTTCCTAATAAATTGATTATTGATGTTGCTGCAGCACCACCACCAAAAGGCATGTTATTAGACATGGAGAAAAGAGGTGGCGTGATTCACCATGCGTATGGTCTGACAGAGACCTATGGTCCTTTTACAATTTGTGAATGGCAGCCTGCTTGGGACAGCTTATCTGAAGTGGAAAGAATTAACTTAAAAATGCGTCAAGGTGTGCCTGATATCACTGCGGGTTACGTGCGTGTGGTGAATGAAAATGATGAAGACGTACCTGCAGATGGGGAAACCGTAGGTGAAATTATCATGCGTGGAAATGACGTGATTCAGGGCTATTACAAGTCGCCAGAAGAAACGGCTAAAGCCTTTAAGAATGGTTGGTTTTACAGTGGTGACGGCGGTGTGATGCACCCAGGTGGCTATATCGAAGTGAAAGACCGATTTAAGGATGTCATTATCACAGGCGGAGAAAATGTGATTAGCGTAGAGGTTGAAAATATTCTTTATGAACATCCAGCCGTTTACGAAGCCGTGTGTTATGGCAAGCCAGATGAAGAATGGGGTGAACTCGTAAAAGCCTTAGTTCACCTAAAACCAGGTCATGAAGTGACAGAGCGAGAGCTCATCGTCTTTTGTAAATCTCGTTTATCAAACTACAAATGTCCAAAAGAAATCGATTTTGGTGAAATACCAAGAACATCAGCCGGGAAGGTTCAAAAGTATAAGCTTCGCCAGCAAAGCTAACGGAATCTATAATCATGTGTACTAAACCCTCTTTTGTTTTGAGAAACGGATAAAAGAGAGTTTATGGTTTATAGAGCTGTTCTGGAAAAGAAAGGCGACACACATTTAAGCAGCAATTAACCCTTTCACTGCTCGAATGTATGTTCTGTTGAATTTATTACTTTTGGTTTTTGACTAGCTAATAGGCGGTGTAAAAGCCTCAATAATTGGCAACTCTCCTATGTGTTTTTTGATCTCAACCAATGCGGACTGAGCCGCTGGACCTTGTGATAATCGTGAGGTTCGATAGTCATGAGTTAAGACGTTAGGATTACCATGCCTATCTTGATGGCTTTCATTTTTTAAGTTGGGGTCATACCAAGCACCTGTCCATAGAAATACCGTATTTTTGCATATGTCATGGGTGATTTTTGCGCCTGCTAAGCATTGTCCTCGATTGTTAAAGACGATAACAACATCACCATCTTTTATACCGCGCTCCTGTGCATCATCAGGATGCATTAAAATTGGTTCACGGCCCTGAATTTTCATACTTTTAGAATAGGAGCCCTCATCCAGCTGACTGTGTAAACGAGTTGCTGGTTGGCCTGAAATCATGTGTAGGCTGAAATGAGATGTATCCGCGCCTAACCATTCTCGTGGCGGTAACCAAGTTGGATGACCGGGACAGTCTTCATATTGAAAGCTGGCAATCGTTTCTGAAAATAGTTCTATTTTTCCGCTCGGTGTTGTAAGAGGGGATTGATTTGGGTCTTTGCGAAAATCTGCTAAAAACACGTTTTTAGGTGATGGATCATCAAAACTGATAATGTCACCTTTTAGAAATTCCTGAAGGCTAGGTAAGTCTCTTTCATGTTTTTTGGCTTCAGTTTTTAACGAGTCCCACATTTCTTCTAACCATTGCTCTGATGTCATTTTACGGCTGAAATCAGTATTGAGTCCAAGTTTTTTTTCTAACGCTGTAAAAATCTCGAACTCTGTTCTTGCTTCAAATTGAGTGGGAATAATCTGTGGCATAGGAATGATCGAATTATCTTGTGTACCGGCACCTATGTCCGTTCGTTCAATCGTCGAGGCAACAGGTAAGACTATGTCTGCATGCCTTGCCGTAGCGGTCCAACTTATTTCATTTACTATGATGGTTTGAGGCTGTTGGAAGGCTTTTCTTAATCTGTTTAAATCTTGGTGGTGATGAAATGGATTACCGCCTGCCCACCAGATCATTTTAATATTAGGAAAGGTGCGAGTCTGTCCGTTGTATTCATAACGAGTTCCTGGGGACAGTAACATCTCCGATATCATGGCGACGGGGATAAAATCTTCTACCGCGTTTTTACCTTGAGAAAAAGAAGGCCAACGCATAGGTCGGTCGACCACGCCAATGCTTGCATCTGCGCCATAACCAATTCCAAATCCACTCCCTGGCAAACCAATTTGGCCTAACATGGACGCCAAAAGAACCGTCATCCACAAAGGTTGCTCGCCATGTTCTGCTCGTTGAAGACCGACGGCAGTGCAGAGCAGTGTTCGTTTGGAAGCCATCTCGCGGGAGAGCTTAACAATCTCTTCTTGTGGTATGCCAGATTGTTTTTCAGCCCAGCTCGCGTCTTTGATTACACCATCTGATTTACCTAATAAATAGTCAGATACTTGTTTGAAGCCAACAGTGTAGTTATTAATAAAATTCTGGTCGTAAAGGTTTTCAACAAGCAGAGTATGAGCCATTCCCATCATTAACGCGGTGTCAGACCCTGGACGAGGCGCCAACCATTGTGCTTTTAGTTCGGTAGCCGCATCGTTTTTAAGAGGGCTGAAATTGACAAAACGAACGCCAGCGTCAACACATGCTTTCATATCGTCTTTTAACGTATGTTTAGCAATTCCACCGCCAGAAACCTGCGTATTACGTAAGGGAATACCGCCAAACATAATGACTAATTCACCTTCATCTTTCACTGTGTTCCAACGGGTGGCTTGTTTCACATGATCTCGAAAGTTACCGACAATATAAGGCATCAGTATCAAAGCAGCGTTGTAACTGTAATTTCCTTCGGAGCGAACAAAGCCGCCGATACTATTCATAAAACGTTTTAATTGGCTTTGTGCATGATGAAAACGTCCTGCACTTGACCAACCATAAGAACCCGCAAAAATGGATTGGTTGCCATGATCTTCACGCACTCTATTTAATTCTGAGGCAATCAAGTCTAAAGCCATTTCCCAGCTTACTTCGACGAATTTTTCTTCGCCCCTTTCACCTTGATTCGCTAAAGGACCATTTTTTAAATAACTCTCTCGAACCGCAGGATGACGAATTCGAGATTGGCCTTTTAGTGCACCAGGAATATTTTCATTAATACGGGAAGGGTTTGGATCGTCAGGATGAGGCGTGACTGAAAGCTGTTCACCATCCACATTAATAACACTTGGTCCCCAATGATTAGAGGTAATATGCGGGCCTGTTTTTTTATTCATTATAAAGTGGACACCTTTTAAAATATTGTTCAGAGATAATGGAATTCTATGAAGTACATATTGTCTAGTCAGAATAATATTTTCTGACGGCATACAGTATTAAACCGCCAGAAAAGTAGAGTGATTTTAATGAATGGCGATGCGCATTCTCTTTTTCAAATAAGCACCGTACTGACTGAGTGAAAAAATAAAGCTCCAATAAATAAGCGCAACGAACGCATAGACTTCCATATAATACGGCGCCCATTCACCGCTACCGAATGCCGCATTTGCCGAGGCGAGTACATCGAAAAACCCGATGATGATAACAATAGCGGTTTCTTTAAAGGTGATCACGACCATATTAATGGTGCCAGGTAGTGAATGGCGAAATACTTGTGGCATTATGATGTGACTTAAAATTTGAAAATAGCTTAACCCTAATGCATCGCCCGCTTCGAATTGTCCTTTAGGAATGGCTTGAAAACCGCCCCGAAAAACCTCTGCTTGATAACAGGCAAAGAACAGTGAAAAAGCGATAATGACACGCCAAATTTTATCACCAGTCATCCAGTCTGGAAGGACAATAGGCATCACTACAGCAGCGATAAATAAAGTGGTCAATAAAGGCAAAGATCGTATCAAATCAATAAAAATGGACGCGCCATAACGTATTAATGGAAGTTTAGAGCGACGAGCTAATGCCAGACCTAACCCCATTGGCATGCCAACTAAAACAACGGAGGCAAACAGAAAAAGGGTTAATGCCAGTCCGCCCCATTGATCGGTTGTCACTTGTTTAAGCCCAAGCAAACTGCCTTCCATTAGTAGGAAAAAAGTCGTAAACCCCACAAGCCAAAGCAAAGAAAGGCGTTTTGCCTCCCATAATTTTGGTAGGCAAGAAAGTATGATGGTGGAGACAATTGTTAGGCATGCCAGACTGGGCCGCCAATGGAGATCATATGGATACAGGCCAAACATGATCAACCGGTAGCGAGCATCAATAACAGACCAACAGGCACCTACTGCATCCTGACATTGTGCAACATTTTCCTTTGTCCACACCGCATCAAATATTGCCCAGCTTAGAATGGTATAAATAATAACGAACAAGGCAGTAAAAAAACAAAGACTAATGATACTGTCTGTTTTTGAGAAAAAAGCTCTTGTTTTTAAAAAATGTAAGAGACGTTTCGTGATGACATTGAAGGTTGATTTATGGGCTAAGGCAGAGTGAGTTCGAGTGCTCATATTAATGTCCTTTTAATGTCATTCGAGAGTTTAAATAGTTAATAAACTGAGCAAGAGAAAAGTTTATTAACAGGAAAGAGCCCATTAAAATAGCGATTAATTCGAGCGTTTGTCCGGATTGAGTGATTGAAGTGGAAATAAGCATAAAGAGATCGCTAAAGCCGATGGCAACACCAACGGTAGTGGCTTTCATCATAAATACCCATTGGTTCCCCAGTGGTGGAATGATAGTGCGGAGTGCCATAGGCATCTTTATTCTTAACCAGATCATGCGCTCACTCAACCCTAATGATTTTCCTGCCTCGACTAACCCTTTAGGGACTTCATTCAATCCGCCTCGAACGACTTCAGCAATGTAGGCAGCACCGTAAAGTGAGGTACTGATAATCATGGTGATTAATTCAATAGGAATAGTTGTGCCCCCTACAAACCGTAAACCTTTCAGGTTCGGTATGGATAAAAGCTGGCCTTCAACACTCAGTAAATAGAGAGCAGTACCTACCAACAGAATGCCATATACCCAAAATGAAGGTAATGTTTTCAGCGCATTGATTTTGTTTTTGAATGTCCAATAAAACGTAAGAATTAGAACCAAGATGATCGGCATAAACAGCGATATTTTTAGGCTCGGTATCATCATGCCTCGATTTGATAAGTAGGCGACATCAAACAAAGCATGTGCTTGTCGTGGACTTGGCATATGGATTAAAACGGCATACCAAAATACCAGCTGTAGGATTAATGGGATGTTACGGAAAGTTTGGATAAACAAGGTTGCCATTGCTTGTACTGTGATGTTGTATGAGTCCCTTGCTGTACCAATAATAAAACCAAGGGCAGTGGGCAAAATAATTGTGATTGATCCTAGAAATAAGGTGTTTATGAAGCCAGAAAATAAAGTCCATTTATATGGATCTTCGATCGATGTTTCTAACAGAGAAAAACCATAACCCCAACCTGTAGCTCGATTTAAAAAGTCGAATCCACTCGATATACCTAACTCGGCTAAATTATCACGGGCGCTAATATAAGCGCCCGCAATGATCACAATGACGGCCAAGAGAAATGCAACTTGAATGAGTTGATTTTTGGCGTTAAACGTTTTCTTTATATAGGTAGACATTATTTACTCGCCCCTTGACCGGTTGGATTTAGTCTAAAATTGGCGCGTAAAGCAAACCACCATGACTCCAAAGATTATTTAAGCCACGCTCTAGCTTATAAGGAGAATTCATGCCTAAGTTACGCTCATAGATTTCAGAGAAGTTCCCGACTGCCTTGATCACGTCTTTAGCCCATGTTTCACGTAAGTTGAGTCTTTCACCAATACCTGGCGTACTGCCCAATAAACGTGCAACCGTTGGGTTTGTTGGGTTCGCCGCCATGTCGTCAACGTTAGCTTGGGTAATACCATGTTCTTCTGCGAGCAATAAAGCGGCTAGAGTCCAGTTGACGGTATCCACAAAGCCTTCGTCACCTTGTCTCATCGCGGCGGCAATAGGTTCGTTGGATAATGTGTCGCTAAGAATAACGTTGTCGTTTGGGTTACCCATTTGACTAGAGCGAAGAACGGCTAGGCTTGGGCCCCAACCACCAAAAGCATCACAACGACCTGATTGATAAGCTGCCATGACTTCGGAATTTTTTTCGTAAGAAACAATGTTGTAGTCAACGCCAAGAGTCGCCATTTTATCTGCGATTAAGCGCTCGTTCGTTGTACCTGCTTCAACACAAATGGTGCCGCCTTCTAGATCTTTCGCTTCGGTGACGCCAAGTTCAGCTTTTGCCATCATCTGAGTGCCACCAAAAAAGTAAGGCATACTAAATTGCAAACCTAATTCTGTATCCCTTCCCATTGTCCAACCAGTCGCTTTGATAATGATATCCACATCACCTGATTGCAAAGCAGGGAAACGTTGTGCCCAACTTAGAGGAATGATTTTAGCTTTGCTTGGATCGCCTAAAATGGCGGTAGTCACAGCGTGACAAATATCTATATCCAATCCTTTCCATTCATTTTTATCGTTTACTTCGACAAAACCAAAATAACTTCCGTTATGACCACTACACAACATAGTGTCTCGATCTTGAATGGTTTTAACTGTAGGACTTTCTGCAAATGACATTTGAGTCGCTGAAATTGAACATATAGCAACGGCGGTAGTTAAGACTGGTTTTAGTATTTTTACCATTTTATCATCCCTTTTGTTTCATATAGTGAAATGCTTGTTCTATTTAGTGATATAATAACTCGTGATGTATGTCAAATTAAAATGTTGTTCTTGTCGTTATCAAGCAATATCGATTGACTAAATCTGAGTGAGCCTAGAGCAAACCCTATGTTTATTATTTAAGATAAAAGGTTTTGAATTTTATGGAGGGCGGTTAGAAAATAAAAAAACCACCCGAAATGAGGTGGTTTTTTTATAGCGAGGAAATTGGTGCTTAGATGTCTTTGAGTGTACTGCTCAGGCTCTGTGCTGCCTGTTTTACGGTATGTATGATCTTCTCAATGTCTTCTTCGGATAGGTTGATTGCTGGGGCAGAAATACCAATTGAAGCAATGGCTTCATTGTTTGAAGAGAAGACAGGCGCGGCAATACTCAATACTTCCGCTCGGTATTCTCCTAAATCAATGGCAACACCACGCTCTCTAATGTTGTCGACTTCAACGTCCAGCGCTTCTATCGTTGTGATGGTTTTGTCTGTGTAAGAACCAAGGTTGCCGATTAACTTTTCTCTTAGGGTATCGTAGTTAAAAGCCAGTAATGCTTTCCCCGTTGCAACACAATGAATAGGCGCATTACCGCCTTTGGGAGTGTAGGTTCGGATTGCTTTTGTGCTTTCTACCTTTTCAATATAAAGAGTAGATAAACCATCAAGTACTGACAAATAAACCGCTTCACCAGTAATGCTAGAAAGGTATTGCATCTGACTAATCGATAGGCGCGGTAGATCAAGCTTTTCCATGATCATTTGGCCAATTTTCCATGCCTTCATTGTCGCTGAGTACTGCTTATTTTGATCTTGTTTTACATATCCATGAATAATTAAGGTCTGTAACAGTCTAAATGTATTAGATTTCGTAAGGTTTAGGTTACGTGCCAGCTCGGATACGCCTATTCCTTTGTCTGCTGCTGCAAGCGCTTCAATAACGGACAGTCCTTTTGACAGTGTTGAATCTACCCTTCCAGTCATGAATTTTTAACCTTAGTTTTAATAAAACATTAATCGTCAGTATAGGTAACTCATTGGAATACCGACTGAAAACGAGAAAAACACTGTTGATAGAATCAATACTTCAGATGGTCAATGCCATCTTTTGCTTTTGTGTGCCCAAATTTATAAGTGTTCAGATGCAGTCAGTATAAAGAGATCGTATGTTGAATTAAAGCTGAAACGCCAAGGATGCATCGTATAAAGACACCTTTATGGTGCAGTGTATTTAAAAATGCACAAAATCGGTTCTCATATTAAAACTTTTGTTCCGAATATTGACACGATTTGTCGTTGTGTTTTAAAGTGCATCAACATCGAAGAAGGATATTGGCATTGAAAAAAAATAATGAAAATTTAACAAATGCACTGATTCATTTGGGACGCGATACAGTAAGTAATGGTAGATCGGTAAATTTGCCAATGCATCAGGCGTCTACCATGTTGTTCAATACTCTAGAAGAATTTGAGCAAGCTCGGGATTCTCGCTATCAGAAAGGCACCTTGTATTACGGTCGTTATGGAAATCCAGCCACCTTTGAATTAGAAAGTATGATGGCTGAGCTTGAACAGGGAGCAGGCTGTGTAGCGGTATCTTCTGGTTTGACTGCCTGCGTTGTTTCTTTAATGGCATTTTTGAATGCCGGTTCCCATGTCCTTGTCGCCGATACCGTTTACGGCCCTACGCGTGCTTTTTGTGACAATGTGCTCAAACAGTATGGCGTCAGTGTTACGTATTTCGATCCTATGATGGGTGAAGCGTTAGCAGGGCTGATTCAAGACAATACTCATGTTGTCTTTTTCGAAGCGCCTGGTTCAGCAACATTTGAAGTACCTGATATTCCTGCCATTGCACAAGTTGCAAAACAAGCCAGTGTTGTCACTATTTTGGATGGAACGTGGGCGACGCCTTTGCTTTGTCAGCCTCTGCTATTAGGTGTCGATGTGGTTGTGCATTCTGGTTCGAAGTACATCAGTGGACATTCTGATGCCATGCTGGGTTTGATTGTTGCTACGTCAGAAGAGAATTATCAAACCGTCAGAAAAATGAGCTTGTCGATTGGCGATCGCGCAGGGGCAAACGATGTTTTTCTTGCGTTACGTGGCTTGCGAACCTTGTCTGTTCGATTACGTCAACATGCTGAGAGTACTTTACAGTGTATTGAATGGTTAGAGCAGCAACCAGAAGTCGAACGCATTCTGCACCCCGCCCATCAAGATTGTCCAGGGCATGAATTTTGGCAACGTGATTTTAACGGCGTAGCAGGTTTGTTTAGTGTGGTTTTTCGATCAGGGACAGAAAATAAAATACGAGCCATGATCAACAGCTTAGAAATGTTTGGCATAGGTTTAAGTTGGGGAGGATTTGAAAGTTTAATTCTTCCCGTTGATCCAACGCCATTTAGAACAGCGACAAGTTGGAATTCAGTAGGACCCGTTGTTCGATTCAATATTGGTCTTGAAGACAGTTCTTCCTTGATCAGCGATTTGCAAACGGGTTTTAAATTTCTTAAATAATACATTGAATAGAGACAGTGACGATGACGGTAAAAAATAAAATTGATCATATAGTAATTGGTGCAGACAGCCTTGAACAAGGTATGGATGCTTTACAAAAAATATTAGGCGTTGTGTTACCAAAAGCGAGTAAACATGACGCAATGAGCACACATAACTGTGTTGCCCCTGTTGGCAATGAAAGTTTTATTGAAATTCTTTCCGTGGATCCTGACGCACCGATGCCTAACCGAGCTCGTTGGTTTGATATGGACAATCCACACGTTCAAGCTCGTTTTAAAAAGAGTGCGTGCGCTTATCATTGGGTTGTTGGTACCACTGACCTTGATGCTGTAATGGCGAATAGCCCAATTGATATGGGTGAAGTGGTCACATTTACTCGAGGTGAGAGAAGTTGGCGTTTAAATATCCCTAAAGATGGCTCCCTTTCGGAAAACGGATTAATACCAACCTTTATCGAATGGTCGCCAGGTGCACACCCATCAACAGGCATGAAGGAATTAGGCTTAACACTTGAAAGTGTTGTTTTGACTCACCCTGATCCTGAAAAGCTAGAAGACGTTCTTCAAGCACTCGGTGTTTCTCAACTTGCTTCCATCATTAAAGGTGATCAGAAAAGTGTCTCTTTTAATATGAAAGTGCCAAGTGGCGATACGGTTTTCCTTAAATAAATAAAGTACTCATTTTTTGGTTCTAAGAAACCGTTATAAGACAGTAAAAATTTAACATTTGATTTAACATTTGATTTAACAAGGCAGGATAGGCAAATGAATACAATATCAAATACTTCCCCTGAAGAAATCGCCATTTCTATTACGGATATGAATAAGTGGTATGGCGATTTTCATGTTTTAAAAGATGTAAATTTAAAGGTTAAAAAAGGCGAAAGAATTGTCATTTGCGGGCCATCGGGTTCAGGGAAGTCTACGATGATTCGCTGTCTTAATCATTTGGAAGAGCATCAAGCTGGCGACATCAATGTGCTTGGAACACAACTAAATGGGAACCTCTCCAATATCCAATCCATCCGAAAAGATGTTGGTATGTGCTTTCAACACTTTAACCTATTTCCTCATATGACGGTTTTAGATAACTGTACTTTAGCGCCTATGTTGGTTCGCGGACTCTCAAAAGTTGATGCTGAAGGTGCCGCAATGGCGTATTTGAAGAAAGTGTGTATTGATAATCAAGCGGATAAATTTCCAGGCCAATTATCTGGCGGCCAACAACAACGTGTCGCGATTGCTCGTTCTTTGTGTATGAATCCTTCCATTATGCTTTTTGATGAGCCTACCTCGGCTTTAGATCCTGAAATGATCGCTGAAGTGCTAGATGTCATGGTGAGTTTGGCTGAGACAGGAATGACAATGTTATGTGTTACCCATGAAATGGGTTTTGCCCGTAAAGTGGCTGATCGAGTGATCTTTATGGATGCAGGACAAATTATCGAAGAAAACTCACCACAAGCGTTTTTTGATAACCCTCAATCAGAAAGAGCGAAAACGTTTTTGAGTCAAATTCTAAATCATTAATAGAGTGACACTTTATTACCGTGTGATGACGTCTTTGACTGATTCACAAAAGCGTATATTTCATTTACCTAAGTAGCATTTTTCATCGTTATTTGTTTATAACTCAATAGCGTATCTCTCAGTATATGACTCATTTTTATAAAAAAATGAGCGCTTTTCCATGTTTATAGTTTTATTTCCAAAATTGGTTTGACCTAAAACTAAAAAAATTGAATTGATCGAGAAATTTGTTTTAGGGCAGTAGATTTTTATTAAAAACTAAGATAATGTTTTGTATGTTGATATGATTGTTCTGCATATAGAAACATTAATTCAGGTGGTAAGTATGAATAGAGGCGCAGTATTGGGCTCGACACAGTATGCAATTTCTTTGTGGGATATATCTGCACCAGTCGCTCCTACAGCAATACCTTTAGACGGTGATAAGGTTACAGACGTTGCGATTATCGGTGGTGGATACACTGGTTCATCAACAGCGTTACATTTGGCAGAAAAAGGTGTTGAGTGTTTAGTTCTTGAAGGAGAAAAAGTAGGGTTTGGTGGTTCAGGTCGAAATTGTGGCATGGTTAATCCTGGTATTTGGCTGCCGCCACAAGATGTCCGTACTGTATTAGGGGAAAGAGTTGCTAATCGTTTCCTTGATGCTATGGGAAAGGCACCAGATACTGTTTTTTCATTAATTGAACGTTTCAATATGCAATGTGAAGCCACACGTAATGGCACTATTCATGCGGCGCATTCAGCTGCAGGCTATAAAGAACTTGCCGCCCGTGCACAAGAATGGCAGCGTCGAGGACGTGATGTGAAGCTTTTAAGTGCACGTGAGGCAGAAGAAAAAATAGGCACGCCGCGTTTTTATGGTGGTTTGCTTGATCCTCAAGCAGGAACAATAAACCCAATGGGATACGCACAAGGCCTTGCCGAAGCCGCCATGGCCTCTGGAGCAACAATTCATTCTGAAACACGAGCACAAAAACTCAGTCAAGTTGGAGATAAATGGCTGATTGAAACAGATCGTGGCACAGTAACTGCTAATAAAGTGATTATTGCAACTAATGCTTATACGGATGATCTGTGGCCAGGTTTAAAACAAACCTTTACCTCTATTCATTTTTATCAAGTAGCGACAGAGCCTCTTGGTGATTTGGCCGATAAAATCTTGCCAGAAGAACAAAGCGTTTGGGATACTGGCTTGGTGATGTTTTCCATTCGGAAAGATAAATTTGGACGATTAATTATTGGCAGCATGGGTAAATTGGCTGGAAAAAATGACTCAGCTTCAGAGTCTTGGGCTCAGAAACAGATTAATAAAATGTTTCCTTTTCTTGGGACAGTGAAATTTGAAAAATCATGGCACGGTAAAATGGCGCTGACACCAGACCATTTACCTCATATCCATAATCCAGCTCCTGGCTTGTACACACCAATAGGTTATAACGGTCGTGGAATTACAACGGGAACGGCTTGCGGACAAGCCATGGCGCAATTATTGACAGGTACGCCAGAGCAAGAAATTATGCTGCCAGTCACAACGATGAAAAAAGACCTTGGTGCCTTTATTCGTGAGCCAGTGTATGAAGGCTGCTTTAAAGCATGGCGCCGTTATAAAAGTATTTAACATATTATAAAGTTTGGAGAGTCAATATGGCGCAAAACAATGTGCGAGTAGGGGTAGACATTGGTGGCACCTTTACTGATGTTGCTTTGGATCTTAGCGGAGCACTATATACTGGAAAGGTGCTGACAAATTACTTGCAACCAGAGCAAGCGATTCTTGATGGCATTCATCTAGTGTGTAAGCGTGCAGGCATTGATGTAAAAGAAATCACTACTGTTATTCACGGTACAACATTAGTCACCAACTCATTGATTGAACGTCGTGGCGCTCGTACTGCTTTTATTACAACAGACGGTTTTCGAGATGTTGTTGAAATGCGTACAGAGAATCGATTCGAACAATATGATTTGAATTTATCGTTACCGACACCTTTGGTTAAGCGTACAGATCGCTATACATTAAAAGAGCGCATTAGTGCGGAAGGTGAAGTTCTTACCAAGATTGATCAAAATGAATTAAATGCATTAGTAAAAGACATTATTGCAGAAGGCTATGAAGCCGTTGCTGTTGGTTTTGTCCATTCCTATACGAATGACATTCACGAAGTTCAAGTGCAGAAAGCGTTTGAAGCGGCTGCACCAGAGCTTTGTGTCTCTATTTCCAGTCACGTATCGCCTCAAATGCGAGAGTTTCAGCGTTTCAATACCGTTATTGCCAATGCTTATGTACGTCCACAAGTTTCTGAATACCTAGGTCGTTTGGTGACTCGTCTTATCGAAATAGGCATTAGCTGTCCTGTCTTCATGATGCATTCCGCTGGTGGTCTTATCAGTGTTGATACAGCATCTGAATTTCCTGTTCGATTGCTTGAATCAGGTCCAGCTGGCGGTGCTATTTTTGCGGCTAAATTTGCCAGTAGTTATGGCGAAAACCAAGTTGTGTCGTTTGATATGGGTGGCACAACGGCGAAGATTTGTCTTATCGAAGGTGGAAAACCTAAAACAGCCAATACGTTTGAAGTCGCTCGTACTTATCGTTTTGCGAAAGGCTCAGGAATGCCGCTTTCAACACCGGTTGTTGAAATGGTTGAAATTGGAGCGGGCGGTGGTTCTATCGCACATGTAGACGATATGAGACAAATTCGTGTTGGACCAAAATCTGCTGGTTCTGAACCGGGCCCTGCTTGTTATCAAAGAGGTGGTGAACACCCAACAGTAACCGATGCTAATTTGCTATTGGGTCGTTTAGATCCCGACTTATTTGCAGGTGGTGAAATTAAGCTGTCTGTTCCGATGGCGAAAGAAGCTATGCGTCAAAAGGTGGCTTCTAAAGCAGACTTAAACGAAGAGCAAGCGGCTTTTGGTGTTACTGAAGTAGTTGATGAAAATATGGCGAATGCGGCACGAGTGCATACAGTCGAAAACGGCAAAGAAATTTCAAACTTCGCAATGATTGCTTTTGGTGGTGGTGCGCCACTACACGCCTGTCGTTTGTGTGAAAAACTGGACGTGGATTATTTGATTATTCCACCCGGTGCCGGTGTTGGTTCTGCTATCGGCTTTTTGAATGCGCCTTTCTCTTATGAAGCAACAAAAGGTATGTATCAACGTTTAAATAACTTTGATCCTGAGCGCATTAATCAATTGTTAAGTGAATTAAGAGCAGAGGCGTTGGCTTTTGTTGAACGTGGTGCTGGTGAAATAGAAACGACAACAACGGTTCAAGCCTTCATGCGTTATACCGGACAGGGTGGTGAAATTGGTGTTGATATCTCCTACAAGGATTATGTTGATGCCGATGTGGATGTTTTCCGTGAAAAATTTGAAACGGGTTACCATAAATTATTTGGCCGAACCATTGATGGTTTAGGTATTGAAATTACTAACTGGTCAATTACTGTGGCCTCTAAATTGGAGCCATCCACGCCTATTGCTTTGCGCCGCTCTGGTTCACAAGTTGACGTCACTAAAACACGTGAATTCTTTGATGCTGCGTTACGAAAATTTGTTACTGCTAGTGAAATACAACGTGATTCTCTTTCTCCAGGTGATGCGGTTTCAGGCCCTGCTGTGATTGTTGAAGATGAAACATCAACGGTCGTCACATCGGGTTATACCCTTGTCGCACAAGATGATAAATCTATGTTGCTGGTGAATAAAAAGACAATGGAGGCTGTGTAATATGAAATTAAGTAATGTTGATTATCAAATTATGTGGAACCGCCTTGTGGCTGTTGTGGAAGAACAAGCGACGACGTTAATTCGTACTGCTTTTTCGACATCGGTGCGTGAGGCAGGTGACTTATCGGCAGGCGTATTTGATCGTCGTGGTCGAATGATTGCACAAGCCGTAACGGGCACACCGGGACATGTGAATGCAATGGCAGAGTCTGTTCCTCATTTTATTGAAGAAATTGGTCGGGATAATATTTTCGAGGGTGATGTCTACTTGACAAATGATCCTTGGAAAGGAACTGGCCATTTACATGATTTTACTATGGTGTCACCAGCTTTTTACCAAGGGAAGCATATCGGCTTTTTTGCAGCGACCGCCCATGTTGTAGATATTGGTGGTCGTGGCTATGGACCTGATGCGAACGAAGTATATGAAGAGGGACTGCTAGTTCCCATCATGAAGTTCATCGAAAAAGGCCAAGTAAATAAAGGACTGGTTAATATCATCCGAAATAATGTGCGAGAGCAGGATCAGGTCATTGGTGATTTGTACTCACTCGCGGCTTGTAACGCAGCGGGTGATGCTCGACTCATGGATATGATGAGTGAATTTAAGCTGGATGAATTAGAAGCTTTATCTGACTTCATTATTGATAACAGTCGTGCAGCAACATTACAGAGAATCGCTGATTTACCTGATGGCACTTATCATAATGAAATGATGGTTGATGGTTATGAAGCACCCGTTGATATGAAGGTAGCCTTAACGATTGCTGGTGACACCTTACTTGCTGATTTTGCGGGTACATCTGGACCGAGTAAATTTGGCGTGAATGTGCCTATGGTATACACCCGAGCTTATGCTTGTTACGGTTTGAAATGCGCGATCGCTCCTGATATTCCGAATAATACCGGCTCGTTATTACCTTTCTCAGTCACTGCGCCAGAAGGTTGTATCTTGAATGCGCCGCATCCAGCACCCGTGTCGGTTCGTCATGTGCTGGGGCATTTGGTGCCAGATGTTGTGTTGGGTGCATTACATGAATGTATTCCGGGTATCGTACCTGCGGAAGGTGCGAGTGCATTGTGGAACGTTTTACTAAGCGCACGACCTGTTGACCCTTTCTCTGGTTTACCACCATCAGAAATTCTTATGTTTAACTCTGGAGGCATGGGAGCGAGAGCGACTCTTGATGGCTTGAGCGCGACAGCTTTTCCATCAGGTGTGAGTACCATGTCTGCTGAAGCGACAGAGAATGTAGGGCCACTAACAATCTGGCAAAAAGACTTGTTGGAAGGTTCGGGTGGCAGTGGCGAGTTTCGCGGTGGCTTAGGTCAGACGATTGTTATTAGCGCGAATGAAGGCTATGAGTTGTATTTTAATGCCATGTTTGACCGTATTAAATATCCTGCCCGCGGACGAGAAGGCGGTAAGGATGGCCGTGCTGGTAGTGTGATGCTGGATGATGGCACCATTCTAAATGGTAAAGGACGTCAGCTCATTCCTGCTGGAAGAAAGCTTATCCTTGAATTGCCTGGCGGTGGTGGTTATGGCGATCCTAAAAAACGAGATTCTCAACAAGTTCGTGCTGATTTAGACGCTGGCTATATTACGTTAGATCAGGCTAAAAATGACTACGGTCTTGATGTATAAACTAATTTAATAAGATTCGAGAAAAATTATGACAAATGCAAAAAAAATAGCGTTAATTACGGGTGGTGCTCAAGGAATTGGATTGGCTTGTGCTGAAGCATTAGCAGAAGATGGGTTTACTATCATATTGGCCGATATAAAAGATGATGTGATGGCTGAGTCGATTAAAAAGATAGGTAATGGTGCCGCAGCGTACCATTGTGATATGGGCGAATCAGAACAAATCCTAGCCATGTTTGATCGTATTGAAGCAGAACACGGTCCTGTTAGTGTGCTGGTTAATAATGCTGGTATTGCCAATCCAGGTGATTTTCTAGAATTAACTGAAGCGCAATTTCGCAAGGTTATTGATGTTAACTTAACGGGTACTTTCATTGCACTACAGCGCGCAGCAAAAACCATGGTAGAAAATAAGATCCATGGCTCGATTGTGAATATGAGTTCTGTTAATGCACGAGTTGCTATTCCTAGTATTGCTGCTTACTGCTCATCGAAAGGTGGTGTTATGCAGCTTACAAAAGTAGCCGCTTTAGCTCTTGCTAAAAATGGTATTCGAGTGAATGCAGTAGGGCCAGGTTCCATTGATACTGAAATGATGGCTGGTGTTAACTCAAACCCTGAAGCGATGAAGAATGTATTAAGTCGAACACCATTAGGCCGTGTGGGCTCGCCTCGTGAAATTGGTGATACTGTTGCTTTCTTAGCCAGTGAAAAAGCCAGTTATATCACGGGGGAGACTATCTACGTGGATGGTGGTCGTCTTGGTCTTAATTATACGTGCTAAGTTTCTACTGCTTTTGTGAATGAGCTTTAAGCTCACTTTATAGTCTTTAATAAGTGTTTATTTAAAACTCATCGTCTTTTCTTAGGCGGTGAGTTTTTTGTTTTGTTTTACTGATCGATCACATATTCTTTATCTAGTGCGAGCAGTGGTTAATCAGTTGTATGCTTTTTAATAGTCGTTAGTGCTTAAGAAAAGGTATAAAAAATGAAGAAAAAGTCCTCCCGTTTGGGAACGATTCTACTTGTGATTGCTGCTGTTGCCGTAGTGGTTATAGGAACAATGATGTTCGGTGCTAAGTTAGGTTTATGGCAACCTATTGTTGGTTTCGGCTTGGTTCGAAGCTATATGAACCCTATTGCTTATGGTTTGCTTGGTCTTGGTGTATTAGGTTTGGTTCAGCAGAGAATGGCGAAAAATTCTTATGGTGCCATCAAGTCTGCGTTCACTGCGTTGATTGGTTTGGCTATGCTGACGCCAACTTTGTATGGAAAAATTAATCCGCCAGTACGCCTTCCTCCTATTCATGACATTTCAACGAATACGGTAACACCGCCTGAGTTTATTGTCTTAGACGATAATCGAGTCGGTGCTAGAAATACGCTCGTTTACGGTGGGTCAGAAGTCGCGGCCTTGCAGAAAAAAGCTTATTCAGATATTACGCCAATTGAGTCTGGTTTGTCTGCCGCTGAAGCCTTTAATGAAGCATTACGTGTCGCTGATGTTATGGGGTGGGAGTTGGTTGCGCAAGACGTAGAGAGTCTACGTTATGAAGCAACCGCTCGTACTTCGGTTTATGGCTTTGTCGATGATGTTGTCGTTGTAGTAACGCCAGTAGGCGATGCGAGTCGAATTGATATTCGTAGCGTATCACGTATTGGACGAGGCGATCGCGGCGTAAATGCCGCTCGAGTCCGAACTTTCATTGAAACATTTGAAGGGTAAATTCGAACAAAATAAAGCCCTGCTACTGATGAAGTGGCAGGGCTTTATTGTTTTTGGTTCTAACTTAGTAGGCACCTTCGCCATAAACTAATTCATAGCTGTGGCTATAGATTTCTAGAATATTGCCAAATGGGTCTTCCATATAAATCATGCGATAAGGTTTTTCGCCTGGATAATAGTAACGTGGTTTTTCCATGCGTTTTTTACCACCAGCCGCTACAATTTTTTCGGCTAACTCTTCTACATTTGGATCTTGTACACAGAAGTGAAAAATTCCTGTTTTCCAATATTCGAAGTTGTTTTCTGGGTTTTCCTGACCTTTAAATTCAAATAACTCAACGCCAATACGGTCACCTGTAGACAAATGAGCGATTCGGAATTTATCCCAGCCTTGACCAAAAACATCGGTGCACATTTCACCAATAGCACTGTCATCTTCGACAATTTCAGTTGGCTTCATAATTAAATACCAACCCATTACTTGAGTATAAAACTGCACAGCTTTTTCTAAATCTGGTACAGAGATACCAATATGTGAAAAGTTGCGTGGGTAAACATTGTTCATAATTCTCTCCTGTATTTTGATGTCAGTAGGTTACAAATTGATGATGATTAAGTAAAATTATCGTTTGAAATTATTATGAGTATTTTTTGTAATGATAAATCCACTCTGGTTACGTACTTTCTGTACGCTTGTTGATATCTCACACTTCACTCGTACCGCGGAGCATTTGAATATGACGCAATCAGGGGTAAGTCAGCAGGTTCGTAAGTTAGAGGATCTGCTTGGCCAGGCATTGCTGATTCGTAAGGGAAAGCAGTTTACGCTGACAGATGCAGGTGAACGCCTTTATAAAGAAGGCGGAGAGCTTCTTGGCCGTTTATCAGAGCTTGAGATGAGTATTGGTGATGACCCTGCTTATGAAGGTTCAGTGAGGGTGGTGTCGCCTGGTAGTGTGGGATTGAAGTTATATACACAACTTTTATTGCTGCAAAAAAAATATCCTAAGCTAGTGATAGATTATCGATTTGCATCTAACCATGAGGTAGAAAGGTTGGTGGCAGAGAATAAAGTCGATTTAGGTTTCATGACTCGACCATCGACATTGGGTGATGTGCATGTAAAGCCAATAGCGACAGAAGAGCTATTGCTTATCACACCTCATAACATACAGAGCTCAAGTTGGAAGCAATTACAGACATTAGGCTTTATTGATCACCCTGATGGGGCTCATCATGCATCGTTACTATTGGGAGCTAATTATGTGGAATTTGAGCACGATGAAGCGTTTAAACGCAGTGGTTTTTGTAATCAGATTACCTTGATTTTAGACCCTGTTGGATCGGGGCTTGGTTTTACTGTTTTGCCACGTCACGCAGTGTCAGCTTATGGAAAACCTGAAAATATATTTATTCATCAGCTTGCCACACCTGTTAGTGAAACACTGTACCTGGCTAGACTTCGTAATAAACGACTGACTAACCGACAGCAAACAGTTATCGAAGTGGCTGAACAATGTTTAATGTAAGTCGTTATTGGATAATAAAAAAGCGAAACACAAAGGTGTCTCGCTTTTTAAATATTGTACTAAATGTGTTATCGAATTAAGGCAAGTTTAATGACACTAGTTTCTTTTCAATAGCAGATTGAATACCGTCTGCGTCTAGTCCTACGTGTTTGAGCATAGAGCTATGGCTGGCGTGTTCTTCATATTGATCTGGTAAGCCAATATGAAGAACTGGAATACGAATATGGTTTGCATGCAAGAACTCACTTACTGCCGATCCGGCGCCACCCATAATGGCATTTTCTTCTACGGTAACGATGAGTTTTGCTTCTCGTTGAGCCAACAAAGCGACTTCATCAATTGGTTTTATGAATCGCATATCAATTAGCGTCGCATCTAAGTGTTCTGCAGCTTGGAGTGCATCGTAAGTAGGGCGACCAAAAGCACAAATCACCACACCAGATTTACCTGTATGTAATGTACGTGAGCGACCAATATCTATTATTGATAATTCTGACTCTATTGTGACACCTTGGCCTGTTCCTCGCGGATAACGTACTGCCGCAGGGCCTTTATATTCGTAACCTGTTTGTAGCATTTTACGGCACTCATCTTCATCAGATGGAGCCATAACGATCATGTTTGGAATACAGCGAAGGTAGCTCAAATCATATACGCCTGCATGAGTAGGTCCGTCTTCACCGACTAATCCTGCCCGATCAATAGCAAAGAGTACATCTAGGTTTTGCAAAGCGATATCGTGAATCAACTGATCATAAGCGCGTTGTAAAAATGTCGAATAAATCGCGACAACTGGTTTTACGCCTTCGCAAGCCATACCTGCGGCCAATGTCACTGCATGTTGTTCTGCGATTGCTACGTCAAAATATCGATCAGGGAAGCGTTCTGAAAAAGCGATCAGATCTGAACCTTCTTTCATTGCAGGTGTAATCGCTGCAAGCTTTTCATCTTGCGCTGCTGCGTCACAAATCCATTGGCTAAAGACATTACAGTATTTAGGTAGCGTACTTTTTGGAATGTCAGTTTTTTGTTCTGGCTCAATCTTATTGATAGCGTGGTAACCAATTGGGTCACCCTCAGCTGGCTCGAAGCCTTTGCCTTTCTTTGTCATGACATGAAGGAATTGTGGACCAGAGCGATCTTTAAGATTATTAATAGTAGTTAACAAATGGTCTAAATCATGGCCATCAATAGGGCCAATATAGTTGAAGCCTAGCTCTTCAAACATCATGCCTGGAGACACCATGCCTTTCATGTGTTCTTCGGCTTTACGGGCAAGTTCTAATGCAGAGGGCAGTCCAGAGAAAACTTTTTGTCCACCTTTGCGAATATGATCGTAAGTCTTGCTAGCCCAAATACGAGCAAAATAACTAGATAGTGCACCAACAGGTTGAGAAATTGACATTTCATTGTCATTTAAAATAACCAGCATATCGGCTTTTACATCACCTGCGTGATTAAGCGCTTCGAAGGCCATACCGGCGGACATAGCGCCATCGCCAATAATAGCAACGGCTTTTCGGTCTGATTTCAGTTGTCTGGCAGCAAGGGACATGCCTAATGCAGCGCCAATAGATGTACTTGAATGACCAACGCCAAAAGCATCATATTTACTTTCGTCACGTTTAGGAAAACCCGATATTCCGTTTTCTTGGCGAATGCTTAATAGCGCCTCTCGGCGGCCTGTGAGTATTTTATGAGGATAAGCTTGATGACCAACATCCCAAACAATACGATCTTCTGGTGTGTTGTATATGTAATGAAGAGCAACGGTTAATTCGACAACGCCAAGACCTGCACCAAAGTGACCACCGGTTTGTCCAACGCTGTATAGCATGAATTCTCTTAATTCACGGATAAGTGTTGGTAGTTGTTCTTTTTTTAATGCGCGTAAATCTGATGGTTCATTGACTAGGTCAAGTAGTGGAGTATCAGGTCGCGTAGTTGGTATTTCTTCAAATATTGGCACAGATTGGGTCACATACAGTTAATCTAAAAAAGTGCATAAGTATATCAGTGGTTGCGACCAATAATATAGCTCGCAAGCTCAACTAAAGGTTGAGCAGTGTCACCAAAAGGTGAAATGGCATCGATTGCTTGGTCATGCAGTTGTTGCGCAAGTGTTTGAGCTCCATCTAATCCTAGTAGTTTAGGGTAGGTAGGCTTATTGGCATCCTCATCTGAAAACTGAGTCTTCCCTAATGTTGCTGTATCACTTGTAATATCTATGATGTCGTCTTGAACTTGAAAGGCTAACCCAATCGCGTTGGCGTAAGCGTCAATAGCGGCTAAGTCTTTATTATCTTTGGCGCCTGTACTGATCGCTCCCATTCGAACGCTAGCTCGAATTAACGCACCAGTTTTGTGTTGGTGCATTTGTTCAAGTGCTTCTATATTGATGCCTTTCCCAACATTTGCTAAATCAATCATTTGACCTGTTACCATACCGTGGCGTCCAGAAGCGTGAACAAGTTCTTGGATTAATTGTAATTGAATCGCTGTTTCATGGTGCTCAGGTGTGCTCAATAATTCAAAAGCAAAGGTTTGTAGTGCATCACCAGCTAATATTGCCGTTGCTTCATCATATTGTTTATGACAAGTGGGCTTACCTCTGCGTAGGTCATCATTATCCATAGCAGGGAGATCGTCATGAATTAAAGAGTAAGCGTGAATTGATTCAATGGCTGCAGCACTGGCATCTGTTAGTGTATTAACTTCGCCAAATAATGATGCAGAGGCATAAGTCAGCATAGGGCGAACACGCTTACCACCATTAAATAAGCTATATGCCATGGCGCTTTGTAATTGCGTGGCAGGCTCGTATTTTTTTAGGTTCTGCGTAAGATAATGATCTACTCGACGACGAGCGTATTGAGAAAAATCGTCTAAAGTCACGAATTGGATTCCGGATCAAAAGTTTCTAAATGTTCTCCATCTTGCTTTTCGAGCAGTATTTGAACTTTTTGTTCTGCCTGAGTGAGAACTAACTGACATTCTTGACTCAGTTTAACACCTTTTTCAAAGGCTTTTAGTGCCTCTTCAAGAGAAAGTTGATTAGATTCAAGTTGGGTGACAATGGTATCTAAATCGCCTAGATTTTCTTCAAAATGGCGAACGCTGCTTTTTCGAGACATGTATAGTTACTCTTATAGTATCCAAGGTTTTTAACAGAAAAAGACCAACTCTTCGAGGCTGAGTTAAAGAAAATTACAAAAATCATGTAAGAAGGTGTGATCCTTGGTCCTTCTTTCGTATAGAATCATACCTACGTATAGATTGTATTATAGCTTTTTTGTTAGGAGACGTGTGTGGATATCGCAACGTTAATAGGACTTGTTGGATCTTTTTTAGTTGTTATTACTGCTATTGTGTTAGGCGGATCAGCTGGGATGTTCGTAGATACCACCTCAATACTTATTGTAGTGACGGGCTCACTGCTTGTTGCATTAATGCAATACCCTTTGGGGCAGTTTCTTGGAGCAGGTAAAATTGCTGCGAAAGCGTTTATGTTTAAAAGTGTTCCAATGGATACTTTGATTGATGAAATATACGGATTAGCGGATGAAGCACGAAAAGGTGGATTACTGTCCTTAGAGGGTAAAGAAGTGGGGCATCCTTTTTTATCAAAAGGTATTCAGATGCTGGTCGATGGTCACGATGGTACGATTGTAAAAGCTCAACTTTCTAAGGAAATGACTCAATCCTATATACGTCATAATAATGGCGCAAAAATATTTAAAGCTTTAGGTGATGTTGCCCCTGCGATGGGAATGATAGGAACCTTGGTGGGTTTGGTACAGATGTTGTCTAATATGTCTGACCCTGATTCGATTGGCCCTGCGATGGCTATAGCACTTTTGACAACACTTTATGGTGCTATCTTGGCAAATATGATGTTTCTTCCTATACAAGCCAAGCTCAATGCTCGAGCGGATGAAGAGTTACTTAATCAAAAGCTTATATTAGATGCTTTATTGGCCATTCAATCAGGCCAAAACCCTCGGATATTAGATGGCTCTCTTAAAACTTACCTAGCTGAAGGTAAGCGTACTGAGCGTGAATAAATTTAGTGATAAACGGATTCTATAATGAGTGATGAAGAAGAATCAGATTGCCCTGAATGCATAGAGGGCTTGCCAGCTTACATGGGAACCTTTGCGGATCTCATGTCTTTGTTGTTGTGTTTCTTTGTACTTTTATTGTCATTTGCAGAAATGGATGTGACAAAATTTAAACAACTTGCTGGTTCTTTAAAGTTGGCTTTTGGTGTGCAGGCTGAAGTAAGGGCGGAAGCTATACCAATGGGAACGTCTGTTATTGCACAAGAGTTTAGTCCAGGGCGTCCAGAACCTACGCCAATTAATGAAGTGAGGCAAAAAGTAGATAGTATACCTGAGAATACTTTAGAGGTTCTTTGTAAACCTGATGACGCTACATTAAAACAAGCAAGTGATTCTGGAGCACCAGCTCCTGTGACTTTTGTTAATAAATCTCAGGCTGATATTGATAGGCAGCAAAAAATTCAAGAAACAGAAGGTGATGCTCAACAAATAGCGTCTGTATTACGAGAAGAGATCTCAAAAGGTACAGTAGAAATCGAAACGCAAGAAGAAACCATCACCATACGTATAAAAGATAAAGGGTCGTTTAGTTCTGGATCTGCTGAACTGAATTACGACTTTATTCCAGTTATAGATTTAATCCGAGATGTACTGGTTGGGATTCAAGGAACTATTTCAGTAGAGGGAAATACCGACAATATTCCTATAGATAGCCGTCAATTCCGTTCTAATTGGCAATTATCTTCTGCGCGTGCAATTTCTGTTGCGGAAGAGCTTTTTGCCACAGGTCAGCTTGATCAAAGCCGCTTTGCTGTGACGGGTTATGCGGATACTCGCCCTTTAGTGCCAAACGACACTTCTGATAATCGAGCAACGAATAGACGTGTTGAAATTGTGATTAAGCAAAATGATAATTCACGACCTCAAATGCGAGAAAGCCCTGATGATTTGCCTGAAGAAGGTGTTATTGAGTTTGATCTATTGAGTGTTGAAGAATTAGCGCCTAATGAAATTTTTTAGAACGACACTTTAATACCTAAAAAAGGGAGCCTCGGCTCCCTTTTTTAATGCTGAGATTTTATTGGATTTTTGTTATGGTTTGCGCAGACAAAATTGAGGAAGTAAAAATGCGAGTAGCAGTCATTGGCGCATCAGGGCGCATGGGTAAAAATTTAATTACAGCCATTCAAGATGCTGAAGGCGTTTCTTTAGGTGCAGCGATTTTAAAGCCTGGTAGTAGCTTAGTTGGTGCTGATGCCGGTGAAATCGCGGGTGTTGGAAAGTTAGGTATTGCTGCAGTGGCGGGGTTAATTGATTGCGTTAATGATTTTGATGTATTGATTGATTTTACAACTCCGGTATTAACGCTAGAAAATGCCGCGTTTTGCGCACAACATCAAAAAGCGATTGTGGTAGGTACAACGGGGTTAAACGATGAGGAAAAAAACGCCTTGAATAAGGCGGCTGAGCGTTCTTCAGTGGTTTTTGCCCCAAATATGAGTGTTGGTGTTAATCTAACACTTAAACTACTCGCAACAGCCGCTAAAATCTTAGGCGATGATTACGATATAGAGATTATAGAAGCACACCATCGTCATAAGGTGGATTCTCCTTCAGGTACAGCGTTACGCATGGGTGAAGTGGTGGCTGAAGCTTTAGGTCGAGATCTAAAGGAATGTGCTGTTTATGGTCGAGAAGGACAAACTGGCGCTCGTACACAAAAAGAGATTGGTTTTGAAACCATACGTGCTGGTGATGTTGTTGGCGAACACAGTGTTTGGTTCGCGACAGAAGGTGAGCGAATTGAAATTGCTCATAAAGCGAGTAGTCGTATGACCTTTGCTAAAGGTGCCGTACGTGCCGCAAGTTGGCTAGAAGGGAAATCAGCAGGTATGTATGACATGCAGGATGTACTTGATCTCAAATAAGAGAAGTGAGTAGTGTTCTTTATTCTGTTCATAGTTGAGCTTGAATGTTGAGCTTAATCAAAAAAAACCGTATTCATAGATTAAAATGAATACGGTTTTTTTTGTTTCTTTTTAAGCTTTACTCTGCTGTATATTCAAGTGTTTCAGCTAAACTTTCTGAGCTAAGATCACCAACATATCGCCCGTCTTCATCTAGAACTGGTAGAGAATATTCCGATGTTAATGAGTCAGATAAAGCTTCTTGTAAGAGCATGTCAGGCATTAAATTAGGAATCTCAGTTACATCTTCAGGCGTTATGTTGCCTTCTGGACGTAGCTTAATGGCAGCTTCCAGTTTCTTACGAGTTAGAAGGCCATGGAACCCAGATTCATTTTGATAAAATGCATAGCCTTGTTTAGGTAGTTTAGCAATAGCTTCTGCTAGATTGGCCGATTTTATAATAGGTACTGACTGTTGCATAATAGTCTTAACAGGCACTGCACGGGCACGGTTTACATCTTTAACAAAAGCTTCTACGTAGTCGTCTGCAGGGTTAAGAAGAATATCTACAGGTGTGCCTATTTGTGATACTACACCATCATTTAAAATGGCAATACGGTCACCGATGCGCAAGGCTTCATCCAGATCGTGAGTGATAAAGATAATGGTTTTCTTTAGTTTTTCTTGTAGCTCAAGCAGCTGACCTTGCATCTCACTTCGTATAAGAGGGTCAAGTGCAGAAAACGCCTCATCCATCAGAAGAATCTCTGCGTCTGTACATAACGCTCTAGCTAAACCAACACGCTGTTGTTGACCACCAGAAAGTTGCCCAGGATACTGTTCTTCGTATCCAGCTAGGCCTACTGTTTCAAGCCATGTTACTGCTTTCTCGGATCGCTCTTTTTTTGGAACTTTCTGAATTTGTAAACCATAGGCAACATTTTCTAAAACAGTTCGATGTGGCATGAGTCCGAAATTTTGAAATACCATAGACATTTTGTGGCGTCTAAATTCGATTAATTCGTCTTTAGACAGTTGCATAATGTCTTCACCTTCAACTTTTATTTGACCTGAAGTAGGGTCAATTAAGCGGTTGAAGTGTCGAATAAGCGTAGATTTACCAGAACCCGAAAGTCCCATGATGACAAAGATTTCGCCTTGTTGTACATCTAAGTTAATATCACGTAAACCAACAGTGTGACCCGTTTCTGCCAATACATCTTTCTTGCTCTTGCCTGTTTCTAGTAGCGGTAAAATACTTTGTTCTTTAGGGCCAAAGACTTTATATAAACCATTGATTTCTATAAGAGGGCTCGTCGTTTGGTTATTTGTGTTTATACTAGTCATGACGATTTCCTAGGTGTTTTTGTGAGCGTTTAGCATAAGCCTGAGAGACTCGGTCAAAAATAATCGCAAGGGCTACAATGGCCAACCCATTCAATAAACCTAACGTAAAGTATTGGTTGGTAATCGACTGTAAAACAGGTTGTCCTAAGCCTTTAACACCTATCATTGACGCCACAACAACCATCGCTAGTGCCATCATAATAGTTTGGTTTATACCTGCCATAATAGTTGGCATTGCGAGGGGTAATTGAACACCAAATAGCTTCTGTGTATTGGTCGCTCCAAATGCGGTTGCGGCCTCCATGATTTCTTTGTCGACTAAACGAATACCCAAATTAGTTAGGCGGATAACCGGAGGAACAGCGTAAACAATAACCGCGATAACACCTGGAATTTTACCAATGCCTAATAGCATGACAACCGGTATTAAGTAGACAAATGCAGGCATGGTCTGCATGACGTCTAGAATAGGCGTTATGAGGGACTGCATTCTATTTGAACGAGACATCAAAATACCAGTAGGTACACCTATAACGATAGAGAGTAGGGTACAAATGGTAATGATGCTTAAGGTACGCATGGTATCGTCCCACATACCAAAAATACCAATGGCAATAAGTGATGCGAGTACGCCGGTACAGAGTTTCCATGAGCGTGTGGCGCTATAGACAATAGCAACAATTATTCCCATGGTTAGCCACCAAGGAGAGGCTAATAGCAATTTTTCGAACCAAATTAAAAAGGTAAGTAATGGATCAAAAAAGCCTTCAATTAATTCACCGTAATTACGGGAAAATTCTCGATAGGCACCATCTAATGTTCTTTTGAAGATAGTTAGATCTTTCCTATCTAACTGTGGGAAGCTAGTAAACCAAGAGCTATCTGCCATTTGTATTGGAACCTTGTTTTTTATAAAGAAAAGTGAAAAGCACTATCACCGTTAATTTAAGGCTCTAGTGCTTGTAGTATAGGTGTGCTTTTAGTTAAGAGCTGCTTTTATCTTTTTGGCAGCATCAGCAGAAACCCAAGTAGACCAAATTGCTTCATTATTCTTTAGAAAGTATTCAGCAGCAAAGTCTCCTTGAGCTTGATTCTCTTCCATCCATGCTAATAGAGTATTCATTTTTGCATTAGTAAATGAGCGTTTAGTTAAATACTCATAAACAGCAGGTTTTTCACTTGCTAATGCTTCCGTTGTTACTGTATCTACAGGTGATGGTGGGTACATGCTAGGTTTTGGATCTTCACAATATTCTTGTGTAAGGCAGGTTTGGAAGTGTTTTAAATCAATGCCAGAGCCAAAGTCTACTTTTACCATTTCATATTTACCTAAAACAGCAGTAGGAGCCCAATAGTAGCCTAACCAACCTTCTTTACGTTCGTAAGCTTTAGCAATAGAACCAGAAAGGCCTGCAGCAGAACCGGGATCAATTAAATCAAAACCACGCTCTTCCATATTAAAGGCTTCAAATAAATGGCCTGTAGAAATTTGACAGTTCCAACCTGCAGGACAGCTATATAGAGCGCCTAATGAGTCATCTTCTGGGTGCTTGAATAGCTCGGGGTGTTTTAGGATTTCTTCCATTGATGCAAGTGCTGGATTTTCATCGACTAGGTATTTAGGTATCCAAAAACCTTCTTCACCGCCATCAGAAAGTGCTTTGCCTGCGACGCGAATGCGTTTTTCTGCAATACCTTTCGATATCGCTTCAGCTAGAGCATTTGACCATAGCTCTGGTGCTATATCAGGCTCACCTCTTTCAATGATAGAAGCGCCTGTCGCATTCGTATCACCTGGAACTAACTCGACGTTACAGTTATAACCTTCAGTAAGAATAAAGCTATCAATGTTGGCTATTAATGTCGCTGAGCTCCACGTCATGTCAGCAATGGTTAGATCGCCACAATTGTCATTTGCAGCAAACGCAGACGACGCAGAAAGCATCACAGTAAGTGCAGAAAGGGTCTTTAAGTACATGGTTTGGTTCCTTTTAATGTTATAAATATTATAATAATTAGTGATCAAACTGTATTTAGTTTATAGATCTAATGTTTATACATCAAATTTATTTGTATGATTAGTTTTATATTTAGTTGTTGAGAGGGCCTGTTTTGTTGAGCTTTCCTATATCACTGCGATATGTTTGATAGACAATATGCTTAGAGAAGAATGGTGTTTTAGTATAAGAGAACAGGGAAAAGTGTAGGGAAAATACAGTTTTAAATCATGAAGAAATAGATCGTATAGGTAGAAACAAAATAGCCCTAAAAATCTACTAGTATTTTTAGGGCTATTTTAGTATTTAAGTGAATTTAAATGATCGATTCAGCATTAGGGGGATTGATGTATAGCAAAGGCGCTGCATCTAATGATTCAGCATCCATCATCACTGCAATGCGCTGTAACGAAGACAAAACTTGCGTTTGTTCCCATCCTTCTAATGACTCAAATTCGCCTATAAATTTTTCGTGTAATAAAGGTGGTGTCGTTTTGAGTATATTAATGCCGAGCTCTGTAAGGCGTGCATTAACTATGCGTTTATCTTTTTGTGCTCTTACGCGCTCTACGTATTTTCTGTCTTCTAAGCGGTTAAGGATAGTTGTTACTGTGGCTTGGCTTAACGATACGCTGTCTGAAATACGGCGCACAGTAACATCACCAAGTTCTTCAATGGATCTAAGTACCATAATTTGAGGAATGGTTAAGCCGCAGGCTTTTACAACACGTTTTGATTGTAGGTCTGTTGCTCGAATAATGCGTCGTAGATGAACTAAAACGTCGTGTAAGTGCTGTGGATCAGACATAAAGATAAATAGACCTAAAAAATTTTCCGAATTATATAGTGTTGTCAGAGCTGATAAAAGCTAAGTTTTAGTTTGTTACAGCTCAAAGTATAGACAGACTCTACATCATTAGAAAGCCAGTAAGGTAAATTTTCTATGAAGAAAGGCTCCAGTAGCAGAGCTTTTGTTAAAACTGTTACTAGAGCATTTTTAGTTCGTGAAATGCATCGATAGCTGCCAATCTTGCTGGCTTGTAATCAATGATAGGCTCTGGGTAATTGCATCGTTTTCTTTGTTCTGAGCTTGGACTATGTATGGACTTCGCATCTAACTCAGCCAGTTCAGGTACGAATCGGCGGATAAAATCACCTGCTTTATCGTAAGTTTCAGATTGTCTGGTTGGGTTAAAGACTCGAAAGTATGGCGCGGCATCGCAACCTGTCGATGCACTCCATTGCCAACCGCCATTGTTGGCTGCAAATTCACCGTCAATTAACTTACTCATAAAGTAGGCTTCGCCTTTTCGCCAATCAGCAAAAAGCAGCTTGGTAAAGAAACTTGCCGTAATCATTCTGAGACGGTTATGCATCCAACCTGTTTGATTGAGCTGCCTCATGGCCGCATCAACAATAGGGAATCCGGTCTTACCTTCACACCAAGCATAAAACTCATCTTGGTTATTACGCCAGCGTAGGAAATTAGTATTAGGTTTGAACGGCTGATTCATCGAGAGCGAAGGGAAATGTTCCATTAACTGACGATAGAAATCACGCCACGCGAGCTCTTTGAGCCAAATACTGTCTTGCCATTTTTTTTCCTCTTGATCGCAAGTGTAAAAAATAGCCTCTAAGCATTGTCTTGGACCCAATGCGCCCAATGCAAGATAAGGGGAAATCGTACTGGTAGCAGGCTGTATTGGGTAATCTCTACCTGTTTGGTAGTGACGCTCTTTATGGTGGCAGAATTGCCAAAGACGCTTTTTGGCTGTGTCTTGGTCTGCAGGCCATAAATCTTCCCTAAAAGGCTTACTCCAGTCTAAGTTAAGCAATATTGGGTCAATTGGCTCGGCTTGTGATTCAGGAGCCGGTAACGGTGTTAGGTCTTGTTGGGCAAGTAAGGTTACCCAGCGTTTAAAGAAAGGCGTGAACACTTTAAAAGGTGTGCCTTGTTGACTCAGTACGGATTGAGGGACGATTAAATCAGCACCCTGAACGTGTACATCTATATTGTGGTTTTTTAGAGACAGACAGACAGATTTGTCTCTTTGTTTTTCGTGTATCGGTAAATCACGGTTAAACCAGAGATGTTTGATGCCTTGCTTTAAACAGAAATCAGTTATCTCATCTGGCATTTGTGAAAAAGTGTCTGCGTGAATGAGATGCAATGGAATACCAAGTGTCGCTAAGGTATTAGCAAGCGTTTGAATAAGGCCTGCTCGCAGACCTGTTTTGGCATCTGATTCGTTATGCTCTGCCCATTGTTGTGGTGTTACTGCGACAACCACAGCAACATTACCTTGCTGGGAGGCATGGTAAAGAGCTGGGTTATCTAAGCTGCGAAGATCGTTTCTTAGCCAAACAAGGTGTTCAATTTTCATTGTTTTTTGAGTCCTAAACCGTATTACGAATACCTAATGGCGTTGGGTACGGAGCGAAATAGCTTTGCTGATTAATGTATTCACTGCCGTAATGTTTTAAATAATGTTGCAGTAGTGTCATCGGAGTGGCGAGATTCACTTCGCCACGACGGTACTGCTCGACCACATTAATAATGTCTTTTCGTACTGAAACATCGACCGCATGTTTTAGGTATCCAATCAAATGCATGAGCACATTACAGTGATTTTTACGTTGCGCTGGTTTGGATAGTGTTGTCATTAATATCTCAAAGTACGCGTCTCTTAGTTCGGCCACTGGTCGTGGATCATTGCCAGAAAGTAAACGACCAAGCTGGCGATATATTGGCTGAGAGTGCGCCATCACCATGTATTTATAACGGCTATGGAAAGCAATTAAATCTTTCATCTTTATTGATTCTCCAACACTGTGGCGAAAATCATGATGCGTAAAAACACGTAACAAGAAATTTTCTCTCAGTTTTGGATCATTTAAACGTCCATCTTCTTCGATTGGCAATAATGGATAACGTCGCTGTAATTCTTTGGTGAACAAACCTGCGCTTCTTTGCATGTGAGGATGTCCGTTTTCTTGGTACACCTTAATTCTCTCTAATCCACAGCTTGGTGAGTTCTTCATGACGATATAGCCATCAAGGTGAGAGAGTTTTTCTAAGTAAGCATCAGATGCGGACATAAAAACATCAGAGACGTTTTTGTCTGTTTGCTTAGTGAATACCATTCTTGGGTCATTTGGATCGCCTTCTAAACGTAAGGTTGGGCGAGGTGTCCCAAATCCTGCTGCCACTTCTGGGCAGAATTTTTGATAGTCAAAATAGTCAGTCAGTACTTTATCGCAGTAGTCTGAGTGGCTGTGTCCACCATTAAAGCGAACATTTTCACCTAACAAACAAGCGCTGATTCCAACTGGTATTTTTTGCTCTAGCTGATCTGGTGTATGAAATAATGGCATTTTGTATTCTCCAAAAGATAAGTTGCTAACTAAAAATCAGTTAATAGTTTAACGATCGTCTTTTATTGCATTTGTTAGGAAGAGTGCACTTAGTAGTGCGCCCTCAGCATCACCTTGAAATAACCAATCTCCAGCGAGTCCAATATTGTATTCAGAAGACCAGACGAAAGGTTTGTTACCTCCGTTCTCTAAGAATCGGCTTAAAAGCCATCGGTGTGGTTCGCCGTGTTTTAAGGCTCTTTGTTCTGTATATTGCGAAAACGTTTGAAGGAGCTCTTGTGTGATTTGTTTTTTATCTACATCAAGATGTTTATTCGTCCACTCTGCGCTTGCTTGGATAACCCAACGGTCAATATCATCGCCATTCCGCATAGGTTTGTAGTTATCCTTTATCATTCGAACAATCGGAGAGTTGTCTAGGTCTATCAAGGCACTTAGATCACTACTTTTGGTTTCTACCCACATAGCCCATTGTGATTGATAGAACTTACTCGCTTGGCTTGCTCTTAATAGTAGAACGGCCAAATCTGCTTGAGTGGCTAATATCATTGCTGCTTGTGGCGCTGGTGCGGTGATAATGATTTTCTTAGCGCGAACAATCACTTGATACTTATCATTTCTTAGTAACCAAAGTAATTGGCCGTTCTCGTCATTTACTTGCTCTATGTGGTGAATCCGTGTCTCAGTAATCAATGTCGCTTTTGTTAGCCAATACCGAGTAATTGAACTCATTTTAGGAATCCCTACAAACGCTTGAGCATCGGCTTTACTTAATTGCTTCCAAGGTGCGGCAACATTTTCTTTTACTAGTTCTTCTAGAATTTCTTCGGATTCAGGGTGGTGAGCATAAATAAAAGGAGCGCCTAAATCACAGTGGATCTTATCTGTGATTCTTTTACTACTTGCACGTCCGCCGCTTCCACGACTTTTTTCTATTACGCATACCTTGTATCCAGACTTGGAAAGCAAATGAGCTGATAAGCTTCCAGCCAACCCTGCGCCAATAATGGCGATATCAAAGGTTGATGTTTTCACTTTATCGTTTTTGGATGTGCTCATGATGATACTGCTCCAACTGTTTCGATGACTTTCTTATACAATATATAAAGTTGTACAATAAAAGCAAGTTAATTGTACAAAAAAATATTTGTATAACTTTTGTCTATTCTATAAGTTTAGGCCACAATGTATTTATTGTGTGAATTTAAACCTTTTAATAATTGTTATGTATTGGAAGCGAATATGAGTCAGTTAAGCCAGAGTGAAGAAACCGTCAATGCAGAAGTGCCAGATCTATTGGATGAAGTGCTTTCCCTAGATAGTTCTTCTTACTTTCCCATTCGAGAATTATCGTTAAAAACGGGGGTGAACTCGGTTACCTTGCGGGCTTGGGAGCGTCGTTATGGTTTATTGAAACCAAAACGAACTAAGAAAGGTCATCGCCTTTATGATCAAGGTGATGTGCAGCGTGTAGAGGGAATATTACGTTGGATTCAACAAGGGGTAGCTGTTAGTAAGGTACGAGCTTTACTAGATCAAGACATCGCTTTTGATGGAGTAGCGCCATCTAATGAATGGCTTGATTGGCAAGGCTCTTTGATAAAAGCATCACAAGAGTTCCAAGAAGAAAAAATTGAACAACTGTACCAGCAAATTTTCTCTCAATATCCTTCGGACATTGCAGTACGAGATTGGCTTTTACCTAGTTTTGAACAATTAGGTAAAGGTGCACCATTGGCGTTTTGTGAATCTGTTGTGTTGTCATGTTTGGTTACACGTATTAATAGTCTTAAATCTCAACAAAAGCATTCCTCTAAAGTATTAATTACAGGTCTGATGTCTCAGAGAGGGCTTTGGTGTTATATGGCCGCGGCCATGCTACTAGACAAGGGAATATCTTGTCGAGTAGTGCCCAATGTTCAGCATAGTGATGATTGGTCGGACCTGATAGAAGGTATTAGGGCTCAATCAGTTTTGGTGTTTTGTGAGAATGAATTGGCACCGAAAGCGCCTGGTCTAATATTACAAATGCAAAAATGGAACAGGCCTATTACAGCGATAGGGGCAGGATTTTGGCTGGCAGCACATGAGCTAGACATAACAGCACAGGGTGATGTAAAAGTGTATTCGGAGCCTCTGGAAGGTATTTCTGAGTTTATTAAAATAAATTAATGGAAAAACTATCAGCCACATATTTATAATATATTTTGAGTATCGACTTACCTCCTCTAATATCTTTATTAAATAAAACGAGGAGATTCAAATGACTAAAACTATTACTTTTGCTGTTATGCATTTTACCATTGCATTCAGTGTTGCTTACTTAATCACAGGCAGTTTTATTGTGGGTGGTTTGGTTGCGATTGTTGAGCCAGCTATTAATACCGTGGCATATTATTTTCATGAGATTTTTTGGAATAAAAAGCTACAACAAGCAAATAGAGAAAAAAACAAAAAAATAGCACTTTCGAAAGGCTTTCAAGCAGTGGGTGAGAGCTACGCATTAAGAGCTATGTAAGTTGGTGTGTTGGGTAATAGGCATTTAGCTCCTCGAAGGCACCGCTAACGCTCAGCGTTAGCGGTGAGGGAGATCGATATATTACGTCAATGGATTGATCAAGAAGTATAGAACAACAGCAACGGCAATTGGTGCTGTGAACTTCATTGAGATATTCCATAGTGTGTAGATAGAGTCAGACAGCTGCAATTCGTCCTGTGCGAACTTATCTTTTACAACCCAACCTGCGAACAGCGCAATCAAGATACCGCCTAATGGCAACATGATGTTAGCGGTAATATAGTCTAAGAAATCAAACGTATTTTTACCAAACAAAGTCACATCAGATAGGAAACTGAATGAACCTAGGCATGCAATGCCTAATCC
Organism: Marinomonas colpomeniae; assembly: GCF_014803385.1. GTDB lineage: Bacteria > Pseudomonadota > Gammaproteobacteria > Pseudomonadales > Marinomonadaceae > Marinomonas > Marinomonas colpomeniae. The sequence goes on along the minus strand of NZ_JACYFC010000005.1, from coordinate 120,299 downwards.
CCATACGACAACACCTAATGTTATCGAGGCTGTGATACGTTTCATTTCGAATTTTTCGATCAAAAATGCAACGGTTGGCTCTAACAAAGAAATGGCAGAAGTCCATGCAGCAACACCCACTAAGATGAAGAACAAAGAACCAAACAGTTGACCAAGTGGCATTTGACCGAATGCAACAGGCAAAGAAATAAACATCAAGCCTGGACCTGCACCTGGGTTCAATCCATTTGAGAATATGATTGGGAAAATAGCTAAGCCAGCAACCAAGGCAACAAGTGTATCCAGTGCACCGATAGTTAATACAGTTTTACCAATAGATGCTTTCTTCGTCATGTAAGAACCGTACGCCATTATCGTTCCCATACCTAATGACAAGGTAAAGAAAGAATGGCCTAGTGCAACAAGCGTCGCATTCCAAGTTAATTGACCGAAGTCAACGTGGAACATGAAGTCCCAGCCTTGTGCGAAACCATCGGTAGACATGGCGTAACCAAGCAAGATAAGCAGCAATACAAACAACGAAGGCATCATGATGCGAGTGGCTGTTTCGATACCTTTATTGATACCACCGGCCACAACGGAAATAGTCATGATGCTGAAAAGTGTGTGCCAGCCCAATAGTGTTTTTGGGTCGCCAAGAAGCACGTCAAACGTCGCGCCAGCTTGTTCAGCACTGACTCCCAGCATCTCGCCAGTTAGCATGACCTTGATGTAATGAAGTACCCAGCCGCCAACAACAGAATAGAAAGAGAAGATTAGGACACCTGAAAGCATTCCCATGAAACCAATCAACCCCCAGGCTTTAGATCCGCCTGACTCTTCTGCTATGTCAGTTAATGCATGAATAGGATTTTTGCGAGCACGGCGGCCAATAAAAACTTCTGCCATCATAATTGGAATACCAACAAGTAAAATACAGGCCAAGTAAACCAATACAAATGCGCCACCACCGTTCTCGCCAGTAATATAAGGGAATTTCCAGATATTGCCTAAACCAACAGCAGAACCTGTTGCTGCTAAAATGAATATCCAGCGGCTCGCCCATGAGCCGTGAATAGATGTTTTATTAGTCATAATTATCTCTAAGTTATATTGAAAGCAAAAAATATATACAGCGATCCCAGTTTGTTTCATATCAAGATTGTGTCTCCCACAACACAAAAATGTATGAGTGCTAAATAAGCAAAACTTGGAATAGGCGCGGGATTTTCCGAATTTAGTCGCTTATATGCAACAAAAAATGACATTTTATGCTAATTCCTTTTATTGCTGTGACGTATTGGTGGTCTTGATTGCGCTCTTTTCAAGACGTTTTTTTGTCCTTATTGATTAGACATCTAAATAAATTATTGGATTGAATAATGCTTTTAGATATAATGATTAGACATCAAATTAATTGTTCGTTTTACCTTATGCCTTTATTTTATTCTTTATAAAACAGAGGTTTTTTTATGTTCTTAATATGGACAATTAAAAATACAGATTTTTAATACTTTGTTATCTAATGGATATAATCATGAATGCAGAAGAATTTATTTTTAATAACCCCAGCTCAATAGACGGAATGGCTGTGCATCAATTGGTGGCATCATGTCCTCCACTGGATACAAATTCGACTTACTGTAATCTTCTTCAAACTAGTCATTTTGATGAAACATCTATTACTGCCAGTTTAAATGACGGTCAATTAGTAGGTTTTGTGTCGGGTTATATCCTCCCTAATTCAATCGATACATTATTTATTTGGCAGGTCGCTGTGAGCGAAAAAGTACGTGGTAAAGGGGTCGCGAAAAAAATGCTTTCTTCATTGCTTAAACGTGCTCGTTGTTCTGGCGTGCGTTTCATAGAAACCAGTATTACTGAGTCTAATTTGGGTTCCTGGGCTCTATTTCGAAGCCTTGCTGGTCAGCTAGGATCGACTTTGGAAGAGACTGTTATGTTTGATAAACAAGAGCACTTCAAAGGCAAGCACGATACCGAACATCTCGTCAGAATTGGCCCAATCTCATTTTGAATTAGCAAAATACATTGAATTAGATACTACGCTGAGCTTGAGAGTTGAACTTTCGCTCGCCACATCACCATTTATTCTCTTAAAGGAAATATAAAAACATGAAAATTTTTGATGAAATCGAATCTGAAGTACAGTCTTATGCCCGTTCTTTTCCACGTGTCTTTCATCGTGCTGAAGGCGCTCATTTATTTGACCAAGAAGGTAATAAATACCTCGATTTTTTGGCGGGTGCAGGTACTTTAAATTACGGACATAACAACCCAGTGTTTAAAGAAAAGTTAATTGAATACATATTAGAAGACGGCATTACACACGGTTTGGACTTACATACGAAGGCTAAAGGTGAATTCTTAGAAGCTTTTAAACAACATATTTTAGAGCCTCGTGGCCTTGAATATATGATGCAGTTTACTGGGCCAACAGGGACAAACGCGGTAGAAGCGGCATTAAAACTAGCTCGTAATGTTACTGGTCGTGAAAATATTATCAGTTTTACCAATGGTTTCCACGGTTGTAGTTTAGGTGCTTTATCTGTAACGGGTAACTCTCATCACCGTGGGGCAGCAGGTCTTACTCTAGGTGCAGGTGTATCTACTGTGCCATTTGATGGTTATTTAGGAGAAGGCATAGAAACTACTGAATATTTAGACAAGGTGTTATCTGACTCTAGTAGTGGTGTCGATATGCCAGCGGCTGTGATTGTAGAGACAGTTCAAGGTGAAGGCGGAATCAATGTAGCGAGTTTTGGCTGGTTACAAAATCTTGATACCGTGTGCAAAAAACATGGTGTGTTATTGATTTTAGATGATATTCAAGCTGGTTGTGGTCGCACAGGTACTTTCTTTAGCTTTGAAGGCGCTGCTATAACACCAGACATTATCACTATGTCTAAATCTCTAAGCGGCTACGGTTTGCCATTTGCAGTGGTATTAATGCGTCCAGAGTTGGATGAGTGGAAACCTGGTGAGCATAACGGTACTTTCCGTGGTAATAATCTTGCTTTTGTAACAGCAAAAGCTGCTATTGATACCTATTGGAAAGACGACGCATTCGAGAAAGAAATTAAACGTAAAGGCGAATATATTCATCAGCGGACACAAGCGATTGTTAAAGAGTTCGGTGAAGGTAATTTTGTGGTTCAGGGCAGAGGTATGATGCGTGGTATCAACTGCGTTAGTGGTGAATTAGCAAATAAGATCACCAAAAAATGTTTTCAAAACGGTTTGATGATTGAAACCTCAGGTGCGGATGATCAAGTAGTGAAATTTCTTTGTCCTCTAATCATTAGTGATGAAGATTTGAAACAAGGTATCGATATTTTAGAAAATGCCATTCGTGAAGTGTGTGCTAAAGAAGATGATATGCCGGAAGCTAAAAGCTATTTTGACGAAAATTACGATATTGCCGTTTAAGGTATTTGTAAAATCAAGTTAAAGCCATTTTTCGGATAAAAACAAAGAGGAATAGTAAATGTTTGCACGTGACCTAGCAGAATGCGAAAAAACTGATCGCCGAGTAGTTTCGCCAGATGGTAATTGGGAAAGTACTCGTTTGTTGTTAAAAGAAGATAATATGGGCTTTTCTTTCCATATTACAACAATTTATGAAGGTAAAGACTTTGATATGCATTATCAGAATCATCTTGAGTCTGTGTACTGCATCTCAGGTGAAGGTGAAGTAGAAAGTCGTGAAACAGGTGAGAAACATCAGATTAAACCTGGCGTTGTGTATGTTTTAGATAAACACGATGCACATACGCTAAGAGCCTTTAAAGAGTTGAAGTTAGCGTGCGTATTTAATCCGCCGATTACGGGTAAAGAAGTACATAATTTAGAAGGTGCTTACGAAATTTTATAATAAACGACGCACCTAATTATGGTCGAAAAAGACGCTTCTTCATGAAGCGTCTTTTTCGACCATTTTACCTAGACCAATTTAAGTTGAGCGTTATTTTTAAATAGAGCGCTATAACCTTAGTTTATGGTGGTTATGAGATGATTTGAATGCTTAAAAAGGTGATTAATGCTTAAAATTTCCGCGACCTTATGACAATATAGCGGCAGTTTTATGACTCTGGTCGATGTTTGTTTTCGACCCCTTAGTGAATTGGATAAATAATGGGACAACATACAGTTGAAAAAATTGGCGGTACGTCCATGAGTGACTATCGTTCAGTTAGAGATAATATAATTTTTAAGCCGACTCAAGCTGGCAACATGTACCAGCGTATTTTTGTTGTTTCAGCTTATGCTGGCATGACAGATAAATTACTCGAGCATAAAAAAACGGGTGATGCGGGTGTGTTTGCTTTGTTCGCACAAGAACGTAAGCAAAATAACTGGTTTACGGCACTTACCGATGTGCGTAATGCCATGTTAAAAATTAACAATAACCTGTTTATGGCTGGTGAACTGCGCGATAAAGCCAATGCATTTTTAAATAGTCGTCTACAAGAAGCTCAAGAATGCTTAGAAGACTTGCACCGCCTTTGTCAGCACGGACATTTCTCGATTAGCGAACATCTCGCTACCGTACGAGAAATGCTTGCCAGTATTGGCGAAGCTCATAGTGCATGGAATACCGCACATCTTTTAGAGCGCGATGGTGTAAACGCTGTCTTTGTCGATTTGACCGGTTGGAATAGTCCTAATCATATGTCGCTTGATGAACGAATTCTCGATGCGTTTAAAGGGATTGATTTAAGCAAAGAGCTACCGATTACAACAGGCTATGCTCACAGTGAAACTGGCTTGATGTCGACGTTTGATCGCGGTTACAGTGAGATGACATTTAGTCGTATTGCTGTATTAACTAAAGCTCATGAAGCCGTTATCCACAAAGAGTTTCACTTGAGCAGTGCAGACCCTCGTTTAGTGGGTGAGAGTAAGGCTGTTCCAATTGGCCGTACAAACTATGATGTAGCTGATCAATTAGCAAATCTTGGTATGGAAGCAATTCATCCGAAAGCAGCAAAAGGGTTACGTCAAAGCGGTATTTCATTACGAGTAAAAAATACCTTTGAGCCAGAACATACAGGCACACTAATTACGGGTGATTACGTGAGTGATGCACCTTGTGTTGAAATCATTGCGGGTTGTCGTGGCGTTTTTGCTGTTGAGTTATTTGACCAAGACATGGCGGGTGATATCGATAAATTCGATGTTGGTATTCTTAAGGTATTGAATCAATTTAATGTTCATATTATTGCCAAAGATATTAATGCGAATACGATTACGCATTATTTAGCGATTAACTTAAAAATATTAAAACGTGTTATGAAAGTGCTTCACGAGCGCTTTGAAGATGCGGAAATCACCCAGCGTAAAGTCGCAATCGTGTCGGCTATTGGTAGTGACATGAAAACAACGGGTATGCTTGCTAAAGCGGTTAAGGCGATTGCAGAGCAAGGCGTAAACGTATTGGCTATGCACCAATCTATGCGTCAGGTTGATATGCAGTTTGTTGTTGATGAAGAAGACTATGAAAAAGCGATATGCAGTTTGCATAAAGAATTAGTAGAATCACATAATCATGGTCGTGCTATTTGCTTAGCATCGTAACACTTGAGAGTGTTTAGTAGTTGATTTTAAGAAAACAGAGTTAATAAAAAGCCCTAAGTCTATCGTTTTGACTTAAGGCTTTTTATTATGAATATTTTTTTACGTTAAGGTTTTAATGGAGCGATGAGGTTCTTAAAAATAGCCTCACTTTGTATAACGTTATAAATTATCATGATTAATTTGTGGGAGAAGATTAAACTGATCAGCAGTGATTGCTTTGCTTACATAGTAACCTTGACCATAATTACAGTGGAATGAAGCTAGCATGTTCCATTGTTCTCTTGTTTCTATACCTTCTGCCAGCACCTGAATATTTAATTTGTGTGCCATGGCGATAATGGCCTCAATGATTTTTCTGTCATCTATATCATTCTCTAAATCCATTACAAAACTACGATCAATTTTCAATAAGGTAACTGGCAGGTTTTTTAGCTGGGCAAGAGATGAATAGCCTGTTCCAAAGTCATCAATGGCAATACAAATGCCCATTTCTTTAAATATTTGTAGCACTTGTTTTGCTAACTCAACATCTTCAAGTATTAATGTTTCTGTAATCTCAAAGCCAACAAGCTTGGCAGATACGTCATACTGTATAAGTAAATCTTGTACTAGAGTAACAAAGTTTGGGTCGGAAAGTTGCTTCGAAGAAAGATTGATATGCAATAGAATCTCAGGCTTACCTTCTTTTTTACGTCTTGCCAAATACGCGATGCTGCTTTCTAAAATCCAATAACCTAATTCAATGATCTTCCCTGTAGTCTCTGCTAATGGAATAAAATCATCAGGAAAAACTAAACCTTTTTCTGGATGATTCCAACGAATTAGCGCCTCAGCTGCAATGATTTTATCTGTATGAAGATTAAATTGAGGTTGATAATACAACTCAAATTCATTTCCTTGTATTGCTTGAGATAGATCATACTCATCTTGGATTTGAGTATAGGTATTGATCTTCATACTTTCATTATAAAAAGCGTATCTATTTTTCCCGTCAAGCTTCGCCTGATACAGAGCCATATCTGCATTTTTCATAATAGTGACTAGGTCATAACCGTGCTCGGGAATCATTGCAATACCTAGTGAAGTACTTAAAGAGTATTCACTATTATCTATTCTTACTGATGTTCGAATACTTTCGAGTATTTGGTCTGCCTGCTTTTCAACTTCATTATTACTTTTGATATTACCAAGTAATATCCCAAACTCATCTCCGCCTAAGCGTATTACTAGGTCAGATTTTTTTTGAAGATTACTTAACCTATTAGCGACGACAACTAACACCTTATCGCCAATGTCATGACCAATCGTATCGTTGATATGTTTGAAATTGTCTAGGTCAAAATAAATAAATGCTGAAATGCGTTTTCGGTGCTGATTGTTATATAGCACCCGCGGAAGAGTATCTTGTAAGTATCGACGATTTGGTAAGCTGGTTAATGGATCTTGGTAAGCCAGCTCTTCTAGTTCCTTTGTCTTGGCTTTTACCAATGCTCTTAGACGCTGGGGTTGAATAAGTATTATATAGAGTGCGACAGCGAGTAAAAATGCGATAGTGATGCTCACTGTATAACCGATTATTTCACGTTCTTCTAATTGAACGTCTAACTCTTTACTAATAGTGAGGTTCCATTCCCCTGACGGTGTTATTAGCTCGGCTGTGATTTGAATTTCAGTAAGAGGCTTAGTAGAAGAAGCAATGATGAGATTTTCTTCAGTACCAATATTGACCCTTGAAAGATTATATTGATAACCTCTTTCTTCAAGCTTCTGTAATTGGGTAGAGGCTAATAAATTATCTAAGTAAATAACAGAAGAAACGAAACCCCAAAATACTTCACGTTGAGTGCCTGAATATAAAAAAACAGGGGCTCGGCCTATGATAGCTGTGCCTCCTTGTACAAGCTCGACAGGGCCAACAAGAACAAATTGTTGTTTTTTAATGGCATAAAAGCCTTCTTCTTTGTACTTGTCTCTAGATAAAATATCTAAGCCAATGGCTAACTCATTGCCTTCAATAGGGAAAAATTGGCTGATGATGCCGTCAGGTGCAAGATGTAAACTATCCACATCACTAATAGATTGAAGGAGCTTATCTGCGTACTCTGGAAACCAGCTACTATCACCTTTATGGTGCTCTATTTCGTAGGCTAATATTTTAGAAGCAGTAAAAGCGGAAGACAACTTACGTTCTAGTACAGCAGCTTGTGTATGGGATAACTCGTTTAATAGAGATACCTGCTGATTAATTATGGCGCTGTTCATGGAGTGAGTCCAATAGACGCCTAGTATTCCAGTGATACAAAAAACAATACAAGCAATAATTATCGCTATAAGTTGTGTTGCTTTTAACTCTTTCAATCCATTGCCCTTATTTAGATGTGCTTTATACCAATATGAAAAAGCATACACAAAAAGCGTGTATTGATGTTTCATTTTTTGTAAATAGATGTGGAGGATGTTAACGCTATAAGTATTGATGAAATGTTTTGTAAGCTGTTTTTAGGGATGTCTAGAGGTCTGAGGAAACTGGCTACGGCATACACTTTATAATTATGCTCGTAGCCATTTATTATGCGATGGCTAGAAAAACACCAGTGAGCCCAATAACACTTCCTATTAAGCGAGTTGCGAGAGGTGTTTGAAAGCGAGTAATAGCGCCACCAAAACCAATACCAACGATATGAAGTAGAGCAGTAGCAACGGCAAAGCCTAATGCATATTGTGCACTGTGAGTGCTTAATGGCATTTCTATACCATGGGCTGCACCATGAAATATTGCGAACAGTCCAGCAATGGCAGCACAAGTGACTATTGGAAAACGTTTTGTTGTTACTAATAACGCACCCATTAATATCACTGACAAGAGAATCCCTTGTTCGACGAAAGGAACTTGCATGCCAGCAATGGCAATACCGCCGCCAATCAACATAGCACCAACAAACGCTATAGGTACTGCTAGTAGGGCGCGACCGCCAAGGCTAGCAGCCCAAAGACCAATAGCCAGCATAGCCAATAAGTGATCTAAGCCACCCATAGGATGCATAAATCCAGTCATAAAACTGGAAGCATGTTCGTGTCCTGGATGAGCTAATGCAAGAGCTGGTACGGCAGTAAGAATGGCTACCAATCCCATTTTAAGCGTGTTTAGACGCATGGTTTAATCTCCTAAAGTAAGATGAGTGTTAAGACAATTTAGTTAAAAACGTCTAAAAAACCACCGCTCTTGCGGCTGGAATAGTTTCTCATTCTAGCATACTCACAGAGAGGGGGAATTGAATGATGCGTTGTTAGTATCGCGATTTTTTCAGATTGGTATGCTTCTAAGTCAAATGTAGAAAATATAGATGCAAAAAAGGTATAAAAATGTAAATCGCGGTAATATATTTTATACACTTACTAGGAAAAGGGTCAAATTATGGCTGGTGGTTGGGCGCACGATGGTGCAGTGCAAGATCAAATAGACGCGACGGTCGATTCGGAAGTTGAGCGTGCAAAAAACAGCATGCCAAAAGGAGAAAGCCTAAGCCATTGTGAAGAGTGTGATGCCGTGATTCCAGAACCGAGGCGCAAAGCTATTGCAGGAGTCCGGCTGTGTATTCAATGTCAGTCCAAGCAAGAAAAGAAAGGCCATTCTGCATTGTTTAATCGTGCTGGTAGTAAAGACAGCCAACTTAGATAAAGTGTCCTCTTACTCTTCCTTAGGTATCTTCATCTTTATTGATCCAGATAGGATGGTTTTATTGAATCCATGTATTTCAGATTGATTTTCACCTGTTTGAACTTTGACATTATGGTAAGGTTCTGCCCATAAAAAAGGCAAAAGTAAAAAGCGTTTTCGATATAAGTCGGGCGTTCCGTTTTTAGAATGAATGAGGAAAAAGTTGTGGCAGACACTCAATCTACACAGATCGAAAAATTAGACAAATTACGTACAGCTTGGTTACCTGCGGTTGAATTTCTTTTTGGCGAAGCGGTTCCCGGAGCAAAATTTGATGGTTTTGATGTATTAGACGATATCGCTAAACCAACGGTTCTCTTTGCACACGCGGATGATCCTTATCGATACACCATTCAAATGCCAACACGAAGCTTCACTAATGACGTAATGTTGTTTGTTGATGTGATTCAAGAAATGGTTCGAGGTTTGTACCCGGTTGGTACCGATGATGTGAAAACATCGGCATTGTGTGAAGGTGCAGCCGTGTTCGGCGCGATTACAGCGATCCGACAGGTATTTGGTGAAGAAACCGTCGACTCTTATTTAAATGCGCTAAAAGAACAAGCTTTTCCATATTACGATGCATTTTCTTATACCGCTGTATTATTGGCAGAAGATCCACAAGCGATCAAAAAATTACGCGGCGTTCAGCCTTTCCTTTATAAGGTCATAAGGGATGATTTTGAATCGGCGGGTGTGGAGATAGATCGGAAAATTAAAGACATTTTGTTATTGGCGTTTCGTGCTTAATAAGCCCGTCGCCAAGGTTACGATAAGCAATAACATTGAAGTCAGGTGAAAGCCTATTCACCTGACTTCAAACTGCTATTTTGCTTGCAGTTCGCTTAACTCTTCACTGAACCAAATTTTACGTGTAAAGCGTGGGTTCTTAGACGACATATCAATTTTATATGGGTTGGCGTCTTGGTTATGTGGTAAATCAAGAATATTACACAGCTCTTGAGCAAGCCATTTCTCTACTTTCAATACCACCATCTTCTTACGCAAACGACCTTGCTCATCACGATTTAAAATTGTCGGTAACGTATTCAGCGTTAAAATTTCACCCAAAGCAGGGTGCGCCATACGTTCACGACCTTCATCGCTGGCATAAAAATGCGATACCGCAAACACCATACGTTGAGGATTAATCTGACGTAAAAACTGACAAGATTTAACAACGGTAGAACCAGTACGAACCATGTCATCAAACAAAACGATACTCGCTCCGTCTAAGCCATCAAAGGTGTGTTCGCTTTCTTTATGAAGAGTGATTTCGACTTTGCGTTCATCTGTTCGCTCTTTATCGAGCATGATGAATTTTGCTTTGCTTAGTCCAAGTGTCTTATACATTTCTTTAACGAAATCGCGTGCGCCTTTATCCGGTGCACAAAGTACAAGACCTTCACCGTCTTTTCCGTAGTGCAAAATGTCTGAATTTAACAAATAGTGAGCGTAAATTTCATAAGGGATTAGATTATGAAAATCGCCTTCGAAGACTTCGGTAAAGATTTTTTGTACCGAATCAGAATGGTTGTGAATCGTCATTACCGTGTCGACACCAGACAGTTTTAGCATCTGGGCGTAAAGCTTGGCGGTAAAAGGTTGGCCGTCGAATTTCTTAATGTCTTTGACATCACGTTCGAAGCTGGTTTTACCTAAACTTTTATGTGGACCACGATCCTGTGCGCTGTAGAACAAATCAGGTTCCACAAGAATTACACGAGCTGCGCCGTTTTCTTTCGCTGCACGAGCGATAATAAAATTCGACATAGCCAATTCTTGACGACTTTTCACATGGCTGCCAGTACTAACAATAATGACAGATTTGCCCTTGAGCTTACGACCAATGTTCTCAAAATCTGTTTCGTCGGAAATAAACCGAGGACAAAATTCAGAGTTCATAAATTGTTTCATACTGATCAAATCAGCGATGTCATCGAATTGGCCCATTGCATAAGCAATATCGATGGCAAATGGATTATCGGAAGAGTTACTAACAACTACGACATTAGTTGACTGACTGGTCGACAAAGTCATTGAAGATCCTTTACGAGGGGTTGGGGATTTGAGCAGATTTTAATACTTGTAGACGCATTTCGATAGGCCTGATTACGTATAAATGGCAATTTCATGTCAAAGAATGATAATGAAGGTTTTTATTTACATGAAAGCCTTATAAAACAGGCCGAATTAACTCCCTTCACATTGCTTGTAACAACTTGGTGTTCTTGGGCAAACGGCGCCACGTGAGCAGATAAGTCTGGCATCATTGTCTATACCGCGTTCGACCCAATTGATATTAAGAATCTTGGCGACGCTCATTAGGTCTTTCTGAATGCTTTTGGGGATTCGAGAAGAGCCACCATGACTGACACAGGCTTGTTTCAAGTCATTGGCAATGGAAATAGCGTCTTTGCCTTGTGCATCGATAGCTGGATTGAGGTCGATACCAGAACAAAGTACATGGCTGTTACCAGCAAGGTCTTGAACTTTAATGGATTCACAAGCATAAATGCGAGGTTCATCGGCGACGTTAAGAATCGATATCTGCGCAGAGGTTCCAGTAGTGGGCTCACTGATCATGCGAAAAACGGCCCAGTGCTGACAAGGGTCCTCCACTAAGTTCATGTTCCCCCAAGGTAAAGGAATCCCGTTACCTCGATAAACTGCCTTTAATTTTCCTGGTGCGTAGGCATCAAAATAATGCCAATGAGGATAAGGTGAAGCTGCGGTCATACGGCGCATGGCAACGGATTCTGAAACCCCTGCCAATTTCGCGGTATTGATCTCGTAACCATTGCGATCCAGCATTTGTCGAAACGGCACTTTAGGACAAAGCAATGCGCCTGCAAAAAAACTGCACTCAAAGTCTCGCCATGCGTGCAAAATATCTTGAGAGTCCATTCCTGATGACTGTACTTTTGAATTACGTGCTTGCAGTGGCGAGATTTCATTACGCCCTGTAACCAGTACATTTTTCATACCGTCTTTGTCGTGTAATACCGCATGGCCAATGTGAACGGCCAAGTTGTATTTCAAACGCTGCGGTTGAGCTTTCATGATCTGGTTGATATAAATCGTGCTTGGTGGATCAAAGAAAGAAGTGACGACGTGGCTTTCATCGATGCCCATGCTTTCTAAAACAGACAAAGGTGTTTTGCGAAACCATTTTATCTGTAAGCCCATTTGTTTAGTAATAGCGACAATATCATCAAGACTTAACGGTAATCGTTTGAGCCCAACCTCTTCGGCGGCGCGTTCGAGATCTGGGAAATGGTTTTGATGGTGTTCTTGGTGTGCACGAATCAATAAATGAGCGAATTGACGACCACTGGTTCCTGTTTGTGACAGCATTTCAGGAATCGCGATTTGCAGTATCTCTTTCGAGAATAAAAAATTGGGCTCTAAAGCCATGCCGCTGATGCCACCGCCAGACCCTTTTGACGGTGTAATAGCATCTTCTTCGGGGATATCGTCAAGGAACCAATCCACTTCTTTTTGAAAAACGTTGGCAATAACTTCCAAAACGTCTTCGCTGGGAATGCGTTTCCCTCGTTCAATCATCGATAAATAGGACACAGAAGGAGCGGACTCAGCATCAACTTTGATGCATCTTGCCGACAGGTCTTCCATCGTCAAACGGTTGCGTTTACGCAGGTTACGAATCTTTGTGCCCAAAAAATGGGTTTTGCGGTTTAGGCTATTTTTATTTTTCATTTTTGTAAAATTTACACTGTGTAATTCTTATTGTGAAATTTTATCTTAGTAGCGCATAGACTATAAATCAAGCAAACGGAAATCACACAAGAAAGCAGTGAATACCGAATTGCCACATGATGAAGATGAAAAAGCTCACTAAGAAGGAAAGTAAAATGACAATGCCCTTACCTAAAAATAACAACGAGATTCATCCCGATTTTTATAACTTCATCAATGAAGAAGTGTTGCCACTCCATGATATTGAGCCAACGACTTTTTGGTGTGATCTCGAAACATTAATTGCAGATTTAGCACCTATTAATCGTCAGTTATTGGCAACTCGAGATCGGATGCAGCAACAGATCGACCAATGGCATTTGGCAAGAAAAGGTCAACCTATTGATGTGCAAAGCTATGAATCGTTTTTACGAGAGATTGGTTACTTAGTAGAAGAAGGCGAAGACTTTTCGATCACAACTGAAAATGTTGATGCTGAGATTGCCACCTTAGCTGGACCGCAATTGGTGGTTCCAGTGAAAAATGCGCGTTTTGCTTTGAATGCCGCGAACGCTCGTTGGGGCAGTTTGTACGACGCCTTTTATGGAACGGATGTGATTCCCAATGCTGATGAATCGAAAACAAGCAATGGATACAACCAAGCTCGTGGCGAGCAGGTTATCCGGAAAGCGAAAGCATTTCTGGATGACGTGTTTCCTTTGGAAAATGGCTCTCATCAAAGCGTGACTAGCTATGTGGTTTATTACCACCATTTGTTGGCGTTTTTTGAGGATGGCAGTCAGTCCGGTTTGCAACAGCCTTCTAAGCTAGTAGCAGTGAATGGCCAGCGTAGTGAACCAGAGGCGGTTTTGTTAAGAAACAATGGTTTGCATGTGGAAATTAAGTTTGATCGTAACGACACAAATGGCGCGAAAGATAAGGCCAATATTAGCGACATTATAATTGAGTCAGCGCTGAGCACTATTATGGATTGCGAAGATTCTGTTGCTGCCGTGGACGCAGAAGACAAAATTGACGTGTATCGCAATTGGCTTGGTTTGATGCAAGGCACGTTAGAAGCGAGCTTCGAAAAAGGTGGCCAACGTCAGACACGCAGAATGAACCCAGATCGCTGTTTCACTGATTTAGACGGAGAAGAATACCGTTTGCATGGCCGTTCATTGTTGTTGATTCGTAATGTTGGACATTTGATGGAATGCGACTTGATACAAGACTCGCTCGGCAACTTTGTACCTGAAGGCATTATGGATGCGGTGGTGACCACCTTGATTGGCGCACTTGATCTGAAATCCACATCCAACAGCCGAAACTGCCGGAATAGCCGAACAGGAAGCATTTATATCGTCAAACCAAAAATGCACGGCCCTGATGAAGTGGCGTTTAGTTGTCAGTTGTTTGGTCGTGTAGAGCAAATGTTGGGCTTACCAAAAAAAACCATCAAGATCGGCATTATGGATGAAGAACGTCGTACAACTGTGAACTTGAAAGAATGTATTCGTCAGGCAAAAGAGCGCGTATTTTTTATTAATACTGGTTTCTTAGATCGCACTGGTGATGAGATTCACACCAGTATGCAAGCGGGCGCATTCTTACCAAAAGATCAGATTAAAGCTCAGCCTTGGATTCAAGCGTACGAAAATCGCAATGTTGATATTGGTCTGCAATGTGGTTTGCAAGGTAAGGCACAAATTGGCAAAGGCATGTGGGCGATGCCAGATGAAATGGCCGCCATGATGGAAGCGAAAATCGCTCATCCTAAAGCGGGTGCGAACACGGCTTGGGTACCTTCACCAACGGCGGCAACGTTACACGCTTTGCATTATCACCAAGTGAATGTGTTCGATGTTCAGCAGCGAATCAAATCGCGTCCTAAATCAAGTTTAAAGGATCTACTGAGTATTCCACTTATTCCCAATACCTTGACGTTATCAAACCAAGTGATTGAAAAAGAAATTGAAAATAACGTTCAAGGTTTATTGGGATATGTAGTGCGCTGGGTAGAGGCGGGGGTTGGTTGTTCAAAAGTCCCAGACATCAATAATGTCGGTTTGATGGAAGATCGTGCCACTTTACGTATTTCTAGTCAGCATTTAAGCAATTGGTTGCTGCATGGAATCTGTACAAAAATGCAGGTGGATGACGTGATGCAGAGGATGGCCATTGTGGTGGATGAGCAAAATAAAGGAACTCAAGGTTATCGTCCAATGATGCCAAACGGTTTAAATAAAAACGAAGAACCAAGCTTTGCTTTTCAAGCTGCACAAGATTTGATTTTCAAAGGGCAAGTTCAACCGAATGGTTATACCGAGCCTTTATTACACGATTATCGTAAACGCGTGAAAGCACTTAATTCGTGATGTTAAAGAAAGCGACTTAATGAATAAATAAAGCAATAACCTAATAAAAAATGACCTTAAAAAGTGAGGAATATCATGCAAACTTATAAAAATAAAATACAGCAAGCTACTCAAACACTTCAACAACAAGGCTCAACTTGGGCGGCGATGAATCCTGAGTATGTGACGAGAATGCAATTGCAAAATCGTTTCAATACTGGCTTGGATATTGCGAAATACACAGCCAAAATAATGCGTGAAGACATGGCGAATTATGACAAAGACCCAGCTAATTACACGCAATCTTTAGGTTGCTGGCATGGTTTTATTGGTCAACAAAAAATGATTTCGATTAAGAAGCATTTTGGTACAACACGAAGCCGTTACCTTTACCTTTCAGGCTGGATGGTTGCGGCGATGCGCTCTGAATTTGGTCCATTACCAGATCAATCCATGCATGAGAAAACCTCAGTACCTGCCTTGATCGAAGAGTTATATACCTTCTTAAAACAAGCCGATGCTCGTGAATTACAGCATTTGTTTAAAGAAATGGACGAGGCGAGAGAGGCCGGCGATCAAGTACGTGAGCAAGCAGCGCAACAAAAAATAGATGATTTTGAAACGCATGTAGTGCCTATCATTGCCGATATTGATGCAGGGTTTGGTAACGAAGAAGCAACCTACTTGCTGGCGAAGAAAATGATTGAAGCGGGGGCTTGTTGTATCCAGTTAGAGAACCAAGTATCCGATGCTAAACAGTGTGGTCATCAAGATGGCAAAGTAACGGTACCTCATGAAGATTTCTTGGCAAAAATTAATGCAGTGCGTTATGCCTTTTTAGAGTTGGGTGTGGACGATGGTGTTATCGTAGCGCGCACGGATTCCTTGGGTGCTGGTTTGACTCAAAAGATTCCAGTATCACAAACAGAAGGTGATTTGGCAGAACAGTACAATGCTTTTATAGATGGTGAAGAGATTACGTCTTTGGCAGAGATGAATTCGGGTGACATGGCAATCAAGCAAGGTGATCAACTGATTAAGCCGACTCGTTTAGCCAATGGTTTGGTTCGTTTTAAACCGAATACAGGCGAAGATCGCGTGGTATTGGATTGCATTACCTCTTTGCAAAATGGTGCTGATCTTTTGTGGATTGAAACTGAGAAGCCACACATTGGGCAAATTGCCTCTATTGTGAATCGCATTCGTGATGTCGTGCCAAGCGCCAAGTTGGTTTACAACAATAGTCCATCTTTTAACTGGACATTGAATTTCCGTCAGCAAATATTTGATACATGGTTGGCAGAAGGCAAAGACGTGTCAGCGTACCAACGTGAAAAACTTATGTTACAAGAATACGATGAGACGGCGCTTTCTGTTGAAGCCGATGAACAGATTCGTCGCTTCCAAAAAGACGCGGCGGCGCAAGCGGGCATCTTCCATCATTTGATTACGCTACCGACTTATCATACTGCGGCCTTGTCGACAGACAACTTAGCGAAAGACTACTTTGGAGAACAAGGTATGTTGGGTTACGTGCTAGAGGTTCAGCGTAAAGAGATTCGCCAAGGTTTAGCCTGTGTGAAACACCAAGATATGTCTGGCTCTAACATGGGCGATGATCATAAAGAGTACTTCTCTGGTGCGCATGCTTTGAAAGCATCTGGTAAAGACAATACGATGAATCAATTTGCAGTCTGATAATAAAAGTAATAATGCAGTTTGTATTGAAAGCAAAAGGCCAGCAGTTTTATTACTGGCCTTTTTAAACTGTTTCATCACATTGTGTTTGGTTACTTAAGCTCAAAGATATGTCTCTTCAGACTCACATATAGTTTTTTTAACCAAATGAAAAGTAAGGATTTTTATTTTTTTGTTATTTTTCTTGTGCCTTTATATGACTTTAATTTTTTCTCTGGTATCTTTCTGACTTAATGAACCTTTTTTGTTTGTTTTAAACGAAGATGGGAGAATACTTTAGATAGCAAGCATAAGCTCCACTTGTAGTGGGCTTGTTTTTATATCTACTACAAGGAAAAGGAAAAAATATGTTTAAGTCTCTTAAATTAAGGATCTACTTACTAGCGTTTGGTCCCTTTCTATTTATTGCCATTATCAGCGCATTAACTCAAATGCAGACTCTAAAGACAGTAAACAGTGGAGTATCTCATCTTGTTGAACAAGCCACGATTGAGACAGAAAAAAACCGTCTAGTGACTGTACTTGATTCTGCCATCAGTATTATTCAGCCGCAAATCAATAAGCCAGCTAAAGAAGGCTTACAAGAAGCCATGGATCTGTTGAATACCTATAAGTTTGATGGCGGAGAAGGATATTTATTCGCTTATGATATTAAAGGCTTGAGGTTGATGCATGGTGCTGGTGGCAAGCTAAATATTAATCAGATGGATTTACAGGATACACAAGGCAATTTCATCTTGAAAAATATGATTCAGTCTGCAACTCAAGGTGATGGTTTTAGTCAGTATTACTTTCCTAAGCCCGGTGAAACTGAAGCAAAAAGTAAATATGCGTATGCTGTTTATGTTCAAAAGTGGGACATTATTATAGGCTCCGGCTTCTATATAGATAGCGCTGAAAAAATCGTTGCAGAAATATCATCTTCTGTAGATGACATTCAGTCTACTAGCCAGTTAACTGCGTTAGTTATTTTAGCGTTTGTTTTCGGTGTATTAACTCTAATAGTTCTACTGTCTTCTCGCTCTGTTTTAAGTCCGTTAATGACGTTAGGTTCTGCTGTGAAGAATCTAGCAAGCGGTCAAGGTGATTTAACTAAAAAGTTGCCAGACAGCTCCATCGATATTCTGAATAATATTGCAACGGACTTTAATACTTTCTTAGATTCGATGGCGGTGGATATCGGCTATTTGAAACGTTCGAGCAGTGATCTTCTTTCTATTTCTGTGAAATCAAATCAGCAACGAATCAAATTATCTGAAGCATCAGATAGACAGATTAACGAAACAAATTTGGTTGCTAGTGCAATTGAAGAAATGAGAGCGAACTCGAATGATATTGCAGATAATGCAGAGTCAACGAAACGATCTGCTGAAAGCACCGAATTGGAAATTCAAGAAGTATTAAAACAAGTGCAACTTTCTAGTGGCGAGCTAAATGAGTTGAGTTCTGTATTAAATACAGTTGAGCAGTCGATTCATGTCCTTGGCGGTAATGTTAATGAAATTAATGTTGCAATTGAGGTAATTCAAGGAATATTTGAGCAGACTAATTTGTTAGCACTTAATGCAGCAATTGAAGCCGCCAGAGCTGGTGAGCAAGGTCGTGGTTTTGCTGTAGTCGCAGACGAAGTGCGTGGATTAGCTCAACGTAGCCAGCAAAGCACGGTTGAGATTAAAGAAGTGCTGGAGAAACTTCAGCAAAGCGCCGCTAAAGCTTCAGAGGATATGCATGGATCAATGCAACGACGTGAAATGGTTGAAGCTGCTATGGCAAAAATTAGTGAGATCATATACTCAAGCACAGATTCTATTAAGAATTTGACGCAAATGAATGTTCAGGTATCTACTGCTGCTTATCAACAATCTGAAGTAGCAACAGACATCGCTAAAAATGTGGTTGGCATTGCACAACTTGCTGAAAATATTGGAGATGAATCTAATCAAACAGCAGAGCAAATGGTTTTGTTAGAAGAGCAAGCTCAGGTCATCAAAAGTATTAGTGATAAATTTAAAGTCTAATTATTAGTGTAAATATTTGGCTTAGAAAATTATAAGTTTAAAAAAAGGAATGCTTTGGCATTCCTTTTTTTATGAATACATAAATTTTTTGATGCTTTATTATTTAAATTTGTCCGAATAGACAAAATGTTGGTCTATTGGTGTAAGCCTTGCATATGCTCGTAGATCTTTAATTTGTGTAGGGGTTAAATGGTGCAGGCTTTTCTTTCTGCTCATCAAAGTACGATGAAGGGTGTGATAAAAGACGTCGATCGATACGATCAAAGTTTAAAGTCATTAAGTACTTGGTGGGAAAAAATAGCACTCATTGGCAAAATAAATAGTTTTGAAGTTGCATCTACTATCTTACAAGATATGGATAACACTCTAGGTCAGTTTAATGATTTACAAGAACGCTTGATTGAAAGCCTGATTAGCGAGCATGTTCGAAAAGTTCTGCTTCAAAATACTTCCCGTTCTCAGATGGCGATTGATGTTCTCATTCGAAATTTGTTTGAGCGAACGGCGGATATTGGCTTTTTATCAACCGATTATGATGTTGTTCAGTTTTTAAAAAAATCTCATAAAAATGAATTAGATAGAGATTTTATCAAGCAGCGTCTACAAGCTTATGTCAGTATTTATTCAGTTTATCAAGACGCTTTTTTATTGACGCCTGACGGTGAATTAGTGTTCCAATTGAGTCAACCTTCTCGAACCGGAAAAGTACACGATGTTTTTATAGAACAAGTAGTTAAAAAGCCGAATGACTATGTTGAATATTTTGGTGAGACAGAGCTTGTAGGGGAATCCGGATCAAACCTTTTATACGCTAATGCGGTCGTAGAAGGCGGTTCTGTTATCGGAGTGATTGTGCTTTGTTTTCGTTTTAAAGATGAGTTGGAAGGCATAGTGGGACGTCTTTTAGCAAAAAGAGAAGAAAATCATTTCTTGCTCTTGGATGGTGCGGGTGAGATTTTGTTTGCGCCACAATATAGCTCTTCTGAATCGTCTTCAAAATTATCACTAAATTTAGAGCCTCAGATTATGTCTTTTAATAGGCGTAGTGTAATGAAGGTGTGTGCAAAAGGGCAGTCTTATCAGGATTATTTAGGACCTAAAAATTGGCACGTGGCATCTTTGTTACCACTGGATAGGATAGAAGGTGGCTCCCATCGTGCTGGAAATGAGAAAAAAGAAAATACGTCATTATCTACTGATTTCACAGGACTAATTTCTGCTGATTTATTTGATATTCGACATCAATCTGTATCGATCAACGATGACCTTCAGTTGATCGTTTTAAACGGTATTATTACTGCTGCACGAAATGACGCGGTTGAGTTGATGCCTGTTTTAGAGGCGATTAAAAAAATTGGCCAAGACATTGATACAGTATTTGATAATTCCATTGAGTCTTTATTTTCGACTATTGTTTCCGGACAATTAAATGTTATGCGTTTGCAGGCCAGTTTAGCTGTAGACATCATGGATCGTAATTTGTTTGAACGAGCAAATGATTGTCGTTGGTGGGGATTAAGTGGTTTATTGCGTACTGCACTGTCTGCATCGATTGTTGATAGAAAAAGTATTCAGAAAACCTTGGCAACGATTCATTCCCTTTATACTGTTTATCACACCTTATATGTTTACGATAAACAAGGTCGTTATGTGGCGTTTTCTGATGATCAATATAACGATAAAATTGGCCAAACTATAGAAGAGCTTTCAGGTGGAAAGAACGTATTCCAATTAGAAACGGCCTATAAATACACTGTATCTGCTTTTGAAATGTTTGATTGTTATCAAGGGAAACATACTTATATTTATAATGCTGCACTTCGCGATATAAATGGCACTGGTGGCATCATTGGAGGGATAGGAATTGTATTCGACTCGACCGTGGAATTTAGTGCAATACTTCATGATATTCTACCCCGCGAGAATGGAGTCATAAAATCAGGTTCAAAAGCCTTGTTTACAACGGATACCGGTTTTGTAATATCCAGTACATCAGAGGAGTATCTTATTGGAGATACTTTTTTACCTGATATTAATTTACATGAATTAGAAGAACAGGGAACGATAGCCGCAGTAATTAAATTGGGGGGCTCTTCTTATCTTATTGGTGCGGCTAAATCGATAGGTTATCGTGAATATAAGCAAACTGATGGTTATGAAAACTGCGTAATTTCTTGGGTTTTAGTGCCTTGCTAAGTCAGGCTGCATTGATGTATGTGAGTTGCATTTAAATGTTAATTAATCTTCAGACAGTTCTACACGGTTACGCCCTTTGTTTTTTCCTTTATAAAGGGCTTTATCCGCACGTTTAATTATTTTTAAGGTGGTTTCATTTTCTGGCTTGGATTCTGTTAAGCCTAAGGTAATAGTCAAAGGTAGTTCTAATTCACTGTAAGTATTCTCGGATACTTTTCTTCTTAATGTTTCTGCTATTGTTATAGCTTCTATTTTAGATGTCTTTGGAAGGATGGCAATAAATTCTTCACCACCAAATCGAGCAATAATGTCATTTTTTCTCAGTGCATTTTTAAGAATATTAGCTACTTCGATTAAACATAAATCGCCTATATTATGGCCGTGAAAATCATTGATTTTTTTAAAATAATCGATATCAATAATCATCAAGCTTAATGGTGAATCTGTATTGGTTTTATCAAGCTCTTTTTCAAAGTGAAGACTTAATCCTCGTCGATTAAGTAATTTCGTTAGAGGATCCTGAAGGTTTTCATCTTTAAGCTGGTCAGTCAATTCAGTGTATTTTTGTAGAAAAAAGCGACCAAAAATCATGCTAAAAACAATCGTAATGATCAACCAAAAACTACGACTAATAGTTTTTTCATCAGAATATATATGATCGTTTAGATCCATAATAGAATCACCAAATACAGTGGCTAAAATAATGGCAGTGATCAAAATAAAACCGACCACGAGAGACTCTAGTCTGCCACCGATTAATGCCGCCATAATAGGAATTAGAGGTAAGAAGAAAGCTAATTGACTGTTTACTCCTCCTGATATAACAAGAAGTGGAAGTATAAGAAGGTTAGAAGCAGTTAATGATATTGAGATTTTCCATTTATCTAAAAATCCCGCACGAATGATAAAATAGAAAACTGTAGCCAAGGCTAAATCTATTAATTCTATCCATAGAAAATAAGGGTGTATTTCAGACAGTAAAGGCCTGATAAGAATGGCACATATTAAGGTGACAATAGTTAGCTCTACAATTCGTAGTGTTAACATGTGGTTTAGCTGGTCTTGTTTCGTTATGTGCATAAATTGATCATATCAGCTTATTCAGTTACACCAATCTTAAACGACATTTAATTAGATGATGCTCGATCAAAAAATTATACATGAGACTAAGTGCTTTTTTTACACTTTTTATTTCGAATATGTTTTGGTTATAGAATCTTATTAGTAATGAAAAAAGATAAAAATTAGCAAGTGCGCGCAGTAGACAGCAAATCCAGAAAACTAATTAAGACATTATGTTAGATTCATTACTTGAGCGATTTCCTTGTTAAGAGGTGTGCAATGTCATTGAAAAAACGTTTAATTGAATACTGTGTTTTGTTTTCTTCTATGTTGGTTGTACCTATTCAGGCGGCAACGTTTGAAGTACCAAGATCATTTGAAATTATGTATGTAGATCTTGAAGGGACTGGGAAGTTTGGTAATGATTTCAAAATTGAAGTAAGTGCCGGTGCTCACCAAATAGTCATTCGTTTTAACAAACTATTGAGAAGCGGTGGCGACACAGAAGTGTATCAATCAGAGCCTATTGTGTTAGACCTAGTTTTTGAAAAAGACGTTTCTCTCATTATAAAAGCTCCTTATATTTCTAATCAAAAACAGGCTGAGTCTTATTTGAAAGCTCCTAAATATACTATTTCAGATAAATTAAGTGGTAAAAGCGTTGAGTACCAGCAACATATACTTCCAACCCAATCTGGATTGCAAAATACTCGAGATTACGTCGATGAAATTGAACAATTAACATCGGAAACTCGACCTAAAAATCATACCTATATTGATAAAAATATTGCCTTTTCAGAAAGGCCTTTTACCGCTCCACTTATTATGTCGGATGATATGAGTTTGGATATGATGAAGTTTTGGTATAACCAATCTGATGAGGTAACCCGTAAAGAGCTTCGAATCTGGATTTCTGATGCACTTTATCAATCTAAATTATCAAGTATTCAGTTTGAAATGTCTCAGCTGTGGTACACCAAAGCAAATAGTAGTGAGCAAGAAGCCTTTGAGCTTTGGTTCACCCATTAAGTAAGATATGAATAAATATTTTTTGTATAACATTTATTTCTTTATAAACTAAAAACACCCAGTTCGAATTGTGCGTTTTTAGTTCATAAAAGTCATATTGAAAGGGCGAACGGCAATAAGTAACGGCATTTTTGTGTCCTCTTAAAAATTTCGGGCAAGTGTAACGATTTCTTAAACAGAGGTAAAACAGTTTACTTTTATTTTCAATGTTGGTTTACAAGTAGTTTTAAAACAATCTTTTTAGTTGTTTATAGTAATATTAAAGGTAATATGGGATAGAGGAACAGAGTATTTATGACACCTGAGTTTTTATTGGAATACGAAGTCATTTTTCAGGCTTTTATTGAAAAGCAAGATCAAGCGGACGCTGCGCACGATCTGAGCCATATATTGCGTGTCGTCAAAATTGCAAAGCAATTGGCCATAGATGAAAAGGCAGATATGTCGGTGATTGTACCTGCTGCTTGGCTACATGATTGTGTGTCTTTACCTAAAAACCATTCCGACCGGCACTTAGCATCTACATTTGCAGGCGATAGAGCGGTTGAATTTTTAACTTCTGTTCATTACCCCAGTGAATATTATATGGCAATTCATCATGCGATTCGTGCTCATAGCTTTAGCGCTAATATCAACCCTGAAAGCGTAGAGGCAAAAATCGTACAAGATGCAGATCGTTTAGATGCTTTAGGTGCCGTAGGAATTGCGCGCTGTATGCAAGTGAGTGGTTCTTTGAATCGAGCTTTATACTCACTTAATGACCCATTTTGTACGGTACGAAAACCAAACGATACAGAGTATTCAATTGATCACTTTTATAAAAAACTATTTCATATCACAGAGAGCTTGAATACTGTATCTGCTCAACAAGAAGGAAGAAGGCGTGAAAGTGTAATGCGTGTTTTTCTTGAACAACTGGCGAGTGAAATATAATTTTATTCACTGATGCATTTTTTATGGTCAAACTTTTCCTCTAACGTAAAAGGGCGACAGACTTTATTTGAGCAATAACTGTCTGGCCTTTTGAAAGAGCTAAGTTATGCGTGGATAAGGCAGTGACTCTGGCCAAAATAGGAGTGCTACCAGCCAGTAAACGTAACATGACCATACTTGGATCTTTGGGATCTTTTATCATGTCATCAATGATAACGGTTAAGCGATTTAAGATGCTCGAATCTTCTTGTGGGCTGAGGGACAGGCTAACATCTTTAGATTGAATTCGTAAACGTAACTGGTCTCCGATTTTTTCATTACCTTGTTTTACAATAATATCTTGGTTGTCGAAGTGTAGCCATGACAATCCCCACTGGGCAGATTGTTCAGTTATTATGCCTGTAATAACAACGCTGGCATCTTTGTGTCGAGAAAAAAAGGTGCCAAGTTTACCTAGTAAAAATTGTGTTTCACCTTGCTCTACTACCCTACCTTTTTCTAAAACGACCATGTGATCTGCTAATCGGATAACTTCATCTAATGAGTGACTGACATAGATAATAGGGATCTTTGAACTATGACAAATAGCTTCTAGATAAGGCAATATTTCTTTTTTTAAAGAGTCATCTAGCGCAGCCAGAGGTTCATCCATAAGGAGAAGTTTAGGTCGAATTAATAGGGCTCTAGCAATAGCAATTCGTTGGCGCTCACCACCTGACAGCTGTGATGGATATTGGGGTAAGATTTCCTCAATATCCATAAGGCGAATCACTTCAGAATATGAAATAACTGACTGACTTTTGTCTGCTCGTTTTATAGCGAATTGTAGATTTTCAGCCGCCGTAAGATGTGGAAATAGGTTCGCTTCTTGAAACACGTAACCAATAGGGCGTTTATGAGCTGGAAGTGATATTTTGTTTGTCTGCCAAAACTCATTGCTTAGACTGAGCTCACTTTGTTGGTTCTTTTCTAGACCTGCAATACAGCGTAGTAAAGTAGTTTTCCCCGAACCTGATGGGCCAAATAATGCAGTAACACCAGTGCTTGGAATGTTTAAATCGACATCTAAAGAAAAGTTTGAATCTTTTAAGTGATACTTTCGTATTCTTACTTTTAAAATATTTGATTTTGTCATAGTAAGCCGCCTGCAGCTGGCTGGTGTTTACGCCGTTTCTGAAGGCTATATAAAAAAGCAAGGACGGTAAAAGCAAAAGCAACCATTAATAAGGAAAGGGTGTGCGCTTGGCCATACTCTAATGCTTCTACATGATCATAAATTTGTACTGATACTACTTTGGTCTCATTTGGAATATTACCACCTATCATGAGTACAACACCGAATTCGCCTACAGTATGGGCAAAGCCTAAAATAGTGGCGCTGATGTAGCCTGGTTTAGCGAGTGGCAATGCGACATAAATGAAACGATTCAATGGCGATGAGCGAAGTGTGGCAGCGGCTTCTAATGGTTTATCTCCTATGGCAATAAAGGCATTTTGAATCGGTTGTACAACAAAAGGCAATGAATACACCATTGAAGCTACTACAAGACCTGAAAAACTAAAAGGTAAAGGTGATAGCCCTAGATCGTCTAAAATTTTACCAATAGCACCTTGTGGGCCTAGAAAAAGTAATAAATAAAAGCCTAATACCGTTGGCGGTAAAACAAGAGGCATAGCGACAATGGCATTTATCGGGCCTCTAAACCAAGATTGAGTTCGTGCCAACCACCAAGCAA
This sequence comes from Marinomonas colpomeniae, assembly GCF_014803385.1. GTDB lineage: Bacteria > Pseudomonadota > Gammaproteobacteria > Pseudomonadales > Marinomonadaceae > Marinomonas > Marinomonas colpomeniae. Next base: position 94,279 of record NZ_JACYFC010000005.1, on the reverse strand, counting down.
TCGGCGTGCTCATTAGAATTAGTAATAAGGTAACAAGGCTGGCAAGCTTTAATGTTAACCATATTGCACCAAGATCTTCGGGGCTGAGTTGCATCTGTCTGAGCCTAGTTTTTTTTTGTGGAATACCCAAAGTGAGCAATTTTAGCCTGTGTATCGGCGCGTATTAAAAATGCCATAAAAGTCTCAGCTAATACAGTCTTTTGAGTTCTTGATAAAATGACAGCCGCTTGGTTTATACCCTTATAAAATGAATTAGGTATGTTAATTGAGTAGCCTTTTTGGGGGCCTGCTAATACTTGAGATAAGGCGACTAGGCCTAAATTGGCATTTTCTGAATAGGTAAATTGATAGGCTTGTCCTATGTTTTCGCCTTGTACTAATTTACCTTGAATACCTTCCCAGACAGATAGATGACGCAAGCTTTCCTCAGCGGCTTTACCATAAGGTGCCAATCGTGGGTTTGCGATAGCAATGCGCTTAGCGTTGAGTAGGGCTTCTGGAAGCGTTAAGGGGGAAATAGGTTTCATTGACCAAAGTGTCAATTGGCCTTTTGCGTAGACGATTAAGCTATATGATAGAGCCATTTTATTATCGATCAGCGCCTTTGGTTTAATGACATCCGCGGAGAGAAATATATCATAAGGTGCATTATTTTGAATTTGAGCAAAAAGTTTACCAGATGAACCAAATGATAACTGTAACGAGTGCCCTGTCTCTTGTTCAAATTCCTGTGCCAATTGTTTTATCGGAGAAATGAAGTTCGAAGCGACAGCTACATGTAGGGTAGCGGCTTGTAATTGAGGTAATAGAATAAAATTACTTAAGATAATAACAAACGAGACGATGTGTTTAGCGTGTCCGAAAGTGGACTTAGCAGCAGACAACGTCTTGTTTGTCATAATGTACTGAATGCTTATTAGGGCTATGCTAGCAGTAAGTAGCAATTTCCTTTTTCCATACCAATAGTCACTTTTTTTAGCTGACCACCCTGACATGGACCCGTAATGCAGGAACCATCACGTGGCGAGAAAAGTGCGCCATGATGGTGACATTTTAAATAATCGCCATCTTCATCTACGGCTTCCGTTGAAGACCAGTTAAGTTGTTTGTTTTGATGAGGGCAGAGATTCTCATAAGCAAGAAGTTTACCTTCATACTTAGTAATTAAGAAATCGTAATCTGCTACTTTTATATTGAGCGCTTTGCCTTCAGAAAGGTTTTGCGCATCAGGTATTAGATGCTTATTAAACACTTGATTACCGCACTTTTGTATAATTGAAGTTATTTATTGCAAAGGAATGTGTCTATTTTAGTATGAAAAGTGTCAATTTGACTACTATATAAATTAGTATTTTTTTCTCATTCCATTATTGACTGTATTTTACAAAGTTCAGAATTGTGTCAATTAGATCAGCTTTTAGTGATGAAGGACTTTAAAGTGCAATGATAGACGAGTCAATACGCAAAAACAGGGTGAGTTCATTCTAGATCGTTGCTTGCTTGAGGTAAGCTCCTTATAATTCTGCGCTATGGCTAAAAAAACTCCTGTAAAGTCTTCACGCAAGTCCTCGACTAAATCGAAAAAAAAACTGAAACCTTCATTCTTGATGAGGATAACTCGTACCCTTTTAAAATGGGGGCTAATATTTTCTTTGTTAGGAAGTATCCCATTTTCTATTTGGGTCTGGTGGCTGAACGGCCAAGTTGTAAGCCGGTTTGAAGGGCAAAAATGGCAAGTTCCTTCTGAGGTTTATAGTGCTCCTATTATATTGAGGAGCGGTGCCCTGTGGAAAAAACAGGATCTAGAAAACTTATTGGAAGAAACGGGCTATCGCTTCGGGCGGAACAGTCAAAATGTCGGTTGGGCCGCTAGAAGTAATATAAAAGTTAGTGCACATCTACGCGCATACGTAGATCATCTCGGTTTTCATGAAAGTCAGCGTCGCATATTCTCATTTAATAATGGTCATTTGGTTATTCAGAAGTTGAATGGTGATGAAGTCGTTGAAGCAAGAATTGAACCCCAACGTATTGGGTTCCTATACGATGGTAATACCGAAAGCCGCCAAATTTTAACGTATGACGAAATACCGAAACCTTTGCTAGATATTCTGATTGCAGTGGAGGATCAGGACTTTTATGAACATTGGGGGATTTCGTTAACGGGTATAGCTCGTGCTGTAGTGGTCAATTTAACGCATGGTTCACGTCGTCAAGGTGGTTCGACACTGACACAACAATTGGTTAAGAATATGTATTTGAGTTCGGAACGAACCTATACACGAAAATTAACTGAAGTTGTGATGAGTTTGTTGCTGGAATATCACTATTCAAAAGAAGCCATTATTACTGCTTACATGAATGAAGTGTATTTGGCTCAGCTTGGAAGTAATGCTTTACATGGTTTCGCCGCTGCGAGCCAGCATTTCTTTGGGCGTCCTATCAATGAATTAAATATTGATGAATTTGCGCTTTTGGTAGGAATGGTTAAAGGCCCATCGCTCTATAATCCTCAGCGTTCTCCTAATCGAGCGAAAACTCGTCGTAATGTTGTCTTAGCCATATTAAAAGAGCAGGGACGTTTAACGAACGGCGATTATAATAGTCTAATTAAGCAACCTATTCGTCTTGCTAGTAAGCAAAAATCACGTTCTGTTTATGGGGATTATTTAGATCTTGTTGCTATGCAATTGTCACGAGATTTTGATGAAACTACTTTAGCCACAAAAAATTTACGTATTTATACTGGTGTTGATATACGGGCACAAAGGGCGGCAAATTCGGCTATGCGACGTCAGGTGGCTCAGTTAGAAAAACGAGATCCTAAATTAAAAGGATTGCAGGGCGCCATGGTTGTTACTGACAGGCTTTCTGGGCAGGTACGTGCCATTGTTGGTTCTAGTGGTGATCACTATACGGGTTTTAATCGTGCTTTAGGTGCCGTTAGACCGATAGGTTCTTTGGTGAAACCGCCTTTATATTTATCTGCTTTAGCAACAGGTCGTTATACTTGGTGGACCAAAATAGAAGATAAGCGTATACGTTTTAATGTGGGTGGAAAGGTTTGGGCTCCTGAAAACTACGATCGTAAAACTCATGGTGTCGTTCATTTATATGAAGCTATGGCAAAATCTTATAACTTAGCAACAGTTTCTTTGGCTAACGATATTGGCTTTGATCGAGTTGGGGACACATTAAGGCAACTTGGTGTTAAACGGTCTTTCACCATGCATCCTGCAATGGCACTTGGTTCCCTGGAATTATCTCCGTTTGAAGTGTCTCGTTTGTATCAGCCTATTGTCTCCCAAGGGGCGAGTAGTGAGCTCGGTGTCGTGTTGGCTGTTATGGATCAAGATGACCGGTTGATAAAGCGTTTTAATCAACTGAATGATATCCCCTTTACTGATGCACTATTGGCTGTGACCTTAGATGGTATGGCAAAAACACCTAAAATTGGTACCGCTCGCGCGGCACAGGCTGTATTTCCAAAATTGAACTTCGCGGCCAAAACAGGGACAACCAACCAGCAAAAGGATAGTTGGTATATAGGTATTACGGGGGACTATTCATCTACTGTATGGCTTGGTGACGATAATAATGTTCCGTTGAGTATTACAGGGAGTAGTGGTGCACAAAAAGTATGGATTGACTTTACTCAGCATACGAACCCAATATCGCTACCTGATAGCTTACCTTATGGCGCTGCTCGTTTTGATGTATTGGACAGTAAATTTGAAATCGCAGCAGATCGTTGCGAAGATAAAATACCATTAGCGTTTATTTTAGGCACTGAACCAAAAGACAGTACCTCTTGTTTTTGGCCTTTTTAGTTATATGATTACAAAGTGGTCAGCATATATATTATAGGAAGATGAATAATAGTAGGGCGGTATGAATACCTTTATAGATTTACATAAACAGATGCTTTTTTGTCTAATAGCAATAGGTATTTTTCATACCGCCGCTGTTTTGGCTGAAAATCCAACAATGACGCTGTCTTCTGAATGTACGTCATTAACTGCCTCAGGTAATTCTGAATACCCTCCTTTTTTATGGCGACAAACTCATTCATCTGTTCAGTTGCAAGGTATTAATCGCTTTATTATTGATGAAGTTAGTCGTCGAATAGATATTCCTATTGAGTTGATACATGTGGGAGCTTGGTCACGAGTTCAAACGGAACTTAAAAATGGCCATGTTGATCTTATTGCGGGTGCTTTTTATACTAATGAGCGTGCCCATTATATGGATTACTTTACTCCTGTTATGTTGCATACGAACAGTGTTGCCTGGCAGCAAAAAAATAAGCCATTTCCTTTTACTCGTAAAGAAGATTTAGAGGGGAAGTGGGGGGTAACTGTTATTAACAATAGCCTGGGTCAGGCATTTGATGAGTATGCACGCCGCCGCCTCAATGTATTGACGGTAGCGAGCTTATCTCAAGCTTTACACATGTTGGCGGAAGACCAAGTCGATTATATGTTGTACGAAAAAAACCCTGCAAATGCTTATGCGACTATGTTGAATTTATCTGATGTTATCGCCCCCGTAGAACCTTACTTAAGCAGTGAGGGTTTGTATTTGACTATATCTAAACAGTCACTTTGTAATACAGGGGGTATAAAGCATCGTATTACTATGGCATTGCAGCAAATGAAAGCGGAGGGTTTTATGGACAAAGCGTTGCTTGAAGGTATTAAAATGTGGGGAAGTGAAGAACGTATAGGACAAGCTGCCGAATAACGCTTATTACTCGGCAAAAATAGAGAAGAAGGTTTGTTGCTCCTCTCTATTTTTTTTACCTTTATTATAATTTTTTGCAGATCAGCGATTCATATAAGTCTATCCATTGATCTGTCACAGCGTCCCAACTGTAATCATACTTCATTGCATTTTGTTGCTTTACTCGCCAGCCATTTATGTCTTTAAAGCTTTCATAACAGCGTTCCATTGCGGCTTGTAAGGATTTACTGTCAGCGTCTTTGAAAACAAAGCCATTGGTATGTTCTCCGTCCTCAAAAACAGTGTCTGCCAGCCCGCCTGTTTGCCTTACAACTGGCAATGTCCCATATTTCAGTGCATAAAGCTGTGTTAACCCACAAGGCTCAAAGCGTGATGGGATAAGCAGCGCGTCTATGCCTGCTTGAATTCTATGAGAATAATCCTCAAAGTAGCCAATCCGAACAGAAACTTGTTTAGGGTAGCGTTTTTGCAATTCTAAATAACCCGCTTCTAGGTGTCTGTCACCTGAGCCTAAGACAATCAATCGAGCACCTTTTTTAAGTAATGCTGGCATAGCATCTAAAACAAGGTCTAATCCTTTTTGTTCTGTTAAACGGCTTACTATCCCAAATATTGGTTTTTTAATATCTTCTGAGAGATTATTTTCTTTCAATAATGCGAGTTTATTGACTTGTTTTTGGTCTAGTGTTTCTAAATTGTAATTGCATGGAATAAGTAAATCTTTTTCTGGAGACCATTGGTCATAGTCAACACCATTTAAAATACCAGTTAACTTTTCTTGCATGACTCTTAATACACCGTCTAAACCATCACCATATTCGGGTGTGAGAATTTCTTCTGCGTAAGTTGGGCTAACAGTGGTAATCGCGTCAGCATATACTAAACCCGCTTTTAAGCCCGAGAATCGACCATAAAATTCTATGCCATGTATGTTAAGTAATTCTGATGATAAGTGGGTATCAGCAAATTGATTCAAGTCAAAACTACCGTTATAACGTAAATTATGTACCGTAGTGACAACTGGGATGTGTTCTGTTTTCCAGCCTTTAAGATAGGCCGCCGCAAAGCCAGTTTGCCAATCATTCAAATGTAGAATGTCGGCTTGCCAATCTATAAGGCCACCTTTTAGAGCTAGTGTTGCTGTAGCCCATGATAGCGCTGCAAAACGGATGTGATTGTCATTAAAGTCGAAGCCGTTTTTATCGACATAAGGGCCATCTTCTCGCTCGTAGAGCGCTTGACATTGTAGTAACCAAATAGGCGTGCCGTTTTCAGGGATATGAGTTTCAAGAAGAAGTAAATGACCTACACCAAATTGATCTCCTAGGTTGATAGTCTTCTGAATAGGAGCTACCTTTTCTAGTATACCTTTGTAAGCTGGCATGATGAGTTTCACATCATGACCTTTTTTTCTCAACGCAACAGGTAGGGCGCCTGCAACATCGGCCAACCCACCGGTTTTAATCAAAGGATAAATTTCAGAAGCCGCGAAGAGTATTTTCATTATTTAGAGTCTTATTGATTTGGGGTAATGATCAGAGTATACCTAAACCATACTTGGAATAGAGTGAGTTGATAATAATTTTAAGGGCATCTCATGGATTTAAATACAGCACGCATGAAAACTTTGTCCATTATATTAGCGGGTGGACGGGGTTCTAGATTAAAGCAATTAACAAATAATCGTTCCAAACCTGCTGTTCCTATTGCAGGCAAGTATAAAATCATTGATTTTCCTCTGTCCAATTGCATCAATTCAGGTATGCGTCGTATTGCGGTACTAACCCAGTATCGTTCCCATACTTTGAATCAGCATGTACAGAGAGGTTGGAATTTTCTACGTTCGGACTTTAACGAATTTATAGAGCTCTGGCCTGCTCAGCAACAGACTGGCAGTGATTGGTACCGTGGTACAGCAGATGCTGTATATCAAAACCTGACTATGATTGATGGTTTGAAAAGTGAGTACATACTAATTCTTGCTGGCGATCATTTGTATAAACAAGATTACAGCATTATGTTAAAGCAACATATTGAAAGTGGTGCAGATGTTACGGTTGCTTGTATCGAAGTGCCAATAAAAGAAGCTGATCAGTTTGGCATCATGCATGTGGACGAAGGTGATAATATCATTGCATTTGAGGAGAAGCCTACCAACCCTCCAACCATGCCAGGTAAGCCTAGTATTTGCTTAGCTAGTATGGGGATTTACATCTTTAATACTAAATTTTTATCTGAGCACTTACGTTCTGACGCTGGTGATGAAGCGTCCAGCCACGATTTTGGTAAAGATCTTATTCCACTGTTTGTCGGTCATTGTAAAATTAAAGCCCATCACTTTTCTCAAAGTGTAATTCAAAATGAAAGTTATCCAGACACACCTTACTGGCGTGATGTTGGAACGTTAACGGCATATTGGGAAGCCAATATGGATTTGGCAAAATTGACACCGGAGCTAGATCTGTACGATGAAGAATGGCCTATTCGTACTGCTCAATATCAGCGCCCAGCGGCAAAATTCAATTACAATTATGAAGAAAGGATTGGAACTGCACTCAATTCGGTTGTTTCAGCGGGTTGTATTGTGTCTGGTTCAACAGTTGAGCAGTCTATTTTATTCAACAACGTGAGAGTGAATTCTTACTCTTACGTTAATAAATGCGTTGTTTTACCGAGTTGCGATATTGGTCGTCATTGCCGCTTAAACAAAGTAATAGTCGACTCAGATTGTCATATACCAGAAGGCACTGTAATCGGTGAGGATGCTGTTGCTGATGCAGAGCGCTTTTATCGAAATGCCGATGGCATCACCTTAGTAACGCAAGAAATGATTGATGCCTTACCTTAGTTTTTGGTAGTTGGTATCTATGTTGAATAAAGCCGCTTATTTAAGCGGCTTTATTTTTTCCCTCTTACTTATCCCAGTATATTTTAGTTGAGTGGTTGTCCCCGCAACCTGTGGATAAACCTATTAGTGAATTATTGATAACGTTCGCAAAGCCAATTGTTATGCTGCTTTGATTATAAGTGTTCATTTCTTCTTCATTCTTTGGTTTTGCAGGCAGTATTTCGCTACTATAGATCTTATTTTTACCGAGCAATGGGGCGTTTTATGTTTACAGGTATTGTTCAGGGAACGGCTAGCGTGCAGGCAGCACATCAAATAGGGCGTAACAAGCATTTGGAGATAGTTTTTCCTGCCGGCGTTATGTTAGGCCAGCAGTTAGGCGCGAGTGTTGCTATTAACGGCGTTTGCCTGACAGTCTCTGAAATCGGTCATGATGTATTGACCTTTGATGTGATTGATATGACGTTAGAGCTGACGAATATCGGACTTCTTCAAGCTGGTGATACAGTGAATTTTGAACGTGCTGCCAGAATGGGTGACGAAGTAGGTGGGCATGTGATGTCTGGTCATATTATGACGACAGTTTCTGTGTCTCGAATCGAGAAAATAGAGGAAAGCGTTCATATTCGTTTTACGACCGATCGCCAGAACGAAGTAGATGCAAGACGTTACTTATTTAATAAGGGGTATGTCGGACTTAACGGCTCTAGCTTGACGGTCAGTAATATCGGAAACGATTGGATTGAAGTCTCTTTGATCCCTGAAACACTGAGATTGACGACATTCGGTACCTTATCTGTAGGAGATAGAGTGAACTTAGAAATAGATGCTCATACGCAGGCTACTGTGGATACGGTTGAGCGTATTTTAAAAGAAAGAGGGATCGTTTTACCTTAAAACTAATTTTTATCAGTTGCTTGTATTTGAAGCGATAAGATGAGCTTTAGCTGTTTCACTATAGGTGTATCGTAAATTGATTCTGATATTTACGAAAAAGCCCTTCATATGTGGGGCTTTTTACATTTTGTTGTGAACTTTCTAGTCTATCAACTCCTATGAACACACTGTATAATCCCGAAAATTATTTTCACTGTTTTCTTCGCATTGCATAAAAGTCTGTAGATAAATGAGTATATGGCCTCTTGTAAATGCATATTTAGAGTAAAAAATGTCTAATAATCTCAAGCACATACGTAATTTTTCTATCATTGCCCATATTGATCACGGTAAATCCACTTTAGCTGACCGTTTTATTCAAACTTGTGAAGGTTTGAGTGAACGGGAAATGTCCGCTCAGGTTCTTGATTCCATGGACATCGAGCGTGAACGTGGTATTACAATAAAGGCGCAAAGTGTGACGCTGGATTACCACGCGAAAGATGGCCAAACTTACCAACTTAATTTCATCGACACACCTGGACACGTAGATTTTTCTTACGAAGTTTCTCGTTCTCTGGCGGCTTGTGAAGGTGCGCTGCTGGTGGTCGATGCGGCTCAAGGTGTAGAGGCTCAGTCTGTTGCTAACTGTTATACGGCGATCGAGCAAGGTCTTGAAGTTATGGCCGTACTGAACAAAATTGATTTACCGCAGGCTGATCCTGAGCGAGTGAGTGCAGAAATCGAAGAAATTATCGGTATTGATGCTATGGATGCCGTTACTTGTTCTGCGAAAACAGGCATGGGTGTTGACGATGTTCTTGAGCGTTTGGTTGCGACTATTCCACCACCAGAAGGGGATGTAGATGCGCCGCTTCAAGCACTGATTATTGATTCATGGTTTGATAATTACTTAGGTGTTGTGTCTCTTGTACGTATTAAACAGGGCACCTTACGTAAGAAAGATAAGATTTTTATCAAATCGACTAAACAAGCTCATCCTGTTGATATGGCAGGTATCTTTACGCCAAAACGTAAAGAAACAGGTATTTTGAAAGCAGGTGAAGTAGGTTACGTTGTTGCTGGTATTAAAGACATTCAAGGTGCGCCAGTGGGTGATACTATCACTCATGCTTCGACGCCAGATGTTGATACACTTGCCGGTTTCCAAAAAGTAAAACCTCAGGTGTATGCGGGTCTTTTTCCTGTTAGCTCTGATGAATATGAAGACTTCCGTGTGGCGTTGAGTAAATTGACGTTAAACGATGCGTCTTTGTTTTTTGAACCAGAGAGTTCTGATGCGCTTGGTTTTGGATTCCGTTGTGGATTCTTGGGCATGCTTCACATGGAGATTATTCAAGAACGTCTAGAGCGTGAATATGACCTTGATCTGATTACTACTGCGCCAACTGTAGTGTTTGAAATAGAACTGAATAATGGTGAGGTTATTTACGTTGATAGCCCATCGAAAATGCCTGATCCAGGTACTATCCGTGAAATGCGTGAACCTATTGTGGAAGCCAATATTTTGGTACCACAAGAATACTTAGGTAATGTTATTACGCTTTGTATTGAAAAACGTGGCGTACAGAAAGACATGCAGTACGTTGGTCGTCAAGTTCAGCTACGTTATGAATTACCAATGAACGAAGTTGTGATGGATTTCTTTGATAAGTTGAAATCTTGTAGCCGTGGTTTCGCATCGTTAGATTATAGTTTTTCTCACTTTAGTGCCGCTCCACTTGTTCGATTGGATATTTTGATTAATGGTGAGCGTGTTGATGCATTGGCGTTGATCATGCATAAAGACAACGTTCAATACAAAGGGCGTGCCTTGTGTGAAAAAATGAAAGAATTAATTCCTCGCCAAATGTTTGATGTGGCTATTCAGGGTGCAGTAGGTGCGAAGGTAATATCTCGTACGACAGTTAAAGCCTTGCGTAAAAACGTAATTGCAAAATGTTACGGTGGCGATGTAAGTCGTAAGAAGAAACTGTTACAGAAGCAAAAGGACGGTAAGAAACGTATGAAACAAGTAGGTAATGTTGAAGTGCCACAGTCTGCTTTCCTTGCCGTTTTACAATTAGACAGCTAATCAGATAATCAAGTAGGTGTGATTTACACGCCTAAATGGAGACATGAAATATGGGTTTTGATTTTGAGCTGATACTAGCCATTGCATTTTTAGTGACTGGTGTATTCTGGGTTTATGATCGCATTGTGTACCTTCCTAAGCGCAAAGTGGTATTGGCAAATATGGCACCAGAAACGCGTATTGCTGTGAGTAAAGATGCTCAGCAGCGCTTGGCAGAAACACCTCGTTTAGTTGTAGAGGTTAAGTCTTATTTCATTATTATTGCGGTTATCTTTGGCGTTCGCTCATTTGTGGTGGAGCCGTTTCAAATTCCGTCTGGCTCTATGTTACCGACGCTGAAAATAGGCGATTTTATTTTAGTAAATAAGTTTGATTATGGGCTGCGCTTGCCTGTTTCAAATACTACTATTATTCCAACGACCGAGCCTGAGCGTGGTGATGTTGTTGTTTTTAAATATCCTCTTGATCCTAGTCTAAACTATATTAAACGTTTAGTTGGTTTGCCGGGTGATACGGTAAGTTATCACGATAAAGTATTAACGGTTAATAATAAGCAAGTCAGTAAAGAATTATTGGCTAAACTGTCTGTATCGTTAAATCCAAGTAAAGAACCTGTTCAACTGTTTAATGAAAACTTAGGCGGTGTGCAGCATGACATTTATAATAGCTATCGTTTTACGCCTCACGAAGGTGAGTGGGTTGTTCCAGAAGGTCACTATTTTGTTATGGGTGACAACAGAGATAATAGCGCAGACAGCCGATTTTGGGGCTTTGTTCCAGAAGAGAATATGAAAGGCCGTGCTTTTTATGTATGGCTGCATTGGGGTGAATTTTTCAGTGTCCCAAGCATTAAAAATAACGGTTTGATTGAATAAGTATTCTTTGGAGAAATTTTGAGCTCACAGTATCAGAAATTGAGTCGACGCATAGGTTATTTTTTTGCAGACCTTGGGTTGCTTGAACTGGCGCTAACGCACCGTAGTTTTGGTGGGAAAAACAACGAACGCCTTGAATTCTTGGGTGATTCAATACTTAACTATGTGATTGCGGAAGATCTTTTTCATCGTTTTCCAAAAGCCAAGGAAGGTGAGTTAAGTCGTTTACGAGCTTCATTGGTAAAAGGCGACACCTTAGCTGAATTAGCAAGAGAGTTTCAGTTAGGGGACTTCCTGAAGTTAGGCGCTGGAGAATTAAAAAGTGGTGGTTTCAGACGTGATTCTATTCTAGCGGATACCGTTGAAGGTATTATCGGTGGCATCTATTTAGACGCTGGTATGGATGTTTGCCGTGAGCATATCCTAGCCTGGTATAAAGAGCGTTTAGATGCAACATCGCTTAAAATAGTGACTAAAGACGCAAAAACCCGGTTGCAAGAGTTTTTACAAGCCCGTAGGCATGGTTTGCCTCAGTATGATGTAGTGAAGATCGATGGCGAACCCCATGATCAGACATTTTATGTTCATTGCCAAATCGAACTTTGCGATGATTCAATTGAAGGCAAAGGTAATAGTCGTCGAATCGCAGAACAAAATGCGGCAGCGAAAGCATTAGCAAAATTGGAAAAGAAAAATGACTGAAGAGTTTGAGTCTAAAATGTCTGAAATGGCAATGCCTGCATTCGATGTATCTGAAAACGAAGCGGCTGAAGTAGAGGTTACTCATTGTGGCTATATTGCCATTGTGGGGCGTCCAAATGTAGGTAAGTCGACCTTATTGAATCATATCTTGGGTCAAAAACTATCTATTACTTCTCGTAAGCCTCAGACCACACGAGATCAAATTTTAGGTGTAAAGACTGAAGGCCATATTCAAGCAATTTATGTAGATACTCCTGGGTTGCATTTGGGTTCAGATAAAGCGATGAACCGTATTATGAATAAAACGGCAGCCGCTGCATTGAAAGATGTCGATGTGGTGTTGTTTGTGATCGATGCGGATCGCTGGACAGAAGAAGATGAATCTGTTCTTCAGAAAGTAAAGCATGCTCGCTGCCCGGTAATTTTAGTCGTTAATAAAGTAGACCAATTAGATCAACAAGATGATTTATTACCTCGCTTGGCAAATTTATCTGATCGGATGAATTTTTCTCAAATCGTACCTATTTCAGCGTTACGTAATAAAAACCTAGATCGATTAGAGCGCTTGGTAGAAAGTTATATTCCAGAAGGAACTCAATTTTACCCTGAAGATCAAATTACCAATCGAAGTTCTCGGTTTTTGGCGGCAGAAATTGTACGTGAAAAAATTACTCGCCAGCTTGGACAGGAAGTGCCTTATGAAGTGGCGGTTCAGATTGAAGAGTTCACTTACGAAGAGTCGGCAATACATATTAGTGCATTGATTTTGGTTGAGCGAAATGGCCAAAAACGGATCATTATTGGTGAACGTGGCGATAAAATTAAGCTGATAGGTAAAGAGGCGCGTATTGATATGGAGAACTTATTTCAGCATAAAGTTATGCTGAATCTCTGGATTAAAGTTCGTTCTGGTTGGTCTGATGATGAACGTGCGCTAGCTAGTTTAGGTTATCAAGAAGAGTAATTTCGATGCGCGCTGCTGCGTATGTTATTCATACCCGACCTTTTCAAGATGGTAAGATTTTGCTTGATGTACTTACTCTTGAACAAGGTTTAATAAGAGGTGTGTGGCGGTTGCCAAAAAAAGAGGCTCGGGTAATACCTGGGTCTTTTTTATGTTACGAAATGGAATACGTCGGTCGCAGTGATTTAAAAACTGTCAAAAGTTTAGAATCGATCAAAGCCGCGTTTTCTCTAGAAGGTCTACCTTTGTACGCAGCACTTTATTCACATGAGTTGCTCGAAAAATTACTTCCCTTGAATTTACCTTTACCTGATATATTTTCGCTTTATCAATGGCTCATTGAGAGTTTGCACTCAGGTGTCTCTATTGCGCCTTTATTACGACGTTTTGAAGTTGGCTTATTCTCTGAATTAGGCGTTGCAATCAATATGATATCGACTGGACGAGGAGAAATGATAGAAGCTCGTCAGTTGTACCAGTTTCATTATAAATTTGGTTTGCGCCCATATTACGGTGAAATACCTAAACAAGCGCCTATGCTGTTTGTAGAGGGGCAGGTGGCATTAGATTATCATGCTGGGAGGTGGACAGATAAGCAGGTGTTGAGTTTGGCAAAAGAGCTTCATCGTAATTGGTTAGACGGTATTTTAAACGGTAAGCCTATTGATTCTAGGCGTTTATTACCACAGCAACCTTTTCAGGGTGAGCGACATCTAGGTGTGCCCATTTTTCGTTCGTTGTAATGTATATATTTTAAGAAGGGGGTTTTCTTGATTATTGGTATCGGAACGGATTTAGTTGATATTTCTCGTGTCGCTGCGTCAATTAGTAAGCTAGGTGAGCGCTTTATTGATCGTATTCTAACGGTGGATGAAAAGCGACGCTGGTTAGAGATAAGTCATCCAGAACAAGCCGCTGCCTATGTTGCAAAACGTTTTGCTGCGAAAGAAGCGGCGGTTAAAGCATTAGGAACGGGTATTGGTTCAGGAGTCAGCTTTCAACATTTTTCAGTCAGTAATTTGCCTTCTGGTCAGCCTGTACTTAATGTTGATAAAAGTATTTCTGCTCGTTATGATTTTCCTGTTTCATGGCATTTGAGCCTGACAGACGAAAAAGCATATGCTCAAGCATTTGTTATTCTCGAGTCTCTTACTTCCTAAATGATAGTTTTTGAACCTTCAGGCCTGAGTCCAAGGAATAAGTTGGCGATGGTTGAGAAGCTCTTCTATTGCATCCATAAAGTCTTCTGCCACGCCTTCTACTTCTTCTAAACCTAGCTCTTTCAAGTGTATTTCCAAAAAACCTGCGTTACGTGCAATGCTGATAGTGCCTGTGTATTTTGATGCGCCATGCACTCTGTGCACAACCTCAATGAGTTTCTCAATATCTTGGTTTTGCAAGTGATGTTGTATGAGCTTTTTCTCTGCGTCCAACGTATCCGCTAAAAGGTCAAACATTTCTCGTGCAATTTCTTCTTTGCCATCGACAATGCTAAGCGCTTTGTCTAAGTCAAAAATATCCGCCATTTTAAGGTTTACTTGCTCTTCAAATGTTTCTGTATTGGCATGCCATGCTTCAATGGTGTTCAGCAAAATATCTTCATCAATAGGCTTGGTCAAATAAGCGTTCATTCCGCTGGCGAGAATCTGCTGTTGTTCTGATCCTAAAGCATGTGCTGTTAAGGCGATAATAGGCGTATTTTTATAATTTTTGAGCAAGCGGAGTTGACGAGTCGTTTCCATGCCGTCCATTTCTGGCATTTGTATGTCCATAAAAATCAGGTCGTACTGATTTTTTTCAGCCATCTCTATTGCTTGCTTTCCGCTGTATGCTAATGAGACTTCTAGACCTTTCGGGTTTAACCAATGACCAAGTAGTTGAAGGTTTATTGGACTGTCGTCAACGGCGAGTATTTTTAATCCTTTAAGCTTATCTATGAATACTTCTGGTTGAGATATTAATGGTGTTATGGACGTAGCGTTATTGATGTTTTTTAGCGCGTTATAAAGGCGATCTTGGCTGACAGGTTTTAGCAAGATATCGCTGCAGAGATCTTTTAGGTCTGAGTAGTGTGAAATTTGGCCTGGCGGCTGAATCATTAAGATACAGGGAATATTAAATTGCTGGGAGGCATAGTTGATAAGTTCTTTGGCTTCTGAAATGCTTTGTTTGTCCGGTGCGACGCTAAGTAATAAGGCGTCGGTGGTGTCGTGCTGTTTTTTGATTAGAGTGATCATTTGCTCTAGGTCTGAACAGGTGGTGCAATCAACGCCTATATCATGTAAATATTTTTTCATGAAGTTACGATAAGTGATGCTTGGTTCTAGTAATATTACACACTGGTTTAGTGGTTGGTGGCTACTTTTTAACTTAGGTGATGTTTTTAGGCGCAAAGTGAAGCGGAAAGTTGAGCCAATACTAGGGTCACTGCTTACTTCAATTCTGCCATCCATTTGTTCGACTAATTTCTTAGTAATGACCAAGCCTAATCCAGTACCACCAAATTGCCTCGTTGTGCTGGTGTCTACTTGTGAAAAGGCTTTAAATAAACGGTTTATTTTCTGCTCTGGGATTCCAATGCCTGTGTCTATGATCTGAAAGCATAAAACAACATCGCTATCGCTCTTAGATAGAATGGATACTTTAGTTTGAATAGACCCTTGGTGGGTAAACTTAATCGCATTTCCAATTAAATTAGTTAGAATTTGACGTACTCTAGTACTATCACCAATGAACCATTCAGGCGTATCTGGATGAAACTCTGGCACTAAATCTATTTCTTTGTCTTTGGTGAGTAAGTTGATGCTGAGGGTTTGATATACATCGTCAATAAGTGATTTTAAGTTAAAGTGATTGCTCTCTAAGTTCAGTTTTCCTGCTTCAATTTTTGAAAAATCTAATATATCGCCAATAATTGCCAGTAAACTATTGGTTGATTGCTGAATGGTATCAACATAAAGGCGTTGCTGTGTGTCAGTCACATCTTTTTGTAACGTTTTCGTGTAACCCAAAATTGCGTTAAGTGGCGTGCGAACTTCATGACTTATATTGGCAAGGAATTGCGATTTCAAACGATTTGATTCCATTGCTTCGCGGTTTGCTATGTGAAGCTGCGCACTCTTTTCTTCCATGCTATCCATACTGCGACGCATGTCTTCGGTAGACTGCTCAATACCTGAAATGAGTTCTTCATTGTGGTTTTCTAATCTTTCCGTTAGTTCGAGTAGATTCTTTTGTATATCGGTGTACTCAGGTGGTAGTTTCATCAGTTTGGCGTTTGAGAACTGACCTTGTGCTAATTTGTCTAATGACGTGGATAGTTTATTGATTGGAAGTGTCAGGGTTCTTGAAATACGTACTGCACCTAAGATAGTTAGAAAAATAAAAATAATAAAAGTGAAAATGATGAAGCTGGCGTATTGGTATTTTTTAATTTGAATGTCTGATTTACTAACTTCAACTTTAACCCAACCGATTAAGTTACGTTGATTCAATGGATTGAATGCATTTGTCCGAGGGTTGAAGGTACTGTCTAGTGAATCACTAGCATAGTGAATGCCACTAACTGATTCTAAATGGTCTTCGTACTCCATTATATAGTCTGAATCTGGAAATGAACTTCCTATTGAAAAAGGCGGTTTGCCCAATTCTGCAATGATTTTTTGTTCGTTATTAAAAATCTGAACACTACTTATACTCTGATGATTGAGTGCACTTTGCAGTATTCTGTACATCATGTTTTGGTCAGAAAAAACGATAGCGTATTCACTGGTTGTAGCTACTTGCTCTGTGATGTGAAGAGTGCGTTCGTATAGGTTTTTGTCTAAATCATTAAAGCGTGACGACAGCAAAAAAAAACAACTAAGCAGAGACACAATAAAAATAGGAGCGAATAGAGCCCAGAAAAACTTCTGATTTACGTTAAGTCTAATTGCTATTTTCATAATTCTAGGAGTCTAATTTGTGTGTTTCTAGCAAGCCGAGTTATTTTTGACTTTATGATGGTTGAGTTCCTATTCATAGTGCCACATGTCTTTTATTTGCTACTAGAAGGAGTGTGAATATAGAAGGATTCACGCTATTGTTATGAGTGATAAATTACTCAGTGTTAGAGGGGTGTTCATCCATTTTTTTATAAGCACTTACTATTTTTAAAAGAAATAGTAAGATGAAGCTACATGCTATGAACATACCTTTTTACTTTAGTATACGAAATCGAAACTAAGTTTATAACGCTTTTTTATTGTACAGTTTGGGCTAAGTGTTTTTAAATAGACTTATAGTGTTAAGTTTCATTCCCTATAACATCAATGTCAATGAAGTTTTTTATGATCCAGTATCCTAGTATTGAGTCCTTAATTGGGCAGACACCTTTGGTTCGTCTACAGCGAATTAATCCAAATCCAAATAATACGATTTTATTGAAATTAGAAGGACAAAATCCAGCGGGCTCAGTAAAAGATCGGCCTGCTTTTAATATGATACATCAAGCCGAATTGCGTGGAGACATTAAATCAGGAGATAGCTTAATTGAAGCAACCAGCGGTAATACTGGTATCGCCTTGGCTATGGTTGCCGCAATTAAGGGTTATAAAATACATCTGATTATGCCTGATAATATGAGTCAAGAGCGTAAGTCGGCAATGACGGCCTATGGCGCAATCCTTCATTTAGTCACACAAGCTGAGGGAGGTATGGAAAGAGCGAGAGACCTTGCTCAGGAAATGCAAGATCAAGGTGTTGGTGTGGTTCTGAATCAATTCTCTAATCAAGATAATCCTAATGCTCACTATTTGACGACAGGGCCAGAAATTTGGCAGCAAACTCAAGGTACTGTGACGCACTTTGTCAGTTCTATGGGAACAACAGGCACAATCATGGGGGTTTCTCATTATCTAAAGGAACAAAACAAAGACATTCAAATTGTAGGTCTCCAGCCACAAGATGGCGCAAGTATTCCTGGTATTCGTCGTTGGGGTAAAGACTATCTTCCGTCTATTTTTGAAGAGAATCGTGTCGATACTGTGATGGACGTGTCGCAAGAAATTGCAGAAGTTACTATGCGCCGTTTGGCCAAAGAGGAGGGCGTTTTTTGTGGAGTCTCTTCTGGAGGTTCTGTTGCCATGGCAATGAAATTATCCGAACAGCTTAATAATGCCGTTATTGTGGCAATTGTTTGTGATCGTGGAGATCGCTATCTATCAACAGGTGTTTTCGATTCATAAGAGATGAATAAGGTATAAGTAACTGAATCGTAAAGTGTCGCAATGGCTTTCTTTAGACGTGTAGATATATGAATAGATACGATAGAATATACTGCGTTTATCCTAAACTCTGATAAAGAGAGCCTCCTTTGAGAAAAAGAACCTCGTCACGTCGACAATCGAAGCCACAGCCAATTGGTCCTATTCAAACATTTCAGATCGATGGCTTAACACATGACGCGAAAGGTGTTGCGCGCTTGCAAGGTAAAGTCGTTTTTATAGATGGTGCATTGCCAGGCGAAACGGTTACCGCGCAAGTGACTAAAGCGGGTCGCCATTTTGATGAAGCGCTTTTGTCAAATGTCATGGTGTTAAGTGAATATCGTAAAAATCCCGCGTGTTCGCATTTTAAGCAATGCGGTGGCTGTAGTTTTCAGCATTTAATGGACGAGCAGCAGCTTCTATCAAAAACGAATTGGCTAAAGGGTCAATTACGGAATCTTCTTCCTAAACTTCCATTCGAAGTACTGTCAGGTCCGTCTACACAATATCGCCGTCGGGCGCGTATTGCTGTAGATCAAAGAGATGGTTCATTAGCGTTAGGCTTTCGTGGAAAAGCATCAAAAGATATAGTGTCAATCGACCAGTGTGCCGTTCTTACTGCCCCATTACAGGCTATTTTTACTTCATTAAAAACCAAGTTAATCGATAGTGATTTAATTAAAATTTTGGGTCATATCGAATTATTAGAAGACACCAAAGGTGTTTCTGTATTGTTCCGATTGACACAAACTATTTCTGAAATGTTTGAAAAAGACTGGAAGGAATGGGCTGAAAAAGAAGCGATTACCTTGTATTGGCAAGCACCAAAAGAGAGCAGAGCAGACATTGCTTTAGAGCAAATGCGTTATTATGATTTGGATGGTATGAGGTTGAGTTATCACCCTCAGGACTTTATTCAAGTAAATGAAGTAATGAATCACAAAATGGTTGATCAAGCGATCGATTGGTTAAAGCTAAACGATCAGGATGTGGTTTTAGATTTATTTTGCGGTGTTGGTAATTTCTCTCTGCCCTTGGCAAAACGTGCGAAGTCAGTGATTGGTGTAGAGGTGCAAGAGAGCATGGTACAAGCCTCTCGAGATAACGCCAGCTCTAATAATTTAGATAATTTGTCATTTATTGCTGCAGACTTAACTCAACCAATAGCCCAGTCGTTTGTTAAAGAAAAAATCACCAAAATTCTACTCGATCCGCCTCGAGCAGGGGCATTTGAGTTTTTAGATACCATAATAAAAATTAAACCGATGCAAATCTTGTATGTTTCTTGCAATGCTTCCACCTTAGCTAGGGATGCTGAGTATTTAGTCGCGAAGGGATATCGAGTACAACGAGTGGCTTTGATGGATATGTTTCCCCAAACATCTCATGTCGAAACCATGATGTTATTGCAAAAAAAGAATTAAAAGAAAAGGCAGATAAATGGTTACTGTAAGAAAAGATCACCCTGTATTAGAAGATGGCAGTGTTGATATCGACGCATGGATGGGACAATTCACCCATCTAATGGATGATGGAGCGCGTGTTCCTTTACGTATGGCGTGCGAGCTTGCACGACAGGCTGATTTACAGTGTTCACGACCATCCTATTGGGGCCCGCAGGCAAGTACCTTTCGTGCAGGTTTAGAAATGGTTGAAATATTGTCTGGTTTTCGGGCTGATCAAGATTCTTTAGTAGCAGCGGCTTTATATCGTGCTGTCCGTGAAGACCAATTACCTTTATCGCGTGTTACCGAGATGTTTGGCCGAAAAGTGGCATCCCTCATTGAAGGCGTTATACGCATGGGGGAAGTGTCGAAGAATCTCACGGCAGATACCGCTGCGGAAGTGTTGGGGAGCCATGATAACCAGTTAGAATCTTTACGCAAAATGCTCGTGTCTATTATCGATGATGTGCGTGTTGTATTGATTAAGCTAGCTGAACGCGCTTGTGCTATTAAAGAAGCAAAATATCAAGATGAAGAACGTCGTATTGCTGTGTCATTGGAGGTGCAAAGTGTATACGCACCTTTGGCACACCGTTTAGGGGTTGGTCATATCAAATGGGAATTGGAAGACCTTTCTTTCCGCTATTTATACCCTACCGACTACAAGCGTATTGCGACACTGTTAGATGAAAAACGCCTTGATCGTCAGCAATATATTGATGACATGATTAAGCTATTAGATGAGCGTTTAAAAGGCATTAATATTCATGCCGATCTAATGGGAAGAGCTAAACATATCTACAGTATTTGGCGGAAAATGAAGCGCAAGAATATTGGTTTTGATGAAGTCTATGATGTACGTGCGGTACGCATCTTAGTTGATGAAACGATGGAATGTTATGGTGTTTTGGGCATTGTTCATAATTTATGGCGTCCGATCCCTCAAGAATTTGATGATTATATTAGCAACCCTAAAACAAATGGTTACCAGTCATTGCACACCGCGGTGGTTGGCCCACAAGGTCGAGTATTAGAAATCCAAATTCGCACACATGCAATGCATGATGATGCAGAACTTGGTGTCTGTGCTCATTGGAAGTACAAGGGCACAGATTTAAGCTCAAACAGCTCAAGCTATGAAGAGAAGCTTCAATGGTTAAGAACTATTTTAGATTTTCATGAAGAAGAAGGTGATTTAGAGTCTTTGTCTGAGCAGGTTCGCAGCGACATAGAACAAGACCGCATTTATGTGTTTACGCCAGATGGGCATGTTGTCGATTTACCTGTTAATTCAACACCAGTGGATTTTGCATATCGAGTACACACGGAAATCGGCCATCGATGCCGTGGCGCGAAAGTGAATGGAAAAATCATTACTCTGGTTACACAGTTAAAAACAGGCGATAAAGTAGAAATTTTAACAACAAAAGAAGGAGGGCCAAGCCGAGATTGGCTTCACCCTATGTTGGGCTATGTTCAAACTAGCCGAGCACGTGCAAATATTCAAAACTGGTTTCGAAAAGAAGATCGTGAGAAGAACCTAGAAGCGGGCAAGCATTTATTAGACAAGCAATTGAAGCGCCTTGGCATTGAAGAAAACCGTATAGATTTTCAAAAAATAGCGTCTCGATTTAGCTTTTCAAGTGCCAGTGATGTATTTGTTTCTTTAGGTGCTGGTGACATTCAATTAACGCGCGTGATGCGTATTATTGATGAATTGTATAGTTTGAATGGCGATGTTGCGCCAGTCCGCCCTGTTCGGTTGAAAAAGAGTCTCCATAAGTCTTCAGAAAATGATATTCACATCTTGGGTGTTGGTAAACTACTGACTCAAATGGCTAAATGCTGCACGCCAATTCCGGGTGATGACGTGACTGGTTTTATAACTCAAGGTCGAGGGGTATCTGTTCATAGACAAGATTGTATTAACATTGGTCAGCTTGCTTTAGACGAGCCTGAACGTATTATCAATGTTAGTTGGGGGGAGGAGGTTGATAACCAATACCCAGTTAATATTCAAGTTGAAGCATATGATCGAACCGGTTTACTAAGCGATATAACAAGCTTACTTGCGAACGAAAAAGTGAACTTGTTATCAATGAATACTCTGTCTACAAAAGAAGATCATACAGCGTGTATTCGTTTTACTATCGAAGTCGGTGCGTTAAGTGTATTGAGCAAAATACTACACAGAATTAATCAGCTACCAAATGTATTAAATGTTTTTAGAGAGAGAGATTTTTGAGCGACGCACTTAAAACACTACAGCATTTGATGGTTTGTCTCAGAGACCCTGAAATGGGTTGTAATTGGGATAAAAAACAAACTTATAAAAGTATCGCAGCTTACACATTAGAAGAAGCATACGAAGTCATTGATGCTATTGAACGAGAAGATTTTGAACATTTAGAAGAAGAGCTAGGGGATTTACTTTTTCAGGTGATTTTCTATGCTCAAATAGCGCAAGAAGAACAGCGTTTTACGTTTGATGATATTGCTATCGGTATTACTGAAAAAATGCTTCGACGTCATCCACACGTATTCCCTGATGGCGACATTACACGTTTTGGTGAACCTTCGTCATTGAGTGAAAATGAGATCACAGAGCAATGGCAAAGAATCAAAGCAAAAGAGAAAGAAAACACAGTTAAAAGTAGCTCAGAAAACAGTTTTTTAGATGAAATACCGACTTCAATGCCTGCTTTAATGCAAGCCGTTAAAATACAGAAAAAAGCGGCTAAAGTAGGATTTGATTGGCCAGACGTTTCTCCTGTATTTGCAAAAATTAGAGAAGAGCTAGATGAGCTAGAAGAAGCGATAAAAGAGCAAAGTCAACCTCATGTTGAAGAGGAAATGGGAGATGTTTTATTTACTATGAGTAATTTGGCTCGGCATCTTGATGTTGCTCCTGATGTGGCATTAAATAAAACTAATATTAAATTCCGTCGTCGTTTTGGCAGGATAGAAACACTCGTATTGGCACAGAATAAAAAATTAACGGATTGTTCTTTAGTGGAGTTGGATCGTTATTGGGAGCAAGCTAAACGCGAAGGTTTATAGACTTGCTTATCGTAGTGTGTATGAATATGTTTGTTAGAAACATTGTTGGTACTGTTTAGGAGAGTGAAGTGAGTGATCGACAGGCGTCATTGCGTGAAAATGTTAGGTTGCTGGGAGACTGTCTCGGTGAAAGCATGAGTAATCATTTAGGAGACGGTTTTCTAGAAAAAGTGGAAAATATTCGATTACTTTCTAAAAATGGACGTCAATCCGGAGACTCTGCTGCTCTTATTGAAGCACTGGAAGCGTTAGATGATAAAGAAATTGTACCTGTTGCTAGGGCATTCAATCAGTTCTTAAATCTGTCTAATATTGCAGAACAATATCACCGTGTACACCGCCGCAGAACGAATGAAAGTCTAGGTGTGTACCAGAATCCAATTGGGGATTTATTAGCGCGCCTTTCAAAGCAAAATTTCACCCCAGAACAAATGATGGCGTCTTTGCAATCCCAGTCTATTGAATTGGTGCTTACTGCTCACCCAACTGAAGTTGTAAGACGTTCCTTAATCCGAAAATACGATAACATTTCTAGTGAGCTAGAAGCTTTAGACAAAGATAATATCCTTCCATTAGAAGAAGCCAAACATATTCGACGTCTCAAAGAGATCATCACACAAGCTTGGCATACGGATGAAATTCGAGAGGAGCGTCCTACTCCAGTAGACGAAGCTAAATGGGGTTTTGCCGTTATTGAGCAATCTCTATGGCAAGCCGTTCCAGATTTTTTTAGACAGTTGGACGAACAGTTTAATGATTTCTGTGAAGCTGATCATCTGCCTCTTGATTTAGCGCCTATTCGTTTTGCTACTTGGATGGGAGGGGACCGAGATGGTAATCCTAATGTAACTCATAAGGTAACAAAAGAAGTTGCATTACTAGCTCGCTGGATGGCTGCCGATTTATATATAAAAGATTTAGATGTTCTGCGTGCTGAATTTTCGATGACGCAATGTAATGCCGCTTTACGTGAGCGTGTAGGTGACAGTGCTCAGCCATACCGTGAAGTTATCCGATACTTAGAGCGTAAAATGCAGGCAACCAAAAACTGGGCTAAAGCATGTCTAGATGGAAGGCCAACGACAGACGACGATATATTTCTGGATATACAAGAGCTTATTGATGATTTGACTTTATGCTATCAATCGCTATTAGACTCCGGAATGAAAGTTATTGCGAACGGCGCTTTGATTGATTTAATTCGTTGTGCAGCCACCTTTGGTACGACATTGGTACGCTTGGATGTTCGTCAGGATGCCGCGCGTCATATTGATGCCTTGTCTGCTATTACACGTTTTTATGGCCTTGGTGATTATGCTGAATGGGATGAAATGTCTCGTCAGGCTTTTTTGTTAACTGAGCTCAATTCTAAACGGCCATTATTGCCCTTAGATTGGGAAACAACCGAAGAAGTAAAAGAGGTTGTTGATACCTTTAAAATGATTGCTCAAGGTCAGCAGAATTCATTTGGTTCTTATGTTATTTCTATGGCTAGTTCGCCGTCTGATGTATTGGCGGTCGCGCTGATGTTGAAAGAATCTGGCGTGAGTTTCCCAATGCGTATTGTGCCTTTATTTGAAACATTGGCAGATTTGGATAACGCTGAGCCAACCATAGAGCAGCTTTTCTCAATTCCTTGGTATAAATCCTACATAAATGGTCGTCAAGAAGTGATGATTGGCTACTCTGACTCAGCGAAAGATGCAGGTCAAATTGCAGCGACGTGGGGGCAATATCGAGCCCAAGAGGCCTTGACTCGGTTGTGTAAAAAGCACGATGTTCATCTGACTTTATTTCATGGTCGTGGTGGCACCGTAGGTCGTGGCGGCGGTCCTGCTCATGTGGCAATTCTTTCTCAACCTCCAGGTTCTGTAAATGGCTCGATTCGAGTGACCGAGCAGGGTGAAATGATTCGCTTCAAATTTGGTATTCCAGACATCGCGGTACGGTCTCTTGAGTTGTATTGCTCTGCGGTAATGGAGGCATCTCTTATGCCTGCTGAGCCACCGATGGAAGAGTGGCGAGCAATTATGGATGAAATGTCTGAAGTAGGTATGAATCAATATCGCTCTATCATCAGAGGGCATGAAGATTTTGTTCCTTACTTTAGGGCGACAACACCTGAACAAGAGTTGGCTAAACTGCCACTGGGTTCTCGTCCCGCTCGTCGCCGTTCGGATGGTGGCGTAGAAAGTTTGCGAGCCATTCCTTGGATCTTTGCTTGGATGCAGATTCGATTAATGCTACCCGCTTGGCTTGGTGCAGAAAGTGCATTAGAACAAGCTGTGGAATCTGGGAACCTAGACAAATTACGTGAAATGCATAAAAAATGGCCATTCTTTGGGGCTTATCTAGATATGCTTGATATGGTTTTGGCAAAAGCGGAACCTGAGATCGCAGAATATTACGAAAAACGTTTAGTTAGTGAAGAGTTACAAGGCTTAGGCCGGCTTTTACGTAGTAAACTAAAGCAAGTGTGTGAGCTTGTTAAGATGCTGAAAAAACAAGATAGATTGATTGAAGATAATAAAA
This sequence comes from Marinomonas colpomeniae, assembly GCF_014803385.1. Taxonomy (GTDB): domain Bacteria; phylum Pseudomonadota; class Gammaproteobacteria; order Pseudomonadales; family Marinomonadaceae; genus Marinomonas; species Marinomonas colpomeniae. Next base: position 68,893 of record NZ_JACYFC010000005.1, on the reverse strand, counting down.
CCATTCGCCAGTCTATCGATGTACGGAACCCATATATAGATCCATTACATTACTTGCAGGCTGAGCTTTTATACCGTAGCCGTAAAGATGAAGAAAATGCAGAAGTGAATAAAGCGTTGATGATCACAATGGCTGGAATCGCCAGTGGTATGCAAAATACGGGCTAATTTGTATATAGGGTTACTAAATGCTCATTATGAGCAAGAAAATGATAAAAAAAGACACGTAAGTTTGCATAATGAAGGGCTGCTTGGGTATGCTTGGCGACCATTTATTTTAAAGTATGTATTTGGTTCACCTGTATGTTTTGTTGTAGTGCTTAAATACACTGTTGCGATGCATTGCCTGAGTGCCATTACAAATCAATTTACGCTGTCTTTGGAGACTTTTTATGCGAGTAATATTATTAGGTGCGCCAGGAGCTGGTAAAGGTACTCAAGCTCAATTCATCACGGAAGAGTTTGGCATTCCACAGATCTCTACAGGAGATATGTTGCGTGCAGCAGTAAAAGCAGGAAGCGAAATGGGCTTGAAAGCCAAAGCGGTAATGGATGCAGGGCAACTTGTTTCTGATGATATTATTATTGGGTTAGTAAAAGAACGTTTGACTCAAGATGATTGTATCAAAGGTGCTTTGTTTGACGGTTTCCCTCGAACTATTCCACAGGCTGACGCTTTAAAAGATGCTGGTGTAAAAATCGACTTCGTTGTTGAAATTGACGTTGCAGATGAAGAAATTGTAAAACGCATGAGTGGACGACGTGTCCATGAAGCATCAGGTCGTACCTATCACCTAGTTTACAATCCACCTAAAGTGGAAGGTAAAGACGATGCAACAGGGGAAGACCTTGTTCAACGTGTAGATGATGCAGAAGATACGGTTCGTAAGCGCTTAGGTGTTTATCACGATCAAACAGCACCACTTATTGGCTATTATCAAGAATGGTTGAAAGTAGACAGTGTCGCGGCTCCGAAGTTTGTGAAAGTAAACGGTGTTGGTGATTTAAATGAAATCAAACAAAGTCTATTAGCATCGTTAAAGGCTTAACCATTCAATGACTGCAATTCTATCATTAGATACATCAACGCCAGCTTGTTCTGTGGCGTTGAATATTGATGGTGTCGTGTTGGAAGATTTCCGCATGGCACCTCGTCTTCATAATGATTTGATTTTACCTATGGTGGATCAAATTCTTGCCCAGGCCAATTTAACCTTATCTGATCTTGACGCTATCGCGTTCGGCCGTGGCCCAGGATCTTTTACAGGGCTTCGCATTAGTGCTGGTGTAGTCCAGGGGCTTGCTTTTGGTGCTGATTTACCCGTTGTTCCTGTTTCTACTCTTGCAGCTTTATCTCTAGAGGCCTTTCAAAAGACAGGAAAAAATAACTGGTTGGCAGCACTTGACGCACGTATGGGTGAAATTTATTTAGGTGGTTATCACGTTAATAAAGTCGAAGGTCATTACGAAATTCATTCATTGATTGATGAATGTGTAGTCAAGCCAGATGCTCTGTCTAAACTTGTAACGGATTTTAATGGTGTGGGGTCCGGTTGGTGTTATGAAGAGATACTAAGTATGTTGCTTCCTGAGTCTCCATCGCATGTTTTAATGGATTTAGCGCCTCGCGCGGCTTGTATTGCAGAGTTGGGGTTATTGGCATTTAATCGAGGTGAAACGGTGTCTTCTTATGATGCTATGCCTACATATTTAAGAGATGAAATAAGCTGGGAAAAACAAGCTCCTCGCATAGGGAAACGTTAGTATTATGTTGTGGTATCAAATTGTTTTTTTAGCTCTTATTCAAGGGTTAACGGAATTTCTTCCAATTTCAAGTTCAGCACATCTAATTCTTCCCGCACAACTATTGAACTGGCAAGATCAAGGTTTGGCTTTCGATGTTGCTGTGCATGTGGGGACGTTAATTGCTATTGTTGCGTATTTTCGTAAAGATCTTGTGCAAATTATTGCCGCTTGGTGTGTATCCATTAAGCGTAAAGAGTCTACATCTGATAGTCGTTTAGCTTGGTGGATCTGTCTTGCGACAATACCCGCTTGCGTTGCTGGGCTGTTATTTGATGATTTTATTAGTACTCATTTGCGATCTGTTGAAGTGATTGGATATACCACAATAGGATTTGGTGTTTTACTCTGGTTATCTGATCGCTATGGTTCTTCTAATAAGACTGAATATGACTTTTGTTTGAAAAGTGTTTTGTCTATTGGTCTAGCACAAGCGCTGGCTTTGATACCTGGCACCTCTCGTTCAGGCATTACTATGACTGCAGCACGTTATTTAGGGTTTAGCCGAGAATGTGCTGCAAGGTTTTCTTTTCTTTTATCTATTCCTCTTATTTTGGCTGCAGGTAGTATGAAGCTGCTAGAGCTTATATCATCAAATATCTCGGTGGATTGGATTAGTATTGGTTTAGGTGTTGCTCTATCTGCGATAAGTGCTTATTTTTGCATTCATTTGTTTTTAAAATGGTTGAATACCATTGGCTTTTTTCCATTTTTTGTTTACAGATTGGTTTTAGGGTCGGTGCTTCTTTTATTGGTGTATGTTTAATACTTTTCATATTGCATCTTTAAAATATGTTACAAAGTTAGGTGACTAACTATTTTAGAAAAAAGCTTTTAGAGTTCTCTAGAAGCTTTTTTCTATTTTGGAGTTAGATAGACTTGCTCTTTATATTTTGTTTTTTTAGTAAATCGTTTTTATTTGCATTCCTAATTCTGTTTTTGGAGAAAAGTTTTGCTTAATTCTATCGCGGTATCAACAACAGATAGGTTTTTAGAACCTGATGCCCGTTTATTAGCTCAATCACTAAACTTGCCATTTTTCTTTGTTAAAGATGCGATTAAATTTGTTTCTGATTATGGGTATTTATTGCTCAAAACGTCAGAAGGTATTGCGGTTGCAAAAACAGGGAAGGGGGCGCCTAAACCTGTTTATGTAGACTTTACTTCAGGTGCTGTTGATCATAGAAGACGATTTGGTGGCGGTAAGGGACAAGATATTGCTAAGGCAATTGGGTTAAATAAGCGTGCGAATTTATCTGTGCTTGATGCTACTGCAGGCTTAGGACGGGATGCGTTTGTGCTGGCGTGCTTAGGTTGCTCTGTCTCTTTGTGTGAGAGAGTCGGTTTTGTTAGAGCTATGTTAAAAGATGGCTTATATAGGGCTTCTTTACATTATGAGGTGGCTGATATTATTGAAAAAATGCCACTGCTTGATAATGATATACAAGGTATTGAAGGTGGTACTTTGTTTGATGTTGTCTATTTAGACCCGATGTACCCACATACAGAAAAATCTTCTGCGGCAGCCAAAAAAGAAATGGCTTTTTTTAGAGACCTAGTGGGTAAAGATGAAGATGCCGATGCTCTTTTGCCTCGCGCGATGCAGCTAGCAGAATATAGAGTCGTTGTTAAGCGCCCTAAAGGTGCTCCGTTTTTAAATAACACAGAGCCAACGTATCAACTTGAAGGGAAATCTGGAAGGTTTGATATTTACGTACAGAAATCTCTGGATCTATTATCCACGTAATAATTTTAATATGTATATTCGGCTATTAGTAATGTGGTGGCCTTTCACCTTCGTTAATGTTTTGTTGCTGACGCTGAGAGTCAAGTTGTTTGCCTATAATAAGTAATTTCTCTTTCATTAAAAGAATGTCTTTTTGTTGAGCAATAAGTGCTTGATTTAAACTGTCGATTGTATCTTCTTGAAATTGTAGTTTGAATTCTAATTCGTCTATGCGTTGATTGATTTGTGAGGTGTTCATATATACCTTCTGTGTGTTAACCTTAGTAAGCTAAATTCGTATTTTATAAGCTGTTCTATACTTTATGTAGCGCAAGTATTGTCTATTTAAAGTGAAAGACTGGCGTGATAATTGCTCTTAAAAAGAGGAGTGGTATTTTACTACTATCTTCTTTAGCTTCACATGGCAATTTTAGAAAGAGTTTAGTAAATATATTTATTTATCCACTTTTGTACTAACACGGGGTCTATTTTTCAAAATAGGTCTCTTTTCACAATAATATTTAATAAGAGATATACAGTTATGAATGATCATCAGGATAATGTTCCACATAGTAAAGAGTCTTCTGTTGGTTCCGGTCTTTTTTCAATGCGCGCATTGGTCGTTAGCCTTGTTATTGCTTTGATTGTTCCTTTGCTAATTGCTGGGGTTTTAAACGAAGATATAAAAACAAACTTTCTAATTTATTTTGGCTTTATTTTAGTATCTGTTTATGTCGGTACTATGGTTAGTCAAGCTCGTTTTGTTGGTGGTGATTCTGATTCAGAAGAAGATGAAGACGATGATCGTGAGCAAGGCACAGTAAAATGGTTTAATTCTTCAAAAGGCTTCGGCTTTTTGACTATGGAAAACGGCGATGATGTTTTTGTTCATTACCGTGCTATTCGCGGTCGTGGCCGTCGCTTCCTTGTTGAAGGCCAGTTGGTTCGTTTTTATGTAACTGAAGGCGAAAAAGGCAAGCAGGCGGAAAACGTTTCTATTATCCGTGGCTAATTGCTAATACCTTTGGGTAATTACCATAGTATATCTATGTACCGTGGTAATTCTCGTTTTTATGCACACCGTTTTAAGAGATTAAATATGGCTACTGTAACATTACAAGGCAACCCTTTTGAGACAGTTGGTTCACTTCCATCTGTTGGCTCTGCAGCACCTTCATTCGAATTAGTAAAGCCAGACTTGTCTGTTGCTACGCTAGTCGATTTTAAAGGGGCGAAACTTGTTTTAAATATCTTCCCTTCTATTGACACGCCAACGTGCGCGACATCGGTTCGTAAATTTAACGAATCTGCAGCGGCATTAAAAAATGTTAATGTAATTTGCGTTTCTGCAGATTTACCTTTCGCCGCGGCTCGTTTTTGTGGTGCTGAAGGTATTGATAATGTTGATACTGGATCTTCTTTCCGTTCTACATTTGGTAATGATTACGGACTTGCTTTCTCAACTGGTCCGCTAGTTGGACTTTTGTCTCGCGCTGTTGTCGTTCTTGATGAAGTTGGTACAGTAATATATACAGAGCAAGTTGCTGAAACAGCTGATGAGCCTAATTACGATGCAGCGTTAGCTGTACTTACGTAATATTTGATTGAAAAAAAAACCAGCTCTATGAAAATAGAGCTGGTTTTTTTGTTCTTGAAAATACTTTAATTAACTTAGTTCCAAATAAAAGGACCTTCTCCGTATGCATTTATTTGCCACCATTGATCAGGATCTTGCTCGCCTTTTTCTTCCCATGCTTGAAAATTACAGCGTACTTCGCAATTAAGGGATTGGAAGGCCTGTTTAGCGCAGTCCATATCATTTTCCCAAGGTGTTTTATCCGAATCAAACCAAACAGAAGTGAATCGTTTGCCCGCAGCTTGCTTCAAAATAGTAACTTCAATGTCGTTTCCGTTTGAGTTGATAACAATTTTTGAGCACAACTTTGATGGTTCGCTTTTATTAACTAAAATAAATTCTTTTTCAAGCCAAGCAATAATATTCTCTGTTGGGCAGGATAATAGATATATTTCGATGTCAGTTTGCATCTTATTAACTCTTCTTTTTAATCATATGATAAATTCTAAGTACACTCATAGATAAGTAACCGATGAGAGTCCATAGCAGGCCACATCCAGCGATAATCAAGCCTAATAGGGCGATGACCTCTTGAATAAGTGATTCTTCAATAACACGATCTGCTACCATTAGCATAAGTACGCCAAAAACGAACATCAATCCGCCTTGGATCATTTTCATGAGCGCAAGTTTAGGATTATTACCTAACTTCATTGCTAATTTATGCAGTGAGTTTCTCATCCGTTTTATCTTTTAAGTCTTATTTACAAAAAGATTTTTTAATATACGAGTATAGATAGTAGAAAGCTTGTTTAGGCTTTCTGCATCTACACATTCATTTATTTGGTGAATGGTCGCGTTGATTGGGCCAAGTTCAACAACTTGCGTACCCATCTTGGCAATAAATCGACCATCAGAAGTTCCGCCTGAAGTGGATAATTCAGGTGTGATGTTAACTGTAGTTTGTACGGCATCTACAATCGCATCTACTAGGTTTCCTGGGCGTGTAAGAAACGGTAGGCCATTATATGTCCATTCAATATCGTAGCGAAGTTGATGCTTGTCTAAAATTTCTAGAACACGGACTTTAAGCGCGTCGAAATCAAGCTCAGAAGAGAACCGAAAATTAAATTGAGCATTAAGCTTACCTGGTACTACGTTGGTTGCACCAGTACCTGCTTGAATGTTAGAAATTTGAAAGCTTGTTGGTGGGAAAAAATCATTGCCATCATCCCAGTGAGCTGTCGACATTTCTGCTAATGCTGGAGCGACTAAGTGAATAGGGTTTTCTGCTAAATGAGGGTAAGCAACATGGCCTTGTTTACCGTGAACGGTTAAGTTACCACTAAAAGAGCCGCGTCGACCATTCTTAATAATATCGCCCAATGTATTGGTGCTTGATGGTTCACCAACAATACACCAATCTACTTTTTCGTTGCGCTCCATAAGTGCATCAACAACGCGAGTTGTGCCATCTACGAATGGACCCTCTTCATCACTTGTGATTAAGAATGAGATTTGACCTTCATGGTCTGGGTGTTCAGCTATAAAGGCTTCGACTGCTGTCACCATAGCCGCAAGACTGCCTTTCATGTCTGCTGCACCACGTCCGAAAAGTATACCGTCTACAATTTTTGGTGCAAAGGGAGGTATTGTCCATTCTGATTCAGGGCCTGTTGGAACGACATCTGTGTGTCCTGCAAAGCAAAGATTTGGTCCAGATGTGCCATGTTTTGCATAGAAGTTTTTAACCTCTCCAAACGGCATGTATTCGATCTCAAAACCAATTTTTTTCAATCGATCAATCATGAGTTCTTGGCATCCAGCATCTTCTGGTGTAACAGAAGGGCGGGAGATAAGATCTACGGCAAGTTTTAGTGTTGGTGACAAGTCAGACATTCTTTACCTTTGTGTTAGTTTTCGCTACTTTATGGATGGTTCTGTTACTATAACAGGAGATTTCCATTAAGGGTGGTGTTATGAAGTTAGGTGTTATTGTTTTTTTGAGTTTTATTGCAGCTGGGTGTAACTCTTTTGGCCAGTCTCAGTCTGTTGCACAGGAATCATATTTTGTGCCGGTTATTCGCTCAGATGTTTCATCTTCTGGGTACACGCCAACAGTAACGCCTATTGTCAAACAAACTAAAGAAACGCCTCGTATTTATACGCCAGTTTTACGTTAAAGCAGGTGTTCAGCGTAATCGTCAGCATTAAAACCTAAGTAGACAGTATTATTTAATGCCATTAAAGGTCGCTTTATCATAGAGGGTTGATTAATGATGGTTTGGATAGCGGTCTCGTTATCCATTGTGTTCTTAGTTTCTTCGTCCAGTTTTCGCCAAGTTGTACCGCGTTTATTAATTACGTTTTCCCAGCCTAGTTCTTCGATCCAAGATTTTGCTGTAGTCGTTTCAATGGTTTCTTTTTTGTAGTCATGGAAGTGATATTCAATACAGTTTTCATCTAGCCAACGAAACGCTTTTTTCATAGTGTCGCAATTTTTTATGCCGTAAATGTCTACCATATTATTCTCCGTTAAAACTCTTTCTATAAAGTATAAACGCCTAATCTAAATTTATTAGCATTAGGCGTTTATTGGGCATAGATTAATGTTTAGTTATGAGCATGTAGGGCTTCGTTAAGTGCAATGGCTGTTTTGTTGGTTTTGCATTCAACCGCCCCCGTTTCTGAGTTACGACGGAAAAGAAGATCTGATTGACCAGATAAGTCACGAGCTTTCACAGTTGAAACAACTTGATTATTTTCATCGAGTACTGCTACTTTTGAACCTGCTGTGATGTATAAGCCGGATTCAACTGTACAGCGATCACCTAATCCAATACCGATTCCTGCATTCGCACCAATTAGACATTTTTCACCCACCCCTATAACTATGTTGCCACCGCCAGAAAGTGTGCCCATTGTGGAACAGCCGCCACCTAAATCTGAACCATTACCAACGACAACACCTGCAGAAATTCGGCCTTCAACCATGCTAGTGCCTAGTGTACCTGCATTAAAGTTAACAAAACCTTCATGCATAACTGTTGTACCTTCTCCTAAATGAGCGCCTAAACGAATGCGTGCTGCATCACCAACACGAATGCCTGTTGGTACAACAAAGTTTAGCATTTTAGGGAATTTGTCTACGCTAAATACTTCAATGGTTCGGCCTTCCATTCGAGCGCTTAATTGTCGATCGGCTAATTCGCGCACATCGATAGGGCCTTCGCTTGTCCATGCTGTGTTTATTAGTAAGCCAAACATGCCATCAAGTACTGTGTTATGAGGTTGCACTTTACGATGTGAGATTAATTGTAGTTTTAAATAGACTTCTGCTGGATTACTTGGTGCTTCATCTACTGTTAACACACACAAAATAACTGGCTGAACAGTCGCTTTTAGGCGAGATGCCAATTCTGCCTGTTCAATATTTCCCGCTTTTAAAAGGTTCATGTGTAAGCGGTTTAGATCACCTTCATCTAGCTCTATTGTGTTGTTTCCACCTTCATAGTTAGTGCTTTCTAGTAGTGCATCTAATGTGCTTTTTTCTGCACCAAGAGTAGGTGAAGGATAGAAGACCTCTAGTAAACTACCTTCTTTGTTTTTTGTTCCGATACCAAGACCGAATGCGAAAATTGTATTACTCATATATTTCTCCAACTGAGTTTTATAATTTATATAAAATGAAAATTATTTTTTGATAAGATTGTTACGAATCAAGAAAGATTGAATTCTTTTTGCGGCTTCGACGCACTCTAATTCTTCGGCAACTAATGCCATTCGAATATGCTGGCTGCCAGGGTTGGTCCCCTCTATTTCGCGTCCTAAATAACTGCCAGGAAGTACCAATACTGCTTCTTCTCGGTACAGTGATATGCAAAACTCTTCATCTGTTATGTCTATTTTTGGCCAGAGATAAAACCCAGCTTCTGGTTTTTCAACGTCCATAACAGGTGATAATATGCTTAAAACAGCATCAAATTTACGAGTGTAGATTTCACGATTTTTTACAACATGTTTTTCATCGTTCCAGGCTGCAACTGATGCATTTTGATGGTGAGCTGGCATGGCGCAACCTTGGTAGGTTCTATAGAGTAAAAAAGGTTTTAATAAAGAGGCGTCACCAGCAACAAAACCAGAACGAAGGCCTGGTAGGTTTGAGCGTTTAGAAAGAGATTGAAAAATTAGACAGTGCTTATAGTTTGTATTGCCAAGTTTTTGGCACGCTTCCAGTAAACCTAAAGGTGCTTGATTACCAAAGTAAATTTCTGAATAGCACTCATCAGCCACAATGGTGAAATTAAACATCTTCGCTTTTTCAATCAGGTAGGCGTATTCCTCAAGCGTTGTGACTGTGCCACTCGGGTTATTTGGCGAACAGACAAACAACACTTCGCAACGCTTCCAAATATCATCGCTTACGCTTTGGTAATCAACTTTATACCTTGTTTCTGATCCGCACGGAAGAAAGTGAAGATCGGCGCCAGCGAGAATGCCAGCGCCTTCGTAAATTTGATAAAAAGGATTTGGACTTATGACAAGAGGTTTATTTTTTTCACCTACTAATGTTTGGGTGATAGCAAATAGCGCTTCTCGCGTACCTGAGACGGGTAGGATTTCTGTTTCAGGGTCTAAACTTTCCAGTTTAAAACGACGTTTTGTCCATTCGCTAATAGTGCTTCGTAAAGGTAGTTCACCTTTTGTGCTGGGATATTTACTGACACCATTTAAGCTATTGGCGAGTGTTTCTAAGACAATGGCGGGTGCTTCGTGTTGAGGTTCGCCAATGGTTAATTTAATTAGCGTTTTTTCGGGGTTAGGTGTTATCCCTTCTAGAAGCTCTGCAAGCTTTTGGAATGGATATGGGTGCAAAGAGTGTATAAGAGGGTTCATTAGGTTCTAGTCCATGGCTTTAGAGAAACGGTCTATTTTCTCTTTTAAAAGGTTACAGATTGTATTTATACGATCGTTGTCAGTAATAAGGTCGCCATTATCTTCGGTTATGTAAAAAGTATCTTCTACACGCTCTCCGAGTGTGGCAATTTTAGCCTTATGCAGCATGATGCCGTTATTCATAAAAAATTGCCCTACTAAAGCAAGTAAACCTGGGCGGTCTGGTGCTGTTATTTCAAGCGCTGACCAGACCTCTTCGGGTTGGCTAACAAAGTGAGCTGTTGCTGGAGAGTTAAATATTTTTAAGATTCTTGGAGTGTGTCGTTGTACAACGCTTTCATATCGCGACGGCGTTTCAAGTTGTTCCATTAGTGTTTGTCGAATTAAGTTTATGCGTTCTTTATCTAGGTATAAATTAGTGTCGTTATCGTTACTGTCCATAACAACAAAACTATCTAAACTGTAGTTATCCGTTGTATGGCTGATTTTAGCATCTAAAATTGTCAGGCCTAGTTGTTCAAATGTTGCGGCCATAACGGCAAAGAGATGGTTGCTAATAGGAGTATAAATAAAGATTTTACTAGCGCCTGAGAAATTTCGTCCGCCCAACGGTGTTACTGCGATAAGTGGTTTTTGGCTTGGGCGGTGACGTAAGATGGCTTCCGTATTCCATGCTATTTCATCGCCATTTGAGCGAATGAAATACTCATCTTCAATGGTTGACCAAATGTCTTCAGCTTCAGTGATGTCTGCATTGTTTTCTAGCATAACTTCTAGCGCGCGCTGTTTGTGTTCGTCACTGATCATTTCGGCATCGATAGGTGAGTCGAGACCACGACGAAGTGCGCGTTTAGTTTCTAAATATAGTTGGCGCATAAGTGATGCACGCCAACTATTCCACATAGTTGGATTGGTTGCATTTATGTCAGCTACTGTCAGGATGAATAAATAATCCAGGTGTTCTTGGTCTTTCACATAACTAGCGAATTCCCAAATAACCTCAGGATCTGATATATCTTTTCTTTGAGCAGTAACAGACATGAAAAGATGGTTTCGAACTAGCCACACAATTAAGGCTGTATCTTTCTTTGAAAGCCCGTGTCTCTCACAAAAAGCCTGTGCATCAACACAGCCAAGTTCAGAGTGATCTCCGCCTCGACCTTTTGCTATGTCGTGGTATAGGCCTGCAATATAGACAAGCTCTACTTTTTCTATATGTCGTATGGCTTGTGATGAAATGGGAAACTTCTGTTTGTATTCCGGCAGCCACAAACGTCGTAAATTTTCTACTAGTTGTAACGTATGTGCATCTACTGTGTAAATATGAAATAAATCGTGCTGCATTTGGCCTATAATAGCGCCGAACTCAGGCAAGTATCGCCCAAGTAAACCTAAGTGCTTCATGGATCTTAATATGCTGCTGAGGTGATATCGACTGGCAATAACATCAAGAAAAAGATCTGTATTTTTTTTGTTATTTCTAAAGTCATCATCAACGAGTTCTAGGTTGTCGCGAAGCTGTCTCATTGTGTTAGCGCGAAGGCCTTTGATATTCTCTTGATCACCAAATAAAACATAAATTTCAAGCATGCAGGATGGGTTATCTTGAAAAAGCGTTGGTGATCGAGCTTCTAATTGGCCGTTAGCGATTTGAAAGTTATCGTTGATTATATCAACTGTATTAATTGCATCGAGACTCAGGAAGGACTCTTCAAAATGCTGAAGAAGTAAGTCGTTTAATTGTTGGATTGCAGCAACGCTTTGATAGTAGCCTTGCATAAAACGCTCTACATTACGTTTTAGGTCGTCATCATCGAAACCAAAGAGCTTTGTGAGTGTGCGTTGATGATCAAAAAGAAGTCTGTCTTCCTTTCTTCCCGCGACCATATGCAGTGCCCAACGGACTCGCCAAAGATGGCTGACAGCACCTTTAAGTTGTATATATTCATCTTCAGATAAAAATTGCTTATCAATCAGGGCGCTTAGTCTATTAGTGTGTAGGTGGCGTTTAGCTACCCAGTCAATAACTTGCATGTCTCGTAAGCCACCAGGGCACTCTTTGAGGTTTGGTTCTAAGTTATATGCAGTGTTTTGATATTTGGCGTGACGTTGCTTTTGCTCTGCTAGTTTTGCTTTGTAAAAAGAGTGTCCATCCCACATGTGGTCTGTGTCGACATGTAGTTTTAATGTTGCAAGCAGGTCAGGGGAGCCTATTAGTGTTCTTGATTCAATTAAGTTGGTGATGACTGTGATGTCGGTCGCCGCCATGTCAGTGCATTGATCAATGGTACGAACGCTGTGTCCGATGTCTAAACTAATGTCCCAAAGGAAGGTGATAAAAGCTTCCAGTTTGTCTTTTGGCGCAGAGGTTTCGTTTTCAATAAGAATTAAAAGGTCAATATCTGATTTAGGATGTAATTCACTACGTCCATAACCACCTACAGCGATTAAACTAACATGATTTTCAATATTTAATTCTTTGGCAATCCAAGCTGCTTGTAATACTTCATCGAAGAAAGAAGAGAGGCCTTTGACGAGTTTTTCTATCGGGTATAGAGCGTGAAATAAATCGTTGTAAGCATTGGTTTTTTCTTCAATGATAGCTTTGTAGCGTGTAATTGAGCAATTGGGTTTTGCTAGTTCTTGTTTCTCTTCCTGGGTGAGGAGTGGCGGAGCGTCTGGAAAAGCAGGAAAGTCCATACAGGAGCCTCAAAGAATGAATTAAATAGATTTAAAAGTGATCTAGTTAGCTTTATTTGTTTTCAATATTATTTGTATTAAATTTAAGAAAATACGCCTCTATGAGAAGCGTGTTTCTTCTGGTCTACGTGTTAGTACTTCAACGCCATTAGCTGTAACAAGTAAGGTGTGTTCATATTGTGCTGATAATCGGCCATCTTTGGTTTTTGCTATCCAATTATCAGGGCCTAAGTGCTTAACTTGTTTTTTACCTGCATTAATCATAGGTTCTATTGTTAGTGTCATGCCTTCTTCTAATATGACGCCTGTACCAGCTGTTCCGTAGTGTGCAACCTGAGGTTCGCCGTGGAAAGTCGTGCCAACGCCATGGCCGCAATATTCTTCAACTACTGAATAGTGATGTTTGTGAGCATGCGCTGAAATAATGGCGCCAATATCACCTAGTCGAGCGCCGGGCTTCACTAGGTCAATAGCAAGATAGAGGCATTCTTGAGTAACTTTCGCTAAACGTTCTGCATGCGGTAGGGCAGGACCTGCAAAAAACATTCGACTGGTATCACCATAATAGCCGTCTTTGATGATGGTTATGTCAATATTAACTGCATCACCTTTTTTAAGCGCTTTATCATTGGGAATGCCGTGGCAAATAACATCATTGACGGAAGTGCAGCAAGACTTTGGGAAGCCGTGGTAATTAAGAGGTGCCGGAATCGCGCCCTGCTCTTCAATAATGAAATTGTGAGCAATAATGTCTATTTGTTCTGTCGTCACGCCAGGGGCAACAAATTCCTCTAGCATGATTAATACATCGGCTGCCAATTTTCCTGCTGTTCGCATTCCTTCTATATCATTAATATCAGTGAAGCGTGTAGAGGCTGGGCGAGGTGTCCAGCTCGGCGTGTCTACGCGGCCATTTTTAGTAAGTTCTTCAACTTTTTGTAGTATTTCATTGCTCATAATGTATATGTCTTTAAATTGTTTCTAACGAGATGCAAGGTATTCTACATGACTTGAACGGTAGAATCGCCTCTCTAGGTGAAAAAAACGCGGCTTGAAGTTATGTAAAAAATACGTACAAGTCTTTTGGTTTTTTGTTAAATGTGATATAAAACGCCGGCTTGGTCGGGCATTTGCCTGAGATAAGTAAATTTACATAAATCAACGATCTTGCCGCAAATTAAATAAGAGTGTCTGGGGTGTCATAGGTTGCCTTAAACCTTGTTTGACTGATGCTTTTAGCTGGTAAGCAAAAATAACCCAAATTAAAGGATAGTAAAATGCCTACAGTTTCTATGCGCGACCTTCTTCAGGTTGGTTCACACTTTGGTCACCAAACTCGTTACTGGAACCCAAAAATGAAGCCTTTCATTTTTGGTGCTCGTAATAAGATTCATATCATTAACCTTGAGCACACTGTTCCAGCTCTTAACGAAGCTCTAGAGCTAGTTAAGAAAATGGCTGAAAACAAGAACAAGGTTTTGTTTGTTGGTACTAAGCGTGCTGCATCTAAAACGATTAAAGAGCAAGCTGCTCGCTCTGGTATGCCATACGTAAACCACCGTTGGTTAGGTGGCATGTTGACTAACTACAAAACTATCCGTGCTTCTATCAAGCGTCTTCGTGAGCTTGAAGGTCAAGTATCTGATGGTACATTCGAAAAGCTAACTAAAAAAGAAGCTTTGATGCGTACTCGTGAGCTTGAAAAACTTGAGCTTTCTATGGGTGGTATTAAAGATATGGGTGGCCTTCCTGATGTGTTGTTTGTAGTAGACGTTGATCATGAACGTATTGCTATTAAAGAAGCGAATAAATTAGGTATTCCTGTTATCGGTATCGTTGATACTAACAGTAATCCAGATGGTGTTGATTACATCATCCCAGCTAATGATGACGCTATTCGCGCTGTTCAGTTGTATGTTGGTGCTTTTGCTGATGCTGTTCTAGAAGGTCGTTCTACGACTGCTGGAAATGCTGATGAATTCGTTGAAGTAAGCGAAGCTACTACTGAAGCGTAAGCAAACTTTCTAGTTTGTTCTGGTTTCTAAAGGGAGGTTTTTGACCTCCTTTTTTAAATTTGAATTGGTATAAAGAGGATTTAACATGGCCGCAGTATCTGCAGCATTGGTAAAAGAGCTACGTGATCGTACCGGTTTAGGCATGATGGAGTGTAAAAAAGCACTCGTCGCTGCTAACGCTGACGTTGAAGTCGCTATTGAAGAGCTACGTAAATCAAGTGGCATGAAAGCAGCTAAAAAAGCAGGTCGTACTGCTGCTGAAGGAACTATCGTTATGCGCGTTGCAGACGATGCTTCTTATGGTATTTTGGTTGAAGTTAACTCAGAAACTGACTTTGCTACTCGCGATGAAGGCTTTATTTCTTTTGCAAATAAAGTAGCTGACGTTGTTTTTGCAACGAAAGAAACTGATATCGCTGTTTTGCTTGCTGGTGAAATTGGCCAAGCCCGTGAAGCATTAGTGCAAAAAATCGGTGAAAATATTTCTCCTCGTCGTGCTGTTATCGTCGAAGGTGGTTTAGTTGGTGGTTACCTCCACGGTAACGGTCAAATAGCTGTATTGACTCAATTGGAAGGTGGTTCTGCTGAACTGGCTAAAGATGTGTCTATGCATGTTGCTGCTGTTGCTCCTCGAGTGGTTCGCGGTGATGACATGCCTGCAGAAGTTTTAGCGAAAGAAGAAGAAATTGTTCGTGCTCAGCCAGACATGGCCGGTAAGCCTGCAGAAATCGTTGATAAAATGATTGTTGGTCGTATGAAGAAATTCTTGGCTGAAAACAGCTTGACTGAGCAGCCTTTCGTTAAGAATCCTGAAGTTAAAGTCGGTCAGCTTGTAAAAGATGCTGGCGCTTCTGTTACTTCTTTCACTCGCCTTGAAGTAGGTGAGGGTATTGAAGTTGCTGAGGTTGATTTTGCAGCAGAAGTGGCAGCACAGCTTAAAGGTTAATCTTTGAGTTCAGTGTCATACAAAAAAAGGGGCAGTTTGACTGCCCCTTTTTATGAGAAGCTGGTATTACTTATGTACTTCTAGTAAGTTTTTTTTATTTTTTTACAGATGACTCTGCTACTTATTTTTGTGGTATTGAGATAGATCTAGATATTATATCGAGAGTGGATGATGTTTAATTTACTTATCCATTGAAAGATTCTGATGCCTTAAAATATGATACATTGGGCTATGATGAATTTTTTGAAAAAGAATTGGGTGTCATGGACTTAGTAGTTGTTTACCAACCATGATGCATGGTTATAGCGCATCTACAGATATGCTGGACACCGATAAGCCTGGAGCCTCGATAGATATGATGGCTGGTGGCGCTGAAAATATATTTATTAAGTGAGGAAGTTATGATTAACGAAATTCTTAAAGATGCAGAAGACCGTATGAATAAAGCGGTTTCTTCTGTTGAGTCTGCATTTAAAAAAATTCGTACAGGCCGAGCGCATCCTAGTATTTTAGATTCAGTAAAAGTTAACTACTACGGATCTGAGACGCCTCTTAGTCAAGTGGCTAACGTAACGGTTGAGGATGCACGTACATTGGGTATTTCTCCTTGGGAAAATAATCTAGTGCCTGAAATTGAAAAGGCGATTATGAAATCTGATTTGGGCTTGAATCCTTCTACAACAGGTAATTTAATTCGAATCCCTATGCCTGCTTTAACTGAAGAAACGCGTAAAAATTATTTTAAACAAGCTAAAAGTGAAGCAGAAAACGGACGAATTTCTATTCGTAATATTCGCCGAGATGCAAACGGTAGTCTCAAAGACTTGGTTAAAGAAAAAGAGATATCTGAGGATGATGATCGTCGTGGTCAGGATCAAGTTCAAAAAATCACAGATAAGTATGTTTCTTTAGTTGAAGATCGTCTTGCTGCAAAAGAAAAAGACCTGATGGCAATTTAATGGGAAAGGCGAGCCTCGGCTCGCTTTTTTTATTGGCTAGGAAAAAGTTATGTCAGAATTGGTTGGCACTGATGATGAGTCAGTGATCGTGCCTGCTCATGTTGCTATTATTATGGATGGTAATAATCGCTGGGCAAAGAATAAACACCTTCCGAGTATTGCAGGTCATACTGCGGGTGCTTCTGCTGTTCGTCGTGCGGTAGAAATGGCTGCGAAATCTGGTGTTAAAGTATTAACTCTATTTGCATTTTCCAGTGAAAATTGGAAGCGTCCAAAATTGGAGGTTGATGGTTTAATGGTATTGTTTATGCGTTCTCTTAAAAAGGAGTTAAAGCGTCTAAATAAATACAGGATTCGGCTTGAAGTGATAGGTGATTTGACAGCTTTTAGTGATGGGCTTCAAAAGCAAATAGTAAGTGTTGAAAGTGCAACAAAGAATAACGACCAAATGACGTTGGTCATTGCTGCTAATTACGGTGGTCGTTGGGATATTGCTGAAGCCGCAAAAAAAATAGCTGAGCGCGTTAAGTTAGGTGAGTTGCCTCTAGAAGAAATAGATGAAATTACATTAGGTGAGCATATGCAGCTAGCAAATTCACCTGCACCTGACCTGTTGATTCGAACGTCTGGAGAACAACGAATTAGTAATTTCTTACTTTGGCAAACTGCTTACTCCGAATTTGTCTTTCTGCCGGTATTGTGGCCGGATTTTGATCAACAACATTTTGATGAGGCTATTCAAACTTATCAAAATCGTCAACGTCGTTATGGTGGTCGATAACCAATGTTACTTCCTCGTGTCTTAAGTGCCATTGTTATGGCTGTATTGTTTGTCTGTGCTGTTTTTGTATTAGATGCCTCTAGTTTTATTTTATCTATGGCAGGGGTGGTTTTATTAGCTGGTTGGGAGTGGGCTCGTCTATCTGGTGTACGTAATCAAGTTAAACGTATCCTGTTTGCTGTTTCTATAGGGATACTGTGCTTTGTTGTTTTTCATTTCAATATGCAAAAAATATCCTTGTATGCTAGTCCTTTGTTGTGGATTCTGGCGCTTTATTGGGTGATGCGTTACCCCTCAGTCTTGGTTTGGCAGCACGTATTGAGTCGCTTATTGTTTGGGGCTTTGGTGCTTGTGACAACCTGGTCTTCCTTAGTCGTACTAAAGCAATCGAATGATTTTGTTGTTTGGGTGTTACTGCTCATGGGGCTTATCTGGGGAGCTGATTCTGGCGCTTATTTTGCGGGCAGAGCATTTGGCAAAAAGAAGCTGGCTAGGTTTGTTAGTCCTGGAAAATCTTGGGAAGGTGTTGTTGGTGGTTTGTTATTGACACAAATAGGCGTGGTTGCGTTTGCTGCGCTAAGTGACTTTGTTTTTTCTCAGTGGGTCATTCTATCTCTTGTTGCATTATTAACATCTTCCGTTTCGGTTCTAGGGGATTTAACAGAAAGCTTGTTCAAGCGACATGAGAGCCTGAAGGATTCGAGTCATCTTATCCCTGGTCATGGTGGGGTTATGGATCGAGTGGATAGTTTGACTGCAGCGGCCCCTATTTATGTTTTATTACTGAGTTTGGCTGGGTGGCTTTAATGCAAGGTATTTGTCTATTAGGTGCAACAGGCTCTATTGGTCAGAGTACGTTAAATATAATTGCTCAGCATCCAGATAAATTTACATTGATAAATGCGTCGGCAAACGAAAGTGTCGAGAAAATGGCTGATATTTGCCGCCGTTTTCGTCCTCAACGTGTTGTGATGGGGTCTGAAAAAGCGCGTAATGATTTGGCTTTACAGTGCTGTAATTTGTCTACTTCCTTTGAGTGGGGTAATGACGCTTTAGAGAGTATTGCTTCTGATGCTTCAGTTGATCAGGTTATGGCTGCGATCATGGGTTTTGCTGGTCTTAAGCCAACATTGGCTGGGATTCGAGCCGGTAAACGTACTTTGCTGGCAAATAAAGAGTCATTAGTCACCGCTGGAAAGCTGTTTATGGATGAAGTGGCTCGTCATAATGTTGTGCTGTTGCCAATAGACAGTGAACATAATGCTATATATCAGAGTTTGCCTCAAACTACTTCTGGAGCCCATACGCAGGATGTATCTAAAATTCTTTTGACGGCATCTGGAGGGCCATTTAGAACTTGGTCCTTGGATGATATGGCGTCAGTGACACCTGAACAAGCATGTAAGCATCCTAATTGGTCTATGGGGCAAAAGATATCAATAGACTCGGCGTCTTTGATGAATAAGGGCTTAGAGCTTATTGAGGCTTGTTGGTTGTTTGATGTCACTCCAAATGAAATTGAAGTAGTTGTACATCCGGAGAGCATTGTTCATTCCATGGTTTCTTATCGTGATGGTTCCGTTGTTGCTCAAATGGGTAATCCGGATATGAGAATACCTATTGCTTACGGTATGACTTGGCCAAAGAGGGTTGAGACTCAAGTCCCTCCTTTAAGTCTTATTGATGTGGGCCGTTTAAATTTTGAAGCGCCAGACACCTCGCGTTTTCCTAACTTAAAACTCGCGGCAGATGCATGGTTTATGGGGGGAACTGCAATGGCTGTGCTGAATGCAGCGAATGAAGTTGCTGTTGCTGCTTTTTTGAATCGGAAAATTGGTTTTCTTGATATTGCAAAAGTGAATGAAGGGGTCTTGTCTGCAGCAAATATAGTGACAGTGAACACACTCGATAATGTATTTGAGGCGGATTTTTCTTCCCGTCAGCTGGCTCAGGATATGGTTAATCGCGGTGGTTTTTTATGATACAAAATATCCTTTCTATTGTTATTTCCTTGGGTGTTCTCATTACGTTTCATGAATTTGGACATTTTTTCGTGGCTCGACGCTGTGGTGTCAAGGTATTGCGTTTTTCTGTTGGCTTCGGCAAACCAATTTACCGCTATGTGGGCAAAACAGGAACAGAGTTTACCTTGGCGATGATTCCACTTGGTGGCTATGTTCGTATGTTGGATGAGCGTGAAGGTGACGTTCCTGACTCAATGAAAAGCCAAGCTTTTAATAATAAAAGTGTTGGGCAGCGTATTGCTATCGTTGCGGCTGGGCCGATTGCCAATTTTATACTAGCTGTTTTTATTTATGCGCTAGTGGCTTTATTAGGCGTGCAGTCAATTGCTCCGAAAGTAGGCCAAATCGAAAAAAATTCACCAATGGCTCAGACGGAAGTCCAGTCTGGTGATGAGATTGTTTCTATTGCGGGTGAGCAAGTTGCTTCTTGGGAAGATGTAAATTTAGTGTTAGCAAGCTTGATTGGTGAAACAAGAACAATTATCGTTCGTTACCAAGTTGAAGGGTTGAGCTCTCAGCAAGAAAATGCAGTGCGTTTAAGTGGCTGGCCAATGGATGCTCAGTCTAATAACCTGATTAAATCTTTTGGAGTGACTCCTTGGCGGCCTAAAGTAGTGCCTATTATCGACCGAGTAGTTGATGGTGGAGCTGCCTTTGTAGCAGGTTTTCAGGTTGGTGATGAAATTATAGAAATGCTTGGCCAACCGACAGAGGATTGGCAGCAAGTTGTTGCTTTGGTTCAGGCCAATCCAAATAAAGATTTGACTGTTAAAGTAAAACGAAATCAAGACGTTAAGGTGTTGTTGTTGCGCCCGAACTCTACTGAGCAAAACGGTAGAGTGTTAGGTTATGCGGGATTGGCTGTTGTTCCTCCTGAATGGGATGATAGTTTGGTTAGAGAGCGTAGTTATGGTTTGTTAGAATCTTTTTCTTATGGTGTTGCTCAAACATCTAAGATGGTATCTTTAACGGTTTCTTCTATTGGTAAAATGTTACAAGGATTGATTTCGGTTGATAATTTATCTGGACCGATAACAATTGCAAAAGTTGCGAGTGCGTCAGCAGAATCTGGGGTGCAATCCTTCTTGAAGTTCATGGCTTACCTTAGTGTTAGTTTAGGGGTGCTTAATTTGTTGCCTATACCAATGTTAGATGGTGGGCATTTGTTGTTTTTTGGCATTGAAGCTATTCGTCGTAAGCCCGTCTCTGAAAAAATTCAGAGTATGGCATATCGTGTTGGTGCTTCACTTTTATTTGCTTTAATGGCTATTGCCATTTTTAATGATATTGCCCGCTTGTAGAGAGGTAGATGTGAAAATCGTTCCAGCGGTATTTTTAGTTTTAATTAGTATGCAGAGTATTGCAAAAACAGTAGAAGATGTCCGTGTTGATGGTTTGGTTCAAATGCCATCCGCACGTGCATTTGATGTGATTGGATTTGACGAAGGCAAATCTTATGACTCAGATAAAGTATACCAAGCCATTAATTCTCTTTTTAATACGGGCTATTTTAGTGATATTGACGTCTATGAAGAAAACAGCATATTGGTTTTTGATGTTGTAGAGCGACCTTCAATTGGCAATTTACTTATTGAGGGCAACGATTTAATTAATACGGAAGATTTAGAGCGTGGACTAAAACTGTCAGGTTTGGAAGTAGGTGAAATTTACAAGCCAGAGACACTTAACCAAATTGCTCAAGAATTACAGCGTCAATATTATGCCCTTGGCCGCTACAGTGCCAAAATTGATATTGTTGTTGAAGATATGCCTCGAAATCGTACTGGTATTACCATTAATATTGATGAGGGCGAAACGGCTAAGATAGTACATATCAATATTGTAGGTAATAAGGATTTTGATGATGAAGTCCTTACTGAAGATTTTGAATCAAGAGAAACTGGATATTGGAACCCTTTTAGTTCAGCGGATGAATACGCTAAAGGAAAAATAGAAGGGGATATTAATACCTTAAAAAGTTTCTATTTAGATAAAGGCTATTTAGACTTTAGTGTTGTTTCGAGCCAGGTAAGTCTTTCTGCAGATAAACGCGACGTTTATATCGTTATTAATGTCGAGGAAGGCGCTCCTTATTATGTGAATGACCTTTCCTTGAGTGGTAGTCTACCTATTCCAGAAGACAATGTTTGGAAACAAATTACTCATAAAAAAGGCGATGTTTTTTCTCGTAGCGAAGTGACTCGTATTATTGAAGGTATTTCTACAGAGCTTGGTAATAATGGCTACTTGTTTACCAATGTTAATGTGATTCCTGAAAAACTAGAAAACCACACTGTTAACCTTAGTTATCAAATTACACCTGGACCTAAAGTGTATGTTCGTCGTATTACTTTTAGTGGTAATAGCGAGACTAAAGATGAGGTGTTACGTCGTGAAATGACTCAGTTTGAAGGGGCTTTAGCTGTACATTCGAAAATACAATCTTCAAAGCGTCGTATAGAACGATTAGGCTTTTTTGGAAGTGTTAATCTACAAACTCGTCCAGTTCCAGGTACGACAGACCAGGTAGATATTGATGTTGTCGTACAGGAACAGCCCTCAGGTAGTATTCAAGCCAGTATTGGTTTTTCTGATGATGATGGGCTCATTTATGGCTTTGGTATTTCTAAGTCAAACTTTATGGGTACTGGTAATCGACTGGCTTTTAATGCGTCGCAATCTGATGATTATACATCCTACTCAATTAGCTACAATAACCCTTATTTTACGGTTGATGGGGTGAGCAGAGGTGTAAGGTTTTACTATCAAGTAAGTGATTATGACGATGACGATATCGAGGATTATCAAATTGATAAAAAAGGCGTTGAGCTTAGTTATGGTTATCCGCTTTCTGACACACAAAACCTGACTTTTGCTTTAGCCGTTCAGGAAACACAAATTGATATTAGTGATGACCCATCCAATGAGACTGAATTTTTTACTAATACCTATGGTGATAATTTTGATGATCTGATTGCTTCTGTCACATGGAGTGATAATGATTTAATTGGTGGCATTTTGCCTACCAATGGTTATTCGACGAGTGTTAACTTACGAGCGTCAACACCAGGTAGTGATCAACAATATTATAAAATAGGTCTTACGTCTGAAAAATATTGGAATATTAACAATTCAAGTCTTTGGTTATTCCATGCAAAAGCTCGGTTCGGTTATGGTAATGGTTATAGTGATTCAGAATATTTGCCTTTCTATGAAAACTATTACGCAGGTGGCGTTGGTTCTGTGCGTGGTTATGGTTCGTCTTCATTAGGCCCTCAAAATTCTTATGATAGCTCTTCGGATGAGGAAAGTAGTGCTATGGGTGGTAATATACTTATGGTAGGAACCGCCGAAATAATCTTTCCTTTACCTATGGTTGATGATCATAAGTCTGTTCGTACGGCACTTTTCTTGGATGGCGGTAATGTATTTACGGACACATGTTATTCAGTTAGTACAAATTGTACTGAAGGTGTTGAGACATCGGAGTTTCGTTATAGTATAGGTTTGAGTTGGACTTGGATAACGCCAATAGCACCGCTGTCATTTAATATAGCTAAAGCGCTTAATCCAGATGACGATGACGATACTGATTTTTTCCAATTTCGTCTTGGAACGTCTTTTTAATTCAAAATACAATACAGGGTATATAGCATGAAAAACTTACTAACCGCTTTTTTTGGACTATTGTTAATAAGCAGTGTGCATGCAACAGAAGTTGCCGTTGTAGATTTTAGAGGCGCTCTATTACAAAGTAATATTGGTCAGGAAGCTGCAAAAGGTCCAAAGCAAAAAGTAGCGGAAATGGATGTTCGTTTAAAAAAAGAGCAGGCAGACCTTGAGACTGCGGCAAATAACTTAAAACGTGATGAACTTACTCTTTCTGCTGACGAATTTAAGAAGCGTCGTCAGGGATTAGCGGAGACTCAGAACAAGATACGCGCTTTAGCGGCTAGCATGCAGCGTCAAGCCAAAGAGTTGGAAAAGCAATTGATTGAATCCTTGACTCCACAGGGTGAGGCAGCTTTGAAATCTTTAATTGAAGAGCGAAAGTTAGATTTAGTATTAAATAGACAATTAAGTCTTTATGCAGATGCTGATGCAGATATTACGAATGAGCTAGTGAAACGTATTAATAAGGATAACTAATCTATGAGTTATACGTTGGAGCAATTGGCTGCTAAGGTTCAGGGTGTTGTTAAAGGCGATAGCAGTATTGTTATTCATAAATTAGGCACACTAGAAAATGCGTCAAACAACGAATTGAGCTTCTTGGCCAATCCAAAGTACCAAAATCAGCTTGCATCTACTTCTTCTGGTGCTGTGCTTGTGAAGAGTGAAGAGCTTGCCCAGTTGGTAGATAATGCCATCGTTGTATCCAATCCTTATTTAGCGTTTGCTCAGTTATCTCATTTATTTGTTCCTATTACTCAAGGTTGGAAAGGTATACATCAAAGTGTTGTTGTTTCATTGAGTGCTATTATTGCTGATAGTGTAATTATTGGTCCTAATGTTGTCATTGATGATGATGTGACAATCGCAGAAGGCTGCATGGTTGGCGCTGGTTGTGTCATCGGTCGTGGCGTGACCGTAGGAAAAGGTACTCGTTTATATCCGAACACTACTATTTATCATGATGTGATCATTGGTGAAAATTGTATTTTTCATAGTGGTTCGGTAATTGGTGCTGATGGTTTTGGTTTTGCACCAAACAATGGTAGTTGGGAGAAAATTGATCAGTTAGGGTCTGTTGTCATCGGTGATCGTGTTGAAGTTGGTGCGAGTACAACCATTGACCGCGGAGCAATAGAGAATACGCGAATAGGTCATGGCGTTAAGATAGATAATCAAGTTCAAATTGCTCATAACGTAGTAATTGGCGATAATACAGCGATTGCGGCTAGCACCGCTATTGCTGGTAGTACAAAAATTGGTGATTTTTGTACTATTTCAGGTGGTGTTTGTATAGCTGGACATCTATTGATTACAGATAGAGTACATATCACAGGTATGAGCATGATAAGTAATTCCATTGATCAGGAGGGATCTTACTCTTCTGGTATGGGCATGGAGCCAACAACCAAATGGCGACGAACGGTTGCTAGAGTCAGACGAATTGACGAAATGGCGAAGCAGTTTTCACAATTAAAAAAACAAGTTAATAAGTTTTTAGAGAAGGTTGATAATAAATGATGGACGTAAAAGAAATTCGCCGATACCTACCGCATAGGTATCCTTTTTTATTGGTGGATCGTGTAGTTGAAATAAATTTAAATGAGTCCATTGTTGCCTATAAAAATGTTACGGTGAACGAGCCTTTTTTTAACGGTCATTTTCCTGATGATCCAGTAATGCCTGGTGTGTTAATTATTGAGGCAATGGCTCAAGCCGCTGGTGTCCTAGGTTTTAAAACCATGGATAAAACACCAGAAGATGGTTCGATGTATTACTTTGTCGGCTCCGATAAGACACGTTTTAAACGTCCTGTTGTGCCGGGTGACCGTTTACAGTTAGAAGCCAAAATCATTGCGGTAAAACGTGGGATTTGGAAATTTGAATGCAAAGCATCCGTTGATGGTGAGTTAGTGTGTTCATCTACAATTATGTGTGCAGACAGGTAAGGTTATAGTGGCTATACATCCAACGACATTAATTGATTCAAATGCAGAAATTGACTCCAGCGTGGAGATCGGTCCTTTTTGTGTGATCGGTCCACATGTGAAAATTGGTTCTGGTAGTGTTATTAAGTCGCATGTCGTGATTAATGGTCATACGACAATTGGATGTCATAATGAAATTTATCAGTTTGCGTCTGTCGGAGAAGCAAACCAAGACAAAAAATATAAAGGTGAGCCTACTCAGTTAATTATTGGTGACAGTAACATTATTCGTGAAAGTGCGACGATTCATCGTGGTACAGTGCAAGATAATGGTATTACTGAAATTGGTAATCATAATTTGTTTATGGCAAGTACCCATGTTGGCCATGACTGCGAAATTGGCGATTATAATATAATGGCCAATTTCGCAGCATTGGCCGGACATGTGAAGGTTGGTGACCATGCTATTTTGGGTGGCTACACTGGTGTTCATCAATTTTGTCAGGTGAGCTCGTACAGTATGTGCGGAATGGGCTCTATGGTTGTGAAAGATGTGCCTAGGTACGTTATGGTTTCTGGTGATCCTGCAAAAGCACATGGTATGAACTTCGAAGGGATGCGAAGAAGAGGTATGCCAACTGAGGTTATAAGGTCTTTACGTACTGCTTATAAAACCATTTATCTTAAAGGTTTTACCTTAGACGTTGCGTTAAAAGAACTTGAGCAAGGGGATCTTTTCCATGTTCCTGAGGTGGCCGAGTTTATTTTATCGATTCGACAGTCAAAGCGTGGAATAGTCAGATAAGCAGCATGTTTTAAAAAAACCCCGACTGTTTCGGGGTTTTTTATTATTAGGGGTTATGTAAATGGAAATGACGTCTATAACGCGCTACGTGTTAGTAGCTGGTGAAGCGTCGGGTGATATTTTGGGTGCTAATCTGATTGCTCATTTAAAACTCTTGCAGCCAGATGCTGTATTTGAGGGAATTGGTGGTCCTCTAATGCAAGCACAAGGCTTCAAAAGTGTTGTTCCAATGGATAGGCTGTCTGTAATGGGGCTTATTGAAGTACTTGGCCGTTTAAGAGAGTTATTAGGCATCCGTAAACGTTTATATCAGTCATGCTTGAATAATCCGCCGACTGCCTTTATTGGTATTGATTCCCCTGATTTTAATATGCCACTTGCTAAGAAATTAAAGCATGCTGGCATTCCTACTGTCCATTATGTCAGTCCTTCTGTTTGGGCGTGGCGTCAAAAACGTATTTTCAATATTAAAAAATCAGTTGATTTGATGTTGGCGCTTTTTCCATTCGAGCTGCCTATTTACCGTGAACATAATATTCCTGTAGTTTGTGTTGGTCATACTTTGGCGGATGAAATCCCACTTAAAAATGATGTATATGAAGCAAGAGCTCTTCTTAATTTAGGCCCAGTTAGTGGTCCGGTGTTTGGTATTTTGCCTGGATCACGAGAAGGCGAAGTATCTCGCCTTACTCCTCTTTTTGTTGAAACCATTAAGTTAATTAAACAGCAAGAGCCGAATGCAGTCTTTCTAATGCCAGCGGCCAACGAGCAAAGGCGTGTCCAAATAGCTAATATATTACAAGAGGCAAATGTTGATGCAGTTCTAATTGATGGACAGTCACGTACTGTTATGGCCGCGTCTGATGCCATCTTGCTGGCGTCTGGGACAGCTGCGCTTGAGGCTATGTTAGTAAAGCGCCCTATGGTGGTCTCTTATCGAGTCAATAAATTTACCTACGCCATCATGTCTAGAATGCTGAAGGTACCGTATGTGTCTTTACCGAATTTATTAGCTAATGAGCCGCTTGTGCCTGAATTATTACAAGACGCTGCAACGCCGGAGAATTTGGCTAAAAATCTATTACAAACGTGGCATTCTTTTAATGCAGACAAATCAATCCAAGAGAAATATTTTAATTTACATAAAATGCTCAGTAAAAATGCAGGTGCTCAAGCCGCTCAAGCAATCTTGTCAATGCTAGAATCAAAGGGGAAATAATGGAGCCTTTTGTTAGTGAGGTTTACTTTGGCGATTTGATTGCAGGAACTGACGAAGCTGGTCGCGGACCTTTAGCGGGTGAGGTCGTTGCTGCTGCGGTGATCTTAGATCCTAAAAAGCCAATAGAAGGGCTTGCAGACTCCAAAAAACTGAGTGAAAAAAAACGTGAAGCTCTTTTTGTTGAAATAAAAGAGAAATCACTGGCATATGCTATCGCCAGTGCGACGATAGAAGAGATTGACGAGATAAACATTCTTCATGCCAGTATGCTGGCGATGTCTCGTGCCGTTGCGTTATTGCCTGTAGTGCCTGAACATGTTTTAGTGGATGGTAATCGACTTCCGCTTGATTTGCCTTGTTCTGCTGAAGCTGTAATCAAGGGTGATGATAGGCAGGCTGCCATCTCGGCTGCGTCTATTTTAGCGAAAGTGACGCGAGACAGAGATATAGTTAAAGCTGCAAAAATTTACCCAGAATACGGTTTTGAAAAACACAAAGGTTACCCTACTGCTTTACACCTTGAGGCGATACGTCTACATGGTATAACGCCAATTCATCGGCGCAGTTTTGGTCCAGTTAAAAGAATTTTAGAGGGATAGTATTTTGTCCGCATCGTTCATACATCTAAAAGTGCACACCGAATTTTCCTTGGTGGATGGTTTGGTTAAAGTTAAAGGTTTGCTTGGTACGACAGAGTTAATGTCTATGCCAGCCGTGGCAATGACAGATGAAAATAACCTCTGTGGTTTTGTTCGCTTTTATAAAGGCGCTATGGATAAGGGCATCAAGCCTATCTGTGGTACAGATGTCGTTATTGCAGAAGATGATGAAGTTGGTGCTCGTTACCGACTTACCTTGTTGGCGACATCTAACAAGGGTTATAAGAATATTATAGAGATCATTTCTAAAGGTTATCAGTTAGGTCAAGTTGAGGGCCGTCCGATTATCCAAAGAGAATGGATCGAGTCATCTAGTGAAGATGTTATTGCTCTGTCTGGTGCGGGCTTTGGCGATATAGGTATTTTACTAAATAAAGGTCGAGATGAAGAAGCAAAAAATCGTTTAGCCTATTGGATGTCGATATTCCCTGATCGTTTTTATATTGAATTGCAGCGTACGAGTCGAGCAGGCGAAGAAAGTTATATTCATGCTGTTGTGCCGTTAGCGACACAGTTAGATTGTCCTGTTGTTGCAACAAATGACGTGCGTTTTTTGAAACGAGAGAACTTTGAAGCCCATGAAGCGCGAGTGTGTATTCATGATGGAGTCACTATTGATGACCCTAGACGAAAGCGTCGTTATACCGAAGAGCAATACTTTAAAACGCCAGAAGAAATGGCTGCTCTTTTTGAGGATATTCCTGAAGCGCTTGAAAATACAGTGGAAATCGCTAAACGTTGTAGTGTAGATGTGTTGTTAGGAGAATACTTCCTACCTGATTACCCTGTGCCAGAAGGTATGACAATGGAGGAGTTCTTTAACAAACTCTCTCTAGATGGTTTGATAGAGCGGTTTGATTTCCTTACGAAAAAATATGGTGAGCGCGTTGAGAAGCGCAGACAAGAATACTGGGATCGCCTTGAGTTTGAGCTAAATATTATTAATCAAATGGGATTTCCTGGTTATTTTTTAATCGTAATGGACTTTATTAAATGGTCGAAAGATAACGGCATTCCTGTTGGGCCTGGGCGTGGTTCTGGTGCGGGTTCATTGGTTGCCTATGCACTTAAAATCACAGATCTTGATCCTCTAGAATACGATCTTCTGTTCGAACGCTTCTTGAACCCTGAGCGGGTATCTATGCCGGATTTCGATATCGATTTTTGTATGGAAAACCGTGACCGAGTTATTGATTATGTATCGCGTACTTATGGCCGAGATGCGGTATCTCAGATCATTACATTTGGTGCAATGGCCGCAAAAGCGGTGGTGCGGGATGTCGCCCGAGTTCAAGGTAAGCCTTATA
Source organism: Marinomonas colpomeniae (assembly GCF_014803385.1). Lineage (GTDB taxonomy): Bacteria > Pseudomonadota > Gammaproteobacteria > Pseudomonadales > Marinomonadaceae > Marinomonas > Marinomonas colpomeniae. The sequence goes on along the minus strand of NZ_JACYFC010000005.1, from coordinate 39,878 downwards.
GTTTAGGCGACAAATTATCTAAATTGATTCCTTTCGAAATTGGCATGACGCTGAAAAAAGCGCTGGAAGAAGAACCTGCATTGCCTGAATTTTTAGCCGGTGATGAAGATGCCGCAGAAGTCATGGAAATGGCTATATCTTTAGAAGGTGTAGTGCGTAACTTTGGTAAGCATGCTGGCGGTGTTGTAATAGCACCAACGAAGCTTATTGATTTTGCCCCTTTGTATTGTGAGGAAGACGGCTCAGGTCTCGTTACTCAATATGATAAAAATGATGTAGAAGAAGCTGGTCTGGTTAAGTTTGACTTTCTGGGTTTGAAAACATTAACCGTGGTTGACTGGGCGGTTAAAAATATCGATGCGATCAATGCATTAGAAGGTAAGCCGCCATTAGACATTGCGCTTATCGACCTTGAGGATAGATCAACCTATGACTTATTGAAACGAGCAGAAACTACTGCGGTATTCCAGCTGGAATCACGTGGTATGAAAGAGTTGATTAAAAAGCTACTGCCATCTCGATTTGAAGATATTATCGCCTTGGTGGCCTTATATCGTCCTGGTCCATTAGGTTCAGGGATGGTAGACGACTTTATAAACCGTAAGCATGGTCGTGCTGAATTGGCTTTTCCTCATTCAGATTACCAGCATGATGACCTTATCCCTGTATTAGAACCAACATACGGCATTATCTTGTATCAAGAGCAAGTAATGCAGATAGCTCAGGTGTTGGCTAAGTTTTCTCTTGGTGGCGCCGATTTACTACGCCGAGCCATGGGTAAAAAGAAAGCAGAAGTAATGGCAGAACAACGCCTTATTTTTATGGAAGGTGCACTTAAAAATAATGTTGATAAAGACTTATCCGGTAACATTTTCGATTTGATGGAGAAGTTTGCGGGTTATGGTTTCAATAAATCCCATTCCGCTGCTTATGCCCTTGTTTCATACCAAACTGCTTGGCTAAAAAATCATTATCCAGCCCCTTTCATGGCCGCCGTACTGTCTGCGGATATGCAGAATACCGATAAAATAGTTATTTTTATTGAAGAATGTCGCTCCATGAAGTTAGGTTTGGAACTACCAAATGTTAACGAGTCCGTCTTTAAATTTACGGTAAACACAAAAGGCGCCATTGTTTATGGCTTGGGTGCAATTAAAGGCGTTGGTGAAGGCCCTATCGAGGCGATTGTTGAAGCAAGAAAAGATGGCCCGTTTGAACATATTTTCGATTTTTGCCAGCGTGTTGGGCGTAAAGTAAATAAGCGAGTGATGGAAGCCTTAGTTCGTTCGGGAGCTTTTGATACAATTGGGCCAAACCGAGCAACGCTCTTCGCTAGCATTGATAATGCATTAAAAAGAGCTGCTCAGGATGCTAAAAGTCAAGATGAAGGTATGATGGATATGTTCGGCATCGCGGTAGAGGAGAGTGCCGAGGATGCTTATAAAGAAATTGGTGTGCAACATGAGTGGCCTCCGCGTCAGCGCCTCGATGGTGAAAAAGATACATTGGGATTGTATGTTACTGGACACCCAATTGATGAATATGAAAAAGAAATACGCCGCTTCGTCCGTTCAAAAATTGTCGACCTTCAGCCTAAACGTGGTGACACGCAGATTATGGCAGGGCTGATCGTAGACTTGCGGATTACCAAGAGTAAAAAAGGTGGTAATATTGCCTTTGTAACTTTAGATGATCGTTCTGCGCGTATTGAAGTCACTGTGTTCCCTGATAACTATGACAACTTCAAAGATGTTATTGTAAAAGATGAAGTTGTCGTAGTTGAAGGTGAAATAACGGTTGATGAGTTTCGTGGTGGGCAAAAAGTTATTGCTCGAAATATGCTTGATATAGCTCAAGCTAGAATACGTTATGTGGAAGCATTACGAATTACTTGGACTTCAGAAACAGTGACACCAATAGACATACAAACACTAGCGAACTACATGACCTCATTTCGAGGTGATGGCTGTGATGTCGTTATAGGGTTTGATACTCCGGAAGCATGTGGCGACATTCGTTTAGGAAATGATTGGAAAGTTCGGCCAGACGACGAATTAATTCATAAACTTCAGAAACAATACGGTAAACAAAACGTTCAGTTAGTGTATACTTAGCACCAATTTAAGAATTGGTACAATGGATTTGTGGCGTAGTAGCGACGCATTTATAGAACTATAGAGTAAATAGTGATTCGCCTTTTACTTTGAATTTTATGACAACCAAACAGCAGTGTAATTAAACATGAATTTAGATTATCTCCCTTTCGAGCAGCCGATTGCTGAGCTTGAACAAAAAATTGAAGAGTTGCGTTTAGTCGGTAACGATAATGAGCTAAATATCAGTGATGAAATTAGCCGACTAGAAAGTAAAAAAATAGCGCTTACTAAAAGCCTATTTAGTAATTTAGGCGCTTGGGAAGTTTCTCAATTAGCACGTCATCCAAAGCGCCCTTATACACTTGATTACATCAATCACGCATTTACTGACTTTGAAGAAATGCATGGCGACCGTCATTATGCTGATGATCGTGCAATTGTTGGTGGCATAGCCCGTTTGGATGGTCGTTCTGTGATGGTTATAGGTCATCAAAAAGGGCGTGATGTTAAAGAAAAAGTATTGCGTAACTTTGGTATGCCAGCTCCAGAAGGTTATCGTAAGGCGTTGCGTCTTATGGAAACGGCGGAGCGTTTTGGCTTACCAATTGTTACTTTAATCGACACACCTGGAGCTTATCCTGGTATCGGTGCTGAAGAGCGCGGACAAAGTGAAGCAATTGCTTATAACTTAGCAGTAATGTCTCGTCTTAAAACACCTATTATCTCTACCGTAATTGGTGAGGGCGGTTCTGGTGGTGCTTTGGCTATCGGCGTTTGTGATGAGCTAATGATGTTGCAATACGGTACTTACTCTGTAATTTCACCTGAAGGTTGCGCTTCTATTTTGTGGAAGAGCGCGGATCGTGCATCTGACGCAGCGAAAGCGATGGGTATTACTGCTCAACGTCTTCAGGAACTAGGGTTGGTTGACACTATTGTTCCTGAGCCATTAGGTGGCGCTCATATTGCCCACGAGCAAATTGCACAAAGCCTAAAAGAAAATATTCTGGCTTCATTGGATAGAATGGAAACCCTAACGACAGAAGAGCTATTGGCTCGTCGTTATAATCGTTTGATGTCATACGGTTTATAATTTCTTGAAATTCTAAAAAAGCCTCCTATTAAGGGGGCTTTTTTGTTTTTATTTTATTGAGTGTTGAATGAATGGTCGCTTATTTAGATATTATGATGAAGCATACGCAATTAAAGCCAATACATTGCTTATCACCACTTTCTTTTAATCAAGAGTGGGTGAATTGTTTATTCTCTGAGGTCGAAACTGTGTGGGTTGGTTTTAGTGGAGGCGTGGATTCTCATGTTCTGCTTAATGCTATCGTAAGTCAGCTTTCTTTTCAGCAGAAGAAAAATATCGCAGTGATTCATGTTCATCATGGGCTTAGTGATCATGCCGATAGCTGGCTAAACCACTGCAAACAAGTTTGTCAAAAGCTAGGTGTACGTTTTGAGGCTCAGTACGTTCAATTGGAAATACAAGCCTCCGTCGAGGATGCTGCGCGTAATGCTCGATATCAAGCTTTTGAGAGCGTTATGTCGACGAAAGACGTCTTGCTATTGGCACATCATGGTGACGATCAAGTTGAAACTGTGTTATTCCGCCTGTTGCGTGGAACCGGCGGGAAAGGGCTTTCGGGTATGCCTCGTACACGGACAATTGGTAAAAAAGGGGCTTGTCTAGTTCGTCCTTTGCTTGGTGTGTCGAAAGCTAGCATTGAGAACTATGCCTATCAAGAGAAGTTGGAGTGGATCCAGGACGAATCTAATCTTGATGAACGGTTTACACGAAACTTTTTACGTCATCGAGTTGTTCCTATTCTGAAAGAACGCTTTCCGACAATGGAGCAAAATATTGTTGTTAGCGCGCAACGAATCGAAACTGATTATCGTATACTTTCCCAGTTCGCTTATCGTCAGTTGGAGGAATGGTGCAACGAATTTGGCGGTTTGAATCTATCCTTCATTACGAAGAAAGCAGTCGGTGAAAGGCTGTTCTGGCTTCGACACTTTTTACAATCTAAAGGGTTGTCTTTGCCGCATGCTCAACTAGAAAGTATCGAAAAAATGTTGTCTGGTGGCCAAGATAGACATCCAGAATTTCAACTTAGCAATGGTCGTATCATGCGTCATAAAAATACGATTTACCTTCTTCCGTTAGACAAGCCAGCTAAGTTTTCTCCCTTAAATGCGGGTGCTGTGTTGGTACGCCCGTTTGATCAAGTTCGAGTTGATGGATGTGAAAGCTGTGTTTTACGTGAGCGTCCACATGGGGCCGTATTGACCCTTAAAAATGGAAAAAGCCGTAAGCTGAAAAAGTGGCTAAATGATCTTCAGGTACCTAGTTGGTGGCGGGATCATCTCCCCTACCTTTTTGTCGGCGATGAGTTAATTGCAGTGGGTTCGTTATGGCTTCATCCAGATTATCAGCATGTACAAATTGAATGGCGCTTATCTGGTGAACTCCCTTTACTTATGATTACTGAAAAACATTAGTCTTTCAACAGCCAATCTGCTTGATCTTTTGTCGATAAAACCAGTTCCGCATTAAATCCATCACTTTGGTTTATTCTCTCCATGGCTTGTTCATGGCTAAACCCCCAAGCCTTCATGTGGCGTTGTGCTAATCGCTCAAAGGATGTATTAATCGGAGTATCTAGGAACCAATGTTCATCAAATAATGCAGCTGCATCTTGCCAACCATCCTGTTGATGTAACAAATATAAGCCTTCAATTAAAACGACTTTTGTTTCTTTTTTTATACAAATATCGTTTTCAATTGAGTCGCCTAGGCTATGGTCAAAACTAGGCCATAAAATATCTTGTTGTTGGTAGTTTTGATGAATGTCCTTAACTCTCTCAATAAACGAGGCGCTGTCAAATGTCCAAGGTGCTCCTCTTCTTGCAAAAGCTTCTTCTGAATTTTGTAAAGTGCTGAGTTGGGCTTTAGAAAGATGAAAGCCATCCATCGAAAGACATATTACTTGTTCTGGGTATTTCTCAGTAAATTGGTTGGCCAAATAGTTAGCCAAAGTGCTTTTACCTGATCCGGGACCACCTGTTAAACCAATCAATGTACGGCGTGGTTTATTGATTTCATCTTGCATTTTTTTGAGGGCAAGGTCGGCGTCAGCCGAATTTTTGTAGAAATCATAAAACTGAGAAGATTCCATTTATTTTCCTAAACCTTATTTTTATCAATAAGTTAACATTTATTATGGGTTGATATTCAGACTGATGTATATCTATAAGATAACTCAATTGATGGTTAAGACGAAGTTCGTCCTATGTGGCTTTTAAGTTAATAGTTAAATATCAAAGACTTAGACAGTCTGACAGCGTTGCTTTGAAATAGATGTGGATACACTTTGATGGTAATAGGAGGCGTTTTTATTCTATACAAAACAACTGTGTTTTACGTTGAGTGGAAAGGCTTCCGATGTTACTATTTCCCCCCGTCTGAAGGCGTGTTTTTATACCTCTTCAAATCTCATTATTTCTACTTTAAGGCGGGTTAAACACTCATGGCGACACGATATATTTTCGTTACAGGCGGTGTAGTTTCATCTCTTGGTAAAGGCTTGGCAGCGGCATCTTTGGCGGCTATCCTTGAATCTCGTGGACTAAAAGTCACCATGTTGAAATTGGATCCGTACATTAACGTTGATCCAGGTACCATGAGTCCCTTCCAGCACGGTGAAGTGTACGTTACAGAAGATGGTGCTGAAACCGATCTAGATCTTGGCCATTATGAGCGTTTCATTTCTACTAAAATGGGCAAGCGTAACAACTTTACCAGCGGTCGTGTTTACCAGCATGTTCTGAGAAAAGAACGTCGTGGTGAATATCTCGGTGGTACTGTTCAGGTTATTCCTCATATTACTGATGAAATCAAACGACGTATTATTTCTGGTGCCGAAGGTTCTGATGTTGCTTTGGTTGAAATTGGCGGTACAGTTGGTGACATCGAGTCACAACCTTTCTTAGAAGCTATTCGTCAGCTAAAAGTCGAGTTGGGTGCACGTCGTGCTTTATTCATGCATTTGACCTTGGTTCCTTACATTCGTACCGCCGGTGAAACCAAAACCAAACCCACTCAGCACTCTGTAAAAGAGCTTCGTTCAATTGGTATCCAGCCAGATATTCTTATTTGTCGTTCTGAGGTGTCTATTGAAGCACCAGAACGTAAGAAAATCGCCTTGTTTACTAGTGTTGAAGAGCGCGCTGTAATTTCTCTCCCAGATGCAGATACTATTTATCGTATTCCTCAAATGCTGAATGACCAAGGCTTAGATAGCTTGATCGTCGAATACTTTAATTTAGATTGTGATATGCCAAATCTGGATATTTGGAATAAAGTGACACAAGCGAAACTGAATCCAGAGAAGCAAGTTAATATCGCCATGGTTGGTAAATACATGGAGTTGTTGGATGCTTATAAATCTTTGATCGAAGCAATGGATCATGCTGGAATTCATGCTCGTACTAAAGTGAAGCTTCATTACATTGATTCAGAAAGTATTGAAGAAAATGGAACTGAGTGTCTGAAAGGCATGGACGCTATTTTGGTTCCTGGCGGTTTCGGTGAGCGAGGTGTTGAAGGTAAAATCTTAACGGCTCAATATGCTCGTGAGAACAAAGTGCCTTACTTAGGTATCTGTTTGGGTATGCAAGTAGCTGTGATTGAATTTGCACGAAATGTAGCAAACTTATCTGGTGCTCACAGTACAGAGTTTAATTTCAAAGCAGAAAACCCAGTTGTTGGATTGATTACCGAATGGACGAACACCGAAGGTTCTAAGGAAATTCGTTCAGAGCAATCTGACCTAGGTGGCACAATGCGCCTTGGCGCGCAGAACTGTAATCTTACGGAGGGAACTAAAGCCTTTGAAGCTTACGGTGAAACCGTCATTAAAGAGCGTCATCGTCATCGTTATGAAGTAAATAATTTCTATGTTGCTGGATTGGAAGAGGCAGGTTTGACGATTTCTGGTCGTTCAGAAGATAATACCTTGGTTGAAATGGTAGAAATTGCAGATCATCCTTGGTTTGTTGCTTGTCAGTTCCATCCAGAGTTCACTTCAACTCCTAGGCATGGACATGGCTTATTTAGTGCTTTCGTTCATGCAGCATTGCAATATGCAGGAAAAGAAAAATAGGTTAAACAAACAAACTGTTTGTGAATCTTCATATATTTAAAGAGGTTTAGTATGAGTAAGATTGTTCAAGTTAAAGGCCGTGAAATCATGGATTCACGTGGTAACCCAACGGTAGAAGCTGAAGTTCATCTTGCTGATGGTTCTATCGGTATGGCTGCAGCACCTTCTGGTGCATCTACTGGTTCTCGTGAAGCTCTTGAATTACGTGATGGAGACAAAGCGCGTTATTTAGGTAAAGGTGTTCTTAAAGCGGTTGCTGCTGTAAATGGCCCAATTGCTGAAGCCCTAACTGGTAAAGATGCATTGGCGCAAGCTGAGCTTGATCAGATCATGATCGACCTAGACGGTACTGAAAACAAAGCTAAATTTGGTGCAAATGCTATTTTGGCGGTTTCTTTAGCTGCAGCTAAAGCGGCTGCAATTTCTAAGAAAGTGCCTCTTTACGTTCATATTGCTGACTTAAACGGTACACCTGGTGTTTACTCTATGCCTCTTCCAATGATGAACATCATCAATGGCGGCGAGCATGCTGATAACTCTGTAGATATCCAAGAATTCATGATCCAACCTGTTGGCGCTGCTAACTTCCGTGAAGGTCTACGCATGGGGGCTGAAGTATTCCATAGCCTAGCTAAAGTACTTAAAGCTGACGGTCACTCAACGGCTGTTGGTGATGAAGGTGGTTTTGCTCCTAATCTTGAGTCTAACGAAGCTGCACTTGCTGCAATCGAAAAAGCAGTTGCAAATGCGGGTTACGTATTAGGTAAAGACATCACTTTAGCGATGGATTGTGCTGCATCTGAGTTCTACGACAAAGAAGCAAATATCTACGATCTTAAAGGTGAAGGTAAAAAATTCACTTCAGAAGAATTCAACTTCTTCTTACAAGATCTTACTAACAAATACCCAATCGTTTCTATCGAAGATGGTCTTGACGAGTCTGACTGGGATGGTTTCGCACACCAAACTAAACTAATGGGTGATAAAATCCAATTAGTGGGTGACGATCTATTCGTAACAAACACTAAGATTCTTAAACGTGGTATCGACAACGGTATTGCTAACTCAATCTTAATCAAGTTTAACCAAATCGGTTCTTTAACTGAAACGTTAGCTGCAATCAAAATGGCTAAAGACGCTGGTTTCACGGTTGTTATTTCTCATCGTTCTGGTGAAACTGAAGATTCAACAATTGCTGACTTAGCTGTTGGTACCGCTGCTGGCCAAATCAAAACTGGTTCATTAAGTCGTTCTGATCGTGTTGCTAAGTACAACCAACTTCTACGTATCGAAGAAGCGTTAGGTTCAAAAGCACCTTATAACGGTCTTAAAGAAGTGAAAGGTCAAGCGTAATATTAGCTTGATTTGAAAAAGGGAGAACTTGGTTCTCCCTTTTTTTATATTTTTTTAACCTGATTTCTTTAATAATAGATAATCTTTTTTTAGGTCATTGAGGATCTTATGGCGCGTTTGTTATTAGCCTTTTTTGTTTGTGTTATTGGTTATCAGGCCTATCACTTGTACTTCGGTGATCAGGGGATAAAACGACAAGAAGAATTAGCGAAGCAAATTGCCTATCAAGAACGAATTAATCAGCGTTTGAGACATCGCAATGATGCTCTTAGAGCCCAGGTTGAAGACCTTAGACTTGGAAAAGAAGCTGTGGAAGAGCATGTTCGCACCGAACTTCAATATGTAAAAGAAGGCGAAGTCTTTTATCGTATGGTGAATAAGCAATGACTCGGCCTTTGTGGGTAATTATTCCTGCGGCGGGAGTTGGTCAGCGTATGCAAGCTGATTGTCCTAAACAATATTTATCGCTTGCTGGGCAAAGTATTTTAGATCGAACCATTGCTATTTTTATAACTCACCCATTAATTGCTGGCGTGGCAATTGGTATTAGTAAAGAAGATTCTTATTGGCCAGAGTCAAAATGGCACCAGCATGATTCTATTCACACTTTTTCTGGTGGCAAAGAGCGCAGTGATACCGTTCAAAAAGGGCTACAGTGGTTGCTTGAGAAGACAGGTGTTAAAGAGCAAGATGTACTGGTGCATGATGCTGCTAGACCTTTACTTACTCAGGGTGCATTAGATCAAATTATTCTCCATAACTCTCCCCAAGGTGCGCTTTTAGCTATGCCGGCGAGAGATACTGTTAAACTTCAACGGTCAGGGTATCAGACTGTCGAAAAAACGTTAGACAGAAATTTAATATGGTTAGCTCAAACGCCACAAAAGTTTTCTTTAGGTAAGCTTTTAGCCGCTTTAGAACAGACTAAAATAGATAATGTCACTATTACGGATGAGTGTTCAGCCATGGAGTATATTGGCTGTCATCCTGATTTTTTAATGGGTGAAAGTAGTAATATTAAAGTGACTTTGCCAGAAGACCTGCTTATTGCTGAAGCTCTTTTTTCTTATCTGTTTCATTCTGATCTGAATATAGGCATAAATTCAGATAAATAAGCGCAATTGATCGCACAGGAGTAGTTATGATGATGCCATTTCGAATCGGCCATGGTTTTGATGTTCACAAGTTTGGTGAGGGCGATCATATAGTCTTAGGTGGTGTTTCTATCCCTTATACACAAGGTTTGATTGCTCACTCTGATGGTGATGTCGTATTACATGCGTTAACTGATGCTTTGCTAGGTGCTGCTGCTTTAGGTGATATTGGAAAACACTTTCCGGATACTGATGCTTCGTTTTCAGGGGCAGATAGTCGAATTTTATTGAAACTTGCTTATACAGAAGTGGCTTCGTTAGGTTTTATTGTTGGCAACGTAGATGTCACTATTATCGCCGAAGCACCTAAGATGCGTCTGTATATTGACTCTATGCGAGCTAACATAGCCGAAGACTTGAAGGTCGATATTAGTGCAATTAATGTCAAAGCAACGACAACAGAGAAGCTTGGTTTTATAGGTCGTAAGGAAGGTATTGCTGTTGAGGCTGTCGCGCTGATTTTTAAACCGGATAACTTTAATGAAGCTCCCTTGAATCAGGGGCTCTTTAGCCAAGGTGAAGTATGAATACTGAATGGCGATACGCTTGGTCTAAGCCTGCTATCACAGGGGACCTGAAAACCTACGTACAAGACTTTTATGTAGAAGAGCAATTAGGTTTTGAGCCTGATGGAAAAGGTGAGTTTTGCTTTGTATTTGTTGAAAAAGCGGGTGTGAATACAGACTTTCTAGCAAAGCGATTAGCGCAAGTAGCAGGTATACCTCCTGAAAAGGTAACCTATAGTGGTGTTAAAGATCGCCACGCCTGCACTCGTCAATGGTTCTGTTTACATGTTTTGAATAAAGAACCTGATTTTTCAAATCTTGAAGAAGCGTTTAGAGAGCCTGAAAGTGTTCGAATTGTTATGCAAGTACGACATTCTAAAAAACTTCGTATGGGTACGCACTTTGCCAATCGTTTTTTAATTCGGTTACGAGAAATTGAAGGGGATATAAATGAGCTTGAAGCTCGTTTGCATCTTATTAAAGAGGGTGGGGTGCCAAATTATTATGGTCCACAGCGCTTTGGCATTAATGGAAATAACTTACACCACGGTGAAGCTTTTGTACTGAAGGGTCGCCAGAGCCGACGTAAATTATCTAAAACAGAATCATTCTGGTTGTCAGCCATACGTTCTTGGTGTTTTAACCAATCTTTAAGTGACCAAGTTGAAAACGGTATGTGGGCACGTTTATGTGATGGTGATATTGCACAATTTCAGCGCAAAGATGAGCAGTTTCGCGCCAAAAATATAGAGGCTTTAATTCATCTTAGTGTAATACGTGGAGAGATTAGCCCTGTGCTGCCATTAATGAGTGCAGGCTGGGAAGCGGGAACGGGTCCGCAGCGTGAAGCGGCAATTAAAAATACGTTATTGGAGAGCGCAGGGTTACTAGAAGGGTTAAATAGTTTCGATCTTTCCAGAGATAGCCGATTGGCTCGCCTAGTACCAATGAATATGGCGTGGGAATTGCTAAACGATACAGAAGAGAAAGCTCAGTTAGTTGTTGAGTTTTCTTTAACAAAAGGCTGTTTTGCGACCAGTATACTACGCGAAATGATCAACTTTACGGACAAAGCAGCAGAGAAACATCATGAGAGTTTTGATCGCCAATGATGACGGTTTAGATGCCCTTGGTATCCAAACATTAGCGAAGCACTTACAAGGAATATACGATGTATTGGTTGTAGCTCCAGACCGTAATCGTAGTGGAGCTAGTAACTCTTTAACACTCACTCGTCCTCTGCAACCTATTGAAGTTGCTGAGCATCATTATCGTGTTGATGGAACGCCAACGGATTGTGTGAATTTGGCCTTGTCTGGAATGATTGACGGGCACGTAGATTTGGTCGTGTCTGGCATTAATCATGGAGCAAACCTAGGTGACGATGTTATTTATTCTGGTACTGTCGCGGCAGCAATGGAGGCTCGACATTTAGGTCGTCCTGCTTTAGCTGTTTCTTTAGTCGGCAATCAACATTTTGATACGGCTGCCAAAGTTGTTATACAGTTGCTAAAAGACTCAAATACACTGGCTTTGCCTACTGGTATTTTATTGAATGTGAATGTGCCTGATGTACCTTACGATGAGTTAAAGGGAATACAGGTAACTCGTCTAGGTTATCGCCATAAAGCGCAAGCGCCTATTTCTGCTCAGCATCCTAAAGGCTTGGCAAGTTTTTGGATTGGAGCCTTGTCAGAACCACATGATGTCTCTGATGGTACGGATTTTTGTGCAATTGAAAATGGTTATGTATCTATTACACCTATACATACGGATATGACGTGTTATGACGCACAATTACCTCTTGAGCAATGGGCCGAAACTGTAAAATTATGAGCCAATACGATCTTAATGGATTAGTCACAAATACCGAACCTAAAGCGTCTAGAATGATTGATCAGCTCAAGGCGCAGGGAGTGACTCATCCTGAACTGCTGGAATTAATGGCAAACCTTCCTCGTCATGAATTTGTTGAATCGGCATTTTCACATTTGGCTTATTCTGCAACGCCACTCCCTATCGGCCGTAATCAAACTATTAGTCAACCGCTTACTGTTGCAAGAATGACTGAGTGGCTCTTAACCTATGCTCGGCTTGGCCGAGTCTTAGAGGTGGGAACTGGCTCTGGTTATCAAACTCGAATTTTAGCGCATTTTTTTAATAAAGTTCATACGGTTGAACGACAAGAGTGGCTTCATGAATTAGCTAAAAAGCGTCTGTTATCAATGGGCGTTAATAATGTTGAGTATTTATTTGGTGATGGGCAAGCCGGATGGCCTCATAAAGTTGAGATGGATGCCGTTATCATTACAGCAATGGCAAGTAAAATTCCATTAGCTTTGACTAGCTGCCTTAAAGAACAGGGCATTTTGATTATGCCTATTGATCACCCTAGTCCGCAGATTGGTTGTTGGCGTAAAGAGGGGGATCGTTGGAAATGTTTGGGAACTGAGTCTGCACACTTTGTTCCTTTGTTGGAAGGAATAGAAAATGTCTAAATGGCTTAAAATATATTTGAGTGGCTTATTAATGGGGGCTGCGGATGTTGTTCCCGGTGTATCTGGTGGAACCATTGCTTTCATTTTAGGTGTCTATGATCGATTAATTTCTGCTTTAAGTGGCGTGAACAAAAACAGTTTGAAAATGTTATTTAAAGGTGATGTAAAAGGATTATGGCACCATTTCGATGGTACTTTTTTACTGTTTTTAGGTGGTGGGATTTTAACTAGTATATTCCTGTTCGCAGGTCTGATAAGCCATTTATTAGTAACTTACCCTATTTATTTATGGAGCTTTTTCTTTGGACTTATTTTGGCTTCGGCGTATTTTTTAATTAATCAAATAGAAGGCTTTACTTGGCGTCACCTTTGTATTCTCAGTATTGGTGTGTTGATTGGTGCGGCCCTTTCCTTGTTGATACCTGTTCATCTGAATACGTCACTCACAATGGTTTTTTTCTCTGGTATGGTCGCTATCTGTGCAATGATTTTACCTGGTGTTTCGGGTAGTTTTTTGCTGCTTATGATGGGGATGTATGGAGTCATAATATCAGCGATTAAGAATTTAGATTTCTTGGTAATGATTGTTTTTGCAATTGGGGCTTTAATTGGATTATTGAGTTTCTCTAAAATACTTAACTATTTATTACGTCATGTAAGGTCAATGACATTATCTTTTCTTACAGGTGTTATGTTGGGTGCTTTAGTAAAGGTCTGGCCATGGAAAATAACGGATGTTTGGGGAGTGGTAGGAGATAAAAAAATACCATTACAGGAGCATTTAGTACTTCCTTGGGATATGCCTAACTTCTATTTTCTGACAGATTTCATTTATCCCATCGTATGTATTTTTATTGGGCTATTAAGCGTTTTACTTGTTTCTTACATATTTTTACGAAATGAAGACAAATAAAAATAATTTACAGTTAACTGATTATTAGGGTAGAAAACTATCTTGTACAGATTCTTTAAATATCATGATTTAACAAGGCTAACTTGGCCAATAAGTCGGTTTGTTTTTTTATGCTTTTTATTAACTGGATGTTCTTATGATGTACTCCATTATTCAACCAAAAGTAACCGAACTTATGACTCCAGTAGTGCCAAAGTTTCTTCGGTTCCTGCTTCTGGATACCATAGAGTTCAGAGTGGTGAGACCTTGTTTTCTATCGCTTTTCGTTATGGTCTAGATTATAGAGAGTTAGCTCAGTCGAATCGTATTCCTGCGCCTTATGTTATTTATCCTAAGCAAAAAATTCGTTTATTAGGTACGAAAAAATCTATTTCTAATGCGTCAAATAACTCAACAAAAACAACTAGATCAACCTCACCTGTAGTCACTAGTACACCTACTACGACTAAGTTGCCAAGCAGAACTAAACAGCCAATAAAAGTAGCTGAAAAAGATACAAAAGATGACAAACCTGTGGGGAATTGGTCTTGGCCTGTTGACGGTGGTGTCACTAGGGGGTTTTCAAATGCTGGTGTTAGTAGTAAAGGTATAGATATCAGAGCCGCTGAAGGCGCTTTGGTGAAGGCAGCAGCAGACGGAACTGTCGTATATGCAGGTAATGGTCTTATTGGATACGGTAACCTTGTTATTGTGAAGCACAACGATGTTTATCTAAGTGCTTATGCATATAACGAACGAATATTAGTCAAAGAAAAACAAAATGTGAAAGCAGGTGATTCTCTTGCTGTGATTGGCGGTAAAGGTGAGGATAGACCTTTACTTCATTTTGAGGTTCGTCGAGACGGACAACCAATAGACCCATTAAATGTGTTGCCCAAAAAATAATTAAGCGATATGAGCGTTTTAAGGAGGGGACATGAAATTAGCCAACATGGAAAAAGAAATAACTAAAGTACCCACTGCAGGAGATTTTAATCTCGACACACGGATTGGCGCTTATGATGAAGAAGGCGTTGATGAAGAGTTTGAATCGGCGGTTAGCGCAAGATATGCAGAAGAAGATGTAGGAAGAAACCTTGATGTGACTCAACTTTATTTGAGTGAAATCGGTTTTTCGCCATTATTGACTGCTGAAGAAGAAGTGTATTTTTCTCGCCTTTCTCTTAAGGGTGACGAGAAAGCTCGTAAACGTATGATAGAAAGCAATTTACGTTTGGTTGTCAAAATATCACGTCGTTATTTGAATCGAGGCTTGTCTTTATTGGACCTTATTGAAGAGGGCAATTTAGGACTTATTCGTGGCGTAGAGAAGTTTGACCCAGAGCGCGGATTCCGCTTTTCAACCTATGCTACTTGGTGGATTCGACAAACCATTGAGCGCGCCATCATGAATCAAACTAGAACGATTCGTTTGCCTATCCATGTAGTGAAAGAGCTCAATGTATATTTAAGGGCCGCACGAGAATTAACTCAAAAATTGGATCACGAGCCAAGCCCTGAAGAAATTGCAGATATGCTTGACTGCCCAGTTGAAGACGTTCAAAAGATGCTTCGACTGAATGAGCGTGTCAGCTCTATAGATGCTACGTTCGGTGGGGAAAACAACGATAAGAGCCTTGTAGAGGTCTTAGCAGACGATATTCATCAAGGCCCAGAAGCAGATCGACAAGACGGTGATGTACTTCAAGGTATAGAACATTGGCTTGATGAGTTGAGTGATAAGCAACGTGATGTTATTACTCGTCGATTTGGCTTACGAGGACACGAAGCTAGTACTCTCGAACATGTCGGTGCAGAGATTGGATTAACGAGAGAGCGTGTACGTCAAATTCAAGTGGAAGCACTGCGCAAGCTGCGTTTGATAATGGACAAAGAAGGCCTTTCACTAGATGATGTCATTAGTTTAGATAGCTAATGAATTGTTATTGATTAGTTATAAAAAAACCCGTCCGACGGGTTTTTTTATAACTAGTCTTTATTCTTCAGAACCTACAATTTGACTGATATGTTGTTGAATTTGTTTCTTATATTTGTCCGACATACCTTTGACTTCATAAGCCAAAATCTCTTTATCTTCCACTTCTATTATTTCAGGAAGACCAGAAAAAACGCGATTTTGTATATGTGGTAATGTAAAAATGTCATTACTAATAACTAGTTTGTTGATACTTTCTGACTGGCTCATTTGAACTATATTCTGTATTAGCGTTTCTATTTTTTCAGGTTCAAAAGTATCTTCTTTTACCATATGAGTAACATTGGTATTGCCTTGGTGAAGTCCTAAATGGAAGTTTAGTTTTGGCGTATCCGCGTAAAGCTCATTCTCTAATAACTTGTCTATTAATCCTAAAAATAATTGAGCAGTGCTGACGGCATCTATATAAAGGTTATCTTCACTATTGATGGCGCTGAATAAGATGATGGCGGAATCATTTTTATATTGATGTACTTGTCCTAGGTAGGCTTCACTCGCTTGGAATATAGCTCTATATATAGGCGTTAATAAGTTAGAGACTTGCAGAGGTGTCATACCCTCATGCCATTTTTCTAGATTAAGGATATCAAAATAAAGAATACAGCTGCGTTGTTTTGACTCTTCAAAAATAGCATCAAAGTTAATTTCAAATTGCGCTTCTGTTGGAGTTTTTGTCTCTGTTAGATCGTTTGTACCTAATTGCTCTGTACTTAATAAATCGGTTTTAAGTGATGCTTCAACAGGCTTAGTTAATGCCTTTTTCGGTCGTTTTATATGTTGGATCTTAGACACAGCATCACATACCTCTCTGCCTTCTTTATACATAGGTGCTGTAATAGAAGAAATTTCATGACCTAAAGTATAAGAGACTAAAGCGTTCGCTGCTTGGCTGATTGGGTTAAATAGCCATTTTGTGACTAAGGTGATAACCAGCAAGGCAATCGCACAGATGAAAATGGCGACACCAATAAGTAAATGGTTTAGATGCTGTAAGGTTGCTTGAGCAGGTGTTTTATCTAGCGTGATAAGTACATGCCCGACAATCTCATCTCTGAATTTTATGCTAGAGCTGTATACTCGACGTTTATCGTTTAAACGAAAGTCTTGTTCTGATTGAGTTCCTGCGGAACCACTGTCTGCTTCAGCGAGTAGCTCATCCTTCTTGTTGTAGACCCGAGCGCTTAAGATGTTGTCGTCCACAACTAAACGATTGAGCAGTACATTTAGGCTTAATAAGTCATTAGTTAGGATTGATTGTGTCGCGTTAAACGCAGCCTGAGTAGCTAGGCTACTGCCTAAAACCTCAGTTTGTTGAGATAAGTAATTGCCTAATGCATTGGTCATTGTGTACCAAAAAATGCATACGGTAAGAATCATCAATGAGACAAAAGTAGTAATCATGATTACTGAAGCGCTTAACCTTTTGCGTATAAAAGGACTAAGGGTCTTCGTTTTTGGTTGGGTGTCCATTCACTTCCTTTGGGATAAGACGTCGAACAATTACTGAAGTATACACATCATAACGGCTGTTTTCTGAATTCTTTAAAGTAGAACAGGTGCTTAGCGAAAAGAAAACGATTTGCTATAGTAGGCGTCTTATTGAATTAGGAGTGTTTATGTCTGCCAGTATTACCCTTATTGGTTCTTTGAACCCTGAATACTTAGAGCAATTTAATGTGTGGCTAGACAAACGCGGATTAAGAGGATCGACTTGTTTGTTAACAGACAATAAAGATCCTATTACCGTTTCACAAGTAACACTAGACAATGTTGCTGATGACAGCTTAATAAAAACAGAATTACTAGCTTTGGCTGATGAAACTGGGATTGATCATATTTATCAATCCAGCATGTTAGATATTCGTACAGCTGGTGTTGCTGTGTTTGATATGGACTCAACTCTTATTAAAGCAGAAGTAATGGATGAGCTTGCTGTGGAAGCTGGCATTGGTGAGCAAATTTCTGCGGTGACGGCCAATGCTATGCGTGGAGAAATTGATTTTGTTGAAAGCTTTGTTCAACGCCTCGCGCTACTTGAAGGTCTGAGTAGTGAAGTGATGGATGGTGTTTATAATAGAATCCAGCATATGGATGGCATTTCTACTCTAATGGCTGTCTTACATCATTATGGATGGCATACGGCTGTTCTATCTGGTGGTTTTACGTATTTTGCAGATCGTGTACAGGCAGAATATGGCATGTCGGAAGTTCATGCGAATGTACTGGAAATTAACAATGGCGCATTAACCGGCAAGCATCTAGGTCCAATTGTCGATGGTGAGCGTAAGAAAGTGCTATTGACGAAAATTGTAGAGCAGCAACAAGTCGACTGGAAACAGACGATTGCTTGTGGTGATGGAGCCAATGACCTTCTAATGTTGAATCATGCCGCTTTAGGTGTGGCTTTGCATGCTAAACCTTTAGTCAGAAAGCAAGCGCCATGCCCGATGAATAATTTAGGGCTAGAAGGTATTTTGTATTTGTTAGGAATGACGTCTGCCGAGATTCGAGAGTTAGTCGCTTAAGTGTTTTGTCTGCTTCATATCTCTTCGTTTTCTCACCTTTTTCGACGTCTGATGAGACTATAAATAGCGTACATTTTATTTAGTGCACTATTTATAGTCCAAAAGAGTAATGGGAAAAGAATGAAATTAAAATCCAGAGAAAGGATAGAAAGAATAAGAACAACCGTATTCAATTGGCGTGTTTGCTTTGATGTGTAGGTAGCCTTGGCTCTCACAGGCTGCAAGCAAGGCACCTGAGCTTTGTTGCGGGTGAGCGTATGCCAATCCATCCTCTCCAATAGAAACACGTAAAAACTCATCACGCTGAATGGTTTTACTACGGTTAAAACCGACGTCTACAAGATAAGATTGAGGCAGCTCGGCTTTTTGGCCCGAACAAATAGACAATAAAAGTCTAGCGAACCAATGGTAAGTAACGAGTGTCGAGCTTGGATTTCCCGGTAAGCCAAGGAAAGGCACGCCTTCTAATGTTGCATGAACAAGTGGCTTGCCTGGCTTAATCGCAATTTTCCATAAATGCACAGTGCCAAGCTTCTCTAACACACCTTTCACATGATCTTCTTCACCGACTGAAACACCACCTGATGAAAGGACTACATCACAAGATAGCATTAATGTTCTTAAAGCTGTTTCTGTCTCCTCAAGTGTGTCCTTTGCGTGTAAACACCGAGTGACTTCATGGCCAGCTTGAGTCACTAGTGCACTCAACATTGGGCCGTTAGAATTAAAAATTTGACCTGCTTGTAGTTGTTCTCCAGCTGGAATCAGTTCGTCACCTGTGGTCAATATGCCAACACGTAATGGTGCATAAACACTGATGTCAGTAATGCCAAGACTAGACAATAAGCCAATGTGCATAGAGGTGATTTTGTCCCCAGCTTTTATCACCGTTTGGCCAGCTTTTATATCTTGGCCTTTAGGGCGAATGTTATTGCCTTGTTTGGGTTGTTCATCAAATATTGCTTTACCGTTAATAAGCTGAACATTCTCTTGCATGACAACGGTATTGGCACCAGCGGGAATACTTGCACCAGTGAAAATACGCGCGCATGTTCCAGATGTTAGTGGTTGAGTTACCTGACCTGCTGCAATGCGTTGACTAACAGTGAATTGCTTCCCCGCTTGCCAATCTTCAATGGTTAAAGCATAACCATCCATCGCACTGTTATCGTGAGGAGGTACAAAAATCTCTGCAACAATATCTTGTGACAGAACTCTTCCAATCGAATTTGATAATCCAATTGAATGATCGGCAACACGAACGCTGGCCTTCTGCTTTATTTCCTCTAAAGCATCGTCAAAAGAAAGTAATGTAGACATTCGGTTTAAGCCTCGTGTTGATTTGATTCATAAGGACCTATGAGCATGCTGACAAAGTTACAAGGACGATGTGATGCGTTGAGTTGCTCCTCTAAGATGCCGTTCCATGCGGTTTTACATGCACCTGTTGAACCCGGTAAGCAAAAAACAAGCGTTTGATTGGCTAATCCCGCTACGGCACGAGATTGAATGGTTGAAGTACCAATTTCTAGGTATGAAATATGTCTAAACAATTCACCAAAGCCTTCGATGGTTTTATCGAATAAAGGCATCATGGCTTCTGGTGTACTGTCTCTTGAATAGAAACCTGTGCCACCGGTAATTAAAACAACATGAGTGTCCTTGTCTGCAATCCATTGTGAAACAACGGCACGCATTTGATACACATCGTCTTTAACTAAGGTTCTTTCTTGTAGTGTATGTCCAGCGGCCTCTAGCAGCTCAATTAATGCATTACCAGACGTGTCTTCAGCAATGGTTCGAGTGTCAGAAACCGTTAAAACGCTGATGTTTAATGGACGAAATGGAGTAGGTGTTTTAGCCATGGGGTTCCTTATTTAGCCTCCTGTTGCGCTCATAAAGCGTAAAATTTGAGGGGCTTCATCTAGATTAAAGTGATGTTGTTGAGGTTTAAGTGCAAGCGCTTCAATTATGGCGCTTTCTAATGCGCCTGAGTTTGGTGATGTATTGCGAATAACACTTTTTAAATCTTTAGAGTGTTCGTTGCCTAAGCAGAGTAATAATCGGCCTTCAACAGTGAGCCGAATTCTATTACAAGTATCACAAAAATTATGACTATGAGGTGAAATGACGCCAATTTTGTGACTTGACCCATCAACATGGTAATAGCGTGTTGGGCCACCAGTCTTAATATCGCTTGGGGTTAGTGAGTAATGCTGACTAAGTTGATCAATGACATCATCACTGGATAAATAGGTTTCTGCTCGATTATGGTCACTAATGGCGCCTAAGGGCATTTCTTCAATAAAGCTGATGTCCATGTTTCGGTCGAGTGAAAATTTGGCTAGATCATATAGCTCATCGTCATTATGATTTTTTAACATAACAGCGTTAATTTTTACCCGTTTAAATGGAAGCTGGCTAGCGACTTCAATGCCATCAATCACTTGTTGAAATTTGTCTTTTCGTGTCAACGCTAAGAAACGATCTCGTTTTAAAGTATCGAGGCTGATATTGATTCGTGATACGCCAGCATTGAGCAAGTCTTTTGCCATTTTAGAAAGTTGAGAGCCATTAGTGGTTATGGTTAGCTCTTCTAAACCTTCTGTATTGGCTATTTGTTCCAGAGCCCATAATACATTTTTACGGACTAATGGCTCTCCGCCTGTGATACGAATATGCTTGGTGCCCATAGCGATAAAGGTTTTTGCTACATGGACTATTTCTTCTAAAGATAAGATGTGTTCTCTTGATAAAAAAGAAGCATCTTCGTCCATGCAATAGGTACAGCGGAAATCACACCTATCGGTAACCGAAATGCGTAAATAGTCTATTTTTCGACCAAATGGGTCGATTAGAGCGTCCGTTATCAAAAAATCACCTCGCAAGATAGGTGACTATCAAAGCAAAAAACGCTCTATTTAGCAAAGTAGTAAAAAGATTTAAATAATATTTATTAATGCTATTTTCAATCTAGGTGAATTTCTTATTAAAGCACTCGTAAAAAAGGCGCCATAATACAGATGTTTTTATTTAACATAGGAGAAACATGTTGAATCAAGTTGTAGGTAATCTGATAGATTTGTTGAAATTGGAACGTGTCTCAGAAAACCAATTTATTGGTCGGAGTCAGGACATTGGTTATCCAAAATTATTTGGCGGTCAAGTTGTGGGACAAGGCCTTAGTGCAGCGGCTCAAACTGTAGAAGGGCGGTTTCCCCATTCCCTACATTGCTATTTTCTTAGACCTGGAGACACGATTCACCCTATTGAATATGATGTGGAAATAGTTCGTGATGGTGGAAGCTTTAGCGTAAGACGTGTAACAGCATCACAAGCAGGCAAAAGCATTCTTGTGATGACGGTATCCTTTCACATAGTAGAAGTTGGGTTAGATCATCATGAAACTATGCCTAATGTGCCTGGACCTGAATCATTTCAATCTGAATTATCGCTTTATAGAAAACATGCCGATGAAATTCCAGACAAGGTTAGGGCGCTGTTTACAGCAGAAAGGCCAATCGAATATCGAATCGTTGAAAATCATAACCCTTTTCGACCACGGCCAGGTATTGCGAAACGTCATATGTGGATTCGCAGCGTAGCGGCACTACCAGATGACGAATTAGTGCATCAATCTATGTTGGCTTATACAACCGATTATGGGTTTATTGAAACGGCACTAACACCTCACGGAATTTCAATTGGCAATCCTCATCTTAATATTGCGAGCTTAGATCATTCTATTTGGTTTCATCGACCTTTTCGTTTAGATGATTGGCTGCTCTATGTGGCAGAATCTCCTTCGACGAGCGCATCTCGTGGTTTTGTACGTGGGCAAATATTTAATAGAAAAGGGGAGCTGGTCGCGTCTACCGCTCAAGAAGGGTTACTAAGGTATCTTCCTGAATAGGATTGGTTAATCTTAGTTGTTAGTTCTCTTGCTAAGAATGATGCTGTGCAAGCGCCCAGACTATATGTTCCTTTACCAAATCGGATGCATGGGGGAGGGCGTTTTCTAGTGTCTTAATGGTTGCGTTATTGGTTGGTGCATTACCTAAGGCAACCGCGATATTCCTTTGCCAGTTCTCGTAACCCGTTCGTCTAATCGGAGAACCTTCGGTGTTTTTTAGAAAAGTTGCTTCGTCCCATTCAAATAATTCAATCAAATCAGCAGAATCTAAATTATGTCTTGGTTGAAAATCGTCTTCTTCCGTGTGTTTCGCAAATTTAGTCCATGGGCAAACTAACTGACAATCGTCACAGCCAAAAATACGATTTCCCATTTTGCTACGCAAAGGTTCTGGGATAGCGCCTTTGTGTTCAATGGTTAAGTAAGAAATACATTTACCAGCATCCAGCACCCAAGGTTCAACAAATGCATCTGTTGGGCATTGTGTGAGACAAGCTGTGCAACTTCCGCAATGTCGAGTTTCAGTTGGTTTATCAACAGGAAGAGGGAGGTTAGTGAATATTTCTCCCAGTAAAAACCAGCTACCCGCTTTCGGAGTAAGTAATAACGTATTTTTCCCAATCCAGCCCATGCCAGCTTGCTCGGCAATTTGGCGTTCTAATATTGGTGCACTGTCTACAAACGCACGATAACCGTGATCACCCACTTCTTGCTCGATTTTCTTAGCTAATTGAGTAAGGCGCTTACGAATAAGTTTGTGATAGTCTCGGCCTAAGGCATAACGAGCAATGTAAGCTTTTTCTTTGGTTTTTAAGCGCTCAACTGTTTCTACTGACTGAGGTAAATAATGCATACGTAGGGAAATAACGCGACGGGTGCCAGGGTGAAGTTGTTCTGGGTAAAACCGCATATCACCATGATTAGCTAGGTAATCCATTCCTGCGTGATATTGTTTATCAATCCAGTTATTAAACTCATCCTTATATTGGGCTAAATCAGGCTCAACAATACGCGCTTCGGCAAAGCCAAATTCGACAGCCCATGATTTTATGTCATCGGTGAGTGTTTGAAGATCATTTGGATTAGATAAGTGCGTAGGAAGCAAGTGAATACCGAAATAGTCCTCACTAGGTTGGTGTTATCAACCAAGTGAGGAGGATCGTGAATTAGTAAAGCTGAGAGTCGCCTTTTACCACATCCATCAACAGTTTGATGAACATGCGATCAGCGTCTGTATGATCTTCTTGAATTTTCAATGTCGTTTGGCTCGACACTTCTTCAGCGATGCGTTCGTAAGCATTAGGTTCATTGATATTTTCTTTCGCAATGCGAGTCAATTCACCAGCAAGTTCAGGGTCCATAAGCATTTTACGGAAGCAGCGTAAAAATTCGTCAATAACGCGTTGTTTGTTGAGCTCATTAGCCATGTTAAAACTCCTTATCAAATTATTTGGCTATGACACCATGAAGTGTGGGTTAGAGCAAGTATTTATCGTTGTTCTAGGTGCTTTGTGTTGACAAAGACAAGGTGCAAAGCGAGAATGTAAGCCTATATAAATCGACGCCACCCTGTCGATGCATCCTTTTTATGAGCCACTAGCTCATCTCAATCAGATTCATTCTGATTAAGCACAAGTATCAGATGACGCAATACTGTTGTCTCATGCTTATCCTCGCGAAAAGACGCGGGCAGTGTAAAAACTGCGATTTATTGCGTTTGAGTGCTCCTATTTTAGTATCTTATTTAGTAGTTTCCTCAGTTAGTTTTGCAAACATCGTTCTATCAACTTTAATCTGCTTGTCTTATGCGGTTACAATAGCCACATTAAAAATAAAAGACAGACGAATACTATAGAGGGTAAACAAGGTGGAGTTATTATCTGGTGGTGAAATGATCGCCCGCTTTCTCAAAGATGAGGGAGTTGAATACATTTACGGTTACCCAGGTGGTGCCGCACTTCATATTTACGATGCATTGCATCGACAGACTGCGGTAAAACATATTCTGGTTAGGCACGAACAAGCGGCAACGCACATGGCAGATGGTTATGCGCGTGCGACGGGTAAAACCGGTACGGTACTTGTAACGTCTGGACCAGGTGCAACTAATACGGTAACAGGTATCGCAACTGCCTACATGGATTCCATTCCAATGGTGATTATTTGCGGTCAGGTTATGAGTTACCTGATTGGTGAGGATGCTTTCCAAGAAACTGACATGATTGGTGTTTCTCGTCCTATAGTCAAACACAGCTTCACCGTTAAGCACCCTTCAGAAATTCCGATGATCATGAAAAAGGCTTACTACATTGCCAATTCAGGTCGACCGGGTCCTGTCGTTATCGATATTCCAAAAGATATGGCTGTACCGAGTGAAAAATTCGAGTACGTCTATCCTGAAACGGTCTCTTTGCGTTCTTACACGCCACCAACAAAAGGCCACAGCGGACAAATTAAAAAAGCGGTTGATTTATTGCTAGCAGCCAAACGCCCGATTATTTATGCTGGCGGTGGTGTGATTATGGGTGGCGCATCTGAGCTACTTATAAACCTTGCAAAATCTCTTAATGTTCCAGTAACAAATACTCTAATGGGTTTAGGTGGCTATCCTGGAACCGATAAGCAATTTGTTGGTATGTTGGGAATGCACGGTAGTTACGAAGCAAACATGACCATGCATCACAGTGATGTGATTCTAGCCGTTGGTGCTCGTTTCGATGACCGTGTAACGAACGATCCAGACAAATTCTGCCCTAGCGCTAAAATCATCCATATAGACATTGATCCAGCGGCTATTTCTAAAACGATTCGAGCAGACGTTCCAATTGTTGGCCCTATTACTCAAGTATTAGAAGAAATGTTGTCGTTAACGAAGGGCGAAAGTTCTAATACGGAAGCATTGGTTAGCTGGTGGAAGCAAATTGAAGAATGGCGTGCTGTTCATGGTGGCCGCTACGATACGAGCAGTGACAAGATTAAACCACAAGCGGCAGTTGAAGCTTGCTGGCGAGCAACTAAAGGCGATGCTTTTGTTGCGTCTGATGTAGGTCAGCATCAAATGTTTGCTGCTCAGTATTACAAGTTCGATAAACCTAATCGTTGGATTAACTCTGGCGGTTTAGGAACAATGGGCTTTGGTCTTCCTGCTGCAATGGGCGTGAAGTTAAACTTTCCAAAAGAAACCGTTGTATGTGTAACAGGCGAAGGCAGTATTCAAATGAATATTCAAGAGCTTTCAACCTGCTTACAATACGGTTTGCCTGTTAAAATATTATGTTTGAATAATGGTTATTTAGGCATGGTTCGCCAATGGCAAGACATGAATTATGAAGGTCGTTACTCGAACTCATTCATGGACTCTTTGCCAGATTTCAAAATTCTTATGGATGCGTATCGTCATAAGTATGTTGAGATCCGAACAAAAGACGAGCTTGATAGCAAAATGGAAGAAGCGTTTGCAATGACAGACAACCTAGTCTTCATTAACTGTTACGTAGATCCAGATGAACATGTGTATCCAATGCAAGTGCCTCGTGGTGCAATGCGCGATATGTTCTTGAGCAAAACGGAGCGTACTTAATATGAGACACATTATATCTGTATTAATGGAAAACGAGCCGGGTGCTTTGTCGCGTGTTGTAGGTTTGTTTTCTCAGCGTAACTTTAACATCGAATCATTGAACGTAGCCGCGACGGATGATCCAACCTTGTCACGCTTAACGCTAACCACTTATGGTTCCGACCAAGTGGTTGAGCAAATCACCAAGCAGCTTAATAAGCTTATTGATGTGATTAAGTTGGTCGATCTAACAGAAGGCGCGCACATTGAACGTGAGCTAATGTTGGTGAAAGTGCGTGCAACGGGCGCACAGCGTGCCGAAGTGAAACGTACTGTCGATATCTTCCGTGGTAGCATTGTGGATATGACACCGTCTATCTACACCGTTCAACTTGCGGGCGAGTCAGATAAATTAGATGGTTTCCTTCAAGCATTGGGTGGCGCTCATTTGCTAGAAGTGGTTCGTACTGGTGTATCTGGTGTGGCACGTGGTGAGAAAATTTTAACGATTTAATTCCTTTTTAAATCAATAAATTAAAAAACCGCTAGGATGTGAATCGTAGCGGTTTTTTTGTGCCTGTACTTTGGGTTCCATCCAAACGCTTTGTATTCATAAGCATCTTTCCGTCCTACTAGCGAGGACCTAGTTGCTTCCTCTTTTACTTCAAGGGGAAGACTAAGGATGGGGTTCTTAGGGTACTAGCCCATGGGGTAATTGAACAAAGCAAATTTCACTGTGTTATATTGCCGTTTGACCTCACTCGTTCAATTCACTTTATCTTATCTGTAGGCGATATAGTGGGGCAAACTGTGTTTGATTCCGGTTGATTATCATAATAGTTTAATTGTATTAACCAGCTGACTATTTTTTAATTAACCTATTCATTGCTCGTTTTTCCATATTTAATAATTCGATTATGCGCGTTTACACTGGTAGGAAATAAAAAAGTCTACTAATATCAATGATTAAGAATTCTACGCGTAGAGATAACGCGCTGTGGATAAAAGTGATAACGCGCACGCTCGTTTATCCATTTTTGAATTTTGTGAATAATTTTATAAAATACTGAAAATTCAGTTAGTTATAGGGATATTTAGAGGGTTTTGAAAATGTGTAAACGCGCATGCGCACTATTAAAATGTTAGGCGTTTCAAGCGTAAAGCAAGAATTTAGAGTGAGAATAGATGGATAGATTTAAACCTGATGAGCTAGAGCGTAGAGTTGATGAAGTTCTGTATTATAAATGGGACCCAATTGGTATAAATCATTACGTCTCTGCGCGAGCAGAATATCGACCTTATGTATCTTCTATACTGCAAATCCTGAAACTTGGCGATTCGGTCAAGCTCATCGAAAAAATGCAAGATATCGAAAGAAATAGTATGGGTCTAGAGGGTGAAGAAAGTAATGCTAGAGAAATTTCAGAGTTACTTCTAAGCCATAAAGAGGCAATAGAAAATGGCCATGCCTAACAATACGTGTCAGTCGGACAGTTTGTTCCGTGGCTCCTTTTGCGCGGGACGCTACGCTTGCACAAAAAGCCACTCCACAAACTGCCGCTGCACTCGGCGTTAGACGGCAAGGAGCATCGATGTATCCCAAAGATAAATATGAGTGGAAAGTTTTTCTTGCTGGTCTTGCGTGTATTTTATTTGGCTTTGCCTTGTCATTTATTAAATCAGATTGGCAATGGTTGGAAAGATCAGGCTCTCTCATAGTTATTGTTGCTTTATGCTTTTTCTGGCGCGACAGGGTTGATAGAGATGAAGAGTTCATCCAAAAGATGGCAGATTATGAGAGAAAGTGTAAAGAAACCTTGGAGCCAATAACCTCTGAAACAGATTTCTCAAAAGTAAAGTTAGTACTTTATTACAACGTGGACGAAGAGAAAGCTAAAAATCGTATACAAGCACAGCGGAAAAGGTATACACATATTGAAGTAGGGCTTGCCGTGATTGGTACGTTCATTTGGGGTTATGGTAACCCTTTAGCAAGTATATTTTACAGCTTTTGCAATGGCGTCTAACAAAGCCATCAATTTGACCGCTTTACGCTGCGCTTCAAGCGGCAAATTATGGCGGCGTTATATTTTAAGTGGCTCAAGGAATATATCTTATGGCTACGAGCTATAAATTTGAAAGATTAAATATTGGTAGGGATTATATTGCTAATAATTATCAAGCACCGCTCAGCTTATCAGGCATAGCAAAGTGTTCTTATATGTCACCTTATCATTTTTTGCGTGTTTTTAAGGATACTTATGGAGAAACGCCTAACGAATTTTTGATTCGGCTTAGAGTCGAACAAGCTAAAAAAATGCTTATTACGGGGAATTTTAGTGTCTCAGAAATTTGCGAGGAAGTGGGTTACACAAGTCTTGGTAGCTTTTCTTCATTATTTTTAAAACAAGTTGGTGTTGCACCTACTTTATATCGTCGTAAGCTTTGGGCTTTGTCTTCTGAAGCGTACCGTTTTCCCTCGCAAGCTATACCGGCATGTTATGCATATAATTTTTTAGGTAAATTGTCTAATTGAGCAATATTGGAGAAATACCATTTTGATTATTTCTATATGATAAAGATTAATTAACAACAGGGAATATATAGATGATCACATCCATAGCACATACAACAATATACGTACTTGATCAGGAAGAAGCGCTCGATTTTTATAAAAATAAGCTCGGTTTCGAGGTCGGTGATGATATGAAAATTGAAGGAGATTTTCGGTGGCTAACGGTATACCCAAAATCTAAACCACAAACTCAGCTAGTATTGGCAGAGCCAAAAGAAGGGCCGATGTTCACCAAAGACGCGGCCGAAAAAATACGAAGTTTAATCGAAGAAGGTGCATTTGGAGCTGGTGTTTTCGAGACTGGAAATTGCCAAAAAACGTACGAAGAGCTTGTGGCTAAAGGTGTGGAGTTTATCCAGCCTCCTACAGAGCAGCTATATGGCGTTGAAGCTATGGGCATAGACAACTCTGGAAACTGGTTTAGTTTGGTTCAACGATAAAAATAAAATATAAAAAATCGTTAAAGCAGGGCAAATAATAGTTGGCTTTTGTTCCCGCGTCGCTTATTTTAGCCAACATATTGTTTGCCTTTTAACGAGGCATTGAGGCTGTAGAATTTCTTCTAAAAGAACATTTCCATGTTCTTTTGTGGTGGTGATTGGGTCAAAGTAAAATTGAGTTAATTATCTAGAGGATGGTTAGTGCCAATTACCGTTTCAAGGATATGTTTAATGTTTAAGTCGCCAGAGACTGTCTTTAAAAATGCATTTGGCAGTTTGAGGTGAAATTTATAGTCGATGTGTTTTTGAAGACATTGGTTTCAATGCATATTACTTGAGCGATCAAGTAAGTTTTTTATCATACATTAAGCTGTCTGCTTGGTTTAATAGTTTTTCAAGGTTCAAATCCTTTTCATAATCAATCGCCACAATGCCTTCACTGAATGAAATCTCGTATTCAGAATGAGAGTTTTGATTATGTGTTTGTAGAGAGTTTCTCAATCTTGAAATGGTTTGTTCCGCTGTTTCCTGTGATGTATCCGTTAAGAACATAGCAAATTCATCGCCACCTAAGCGACCTACCACATCTGATTTACGCACATTTTCTTGTAAAATTTTAGAAAAAGCATTCAATGCTTTATCGCCTTCAGCGTGTCCAAAAATATCGTTAATGGCTTTGAACTTGTTTAAGTCTAGAAAAACCAATGCAGAAGATATGTCATGACGTACACAAATATCTAAACTATTTTGTGCGAGTTTAATGAAGCCTCTTCGGTTTGACAGTTTGGTAAGTTCGTCTTGAGTCGCTAATTGAACAGCCATGAGTTCATGCTCTGTTAATTCTGCTAAGTCCTTTAAGACAGCCAAGTCATCAGTATTAAACGTTCTTGGTTTTGTGTCCATAATGCATAACGTACCGAGCATTGTGCCATCAGCATAACGTAATGGGCACCCAGCATAGAAGCGGCAATAAGGTGAATTTAGTACGAAAGGGTTGTCTGAAAAGCGTTCGTCTTGCAATGTGTCAGTAATGATAAATATTTCATCACCAAGAATAGCATGGCCGCAAAATGACATGTCTCTTGATGCTTCACTTATATCTATACCGACACACGATTTAAACCATTGGCGGTCTTCATCGACGAGGCTAACAAGAGCCATAGGAACATCAAACATTCGCTTTGCTAACCGTGTAAGTCTATCAAAACGTTCTTCTGGTAGTGTATCCAATACATTTAAAGAACGTAGTGCATTAAGGCGCTTTTCTTCATTGTTAGGAGTAGTAGGTTTCTTCATGCGTTATCTCTTGATATATATTATTTTTTTAAGATAAATCTATATAAATACCACTATGCTTATGTCGTAACATTGCAGTAAATAGTGGGCAGTAAAGATAATGATAGTCCAAATATCTGAGAGAATGAATGATTGGTATTTAGAGTGCAGTTAATTAGTTTATTGGAATTTTAAATTGTATAAAAAATAAGCTGACAAGCCTTTTTTTTATCTGTAAAGTTGCGCTCCTTTTGTGGCTTTCTGGCCACTTTAATTTTTTTGTTTTCGAGATTTAACTGTTATGACTTTCAGTGTTTGGTTAACCATTGCGCCGCTTTTAATGTTGCTGTCTTTAGGGCCGGGTCCTAATAATTTTACGGCGATGCATAATGGTATTCAGGTCGGTGCAAGAAAGGCGTTAATTGCTGTGATTGGTCGGAACTTTGCCTTTAGCTTGTTGATGTTGGTGTCTGCATTAGGGTTAGGGGCGATTATCGTTTCTTCTGCGTTTTGGTTTAGTGTGGTGAAATGGTGTGGTGTGGCGTATTTGTTTTACGTTGGCATCAAAACATGGCGCAGTGCAGCGGTGGTTCTGGAAGAGCATGAAAGTGAAGAAGGAACGAAAGCAAAGCGAGGCAATTTTGCTCGTATGCGTCAGGAATTTTTAGTGGCTATTGGCAACCCCAAAGCAGTGTTGTTGTTTACGGCGATTTTCCCTCAGATGTTGGATCTTAGTCAGCCAGTTTCTATGCAGTTTTTCTGGATGGGGTTAACCTTTTGTATTACTGAGTTTATCGCGGCTTATGTTTATGCTATGAGCGGTAAGCAAATTCGCCGTTTGATTCGTAGCCCGAAAGGCATGCGTAATTTGAATCGTAGTATGGGCAGTGTATTTGTTATGGCGAGTGGCTTCTTGGCGACGGCAACTCGGGCTTAGCCGAATGTATTATTTATTCTAATTTGTACAAACAAAAAAAAGGGTGGCTAAAAAGCCACCCTTTTTTATACACAATAAAAGCTTAGCTATGTTCCTTAAGGAATTCTTCGCTTAGGTAAAGCTCTTCATTGCTGTTTACTTTTACGTCACGGTCTAGAATCATTTGTGCGATTTTCTTCGCTTCTTCTAGGGAGTGCATTTCGTATGTACCGCACTGGTATTCGTTAAGCTCTGGAATGTCTTCTTTCGCTTTTACAGCAAGCACATCAGTCATGGCTGCTTTCCATGACGCTGCCACTGTGTCTTCTGTTGGTGTTCCAACTAAACTCATGTAGAAACCTGTACGACAGCCCATTGGAGAGATATCGATAATTTCTACACTGTCGCTGTTTAGGTGGTTGCGCATGAAACCAGCGAATAAATGTTCTAGCGTATGAATACCGCGCTCTGAAAGAATTTCTTCATTTGGTACGCAAAAACGTAAATCAAATACGGTGATGTCGTCACCTTTTGGTGTCGCCATGGATTTTGCTACGCGAACGGCGGGTGCATCCATACGTGTATGGTCTACACGAAAACTGTCTAATAATGGCATAAAAAACTCTCCTACTTGTACATTCTAGATAACATGAATTTTGATAACGACTCATAACAATTGTGGCTATTGTACATGAAGTTTTGAATCTTTGATGGGAGTTTTTGGTGCTCTGGTGAATTCGTAACAAAGCGCCAAGCAAAACATGATAACGGCAAATAACATGCTCTGGCCTATGAAAAACACCATAAAACCACAGCTGATCAAGGCAACCACGGCCAAAACTTGAGCAATGCGATTTACTAATTTGATGGCGGCGATGCAGGTTAATGTGTAAATCAGTAAAAAGCTTCCGTTGGTCATCTCAATAAACCACGCCATTTTCCAGCCTGACAGTTCAGAAAATACAATTGAGAAAAGCGTAATACACCCGACTAGTAAGACGGCTTTTTCTGGTGCACCATTTTTATTAAGGCTTGCAAACGTGGTTGGTAAAGCACCTTGCTTAGCCATGGATTGAATCATTCGGGAAAACCCTAAGATGTAAATTCCCACGTTAGCAAAGGCGATAATGTAAGCGCCAACGGCGAAAATTCGGCTGCTGGTTTCTCCCATGAGTTTGCTGACGAGCAGAGCCAATGATTGGCTGTTAGTAACTTCGTCGCCATAGGTATGATGCCAAGCGATGAGCAGCACCAAACTCAGATACGCTAAAATAACGAGGGTCATTCCTCCGAGTAAGGCGATAGGGAAGTCACGGGCTGGATTTTTAAATTCTGCGCCCATGTGCGCCATCACTTCTATGCCGAGAAAACACCAGAATATAACGCCTGTTGCATAAAACGCTTGTTGCCAATGATCTGGTGTTGTTGGTGTCTTAATCACTTGCAGGCTGGATTGAATGTCGCCGATAAAACACAGCCATAAAATAGTGATGATCATGCTGATCACAACGCCTGTTTGAAAGCGTGCAGAGGTTTGCATTCCGACAATGGAAAACGCCAACATACCTATCAATGTTATTAGGCTAAAAACCAGAATCCATTGATCCGATGTTTTAAACACAATGGTGAGGTAGGCCGCTGCGACTTTAATAGCAACGGCTGGACCGACTAATAAGATGCTGAGAAATAACCAGCCAACGGCTTTTTCATAACGAGCTCCAAAGGCACGGCCAATATAATGGGAGGCGCCGCCAGCAGAGGGGTACTTTGAACCGAGTAGTGCAAAGATGAAAGCAATCGGAATGACCATGGCAGCGGTGATTAGCCAAGCGTAAAATGCAAATGAACCGGCTTCTGCGACGGACATGGCGGGTAAAATCATTAGGCCAGTACCAATGAAAGTGGTGACTGTCATGGCGATACCTTGTATCGGGCCGAGGGTTCTTTGATATTGAGACATGGGGTTGCCTTTGTGTCATTGTGCTAATAGTGGAATAAAGCGGTGGCGTTCAATAATTGAATTCAACAGCTGTTTTTTATTGTGGCTAAGGATAAAATAGCGGCTTATATAAAGCGCTATACAAGCTGTCTCTATTCGCACGCAAATTGTCGGAATTTCCGTCAATTTGAATGACACATATGATAAATACAATAAAGAGAGGAATCGGGTGGCAGATCATTACGATCAAAAAATATTAGCCTTACTTGTGGATGATGCGCGACTTTCTGTTTCAGATATTAGCCGCCAAGTGAATTTATCTCGCTCGGCGGTGACTGAGCGTATTAAGCGTATGGAAGATAATCGCACTATCACTGGCTATCACGCACACACTTCGGTTTCAAAGGAAGAAGGTGTGACAGCGTATTTGGCGCTCACTTTTAGACCTTTGTCTTGTGATCTTGTGCAGCCGCTTATTGATGCGATTCCTGAAGTGAAGTTGGCGCATTCTATTAGTGGTGATTTGGATTTATTGCTTCTGATTCAAGCAAACTCGATGACTCGTTTGAATGTGATTCGAAGTGAAATGGACAGCTGGCCAAATCTAGATAAGGTCGTGACGCATATGTGTTTGGCGAATCGATTGGACAGATGGTAATGAATTGAACGTAAAGTGGTTAATGATTGAATGAACATAAAAAAAATGGGCCTCTTAAATTGACATTAAGAGGCCCGTTTTTTATGTGAGAATCTTGTGCTGTTAAATTAAGCGTTAAGGCATCATACCTAAAGCCGTTAATCCCATGTTTTCAGGAAGATCTAAAACAATGTTCATGTTTTGGATGGCTTGTCCTGCCGCACCTTTTACTAGGTTATCGATCACAGAAAGGATAACGACTTTGTCACCACCTTGTGGGCGGTAAACAGCGATACGACAGAAGTTCGCACCTTTCGTGCTGCGAGTTTCTGGCAGACTACCGGCTGGCATCACATCAACAAAAAACTCATCTTTGTAGCGCTCTTCAAATAACGCCTGAAGATCAACCGACGTATCCGTCAATGTCGCGTACATAGTGGAATGTATACCACGGATCATAGGGACTAAATGAGGTACAAACGTTAAGCCAACGGGAGAATCGCTTACTGCTTGTAAACCTTGTTTGATTTCTGGCAAATGGCGATGTCCATTTACGCCGTAAGCTTTAAAACTTTCACTTGCTTCGCATAATAATGAACCAACGTTGGCACCTCGTCCTGCGCCACTTACACCTGATTTCGCATCAACTATAAGGTGTGCAGTGTCAATGATTCCAGCTTCTAGTAAAGGGATTAAGCCTAGTTGTGTTGCTGTAGGGTAGCAGCCTGGATTAGCAACAAGTTGAGCGTCTTTGATGGCTGCGCGATTTATTTCAGGTAAACCATAAACGGCTTTTGCTACGTAATCTGGTGTGCGATGTTCCATTCCGTACCATTTAGACCATTCAACCGTATCTTTAATACGGAAGTCTGCGCCTAGGTCAACGACTTTTACACCACGGTCAATGAGCTCAGGAACTTGATCCATTGCAACGCCATGAGGTGTGGCAAAAAACACTAAATCGCATTTTGCTAATTCGTCTACACTAGGATTTGTAAAACGCAGGTCATAATGACCGCGTAGGCTTGGATAGATATCGGAGATCAATTTACCTTCTTCACTTCGAGAAGTGATGGTTGTTACTTCTGCTTGTGGGTGGTTTGCGAGAAGTCTTAATAGCTCAGCTCCGGTGTAACCCGTGCCGCCAACGATACCTATTTTATACACTGTCTTTTCCTATTATTTATGCCTAAAGAAAGGCAATTGCGAATTTGTCTTATAACTGATTGAATAGTGCACGAAATTTGCTCGCGTTGAAAGTGAGGTAAGGGTCTGAAAGGGTTAAATTTAAAGGAAAAATGGTCTCGTAAAGCAAGGTCTTATAATGATTTGTCCCTGTTAGCGGTTTTGGGTGCGTTATGTGGGCTGTTTTGCGGTCTTATCATGGTGTTGTTTTATGCCGTTATTTATTTGCCTGCACGATATTTTATTGGTGTAGATGTAGATGCCTTTGAAACATTGCCTGTTGAATGGCGTGTGGGTTTATCGTTTTCCGCTTGTCTTTTTTTAGCGTTGATTTTTACTGGTTTACCAGAGCGTCTTCATAAAGTCGGTGTGCCTTATGTGGTTGAAAGGCTGAATTACTATAATGGTAACTTGCCTATTTGGAATGCAGTTGTGCAATTTTTTACGGCGGCGATTGGTTTAATTGGCGGACTTTCGATTGGTAAAGAGGGACCGGCGGTTCATTTGGGCGCAACGCTTGGTGGTTATTTGGCGAGAAAAGCCAAACTACCTCAATACGGTGTTGAGGTATTGTTGGCTTGCGGTGTTGCTGGTTCTATCTCTGCTATTTTCCAAACTCCGTTGGCAGGCGTTTTGTTTGCCTTTGAGGTGATTTTTCTTGAATATCGCCAACGTTATGTCTTGCCTGTTCTGTTATCTTCGGTGATTGCGACTCTCGTTAGTCATTATCTTATAGGTCCTTTGCATATTTTTAGTATCGACAGCATTTCGTCTGTGGTGCTTTCATTAGATCTGTTTCTTGCCTGCTTTGCCCTAGTTGTTTTTATTGTACTTTTGTCTGCGCTTTTTTTGCATACACAAAAACTATTGTGGCGTTTCAGTGATGTGTCCGTTTGGATTCGGTTTTCCGTTATTGCTGTAGTAACGGCTTTGGCCGCAATTTATTTGCCCCAAACACTTGGTAGTGGTTATGGCCCTCTGACGGATGTGCTGTCTGGCGAGTTTGTTGTTTATTCTTTATTTTTATTGGTGATTGTAAAAACACTATTAACCTCTTTGACTGTTGGCTTAGGCGTTCCGGGTGGGATGATCGGCCCTACTTTTATCATTGGAGGTTTGGCTGGTGCTCAAGTAGCGCAAATATTTGAAAGTGAATTTATCAATGTGGCTTTATTTGCTTTGCTTGGTATGGCTGCAATGATGGCTGCCAGTTTTCAAGCACCTTTAACGGCATTGGTGGCGATTGTCGAAATGACTCATTCTTCTGAGGCGATAGTTCCTGCTTTGTTTGTTATTGTTTTGGCCTGTTTACTCACAAGAGTCTTTTTCCATCAAGAATCTGTGTTTGCTGAAAGGCTCAGTTATATCGGAATGGTGTCTTCGATAAACCCTTTTCAGCGTTATCTTCGACAACATACAGTGAAGCCTGTTGCAGAAGATGTGTTGTTGCTTTCTGCTCAATTACCTCTTGAGCAAGTAAAGGGTTTAGCCTTAAGTGTGGTAGACTACGCAGTATTTAAACACGTAGAAAAATGGTATTTAGTTCGTCGTAGTGCACTGCTAGATACCTTGCAGACGCTAGAGTTTGGGCCTCAACCTTGGCTTGTTATTGAGGGCGAAAGAGTATTGATGGATTTAACGACAGCGCTCGAATCCACTCCTATTCAATTAATAGATGAACCTGATTCATTAGAAGCTGTTTTGAGTTGGTTCCAGACTACTGGATTGCCGGAGGTTTTGGTGTCGTTGCCGGATGATTGTTTTTGCCTTGTTTCTCGACAGCGTTTAGATCAGTTTTTATTAGAAGATAGTTGAGCTGCTTTGTTCACTAATTTGAAGTTGTTGTTTTAAGTACACTACATTTATTTGTTATAGGATTTTAGAAAAATGAGTCGATCAGAAGATTTATATGCACGAGCACAACACCGTATTCCTGGTGGAGTAAACTCCCCAGTACGAGCTTTTAATGGTGTAGGTGGCACGCCTGTTTTTTTCCAAAAAGGAGAGGGTGCTTATATTTATGATGAAGATAAAAATCGTTATATCGATTATGTCGGATCGTGGGGGCCAATGATTCTAGGTCATTCTCATCCTGATGTTTTGGATGCAGTGAGGCAGCAACTTGATTTCGGCTTGAGCTTTGGTGCGCCAACGGAAGTTGAAATTACCATGGCTGAAAAAGTCTGTGAACTTGTGCCTTCTATGGACATGGTTCGCATGGTGAACTCGGGTACCGAAGCGACTATGAGCGCGATTCGCCTTGCTCGTGGTTATACCGGACGCGATAAAATCGTCAAGTTTGAGGGGTGTTATCATGGTCACTCTGACTCTTTATTGGTTAAAGCGGGATCTGGTGCTCTAACCTTGGGTGTACCGAACTCTCCTGGTGTCCCTGCTGATTTGGCGAAGCACACAATTACATTGCAATATAATGATATTGAAGAGGTGAAACGTTGTTTCGCTGAGATTGGTGATCAAGTGGCTTGTATTATTGTTGAGCCGGTTGCTGGCAATATGAATTGTATTCTGCCTGTGGATGGATTTCTTCAAGCACTTCGTGATGTGTGTGATGAGTCTGGTGCGGTTTTGATTTTTGACGAAGTAATGACAGGATTCCGTGTTGCACTTGGTGGTGCTCAGGAGCATTTTGGTATTGTTCCGGATCTGACAACACTTGGTAAAGTTATTGGTGCCGGAATGCCAGTTGGCGCATTTGGTGGCAAGCGCGAAATTATGGAATGTATTTCACCGCTTGGGCCTGTTTATCAAGCTGGCACTCTATCGGGTAATCCTGTTGCTATGGTGGCCGGTTTAGCTGTGCTGAATAAGATTAGCGAGCCAGACTTCCATAAAGTATTGGGTGCGAAATCAGCTCGTCTTGTTGCTGGTTTGAAGCAGGCAGCAGAAGACTGTGGTGTGCCGCTTTGCGTTGTTAGTGTTGGTGGTATGTTCGGCTTCTTTTTTTCTGATGCTGAGGTTGTAAGCAGTTTTGCAGAAGTGCAGTTGTGTAATTTAGAGCGATTTAAAGCATTTTTTCATCACATGCTAGAAGAGGGTGTTTATCTTGCGCCTGCCGCTTTTGAGGCTGGATTTATTTCACAAGCCCATACCGATGAAGACATTGATTATACAATAGAAGCTGCCAAGCGTTCTTTCACCAAAATGGTGTAGGTGATTGAATCAACAAAGTGATGGGTGTGAGTGTCTGCTTTTTGAATTTAAGAGCTGAATGACAGTGCCGAATGCAGGCGCTAAAATAGAATAGGAAAATTGCCTGGCAATTTTCCTATTTTTTTGTGTAAAGATAAGATGCTTTTATATTGAACTAGCGAGGCAAACCTTTGTCTATTTCATTAACTAGAAGAGGGTAGTGCTATGCTTATTCGTACTAAGAAAGTATCAGATTGTTTAGAATCGGAAGTGACTGATGAGTCTGTTTATCTAAATCGTCGCCAATTTATGAAAGCAACTGGCGGTATCGCATTAGGGGTTGGTGGTATTGGTAATGTTGCGGCGGCGTTGCAAGAAGGTAATTCTCTTACTCCACCTCCATCACTTGCCTCTTCCTTTCAAAATATCATAGAAACACCTTATGGATTAGATGAAAAAGTAGCGCCTTTTGATGTTGCTACATCTTACAATAATTTCTATGAATTTGGTTATGGGAAGAATGATCCTAAAGATAAGTCTTCAGAGTTTAAAACCACCCCTTGGGCTATTACTGTAGAAGGTGAAGCTGATAATACAGGTATATTTGATCTTGATGACATTATCAAAGCATCAATGTTAGAGGAACGTATTTATCGTCTGCGTTGTGTTGAAGCGTGGTCAATGGTTATTCCTTGGGTTGGTGTGTCTTTGGGTGATGTTCTTAAAAGATTTAAACCAACATCAAAAGCAAAGTATGTTTACTTTGAAACCTTGTATGATCCTCAGCAAATGCCTGGTCAAAAAGGTGGTGGTTTAGATTGGCCTTATCGAGAAGGTTTGCGTATCGATGAGGCGATGAATCCATTGGCATTACTTGCTGTCGGCATGTATGGAAGTGTTCTTCCTAATCAAAATGGCGCACCTGTCAGGTTGGTTTTACCGTGGAAATACGGTTTTAAAAGTATAAAGTCGATTGTAAAAATACGCTTTGTTGAAACCATGCCCGAAACCACTTGGGGTACGTTGGCACCTAGTGAATATGGTTTTTACGCAAATGTTAATCCTAATGTAGACCATCCTCGCTGGACTCAAAAACAAGAGCGACGCTTACCAGGTGGGGTTCTATTTCCAAACGTAGTTGAAACGAAAATGTTTAACGGCTATGAAGATGAAGTTGGTTCTTTATATTCAGGTATGGATTTGAAAAGGTTTTATTAAGATGTCCTCATCCACATATTGGGATAGAAAAGAGAAACCTTATGTCATGCTTTTGTTTATGGGGCCTTTTCTTTGGATGATTGCATCGCTCTTCATGGGGCGATACTTTCCAGATCCTGGAAAGGCATTAATGAATATCAGTGGTGTTTGGGCGAGTGTTTTTATTATCGCCGTATTATCTATAAGTCCTTTCGTTAAATATACTTCTTTTAAAGTACTGTCTCGTTATCGACGTTTTATTGGTTTGGCAGCTTTCTTTTATGCATTGTTTCATCTCTTAGTGTATTTGGTGTTGTTTGCAGGCCTGAGTTTGTCTTGGATTGTTTCTGATTTAATTGATAAGCCTTATATATATGCAGGAGCTTTAGCGGTTGTTCTTTTGACTATGCTTGCAGTGACCAGTACGAAAAAAATGATGCGCCGAATGGGAAGGAATTGGAAGAAGATGCATAAGGCTGTCTATATTGTAGGTGTTTGTGTCGTTGCCCATCTTTGGTGGCAAGTGAAAAGTGATATTACCTATGCCGCCTGGATAACGGCATTTATTGTGCCTTTGCTCTGGCTTCGTATTCGTCAAAATCCTATCTATCAAAAATATTTAAATAAAACTTCATAAAACACTTGCACTAAATCTATAGATCTTTAATATACGCACCTCGCTGACACGGACAGTGCTTCACTCTTTAATGAGTTAAGCAGCTTAAGTGAATAGGTAACGCTCTTTAAAATAGATAATCAGATAATTTGTGTGGACGTTCGCTGGAGACTTCAGAAGATCTACATTTACAGACTTTTGTTTGTGGGTGAGAGATCAAAAAAATTGAAGTCTTACGAAACGTCTACATATTAATTCGCTTTATGTTGGTTTGTTTTCTCCCAA
>NZ_JACYFC010000004.1 GCF_014803385.1 Marinomonas colpomeniae | reverse complement strand
TCGTCATCAAGATTTATTTTAGAGAGCCCTGATTACGTAAGTAGTCAGGGCTTTTTTACATCTGCAATAAACTAAATGAGTGTTGATTCTAAAAAGAGAGTCGAGTTATTTGTATCTATGAAAGGTTTATATTGAAGTGAGTGCTTTGATTAGGTATTGAATGTTGCAGTTTTTTACATAGAAAAAAGCATCAAATAAACTACTTTATTTGATGCTTTTTAAATTAGTCAAATTAAAACATGTTCTGACTACAACTAAGGTAATTATGTCTCTGGTAGGTGATGCTTAGCGG
Organism: Marinomonas colpomeniae; assembly: GCF_014803385.1. Taxonomy (GTDB): domain Bacteria; phylum Pseudomonadota; class Gammaproteobacteria; order Pseudomonadales; family Marinomonadaceae; genus Marinomonas; species Marinomonas colpomeniae. The sequence continues at coordinate 474,753 of NZ_JACYFC010000004.1, read as the reverse complement.
ATTGTAAATGATCAAGAGATACTGCTTTAGCTTTAGCACTGTCGCCTGCCATAATTGCCTCATAAATTAAACGGTGTTCATTTAAGCAAACATCACCTTCTTTAGAAGAGTGCATTATGAAGGTTTTAAACATGGTGGTTAGAATATTGCCAAAAGGTAAGTAGAAGTCATTATTAGTTGAGTTGAAAATAACTTGATGGAAGCTCATATCAACTTCTGTCCACTTAGCTTGATTGAAATTTTCGGTAACTTTTACCATTTCTTGAAAAATTTCAGAGAGTTCTTGACGTTGTTCTGGTGTCGCATGGATTGCTGCTAGTGCGCAGGCTTCTGGTTCTACAGCACGTCTAAGGCCTAAAAATTGACTACAAAAAACTTCAGGGTCACTTAAACCGTCCATCCATTCAATAATTTGGGCGTCTAAAAAATTCCAATATGCACGATGAACTACTTTAGTACCAATTTTAGGGCGAGATTCCAATAAGCCTTTAGAGGTGAGTAGTTTAATAGCTTCACGCAGTGCTGTACGGCTGACACCGAATTGCTCGCAAAGTGTCATTTCATTTGGAACAAGAGACCCTTGAGCTAACTCGCCTGATAAAATTCGACGGGCAATACTTCGAGCAACTTGTACGTGTAGACTTCTTGACGAGGTCGAGATACTAGAGAAATTATTAGTCATGGTGTCCTTGTTTTTTTTAGGCATATAGAGCGAGTTTTAAGTCGACCTTTAACTCCATTCGTAAGGATCGATGTCAAATTTTAACACACTCAATAGCACTTTTTTTATTTTAGTTTTATCAATTGTAATACAAAAAAAACATTATAAGTTTTATTTTATTAACAATAGCCTACAGAGGTTAATTTAGTTCTTATGTTTGTAAAATTGAGGAGATGTTTTTTTATATTATATAACGAATTTTTTGCAGTGTAAGGTAGTAAAAAGGCGGTCAGTTTTATAGGGCGCCTTTTTACTTTTTTAGAGCTAATATGGATTAGCTTGGCGTGTTACTACGCTTCAATTGCATGCGACGCAAGAATTCAGACATGATGTGCATGTAGAGCTCGTCGCCTAGGTATTTGTCTTCTACGCCTCGGTCGATGCTTGGGTTGTCGTTTACTTCGATAACGTAACCACGGCCATTAATTTCTTTTACATCAACCCCATATAAACCATCGCCAATCGGTTTAGTTGACGCGATTGCCGCTTGTAAAACGCGTCGAGGAACCTCAAATGTTGGCAAGGTATCAAAGCCGCCACTTTGGCTTTTGGTTTCGCTGTGTTGGTAAATCTGCCAGTGGTTTTTCACCATGTAATAACGACAAGCAAAGATCGGCTTGTTGTTTAAAATGCCGATACGCCAGTCGAATTCTGTGTACAGGTATTCTTGTACCAATAACAAAGACGATTTTTTGAATAGGGTATTTAGGCTTTCTGTCAGCGCCGCTCGGTTTTCCGCTTTGATTACGCCTTTTGAAAACGCGCCGTCAGGGATTTTCACTACCATTGGGTAGTTGATGACGGCTTCTAATGCTTCTTCTACGTCTTTTTCACCCTTGTGTACGATGCGCGTTTTTGGGCATGGCACTTTATGAGTGTTAAACAAATCCGCCAAGTACACCTTGTTGGTACAACGCATAATGGATTGGGGATCGTCCATGACGACCAAACCTGCAGCTTCGGCTTTTTTCGCGAAACGGTAAGTGTGGTGGTCGATATTAGTGGTTTCACGAATGAAAAGACCATCGTATTCTGGCAAGCGCATGATGTCTTTTGGCCCAATCATGTCGACTTGGATGCCAAGCTGTTTGCCTGCGTGTACGAATTTTTTCAACGCTTGTGAGTCGCTTGGCGGCATGTCTTCATCTGGGTTCACCAGCATAGCTAAGTCAAATTTCGCAGTACGCAAAGCACGGCTTTTGTTCCATACCTTGGTACTGAAAGCTTCTAATGATTCTGCGAATAAGGTTTCTTCTTCGTCGTTTAAATTTTTGTGGGAAGTAATTTGCAAATCACTCACTTGCCACGTTTTACGGAATTTCAATTTCACTTCTAACACTGGGCAAGCGAAGGCTTCGAACATTTTACGTGCGAATTCTTTCATCTCTGGTTGCGTACTTTTGCCAAACACACAATAGAAACTCAGTTCAGTTGGTGTTTCTGGCGTACCCAGCTTTTGCCCAAGAGCAGGCAGTAATTGCGCGACTTGCATTTCGTACAGTGTTTTTTTGCTGATGTCGTTTAAGACACGAACAGAAGGTATAACGTGATGACCACGGCTTTCTGCCAACAGAGAACAGTAATATCCATCAGACAGATATTTGTTGCTTTTACATAAGTTGATAATGCGTGTTCGTCCTTGGCTTTTGGTCGCCAAGTTTAGGTACTGTGTAAATGTGATCACTCGATCACTGGGTAAAAACGCGGACCAATCTTTGGCCTGATCAACAACAATGTACGTCTGTGACATTGGCTTTACTTTTCCTTCTTAATAGAATCTATTTGATTTGCTTATGTTGCCTTTTTGAAGGGCGTTTCAGCGTTTTTATACGCCTTAAATTTGAGCGGATATTGCGCTTGTTTTTATGTTTTAACAATCGATTTCAGCGTAAAAAATAAATATTTTTTTGATTAAATAATAAGCTATCTTTTTATGGAGTTTGGTCCTAGAATGCGCGAAAATTTCTGTCGTTCTTTTCCGACTTATTCCATGTTTTAACGGAACGACTCTTTGCCCTTTTCTGAGGCGATCTAATGACAACAGCAAACAGCACGACCAATAACACAGCAAGCAGCACGACCCATAACACAATAACGGCTTCCACTCTGGTGAATGTTCGCTCTGCGACAATAGAGGATTTAAACGCTCTGTTGGCGTTGGAAGAAAACGCATTCTCTGGCGATCGTTTGAGTCGTCGTAGTTTTCGTCGGGCGATTAGCAGTGCAGGGTCGTCTTTGTTGGTGGCGGCTGGAGAAGGGAAAAGTTTGCTTGGTTACGCTTTATTGCATCTTCGACAAGGCACAAGGTTGGCACGTTTGTATTCTCTTGCTGTGTCGCCACAGGCGCGTGGTTTGGGGATTGGTAAAGCCTTGATCCAAGCTTGCGAACAAAAAGCCATTAAAAAGGGTAAGAACTTATTGCGTTTAGAAGTCAGTGACGTAAATAAAAACGCCATCGCTTTATATCAAGTAATGGGGTACCGCGAGTTTGGTCATTACGATGCGTATTACGAAGATCAAACCGACGCGATTCGTATGCAAAAACCGTTGCGTCATGTGAGTAGCGAACAAACAGCTCGACCTTTGCCTTGGTTGGCACAAGGAACACCTTTTACGTGTGGGCCTGCGTCACTGCAAATGGTGTTGTCGGCGTTGCATCCTGAGTATCAAGCCACACCCAATGATGAGTTGGAAATTTGGCGCGAAGCCACAACGATTTTTATGACATCGGGCCATGGCGGTTGCCATCCGATGGGATTGGCGTTGGCAGCACAAAAACGCGGCTTGTCAGCTCAAGTTTGGCTAAGTGAAAATGGGCCGTTGTTTGTTGGTAGTGTGCGTGATGAATTGAAGAAAGAAGTGATCATGCGTGTACATGAAAGTTTTACTGAACAGTGTGAAGTATTAAAGATAGCAGTGCATTATTCTGTTATGCCATTAGAGCAATTGATTCGCGCTTTTGATTCCGGTGCGTTGGCGATTATTTTAATCAGTACCTTTCGAATGGATGGTAAAAAAGCGCCTCACTGGGTTGTGGTGTCAGGCTATGATGAGCATTGTATTTTGGTTCATGATCCAGACTATGAAGCCAAAGACGACACGCAAAATCCATTGGATTGCCAGTATGTGCCAATTGCACGGGATGAGTTCGAGAAGATGTCCCGTTTTGGTCAAAGCCGTTTGCAAGCAACGGTCGTGTTGAGGGCTTAGGTTCATTCATTCTTTGATTATAGACGGCAATTTTTATTGACGTTTTTTTTGCCACTTTTTTGCACAAAAGTACAAGCGTCAAGCTTACAGTCCTGACACAATAGGAAGAACAAACAAACAGAGGATGGATTAATGAAAGTGGCTTTTACCAGTGACAATATTGCAGGTGCGTCAGATTCTGTAATGGCAGCGATTATCGCAGCGAATCAGGGCGATACCATGCCATACGGAAATGATGATTACACAGCTCAAGTAACCAGTATGTTTGCTGAGCTTTTTGAATGTGACGTAGATGTGTTTCTTGTTTCTACTGGTACGGCAGCAAACGTGTTGAGTTTAAGTGCGATGACACCGCCATGGGGTAGTGTGCTTTGTCATTCTGAAAGTCACTTGTTAAATGATGAAAGCTCCGCGCCTGAATTTTATACAAACGGAGCGCGTTTGATTGGAATAGAAGGTGCGGATGCGAAGATTGACCCTATTGCACTTAAACATAGCATCCATCAAAAATTGGGCGACGTGCATTCTTGCCAACCGTCTGCCGTGAGTATTTCGCAAGTAACGGAGGTTGGTAGCCTTTATAGCCTAGGTGAAATTCGAGCGATTACTGATGTAGCAAAGTCGATGAATTTACCTGTTCATATGGATGGGGCACGCTTTGCGAATGCTTTGGTTTCGTTAGGTTGTACACCAGCAGAAATGACGTGGAAAGCAGGCGTTGATATTTTGTCTTTCGGTGCAACTAAAAACGGCGTGATGGCCGCGGAAGCGATTGTTGTATTCAATAAGTCTTTGGCAAAAGACTTAGGTTTTCTACGTAAACGCGGCGGCCATTTACATTCTAAAATGCGTTTGTTGGCATCACAAATGATAGCCTATTTAACGGATGAATTATGGCGTATAAATGCTGAGCATGCTAATAGCATGATGGCGCTATTACAGGACGGTTTAAAAACAGTTCCAGGCGTAACAATCAATACCCCCGCTCAGGCGAACATGTTGTTTTGTACCTTGCCAACACCCATGATTGAGCATCTTTTGGCGGGAGGTTATGCCTTTTATACCGGACGTTGGGCGGAAGGTGTGATTCGTTTGGTAACGTCTTTCCGTACACCAAAAGAAGGCGTCGAGGCTTTTATTGAAAGTGCACGGAACTTTGCTGAAAAAAATGTCTAGAGTTATTTTAGGCTAAAGGTTTGATGTATGTCTGTAGAAAAAAAACGCTCTTGATGAGCGTTTTTTTATTTAAGCTGTATGCAGACGATATTGGGATGGTGCTATTTGATAAGCCATTTTGAACATGCGATTAAAATGGCTTTGATCATAAAATCCATTATCGGTGGCTATATCGGCAATCATCGCGTTTGAAGAGGCAAGGCTAAAGCAGGCTTTTTCTAGCCTTAAACGCATTAACCAAGCATGTGGTGCTAGGCCAATTTGTTTTTGGAAGCGTCGAATAAATTGGAACCGAGTTAAACCACTTAAGATTGCTAATTCGTCTAAGGTTATTTTATTTTGTATATTTGCTTCGCAATAATCCCTAATTTTAATGAACTCTTGTTTTCCTAATTCGTGATCTTCTCCTCTCGTTGGTTTTTTATTAAGAATGCGCAAAAGCTCCGCCATGCTAGCAGTCAAAAGAGTTTCTTGATGTAGGTCGTGCTTTTCTGATTGGAAAGAATCTTTTAGTTGTAAAAGGCTTTTAGCAAGTAATGGATTGTTGATGGCATTAGGAGCTAATTGATTTTGAAAATCATTATATTGGCTATCGAAAAAGAAGATTTTTAGACGGTTAGGTGTAATACGAAATGTAGTTAGGTGATATTTGTCTTTCCCTTGTTCGCTGCCATTATGAACGACATCTGGTGGTATAAAACAGATATCTCCAAGAGTCAGGCTATGTTTTTCGCCTCTCCATGTTTGGTGTAAAACGCCTTTAGTAACTAGGCCAATGTGATAGTCCAAATGAAAGTGAGGTTGAAACGAGAATTGAGCTGAAGTCGCTTCGCCTATTGTTAATCCTGGTAACTCATCAATATGTTGATAATTAAAAGTATCGCTTATCGTCATGTTGTGATTCTCTATTCTTAAGGATTTTCAATTAATGGTTGTTTTTTGGGTGACTTTTGAGCGTGAAAAGAGCCTACTATAGTAGCGACAATTTTGTCGCTCCGCTTGTATTTTTGTGCAGTCATTTTGAACAGTATGCAAGCTTGATGTTGTCTTGAATAAGTAAAGGTTAGGTTTATGGAAGAGTTACTTCATTATGTGTTGAACGTGCAAGTTTTAGTACTTGTATTAGTGGTTGTATTACTAAAAAATTCGATTAAATTTGTGCCTCAAAATCAGGCATATGTAATCGAGCGTTTTGGCAAGTATCAATCGACAAAAGAAGCGGGTTTGAATTTTATCTTTCCTTTTATAGATCGTATTTCTGCTGATCGTTCTTTGAAAGAACAAGCCGTCGATGTACCTGAGCAGAGCGCTATTACTAAAGACAATATTTCTTTACATGTAGACGGTGTTTTGTATTTCCGTGTGCTTGATCCTTATAAAGCGACTTACGGCGTAGATAATTACGTATTTGCTGTGACACAGCTAGCGCAAACAACCATGCGTTCTGAGTTAGGTAAAATGGAATTGGATAAAACGTTTGAAGAGCGTGATGTGTTGAATACTAATATCGTTGCAGCGATTAATGAAGCTGCCGGCCCTTGGGGTATTCAAGTATTACGTTATGAAATTAAAGACATCATTCCACCACAATCTGTAATGGAAGCGATGGAAGCTCAAATGAAGGCTGAGCGTGTAAAACGTGCGCAGATTTTGGAATCAGAAGGTGATCGACAAGCGGCAATTAACCGCGCGGAAGGTAAAAAAGCCTCTGTTGTACTAGCGGCAGAAGCGGATAAAGAAGAGCAAGTATTACGTGCTGAAGGTGAAGCTAAAGCGATTGTAGCCGTTGCATCTGCTCAGGCTGAAGCTTTACGTCAAGTCGGTGAAGCAGCAGCAACGGATGAAGGTCAAAAAGCTATTCAGTTAGATCTAGCGTCTAAAGCTATTGACGCAAAACGAGCGATTGCGAAAGAGTCTTCTGTGGTTTTATTGCCTGATGGTTCTACGGATGCAGCGTCTGTGGTTGCACAGGCAATGACGATTATACAAACCATGACAAAAGGAAGCTAAGTATGGATTTCTTTACCAATAACCTGGCCGAAAGCTTATTTATTATTGGCTTGATTCTATTGGTCATCGAAGTGGCTGTATTAGGCTTTTCTACTTTTGTTTTATTTTTTGTTGGCTTAGCCGCTATGTTAACAGGTGCTTTTCTGTATGTAGGTATCCTGCCAAATAGTGGTTTAGGCGCGATGTTCAGTACTGGTATCTTGACACTTATCTTTGCTGTTATATTGTGGCGTCCTTTAAAGCGTATGCAATCTGATGTCAGTCCGAAAAAAGCACAAGGTGATCTGGTTGGTCATCAATTTATTCTGAAAGATACAGTGTCATTAACTGAGTCTCCAAAGTATCACTACTCTGGCGTGGATTGGTCTTTAATCAGTGTTGTACCTATAGAGATTGGAACACGAGTTGAAGTGATTGAGGCTGAGGTTGGCGCCTTTCATATTAAGGCTGTAGTTAATTAGCTCAGAGTAAATTTACTGAAAAAATAAAGTTCATGTAAATTACTGTCTAGAACATTAAATGCCAAATATCTTAAGGATATTTGGCATTTTTTATTGTAACTATCTGTACAACTGTACCAAGGTACAATTGAGACATCCTCTGAATTGCCATATCTTATTGTTAATCAGGCATATCCTCCGTCTAGGCGGAATTCTATTTAGGAAATATAACCATGAGCGACAGTTCAATATCATTTGCTACGCTAGGCGATCCAATTGGTTATGTCACCAAATTAAGTGGTTCTGCTGTAGTTCAATCCATTGATGGTCAAGATAGGCTTATTAAGCTCGGAGACCCTATTTTTTTTGGTGAGACGGTTGTAACTCGAAGTGATGGCAGTGTCACCATTTCTTTTATCGACGATACATATGTGGTTATTGGCCCTTATTCCTCTGTCGAGATGGAAAAGGAGATTGTCGGTACTGGTGAGGCTGAGGAGTCAGGAGAAAGTTCAGTTGCTGATATTGATACATTACAACAGGCAATTTTAGAAGGTGCCGATCCTACGTCTATCCAGGACGCTCCGGCTTCTGGTGAAGCATTGGTTGAGGCCCAACATCGAGTTGATGTATCTGTTTTACGTAACAATGCAGATGCTTTACCTAGTTATGGTTATGATACTAGCGGTGAATTATCGGAGGACTTAGAAACGATATCTCTAGATGAGAGTACTGGGAGTACCAATTCAATATCGATAAATTCAATATCAGTAAATGATGTTGTCGTTGTTAACGCTCCAACAATTACGATTTCTGGCGATACAAATAATGACAATATTTATAATGCAGCGGAGCTTGGAACTGATGGCACAGTAACGGCAATTATCAGTTTACCAAGTAGCTTTGATGCAACGACTGAGGCATTGAAAATTAATGGTGTGATTTATATTTTGTCTGCAGCTGAGATTGCAGCAGGTGTCGTGACTGTTGAAATTGATCCCGAAGAAACTATAACAGCTCAAATTACCGATGACGCAGGAAACACATCGACAGAAATAATCGCAACTGCACTTGAAGCGGATATAATAGCTGATGCAGGTACAGTTGTTATTAATAGTATCACTGCAGACGATGTCATTAATCTAGCGGAAAGCACTAGTACGATCACGGTAACTGGCACTGCGATAGGCGGTGATATTAGTGAAGATGATGTTGTTATCTTGGTTATTAATAATGTGACCTATACAACAACTGTTGATTCTCTTGGTAAATGGTCGGTTGATGTTGCGGGTTCTGATTTGACCTCTGATTCAGTATTCGATGCAATAGTCAGCTCAGGTGATGTGGCTGGTAATACAGTATCTAGTATTGGGACATCAACTCACACGGTAGATACAAAAGCGTTTGGTCAAATCGATGTTTACAAAATCACTGGTGATTCAGTGATAGGCACCAGCGAATCTGCAGTTGGAAAAACGGTTGATATTACTGGTTACGTAGGTAATGACGCTCGCCCTGGAGATGCTATTACCGTTACTTTAAATGGTGTTCAAATTGGTCAAGGAACCGTATCTACTACTCAAAACTCTGATGGTAAATATTTATATACAGTTGCTGTTTTAGGTTCTGATCTTGCGGCTACAACTGCAGTGGCTCCGTACATAACAGTCACAGTTACGGGGGAGGATGAAGTAGGTAATGCATTTTCTACAGAAAGCACAGAGGTCTATTCTGTAGATTCTTCTGGTAGTGTAGTGGTGGATCTTTATGTCACTGATTCAGATAGTATTATTAATGTAAATGAAGAAAAAAATGTAACGGTGGGGGGATGGTTAGAAGAAGGGGGCTCGGTTACTTCTATTTCTATAACAGATAAAAATGGCAAGGTTCTAACGATTGCAAATGGTTTTGTCCTTGATAGCTCTGGAGGCTGGTCATCTTTTGAGAAAAGTGTTGATGTTTCGACGCTCGCAGATGGTTCATTGAGAGTAGTTCTTAGTATCGTTGATAATTACGGTGTTTCAGGTACTTCGTCAGCAGTGGTTTTAACGAAAGATTCAGATGATGTGTCTTATCTTAATGATATTGATTCAACTGACGCTAAAATTGCAGTAATAAATAATACTCAAGGCCCATTAAGTGGCACTGCAAATGATGATGATTTGAGAGGTGATGAAGATAATACTGTAGATACAATCGATGGCTATGGTGGTGATGATATTCTTATTGGAAATAGTGGTTCTGATACGTTAAATGGCGGTTCTGGTGATGATGTATTGATTGGTGGAATGTTAGGTAGTGATGATGGATATATTGATACGCTAACAGGTGGTATGGGTGATGATATATTTATATTGCAAGACACTGGCTCTCTTGATGTGATTGCAGATTTCAACGCTCAAGAAGATAAGTTGGACCTCACAGCTCTACTGACTGGTTTAGTTGATAACCCAGGAACGGGTGCTGATATGTTGGCTATTGAAGAGTTTTTGTCTGCAAATATTAAAGTGACAGACCAGAGTGTAAAAGTAGATGGTGATGAAGTCGCCACCTTTGGTGTTGATTCATATTTTGATTCCGACGGTAGTGGTGTAGTGAATAGTTCAGATTACATTAAAGTGATTTTCAATGATCAAGAGTACAGTATTAATATAGATGGTTAAGTTTGCTTATAAAACACATAAAAAAGCCGCACAGAGTGAAGATTCAGTTCGGCTTTTTTATGTATTGATTTAATTGAAAATATTTTGTTTAAGAGATTGCATCTGATTGAGTAATCAATTTTTGCTTAGGCAGCCAAAGTGAAATGACGCTGGTGAGTAATAAGAATCCAAATGACACCCATAAACAACTGATCAATCCATATTCTTGGTAAATCCACCCTGATAACAAAGTTCCTATCAGTCGCCCCATAGCGTTGGCCATATAGTAAAACCCTACGTCCATGGAAACGCCTTCTTTACTGGCGAATTGAACGATGAGGTAACTGTGCAGTGAAGAGTTCACCGCGAAAACAGCGCCAAACACAATAAGTCCGCCCAATAGGGTTATTTGCGGATAAAAAGATAACTGCAAACCGATTGCGATGCCTGCTGGCAAGACGGTTAATGCGAGTGCCCACAAGGTGATGATCTTGGCGCTGGGAATCTGTTTACTGCGTTTGCCTGTTATATGCGGAGCAAGACTTTGGATTATGCCGTAGCCAATTACCCAGAGTGCGAGGAAGCCTCCAACCGTCCAATGATCCCAACCAAATTGACTGCTTAGATAAACGGGCAGAGCGACCACAAACCACACATCACGCGCGCCGAAAAGAAACATGCGAGCCGCAGAGAGAATATTAATTTCTCTGCTTTTCGAGAAGATTTCAGCGAATTTCGGTTTGCTTTTTGACTTACCAAGGTCTTCTTTTAATTGCCAAAGACTAAACGCCCATACCAAGCCAAGAGTCAGCGTCATAATCAGAATCGCTTGATGGAAGCCAACGGTGGTTAACAGTAAACCGCCAAGAAAGAATCCGATGCCTTTTAGAGCGTTCTTCGAACCTGTAAGCAAGGCGATCCATTGGTACAGTTGTCCGCTTTCGCCTTTTGGCACTAAAACTTTGATGGAGCTTTTAGCGCTCATTTTATTGAGGTCTTTGGCAATGCCAGACAAAGCTTGCGCAGCCATAACCCAAATAACAGTTAACCAAGAGTCAGGTACTAAGAGCATTCCGAGCGCAGCAATTTGCATACCGAGTCCGATGTTCATCGTTCGGTTGAGTCCCCATCTTGCACCCAGCCAACCGCCAAACAAGTTTGTTACCACGCCAAAGGCTTCATAGAAAACGAAAAGTAGGGCTATGTCTAAGGCGCCGTAGCCTAATTCGTAGAAATACAAAACAACCAACATGCGCAATGCACCATCGGTAAGGGTAAAACACCAATAGTTACCTGTGACGATCAAATATTGGCGAACACTTTGAGAAAGTTGTGAAAGCATAGTCTCGTCTTCTGCTTTGATGTTGTGGCGAATGAAAGAAACGGTCTTACGACCGTTTTTAAATTATTTGTTATCTGAGCTTATTTATCTAAACGACCCACTTTACGCATCAGTTCTGCGGTGCGATTGGCGTAACCCCATTCGTTGTCATACCAAACATACAGCTTCACTTGTGTGCCATTGATGACCATGGTGCTTGGCGCATCGATGATGCTAGACCGAGGGTCGGTTTTGTAATCGATAGAAACCAATGGGCGTTCTTCGTAGCCAAGGATATCTTTTAATTCGCCTTCGCTGGCGGTTTTAAGTAATTGGTTGATTTCTGCTTCTGTGGTGGCGCGGTTCATCTCAAAAACGCAATCGGTCAGTGACGCGTTGGTTAATGGAATACGAACCGCATGGCCGTTTAGCTTGCCTTTTAATTCTGGGAAAATGTGCGTAATGGCGGTCGCAGAACCTGTCGTTGTTGGGATTAAGCTGCTGCCGCAAGCACGGGCGCGACGTAAGTCTTTGTGGGGCGAATCGATAATGGTTTGTGTATTGGTTATGTCATGAATGGTGGTCATGGAACCGTGTTTGATGCCAATGGATTCGTGCAGTACTTTCACCACGGGGGCGAGACAGTTGGTGGTACAAGAAGCAGCAGTGATGATTTGGTGTTGGCTTGGATCGTAGTCTTTATCATTGACACCCATAACCAAGTTTAGCACGCCGTCTTCTTTTACCGGAGCGGTCACCACGACGCGTTTTACGCCTTGGTCAAGATACGCTTGTAGCAATGCTTTGGTTTTCATTGCACCAGTGGCTTCAATGACCACGTCACATTGGGACCAGTTGGTTGAAGCGATGTCCCGATTTTTCGTGCATTTGATTTCGTGACCGTTAATTAAGATAGTCTCGCCATCGCTGGTGGCATTGTGATTCCAGCGACCGTGTACAGAGTCAAAATTAACAAGGTGAGCAAGGGTTGCGGCGTCACCAGCAGCATCATTGATTTGGACAAATTCTACGTCGTCCCAATCAAAAGCGGCACGAAAAGAAAGTCTGCCCATGCGGCCAAACCCATTGATTCCTACTTTGATCGTCATTGCTTGTCTCCGTGTTGTGATTTTGCAAATTAGGTTTTATCGATAAAACTTTGTTTGTTTGTTTGTTTGTTATAAAAACAGCATTAGCAGCAGACTGTGAGTCGTTCTGGTCGGCTGCCCATGTTTTCTAGTTGATTGAGATTCTCTTGTAACCACTGTGTTTGGTTATTCAGTGTTGTTTTTAAAATATGTTGCGCCCATTCCGGCAGCTCGGCGTGAAGTTTGTAAAATACCCATTGGCCTTGGCGTCTGTCGCTGAGTAGGCCGCTTTTACGTAATTGAGCGAGGTGACGCGATATTTTAGGTTGAGATTCATTTAGCGCGGCCATGAGTTCGCAAACGCACAACTCTTCTGCTTGTGTAATCAGTAGAAGACAGCGTAAGCGTGTATCGTCTGCCAGTGCTTTAAAAAAGAAAGTTGGATCCATGTTGGTCGCCATTTAATGCATTTTATGTTGTTTGGATTCTATATTAGGTTTTTATATATGGAAAGTCATATATTTGTTTTTTCATATATATTGAATGATTCAATGTGTTTTGCGTATGTTGTGTGAATGTTTGAGGTCGGTGAACCCAATAAAAAAGACGAGATCCGAAGAGCTCGCCTTTTTAGATGGTGGTATTTCTGTTTTAAGTCAGGCGTTAACTAACGAAGAATCAAAAGTGGGATGTCGCTTTCGATGATCATTTTTGTGGTGTTGCTACCAACAAAGAACTGACGAACTTTTGAGTGAGCATAAGCTCCCATCGCCATCAATTCGATATTATGGTCTTTGCGATACTGAGTGAGCACAGGGTAGATTTTACCCGGCTGAATAACCGAGGTGACTTCAAACCCTTCTTCTTCGAGGATGTTTTGCGCCTCTTCCAATTTAGCGCGTCTTTCTTTTGTGTCATCTCCCGCCATGACCAAATGACAAGGTAAGCCTAGCAAAAGTGGGCTCTGTGCAATGCGAGCAATGGCGTTGTCGGCGGCTTCACGACCATCGTAAGCAATCATGAAGTTTGTTGGTGCTTTGAATTTATCGACACTAATCAAAATGGGTTTGTGCGAGGCACGAGCAACACGTTCTATGTGTGATCCAATGGTATGGGCGTCCATGGCGTGGTTACTACCAAGTCGTCCGATCACAATAAGACGAGTTTCTTCTTCAAGGTCTGCAAGTGTTTCAATAAGATCGCCGTGACGCTGTAGCAATTCTATCTGTTTGGCTCCAGCTTTTAGTGCAAATGCTTTGGCGTTCTCAAGCACTAATTTACCGTGTTCCAGTGCCAACTTTGCTCGTTGGGCGTCCAGCGAAACAAGCTCGTCGAGTAAGTGTTCTCGACTCCCGAAACCGATGGAACCGGATAGATCCTCATCCGTTCGGGTGACTTCTTCCTCTAAAGAGTGCAGCAATGTCAGAGGGCAAGCCATTTGTTTGGCAGCCCACACAGATGCTGTGGTGACGCTTTCTGATAAAACAGAACCATCGATACAAGCTATTATGTTTGTCATTGCTGTACTCCCTATCTCATTATTTTAAAAAAGAAGGAGAAGGTGATTTATGGTCGTTGACGATTAATGACCGCCCATCACTTTTTCAACTTCTTCTGGGTTGTTATGAACGCCAAACTTGTCGACAACCGTCGCGCTGGCTTCATTCAATCCTACAACGTCTACTTCAGCACCTTCACGACGGAATTTGATCACTACTTTATCCAAAGCGGATACGGATGTGATGTCCCAGAAGTGTGCATCTGATAAATCGATCGTAACCTTTTCAACCGCTTCTTTAAAATCAAAAGACGCATTAAATTGATCTGACGACGCAAAAAAGACTTGTCCGATTACTTTATAAGTACGGTGACCTGTATTTTCTGTTGCGTTGTTCGTGACCACCATGAAACGGCCAATCTTGTTAGCAAAGAACAATGCCGCCAATAACACGCCAACAAACACACCCAGTGCAAGGTTGTGTGTTGCGACAACGATAGAAACCGTTGCCAACATAACAATGTTAGTTGATAGCGGGTGTTTCTTCAGGTTAATGATGGATTCCCAAGAGAAAGTACCAATAGATACCATGATCATTACAGCCACTAATGCCGCCATTGGGATCTGACCAATCAGGTCATCAAGGAAGACCACCATAATCAATAGAAGGAAGCCGGCAATAAAAGTGGATAAACGACCACGCCCACCGGATTTTACGTTGATAACAGATTGTCCAATCATGGCACAACCAGCCATACCGCCAAGTAAACTTGAACCTATGTTAGCGATACCTTGACCTTTACACTCACGGTTTTTATCACTGGTTGTGTCGGTGAATTCATCCACTATGGTGGCTGTCATCATTGATTCTAGAAGACCTACAGTGGCAAGGCCAATTGAGTAAGGCAAAATAATCATCAATGTTTCTAGTGTTAATGGAACATCAGGCCATAGGAAGATAGGTAGTGTATCTGGAAGCTCACCCATATCTGCAACTGTGCGAATGTCTAATCCGTAAGTCATGGCGAAAACAGTCAGTACAACAATACAAACTAATGGTGAAGGCAGTGCTTTACCAATTACAGGAAGTAAAGGAAAAAGGTAAATAATGCCTAAACCAGCGGCTGTCATTGCGTAAACATGCCAAGTGACGTCGGTTAATTCTGGCAACTGAGCCATGAATATCAGAATGGCCAAAGCGTTTACAAATCCAGTGACAACCGATCGGGAGACAAATCGCATTAAGGAACCAAGTTTCAAATATCCCGCAAAAATCTGAATGACACCGGTTAATAGACTGGCAGCCAGTAGATATTCCAAACCATGGTCTTTTACCAATGTCACCATTAATAAAGCCATTGCGCCAGTTGCTGCGGAGATCATGCCTGGACGACCACCAACAAACGAGATGATAACAGCGATACAAAAAGACGCGTATAAGCCTACTTTCGGATCTACGCCCGCAATAATAGAAAAGGCAATTGCTTCAGGTATTAAAGCAAGCGCAACAACTGTGCCGGCGAGAGAGTCGCCTTTTATGTTCGAGAACCAATCTCGTTTTATCGAATCGATCATTTATTACCTTCTGAATTCATAAGAAAAATAAGCTGTCGCTTTTTATTACAAGAAGCTTGAGATTATTGCGCCAGAGTATGGCAAATGCGTGACATTCTCATACAGGTTTGATGAGAGAGTCTGGAATAGACTTTGAAATAGGCTATCGAAACAGATTATAAAAAAACAAAAAACCTGTGAGCGCTGAGTTCAGAGTCGAAGTGGCAAAAATTATAAAGATTTGAGTGATGTATAGCAATGATAAGGGGCTGAAAGCCTAGCTAGATAAGGAAATTATTAAAAAACAATAAATAAATACAACGACTGTACCAAGGTACAATAGATACTTTGCTTTTAAATCCCTATTCTATTAGTAATTATTAGATTATTACGCCTTATTTAGAGTCCAGGAGATTCACCATGAGCGACAGCCAAACAACTTCTTCAATATCAGGTACACCTATTGGTGTTGTCACTAAATTAACTGGCTCAGTAGTAGTTCAGTCTGTTGATGGACAGGATCGAATCATCAGTATTGGTGACTCTATATATTTTGGAGAAACTGTCCTTACAGGAAGCGGTTCTAGTGTAACTATTACTTTTGTTGATAACACAGAAGTTGTTATCGGTGGTGACGCCATTGTTGAAATAACTGATGAAATTTATAACGCAGGTGATGCAGAAGACCTTGTGGCAGATTCGGTTGCGGATATTGAAGCGTTGCAGGCAGCAATACTTGCTGGTGATGACCCTACTCTTACCCAAGAAGCGCCTGCAGCGGGTGAAGTTCTGGAAGATGAAGATACTGTTGGCGTATCTGTTGCTCGAACAGCAGGTGTGGCTGGTGTGGATTCAGGTTTTGAAACTTTACCAGGGTATGGATTTGATACAGATACACAAGACGACTCTGAAGGCGATGATTATATCGTTAGCAGTACATCAACAAATGTAGCTGATGCCGTTGCAGGTACTGTCACTATAAATTCCATTACATCGGATGACATCATTGATGCAGCCGAAGCAAAAGGTACAGTAACTGTATCTGGTTCAGCAACAGGCGGTGACATTTCGTCAGGTGATTTGGTCTCCTTGGTTGTTAATGGTACTAGGTATGTAACAAGTGTCGGTTCTGATGGCTCTTGGTCTATTGGTGTAACTGGTACTGATTTAGCTGCGGATACGGAATTTGATGTTGTTGTGTTCTCTTCTAATAGCGATGGAAATACTGTTGAAAGTGCTTCAACTTCAACGCATACCATTGATCAAACTCCACTTCTAATTAATTTGGATATCGACCAAGTAACTGACGACGCTACTATAAACGCTTCAGAAGCAGGCAATACGATTACAATTACAGGTACAGTAACAGGTGATGACTTTGAAAGTGGGATTGTGACGCTTGTTATTAATGACGTTACTTATACGACCACAGTTGGCTCTGATGGAGTTTGGTCTGTTGATGTTGCGGGTTCAGATCTAGAGGCTGATGCAAACTCCGAGATAGATGGCAGCGTATCTGTTGTTAATAATATTGGCCAAGAAGGTGATGCTAATACAACAGAAAGCTACTTTGTAGATACGACGGCTAGAGCTGTCATAAGAGTTAACAGCATTACAGACGATGACATTATTAATGCTGAAGAAAGCGAAGGCACAGTGACTGTTTCTGGGAGTGTCGGATTTGATGTTGCTAATGGTGACATCGTATCAATGACGATTAATGGTGTTATTTATACAGCAGTTGTGGCAAGCAATTTATGGAGTGTCGCTGTTAAAGGTAGTGACCTTGCTGCAGATGCCTCTTTTACGGTTACTGTTACAGGTGAAGATTCTGCTGGTAATTCCTTCACTGCAAGTACGACATCTACTCATACGGTTGATGTAACGGCTTCTGCACCAACGATAGCGATCGCAGGTGATACAAATAATGATGGCGTTTACAACGCAGCGGAGCTTGGAACAGATGGCACCGTGACGGCAACGATCAGTATCCCAGCGGATGCGGTTGCTGGCGACACAGTGACGTACCAAGTGGATGATGCAGACGCCGTAAGTGTGGTCTTAACAGACGCGTTGATTAGCAGCGGCATTACGGTCGAAATCGAACCAGAAGCGACGATTACGGCGACGATTACAGACGTAGCGGGCAACACATCGACTGAAGCGACAGCGACAGCAGATGATGCAGACACAACGGCGACGTTGGCACCAACGATAGCGATCGCAGGTGATACAAATAATGATGGCGTTTACAACGCAGCGGAGCTTGGAACAGATGGCACCGTGACGGCAACGATCAGTATCCCAGCGGATGCGGTTGCTGGCGACACAGTGACGTACCAAGTGGATGATGCAGACGCCGTAAGTGTGGTCTTAACAGACGCGTTGATTAGCAGCGGCATTACGGTCGAAATCGAACCAGAAGCGACGATTACGGCGACGATTACAGACGTAGCGGGCAACACATCGACTGAAGCGACAGCGACAGCGTTGGTGTCTGTTATTGCTGACTCTAGTAGTACTCTTGAAGATACAGCTGTTAGCGGTAATGTTTTAGCGAATGACAGTGATGCTGATAATACTTTAACAGTGAGTAGCTTCACGATTGATGGTGACGATACAACTTATACTATTACTGAGAACGAAGACGGTTCTGTCGATGCCGTTATTGTTACTGAAGCTATTACTGTAATCGATAGTGATGGTAATGAAACAACATCAACAGCGACGGTTGGTACAATCGTTTTAGGTTCAGACGGTAGTTATACCTTCACACCAACTGATGATTGGAGTGGTACTGTTCCTCAAATAACCTACACAACGAATACTGGTACAACGTCTACATTAGATATTACTGTTGATGCGGTAGCCGATACACCTACTTTAAATGTGACTGAGACGGTGACTATTAATGTTGATAGTTATGGTGAAGTTGGTGATAGCCAAGTTAGTTCTGGTAACGGCTATACGCTGACTGGGTATAGTAATTTTGTAGAAATCGGATCAGACGATAATGTAATTGGAGCACTTACTACAGTGACCGGTACTAGTCATGATGGTATTGGCGTCGATGCTGCAACGACTAATGGATCAGACACTGTTTCAGAAATAGGTTCTGATGCAGATCAGAGTGAAGCAATTGTTATTACCTTTGATGATGCGGTTACATCTGTCGATGCTTCCTTTGCATGGTTGAGTTCTGCAGAAACAGCAACTTACACTCTTTATTCGGACGGAAATATTGTATCTATAGGTACTTTTTCTAACGGCACTGACACAGTAGATGATGCGGGAACAATTAGTTTTACTGACGAAGATGGTAATCTCGTTGCGTTTGATACGATTGTATTTAGCGCAGAGTACGATTCATCAGTAACTAACTCTACTGATAATGATTTCCTTCTGAACTCATTGAGCTTCGAAAATGTCATCACATCTGGTGTGGAAACTTTGTCGACACTAGAAGGTGGAGATGTATCCTTTACTATTAATGCCGCTTCAACGGATCAAGATGGTTCTGAGACATTAGCTGTTGAAGTTCAAGATATTCCGGTTGGCTTTACTCTTACTGATGGTACTAATACGTTTACCTCTAGTGAATATTCAACTGTGGCAGATGTTACTAGTTGGAACTTAGACAACTTAACATTAACGACCATTGATATTGATGCGACAACGACATATGTATTAACCGTTGTAGCAACCGCAACTGAAGGTGAGACATCAAGTTCTACTTCAGAAGAGATAACAGTTGTTGTTGTAAATGATGATTCAATTGGCATCCCAGAGATTACATTTGAAAGTACAGGTGATGATGATGTCTACAATGCGGAGGAAGTTGCAGAGGGTGCTGCGAACACTATTACAGCGACAATTTCGGTAGCTGGATCAGAAGTTGGTGACACTTTGGTGTACAGCGTGACGGAAGGTAATGTGGTAACAGAAGTTACCGTTACTTTAACTGCAGACAATATTGAAAATGGTGTAACAGTTGAGGTCTCTCCAGGTGCAGAAGTTACAGCGACTTTGTCTGATGAACGAGGAAATGAATCAGATTCTGTGACGGAAAAGGCTGCAGAATCGGATCTAGAAGCAGCTGCGGGTATAGTCTCTGTAGATGCGATTACACCGGATGACGTGATCAATGCAGCAGAAGCTGACAGCACAATTACAGTAACTGGCTCAGCAATTGGTGGCGACATAGCGAAAGACGATATCGTGACTCTAGAGATCAACGATAAAACTTATATAGCAATAGTGGGTGCGGATGGTAATTGGTCTGTTGAAGTAGCAGGTTCTGATTTAGCGGCAGATACAACGTTAGACGTCGTTGTAGAGTCAAGCGATGCAGCTGGAAACACGGTTGAATCAGTAGGGTCTTCAACTCATACAGTTGATACCTCAGCCGAAGGGCGAATTGACATCGACCGAATTACTTCCGACAAAGTCATTAACTCCGAAGAGTCAGAGGAAGGCAATTTGGTTGCCATTACTGGTTATGTCGGTAATGATGCTCAACCTGGCGATACGATTAGTGTAACACTTGATGGTGTTCTTATTGGTGAAGGTGTTGTTTCTGAAGAAACTAACGAAAACGGAGAGTTTTTATATTCTGTCGATGTATTAGGTTCTGATTTAGCTAGCACTACTATGGCAAGTCCTGAAATAGTTGTT
The DNA here is from genome assembly GCF_014803385.1 of Marinomonas colpomeniae. Classification (GTDB taxonomy): domain Bacteria; phylum Pseudomonadota; class Gammaproteobacteria; order Pseudomonadales; family Marinomonadaceae; genus Marinomonas; species Marinomonas colpomeniae. The sequence continues at coordinate 454,419 of NZ_JACYFC010000004.1, read as the reverse complement.
ACCGTTTCTGGTGAAGATGAAGCTGGTAATGCTTTTTCTGCCCAAAGCACTGAAATTTATAAAGTAGATATGTTTGCTGATGTTGCGGTGTCTTTATCTGAAGAAAGTGGTGACTCAATCATTAACTTCGATGAGATGGATAATTTAGTAGTTAGTGGATTTGTTGAAGTAGGTGGTGATGTAACGTCTATTACAATTACTGATAGTAACGGTGGAGCCATTACTATCAGTGGTGAAAATGTCAGTGTAGATGATAATGGCGACTTTAAAGTTAATGCTGATGTGTCAACTTTATCGGATGGCGAATTGAGCGTTGTTGTTAATGTAACTGATGGGTACGGAAACTCAGGCTCTTCATATCCAGAAGTCATTGATAAAGATACGTCAGCAGACGCAGGTACCATTTCTATAGATGTAATCACATTGGATGACGTGATTAACGCAGCAGAAGCAGAAAGCACAATCACAGTAACGGGTTCAGCATCTGGCGGCGACATAGTGAAAGGCGATACCGTAACGGTCGAAGTCAACGGAACGAAATACACAACAACAGTAAGTACTGATGGTAGTTGGAGTGTGGAAGTCGCAGGTTCTGATTTAGCTGCAGACACAGAATTCGATGCGGTTGTTACTTCAAGCGATGAAGTAGGCAATGCAGTTACTTCTTCCGCTACCTCAACTCATACGGTTGATACTTCAGCTGATGCGCCGATGATCAGTTTGGAGGCAGCAGATACCAGCGAAGATGGCGTTTACAACGCGGAAGAGCTTGGAACCGACGGTACGGTAACAGCGACGATCACTCTACCAGACGACTTTAATGCGACAAGGGATACCTTGACCATCAATGGTGAGACACATACTTTAACTGAAGCGGAAATTACAGCAGGTGAAGTAAACGTCGAGATATCTCCAGAAGAGACTGTTACTGCGACGATTACGGATGCTGCAGGAAATACTTCAGAAGAATCGAGTGTTACCGCATTGGCTGTCAATAATACACCGGTGTCAGTAACAACCACATCAACGCTTCAACTTGTTGCCGCAGTTAGTACTTTCGCAATTTCTAGTATTGCATCAGGCTTCTCGAATTCTGAGTTTGATGAAGGAGGTTGGAGAGGTCGTTCCGATGAAGAAAATAATGATGATGATGTGTATGATGAAGTTGTTTCGTGGGGTAATGGAGGTAAAAATAACAAGTATGACGCCGGAGAAAGCTCTATAACAGCCAGTGAAGGTGATGCGGCTTCAGACTTAGGCTTTGGAGACTCTGTCGTTATCGCTAGTATTTCTCATACGAATGATGCTACGACTTCTACTTATGACAATAAAGAAGTAAGCGATAACTTAGAAGAAACAGATTTCAATGTTGATGTGACTTTGGTTATTGCGGGTGAAGAAGTGACAGTGAATCTATCTTCTTCACTTGTTGTCGATGAAACAGATAATTCAAGCTCGAATTCAGATGATTCATTAACCCTTGAAACAACAAGCGCAACAGTGGAAGTAGATGGTGTTACTTATACTGTGTACTTAGATGGTTTCTTAGTGGATGGAGAAGTGGTGACAACTGTTTCTACTGCCGAAAATGAAACCGCTACTTTCTCTGTGGTTGCTCATGTTGAATCAAGTGAGACAACAAGTTCTGATGATAATATATTAACGGGTATGTTAACCGTTGATGGTGGTGACGATGGTTTTGCTTATGTTGTTGCTAGTGATACGACTGATAATAATGGCACCTTGGTGATCAACACAGATGGAACTTACAGCTTTACGCCAAGTGACTCGCTTCTTAATTCAATTAGTAGTACTGAAGTACTGACATACACTTATACAGTTGTGGATACAGATGGTGACTCTGTTGAGAACACTTTAATTATTAATGTTTATCCAGATGCAAGCACACTAGGCACTGTAACCGTTGAAAGTGTCACTTTAGGTTCTGTTGATGACAGTTATGATTACAGTACAACGAGCGATATCAGTAGTGGAACGTTTGATAGTGAAGATGGATTTGGTAGTGGTGATGACAGCATTACTGTAAGTACAGGTACGTCAGATATCGAAGGCTCTACTTATATTGATATGGATTCAGGTAACGATACGATCACTGTTGAAGATGATATTAAAGGAAATACTTTCATCGATATGGGAGATGGTGACGATACAATTACCGTTGGTGATGACATTAGTGGAAATGCTGAAATTGATATGGGAGCTGGTCATGACACTGTCATTATTGGTGGTAATTTCAGTAGCACTAATTCATTAGAAACAGATGAAGGGAACGATACTGTTACTGTGGGAGGTAATGTTAGTGGCGAAATTCACATGGATGAAGGGGATGATTACCTTTCTATCGGTGGAACCATTAGCGACACCGTCGATGGAGGCTCATCTGGAACAGATTATTTGTATTTAGCATCGTATTCTTATGATGACTATATCAATGACGTCGATAGTATTCGCACTGAATATATAGAAGACTTTGAATACATCATGTTTAGTGATGGTGTTGTTTATGATGTTGATGAAGGTGAATTAACAACAGATGCGACAGTATTGACAGTATTTGCTAATGGTACGGCAAATACTGAATCTACACTCAATTCAAATGATCTTTATACTGTTACTGGTACTGCAACGGGTGGTTATATATCTGAAGGCAATACAGTAACGCTGGAAATTAACGGAACTACCTATACCACGGTTGTGACGTCAGAAGGATCTTGGACCGTTGATGTCGCTAAATCTGATCTAGATGTTGATAATGACTTTGATGCGGTGGTTAGTTCTTTAGATAGCAATGATAATATTGTTCTAACACAAACTTCTTACACCTATTCAAATACAACGGATGATTCGAATAGCAGTGATGACGAATCAACCAAGTTTGAAGAAATGGCAGCAAACTTGGACGATAATATTACATGGTTTGAATCTAATACAGGCATTGAAGATACTTCAACTGATTCTGTTGATCAAAATGATAAGTACTGGAACGATGGCGAAACTGGTTCTCACGTTATAGGAACAAGTAACGACGATACCATTTATGGTAATGGCGGAGATGACCATCTTGTTGGTAATAATAGTCAAGATGACCTATTTGGTGGAGAAGGAAGCGATTGGTTAGAAGGTGGTGACGGAGACGACAATCTATACGGCAATGAAGGAGACGATTTATTAGACGGCGGCTCTGGTCAAGATTATATTGAAGGTGGCGCCGGAAACGACATTCTTCGTGGTGAGGATGGCGATGACACCTTATTGGGTGGAGACGGAAACGACATTCTATTAGGAGGTCAAGGTCAGGACACACTCACTGGTGGTGATGGCTGTGATTTGTTTATTCTTCAGGATCCATCTATTGGTAGCATTGATACTATTACTGATTTTAATGTTAACGATGATGCTCTTGATGTCAGTGACTTATTATCGGGTGATAATATTGACTTAGATGATGTGGATGCTGTTACCGCTTATCTTAATGCAAACCTTACATTGGATTCGAATGATGATGGATCTGGTAGCTTAACAGTGAAGGATGAAAACGGCGCTGATCATGATGTTGCGACATTTGGCTCCGACTCTACATTAGATAGTGGTTCAACTGTAACTGTTATCTACAACGAGCAGGAGTACAGTATTAATATAGACGGCTAATCATTGCATGAGCCAATAAAAAGCCGAATTGGAATTTTCAATTCGGCTTTTTCATTTCTTGAATCTGTTGTTAATAACGTTGTTTAAAGTAGCTTATCTTCTTAACGAGCAAAGCCAATAGGGCAACTCACACCTGTGCCATTTAAACCACAATAACCATTTGGATTCTTGTGTAAATATTGTTGGTGATACTCCTCTGCGAAGTAATATACATCAAGCGGCTCGATTTCTGTTGTGATCATACCGTGTCCAGCGGCAATAAGTTCTTTCTGAAAAGCTGCTTTACTGGCTTCTGCTACAGCAAGGTCTTGATCGTTTTTTGTATAGATAACAGAGCGGTATTGGCTCCCTACGTCGTTGCCTTGTTTCATTCCTTGTGTTGGGTCATGATTTTCCCAAAACACCTTTAAAACACCTTCTAACGAAATAATAGAAGTATCGAATACCACTTGGACGACTTCACTGTGCCCTGTTTGTCCAGAGCAAGTTTCTTCATAAGTTGGGTTGGGGGTGTAGCCACCAGCGTAGCCAACGGAAGTTACTACAACTCCTGGTGTATTCCACAGTTTTCGTTCTGCACCCCAGAAACAGCCCATGCCAATAATGATTTCGGCTTCGTTTGCGTTTACGTTACGGATAAAAGGCTCGTTATTTATAGCGCTTCTACCTGAGATTTTTAACGGAGTACTTCTACCGGCAAGGGCCTGCGTTTTTTCGGGGATTATAGATTTTTTCAAAATATCTTGGATTTTATCTGTCATGTGTTGGGTTCCTAGCATTTATATCAAAATAATTGGATAACACTTTTTACCTTGTGATAAAAGTGGATTCAAGTGGTTTAAAATTTTTATAAATATAGAGGATAAATATGCAAGAAAAATGTTTTTCAAACTTATCTGATGTAAATCTCTAAGTTGCCTTGACTCCTTGTTTAATCTACCTATAATACGCACCTCGTTGTCGCGGGATGGAGCAGTCTGGTAGCTCGTCGGGCTCATAACCCGAAGGTCGTAGGTTCGAATCCTGCTCCCGCAACCATTTAAATCTATTAGAAAATAGATTTGATCATAAAAATATTCAGAAAATATCACTAAAAAGTAAACTATATCAATAGTTTAATCTGTCGCGGGATGGAGCAGTCTGGTAGCTCGTCGGGCTCATAACCCGAAGGTCGTAGGTTCGAATCCTGCTCCCGCAACCATTTATATCTATTAGAAAATAGATTTGATCATAAAAATATTCAGAAAATATCACTAAAAAGTAAACTATATCAATAGTTTAATCTGTCGCGGGATGGAGCAGTCTGGTAGCTCGTCGGGCTCATAACCCGAAGGTCGTAGGTTCGAATCCTGCTCCCGCAACCATTTATATCTATTAGAAAATAGATTTGATCATAAAAATATTCAGAAAATATCACTAAAAAGTAAACTATATCAATAGTTTAACTTGTCGCGGGATGGAGCAGTCTGGTAGCTCGTCGGGCTCATAACCCGAAGGTCGTAGGTTCGAATCCTGCTCCCGCAACCACTTCAGTAAATTCGTAGGTTCACTCTTAAATATGATAAGTACTCCCTAACTAATTTAATTTCAATACTCCTGCCATAGATAATAAAAACCCTCGAATCAAATTTTTTATCAAAACCTCTCAATTTCAATTACTCATTTTTACTTTTGAAATATCAATGCATATTTAAAAAAATATCCATTCGGTAAATTTGTGATTATATTGTGACTCCAAAAAAAGAACACGATAGTCATCTTAATGTATTTTAAGGCTGGAATTTTTAACTGATGGTTACTTGAGGTAGTACTTAGTTACGTTAGAGTTTTTCAATAAAGTTATTCATTAATTGATATTTGACTCTTTAATTATCAGTGATTTGAGTGAATTAGATAGTATAAGAAACTATTTAAATTTCGATGATTATCAAGCGTAAGTAATGTTTTATACGCCTGATCAGGGAGGAAATACTTTAAGTCTTTTGAATGATTGAAAACAGAGAAGAGCGAATATTTAGATTATTATTAGGTTAACAAGTTTCCGTTTGTATCTCTATGGGCCTCATATCTACTTATGATTGTTTTCAAGCGTTTTATCCCACAGAGTGACTAGGTTGCGACCATTAGATTTTGATTTAAAGAGTGCTAAATCGGCTTGATCAATTAATTCTGTAGAAGACTTGGCGTTAAACTTAATTGAGGTTACCCCTAAGCTACACGTAATGGAAATGTCTCCAAAGTTAGTACTCTCTATAGACTGTCTAATAGTCTCAGCAACCTGTATTGCTTGACCTTGAGAGGCTTTAGGTAAAACAATACAAAACTCTTCGCCACCAAAGCGCGCCACTATATCATTCTGATCAACACTAGCTTGTAAAACTTTAGCTACTTCACGAAGTACCGTATCGCCAGCGCTATGTCCATAGGTGTCATTGACAGCTTTAAAGTGATCTATATCAGCTAGAATAATACAATATTCTCCGAGTTGTCTTGAGTCTGAAAAATCTTGATTTATAAAATCAAATAAAACGCGACGATTATAGCAGTTCGTCAACGGGTCACGAGTTGCCAAGTAGTTGAGTTCTTTATTACGTCTTTTTGAAATTATGAATCTTCGGGAAATATAGATTGAAACGAATAAACATATTGTCAGTAAAGACGCCAGTGTGACGCTGGCATATTTGTTTTTCGTAAGTTCTAGTTCAGATATTTTTCTTGCTTGTTCTGCTATTTCAATTTCACTTTTATTCTTAGCTAATGTAAGTTGATCCAGCTTTGTTGCTTTCTTTAACGATTCTAACTCTATCTCTAACTGTCTAGAGTGTAGTTTAGCTTTCACTAGAACTAGCTTATTATCTTCTCTCTCTTTTTGAATTACGTTAGATAAATGAATTTCTTTTTCAGCGTAGCTGAGTGACGCTGAAATGTTTCCTCGTAATTTTTCAGCTTCTCTAAGTTCATGGTAGGCATATAATTGATGGGGTTTAGTGTCTATCTGAATAGAGAGTGTTAATGCTTTTTTCAATAAGCGAATAGATTCGTCTAGATTGCTATGAATTAGAACATTACCTAAAGGGATTAGCGCTTTTATTTGATATATTTTACTTCCTACCTCTGTAGCAAGAGATAGAGATTTTCTGTAATAAATTATAGCGTTATTAATATCCTGTTGAGCTCGGTAAGTGTTTGCAATAATTCGTGTGGTAAGGGAACTTTTTGATTTGTTATTTTCGCTTTGATAAATATTATAGGCTCTTTTTGCCATCATTCGTGCGGTTACATAATCTTCAGAGTTCAAAGCTATAACGGCAATTTCTCTAGATGCAATGGCTAGTGTGTCAGGATCTATTTCATTTTTTGGAAGGTTAATTGTTCGTTGATAAAAGAATCTAGCATGATCAAATTCCTTTATTTTTGTATATATAAGTCCCATTTGGTTGGATGTTTTCGCAATACCAGAGGCGTTATTTACTTTTTCATAGTACTGATAGGCTTCATAAAAGTATTCAAGGGATTTTTCATAATGGTTGATATATCGAGAAATAATTCCTGCACCGATTAGTGCTTTAGCGCGTCCTTCAGGATCGTCAAGTTCGGTGTGTAGCTTTAAACCTTGGGTTGAATAATCTAATGCTACTACATAATGTCCTAGATAACGTTCGGCTTCTGCAAGAGTATTGAGTGTACGGGCCATGTTTTTTTTGTCTTCAATGTCCGTAAATGTGTCTAATGCTTCTTTATAAAAAAAAACCGTTTGTTGTCTGTTTTTTAAACGTTTATATGACTGTGCTATTTTCTTATATATTTGTCCTAGCTTCTTTTTTGTGGCTTTATCGGGGTGTGACAAATATTTCGATGCATGAATATATTGGTCAATAGCGGCATTATAATTTTTTTTCTGGTAGTGATTTTCAGCCTTATCTATAAACGTTAGAGCAGTAGGCATCTCAGATATAGTCTCAGTGTTAATCGCTGACGTGTTTTCTTGAGAGTTCGCTAGACTAATGTAAAATGTGAAAAATATAGTTAAAAAAACTTGTGTCAGATTTTTGTTAATAGGTAATTTCGAAGGTAAAAAAACAGAAAGTACCTTTTTCAGACACAGAGAATTTATGGAATATAATTGGTCTACGATAAAATGCAAATGCATAAATTATAACTCAAGTACTGGCTTTTTTACGGAAATATGGATGAAAAAAATTAGAAGTGAAGATGTATTTTATCATGCTAAAAAACATTATATCTAACTTAATATCTAATACGATCAATTACATAATATATGCTCACCGTAAAGAATGTAGAAATAAGTTGTATTTTTTTGTTAAAATCTAAAGAAGATCTGGTTTTTTTTATATCTCCAAGAGTTCAACCAAAATTCTAAAATTTCACGTTAAAAACACTATTTTTCATCTATATCCTCTTGCCTTTCCACATCCCTTATTTTTTTAAAAAATACCCCTGTTTCTCTAATGACTTCTTTTTCACTATCTAGTGCGTCATTTTCTGCTCTCTCGTTTAGATATCTTGCTGTTTTATCTTTACCCTGGCTGAAGTCAAGAAGAGAGCGATAATGTAATGCCATTGGTATGTTATTTATCGATTTATAATATTGTATGTTAGCCCGCCAAAATATGCGTTCTTCATATAGATAATCAGAAAGAATTTTTTGTGGAAGTGATTGATTTACTTCAGCCTTAAGTATTGAGAAAATTATATTTTTTGGAGCTATATCTAGTTGTTTATCAATAATTTGTAAGCTATTTTCATTTTGGTTTGTTGCTATAAAGCTTAATGCCTGAAGGTAGTCTGTGAACTGATTATGTTTTTCTAGTTTCTCTAAGAAATTAAGTGAACGTTCAGGAGAGTGAATAAGGTAGGAAAAAAGCCCTTTTGCGAAATTTTTAACATCTTCATTTTGTATTTTTTGATTAAGATAGCTATATGGCTGTTCTTCTAAGCCGGCTCTGTATGCTAATAAACTCGCTCTGAAATATTCAAAATCAGTAGGTGCTTTATAGCTGAGAATTGTTTCTTTTGATTCAACACTAAAGGAATCAGATAACCTGGAGTCCGGAGAGGGGTGTGTAGATAAAAATTCTAATTTAGGTCGACCAAGTGCTTGTTTGAAAAAAGCTTGGAATAGTTCTGTCATACCCTCAGGAGATAGGTCTGCTTCAATTAAATATTGTCTACCTCGTCTATCTGCTTCTTGTTCTTGAGTTCGGCTATAGGTGAGTTTGTTTTCTGCTTGATTTGCTATACCTCCTAACCAAAGTGCTGTTGTCGCATCGCCATCCGCACCAGCAAGAGCCGCCGCTATTCCTGCGCCAATTAAGGCTAACGTTTTTTGTAGCTCTTCGTTCGCATATTTTTTTTGTCGCTCGTAATGTCTAAGATCTAAGTGAGCTACTTCATGAGAAAGAAGCCCTAAGAACATATCTTCATTGGTAATTATTTCCATAATGTCCGAGTAAATAAACATATGGTTTCCAGGAATGACAAAGGCGTTGCTTTGTGAACTGTTTAAAAAAGTCATTTCCACCGTTTTATTATAAAGATTTGTTTGCGGTAAAATTTTTGAAAGCGTGTCTTTTAAATAGTCATAAGCTGGTGGAAAATCGATTAATGCTCTACTGCCATTTAATTGGCGAAACCAATGCTGCCCTAGTACATAGGAAGGGTTAGATAAAGATCGCTCATCTTTATTAGCCTCTAAGTCGGGAATAGCCGAAAGAGCAGAAGTGGCTAGGGCACTTGTAAAAACAAAGGCAAATATGGTCAAACCTGTTGTAACGTTTAAAAATAGTCTCATAATATGGCAAATATTTATTAGGTAAAAAAGTAATAGGTACAATGTAAAATGACAATCAATGAACATAAGCAGTATGACGTAATCTTGAATGCAAGAAAAGATCGTTGCCCAATGCCTTTACTAAAGACCAAATTATCTCTGAGTAAGATGCAAGTAGGCGAACGCTTATGTGTTACAACTGGTGATTCTGGGTCGTTGAAAGATATACCTCAGTACGTGGCATTAGTTGGATTTTCTTTATTGTCGATGAATGAAGACAATGATCTATATACCTTTGTGATTCAGAAGAATTAAAACGGACTCAAGCATGTTTAAAATAGTTGATACGCTTATTAAACGATATTTTTCTAATGAAGAAGTCGTTGTATTTCTCTTGCTTTTAATAGCAACTCTAGGTGTTTTAGCTTTGTGGGGTGGCGTTCTTGCACCTGTGCTCATTGCGATCGTTCTAGCATTCTTACTTCAAGGTGTGGTGGATAGGTTACAGAAAGTTGGTCTTGGTCATGTGACATCTGTCTTTCTTGTATTTTTTACTTTTTTAACGTCGTGTGGTGTTTTTATCGCAGTAATGGTGCCAATTATTTGGCGTCAAGCGGTACGGTTTGTTCAAGATGCACCAAGAATGTTTACCGTTATTCGAGATGAAATTCTTCATTTTGCTGAAGGGAATAGTGAGTTTGTAAGTCAAACCGCTATTGATGAAATTGTTAATACTTTAGCTAATGAGTCGACAAACCTTGGTCAATGGCTTGTGTCATTTTCACTGTCGAGTATTCCCTCTTTATTTTCGTTAGTTATTTATTTAGTTTTAGTGCCTTTAGTGATGTTTTTCTTACTGAAAGATCAGGATAGGATCTTGAGTTATTTGACTTCATGGTTACCAAAAGAACGAAAAATGATGAGAAATATTGCCCATGAAATGAATGAGCAAATTGCGAATTATATTCGTGGAAAGTTTATTGAAATGTTAGTCGTAGGTGTTGTGACTTATATTGTATTTGCGATATTCGGGTTGAAGTATGCAGAATTGTTAGCTTTGTTGGTCAGTCTTTCCGTTTTGATTCCTTATATTGGAGCCGCAGCAGTTACTATTCCTGTTGTGCTAGTCGCCTTTTATCAATATGGCACGCAAAGTGATTTTGTTTATGTCGTTGTTGCGTATCTAATCGTTCAAGCTTTAGATGGTAATGTTCTTGTGCCATTGCTGTTTTCGGAAGCTGTGAACTTGCATCCATTAGCTATTATCGTAGCTGTATTGTTTTTTGGTGGTGTGTGGGGTTTCTGGGGGATATTTTTTGCTATTCCACTAGCGACGCTTGTAAAGGCCATTATTAATGCATGGCCGAACCAAGAAGAACTGGCTTCTGAGTCTATTTAATCCGAGCATTAGTTCTCAGCCCTAATGTGTTTGTAAAACCCACTTTTTATAAAAAAAGTGGGTTTTTTATTGTATCGAGTATATCTCCCTTAAATACTTATATTAAGAAATGTAGGCGATAAGTGATGAGAAGGGAGGAAGAACAACAGCATTGTGATCGATATAGCCAGATTTTAGTGCTTCTGGAAGTATTAATGGTGTCAGATTCAAATCGATAGGGATGATTTTATCCTGTTCAGACGTGTTTAATGCTATGTATAGCTGTTTTTGGTTATAACTTCGGGTGTAGACCAATGTGGAGTCATCATTATAAAGAAAGTGAATACTTCCATGAACTAACTCAGGGTGAGCTCGTCTTAAATGAAGAAAGTCACGATAAGCATGTAGAATAGAATGGCGGTTATCTTCCTGCTCTTTTACTGCTAATGGTAATTGTTCGTTAGATAACGGCAACCAAGGAGTAATGGATTCGGTAAATCCTCCAAGGGGTTGATTTTTCCACGGAATAGGAGTCCTACAGCCGTCCCTGCCTTTAAATTCAGGCCAGAAATTAATGCCAAAAGGGTCGACTAACTGATTAAACTCTAAATTCGCTTCAGGTAAACCAAGCTCTTCACCTTGATACAAACAAACACTGCCTCGTAATGATAAAAGCATCACCATATAAATCTTGGATTTTTCGATTGAATGATGATTTCTACCCCACCTTGTCGCGACTCGTTCTACATCATGATTTCCGATTGACCAACAAGGCCATCCATCCCCTAAACCTGCTTCAATTGTCTCCATGGTATTGCGAATGTGTTTCATGGATGAATCATGAGTTAGCAAATCGAAGGAATAGCACATGTGGAGCTTGTCGTTGCCTTGAGTGTAAGCTGCCATTGTTTTAAGCGAAAAGTCGCAGCCGACCTCACCGACAGTCGTGGTATTTGGGTATTGATCAAGTAAGTTGCGTAGACGTTGTAAAAAGGCAATGTTTTCAGGACGAGATTTATCGTATAAATGCAGCTGATAAGCATAGGGGTTATCTAGACGTACACCAATACTCCCTTCTACGACGTTTTCTTTTGGTGGGTTATTTCTAAGTTCTGTATCGTGGTAGTAATAGTTTGCTGTGTCTAAGCGAAAACCATCGACACCTCGTTTAAGCCAAAATTCAACAGTATGTAACAATGAGCTCACGACATTTGGATTGTGGAAGTTTAAATCTGGTTGGCTGTCTAAAAAATTATGTAGATAGTACTGCCTTCTACGACTGTCCCAATGCCAAGCAGGGCCTCCAAAAACAGATAGCCAATTATTTGGGGCTGCACCATCAGGTTGCGCATCTGCCCATACGTACCAATCGGCTTTTGAATTGTCATGACTGCTTCTAGACTCAATAAACCAAGGGTGTTGATCTGAGCTATGATTTAATACTTGATCGATCATAACCTTGAGACCGTGATTATGAGCGGAAATAATAAGCTCATCAAAATCGTCAAGAGTGCCGAAAATGGGGTCTACATCACAATAGTCTGACACATCGTAGCCAAAGTCTTTCATTGGGGATGTAAAGAAAGGTGACAGCCAAATAGCATCGACTCCAAGCGATGCAATATAGGACATTTTTTTTGTTACACCAGAAAGGTCTCCAATACCATCATTATTGGAGTCGAAGAAACTACGAGGATAAACTTGATAAATAACAGCGCCACGCCACCACTCTTGATTGTTAACCATGTTTTTTCTCCTGCTATAAATTATAGTATTCGTATTGTCTGTAGTAGAAAAAGAAAGTTCTAATGATTATCTATAGTGCTTTTTAAGCTTAATTGCAGCATACTCAAATTTTTTGATTTACGCATGATTTTAGTTATTTATGTCGTAATAAATACCGTCATTATTTCGGAGCTATAATGTTTTCTAAAAATGCTCGGCCTATTGCTTGGCCTTTATTTTTATTTTTCTTTTTTTTCTGCGCCTTTCTTGGTGTCATGATGCCGTATATATCTGTGTATTATAAATCAATAGGTTTAACTGCATCTGAAATAGGCCGTTTGATGTCAACTTTTACTTTGTCAGGTATTTTAGTACCGCACTTTTGGGGCTGGCTGACGGCAAAGGTTGGTTTACCTAAGCGCATCTTACAGTTAGGTGTCTTGGGATGTTTTATTGCCGTCATTCCGTTTAATTGGAATGATCAATTCGAAACTCTGTGGTTATTAACTTGTCTAATGGCATTGTTTTATTCTGCTTTACTGCCAATGACAGATTCCTTGTCTGTTAGAAGTATCCGTCGTTTAGATGTGCCCTATACAAGAATAAGGGTGGGTGGATCTATTGGTTATGTTGTTGCGGTAGCTGGTGCGGGGTTTCTGATTGGACACTTTGGTGTTTGGATCGTGATTCCTACTATGTGTGCTTGTCTTGCCTTAGCTGCTGGAACGACTTTCTTCATAAAAGAACAAGCCTATGAAGTGAGTACTCAAAAAGAAACAACATCATTTTTTTCTTTAGTTAAAACCCATGAATCTATGCTGTTTTTTGTTTTAGCTTTCTTGGCTTTTATGTCACATGCACCTTTTAATGTATTTTTTGCTGTTCATTTGTCTAATGCTGGTTACAGTGGTGAACATATTGGTATGTTGATGGCGTTAGGTGTGATTATTGAAATCGTTTTGTTCTTGTTTTTTGGTAACACTATTAAACAGTTCCACGTTGTTCATATTGTCGCACTTTGCTTTATAGCAGGCGTTGTCCGCTGGTTCTTAGTGGGATGGTTTGCGTCCGTTTTATGGATACTTATTTTTACTCAGCTACTTCATTGTATAACCTTCGCGCTTTTTCATATGGTGTCTATTGAGCAAATTCGCCACCTTTTTCCTGAGCGTTATGGTGGTCAAGGGCAAGCCATGTACAGTGCTTTTGCTATTGGTTTAGGTGGTGGTTTGGGGATGGTGTTTACTGGTTATTTATGGGAGTGGGTTGGTGGTTCTTGGGCATTCACAGCCGCCGCTGGTACCAGTGCGTTGGGACTTATTATTCTATTGGTTAACCAGCGACGATAGTGCTTTTATTGATGACCTTCGGTTTTTAATAATTCAATAAAAGCGATGGCGGCACGACTTAATGTTTTTTGCTTGTGATGAATAACCCCTAGCTTTCTTTCTACATTCAAGTCAGGCAAGTTTAGAACAACAAGCCTTTCATCCACTAATGTTGACGGTAGTAATGACCACCCCCAACCAATACTTACCAACATTGCCAGTGTTTCTAGGTTGTTGGTATTCATACGTACTTGAGGTTTTAGCCCTTGTTTCCCAAAAACTTGCTCTGCAATCTGTCTAGTGAACGTGTTTTTATTGGGTAAAACACAAGTGTGTTGCGCTAACTCTGTTAAATTTAGATTTTTCGATAAAGCAAGTGGATGATCTTTACTGACGACACAAGTGAGGGGGTCTGACCATATTGGAACAGATTCAATGAGTGGGTTTTCTTTATTTGATAAAGTAATGATACCCAGTTCAGCACGACCTTTAAGAACGTCTTGATAAGCTTCTTCGGATTGAGAAAATTCGATGTCTAGTTGAGCACTTGGAAAGTCTTGTTGGAATTTCTTTAAGGTTTCTGGTAAACGCCGTAAACCAACATGGTGGCTGGTGGAGATTCTTAGTTCACCACTTACACCTTCCATTTGCAGCGACATACTGCGTTTTATATCCTGAAGATCTTCAGCCATTTTTCGGGCTTTTGGCAATAAACGAATACCTGCTTCTGTTAATTGAACTTGACGACCAATGCGGTCAAGCAACCTAACGCCTAAGTTACTTTCTAGAGCGGCAATACGCTTACTTATCGCTGGTTGAGTGACAAAAAGCTGTGTGCCAGCTTCTGAGAATGAACCTGTTTCTGCAACTTTAATGAAGGTAAGTAGTTCTGCAATGTCTATCATTCCAAAAAATTATCCGAAATATGAAAATTATGAATTTGAGTTATTTAAACCAAAGTTTTAGGATAACGCAATAAGATTCTTAGGAGAGAAGTTATGTCAGCAAAAACTCTTTATGACAAGTTGTGGGATAGCCACCTTGTTCAGCAGCGCGATGATGGTAGTGCGTTAATTTATATCGACTTACAACTGCTTCACGAGGTGACTTCTCCTCAAGCATTTGAGGGGTTAAGAATGGCTGGTCGCAAGCCTTGGCGCATTTCTTCAAGCTTAGCAACGCCAGACCATAATGTGCCAACGACAAAAGAAGAGCGCGTTTTCGGTGTTGATGGTATCGCAGATCCTGTGTCTAAAATTCAAGTGACAACGCTGGATGATAACTGTAATGAATTTGGCATTACCGAATTCAACATGAAAGATATTCGCCAAGGAATCGTACACGTTGTTGGGCCAGAACAAGGTGCGACGCTTCCAGGTATGACGGTTGTGTGTGGTGATTCCCATACCTCTACCCATGGTGCATTTGGTGCGTTAGCGCACGGTATCGGCACATCAGAAGTTGAGCATGTTTTAGCCACTCAGTGTCTTGTGCAAAAGAAAAGCCGCAATATGTTGGTTCGAGTTGATGGTGAATTGTCTTCTTGGGTTTCTGCGAAGGACGTTGTATTGGCTATTATAGGTGCCATTGGTACCGCTGGTGGTACAGGTTATGCGATTGAATTTGGTGGTACTGGTATTCAGTCACTGTCTATGGAAGGTCGTATGACAGTTTGCAACATGGCGATTGAAGCAGGTGCTCGCGTTGGTTTGATTGCCGTTGATGATACGACAATTGATTACGTAAAAGGTCGTCCTTATGCGCCAAAAGGCGAGCATTGGGATATGGCAATTAGCGCTTGGAAAGATTTAGTATCAGACAAAGATGCTCAATTTGACGAAGTGGTTGTACTAAAAGCAGAAGATATTAAACCACAAGTTACATGGGGGACGTCTCCTGAAATGGTTATCGCCATTGATGAGGCGATTCCTCGTGCAGAAGACCAGACCGATCCAGTGAAAAAAGAAGGTTATGCTCGCGCATGGAAATACATGGGCTTAAAAGGCAAAACGACATTGGCAGATATAACGCTTGATCGTGTGTTTATTGGATCTTGTACTAACTCTCGTATTGAAGATTTACGCATTGCAGCAGACGTTGTTAAAGGCCGTAAAGTCGCTTCTACATTGAAACAGGCTATTGTGGTACCTGGTTCTGGTTTAGTAAAAGCACAAGCAGAGAAAGAAGGTTTACATATTATTTTTGAAGCCGCTGGTTTGGAATGGCGTGAACCGGGTTGTTCTATGTGTTTAGCAATGAATGCCGATAAGTTGGGTGCTGGCGAACATTGCGCATCAACATCAAATCGTAACTTTGAAGGTCGTCAAGGCTTTGGTGGTCGTACGCATTTGGTTAGCCCTGCTATGGCAGCTGCAGCGGCAATTGCTGGTCATTTCGTTGATGTAAACGAGTTGGTTAAACACTAAACAATCTTTAGGGGAAATACACATGCGTCCTTTTACGAAACATACAGGTTTAGCCGCTCCTTTGGATTTGGCAAACGTTGATACTGATATGATCATTCCAAAGCAATTCTTGAAATCAATCAAGCGTACAGGCTTTGGAAAAAACTTATTTGATGAATTGCGTTATGAAGACGAAGGCCAACCAGATCAAGAATGTGATGGTCGTCCATTGCGTAAAGACTTTATTTTGAATCAAGCTCGTTATACTGGTGCGAGCGTTTTGCTTGCTCGTCAAAATTTTGGTTGTGGATCAAGCCGTGAACACGCGCCTTGGGCGTTAGATGATTATGGCTTTCGCTCTGTTATTGCGCCAAGTTTTGCTGATATTTTTTACAATAACTGTTTTAAAAATGGTTTATTGCCAATTGTGTTGGAAGCAGAAGAAATTGATCAATTGTTTGCTGAAGTAACGGCAAGAGAGGGCGCTCAAGTCGTTGTTGATTTAGAAGCGCAAACGGTGACGTCACCTTCAGGTGCAGAATTTACTTTTCTAGTTGATAACTTCCGTAAGCATTGTTTATTAAATGGATTGGACGATATCGGATTAACATTGCAAGAAGATTCTGCTATTCGTCGTTATGAAGAAAAACGCATGAATGCAGCGCCGTGGCTTTTCTTGTCACGTGAGCAATAATTTTCGCTAAACAGTTTTTTAAATATTGGTTTTGATGCATGAGCGTTAAAACATGAAATGAAGGATTAAGTATGAGTAAAAATGTATTGGTTTTACCTGGTGACGGCATAGGCCCAGAAATTGTAGCGCAAGCCGTTCGTGTATTGGATTTAGTAAACGAAAAGTTTTCGCTAGATATTAAACATGAAAGCGCGTTAGTCGGTGGGTCTGCTTATGATGAAACAGGGTCTCCTTTACCAGAAAGTACATTAGACAAAGCAAAAGCCGCCGACGCTATTCTATTAGGTGCGGTAGGTGGTCCTAAATGGGACGGTCTAGATATGGCTTTTCGCCCAGAAAAAGGTTTATTAGGATTACGTTCAAACCTTGAACTATTTTCTAACCTTCGTCCTGCTATCTTGTATCCTCAATTAGCCGATGCATCTAGTTTGAAGCCAGAAATCGTTGCCGGTTTGGATATTTTGATCGTACGTGAACTAACCGGTGGAATTTACTTCGGTCAACCTCGTGGTATTCGTACATTAGAAAACGGTGAGCGAGAAGGTTATAACACTTATGTTTATAATGAATCTGAGATTCGCCGTATTGGTCACTCTGCTTTTGAAGCCGCACGTCAACGTGGCAAACGCGTTTGTTCTATCGATAAATCTAATGTATTGGAAGTAACAGTACTTTGGAAAGAAGTGATGGAAGAAGTTGCGAAAGAATACCCAGATGTCGAATTGACGCATATGCTAGTAGATAATGCTGCAATGCAGCTTGTTCGTGCGCCAAAACAGTTCGATGTAATGGTTACTGGCAACATGTTTGGTGATATTCTATCTGACGCAGCGGCAATGTTAACAGGCTCTATTGGCATGCTTCCTTCTGCTTCGTTAAATGCAGAAGGTCGTGGCATGTATGAACCTTGTCATGGTTCTGCTCCTGATATTGCGGGACAGGGCATTGCAAACCCTCTAGCAACGATTTTATCTGTTGCTATGATGTTGCGTTACTCTCTTGATTCTAAAGACGCTGCTGACGCGATAGAGGCGGCAGTAAGTAATGTCTTGGATCAAGGATTAAGAACAGCAGATATTGCATCACAAGGATGCAAAACGGTTAGCACACAAGCCATGGGCGATGCTGTGCTGGCAGCACTAAAAGCTTAATGTCAAAAAGTCATTAAGTTTATTCACTTGGGATATTGCTCTTGGTATGAGCGACCCCACAAAAAAAGGTAAAGATGACCATGTCAAAACAAACTGTAGGTTTAGTCGGCTGGCGCGGAATGGTTGGTTCCGTGTTGATGCAGCGTATGCGAGAAGAAAACGATTTCGATCATATTGATCCAATTTTTTTCACTACCTCTCAAGCGGGGCAAAAAGGGCCAGAAATTGGTAAAGATATTCCATTGCTTCAAGACGCTAATAATATTGAAGCGTTAAAGAGAATGGACATTATAATCACCTGCCAAGGCGGCGATTATACCAAGGCTATTTACCCTGAGTTGCGTAAGGCTGGTTGGAACGGTTACTGGATCGACGCAGCATCATCATTGCGCATGGACAAAGATGCAATCATTGTGTTGGATCCAGTTAACCAGAATGTTATCAAACAAGGTCTAAAAGATGGCGTGAAAACCTTTGCTGGTGGTAACTGTACCGTTAGTTTGATGATGTTAGCTTTAGGCGGCTTGTTCGAGAAAGATCACATCGAATGGATGACGTCTATGACGTATCAAGCGGCGTCAGGTGGTGGTGCTCGCCACATGCGTGAGTTGATTAACCAAATGGGCATGCTGCAAGGCTCAGTTGCGTCTGAGCTTGCTGATCCTGCTAGTGCCATTTTGGAGATCGATCGTAAAGTAGCAGAGCAAATGCGTTCTAATACTATGCCTGTTGATCAATTTGGTGTGCCGTTGGCGGGTAGCTTAATTCCTTACATCGATTCTCAATTAGATAACGGTCAAAGTAGAGAAGAGTGGAAAGCACAGGCTGAAACGAACAAAATCTTGGGTAATACAGGATCTATAATTCCTGTTGATGGTCTTTGTGTTCGTATTGGCTCTATGCGCTGTCATAGCCAAGCGTTTACGATTAAATTGAACCAAGACATTCCGCTTGCTGATATTGAAGGCATGCTGGCTCAGCATAACGATTGGGTGAGTGTCGTTCCTAATGATAAAGAAGCGACAATGGAGCGTTTAACGCCAACGGCAGCGACTGGTACTTTGAATATTCCAGTTGGTCGTATTCGTAAGCTGAACATGGGGCCTGAATACATCAGTGCTTTCTCTGTTGGTGACCAATTGTTGTGGGGTGCTGCTGAGCCATTGCGTCGTATGTTGCGTATTTTACTTAACGACTAACGTTTTGATTCAATGTTATAAAAAAGCGTTTGCCGTCATAGCAAACGCTTTTTTTTGTTTCTGCGAAAAGTACTGTTTATACTTTTCTTCATCACGGTATTGTTGATAGAAAGAAGTAAGGTTTTTTATGATTTCAAAATTGCCGAAGTGGGTTGAGTATGGTGCTTTTTCATTAGCTTTAGTCGCAGGGAGCGTTAATGCCATTGCACTGCTGGGCTTTGAGCATCAGGCTGTATCTCACTTATCTGGTACAGCGACGCTCTTAGGTAGCGCTCTATTTGACTCTTCATATAAGTCATTACTTCATCTTGCTGGAATATTGCTAAGTTTTGTTATTGGGTCTACTTTTTCTGGCTTTATGTTGACAGATACTTCATTAAAGCTTGGTCGGTTTTATGATTTATTACTCACTATAGAGGCTTTTTTGTTATTAGGAGCAATGTATTTTCTTTTAGGTAACCATCCTATGGGGCATTATTTTGCATCAGCTGCTTGTGGCCTTCAAAATGCACTGGTTACTACTTACAGCGGCGCTGTAATTCGAACTACTCACCTAACGGGCATATTTACCGATTTAGGTATTATGATCGGGGGCGTCCTTAGAGGAAAAGCCTTTGATAAACGTAAAGCTCTATTGTTTGTTATTGTTGTAATAGGATTTGTTTTAGGAGGGGCGTTAGGTGCTTTCTTGTTTCATCAAATTAGTTTTTATGCTCTTTTAATGCCTACTTGTATGTGCTTTTTTCTTGCGATGCTTTACCGTGTTTATCGCATGCGATTAAATGGCTAATAGATATTATGACATATTTTTTACGACTTAATTAATTGAAAAATTGCTAGATGTGGATCTGTATGCTATTGATTAATAGAGTGTTTAAATAGATGTTTTAGACGTGAATAATTGTATATTCATGATCTTGAACAACTATTTACATTGTAGGCATTGAAATCTAATCAATTCATCCATAGATTATATATAAGAGTAAAACACATAGGAGGAACTACATTTAAGTAAATAAAAAAATTTGACCTAAACAGAAGGAAATTCTTTATGTATACATTGAATATTAGCGGTCACCACGTCCAATCTGGTGAAGAAGTTCAAGAAGTAGTCAAAGAAAAAATGGATCATTTATCTCGAATTAATAATCAGATAACCAGTATTAAAGTGATTCTTAATACAGAAAAGCATGATATTCATGAGTTAATAGTAGAAGCCAGTGTTCATATTCCTGGTCACGACCTTTTCGCAACTGTTAAAACGGACAAGCAGCTTAAACCTGCCCTTGATCTTCTAGTTGGAAAGCTAGAAAAGCAGCTGATTAAATACAAAGCGAAACATGTTGGTAGACAGCACCATATAAACGCTAATGATGTCGAAAGCCCTATAGAGCGACAAGAACAAGCTGAGTTTGATGAGCTTGTAGAGCGCGAAGTTATTTAGCTAATCAACCTATTTAGGAGAAGCCTCGCATTGCGGGGCTTTTTTGTGCCTGATGTTTATCAAAGCAGCTGTTGAATTGAGGGAGACGCAGAGTTAAAAGAGTAAAGCTAAAGAGCTTAAAGTCTGAAAAACTTTATAAGTTCAAGGCAATAAAAAAGCCTACAAATAATTATTTGTAGGCTTTTTTGAGACAGCGTAATTAAGCTGTTAATTCATATTTCTAAGCTTATACGTTAGAAACAGGAATGAATTCAACTGGTGCCGTTGTCATTGCGTCAAGAGGTGGCGCAAAGTCTGTCAGCTTAATGCCATCTACTGCTGCTTTGTATTCATCCATTGAAGGGAAACGTCCCAATATTGCAGACAGAACAACCAGTGGCGTAGAACCAAGTAATGACTCACCTTTTTTCTCTGTTGTATCCGCCACAACACGACCTTGGAATAAGCGAGTTGATGTCGCTATAACCGTGTCACCTGGTTCCGCTTTCTCTTGGTTACCCATACATAAGTTACAGCCAGGGCGTTCTAAATACATGATGTTTTCATACTTAGTACGTGCAGATCCTTTAGGATTTGTGTCGTCAAATTCAAAACCTGCGTACTTCTCTAGCAGTGCCCAATCGCCTTCGGCTTTTAACTCATCAACGATGTTATAGGTTGGTGGAGCGATAACTAGAGGCGCGTTGAACTTAATTTCTTTACCTTGTGCTTCCATGTTCCGGAGCATTTGAGCGATGATTTGCATATCACCCTTGTGTACCATACAAGAACCAACAAACGCTAAGTCAACAGTCTTGTTCCCATAGTATGAAACTGGACGGATAACGTCATGAGTATAGCGCTTAGAGACATCATCATTGTTCACGTCTGGATCGGCAACCATTGGCTCAATAATTTCATCAAGATCAACAACCACTTCTGCGTAGTATTTAGCATTTGCATCTGGTGTTAATGCAGGTGCAGCACCTGACTTAACCTCGTCAATACGTTTATCAGCTAAAGATATTAAACCATGAAGCGTTTTCGCTGGATTTTCCATACCTTTATCAATCATTATTTGAATGCGGCTTTTCGCTAATTCAAGTGATCCGATTAAAGTCTCGTCTTGAGAAATACAGATGGAAGCTTTTGCTTTCATCTCTGCTGTCCAATCAGTGAAGGTGAAGGCTTGGTCCGCTAGCAATGTACCGATATGCACTTCGATCACACGACCTTGGAATACATTTTCACCACCAAACTGTTTTAGCATTTGAGCTTGCGTAGCGTGTACCACATCACGGAAATCCATGTATTTTTTCATGTGGCCTTTAAACGTTACTTTTACTGACTCTGGGATTGGCATTGCAGACTCACCTGTTGCCAGTGCAATGGCTACAGTACCTGAGTCAGCGCCAAAAGCAACGCCTTTAGACATACGAGTATGTGAGTCACCACCGATAATGATAGCGCGGTCGTCAACAGTAATATCATTCAATACTTTATGAATAACATCCGTCATTGACGGATAAACACCTTTAGGGTCACGAGCAGTGATTAGACCGAACTTGTTCATAAAGCTCATTAACTTTGGTGTGTTCGCTTTTGCTTTACTATCCCATACAGAGGCAGTGTGACAACCTGATTGAAATGCGCCATCAACAATTGGTGAAATAGTAGAAGCAGCCATGGCTTCTAATTCCTGACATGTCATAGGCCCTGTTGTGTCTTGCGAGCCGACAATATTTACTCTAACACGAACGTTTGAGCCTGCGTGCAATGGTGTGTCAGATAAAACGCCAACCGCATTACGATTAAATATCTTCTCTACAGCGGTTAAACCTTGGCCTTCATGTGAAATTTCTTTTGCCGCTGCATAGACGCTTAGAGGTTCAACGCCTAGTACTTCTGCTGCAAATGTTTGTAGTTTCTTACCAAACGTTACAGCGTATGAGCCACCCGCTTTCATGAATTCCACTTTTTGTGGTGTAAAGGCTGATGATATATCTGCAAGTACTTTATTGCCGTTATATAACTTCTTCGCTTTTGTATCGATAGTTAACACAGTGCCAGTGGCAACTGAGTAAGCTTCTTCTAATACAGCATCGCCATTTTTATCAACAACAGTATTACCGTTTGCGTCTACTTTCTTAACCCAGTTTTTAAGATCAAGACCAATACCGCCTGTTACGTCAACGGTTGTTAGGAAGATTGGAGCGATACCATTGGTTCCCGCAACGATAGGTGCGATATTGATAAATGGAACATATGGACTTGCTTGCTTACCAGTCCAAAGTGCGACGTTATTCACACCAGACATACGAGATGAACCTACACCCATAGTGCCTTTTTCAGCAATAAGCATGACTTGCATGTCAGGATGCTGAGCTTGTAATGCTTTTATTTCTACTTGAGCTTCTGGTGTGCTCATGCATTGACCATGTAATTCACGATCTGCACGAGAGTGAGATTGATGACCTGGCGATAATAAATCAGTTGAGATATCGCCTTCACCAGCAATATAGGTGACTACATCAATTTTCTCATCAATTTCAGGAAGCTTAGTGAAAAACTCTGCTTTAGCGTAGCTTTCAAGAATGTCTTTAGAAAGAGTATTACCTGCTTTATAAGCTGCTTCAAGACGTTCCATATCTGCTTCGTACAGATATACTTGAGTTTTTAAAACATCAGCCGCTGGAGAAGCAATAGAAGCATCATCAGATAATGCAAGGTCGATCAATACTTCAACAGAAGGGCCGCCTTTCATATGAGAAAGTAGTTCAAGGGCAAATTTAGGGGTGATTTCTTTTACGTTAGATTCACCTAGAATGATCTCTTTTAAGAATTTTGCTTTTACAGCAGCTGCGCTTGTTGTACCTGGTAGCGTGTTATAGATGAAAAAGTTAAGAGAAGCTTCGCGGTGCTCATTACCATTGTCTTTAATTTGAGAAATAATTTCTGACAACAGCTCATTGTCATCAATTGGCTTAGGGTGTAGGTCTTGGCTTTTACGAGTTTCGATTTCTTGTAGGTACTCTAAATACAGGCTCATTCACACCTCTGAATAATGGTTTACGATAAAATCATGCGCTAAAAATGCAGCCTGACATCAGGCTAGCTTTATTTTTTAGGCATTTAGCTGTTTAAAAACAAATCAAATGAGATTTATTTTATTTTTGATCCATACATTTTATAGAAAAAACACGTCAAAGAGTGACGATGTGCCATAACAATTTCGAATAGGGGACATTTAGCGGAATTATTCTGATTTAGAAATATTATTGTTTTACTGAATAATCCGTACAATTCGAAACCCCCAGTTACTGGCTTTTAAGTCGGGTGTTGCTCGATACCTTGTCGCACTTCGACCGACTCTTGGTATGTCATACCATGAACCACCTTTTAGCACTCGGGTATCGCATTGATTGGCTAACCAGACTTGATTTTCTGTTGGGGCACCTTCGTAATTATCGTGATAACAATCTTCTACCCATTCTGCAACATTGCCATGCATATCAAATAAGCCTAGTGGATTACTAGCTTGGCTTCCAACTGGACCGGTAGAAACACCATCCCACTGACTTCCACAGCTATCGCAAACACTGTAACCCGCTTTGACTGTGTTGCCATACCAAAAGGCCGTGTTGGAATCTGCTCTTGCTGAATATTCCCATTCGATCTCTGTCGGTAAACGGTACTCCTCATTCGTCTGATTTGATAACCATGAAGTATAAGCTTTAGCGTCGTACCAACTCACATTGATAACAGGGCGTTGGCCACGCCCCCAACCATTATCGGGTGGTAACTCTCGGTTTGTGGCTTTTGCGAATTTATCGAATTGATTGAAAGTGATTTCATATTTGCTGATATAAAAACCATTAGGAATATCAACTTCATGAACAGGCTTTTCGTTGTCATCCCCCATATTATTTTGATCACCCATAAAAAAAGTAGAGGGAGCAATCTTTTCAATTTTTGGGGCGGTACCACCCATTGATAGTGGTTCTTCAAGCACTTGTGGTAGAGCCTTAAAAACTTCTTTGGCTGTTAATTTAGATGGTGGAGTAGGTGCTTTTACAATAGTTTTAGGGTCTTCTGTAGGCCATAACACTGCAGCGGCAATTAGACCTGTACTTATAAGCGCGGTTAAAATAATCATTCTAGATGTGATGTTACGAGAATAACGCCTAATCGCTTTGGTTGCTGTCGAGCTACTGCCTGCTTGAGGTTTGTAAAGGTCTGCTCGAATAATACGAATAACCTCTACTAAGGATTTGGGTCTATGGGGGCTACTTTCTCGGCTCCATTTTAATAAACGATTCCATACCGCATCACTTATATTTGGATGTGAGTCAGGCAGATTAGTGGCAAAATCTTTATCTAAAATAGATTCACCAAGTAATGCTGCCATGAGAAGTTTCATAAAAGCGAACTTATCCGATGAAGGTGTTCGTTTTTGATCTTTCTTTAAATACTCTGATGGGAAAAAACGGGCATCCATTTCTGATTGGTCAATTCGATCCATCCAGTTATGTGCGCCGAAGCCTGTCATTAAGCCAAGACCGTTAACAACATGAACAGAATTTAAGTCTAAATGGCCATGAAAAAGGTTATTGGCATGAACTTGGTCGAGTGCTTTCGCTATATTGTCAAACAAACTAATGACAACATTTAAAGGTGCCCCATCAGGATATTTTCCCAAGAAGCTGTATAGATTTTCTCCACCACACACTGCTGAACATGAAAATACCCATAGTTTCGAATAAAAAGGAGGGTAGTTTGGTGTGATTGCAGGATGTTTAATTGTTGCGTATTTACGAGCGTTTTGTAAAAAACTTTCTACTTTACCTTTACTCGGCTGGAAAAAACGTAAAACGAAAGGCCGTCCACCTTGATCTGCTACCCAGGTCGTTTTTTTATCGTCCATTGGATAGTTTAAAATGTACGGATCAAGTTCAATACCAACATGCTGGCCAATCTTTAATTTTGTAAAATCATAAAAATCATTCATTAAGAATTCAATATCCAAGTCAAGACGTTGCTGCCTAAGTGCTTAATACCTAGTATAATCACGTTTTTTAACACAAAAAGGTAGAGTAATGTTATCAGCGTATCCTGAGCTTGTTGAGTTTCTTCCGTGTGAATCACCTAAAGCATGGGTGAATTGGGCTCTTGAGAATCAAACTCTGCTCTTAATAGATCATGCTCACTGTGAAAAAAAAGCCGCAAGCACGGCAATGAATTTAATGTATCGATACGTTGATAGAGATAATTTATTACATAAAATGTCTCGATTAGCCCGTGAAGAGCTTCTGCATTTCGAGCAAGTGCATAAAATAATGCGCAAAAGAAATGTTTCCTACGATCACCTGTCCGCATCTCGCTACGCAGATGGGTTACGCAAACACATTCGAACACATGAACCTGCACGCCTTATAGACATCATGATTATTGGTGCCTTTGTTGAGGCTCGTTCCTGCGAACGTTTTGCCGCACTAGCTCCGCATCTTGACGAAGAATTATCTAAGTTTTATATTTCACTGCTTAAATCAGAAGCACGTCATTTTGAAGATTACCTTGAATTGGCTCAAGAGTATTCAAACGAACCGATTGATGACCGAATAGCCTTTTTCCGTGACTTAGAAGAAACGCTTATTACTGAGCCTGATGTTGAGTTTCGTATGCACAGTGGGCCACCAGCAGTATAATTTACAACATACCAAAAATGATTGTTGAATCTTTAATAGCGCTATTCTAGTGAACGACTACACTTATAATAGTTGAACTGGCTATTAGGGAGAGTGCTATGAATATGCATAAGAGTGAAAACCTTCCGGATGTTACTTATTGGCTGACATTAGAAATCGCGAAAGTAGATCCGGTTGTTGATCTTGATGTTATGTATAAAGGGTCTTTAGAGTTAGATTTTTTATACCAACTTCTTACCTGTAAAGCCCAACAGCATTGGCTGCGTGTTTACCATATCCAATTAAGCCCCATGGTCATTAATAATGCTTTTTTTAGAGCTATGTCTATGCAACACAATCGTAATATTGAATTTATGCGATCTAGGAATACAAAAGAAACTGTTTGGGTGAAAGAGTTGTTGCATCGCTAACTCTTATTTATTAATGGATTAACACATAAAAAATGCCAACGTTAAGCTGGCATTTTTCTAATAATTATTTTTTACTGAAATCTTGGTTTTTTAGGTAAGTGCTTTTCTAAGAAAGGCTTTCTTTATGAATAAGATTGAGTGCAGAAAGTCCTGTTTGGTTGAACTCTTCCACCGTAGAACTTGATTGCGTGTAGGTGTTGCCATCAATGCTTGCTAACCAAATTGAATCGTCCCAATCCCCTAGAACACAGCGTAGATGAGAATTTGATTCGTGTGTGTTTGGTCTGTGAGTATGCCCATGAATGACTGTATTACATATGTACTTATCTAATGATTCACGAACAGCGACTTCAGTAACATCCATAATTGATATGGATTTTTCTGATGCCATGGATTTGCTGTCATTACGGAGTTGTGCGGCAAGTGCAATTCGTTGTTCTAATGGTAAGGCCAGTATGTGTTCTTGCCATGCGCTAGAGCGTACGGTTTGTCTGAATTTTTGGTATTCCACATCTTCTAAGCAATATTCGTCACCATGCGTTAAAAGTACGTTGCTTTCTTTTAGAGGCAAAACCGTTTGTTCTTCAATAAGTGTCGCACCCACACGGGTTAACCATGAATCACCAATAAGGAAATCTCTGTTTCCGTGTAAGAAATACAGAGAAATGCCAGACTGAGAAGCATCAACTAAGGCATTTTCTATGGTGGTGTTCCAGTCCGCTTGGAAGTCGTCTCCAATCCATGCTTCGTAAAAATCCCCTAGAATATAAAGTTCTGTTTGTTCTTGGCGGGCAATAAGTTCTTTCATCATTCGTACAAACGCCCGGATAAGATCCGGGCGTTTGTCACTAAGGTGCAGATCTGAAATGAAATAACGGATCATTATTTTACAAGTTCAGCACTTTCGATAATAACGTCTTCAGCTGGAACATCTTGGTGTCCTGCTTTCATCGTTGTTTTCACTTCTTTGATTTTGTTAACAATATCCATGCCTGCTGCTACTTTACCGAATACCGCATAACCCCAGCCTTGTGATGTTTTTGCTGTGTGGTTTAGGAAAGCGTTGTCTGCCACGTTAATGAAAAACTGTGCAGACGCTGAATGTGGATCGGATGTACGAGCCATTGCCAATGTACCGATTTCATTTTTCAGGCCATTGTCTGCTTCGTTTTCGATTGTTTTTGGTGCGTCTTTCTGAGTCATACCGACTTCAAACCCGCCACCTTGAACCATGAAGTTATTAATAACACGGTGAAAAACAACACCGTCATAGAAACCAGAGGTGACATATTCTTCAAAGTTTTTCGCTGAAATTGGTGCTTTTTCGTAATCTAGTTCTACGTGAATGTCGCCGTGGT
Organism: Marinomonas colpomeniae; assembly: GCF_014803385.1. GTDB lineage: Bacteria > Pseudomonadota > Gammaproteobacteria > Pseudomonadales > Marinomonadaceae > Marinomonas > Marinomonas colpomeniae. The sequence goes on along the minus strand of NZ_JACYFC010000004.1, from coordinate 426,183 downwards.
TTGTATGTAAAATGATCATTGCATATTCCTTGTTCTATAAGTGACTAAATGATTAGACTTTATTAAGTATCGAATTAATAACGGCATTTTATGTGTTTGTAAGCAAATACGCCACTATGGATGTGATAAACAACCTATATTTCAATAATAAGGTTATCTGGCTTTCTTCGCTTCGTGGGTTGGTTCTTTGACCGTATTTATACTTCATAATCCAATGGATCTATTTTGCCTTGTTCGGCAAAGGCTTCTAAGCGTTCATAGCAAGCGCCGCATTTACCGCAGGATTTCTCTCTCCCGTTATAACAAGTCCATGTCTTTCCGTAATCTAATTGCATGTCTAAGCCTGCTTTTAAAATGGCTCCTTTAGAGGAATGCAAAAATGGTGTAACGATTTCGACAGATTGGTAGTTGGCGATTTTTGATACGGCATTCATTGCTTCGACAAATTCAGGGCGGCAATCTGGATAAATGTGATGGTCGCCAGAATGCGCTCCGTAATATACTTTGTCTGCTTCCAGAGACACGGCGTAAGCAATCGCCATAGACAATAAAACCATGTTGCGATTCGGAACAGCGGTAGACTTCATGTTCTCGTCTTCGTAATGGCCTTCAGGTATGTCAGCGTCACCCGTTAATGAGGAGTTTGCCATTAAACTGTTGATCGCCGTGATGTCGACAACTTTGTGAGGGATGTTCAGCTCTTTACAGACCAATGCAGCGATTTCTAGTTCTTTACTGTGCTTTTGACCGTAGTTAAAGGACAAAGCGTAAACATCGAATCCATTTTTTACGGCTGTATTTAGAACAGTAAAAGAATCCATTCCACCTGAATACACGACGACAACCTTTTCTGACATTCTCATTTCCTCGTGAATGCTTCTAGTTTTCTTCTATCAGCAAATGTTTATGATGTGCGGATTATAGCAGACCTTGTTGTTTATCAAATCAATCAATAGCTTAAATATAAAAGTGGAAAAATGGGATTGTAAAATCCTTAATTGTGATATAAATTAATATGCGTAACCAGTTACGCATATTAATTTATAGATTTTTATCGGAAGGAAAAATGGAGCAGTTTGGTGTTTTGACTCTCGGGAGTCGACTTAAGCGTTTAAGTGATCATTTATTTACTCAAGTGCAAGACCTTTATTCACAGTGTGATATCCCAATCACATCAACGTATTTTCCTGTGCTTAGATTATTGCAAAAGGTTGGAGAATTATCCGTGATGGAAATCGCTGATAGCCTACATCTAAGTCACCCAGCTGTAAGTAAGCAGACAACTAAGATGCTTAAAGAAGGGTTGCTAGAAAAAAAGATCGACGAGCGAGATCAACGTCGATCTTCATTGCGCCTTTCTAAGAAGGGAGTAGAAGCCATGATTAAAGTTGAACCTGTATTAAAAGAAATGAAGGTGGTTGTTGAGAAAATGACCGATTTTTCTAGTGACAATTTTATGAAAGGTTTAGAACAATTTGAAAAACACGCTTTTGATGGGCGTGTTGCAAATAAGATCTTGGATCGATTGACTCCTTTTCAAATTATTCCATTTGAACCATGCCATGGAGAAGCTTTTTACGATCTTAATATGATGTGGCTAAAGCACTATTTTCCAAATCGAATTACAGATTATGATCTGGCGCTTTTAAGTAACCCGCAAGATTATATTATCGGTAAAAATGGGATTGTATGGGTAGCGGTTCGCAAAACAAATGGGCAAGACTCAGTACTGGGTACGATCGCTTTAATGGTTCACTCTGATGTCAATTCAGGTGAGGTGTTGAAGCTGTCGGTTGCGAATCATTGTCAAGGTAAAGGTATTGCTCAGACTTTATTGTCCCATGTTATGGAATATGCAGAGTCGGTTGGTGTAAATACATTAACCCTAGAAACGGCTTCTTGCCTAACCACCGCTAGACATCTTTATGATAAAAATGGCTTTGTCGAAATGCCGCCGCCAAAACCATCTTTGTATGAACGGGCGGATGTTTACATGGAAAAATCATTGGAGAAAGAGTTGAGAGTTATTACATGAAAACACCAGGACATATGAATATACGAAAGCACATGCAGAGGGGAGCGGTTGCTTCCATGCCGATGATACTGGGTGGGATTCCTTTTGGTCTTTTATTTGGTTCACTGGCGTCAAGCTATGGTTTGAGCCCTTGGTTTGCTATTGCTATGTCTGCCATCGTTTTTGCAGGCTCAGCTCAATTTGTTGCTTTAGGTTTAATTGCCATACATGCGCCGATTTGGGTGATTGTCTCTACGACCTTTATTGTCAATCTTAGGCATCTTTTGTATGCAGCGGATATGGTGAAATATGTAAAACATTTACCTATGTCGGTTCGTTTTATCATGGGTTTTGGTTTGGTTGATGAAACGTATGCTGCAGTACGTCCTATGTATGAGATCGGCTCGGTAGATGAAAAAACAGGGCATAAAGTCTATTTAGGTTCTTTTTGTTCATTTTATCTTATGTGGAATGTGACAACAATTTTGGGCATTTTGTCTGGCGAGTTAATTCCAGGTATGAGCGAGTGGGGTCTTGAATTTGCTATGGTGGCTACCTTCATTGGCATTATTACGCCGTATTTAAAACACAGTCCTTTTTGGTTTTGTATGCTAAGTGCTGGAGTTTCATCAATCATTTTGTCGGGGTTGCCAAATAATCTAGGTTTGCTTGTAGCGGCTGTTATTGGTGTTATTGCTGGTTATCTTGCTGATGTTTATATGAATCTATCTAATCAATTAGCCGATTCCCATCAATCAATTGATAAAAACGCATAAGGAAGTGAGTAATGAATGTATTAGATTCTGTTCTCATCATCGTAGGTATGTTTGTTGTTACTTTTGGCGTCCGCTTTGTTTTATTTGCACGCGCTCATAAGGTAGTTATGCCTGTTTTTGTGGAGCGAGCACTTAAATTTGTCCCTGTTGCGGTATTAACCGCCATTATTGTTCCGATGATTTTTATGAAGGATAACCAAATGAACCTATCACTTAGTAACCCTTGGTTGATCGGTGCGATTGTTGCTTTTGTTGTTGGGATTTGGCGCCAACATCAACTGTTAACAATATTTGTTGGTGTTGTTGTTTTTTTTATAGCGAAATACATGATTTCACTTTCAGTATAAAAGCATAAAAATAAAGAAAAGAGGCAAAAGATTTGCCGACTGAATATCTTATAGAAACCTAAATCATATATACTTGTCAGTCAAAGTAATCATTATCGTCAGACAAACATTTATCGGGATTTACATTTAACATGTCAGAAACGTCAAAACCAGGTAATTTTATTACCCAAATCATTGATAAAGATAACGAAGCCGGCAAGAACGGAGGAAAGGTTCTTACTCGTTTCCCTCCTGAGCCAAATGGCTACTTACATATTGGTCATGCTAAATCTATTTGCCTGAATTTTGGTTTAGCGCAGCGTTACAATGGTCAATGTAACCTGCGTTTTGACGACACCAATCCTGAAAAGGAAAGTGTTGAATACATTGAATCTATTAAGCGTGATGTTGAGTGGTTAGGTTTTGAATGGAAAGAGGAGCCTAAATTTGCTTCCGACTATTTTGATCAGTTATTCGACTTTGCAAAGCAACTTATTCAGCTAGGCAAAGCGTATGTGTGCGAGCTTAATGCTGAGCAAATGCGAGAATATCGTGGCACCTTGAAAGAGCCTGGCAAAAATAGCCCTTACCGTGATCGTAGTGCTGAAGAAAATATGGCACTTTTCAATGATATGGCTAATGGAAAATACAAAGACGGTGAAGTCGTTCTACGTGCAAAAATTGATATGGCGAGCCCAAATATCAATATGCGCGATCCAATCATTTATCGAGTTCGTCGCGTTCACCACCACCAAACAGGTGATAAGTGGTGCATTTATCCTATGTACGATTTTACTCATTGTCTGTCTGATGCTATTGAAGGTGTCACGCATTCTGTTTGTACATTGGAATTCCAAGACCATCGCCCTTTATATGACTGGGTATTAGATACGTTAAAAACAGCGCACCCACAACAAATCGAATTTGCTCGCTTGAACTTGAACTACACGGTAACAAGTAAACGTAAATTGAAACAGCTGGTGGATGAGAAACACGTTAATAGCTGGGATGATCCTCGTATGCCGACAATTTCTGGTTTGCGACGTCGAGGTTATACAGCGAAGTCTATCCGCAACTTCTGTGATCGAATCGGTGTTACTAAATCGGATAGTGTTGTAGACGTCGGTATGCTTGAGCATGCGATCCGTGAAGATTTGGATGCCAGTGCTAATCGCGCCATGGTTGTGTTAAATCCAATCAAGGTGACGCTGACAAATTACCCAGAAGACAAAGAAGAAATTTTCACGGTGAATAATCATCCGAAAAATAAAGAGGCGGGTACTCGTGAAGTGCCTTTCAGCAAAAATCTATACATAGATGCAGCAGACTTCGCAGAAGTTCCTCCGCGTAAGTGGAAGCGCTTAACCTTAGAAGGCGCAGTTCGTCTTCGTGGTGGTTACGTGATTACTTGTGATGAAGCAATCAAAAATGAAGCGGGTGAAGTGGTCGAGCTGCTTTGTCGCTACGATGAAAACACTTTGGGTGTGAACCCTGAAGGATATAAGCCAAAAGGTGTCATCCATTGGGTAAGCGCTAAGCATGCAGTTGATGCATCAGTGAATCTTTATGACCGTTTGTTTGTCAATGAAGCGCCAGACGCTAATTATGAAGATAAGAACTTCTTAGACTTCATTAATTCAGAGTCTTTGACAACAATTGTTGCTGCAAAAGCTGAGTCTTCGTTGCTTACATCAGAAAAAGGCCAAGGTTTCCAGTTTGAGCGTGAAGGTTATTTCTGCCGTGATTCTAAAGAAGAAGGCATGGTATTTAATCGTACCGTTACATTACGTGACTCTTGGGCAAAAATAGAAGCAAAAGGAAAATAAGCGCATGTTAAAGGTTTACAACACCTTGAGTGGGAAGAAAGAAATTTTCAAACCAATCGAAGAAGGCAAAGTTGGAATGTACGTCTGTGGCAACACTGTGTACGACTTTTGTCATATTGGCCATGCGCGTGCAATGATTTCTTTTGATATAATATCTCGATTTATTCGTCACCTTGGTTATGAATTGAACTATGTTCGTAATATTACGGATGTGGATGACAAAATCATTAAGCGTGCACAAGAAAATAATGAAACAACGCAAACGTTGACCGAACGAATGATTGCGGCTCAACAAGAAGATGAATTGCGTTTAGGTAATAAAATGCCTAACCGTGAGCCCAAAGCCACGGAGTTTATGCAAGAAATCATTGATATGGTTCAAGTGCTTATTGAAAAGGGCTTTGCATATCAAGGGACCTCTGGTGATGTCTATTATCGTACGACAGTTTTTTCTGAGTACGGTAAGTTAAACAACCGTAAGCTAGAGGATATGCTTGCTGGCGCTCGCATCGATGTTGAAATTGCAAAAGAGCATCCTGCTGATTTTGTATTGTGGAAGCAGACAAAAGAAGGTGAAGTGTTTTGGCCTTCCCCTTGGGGTAATGGTCGTCCAGGTTGGCATATTGAGTGTTCTGCGATGGCGACAAATTGCCTAGGTAGTCATTTTGATATTCACGGTGGTGGCCCAGATCTGAAATTTCCACATCATGAAAATGAGATAGCACAATCTGAAGCGGCAACAGGCAAGCAGTATGTAAATTACTGGATGCATTGTGGTGCGGTTCGAGTTAACAATGAAAAAATGTCTAAATCATTGGGTAATTTCTTTACTGTTCGTGATGTATTGGCGAAATTTAATCCTGAGGTAGTTCGTTACCTAATGGTGTCTAGTCAATATCGCAGCGCCATTGATTACTCGGATCAAAGTTTATTGGAAGCGAAGGTTGCCCTAGAGCGTCTATATACAGCATTACGTCAACAGAATATAGCTTCGAGCTATGCTCCGACAAACTATACAGAGCGTTTCGAAGAGGCGATGAAAGATGATTTCAATACCGCACTTGCTGTATCTGTTTTGTTTGAATTGGTTCGTGAGCTAAATAAAGCTAAAACGGAAGATCAAGTCAAAGCATCTGAGTTGGCGGCGGAATTACTTTTCTTGGCAGAATTGTTGGGCTTGCTTTATCAGGAGCCTGATTATTTCTTACAGAATAGTACTGTGTCTGAGGGTTTTGATGAGGTTAGAATTCAGGAATTAATCGATGAGAGAACTCAAGCTCGTAAAGATAAAAACTTTGCTCGTAGTGATGAGATTAGAGATGAATTAGTGAGTAACGGTATTGAGCTTCTTGATAGTCGAGAAGGAACCAGCTGGACTCGCAGTTAGTTTCTAGAAGGTATAAAAAGGCGATGTTTTTACATCGCCTTTTTATATTATGAGTTATGCTTTGCTTACTTTAATGGCTAAAACGTCACATGGCGCGCCATGTAGTACGCCATTTGCAGTAGAACCAAGTAGTAAAGCAAGTCCATGGCGACAATGACTACCAACGATAATTAAATCGGCTTTTTTCTCTTCTGCAATGCGGTGTATTTCGCTTTCTATACCGCCTTGTGTGATGCAGCTTTCCTGAAATGGAGTATCAAGTTGCGCTTCTAGAATTGAGATGCGCTCTTTAGCTGTTTCTTCTAGTTGAGCTTGGATGTCGGTTATATCAATTGGAACATCACCACCATAGGCGTAATTAAGTGATTCAATAACATGAAGTATAATAAGTTCTGCGCCAGTCGCTTTGCAAAGTGCTACTGCTTTATTGGCTACCTTTATACTTTCATCTGTTAGGTCAACAGCGAGTAGAATTCTGTTATACATCATAGAAAACCTCCAATTTTGGCTTGTTTTTTTAAATTTTAGTTTAAAGCTAGAGAAGTACATCAAATATGACTGCTCTGATCGTTATTTTCATTACATTGTCTTTAATGGGTTCTGTGTTATGGGTTCTGCCTCCCAAAAAAGAACGGCAACGCATGGGTTTACGCATGCATGCTAGAAAATTAGGTCTTACTGTTCAGCTTACATCAATTGACCTTCCTGACAAGTGGGATAAGTCAATGAACCGCCATAAAGTCGTGGCGTATTCTCTTTATCGAGCGAAACCTCAAGTATTGTTGCCTGATGAAATTTTGCTGCTGCCTTATGAGGTTTGGAAGTATCATGCCTTAGTAAGTGGGTGGTGGTCTAGTAATGAGATAATTCTGACAGAGGATTTAAAAGTAAACTTAGATAAATATGGATACCTGCTAAAAGGGATTAAGATCACACCGGAAGGTGTATTTCTTTATTGGAATGAAGATGGCGATGAGGCTGTGCTGGATGCATTATCCAAGGTTATTTTTTCGTTGGCCGAAATTAATAACATCGATTAATGGTGGCAATGTTATTAATTTGATAATTATATTTCAGAGTCGCTTGGCACTTCTATATTTTGAATGAGATCATTGAGAGCGTCTTCTGGGTTATCGCTTTCTTGAAGCGCTTCAATCGCTGGAGATAGGATTTTTTTCATTCTATCTTGAACAAATGTGTTTAGTTCTTTTTTCTCTGGTCTTTCTATGGAATCAGACTTTACGTGAGATAGAATGACGCTGTAGAGAGTTTGGGCTACGCGCATGTCGCCACTGTTAAAGTTTTTGTTCGCTTGGACAACTTGACGATTCAATTGGATCCATAGATTTAGCCATCTTAGATAGTCGTAGCAAGCTTGATAGTGTGTGTTACTGATTCTTCCCTTTCTACGAAGAAAAAGCAGCATTTTTGCGAGTTTGGTTAGGCGCTCTTTATAGTTGCTTTTTTCTTGAAAGCTAAGAATATCAGGCTCTGGATTGAACTTCATCGCTTCATCGCTTCTACCTTCTTCGGCCTTCGCTATGCGAATTTCAATTTTCTCAGGGTCATCAGAATATTGCAGTAGCTCTCGAAGTGTGTCTAGATAGAAGTCGTAAAGGACATCTGTTGCTATTGTGTCTGTATTAATATCTTTTAGACCTCGTATGTGTTGTTCAACACGATCGGCTCTATTTGATAGTTGCAATTGCTTTACTCGGCGTGCTGTAATTTCTTTTTCTTTTTGATGTGCACGTGATCCAACAATTACAGACAAAATCACTATAATGATTAAAAATGCTATGGTTAATATTTGAAGGGTAGCCATGATTGTCCTTAAGCAACGAATTCAGTATGTTAAATAAGCAATACTAAGTTCAGCAATATATAATATGTGAAACAATACAGGGATCGCTTGTCATATAAAAGGTGTTTGCTTAATATCAGCGCACCTACAGATTAAACTTCGTGCAATGTGGATTTTTGCAGACCTACTTTATTTGCAGACCTACTTTAATAAAAGGCTTACACAGTTCAATGGGAAAATCACTCGTTATCGTGGAATCGCCAGCTAAGGCGAAAACCATCAATAAATATCTAGGCAATGACTTTATTGTTAAATCGAGTGTGGGTCACATTCGAGATTTGCCAACAGGGTCAACATCCACTTCTACGCCTCAAGAGCGAGCCAAGCAAGCAGCTCTGACTCGCAAGATGAGCCCAGAAGAAAAACTGATACATAAAAGTGCCAAATCTCGAAAGCAATTGATTTCAAGAATGGGGGTCGATCCAGAAAATAACTGGAATGCTCACTATGAAATCTTGCCGGGCAAAGAAAAGGTTGTTGATGAACTCAAGCGTTTAGCAAAAAATGCTGACACCATCTATCTCGCGACCGATTTGGATAGAGAGGGTGAGGCAATTGCGTGGCATCTACGCGAAGCAATTGGCGGCGATGATAGTCGCTATAAACGTGTAGTTTTTAATGAAATCACCAAAAAAGCGATTCAATCTGCATTTGAGACACCTTCCGAGCTAGATTTAAACCGAGTTAACGCTCAACAAGCACGACGCTTTTTAGATCGTGTTGTAGGCTTCATGGTTTCTCCTTTGCTTTGGGCTAAAGTGGCACGTGGGCTTTCCGCTGGACGTGTGCAATCAGTTGCGGTGCGTTTAATTGTCGAGCGTGAGAAAGAAATTCGTGCTTTTGTTCCTGATGAGTTCTGGGAGCTAGATGCCTTACTTGCGACACCGTCCAAAGAAGTCATTAAGTTTGAAGCAGTAAAATATCAAAACAAAGAATATCGACCTGTCAACAAAGCTGAATCTGATGAGCATCTTGGGCGATTAAAAGATGCTAAGTACCTTGTTAGTAGTCGAGAAGATAAACCAACAAGTAGTAAACCATCTGCACCTTTTATTACATCAACGCTTCAGCAGGCTGCAAGTACTCGTTTAGGTTATGGTGTTAAAAAGACCATGATGCTTGCTCAGCGTTTATATGAAGGTGGTTATATCACCTACATGCGTACTGACTCGACAAATTTAAGTGCTGATGCTGTAGAGGCCTTGAGAGGTTATATCTCAACGAACTTTGGTGACGCTTATTTGCCAGCTGAAGCGATACGATATAGCAGTAAAGAGGGTGCTCAAGAGGCCCATGAAGCAATTCGACCTTCCGACGTGAATATTAGTGTTGATGACTTGCTTGGAATGGAAAAAGATTCCCACCGTTTGTATGACTTGATTCGTAGTCAGTTTATGGCTTGTCAGATGACGCCTGCACAATACACTTCTACAACAATTACAGTAAGTAGTGGTGAGTATGAGTTTAAAGCCAAAGGGCGGATTTTACGTTTTGATGGTTATACTCGTGCAATGCAAACAGTCGTTAAGAAAGGTGAAGATAATATTTTACCTGATATCGGCAAGGATGAATTTTTAACCTTGAATGAGTTGATATCAGAACAGCATTTTACTAAGCCTGTTGCGCGATTTGGTGAAGCAAGTTTGGTTAAAGAGCTTGAGAAGCGTGGTATAGGCCGTCCTTCTACTTATGCTTCGATTATTTCTACCATTCAAGATCGTGGTTACGTTCGTGTTGAAAATCGCCGTTTTTATGCTGAAAAAATGGGTGATATCGTTACAGAGCGTTTGGTCGATAGTTTTGGTACTTTGATGAACTTCAGTTTTACCGCTCAAATGGAAGAGCAGCTGGATGACATTGCTGAAGGTCATAAAGATTGGATAAAAACGCTTAATGCATTTTATAAAGATTTTAGTGGTGTGTTGGCAAAAGCGGAGTCGCCTGAGGGTGGCATGATGCTTAATGAGCCAACGCCAACGGACATTGAATGCCCAACTTGTTCACGACCTATGCAGATTCGTACGGCCAGTACTGGTGTGTTTATGTCTTGTTCTGGTTACGCTCTACCACCAAAAGAACGCTGTAAAGCAACGATTAACCTTGTTCGAGGTGATGATGCTGTCGCTGTGGATGATGATGAGGGCGAATCTAAAGCTTTAATTAATAAGCGACGTTGTTCAATCTGTAGTTCTGCAATGGATAGCTACTTAATGGATGAGCATCGTAAATTGCATGTTTGTGGTAATAATCCTTCTTGTTCTGGTTATGAGGTAGAGCAAGGAACCTTTAAAATTAAAGGCTATGACGGACCTGTTCTTGAGTGTGATAAATGCACTGCAGAGATGCAGTTGAAAACAGGGCGTTTTGGCAAGTATTTTGGTTGTACTAATGAAGAGTGTAAAAATACACGTAAACTGCTGAAAAGTGGCGAAGCTGCGCCACCAAAAATGGACCCTGTTCCAATGCCAGATCTTGCTTGTTTAAAAGTCGAAGATCACTATGTTTTACGCGATGGTGCGACAGGTTTGTTCTTAGCAGCTAGCCAGTTCCCTCGAAAACGAGAAACACGTGCACCGCTTGTGAAAGAATTGCTTCCGTATATGGATCAAATAGATCCTAAGTATCACTTTTTTGCCAAGGCTCCCGTTAAAGATTCTGAAGGTCGTCCTGCCGTTATTCGTTATAGCCGCAAAACGAAAGAGCAGTACGTTATGACGGAAGAAGAAGGTAAACCGACTGGCTGGAAGGCTTACTTTGTAGGCTCTAAGTGGGTTATCGAGGAAAGTAAGAAAAAATGAGTGGCGTGAGTTTAGCGAGTCTAACAAACCAAAAAATAGATACGGCAAGGCGTTTTATTAAGCAAAGTCAGGATAGTGAAGAGAAGTGGTTGAGTATAGGCCTAGAAAGTTCTGCGATTTTTCAATTAAGAAGTGCCCTTAATGGCTTGTTGAAAGAGGTTTCTACGGCTTATTCGTTATCCGGTTCTTTAGATGTTGTTACACTTATTGCTGAAGTTAAAGCGAAACAGATTGTCGTTCCCGTTTTGAATGAGCTATCGGAGCTGTGGTCTCGTGTGGATTCTTGGTACTATCAGTTGGATCAGGCTTATTTGGTACAGTTAGAGTGTCGTGCTGCGTTATCTGTTGTTGAGCAAGGCAACTTGATTGGTCGCGGTAGTGATGCAGGAGCTTCAGCTGGTTTTTATTTGGCCAAGTTGGTTGAATTGGTTTTGCGTTTTAGAGAAGAGTCATCAGAGTATTGAATATGAAAGAGTCCTACCTAGAAATTGTTGAGCTGGATAACGGTGATATTGTGCTGAGACCAGCCAGCGAAGATGGAGAGGAAACCGTACCATTAGCCATTTTACAGATTCCCGATGATACTCGGTCTTATTTAAAGGATCGTTATTTTGAATTAGCCAAATGTATGTTCCATGCTGGAATTGATTATGTTTATTCTGAGGAGTTTTTTTTTGATGAAGATTCTGAGTATTTAGAAGGAGAAGAGTTTCGTCCTAAGCTGTTGCATTAATTTAATCAAGTTACAAATAGAAAGGTGAAGCAAATGCTTCGCCTTTTTATTTGTAAGAGATCTATGTATTTACATAAATGCATTGATCTCTTTGGTGGGCGGCCTTAGATGCCCTGACGTATGACGCCAACAGACAGGCCTTCAATAGCAAATTCTTCGCTTTCTAGGTCAACAATAATGTCGTTAAACTCTTCGTTTTCAGGCATGAGTCGAACAATACTGCCTTTTTGTTCAAATCGCTTTACAGTGACTTCGTCACCAATTCTAGCGACAACAATTTGGCCGTTTTGAACGGTAGTTGTTTTATGAACGGCTAAAAGGTCGCCTTCCATAATTCCAATGTTTTTCATGCTCGTTCCAGAAACGGAGAGAAAGTAGTCTGCTTTTGGAGAAAACATACTGTTAGGTATGTTAACGTGCGAGGCAATGTTTTCTTGGGCGAGAACAGGATAGCCAGCAGCGACTTTTCCTATTATAGGTATTCCAAGATCTTCTGGTTCATCATTTGAGGCTTGTTCTATTAAGCGGATGCCTCGGGAAGCCCCCGATAACATTTCAATAGCGCCTTTTCTGCTTAAGGCTTTTAAATGTTCCTCAGCAGCATTAGGGGATTTAAACCCAAGTCTACGAGCAATTTCTGCTCTAGTGGGTGGAAAACCAGTTTCACTAATAAATTCGCGAATGGTTTCTAGTACGTCAGATTGTCTTTGAGTCAATTTAATCATAAGGATTATCTGGTTGTTTATACAGTAACTGTTATTATATACAGTATTCTTAACTAATCTCAATAATATAAATGCTTTCAGACGAATTAAAAAAACAAATACAGCTCGCATACCGTTCCTCTTTAGAGGCGAAGTCCCATAAACCAAGGGCCGGTCAACGAGAAATGATAGGTGCCATCGCAAGAACTTTGGGCAATATAAAACAAGGTAGCGAAGGCGAACGACTTGATGAAAAGCATGTCGCGGTTATCGAGGCCGGCACTGGTACGGGTAAGACCTTGTCTTATTGTTTGGCTGCTATCCCTATTGCAAAGGCTCGTGGTCTTAAATTAATCATTTCTACGGCAACTGTTGCTCTTCAAGAGCAAATTTTACACAAAGAGTTGCCAGACTTGCTTGAGCACACAGAGTTGAGCTTTAAATATACCCTTGCTAAGGGGCGAGGGCGCTATTTGTGCCTGAATAACCTTGAGGGCTTTTTGGATACAGAGGAGCAAGTGGTTGATGATATGTTTGCCGGTCTGTTTGAGCAGCATCTACATTCTGATGATGTGAATACTGTTTTGTATCAAGAAATGGATACCGCTTTAAGTAAAGGGGAGTGGGATGGTGATAAGGATAATTGGGCGGGGATTGTTCGAGATCAGGATTGGCGGCGTCTAACTACTGATCATCAGCAATGTACAAATCGAAATTGCGCTAACTATTCTGCTTGCCCATTTTTTAAAGCTAGAGCTGAAATAGAAGTGGCTGATGTGATAGTCGCCAATCATGATTTGGTGTTGGCGGATTTGTCCTTAGGCGGCGGTGCAATTCTTACTGCACCAAAAGAAACTATTTATATTTTCGATGAGGGACATCATCTTCCTGATAAGGCAATAGGGCACTTCCGTCATGAAGTACGCTTACAGCAAAGTATTACTTGGCTTCGTCAGTTGGAAAAGAATCTGGTTAATTTGAAGCAAGAGTTAACCGACGATGTTAGCTTGACAGGCCAATTGTTGATGAAGATTCCACAACAAATACAAAGTATTGTGAACTTTATTCAATACACGCAACAAGGTTTAGCGCCCTACATCAGCCAGCTTGGCTTAGATCAAGAAAATAATCAGCATCGGTTTGAATTTGGTTTGATCCCAGATGAGTTGCGCCAGCTAGCTTACAGTTTGCAAACTTCTTATCAAAAATTGTTTAACAATATTGAAAGCATTCAAGATGAATGCAAGAAAACCAAACAAAATGAAGGTATGGGTGTGACCCCCGAAACGGCAGAAACATGGCAGCCAATATTGGGAGTGATTCTTGGTAGGCTTGAGCAGTGTGTTAGTTTGTGGCGTTTGTATTCAACTGTAGACGACCAAAATTACCCGCCTAATGCGCGTTGGTTAGTGTTATCTGGGCAAGGAATGGAGCAAGATATTGAATTAGGTGGTTCGCCTATACTTGCGGCGAATACATTAAGGCAACAATTGTGGGATAAATGCTTTGGCGCTGTTGTAACGTCAGCAACATTAACGGCGTTAAGTCAGTTTCATCGTTTTAATATGCGTTCTGGTGTGCCTCGTGAAAGTGAATACCTTCGTGTGGTGAGTCCATTTGATTTTCAGAAAAATGGCTTGTTGGTTGTTCCAGATATGGAGCATGAGCCAAATCGAGTAGAGCAGCATACGACAGAAATCATTTCCTACCTTAATGACCATGTAGATAAAGGAAAGGGTAGTTTGGCCTTGTTTTCATCTCGTCGTCAGATGGAAGAGGTCGCTCAGTCTTTGTCCTCTGGATTGAAAGAAATATTATTAATACAAGGTGAGCAATCTAAGCGAGTTATCTTAGATTCTCATAAATCACGGATTGATGACGGTAAAGGTAGTTTGTTATTTGGCTTAGCTAGCTTTGCGGAAGGTGTGGATTTACCAGGAGACTATTTGACATGTGTTTACATTGCTAAAATTCCTTTTGCAGTACCTGATGACCCTGTTGAAGCTACGTTGGCGGAGTGGATTCAAAAACGTGGCGGTAATCCGTTTATGGAAATCACCATACCTGATGCTTCTTTGCGTTTGGTTCAGGCCACAGGGCGCCTATTAAGAAATGAAAAAGATTCTGGTGAAATACATATATTAGATAAACGATTGCGGACAAAGCGCTACGGATCTCAATTGATTAAAAGTTTGCCGCCGTATCGATATGAATAAGCCATTGCACAAAGCGTAAGCAAAGGGTGATAAATATCAGTCAATTAGGTACACTCCTTGCAAAGATAACTAACCTAAAAACATTATAGAAGCGTATAGATTCCAATATGGAAAACCAAACTCAAGAAGTAACATCAGAAGTGGCAGAAAAACCAAAGAACGCCCGACGCCCAAAGTCACCAAAAAATAATGGTGAAGAAAATACAAACATTAAAATGTCTAACGACGTAGCGCCAGCAAAAAGTAACGGTGGGGTTTGGTCAATAGATGATTTTAAAGTAGCTGAAGTTGAAGGTAAATTACGTTTTCATGATCTAAATATTCCTGATCGTATTTTGAAATCTATTTCTGAAATGGGCTTTGAGTATTGCAGTGAAATTCAAGCTGAGTCTTTACCTATGACATTGCAAGGCTATGACATTATTGGTCAGGCTCAAACAGGAACAGGTAAAACGGCAGCTTTCTTGATCGCTATGATCAGTGATTTTCTTGATTATCCTTTGGAAGAAAAAAGAGCCAACAACTTTGCACGAGGTTTAATTATTGCTCCAACGCGTGAATTAGCACTTCAGATTGCCGAAGACGCAGTGAAGTTAACGTCTAATTGTGCGTTGAATGTGGTTGCCTTGGTTGGTGGCTTAAGCTACGAACAGCAAAAGGCCGCTGTTGCGACAGAAAATGTAGATATATTAGTCGCAACACCTGGTCGTCTACTCGATTTTGCTCGTAGCCGACGAGTTCAATTAGGTAAAGTGGAATGTCTTGTGTTGGACGAAGCTGATCGCATGTTATCAATGGGATTTATTCCTGATGTAAAAAGTATTATTCGTATGACGCCTCACAAAGAGAGTCGTCAAACAATGCTATTTAGTGCAACATTTCCGAAAGATGTCCAAGTTCTGGCTAGGCAGTGGACCTACTTCCCTAAAGAGGTGTCGGTTGTACCAAAAGAAGCAACAAACCAAAATATAGATCAAGTTATTTACACGGTCGAAGCCGATCAGAAATGGCCTGTTTTGAAACAGCTTATTGAAGAAAATGGCGGTCAGCGTACTATTATTTTCGCGAACCGACGTGATGAAACTCGAGATCTTTATGAGCGTTTACGTAAAGCCAATATCAATTGCGCAATTTTATCAGGTGAAGTTGCTCAAGATAAACGTGTTAAAACGTTGAAAGGCTTCAAAGACGGTACTATTCAAGTGCTTGTTGCAACGGATGTCGCAGGGCGCGGAATCCATGTTGATAATGTCGCATTGGTTGTAAACTACGCATTACCAGAAGATCCTGAAGATTATGTGCATCGCATTGGCCGTACAGGTCGTGGTGGCGAAATGGGTAAGTCGGTTAGTTTCGCCAGTGAAGATGATGCTTTTATGATTCCAGAAATAGAGAAAGTGGTTGGTGAGTCTATTCGCTGTGAATATATGGTTGATACCTCTCAATAAACATCGCTTACTTTTAGTGAGGTAAGATGAATTTAGAACATCATTTTGCAAGTTTGGGTGATGCGTTTTCTTCAAAAACGCGCATCCAACCACTTCTTGAGCAGCGATTGGTTGAATTCAATCAATCGCTCGCTACTTTTTTATCTATCGATATTAAATCTACTCAAATAAAAAAAATCTTAAATGGCAGTGAGCCGGTGCTTCAGAGCGTCAGTATGGTTTACGCTGGTCATCAGTTTGGTGGTTTTTCTCCACAGCTTGGTGATGGGCGTGGTGTCTTATTAGGTGAGGTGCGTGGCCAAGATGGCCTTTTATATGATTTGCATATGAAAGGGGCTGGCCCTACGCCTTATTCACGTCGCGGCGATGGTCGTGCTGTATTGCGTTCTTGTATCCGTGAGTATCTAGCAAGCGAAGCGATGGCGGCTTTAGCTATTCCTACCTCTCGTTCGTTGGGCCTTTACGATAGTTGTGAAGCAGTTTATCGAGAACAGCCAGAACCTGGCGCTATGTTATTACGAGTTGCTGAAGGTCATATCCGCTTTGGTCATTTTGAATTTTTTTTCTATCAAGGGAAAAATTCAGAGCTTGATGAGCTAGTAGAGTACTGTCTCACTCATTATTATCCAAACTGCAAAAAAACAGATTCACCGTTAGAAAGTATGCTTACTGAAGTGGTTAAACGTACTGCTAGAATGATTGCAAAATGGCAAGCTGCTGGATTCCAGCATGGCGTGATGAATACGGATAATTTTTCCTTTACTGGAGAGACTATTGATTATGGCCCCTATGGTTTTATGGAAGATTATCAACCAGACTGGGTTTGTAATCATTCGGATCATGAAGCTCGTTATGCTTTTTCTCGTCAACCAGGAGTTGGTCTATGGAATTTAAATTGTTTGATGCGATGTTTTTCCAAGCATTTAGAAAAGGATCAATTGGTTGCGATTCTTCAGTGCTATGAACCTGAGCTACAATCGTATTATGATGATTTGATGCTTCAGAAAATAGGTTTGAAGAATGTGAAAGACTTGCATGAGTTACTGCCAGTTTTGTTTACTATTTTGAAAGCGGAAAGAATGGACTACAGCATCTTTTTTCGTTTGCTGAGTCAGTTAAAGTTCAATGAGTTTACTTCGTTGGTGGATGAGGTGATAGATCGGGATAGACTGACTGAGTGGCTTGAACGTTATCAATCGACTCGTCTTAATGATGGCCTTGTTTGGGCAGATGTTAGTAAGTTAATGATGCGAGTAAATCCTAAATATATATTAAGAAATTATTTGGCACATGATGTCATGATTGCTGCTGAAAAAGGAGACTACCTACCTTTTAGACGCTTATTAAATGTATTAAACAGTCCTTTTGACGAACACCCAGAATCTGAACTATTGGCGCAGAGGGCGCCTGAATGGGGTAGGTCTTTAGAGGTTAGTTGTTCGTCTTGATGGGTCTAGAGTGATATTTTAAAGAGAAAATGACTATGAAGCATTCGGTATGTGTATTAGGTGGCGGGAGCTTTGGTACCGTCTTGGCAAACATTATGGCGAAGAATGGACATCAAGTCAGTCAGTGGATGCGAAATGAAGATCAAGTAGAAGAAATTAACTTAACGGGTTTAAATAGTCGTTATTTACCTAATGCTCCTTTGCATTGCGAATTGCTTGCTACTAGTAACTTGGAGCAGGCCATACGGGATAGTGATACTATTTTTGTATCTATTCCGTCCAAATCGTTTGAACAGGTCGTTCAGCGTATTGAGCCATTATTAACGGCTGATAAAATACTCATTAGTACAACAAAAGGTTTTAATCCTAATCGGTTTGAACTTATGAGCGATATAATGCGTCGAAACCCTACTACGCAAAAAATAGGTGTATTGAGCGGCCCTAACTTAGCTAAAGAAATCGCAGCAGGTCACATGACGGGCTCTGTTATTGCAAGTTCTGATGAAGAGGTTAGGCATCAGGTTATTGAGTTGTTAAAATCTCCAACATTTCGATTGTATGAAAGTAAAGATTGTACCGGTGTTGAGTTGGCTGGAGCATTAAAAAATATTTATGCCATCGTATGTGGCCTGGCAAAAGCAATGGATGTTGGTGAGAATACAATGTCGATGATTATGACTCGAAGTCTGGCTGAAATGAGTCGGTTTGCAGTGAGTTTTGGTGCCAACCCTATGACATTTTTAGGGCTTGCTGGTATGGGGGACTTAATTGCAACTTGTACTTCACCTCTGAGTCGTAATTATCGTGTAGGTTATGCGATTGGTTCTGGTCAGAGTTTAGGGGGCGCTGTTTTGGCAATCGGTGAGGTTGCCGAAGGCGTTAATACTTTAAAGATGGTTGTAGATGAAGCGCACAAGCATGATTTATACATGCCGCTAGCTGAAGGTTTATCTAAGTTGTTGTTTGAAAATGCAAAACTAGAATCATTGATTGGTTCAATGATGACGGGTGAGCAAAAATGGGATGTCGAATTTGCGACAAATAAGGGAGAAAAATATGTCTAAGCCGGGTTATGCTGATCAAGGTTTTTGGTTTCGTTTGATTTTTATGTTGGTGTATTGGGTTGTCCTCAATGTCGCTGTGACTGTATTTGGTATTTTGGTTGTTGTGGTTAGTTTGATAAAACTGGGCTCAAAACAAAACCCCCTTACATTGGTTGGGTGGCTTAAAAGTGTGACCGTTTTTATTCAGCAAGTCTTTATGTTTTTATCTTTTGAGGAAGATGAAAAACCTTTTCCTTTTCAGCCTTGGCCACAAGTCGAACTAGAGGTGAAAGAAAAGGCGGATGATGCAGCCTAAGCGTATTTACATATTGCGCCATGGAAATGCTGAGCCGTATAGCGCGACGCTAGATGAGCAGAGACAGCTCACTGAATTAGGTGTAGCTGAAGTTGAGTCTACTGCTCGTGCTTTCAGTGAGAGGTGTGAATCTTTTGATGCTGTTTTTGTGAGTCCATATATTCGAGCGCAGCAAACATCAAAAGTTTTCTTAGCGGCGTTTGATTCAACGAAAAATGTTGTTACAAGCTCCTTGATTACACCTTATGGAAACGTAATGGATGTGGCTGCTTGGCTAGTAGCTCAACCTTATCAATCTATATTGCTCATAACTCATCAGCCTTTTGCTTATCAATTGGTTGAGTATTTGGCTGATGAGGTATTACCTACAAGTGTTTCTATGTCGACAGCAACACTTGTCTCGCTTGAAGGCGAACTTTTAGCGAGCGCTTGTTGTCAATTTCGTTGGTGCATTTCACCTTTAGAATTAAAATGATTTAATTCATTTCTGGATAATACATACGATGGGAAATGAAATAGTTTACAAGCTTGCGCATACTGAAATCGCGGCAATGCAATGGTTGCCAAAGAACACATCCGATTTAAAAATTTTGTCTTTGCATGGTTGGCTAGATAATGCCGCTAGCTTTTCTAATTTGTCGCCTCATTTCTCTCATTTCTCTCATGTCGCCTTAGATCTTGCTGGGCATGGTTTTTCTCAGCATCGATCTGAAGGTAGTTTTTATCATCTCTGGGATTACGTTTTAGATGTTGTTTCAATTTTAAACCAATCTAAGCAAAGTGTTTGGTTAGTTGGTCATAGTATGGGAGGGGCTGTGGCGATGTTGGTCGCAGCTATAGCTCCTGATAAGGTTCGGGGTTTGATTATTCTGGATAATATGGAGCCACTAAGTGGTTCAGTGGAAAACAGAGTGACTACAATGCAACGAGCTGTGAATAAAATGGCAAAGTATCGTAAAAATAGAAATACGAGCTATCAATCTAAAGACTCGATGATTCTTGCCCGAATGGATGGCTTTACAAAGCTCTCAAAACAAGCATCTGCTTTTCTTGTTGAGCGAGGAGCCAGGCAGAATGATGATGGCATTTGGTTGTGGCGTCATGATAATAGGTTAACTTTTCCTTCTCCTTTTCGAATGGATGAAGAAAGCATTGAAGCTTTTATTCGTGACATTAAGTGCCCAACGCTCGCTTTAATTGCTAATGATGGGATTTATAAAGAAAATCCTTTGTTGGTTGAGAAGCGAGCCGCTCAATTTTCATGGATAAAATTGAAATGGTTAGAAGGAGGGCATCATTTTCACCTTGAACCCGATACTTGCTTTTCTGTCGCGACCGAAATTCAGCAATTTATAGATCAAAATTAAAAAAAACGACCCTTATTTATTTGGGTCAAAGGACAATTATATGATGAAAACTCGTGAGCTTTTGTGTTTTTTGGTTCTGTTTAGTGGCGCCTCTTTTGCTAATGTCTTGAGTGTTGAGCCCTATCGAGAAGCGCAGCTAGTAAAAAGTCAATCGCAAGCTGGGGTATCAGTTGAGGTTCCTCTTAGTAAAATACGTCGTGCCGGTAGCGGTTGGGAGCCAGAGGCGGTGATTCGATTAGAAGGGGATGTTTTTTCTTCTCTTTATAAAATTAATCGCAATGCAATTTTATCAGATGTGTATTCTCATTATCGCTCGCAGATGCTGAAAAGCGGGCAAAGTATTCTGTTTGAATGCGACAGTCGGAGTTGTGGTAGTAGTAATGCGTGGGCAAATAACTTTTTTGATAATTCTCTTTTATATGGGGCAGATCAAAATCAATTTTTACTGGTTGTTAAAAACCAACAAGATATTTACCAGATTCTATATTTGAATCGCCGTGGCGCTGGTGATGTGATGGTTCGATTGGATGAGGCCAAATCTGTTGAGGCACAAGATACGGAATTTCAAATTGTTGCGCAGATGGATATTCAAGATATTCCGAGAATTCGCCGCTTTGTACGAGATTTACCAGAAGGGCAAGATGTTGTTGGTTTTGTTACAAGTAATAAATCAGGCGCGTTAACCGCGATTGAACATGGTGACAAGCTTATCTTAACCGCTGTAGCTGGTTTGGGTGATCTGCTAAAAAATAAAGTGCGTTTTATTAATTTGGCGGATCTTGGGCGTGCATCGCTTGGGGTAAATCAGATCTCTTTTGTTTATGTTCGTCGTTAGGTGCTCACTGGTATGAAAAAAACGGTCGCTCTTGTATTGGGTAGTGGTGCTGCTCGCGGCAATGCACATATTGGTGTTATTCAAGCTGTAGAAGAAAGAGGCTATGAGATTGTTAGTATTTCAGGTTGCTCCATTGGTGCTGTTATTGGTGGGGTTTTTGCTGCTGGGAAATTATCTGAATATCGTGCATGGGCAGAATCATTAGACCGAGTTGATGTTTTCCGTTTGTTAGATGTGTCCTTTATGAATGGAGGGTATATTAAAGGTGATCGTTTTTTTGAAAAAATTCAGGAGATTATCGGAACCCCTGATATTGATTCTTTGCCAATTGATTATACGTCGGTTGCCGTTGATCTTTTGAATCAAAAAGAGTTTTGGTTTCAGCGTGGTGATTTGATCAGTGCTATGCGTGCATCTTCAGCTATACCTTCAATTGTTTCCCCAGTCGAGCTTAATGGGCATATCTATGTTGATGGCGGGGTATTGAACCCTTTACCTATCATTCCGTCTGTTTCTGCGGGAGCTGATTATATTATTGCAGTTGATCTTAATGGGCCAACAATAATGCTACCTGAAAGGATAGTTGATGAAGCAGAGTTAGATAAAACTGAAGGTCAGCCGGCTTGGTGGTTAAGCGCAAAAAGCATTTTAGGAATCGGTCAGGATGATTCTGAGGAAAAGGCGCAGTATTCACCGGAGAGTTGGGGGCGTTTACAGACGGTTAACATGATGTTTGAGACTATGCAGGAATCTTTGACTCAATATAAGTTGGCTGGTTACCCACCCGATTTATTAATATCAATTCCAAAGGATATTTCAGGTTTTTATGAGTTCTGGCGAGCAAAAGAGTTAATCGATTTTGGATATGAAGTGACACTGAAGGCGATAGATGATTTAGAGTCACCTTCAGTAAGTTATCACTCTTTCCCCAAGGGTTATTGATTAGTCTAGCGGATTAATTCCTTGCTCTCTTAGGAGCTGACATAGGGATATAAGTGGCAGCCCAATAAGGCTATTCGGATCATCTCCCTCCATTTTTTTAAATAGGCTTATACCCAGGCCTTCACATTTGAAGCTACCTGCACAGTCAAGAGGTTGTTCTATGGTGACATAGTTATTGATCTCTTGATGTGTTAGTTCCCTAAAATAGACGTGGTATTTGCTTAATGTGTAGCTGTAGGATTGATCTTCTTGATTGAAAACACATAGGCCTGTTAAAAAGCTCACTTTTTTACCACTAAAATTGATCAGTTGGCTTACTGCTTTATCGTGTGTGTGTGGTTTTCCTAAAATAGAGTTTTCTAGAACGGCTACTTGATCTGAACTAATGATTAAAGCATTGCTTAACATGTTCTTATCTTGTCGCTCATTGTGTACTGCAAATGCTTTAGCTATGGTTAAACGTTTTACTAAATCTATCGCTGACTCTTGAGAAAAAGGGCTTTCGTCAATGTTTGGGCTATGGCATTCAAATGTTATGTTCAGGCGCGTTAATAGGCTTTTTCGGTAGGGTGAGGATGACCCCAAAATGATATTTTTTTGCATGCTAATTTTATCGTTTTGTTAGAATTAAAGAATATTTTACTTTTTTTTACGTCTAAAGCTTCTAAAGAGTGAAAAAAATCACTTTAACACCACTTAGACTTTGACAATTAGGGCGCTTGGCAATAGTATTTGCCGCCATGTTGAATGATACGTTACCTAAATATTTTGACCCTCGCAAATACGCCAGCCATGAGTCGGCGCTTGAAGGGTACATGCCCCTTAATAAATTTAAGGAGCTTTGTGCTATATTAGCCTCTGATGAAGGTAATGTTTTTATTCATCTAGACTTTAGAGTTGATGAGGATAGGCGCTACATTGCTACTGGATCATTAACCGCTCAAGTACAAGTTGTTTGTCAGCGTTGTATGGGAGCTGTTTCTCATGATTTGGCGTTAGATTTATCCTTGGCCTTTGTTTATGATGAAGACCACGCGAAAAATATACCGGATAATTACGATTCTGTTGTCATGATCGACGGTGACGTAATTCTAGTGGATATGGTAGAGCAAGAAATCATACTTGCCTTACCAATTGTCGCTTATCACGAAGAAAGTGGTTGCAACCCAACAGCTGTAAAGTATGCATCGTCTACCGATGACGCACCGGATGACGAAAAACCGAATCCATTTAGTATATTGGCCCAATTAAAGGCCAAGTAAAGTTAGGAGCTCCAAAAATGGCAGTACAAAAAAGTAAAGTTACTCGTTCACGTCGCGGCCAGCGTCGTTCACACGATGCTTTGACTAGCGCAACTCTATCTGTAGAAAAGACTACTGGTGAACTTCACCGTCGTCACCACATTTCTGCTGATGGCTTTTATCGTGGTCGTCAAGTTATCACCCCTAAAGGTGAGTAACTAAGGTACCCATGATTAGGGTAGCTTTAGACGCTATGGGCGGGGACTTAGGTCCCCGCATTGCATTTGATGGCGCGGTAGATATTCTCTCCCGCCATCAAAATGTAGTCATCACTATTTATTATTCCCCGTGTTCTGGTTTAAATCTCCCTACACCTAATGAACGTTTATCTCTGGTAGTTTGCTCTGATGTGATTGATGGAGATGAAGAGATAGTTTTATCTTTATTTCGGCGTCGTAATAGCACCCTTTATCGCTCATTAGATGCCTTGGCACAATGCTCTTCGGATGTTGTTGTAACTGTAGGTAATACTGGAGCAATGGTGGCCCTTGCCCGCCATATATTGGGTTTATTGCGACCTAAACTATACCCCGCATTAATTAGGGAGCTTTACTCTAATCCATTACGTTGTCTAGTTGATTTAGGAGCTAATGTACATTGCCCGCCATCTATGTTGGTTGGTTTTGCAGAATTGGGTGCTGCGTATATTGAGGCTTTGAGTGATGAGACTCCAAAGGTTGGTTTGCTTAATGTAGGTGTTGAAAGTACTAAAGGAAGTGCTGTTATTAAAGAAGTTGATGGTGTTTTATCAAACCAATCTTGGCCGATGTATCTTGGTTATGCTGAGGGTACAGAGTTATTTGAGGGTGAAAAAAACGTCATTGTTTGTGATGGTATGGTTGGAAATGCAGTGTTAAAAGCTTCAGAAGGTTTGTTGTCTTTTATGATGAAGCGGTTTGGAAATGTGGATGGCGCATCGTCTTTGTTTGAGACTTTTTACCAAACTGAACGCCGGCATGGCGCTTGTTTAGTCGGGGTACGTGGCAATTTGGTAAAAGGTCATGGTTGTTCTGATTTGACGGCAATGATTGGTGCTATTGAATATGGAATTGATATTGCGCGAGCAGACTTGTACTCTGCTATGAAAGCGCGGCTTTGTAATGAGATTTTATAGTTAGGAGATTGAATGAGCACTAAATTAGCTTTTGTTTTTCCTGGGCAGGGTTCTCAGCAGTTGGGAATGTTGGCCGATTTGGCAGAAAAACACGATATAATAGAGAAGACCTTTGCAGAAGCATCAGATGTTCTTGGTTATGATTTATGGGATCTGGTTCAAAATGATACAGAGAAATTAAATCAAACAGATAAAACCCAACCCGCTCTTTTGACTGCAAGTGTTGCTTTGTGGCGTCTTTGGGAGCAACAGGGTGGCGACAAACCTGCTTATGTTGCGGGACATAGTTTAGGTGAGTATTCTGCATTGGTTTGTGCTGGTGTTGTGGCTTTCTCTGATGCTGTCTCATTGGTTAAGTTACGCGGCGAATATATGTTGCAAGCCGTCCCGGCAGGTGAAGGTGCGATGGCGGCTATTATCGGTTTGGATGACGACAAGGTTGTTGCGGCGTGTGAAGCGGCAACCGGTATTGTAAGTGCTGTGAACTTTAACTCACCAGGCCAGGTTGTTATTGCCGGTCATGTGGCAGCGGTTGAGAACGCAATGGCGAATGCTAAAGAGGCTGGTGCGAAACGCGCATTACCTCTTCCTGTTAGTGTGCCATCTCATTGTGAACTGATGATTCCTGCTGGAAAAAAATTGGCGGAAAAATTAGAATCCATTGAATTTAACACACCATCTTGTGTTCTTGTTCAGAATGTAACTGCTCAAGCGGTATCTGATCCCTCTATCATTAAGGCAAATTTAGTTACTCAATTGAGCGAGCCTGTATTGTGGACTCAATCTGTTGTATTGCTTTCTGAGCTAGGTGTTGTGAAAACACTTGAATGTGGTCCTGGTAAAGTATTGAGTGGCCTAAATAAACGAATTATTAAGGGACTTGCTTCATCATCTCTGGGTGATTTGGCTGGTTTTGAAGCGGCGCTGTCTGAATAGTGTTGTTTTATATTTATTGAAGTAGATCGATAGTTGGAGATATGTATGAGCCTTGAAGGAAAAATTGCTTTAGTTACTGGAGCGACTCGTGGTATCGGTAAAGCAATTGCAACTGCACTTATTGAGCAAGGTGCTACCGTTATTGGAACCGCAACGAGTGAGTCTGGTGCGCAAAGTATTAGCAAATATTTGGGTGACAGCGGTAAAGGCTGGGTTTTAGATGTATCATCTAGCGAATCTGTTGATTCTGTTGTTAAAGAAATTACAGCGGAGTTTGGTGCGCCAACTATTTTGATTAATAATGCGGGCATTACTCGTGATAATCTAATGATGCGGATGAAGGAAGATGAGTGGGAACAGGTTATTAATACTAACCTCACTTCTGTGTTTCGTGTTACAAAAGCTTGCTTACGTGGTATGACTAAAGCAAAATTTGGTCGTATTATTAGTATTAGTTCTGTTGTTGGCTCTATGGGTAATGGCGGACAAACGAATTATTCTGCAGCAAAAGCTGGGTTAGAAGGTTTTAGTCGTTCTTTGGCAGCAGAGATTGGATCTCGTGGCATTACAGTTAACTGTGTTGCTCCAGGGTTCATTGAAACGGACATGACTAAGGAGCTTCCTGAAGAGCACAAGGCTAAATTAGTCGAAAAAGTGCCTTCAGCTCGCCTTGGTCAACCAGAAGAAATTGCGGCAGCAGTCGCATTTTTGGCGTCGCAAGGCGCTGCTTACATCACTGGAGAGACATTACATGTCAATGGCGGTATGTATATGTCGTAATTTGAGTTGAATTTTATATTTAATTCAACGAAAATACGTTTCCGGTTTAGTGTAAGAATCACGCCTTTTAGGTTATCGAATATTATAATATGCTCACACTGAGCTATTAACGAGTAGAGTAGGAATTTCTAATGAGCAGCATCGAAGAACGCGTTAAAAAAATTGTATGTGAACAACTAGGTGTTAAAGAAGAAGATGTTATCAATTCTGCATCTTTTGTTGATGACCTAGGTGCAGATTCCCTAGATACAGTAGAGTTAGTAATGGCTCTTGAAGAGGAATTTGATACTGAAATTCCTGATGAAGAAGCTGAAAAAATCACTACCGTACAAGCAGCGAACGACTACATCAACGCTAACTTGTAAGATTTTGGTTTACTGAGTTTCCCGAAAAGCCGCTTGTATTCTTTATGAGCGGCTTTTCTTATTAATAGCTCGTCAAAAATTAAAGGGCGAATTGCTGGAGGAATCTTATGTCTCGTCGTCGGGTTGTAGTCACAGGAATGGGAATGGTGACACCCCTTGGCAATAATGTGAAAGATACGTGGGATAATATACTGGAAGGAAAGAGTGGTGTTTCGGATATCACTTGTTTCGATGCTAGCCAGTTTTCCACTCGTTTTGCGGCACAGGTTAATGGTTTTGATGCGACTCAGTATATGAGCGTAAAAGAAGCCCGCAAAATGGATCTTTTCATTCAATATGGCATTGCTGCTTCCGTTCAAGCATTAGAAGATGCCAATCTTAATGCTGACACAACGGATTTGTGCCGCGTAGGGTGTGCAATAGGTTCAGGTATTGGTGGTTTACCAATGATTGAAAAAAACCTAGAGCTCTTGAATGAATCAGGCCCGAAGCGTATTTCTCCTTTTTTTGTTCCAGGCGCGATTATTAATATGATTTCTGGTCATGTTGCAATTCGTTTTGGCTTTAAAGGTCCTAACATCTCAATTGTAACAGCTTGTACTACTGGTACTCATAATATTGGTATGGCTGGTCGTATGATCGCTTATGGCGATGCTGATGTTATGGTTGCTGGCGGTGCGGAAATGGCTATTACTCCTTTGGGTATTGGTGGCTTTGGTGCTGCAAGAGCATTATCTACTCGTAATGATGACCCAAAGACAGCAAGTCGTCCTTGGGATAAAGACCGTGATGGTTTTGTTATGGGTGATGGTGCTGGTATTTTGGTTTTAGAAGAGTATGAGCATGCCATTGCTCGTGGCGCTAAAATATATGCCGAACTTGCTGGTTTTGGTATGAGTGATGATGCACATCATATGACAGCTCCACCAGTAACAGGTGAAGGTGCTGCTTCTGCAATGCGCGCTGCGTTGAAGGATGCTAATCTTAAACCTGCAGATATTGATTATATTAATGCTCATGGTACGTCTACACCGGCCGGTGATTTAGCCGAAACTCAAGCAGTAAAAACACTGATGGCTGATGATGCTTCTGATGTGGCAATGAGTTCTACTAAATCTATGATAGGGCACTTATTGGGTGCTTCTGGAGCGGTTGAGTCTATTTTCTCAATTTTAGCGATTCGAGATCAGGTCGCACCGCCCACAATCAACCTCGAAGAATTGAGCGAAGGTTGTGATTTAAACTATGTTCCTGGTACACCGCAAAAACGTAAAATTGATGTTGTGTTGAATAACTCGTTTGGTTTTGGTGGTACTAATGGGACTTTGGTCTTTAAGAAAATTACTTGAAAAATAAATGGGCGAGCTTAAATAAGCCTCGCCCATTTATGCTTTTAATGTACTTGGGTTGGTGAACCACGTAACGAATTGATCTCATCTGAGATGTTGTAACTTTTACTCTGACTGTCTAGTTGATATAAACGATCTTCCAGCTGTTGGTAGAGTTCAATTTCTTCGTCGCCTAAAAAGTGCAGGCATTCTCCGCCTGTAAACCACAATAGTTCCCTTTTAATTAGTGGGACTAGGTTTGCATAGCAACGAATGAAGCGTGATAATATTTCTTGTGAATTAAATGTGTAGTCATGAGTGTTTTCCTGAATGTCATTTATCAGGTTGTCCCATTTTTTCAAGAAGTCTAATTCTTCTTCAGCTAAATCTGGCTGATTAAAAGGATCGTGCTCTGCGATACGTTGGCGTAAATCAGCGAAAGCGTCAAATATGTATTGTGTGCGTGATTCCACGTAAAACCCTATTCAAATAAATAACAATATAAGTCGGCTATTGCCGTGCGAGATATTTAATTATGACATATGCAATCGAAATTAGTGACCTTAAAAAACGTTACGAAGGTGGTTTTGAAGCATTAAAAGGTATAGATCTAAAAGTAAAGAAAGGAGATTTCTTTGCTTTACTTGGACCAAATGGTGCGGGTAAGTCCACTACAATTGGTATTTTGTGCTCTTTAGTAAACAAAACCTCAGGTAATGTCTCTATTTTTGGTACCGACATTGATAAAGATTTTGCTGGGGCAAAAAAACATCTTGGTGTCGTTCCTCAAGAGTTTAATTTTAATGTTTTTGAAACTGTATTTAATGTTGTCGTTACTCAGGCTGGCTTTTATGGAATCAGTCGATCTGTTGCGATTAAGAGAGCAGAGAAATATCTAAAGCAGTTGGATTTGTGGGATAAAAAAGACGATCAATCTCGTATGTTATCTGGCGGTATGAAACGTCGTTTGATGATAGCAAGAGCTCTTGTGCATGAGCCTGACGTGCTTATTCTTGATGAACCAACTGCGGGCGTCGATATTGAGTTACGTCGCTCTATGTGGGAATTCATCAAAGCATTAAATGAGCAAGGTACGACAATTATTCTGACGACTCATTATCTAGAAGAAGCAGAGCAGTTGTGTCGTAATATTGCCATTATTAATGATGGTGAAATTGTCGAAAATACGAGTGTCAAAGCCTTGTTAAAAACGCTCAATCAGGAAACCTTTATTTTAGACCTGGATAAAAATATTCCAGAGGGTTGGAATTTGCCAAATTATAATGTAGTGCTAAATCAAGACGCCAGTTCTATTGAGGTAGAAGTAGTAAAAGGGCAGTCACTTAATACTATTTTTAAAGCTCTAGATACTATATCTGTGAATGTTATCAGTATGCGTAATAAATCTAATCGACTCGAAGAGCTTTTCGTTAAATTAACTAAAGGGTAAGTAGATGAAAAACTCTGAAATCTGGATTGCGTTTTATACTATTTTAATAAAAGAAATTCGTCGATTTACTCGCATATGGCCGCAAACATTATTGCCGCCGGCAATTACAATGACTTTATACTTTGCTATTTTTGGTAACTTAATAGGTGATCGAATTGGTACCATGGGTGGGTTTAGCTATATGGAATATATTGTTCCTGGCTTAATCATGATGTCCGTGATTACAAACTCCTATTCAAACGTATCATCCTCATTTTTTTCCGCTAAATTTCAGCATAGTGTGCAAGAGCTATTAGTATCGCCTACACCTAACTGGGTGATCTTAGTAGGTTATGTTTTAGGCGGTGTAACGCGGGGCTTACTTGTGGGTTTAGTTGTCACAATATTGTCGTTGTTTTTCACTCATCTAGCATTGGAGAGCTTATTTATAACTGTTCTAGTTGTGTTTTTAACTGCGATTATGTTTTCGTTGGGAGGCTTTGTTAATGGTATTTACGCACAGAGTTTTGATGACGTTTCAATTGTTCCTACTTTTATTTTAACGCCACTAACTTATCTTGGTGGTGTTTTTTATTCTATTGATTTGCTACCAAGCTTTTGGCAATCCGTATCATTGCTTAATCCTGTACTTTACATGGTTAATGCTTTTCGCTATGGGGTCCTAGGGGTGTCTGATATCAATATATATTGGGCGTTAGTGATTGTAAGTTGTTTTATTGCTGTGTTGTTTTGGTATAGCTTGTATTTGCTGGATAAAGGCAAAGGTATTAGAAACTAAGGAAAATGTTATATGGGTTTTTTGCCTTTAGGTCAGCAGACAGAATATGTTTCTGAGTACGATTCTGGGTTGCTTTACCCCATTGCAAGAGTCGATAAATGGATAGATATGGGCATTCAATCTGAGCGTCTTCCATTTCATGGGGAGGATGTGTGGAATGCCTATGAATTATCTTGGTTAAATTTGAAAGGTAAGCCTATGGTTGCTTTGGCGGAATTTCGTTTGCCTTGTGATTCGCCGAATATTATCGAATCTAAGTCGTTTAAACTATATTTGAATTCGCTAAATCAGATGCGTTATGAGTCAGTCTATGATGTTCAGGCTATTCTAGAAAAAGATTTATCAAACGCTGCAAAAGCCGACGTTACTGTTATTATTAGAGATGTTGACTCTATTTCTTCTCTGGTTGTGCTAACGCCAGACTATTGCATCGATGAATTAGATATTAATGTTACAGATTACCAACCAAATGCTGATTTATTAGTGATCAAAAGTACATCTAACATTGTTGAAGAGCGCTTAGTTAGCCATCTTTTGAAATCGAACTGCCCAGTTACTAATCAGCCTGATTGGGGGTCGGTTTTTATTGATTATAAAGGACCACAGATTGATCATGAAAGTTTACTGAAATATGTCATTTCTTTCAGAGAGCATACTGATTTTCATGAGCAATGTGTAGAGCGTATTTTTATCGATATCATGCGTCACTGTCGGCCTGAACATCTAACCATTTATGCCAGGTATGTTCGACGAGGAGGTCTTGATATTAATCCTTATCGCTCTTCTATGCCTTTGGTGTTGGGAAATGATCGTTTAACTAGGCAGTAACGACTAAGAGTTAGGGTAAATGCATTTGTTTAATAAAAAAGCACGACCAAATTGGTCGTGCTTTTTTATACTGTGTTGATAAGGAGAGTTTGAGATAGATACTATTTTAAAATCTGTGCTGCATGCTCTTTGGTTTTTACTTTGCTAATGATGTCTTCAATCATACCGTTTTCATCAATGATGAATGTTGTTCTGACTGTCCCCATAGACTCTTTACCCATGAATTTTTTGAGCTGCCATCTTCCGTATAGCTCATGTACTACTTTATCTGTATCTGCGATTAGAGGAAAAGGTAAGTCGTATTTGGTAATGAAGTTTTGATGTTTTTTCTCAGTGTCCGTGCTGATGCCAAGCACCACAAAGCCTTTTTCGAGCAGTGTATTGTAGTTGTCTCGAAGGTCGCAGGCTTGAGCTGTGCAGCCAGGCGTAGAATCTCTTGGGTAAAAGTATAAAACTACCTTTTTACCTTTGAATTGACTAAGAGTAATTATATCGCCGTTTTGATCTTTCGCGTTAAATTCTGGTGCTTTTTGTCCAATTTCAATTGTCATAACTTTATTCTCTATTCAATGTGATTTTTAATGGAAAGTGACTGGAATATTATTAGCTTATCAACACATAGGGTGAAAATCCCCTTGAATAATGTTTCTTATTAATTTACACCTGCTTTACGCACCTCAATTATTGTTAAACCAGAGTCTGGACGTTACTATAGGCGCGCTTATAATTTTATCGGAGACTCGGAATGATCACAGGTAGTTTAGTTGCGCTTATTACACCTATGTCACCAGATGGCGCTGTAGATACTAAAAAATTAGATGATCTAATAGAGTTTCATATTAATGAGGGGACTCACGGTATTGTCGCAGTAGGGACAACCGGTGAATCTTCTACATTGACAAACGAAGAACATGCAAATGTTATTCGTCAAGTTGTTACTACTGTAAATGGCCGTATTCCTGTTATTGCAGGTACTGGTGCAAATGCAACCCATGAAGCCATTGATCTTACGCGACGCGCTAAAGAAGCAGGCGCAGATGCTTGTTTACTGGTAACGCCTTATTATAATAAACCGACACAAGAAGGTTTATATCTTCATTTTAAAGCGATTGCTGATGCAGTCGATATTCCTCAAATTCTTTATAACGTCCCTGGCCGAACCGTGTGCGATATGCAAAACGATACCATAGTGCGGCTCTCTACGATTAAGAACATCGTAGGTGTCAAAGATGCGACAGGCGATCTAAAGCGCGGTGAGGCACTAGTTAAAGCAGTACCTGAAGGTTTTGCTGTTTATTCTGGCGATGACCCAACAGCGGTCTCCCTTATGTTGATGGGGGGTAAAGGCAACATTTCTGTAACTGCAAATGTAGCGCCTAAAGCTGTGGCTCAAGCCGCAGAGTTTGCATTGGCTGGTGACACTGAAAAAGCTCATGCTATGGATAATAGTATCAAGCTACTGCATAGAAATTTGTTCTTAGAATCTAACCCTATTCCGGTTAAATGGGCTTGTAGTCAATTAGGTTTATGTAATGAAGGTATTAGATTGCCATTAACCCCTTTATCCGAACAGTATCATTCCGCCGTTAGAGACGCGATGGTTCAAGCTGGAGTTCTATTAGTATGAAAAAACTCACTTCGAAAATTATTGGAATTAGTTCATTTACTTTACTATTATCGGGCTGTAGTTCGCTGTATACGGACCACTCAAATGATTATCAAGATGAAAAGCCAGTTGAGAACTCATTGAAGGCGCCAGCTAATTCAACATCATCTAATGATCGTTTGGTTATTCCAAATGAAAATACAATTGCAGATTTAGAGTCGTCTAAACCTTTTGTAACACCACGTGCTAAGTTTATCTTTTACCCTATGGTTGCTGTTGGTATAACCGAAAAAGATAATGCAATTGAATTTTCTATTCCAGCGAATGTATCTCAATCTAAGCATATTATTGTTGATTTCCTTTCTGCTCTATATGGTGCTGGAGAGTCTATTTCTTCGCAAACAGAGAGTCTTATCACTTCAGTACCTTTTGAGTTTCATCCGCAAGGTAGTTTGGCGTCATTATGGAGTAGCATTACTCGTGTGTACCCTGCAAGAACTGCCTTCTCTTTTGAATTTACAGTAATTGAAGGAAGTACATTGGTGTCGGTTCAATTCCGTGAAGAGCAAAAAGACAGTGAACCTAGTGATTGGATGAGCCCAATTAAAAATGAAGATGCATACTCTACTGCAATCCGATTATGGGGAACAATAGGTCGTAAATTAAATGAATCTTCTGCTTATTTATCTAATATTGACGATACTCCAGATTCTCCAATTTGGATCAATCATAGCGGTCTTTACTCTATTCATTTAGGAAATAATGTTTCCCTTGCTGAAATTGATGCAAAATTAAACGCGGCTGGAATGTATGTCATGGAAGGTTCTGAGAATGTACTTGCTCCAGTACCGCAAGAAGAGGTAGCGCGTATTGGTGATGTGGTAGATTTTAGCATTCCAATAGCTAATGGTGAAAAACAAAAATTATTCAGCGTACGTCGTCGTGATTTAGATGATGTTAGTTGGGATAAACGTGAATATTCTTATGAAATCACGCAGCAAAAAGCTGGTGATTTTTTATATATTGATGTCTCAAAAATGGAATACCCTGAAGTTGTTTCATTTCATCTGATACAACGTTTTGTAAACTAAAGAAAAAATCATTCCTTATAAAATGAAAACCGGAGACTTTCCAATGGAAAAGCGACAAGAGCTGTATGCTGGCAAGGCAAAATCTGTATTTCGTACAGATGATCCTGATAAAATGGTTCTAGTATTTCGAGATGATACGTCGGCATTTGACGGAAAAAGAATTGAACAGCTAGACCGTAAAGGTATGGTTAATAATAAGTTCAACGCTTTCATCATGACAAAACTACAAGAAGCTGGCATTCCTACTCATTTTGAAAAATTACTCAGTGGAACTGAATCGCTGGTTAAGTGTCTAGATATGATGCCGATTGAGTGTGTTGTTCGAAATGTAGCGGCTGGTAGTTTATGCCGTCGTTTGGGCGTAGAAGAAGGTATTACTCTAACGCCACCAACATTTGAATTGTTCCTTAAGAACGATGCATTAGGCGATCCAATGATCAACGAGTCACATGTTGAATCTTTTGGTTGGGCGAAAGCTGAGGACCTTGTTAAAGCCAAAGAGCTTACTTATAAGGTTAATGATGTATTAAAGGCTCTTTTCGCAAAAGGCGGAATGATTCTGGTTGATTACAAACTGGAATTTGGTATTTACAAAGGTGAAGTTTTATTAGGAGATGAGTTCTCTCCGGATGGCTGTCGTTTATGGGATGCTGAAACCAAAGAAAAATTAGATAAAGACCGTTTCCGTCAGGGTTTAGGTGGTGTTATTGAAGCCTATGAAGATGTAGGTCGTCGTATTGGTATTGATTTCGACGCATAACTTCAGATTGGTGACTTTGTTTATAATGGAGGAACTTAGTTTCCTCCATTTTTGCTATGCAAGGATAAGGATACACATTGATTAATTTCCTCCCCATTGCTATCGGTTTGCGCTATGCACGTGCAAAACGCTCCAATCATTTTATTTCTTTTATTAGTTTTTCTTCTATTGCTGGCCTCGCTCTTGGTGTGATGGTCCTTATTACTGTTTTATCGGTAATGAATGGCTTTGATCGTGAATTACGTCAACGTATTTTAGGTATGGTTCCCCATGCTACTTTATGGGGGAACCCAGAACTAGATGATTGGCGATCTACTGCTCAGCTTGTTGAAAAAATGCCGAATGTTGTAGGAGTAGCTCCAAATATTCAAGCCCAAGTTATGTTTCAGTCTGGTTCTAGTGTTCATGGTGCTATTTTAAATGGCATCAACCCAGAGATGGAAAAAAAGGTCTCTATTATTGACGAGAATATAGCGACTGGGTCGTTAGAGGCACTTGATGAAACTCGATTTGGTATCGTGTTGGGGGCACAGTTAGCGAAAATGCTCAAAGTAGAGATAGGCGATAAAGTCACTGCTATTCTGCCAAAAGCGAATGTTTCTATTGTCGGCGTTGCACCCGTTTTAAAACGTTTTACGCTCGTAGGAACTTTTGAAGTAGGGGCCGAGTTAGACAGTAGTCTTGCTTATATTAATATAAAAGATGCTGCTAAATTAAAGCGTTATAAAGAAGACTCTGTTGAAGCATTAAGAATTTCATTTGATGACTTGTTTGTTGCACCTTCTCATATCTGGGATATTGCTCGTGCAGTACCTGGACAGAATAGAGTCAGTGATTGGACTAGAACTCACGGTAATTTATTTCAAGCAATCAAGATGGAAAAGACCATGATTGGTTTGTTGCTTCTACTTATTGTTGCTGTAGCCGCGTTTAATATTGTCTCTACTTTGGTTATGGTGGTAACAGATAAGCGTAATGATATTGCGATTCTAAGAACAATGGGGCTAACATCTGGTCAAGTAATGTGGATCTTTATCGTACAAGGGATTTTTATTGGTATGTTGGGTACACTTATTGGTGTCGTATTGGGCGTGACTTTAGCGCTCAATGTGAGTGAAATAATTGCTGGGTTACAAACTTTATTGAATGTTGAGTTTTTAAGCGCAGATGTATATTTTATCAATTACTTACCGTCACAGCTTGAATGGTCTGATGTGGAGTTGATTGTATCTTCTGCCTTTATCATGACGGTTGGTGCAACAATATATCCAGCGTGGAGAGCGTCGAAAGTAGAGCCTGCGGAGGCATTGCGCTATGAATAGTGACATAGTACTAGAGTGCCAATCGCTTTCTAAGCAATATCAAGATGGTAAGCAGATTGTTGATGTTTTTAAATCTATTGATCTGGCTTTATACAAAGGAAAAGCCTGTGCCATTGTTGGTGCCTCTGGTTCAGGAAAAACCACTTTATTAAATTTGTTAGCTGGGTTGGATTTGGCAACGTCTGGTGATGTGAAGTTGTCACAAGTGTCCTGGTCTAGTATGAAAGATGCAAAACGCTCTAAAATGCGTAATAAAGAAATGGGCTTTGTTTATCAGTTTCATCACTTATTACCAGAGTTCACAGCGTTAGAAAATGTCTTGATGCCAATGTGGATTGCTGGTGTTAATAAAAAAGAAGCTAAATTACGTGGTGAAGAGCTGTTGGCTCAAGTTGGGTTAAAAGACCGTTTGAATCATAAACCATCACAACTATCGGGTGGCGAAAGGCAGCGTGTCGCAATTGCACGAGCGTTGGCGAATCGGCCTGCTTGTGTATTGATGGATGAGCCTACAGGTAATCTAGATGAGGCGACGTCTTTGGACATTCAAAACCTAATCAATGAACTCAAAACTACCTATAATATGGCATTTCTTGTCGTGACTCATGACGAAAAAATGCTTAGCTGGATGGACTCTGCCTATCGACTATCGCAGGGTGATTTACAAATGTTAAAAGAATCTGATGTTTCATAGGATAGAGCGGAAGATATTTTAAGTAAGTCTGTGTAATAACGTAAAAAGCCAAGGCAATTTTTTGCCTTGGCTTTTTACGTTATTTATTAGTTGTTTTTGTTACGTAACTTGCGCTCTTTCCAACGCTTAATGACGTGAAAGCGCCAAGAAACAATAATAATGGCATAGCCAATGGCGCCTATTACCAATCCAGATGCAATTGAACCGACATAAAGGGGGAGCCAAATATGCTCCATTTTATCCCATATCCATTCAACGGAAAGTTTGAAGTGCTTTGTATCATTCGAGCCTAGTATTAAAATGCCTACTTTGTAGTTGAAGTAAAAGACAAATGGCATTGTTAGTGGATTAGTTATCCATACTAGTGCTATAGATAAAGGAATGTTTGCCCGTAGTGGAATGGCAAGTAAAGCCGATGCGAGCATTTGAAAGGGCATTGGGATGAAAGCCCAAAATAAACCATTAAAGAATGCACGAGCGACTGATTTTCGATTTAAATGCCATAAGTTGGCTTCATAAATTTGAGACCCTAAGAGTCCTAACGCTTTACTTTTCTTAAGCTTCTCAGGGTTGGGTATGAATTTTCTTAAATGGCTTTTCGGCATAATCAGGTAGAAAATAGTTTAGCAATTTAAGACATGGAGGTCTTATGTTACTAAGTAGTTTGTCCATTTTGATGGGCGCCATTTTGGTGCCGAGTGATTATTTGTGGGTGTATTCTACGCATATCATTTTGATGTGTCTCTACTTAATCTACAGAAAGAGTTTAATAGTCATATGTTTGACTTTACTGTCCTTAATTATCGTCATATTTAGTGAGTTTTCAAATGAAAGGCCTTTAGCATTAAATATCGGACAAAAAGTGCTCGTTAATTTTTTTGATAAAGAGCTAATCATCAAAGATGTGAGTCTTATAGACGCTCATTCAGTGCCAGAAGGGGATAATCTTAGTATTGTTTACTTCTCTCAAGATGGTGACCTCCACACACTTAATAATTTTTCCCTTACTCGTACTAACGCTCATTTGTATGAATATAATAATGAATCTGCAAATGTTTTTTTGCATGGTGTCATCGACCGCATTACATTGCCCGATAAAAATGGCCCATGGTGGCAGCGTAATCTTTATATTAAACGGCAGTCTGCTCAGCTGAACCTTCAATTTTCTAGCGTTAAATTTAATATAGCCACTCCATTAAAGTTGTCTATAAGGGAGCGTTTTTTTATTAAGTTAGATCAAGCATTTTCTAGCTTTTCATCGTGGCGTTTTTCAAAGGCGTTATTACTAGGTCAGGATAATCTATGGGGCGAGCGAGACACTTGGATAGTTCGTACACTAGGACTAGCGCATTTATTTGTGGTTTCAGGTCTACACACGGGCTTTATGTTTGTTATTGGGCGTTTAATCAGTCGATTAGTATGGCAAACCTGTCCGGCTAGAGTGTTGTTATCAGGCATTACACGTTGGCATTGTGATGCGATAATTATTATTCCTCTTTTATTTGGTTATGCTTACTTAACAGAGTGGGGAGAGCCTGTGGTAAGGGCTTCAATTATGTTAAGCCTATATTTATGTTCTCGGATGTTGGCTCTAAAGTTTTCGGCTTATAGTATTGTTACCTTGGCTTTATGGCTGGTTTTGCTTATAGAGCCTAGGTCTATATTAAGCCCAGGTTTGTGGTTGTCCTTTAGTATGGTGTATTTATTAATTGGTTTTTGTCAGACAGCAACGAAATTATCCCGTTTATTTATACTACAAGTGATGCTAACTACTGCTTCTATGGTGATGATTCTCGGTTGGCAAGAGGCTATTTCGAGTGGTTCTATTTTAATGAATGTCTTACTCATTCCATTCGCCGCGTTACTCTGGTTTCCTTGGGGCATTGTTTCTTGTCTTGAAGTATTGGCCTTAGGTTCTACCTACAGTTATGCTCTGTTGGACTCTTTACTAATTCACCTTATTGGTGGTCTTGAATGGGTTGCTTTTACTATACCTTTATTGTTTTTTGAGACTTTTTCGTCAAATATTCCAAGAATGGTTATGATTTTCCTAGTAGGCTTTTGGGTATATCAAAGTCCTCTTAAGCGCAGTTTAATTAGCGTAATTTGTATTTGGTTTGTACTATTTTCTTCTATGATAATTGATATAAATAACCCGGAATTTTCTTTGCTAAATAGCGAAAATGAACTGTTTTTGAAAAATGGAAACAATATTTTATTATCAGATGCCTGGGCTGGTAATGAAATCGAAGAACTGATGTTTGGTGGTTATCTAGCTAGCAGGTTTAATAAAGGTTACATGCTATCGCCAAAAAATATTAGAGAGTTATCTTCTCAAAATCTGCTAAAGCACAATGTCAAATGGATTGTTTTAAAACGGAAAGCGCCTGATGAAGTTGTTAAAATGTTAGATGCTTTACAGGTTGATTGGCTGGTGATTTCATCAGGAGAGTCTCTAGGGTTCTATTTTCAAAAAAAACGAATTTCATTGCGTCATTCCGCCTGCATTTATTCATTTTTTCTCTTTAAATCTGATACTTGCAAACGTGTAGAAAAGTTAGAGAGTGTGTTAAATTACATACATACTTAAAATTGGAGAGCAAAGTGTTAGCCTTTATTCAAACTGGTGGTTTTTTTATGTGGCCGTTAATGGCGTGCTCTATTTTAACGCTTGCTATTATTCTTGAGCGATTTTGGACACTTCGTAAAGCTGGCGTGGCTCCGAACGGTCTTTTAAATGAAGTGATGACGCGATTACGTGATGACCGAATGACAATTGATTACATTCGTTCTATGCAATCTAAAGCAGGATTATCTTCTATTTTTGCAGCTGGATTATTAAATTCAAAGCATGGCCGTAATGCAATGAAAGAAAGCGTTAGGGAAGCGGCGAGTCATGTTATTCATGAATTAGAACGTTTTATGAACACCCTTGGTACCATCGCCGCTATTTCCCCTTTGTTGGGACTGTTAGGTACTGTTGTTGGCATGATAAAAGTCTTTTCCGTATTAATGGAAAGTGGAGCAGGTAATACTGCGTTATTAGCTGGCGGCATTTCAGAAGCGCTTTTAACAACCGCAGCAGGGTTAGGTGTTGCTATTCCTGCTCTTATTTTTCATCGTTTTTTTAGTCGTAGAATTGACGTGCTTGTTGTCACTATGGAGCAACAATCAACTAAATTAGTTGATTCATTGCATAGTGATCGTGATAAACCGGGAGTAACCAAGTGAGATTTCGCCGACAAAAAATCGATGATGTTCAAATTAACTTAACGCCGTTAATTGATGTTGTTTTTTTGTTGCTGATTTTCTTTATGGTCAGCACCACGTTTAATCAAAGCACTGAGCTCACTATAGACTTACCAACAGCCACATCCCAAGCGCCTAGCTCTGACCGTTCAAAAAATGTAGAGCTGGTTATTACCGCGGATGGTCAATATGTGATTAATGGGCAGACACTTATTAATGAAAGAGTTAGTACGCTTGTTCAAGGGTTGAAAGAGGTAACTAAAGGCGACAATAATAAACCTCTGATTATTACTGCTGATGCAAAAGCATCTTATGACATGGTACTTCGAGTGTATGATGCTGCTGCAAAATTAGGCATTACAAAATTGGCGCATACAGCACAAAAAGAGCAAGCGCAGTGAGTATAGAATCACTTTTTACTCGTTCTTGGTACGGGCATTGTGGTTGGACAAATATACTTCGTCCTATTCAACCTCTGGTTAGGCATGTCGTTGAATCTAAAAGAACGTTTTTTTTAGAAGAGAGCGATGCGTCTTTTAAGGCTCCAGTCCCTGTGATTATTGTCGGCAATATCAGTGTTGGTGGCACAGGAAAATCTCCCATGGTGGTTGCTCTTTGCCAGTTGCTTATCGAGCAAGGTTATCGACCTGGCATCGTTTCAAGAGGGCATGGTGTTAATATTAATAAACCAATGAGTGTTCAGGCAGATAGTTTAGCCAGTATGGTTGGCGATGAGCCAGTTATGTTGGCTCGCCGTACAAATTGCCCTTTGGTTGTTTTCCCCAAAAGAGCCACAGCAGTTAAGTATTTACTTGCGACAACAGACGTTAATATCGTTATCAGCGATGATGGTATGCAACATTATCAGCTTGATAGAGATATTGAAATTGCAATGTTGGATGCCAAACGAGGTTTGGGGAATGGTCAATTATTACCTGTTGGACCATTAAGAGAACCCGTAGAGCGGCTCAATGATGTCGATTTTATCGTCAGTATTTCAGATGAAATGACAGACACACTCGAAGCACTTAACTTGCCTATTGTTTTGGCACCTTTGGTTTCTACACAATTAATATCGTTAGATGGAACTAGGCAATTAAGTTGTGGTGAGGCATTTTCAGAACAAAAAAAATGGCATGTTATGGCTGGCATCGGTAACCCAAAACGTTTTATAGATACATTGCAAACATTAGGTCTAGAGAAGAGAAATACGAGCCATCAATGGTTTAAAGACCATCATTCATTTAGCGTTTCAGATATTCCCACTAATGATGGGGTTATTATGACGGAAAAAGACGCGGTGAAATGCCAATCTCTTAATCTATCAAATACAAATGTTTGGTACTTACCTGTTTCTATGGTGTTGCCGGAAACATTTCAGCAAGCCTTTTTAGAAAAATTAAATCTTATTAAAGTGGATGATTACCATGAATAAAGCACTATTAGATATCCTTGTTTGTCCTGTTACTAAATCAATGTTAACCCTAAGTAAAGATGGTAATGAGTTGATTAGTAAAGTTGGCGGTATGGCTTACCCTGTTCGTGATGGCATACCAGTGCTATTGGAGACGGAAGCTCGTACATTGACAGCAGAAGAACGATTAGAGTCAGGTTCTACAAAATGAAATCCTTTAAAGTACTGACAGTCTGCTTAGGCAATATTTGTCGATCACCTGCAGCTCAAGGTATTTTAGAAAAAATAGCATCTGAAAATAACATGTTTTTAGAGTTAGATTCTGCTGGAACAGCGGCGTACCATCTTGGTAAGTCTCCAGATCCGCGTTCGACTTCTGCCGTTAGAAAGAATGGAGTAAACATCACGGGTCAAAAAGCCAGACAGGTTATGCTGTCAGATTTTGATGAATTTGATTGGATTCTTGCAATGGATAAGGAAAATCTAGCAAATCTTCATAAAATACAACCTGAACAAAGTCGAGCAAAGCTTGTCATGTTTGGTGAATTTAGTTCACAAGTAAGCTTTGGCGAAGTAGATGATCCTTATTATGGTGGTGACGAAGGATTTGATCTAATGCGAGAACATCTTACCGAAATATCAAATGCGTTTGTACGTCACCTTAAACATCAAATCTAGTCGTCCATTCATGTAAACTACAACAAGAAGATTTAGCCTTTTCATGACCATGCTATTTAATACTGAAAACTCATTTGCCCAGAACATTGAAGAAAACATTCAAAAAAATGTGTCTCTAGAGACGTTTAATACCTTCCGTTTTTCCTATTGTGCAGAGTATTTCGCTATTGCGGATAGTTTAGATTCCTTAAAGGTATTATTGGCTTGGGCTAAGCATTTTGAAAAGCATATCACTGTTATCGGTGGTGGCAGTAACTTACTTATTTCTGCTGACATTCCAGGATTAGTCATTATAAATAGATTGACTGGAATACAAGCTAGGGAGCATTCAGGGAATTTTGTTAGCCTTACTGTAGCAGCTGGTGAAAATTGGCATCAGACTGTTGAACATACGGTACAGCAGGGCTGGTTTGGTATTGAAAACCTTGCGCTTATTCCTGGTACAGTGGGTGCTGCACCAGTACAAAACATTGGTGCATACGGCGTTGAAGTTAAAGATGTTGTGACTAGGGTTCAAGTCGTTGATAGAGAGACTGGAGATGTGTATTGGATTAACGCAAACGATTGTGGTTTTGCGTATAGGGACAGTCATTTTAAAGGTAAGTGGAAAGACAGATATATTATTACGTCGGTAGAAATCTTACTTAAAAAACAAGCAGAACTCTTGCTCAGTTATGGCGGTTTAATAAATCAAATCCATGGCGAAGCTGATCTTCTTAGTGTGTTTAATGCCGTCTGCCAAGTACGAAGTGAAAAACTACCTTCACCAGATAAGCTGGCTAATGCTGGCAGTTTTTTCAAAAACCCAATTATCAGTGTTGCGCAACACGATGAATTGAAAACGTCTTTTCCTCAATTAGTGTCTTTTCCATTTAATGGTGAATATAAGCTTGCGGCTGGTTGGTTAATCGATCAAGCAGGTTGGAAAGGGCAAAAATATTTGGGCGTTGGCGTATATGATAAGCAAGCGCTTGTTTTGGTGAATTATACGGAAAGAACGGCTAAAGCGTTATTAGAGCTTGAAGTGAAAATCAAAAGTACAGTGTTTGACCGTTATGGTGTAAAACTTGAAAGAGAACCTGTTCAATTACCTTGTACTCGTGAGATCGTCTAATTGAAAATTGGTATCATTGATTCTGGTGCTGGCGGCTTAACTATCCTCAATGCTATACATAATAAACAACCTTATCTCGACTTGTTGTATTTAGCAGATGAGGCTTATGCACCGTATGGTGATAAAAGCATTACCCAGTTACAGGATAGGCTGGTAAAAATTGGTCAGTTTTTTGAATCAGAAAAAGTATCCGCCATTGTCGTGGCTTGTAATACAGCAACTGTTGCCGCGATAGATGTGCTTAGAGCCAGTACAGCGTTACCTGTCATTGGCGTTGAGCCTGCGGTGAAACCTGCTTTTCGAATAAGTAAACAGCGTAAAGTGGCCGTACTTGCTACTCCAGTTACGGCCAAAAGCGCGCGTTTAAATCAATTAATTC
This sequence comes from Marinomonas colpomeniae, assembly GCF_014803385.1. GTDB lineage: Bacteria > Pseudomonadota > Gammaproteobacteria > Pseudomonadales > Marinomonadaceae > Marinomonas > Marinomonas colpomeniae. The sequence goes on along the minus strand of NZ_JACYFC010000004.1, from coordinate 382,953 downwards.
ATCTTTGGAAAGCAGATAGCCAAGTGGCTATTATGTCGAGTGGCACATTGGCTTTTGATATTGACGCTTTGCCTGAAACACAAGAAAAGATAGAAGATACCATTCATCAGCTCAGTAAAGAAATACTAGAAAAAAAGATAGATACCTTAGTGTTAGCTTGTACCCATTACCCTTTAGTGAAGCACTTGTTTGAAAGGGTGTTAGGTGATGAATGCGAGATTATTGAACCAAGTGAAGGCGTTACCGCTCAGCTTATACGTCGGTTATTAGATAACCATTCCGATAGCGTGAGCGCGCTCATGAAGTCTAAGCCAATAGGTGAAATTGAGCTATGCAGCTCGTTTGGAACGAATAATATGAAAAGGCTGATGTTTTGGGTATCAAAACCTGAAGCCATTACTACTCAACGAGTGGTTAAGATTTAGGTCTCCCTAAAGATCACTGCAACAACAGACTCTATTATTGCTCGGTTAAACCGTTGAAAGACTTATGGATTTAAGGGAGACTAATTAGATCGGTTTTAAAGACTTTATAAGGCGTTAAATATGGCAATTCATCCTTTAGCTGGACAACTGGCTCCTCACGATTCTCTCGTGAATATTCCCGAACTCATGACGGCTTATTACCTAAAAAAGCCGCGTATTGAAACGCATCCAGAAGAACAAGTAAGCTTTGGTACATCAGGTCATCGTGGTAGTGCATTATTAGTCAGTTTTAATGAAGACCATATCTTAGCGATTACTCAAGCCATTGCAGAGTATCGACAAGCTCAAAAAATAACGGGACCTCTTTATCTTGGTAAAGATACTCACGCATTGTCTGAGGCGGCATTTAAAACCGCATTGAGCGTGCTCACCGCAAACAATGTTCGAGTTCGAATACAATTAAACGGCGGATTTACACCCACCCCCGTTATTTCTCATGCGGTGTTAACACACAATAAAATTCAAAGCGACCTTAGTGATGGTGTTGTTATTACGCCTTCTCATAACCCTCCAGAAGATGGAGGTATCAAATACAACTCTATAAAAGGTGGTCCAGCAGATAAGGATATTACAGATCGGATTGCTAATCGGGCGAATGAGCTATTAGGAAAAAAACTTGAGGGTGTTAAGAGATTTACACCAGAAGAAGTTGAAAAAAGTGGATTGATTGAACCTTTTGATTACATTAATCACTATGTTGATGATCTAGAAAATATCATAGACATGACATCTATTGCTAAAGCAAAAGTTCGTATTGGTGTCGATCCAATGGGCGGTTCAGGTATACATTACTGGGAACCTATTGCGAAAAAATACGGCTTAGACATAACGCTAGTGAATCCAGAGGTTGATCCTACCTTCCGTTTTGTACCCGTTGATAAAGATGGGCGTATCAGAATGGATTGCTCATCACCTTATTCAATGAGTGGTTTATTAAAACTGAAAGATGATTTTGATATTGCTGTCGGTAACGATCCAGACTACGACCGTCACGGTATTGTTTGTGCGGGATCTGGTTTGATGAATCCAAATGCCTATTTAGGGGTTGCGATTGAGTATTTGTCTCAGCACCGAGAAGCTTGGCCTAACGATGTTCAATTTGGTAAAACGCTAGTATCAAGTGGAATGATTGATCGAGTTGTAAAAGGCCTTGATAGAACACTTTGTGAAGTGCCAGTAGGTTTCAAATGGTATGTAGAAAGTATGTTTGAAGGCTCAATGGCATTTGGTGGTGAGGAGAGTGCAGGGGCATCTTTTTTACGTAAAGATGGGACGGTTTGGACAACAGACAAAGATGGTTTTATTTTGGCTTTACTTGCCGCTGAAATATTGGCTGTCACAGGTAAAGATCCACAAACTCTTTATTTAGAGCAAGTAGAAAAATACGGACAACCTTTTTATAAGCGCATAGATGTCGTTGCAACACCTGCACAAAAAAATATTCTCGGAGCGCTTGATACAAAAGATGTAACGCAAACAGAATTAGCTGGTGAAACTATTGAAAGTGTATTGACGCATGCACCAGGTAACGGTGCAGCTATTGGTGGTTTAAAAGTATCCACCAAGAATGGGTGGTTTGCGGCTAGGCCATCTGGCACAGAAAATGTGTATAAAATTTACTTGGAAAGCTTTGTTTCTGAAGAGCATCTTGCTGAGTTGGAAAAAGAAGCGAAAATATTAGTTGATAGTGTCTTAAAGGCTTAATTTTTATTTCGACGCTTTGAGTTGCATTCAACCATAAAAAAACCTCAGCATTTTGATAGATACTGAGGTTTTTTTGTTCTTAGGTGTGCTATTTATTCTTTTTAGACTCTTCAAGAAGATAGGCAATAAAATTCTTGATGCTATTCAAATTAAACTCTGCGCTTGTCATATGATGATCTAAATCTTTGATCTCATGTTCTTGTTGAAGGTGCTCACGGCGAACTACTTCTTCTTTTAGTTCTTGTAGTGTGAGTTGTGTTTCATCAATTAACTTATTTAGTCTTTCAGTCGATAACACATGTAAATTGCTCATATAATTCTCCTTAATTAAAGTTGGCTGCTAATGCCTAAGCAAAGGGCTGGAGCGACAAAAAATACACCTAGAATATAGCCAAGAGCCGCAAATTTGTTTTCGGCAGCTGTCGCACCTAAAGCTTCTGCAGCTTTGACAGGTAGGTTACGTAAGATGGGAAGGCCATAAATAACGACGACGCCTAAAATGTTATAAACAAGATGGATAAAAGCAATTTGCAGTGCGGCTTGAGCATTACCTGTTACGGCAGTTGCAGCAAGAACAGCTGTCACACAAGTGCCAATGTTTGCACCTAAGGTAAAGGGATAAATTTCTCTTAGCTTAAATGCACCAGATCCTGCCAGTGGCACCATCAAAGAGGTTGTTGTTGAAGAAGATTGAACCAAAACAGTGACCAAAGTACCTGACATAATTCCAGACAAAGGGCCTCGGCCGATTGCTGTATGCATGATGTCTTTTGCTTTACCCACCATAAGTTTCTTTAGTAGCTTACCTACCATGGTGATTGCGACAAAAATCAAAGCAATACCAATCAATATAAGCGTAATACCACCGATTTGATCACCTAGGGAATGAGTTGCACTTTTTACGGTGTTCACAACTGGCGCTGTGGCGGTTTTGACAAAATTAAAGCTTTTGATTGATGAATCACCAGAACCGTAAAACAAGCTAGATAACCAGCCCCCCGTTTTTTCTAAAAGACCAAAGGCCATTTCCAGAGGTAAGAATATAAGAACAGATAGTAGATTGAAAAAATCATGTACCGTTGCAGCAGAGAAGGCGCGTTGGAATTCTTCTTTAGCACGAACGTGGCCCAGAGAAACAATGGTATTTGTGATAGATGTACCAACATTGGCACCCATAACCATAGGGACGGCCAATTCAACAGGAAGCCCACCAGCGACCAGTCCAACAATGATTGACGTAACAGTTGAAGATGATTGAATCAGTGCTGTGGCGACAATACCTACGACCAGGCCTGCAAATGGGTTGCTAGCAAAAGCAAATAGCTCTTTTGCATGACCACCAGCAGCCATTTTAAAACCACCACCGATCATGCCAACGGCGCAGATTAATAAATACACTAATAGAGCAACAGTTATCCATTGCATATAGTTTTGAGATTCACTTTTGTTTGGAAGTACCGCTTGATTATTTTCCATTGTGACGTTCTACCTAATAGTTAGTTGGTAAAACGGATACTACGTGGGTACCTTTACAGAAATGTGACTTGAGATTTCTTTGTTGGGCAGTTTCTACTGCTCGCCTAGTTATAAGCTGAGCAGTATGAGGTTGATGACGATTTTTAAAGAGGAGTTAATCGTGATAACCACTTAGTGAGAGGGATATCTAGTTGAAGGCCTATTTTTTGAGCGATCGCTTTACGTTCTTTTGTTGCCAAATGACATTTCTTTTTGCCTGCAATAATAACCCAGTTACCAGTACCTGTATCAACGGCGCTAACGTCAATGAAATGTTTTTTGATGAGGTTGTTTAATTCATCATGATCTTTTTGTTCATTCCAGCAGTTTAATGCCAACCAACCATCGTCTTTGATGTTTTTGGCGCAGTTCTCTATAAAGCTTTCTTGCAAGACGGCTCGATCCATACCGTCGGTGTTATAAATATCAGTCATTAAAAGATCGACTTTTTTCGGTAAGCCTTGTTCTAAATAGTCAATAGCATTAGTAACTTCTAATGTTATGCGTTTTCCTTGAGGCAGCTTAAAGTACATCTGCGCTGCATCTAGAACTTCTTGACGTAATTCTACCGCTGTAATTTGGACACTCGGAATGGAGTGGTAAAGTGCGTTAAGTAAGGTTCCGCCGCCTAGTCCTAAAATGCAAACTCGTTTAGGTTGGCAGAATATTAAAGGTAAAACCATTGCTTGCGTATATTCATGCTGAAGGATATGAGGTGTTGATATTCTAATTCTACTTTGCTCATCGCCTTCAGCGAATGATAAAATTCGGTATTTGCCATCATCAAAAACGCGAATTGGACCGAGTTCATCTGCACTGTCATGTAATAAATTTTGGTGACTCATTGTATTCCTTTGCTGAAAGTGATGTAAAAAAACAAGATTTCGAATCTTCTAGTCTTAGCTGTACGTAATATTAATTAAATGATTGGTATGTCTCTTAAGTGCTTTAATAGTATTTGGGCTGGATGAGGGATATCGACATTGTTGAGCTGTTTTGCTTGTTTTCGGGAAAAGTACCCAGTGGCAACAAGTTTATCATGAAGCTCTTGTTTCACTATTGCTTCTTCCCAAGACGATTTACCTTCATTTGTGTCAATCGTACTAAAGCAATTAACCTTTTCTATATGCAGTTCGAGCCCAAGAATGCGATAAATTTCTTGCCAATTTTGTGTTGATGTTATCGAATCGGTTTTTTCCGATTCATGGGCCATTAAATAGTAAGTGGATTTTTCACAAACCAATGGTTGCTTGATTAAATGTTCTTTTTTCCCCGCTAGCCAATCCTGCATAAAATGAACAGTTGGGATTTGTCGACTAGTACTAAAGTTTTTAGCGTATTCCGAGCGATAAGTGAGAGTCATAGAAGGATCTATACCGATAAATGGCAATCCGTAAAAAGACAAATTCTGTATCATATCAAGATTTTTACGAGCAGCTCGATTAAAGGACTTCATAAAGCCGAGTTTATACAATGGTTTACCATTTGGCGTATAGGGTGCGAGGTAAGCTTGAAAGCCTAAACGGCTTAACATTTCCATCGTATCTAATACTAATTCTGTTTCAAAATAGCTGGTGTAAACATCTTGAATCACAATCACTGCTCGTAGCCGATCTTTTGGACTAAGAGACTCAATCGACAGGGGGGTTGCTAAACGAATACCTCGGCGTACCATTTCTTTTTTAAGGTTGAGTTTACTAAACTGGGTGCTATTGCTTAAACCAAGATATTTGTTGCTGATACGGTTAACCCAGCGACTACCCATTATCCAATTATAAGGTTTAGGAAATATGGAGGCGACTGGACTTATGAATTCTAAAAAGCCAATTAGATAATCTTTAAATGGGCGTAAATAGCGACTGTGATAAAGTTCAAGAAAATTTGTTTTAAATGCTTCTATTTCAATATTGCTAGAGCCCTGGTCTATGCAAAACTCGCAGGGAGAGAAACTCATCATAGATTCATAGACTTCGTTGGAAAAGTCATAATCTCCACGACGCTTACTAATAGTGTTTTTTAGTTTTGGAAAGAAACTGATTAGATAATGGCTCCGTTTTATCGCTTTACTGGCTTTTTTTAAGTCGAACTTCTGTTGGTTTATTCTTCTTAACCATTCACTCATCAATAATGTTCTTTTTGACGAATGGACATTGAGCTTCAATGAAGCATCAAGCTTGCTATCGGCCATATGTTTGGATAGATCGATGATTAATCCATCTGTAATCAATAGACCGTTTTTTGCTCTATTAGAGAGAAATGCAATATCTTGAAATTCTTCTAAAGCAGATAGTTCAACTAGAGAGCGAATATCTTGTTCACTCTTAGGACTAATAATCGCCTGAGGTAGAGTTTGATAAAGTGGGTCATCTATCGAAAGAGTCGCCGCATTCGTAAAATCTGGATGTATGTCTCCTGAAAAACCTGAAGCATTAAGGCGCTCAATAAATGAAAGGTATTTTGCCTGAAAAGGTGACGCTTCGGAAAGTTTGGGAATCACGTTTCATGTCCATAAATGATGAGTGTAGGAATTTTAACAAAAAATGCACTTGAAAGTGACACTTATAAAATCAAACCATGCTTAATAATAGATTAAGGCTGCTAAACGGCAAGTACCGACTTTGTCGGTGATGTAGATATGTATCACTGAGATAAACAAAGGTTCTATTAATAGGTTATATTGTTTGTTACGAAACCGTATCCTTCAACTTTTCCTTCGATTAGGTCCATCTGTGTCATTAATACACTCTGTGATATTACCTGCATCTTACCAATGTCTTTCTCATCACGATTATCAAGTAGATATTTATCGTGGAGATCTAGAGCATGCAACCGCACCTGGTAATAAATGGCACAAACTTCAGTATCACCTAAAGGAAGCCAGAAAGCGTAATGCGACTGTGATTGCAACATTTGGAGGACCGTTTTCTAACCATCTTCATGCGTTTGCCATGACGCTTAAAAATTTACCTTTTAAAGCTGTTGCGGTTGTTCGTGGCGAGTTGCAGCCACAATTAACGCCGACATTAAGAGATGCTGTGGAATGTGATGTTGAATTATGGCCATCCTCTAGATCAGACTATCGGCTAGAAACATCTTCTGAAGTATCCAGTATGATCAATACACTTTATGAGAATGTTTACTGGATTCCAGAAGGGGGTGGTGGACACCTAGGTGCGTTAGGTTGTCGAGACTGGGCTGATAGTATTTACCACCTTGATACTGAGTACGACGCATGGGTTATATCATCAGGTACAGGAACGACCGCCGCTGGATTACTAGCTTATGATAAAGCACCTGATTTACATGTTTTTAGTGCGTTAAAAGGTGCTGCAGAGCAAGAAGGCGATATTATTGAGTTAGCTAATCGACTCATTGAAAAAAACGTAGTCGAAATAGGTGCTTCTGAAATAAGTTGTTCAAAAAAATTATTTTTCCATGATGATTGTCATGAAGGTGGTTATGCAAAGCAAAGCAAAGCATTAAAGGATTTTATACAAGAGTTTGCAATAGCTAATCCAAGTAGTGCACTTGATCCTGTTTATACTTGTAAGAGTATGTTCGCGATTTTAACTGCAATTAAAAAGGGTATCTGGCCTTATTCCCGTACATTATTTATCCATACAGGAGGGCTGCAAGGCTGGAGAGGCTATCCTTCAGAGAGCAATCCGTTTATATCATCGTCTGAAACTCAATCTTCATAACGAGAATAGCTTTAACCATATGGCGAGAGTTGACGGCTTCATGTTAAGGTTGCGACACTTATGTAAAACCCACATAAAGTCTAAATAAAGCGATAACATCACAAAGTGGGTTGTTTTTATTACACTGGCAGACGAAAGAGAATGACGAATGAGTCCTTTTAAACGTGTTGGGATTATTGCTCGATTAGACAAACCTCAGATTATAGAAACAGTGAAAAAACTGATGGAGTATCTTCAAGAAAAAGACATTGCACCTGTCCTTGAAGGTCAGCTAGCGGCGATGATGCCAGGTATTAAAGTGGCGTCTTCCATGCTAAAAGAGTTAGGTGATCATTGTGATATGGTCATGGTAGTTGGTGGCGATGGTAGCTTTTTAGGTGCAGCTCGTGCGATCTGTAACTACGATATTCCTGTATTAGGTATCAACAGAGGCACATTAGGTTTTTTAACAGATATTTCTCCACATCGTTTACAAGAAGAGTTAGACCCAATTTTTCGTGGTGAATACCATGAAGAGAAACGCTTCATGATTGAGGCTAAAATAAAACGTCAAAATCGACCAAGTGGTGAGGGAATAGCTCTTAATGACTTGGTTCTACACCCAGGTAAATCTGCAAGAATGATTCGCTTTGATCTATTTATTGATGATCAGTTTGTAATGAATCAAAAATCCGATGGTTTAATTGTTGCTACGCCAACAGGCTCAACTGCTTATGCTCTGTCTGCTGGTGGACCTATTTTACTGCCAAAACTTGATGCATTGGTATTAGTGCCTATGCACCCGCATACATTAAGTAATAGACCTATTGTGATTGATGCGAATGCGCGAATTCGTATTGTTGTGTGTGAGTCAAACCTTACATACCCAAGTGTTAGCTGTGATGGGCAACTTAATATTACTGCTGCGCCTGGTGATGAAATTCATATTTCGAAAAAAGCAGGGAATATTCGATTGATCCATCCTAAAGATCATGATTTCTATAATGTTTGTCGTGATAAGTTAGGCTGGCAAAGCAGTTATCGTGCTTAAAATTTAATTGTTTATGTTTGTTTAAAAGGTGCTGCGTAGGTTATGTATTTAGTTTATCAATTTGATGTAAATGATGACCCAGTGATGCTGAGTAAAACATTATGGCGATTGAAAATATCCCATAAAATAACAATGAATAAAAACCAGAATGAACTATGGCTGTCAGACCCCTCACACCAAGCAACAACGCTGCAATTAATTCAAACGTGGAAAGATGATCCTCAAGCATTACTCCGCGTTAATCTTAATAGAAACCAAGAACCTAATCATTCAAGGGGTCTAATGAGTCAATTTCGTAGCGCACCAGCGACTGTCATTATCATTTTAGCCGCTCTTATTGTCGCGGCTATCACACAATTAGATTCGGACGTGATGAAGATAAGATACTTCACCATTAGTCCACTTGAGGTCATCGGTAACCAAGTTCGTTTTTATCCTTTATCTGAACTAATGACCAAAGGTGAATATTGGCGGTTTTTTTCGCCTGCGTTGTTGCATTTTAGTGTGATGCATATCGTCTTTAATGTCTTGTGGGTATGGGATGTAGGCCGACGCTTAGAGCGAATCGTTGGCTCGTCTTTGTGGTTACTGGGTGTTTCTCTTATCGCAATTGTGAGTAATGTTTTACAATTTGAAATTACTGGAAACCCTCTTTTTGGCGGTCTTTCAGGTGTTGTTTACGGTTTGATTGGCTTTGCATGGCTCATGCCTATTTTAAACCGTCAATGGCCAACAATTATTAGGAAGCCATTAATGATTTTTTTCATGGTGTGGCTAGTCGTAGGTTATACACCGCTGACTGAAATGATAGGTTTAGGCAGTATTGCCAATACAGCCCATACCATTGGCTTAGCATCTGGTTTGGTGTTAAGTCTGGTTTATTGGTTTGTAGCAAAAATACGTTCGTATAAAAATGTTTGAGCGTCACTTAGTAGGCGTCGTTAGATGAGAGTATCCCATGAATTTTAAAGAAATGATCGACAACATGTCACCAGAAGTTTATACGAGCTTAAAGCAAGCTGTAGAACTGGGTAAATGGCCTAATGGTGTACGTTTAACAGAAGAACAAACAGAGTTATGTCTACAAGCTGTTATTACTTACGACTACAGCAACAAAACAGAGAAAGACCGAGTCGGCTATATAGACACTAAAGTCCATGATGCGTGTGAGAGTAAAACTTCAACGAATGAGCATGAAACGATTAAATGGGTTGATAGTCCTAAGGGAAAAATTTGATGTTACAAGGTAGCCTCAAAAAAATGTCGACCGAAGTAATAGATAATAATGTTCAATATTATCTAGACCTTGGGAATCAACGTGTTGCAGTAAATGATTTATTAGGAAGAAAGGTCTCTTTACACATAGACGGTACGATTCATTGTACGAATTGTGGAAAAGTCACTAAGAAATCTTTTAGCCAAGGTTACTGCTTTAATTGTTTTAGAAAGTTGGCCGCTTGCGATACTTGCATGATGAGCCCAGAGAAATGCCATTTCCATTTAGGGACGTGTCGTGAGCCTGAGTGGGCTGAACAGTTCTGTATGCAAAGCCATTATGTTTATTTAGCAAACTCTTCTGCATTAAAAGTGGGTATCACTCGAGGTACTCAGCTGCCTACACGTTGGATAGATCAAGGCGCTACCCAAGCCCGACCTTTATTTCGAGTCAATACTCGAAGAATGTCTGGCCTAGTTGAAACCTTGTTTAAATCTGAAGTAGCGGATAAAACAAACTGGCGCAACATGTTGAAGGGTTCTTCTATCGTTATGGATCTTGAACGAGAACAAGAACGCTTGATCGGCCAGCTTTATGAAGGCCTAGATGCCTTGCAGCATGAGTTTGGCCTGCAATCTATTACCGATTTATCTGATGAAAATGAAACACACGAATTCAATTATCCCGTTTTAGAATATCCCACCAAGATAACCAGTATTAACGCCGAGAAAACACCGCTCATTGAAGGGACTTTAATGGGGATTAAAGGCCAATATTGGATATTAGATACTGGGGTAATAAATATTCGCAAGTACACGAGTTACCAAGCGACATTGACATTTTAGGAGAGAAGAGATGAAAGAGAGTCAGCCTTCAACGATATATTTAAAAGATTATAAAGTTCCTCCTTTTCTAATTGATAAAACTGAGCTTACCTTTGATCTAGACGAAACCACTACCGTAGTGACATCTCGTTTACACATGCGTCGTAACCCTGCATCAGGTAAATCTACTGAGCCATTGGTTTTAGACGGTGGAGAAGACGTTAAACTGATTGGTCTTGCAATGGACGATTATGCGTTACCACCAGAAGAGTACCGCATAAGCGAAGGTAAGCTTATCATTACCGCGACAGCGGATGAGTTTGTTTTAACTTGTGAAACATTAATCGAGCCGCAAAATAACACTCGTTTAGAAGGACTTTATCGTTCTTCGTCTATGTTTTGTACTCAGTGTGAGGCAGAAGGTTTTCGTCACATTACGTATTACTTAGATCGACCTGATGTCATGTCTGTTTTCACCACGACCATTATTGCAGACGAAGCGCGTTATCCTGTGATGTTGTCTAATGGTAATCAAGTTGAAAAAGGCAAAACTGAAGAGGGTAAAACCTTTGTTGTTTGGCATGACCCTTTTCCGAAACCTGCGTATTTATTTGCCTTGGTTGCAGGAGACCTTGCGGTTAAAAACGATTCCTTTGTGACGCAAAGTGAACGTGAAGTAACACTCCAAATTTTTACTGAGCCTCACAACCTAGATAAAGTAGATTACGCAATGGAAGCGCTTAAACGTTCCATGCGTTGGGATGAAGAGGCTTACGGTCGTGAATACGACTTAGATATTTTTATGATTGTGGCCGTTGATGATTTCAACATGGGCGCAATGGAAAATAAAGGGCTGAATATATTCAACTCTTCTTGTTTGCTTGCGAGCCCAGAAACCACAACAGACGATTCTTACCTTCGAGTCGAAGCCATTGTTGCACACGAGTACTTCCATAATTGGTCAGGCAACCGTGTTACGTGCCGTGATTGGTTTCAGTTAAGCTTAAAAGAAGGTTTTACGGTTTTTCGTGATCAAACCTTCTCGGCTGACATGCATTCAGAAATCGTTAAACGTGTTGAAGATGTGTCTTTCTTAAGAACAGCCCAGTTCGCAGAAGATGCTGGTCCAATGTCTCATCCTGTTCGTCCTGCTTCTTTTATCGAAATTTCAAATTTCTATACCTTAACGATTTACGAAAAAGGCGCAGAAATTGTCCGTATGGTTCACACTTTATTGGGTGCTGAGAAATTCCGCGCTGGGTCTGACCTATACTTTGATCGCCATGATGGACAAGCGGTTACCTGTGATGATTTTATTACCGCAATGCAGGATTCATCAGGCGTCGACTTAACGCTTTTCAAACGTTGGTATTCTCAAGCAGGCACACCGGTTGTCACGGCAACAGATGAGTTTGATAGCGCTTCAGGAACCTATCGTTTAACCATGAAGCAACAAACGCCAGCTACTAAGAATCAACCAACAACACTGCCGCTTCATATTCCTGTTCGAGTAGGGTTGTTAGACACTTCAGGTAAGGTTCTTACGTCAGCATTAAGTGGCAGTACGTCAGAAGAGCATGTATTACATTTGAATTCGAGCGAACAAACTTTTGAATTTACAGGCTTAACGTCTAAACCTGTTCCTTCATTATTACGTGGCTTCTCTGCACCAGTGAAGTTGCATTATGATTATTCAACCAGTGATTTACTCTTGTTAATGTCTTCCGATACGGATGGTTTTAATCGTTGGAGTGCGGCACAGCAGATTGCAGTCAACGAACTGACTATGCTCATCAATCAGTCGATTGCAGGTGAATCATTATCCCTTGAATCGCAATTGGTTAAAGGTTTTAAAGCCTTGTTGAGTGATGAAAGCTTAGACCCAGCCATGGTTGCGCTCATTCTAACCTTGCCGAGCCAAGCGTATTTGTCTGAGTTAGCCAATCCGATTCATCCAGCCGCTATTAAAGAAGCGCGTCAGTATTTAAAAACGTTACTGGCTAATGCGTTGTCTGGTGAATTTGAACTACTTTATAACAAACATAATATTCAAGGCGAGTATCAAGCGACAGCAGAAGACATTGCCCATCGTTCGTTGAAAAATACAGCCTTGTCTTATTGGGTGGAAACAAACAGCGATCAAGCTCATCAAGCTACATTTGAACAATTCCGAACAGCCAATAACATGACAGATCAATTTTCTGCTTTGTCCATTGCCGTGCATTCAAACAATGCGAAAGCGACAGATATGCTGGCGGCTTTCTACGAACAATGGAAAGCAGAACCTCTGGTTGTGAATAAGTGGTTAATGTTAAGTGCAAGCCAAGATAGTAGTGATGCGGTTGCAAGTGTTAAAGCCTTGATGGAACACACAGCCTTCGATTTGAAAAATCCAAATAAAGTCCGTTCTGTATTAGGTGGGTTTGGACAGAGCATCTCTGGTTTCCATAATGAAGATGGCAGTGGTTACCACTTTTTAGCAGATCAAATCATTCTGTTAAATTCGCGTAATCCACAAATTGCCTCTCGTCTTTGTACGCCGCTTACCCGTTGGAAAAAAATGGAAGCAAAACGCAGCGAGAAAATGAAAGCAGAACTTGAACGTATCTTGGCGCAAGACCTGTCGAAAGACGTTTACGAAGTTGTTTCTAAAAGCCTTGCCTAGGTGCAAATACGTTTTTAGATGATTTTTTAGATAGCGGTTTTTAAAAACCTCCTTGATTGTTTCTTGGAGGTTTTTTACTTTTTATTGATGAATGTATTTTTTGTGTTTTTTAAACTGTAATAGAGGTTACTGACTGTACAATTAAAGATTGGTTTTGATGTTACTGTAATTTACAAAGCTCTAAGAAAAAGCTTGAAGGCTTGATAATATTGGACTCTTAGGGTGCCTGTCCTGTTAAGATGTCACCGTGGGTGGGGAAAGCATTGACGACCAAGCGCAATTCGCAGACGTAAACCGCGATGTGGCAACCAGCCAAGAAATCACCAAAGACATGGAGCGTGGTGGGTTGGATGCCAGTGTGGCCGTGGATCACAGGTTACTGACGGAAGCAGGGCGTAATGAGATCGCTAACGATTTTGAAGCCACTAAAGAAGCCCTAATTAACAGTGCTGATTTTATCGCCGACGAACTTGCCGTACTTGGAGATGATTTGCCTGAAGAGCTTCGAGCGAAACTAGGCGACACAGGTGAAGATTTCTATGATGCTTTGATACGTGGTGATTTCACTCAAGAAGACATTGACCTGATTATGTCTCGGTCAGGTGTGGTTGCTGGGTTAGAAGCACTGGAAGTAGTGAATGCTAATGAAAGTGAGGCAGCTGCAGCGTTAGTTGATATTAAAGGAGAAACAGAAACCGTTCCAAATAATGTAACTATAGGAAGTGATGGCGTTATTGCAATTGAAATAATACCAGATAACCCTAATATAGTAGAGCAAGGCCTTGCAGGGCTTGGTCAAATACAGCAGTCGATTGACGAGTTATCAGAGACCAATCCAATAGCAGCAGAAGCGGTAATGTTTGGTCTAGGTGCAGTGACAGGTGGTGTGGTAACGCAAGCTGCAGGCTATGCGGTAGAGAAAGCAATAGAGCTGACATCAAATGTTTCTGATACTGTTTCGAATGCAATTGAGTCAGTCGCAAGCACTATAGATGATGTATTGAATGGCGCTGGAGGGGTTGTCACTGGAGAAGGCACAGAAGATTTTGTGGATGGTATTGTAGATGAGCAAGAAGATCCCGATTACTATGAAAATGCCGAACTAGGAAAATCCAACCAAGATATTAAAGATGGTATTGTACTAGCGGCAGAGATTGTTGGATTAGGGCTTGGTACTAAGAGTGTAACGAGTGGTTCAGGGAGCGACTCTGGGTCAAATAGTTCTGGTGCAGAGGTTAATAATAATTTACTTCAAAGCACAAAGGTAGAAGATAGATTTCCTTCAGCGAGTCAGCCAAATTTAAATATTGCTGAAGGAAGTCAGAATAAGCATATTGTAGGTACTAACCAATATAAAACTGCAAGTCAGTCCGGTGTACGCAGCACTATTAATGATGGTATTGACCCTCAAAAATTAGTCAATCAATATGCTGGAACTGGGCAACACGTTAATCCCAATAAAGCTCCACTAGGTCAGCCTGGTTCTACAGAAAGGATCAAGACCGATAGCCCTATTGGTGAATATGTCGATGTTCAAGGTATAAATCATGGGCCTACTAATAATTTTACAATTAGGTATAGCAAAAAAGGTGTGCATATAGTTCCTGCTGCACCTTAAGGTAAATAATATGCGAGATCAAAAATCTATAGAACGAAATTTACAACTATATGATCGGGTTAAGATGGCGTGGGTAACACATTTAATTGGTGTTATATCTGTTTTGGTTCGATCTATTGGGCTTTCTTATAGTGAGGAAACTAAAACTATTTCACTCCATGTAGTCTTTGAATCAGACCCTAGTGAAGATGAGGTAGAATTGTATGAAGACGCAGAAGCAGAATTTATTTCTGGTTTGGATGATGAATATTTAACGTATTTAGATATAAAGGTAATGGGCAAGGAAGCTATTGAACAACCGAGCTGGGGATTTGTTTTTAAACGTTTAGAGTAATGGTGCAGAGGTAACACCCATTTACTGGCGCTGCTATTGCTTTAATGACAAATAAATCTACTAATTTTAATGTTTTTGTGAGCGGTTCAGTTTCTAATCTTTTAGGTCAAACTACAGGTTTAGTAGTTGATGAAGCTAAGTCTAATGGTCTGAAATTTAATTTTGATAATATTGATCTAGGTGAAATTGATTTTCTGCAAGCTGGTGTATCTGGAGCGGCAAGTGGAGCTAGTTCTGTATTTAAAGCGCAGCCAACGCTTGGAAGAATTTTGATGGGAGATGTTAGTGCAGGGTTGTTTGTTGGTGTCGCAGAAAGTTCTGTACCAGAATATACGGTAAATGATCTTTTTAGTATTGAAAATAATGTAGATCAAAAGCTTACTAGGACAGGCACCCTAAGAACTCAGTATTTACAAAGCCTCTAGCTTTTTCTTGACCATATTTAAATACACTGTATATAATCACAGTATATTTTCTCAAGGAAGAGAGATTGAATATGCCAAGGTCAAGGAAAGAACAAGTCAGTTTACAAGACACCCCTTATTACCATTGTGTGGCTCGTTGTGTGCGACGGGCTTTTTTGTGCGGTGATGATCCTGTTACAGGAAACAGCTATGAACATCGTCGTGGCTGGATAGAGACCAGATTACTCTTTTTAGCCTCCGTCTTTTCTATCGATATTTGTGCTTATGCCACAGCTTACTAGGACAGGCACCCTAAGAACCCAGCATTTACAAAGCCTCTAGCGTTTTCTTGACCATATTCAAATATACTGTATATAATTACAGTATATTTTCTCAAGGAAGAGAGATTGAATATGCCAAGGTCAAGGAAAGAGCAAGTCAGTTTAGAAGATACCTCTTATTATCATTGCGTGGCTCGTTGTTTGCGACGAGCTTTTCTATGCGGTGATGATCCTATTACTGGAAACAGTTATGAACATCGTCGTGGCTGGATAGAGACCAGATTACTCTTTTTAGCGTCTGCCTTTTCCATAGATATTTGTGCTTATGCCGTGATGAGCAATCACCTTCATGTTGTTTTGCATGTAGACGCTGAAAAGGCGAAATCATGGTCAACGTTAGAAGTATTACAGCGCTGGCAAAGCTTACTGGGACAGGCACCCTAAGAACCCAGTGTTTTCAATAGGTTACGAGTTCTTTGAGAGGAGCTTACTGGGACAGGCACCCGAAGAATCTAGTGTTTTCAATAGGTTACGAGTTCTTTGAGAAATTAGTCATTTAATCAATTCTAAGTCTCTGCATTTAGACTCCTATCGAAAATCATCCTCTTATCGTTAAATATCCGCTGTCGATCAGGTCTCTGAAAGTTACCAATCTGAGAAAGAAGGCACCTTTAAAGTCAAAGCCAACAGTTCAGGTTCGGTGGCACAAACCGCGGTGGAAAGTTCCCTTGTTAGCACGGGTGGCAACGTTAGTGTGACGGCGGATGACAACATCACCCTAGAAGGCGCGACACTCAGCAGCAGTGAAATACTGTCTTTGGCCGCTGGCGGTAACGATGCCGAAGCCGTTACACAAAACTCGGCGGGCGATTACATCAATGCCGATGGGGAAGAGGTGGGCGATATTAACATCACCACCCAAGCCTTAACCAACACCTCCTACAGTGAATCGTCTTCTGGTTTTCGAGGCATCTTAAAAGACATGGTAAAAGGCTTTTCGGTCTTGGCTTCCACACTCACACTCGGTGTGGTTCATGGTGATATTGCCGTTGGAGAATCTGAATCTGTTCGCAGCGAATACACCACCCAACAAGCGTCTAACCTACAATCCAATGACTTAACCATAGACGCCAGCAACGACGTGTCGATTATCGGATCAAACGTTTACGTGGCCGATAGCGCCACCATCAACGCACAAAACGTCGTGATCGATGCAGCACAAGAAACCAGTGTAGAAAGCGAATCGCACACCACATCGAGCGTATCGGCAGACGGCGCTTCGTTCTCTTCGGAAACTGGCGAAGCGACTTTAGTGAGCCTTACGACCACCGATCAAACGGAAACCACCACTAACACCTCGAATACTTGGTCTGGTTCCAGCTTGGATGTGGGTAATTTAACCATCAATGCACAAGAAAATGTTGCCATTATTGCCAGTGACATTACGGTAGAAAATGACGTTAATATTGACGCAGAAAACATCCTAATCGGTGGGCGTGAAGACACATCGAACACCACAACAGACAGCATAACCAAAACAGAAACACTTACAGTAGGGGTGAAAAACGCCTATGTAGATGTGCTGTTGACAGTTCAAGCGTTAAAAGACGCCAAAGACGCAGTAAATGATGCCGAAGATGCGTATGACGAAGCGAAAGCAAAAGTCGCCGCAGGGACATTACCAAAAAGTGACTTAGAGTTTTATAAGTATCAAATAGAGTCTGCCGAAGACAAAGAGAAATACGCTCAAATAGCGGTTACGAGTGCAACAATAGCCGCTGTTACCAACTCCGCCACCTATGGTTTTACCGCGACGGCTGGTGTCAGTACCTCGACAACTACGACCTCTCAATCGTTTACAGAAGGCGTTTGGAATGGCTCCAGTATTAGCGTTGGCAATAGCGCTTCTATCAACAGTGGTAACAACCTGACAGTTGAAGGCTCGGCTGTTGCGGCAGGTGAAACATTGGAAGTGAATGCCGATAACATTGAAATACTTGCCGGTACCAATACTTACTCGACAACAACCAGCAGCGATACCCAAAGCGCGAACGTTAGTGTCAGTTACAGTGGTGGCCCTTCTGTGTCTGGTAGTGGCGGTGTCAATACCAGTTCAAGCGACAGCAGCAGCGACAGTACTTCCTATACAAACTCAAGTTTAAGTGGCGGTAGTATTGTCAGCAACAGTGACTCTTTAACATTGGAAGGCGGTAACATTTACGGTGATAGTGTTGATATCACAACGGATCAATTAAGCATCACCAGTTTACAAGATACGGCAGAAAGTGAGAGTCAAAGCCAAAGTGTTGGGCTTAATATAGGTGGTTCTAGCGACAGTGATTCCAATAATGTATCACTCAGCTACAGCGAGACTAATACAGAGTCTAGCTACGCCAGTGTTAACCAGCAAAGTGGCATTCTCGCTGGTGATGGTGGTTACCAAATTAATGTGACAGGCAACACCAATCTAGAGGGTGGGTTAATTGTCTCAACCGATGTCGCAGAAACAGAAGGGAATAATAGCTTTAGCACAGGGACTCTGACTCAGAGCGACCTTGAAAACCACGCAAGCTTTAGCGGTGATAGCTTTGGTGTGGATGTATCTGCCAATGAAACAGACACAGGAGGTTATGGCATATCCAACTCCATGGGGAGTGGTGATACCGCCTTTAACCAAACCTCTACCACGAGCAGTGGCATCAACACGGCCAACATCACCATTACAGATGGCACGGCACAGCAAGTACTCACAGGAGAAACGGCTGACCAAGCCATTGCCAATGTAACCACAGACACCACCACAGAAACAGCGGAACTGAATAGTGGTGCATTAAACAATAACTTCAATCAAGCAGACGTGGAAGCACTTGTTAATGCAGAGCAAGCCGCGGCGAAAAGTGTTGACCAAATGGCGACACAAGCCAAAAACCTGCTTGGTGAATTTATCGTTTCTAAAACAGACACTCTAGATGAGAAATTAGCAAATGGTGAAATAACATCAGAGCAATATAGTGAGGAAGTTCAGACTTTACAAAACTACAATTTATTACTGAATACCGTCAGTGTTGCCATCACCACGCCAACAAACGGTGTGGCAGGGCAAGTGGCTGCGGCCGCTTCACCAGCCGCATCGTATGCGATTGGTCAATACTTTAAGAGTCAGGCTGCGAGCAATGGTGGCCAATTGAGCGGTGGAGAAGAAGCAGCTCATGTATTGGCGCATGGCATATTGGCTGCTGCCGTTGCTTCTGCGGGTGGTAATGACGCATTAACAGCAGGTGTCGCTGCTGGCGCATCAGAAGCGGTGGCCCCGCTTTTATCTCAATGGCTGTATGGGGAAGAAGATGGCAGCAAACTTAGCCTAAGCCAACAAGAAACGCTTGGTTCAATTTTAAGCCTGACCTCAGCCGCGATTGGCGCGACGACAGGGGATATGAATGATGCGGTGGCGGCTGGGGTGGCGAGTGAGACAGCGGTGGAGAATAATTACGCTGCTTCTCTCTTTGTTCAGGCAGCAGAAATTGTATTACCTAGAGTCGCGCCGTTGTTAGGAGCGGCAGCAGCTGGAGCAGTACTAGAAGATCAAATAGAGAGGCTTAAAAACTCACCTGAATATGAAGAAATGACTGACGTGATGAAAATCACAACAATATATGCGCTCTACAAAGTTTCTCAAGCTGATGTTCCAGCCATTGGTGGAAAAGAGATACATGAAGTTAATTTAGAAGATAATATCCTTGCTCAACCTATCCCAGACAAAGAGGGTGTTTATATTTTACCAGGAGCGGACGGCTCTGAAATTCAAATAGATATTACGAGTGGAGGCTATCAACCTGCAAGCGAGACAGGTGTTTCGACAGAAACGGTCGTCGGAGGTGGTTATCAGATAGCAGATGATTTAGGGCTAGGGGCGGTTTATAGTAAGGAGTTTGACTCTGATGATTTTAAACGTAGCCTGGTGAATTTACCTGTGGGAGAAAGGGTTGCAGAAATTAAAACTACAGTGAATGAGTTACAAACAGAACTTGGCCTAACTAAAAGTAATAAATTAACAAAATTAAATCAAAGAGACGTGTATGTAGGAGAAGATGGGTTCCTTTACGCATTAGATACTCAGCATGCAACTTTTGAAAAGGTCAACGCTAAAACAGGTAAGCATATAGAGGAAGTTAATTTAGATTTAACGGAACAGAATAAAAATAAGTATGATAGTAGTGGTAGTCATGATTTGAAGGTTAAATAAAAATGATTTGGAAAAAAATTTCAGATATAAAATCCGACTCTCTTCAACTTGGTGATATTTTATCATGCAAGGCAACATATCCATATGAAGACAGAGTTGAAATGATGCTTTTTGATAATTTAGATAAAAATAGAGGAATGGGGCTTATATGTACAACAGGTATTAAGTCAGGAAAGATTGCTGTTGTTCTGCCTATCGAGTCTACATTCAATGGCAAGAATGTATCCGTTGAATGGCTCATTCAAAACTGGAATCATTGGATTTTTCTGGATAGTGATATAAATGAAGTGTTTGTATCTAAAGGTTATAGTTTAACTAATTTAGTCCTAGATTAATCGGTACAGGAAGAGCTTTGTCCCGTCCAGACGTCCAGATACTATTAAGGGGCAAGTTTACTGGGACATATATGGACACTCCCGTGCCGTCAAGCCGTAGTTATTCTGCCATCAAGCTCGTAGCTTACTGGGACAGGCACCCTAAGAATCTATTGTTTTCAATGGGTTACGAGTTTTTTTGAAAAACCTAGTCAGTTAGTCAATTCTAAGTCTATGCATTTAGACTCATATCGAAAACCATCCTCTATTGTTAAATATCCGCTGTCGATCAAACCTCCCAAAGCTATCAATCGCAGAAAAAAGGCACTTTTAAAGTCAAAGCCAAAAGCTCTGGCTCTGTGACCCAAACCGCGGTGGGCAGTGGCTTGGTGGCCAATGGTAACGTCAGTGTACAAAGCGGTGAAAACATCACCCTTGAAGGGGCGGAACTCAGCAGCGGCGAGACGCTTTCTTTAGGCGCAGGTAACGACGGAGCAACCGCTGTCACACAAAACGAAAACGGCGATTACGTTAATGAAAGCGGTGACGTGGTGGGGAACATCACCCTCGCCACACAAGAATTGCACTAGCTTACTGGGACAGGCACCCTAAGAACCTAGTGTTTTCAATAGGTTACGAGTTTTTTTGAAAAACCTAGTCAGTTAATCAATTCTAAGTCAGAGATTTTACTGGGACAGGCATGTTAAGAACCCAGTGTTTTCAAGGCTTCCAGCTTTTTCTTGACTACATTCAAATACACTGTATATAATTACAGTATACTTTCTCAAGGAAGAGAGGTTGAATATGCCAAGGTCAAGGAAAGAGCAAGTCAGTTTAGAAGATACCCCTTATTATCATTGTGTGGCTCGTTGTGTGCGACGAGCTTTTCTATGCGGTGATGATCCTATTACAGTAAACAGTTATGAACATCGTCGTGGCTGGATAGAGACCAGATTGCTCTTTTTAGCGTCTGCCTTTTCCATAGATATTTGTGCTTATGCCGTGATGAGCAATCACCTTCATGTTGTTTTGCGTGTAGACGCTGAAAAGGCGAAATCATGGTCAACATTAGAAGTATTACAGCGCTGGCATACATTACACAAAGGAACAATGTTCACTCAACGATATGTGAGAGGGGAGAACTTACCAAATTACGCTGTAGTGCTAGCCGAAACGATTGCAGAAACCTACCGACAACGGCTGATGGACATCAGTTGGTTTATGAAAGAGTTAAATGAGCCGATTGCCCGAAGAGCGAATTTTGAAGACAACTGCACTGGCCATTTCTGGGAGGGACGTTTTAAATCCCAAGCATTATTAGATGAAGCCGCGTTAATGGCTTGTATGGCCTATGTTGATTTAAACCCACTTCGAGCGAGCATGAGTAAAACACCTGAAGAATCAGATTTTACCAGTGTGAAAAAACGCATTACTTCTGCTAAAAGAAAACACCAACCAAAAACACTATATCCTTTTATTGGTAATCCAAGAAAAGGCATGCCGAAAGGCTTACCTTTCAAATTAACTGACTACCTTGAATTGATCGATATGACAGGTCGAATCATACGAAAAGATAAACGAGGGTCAATAGATGCCTCATTACTCCCTATTCTTAAGCGTCTAAACATCTCAACCGAAAATTGGTTGTGTATCGCAACTGAATTTGAGAAAAGAACAGGCAGTTTAGTTGGGCAAGAGCATTCAATAGATCATTATTGTGAGAAAAACCAACGACAGAGAAAACCTAAAAGGCAAAGCCTTCAACTATCCGCCTAACCAGCTATAAAAACTCAATGAAAATCCATTCATTATCATAGTGATTTGCCTCAGTATGAATCAGTGTGCCTCCAATTCAGCGTTTAAACCCTTTTCTGCAATATTTTTTCTTCAAATATAATAAAAGAGACTTTTGAATCAACTCCTTGAAGCATTGTACAGATTCTGAATGTCGTGTTTTATAATGCCTGTCCTGTTAATTCTCGTGGCGTGAATCCCATTTAAAGCCTTATATTGACTCGTTCTTTGCATTCCTTACCCGAATCTGTCATAAAAGAAGTAACTTATTGTCGACCTTTTGACTTGAATTCAGGTATTAAGGAGTGAAAATGAAAGCACGTAAAAGAATATTCACCCCAATTCTATTAGGGTTAATGGTTTCTGCCTGTAGTACTTCTTCCAACACTTCTTCTAGCAGTGATGCAGGAACCATAAGCGCTTTGGAAAAAACAGAGATTGCAGATCTAATAGAGAGCTCTGAAAAAGAGCAAACTGATATATCTGTTTTAGATACTAAAAAGCTGAGTAATGATAATGCTAGGCTTCTAGATAATATCGCGTCAAAAAATACAATGATTCACTCGCTCAATCAACAATTGGCTACAAATGACATCAAAATCTCGTCTTTGAACCAATCACTTGATGAAAAGGATGCTCTGATTTCTGCTTTGCAAACATCGGTGTCTGATGCTCGAGATTTAGCCGAGTTGGAAAAACAAAAGCAGTCCAGAGAAGATCTAGAGTCTCAAAATGCCGCGTTAAATCTAGATAACGAGCTTCTAACTCGTCGAATTAATCAATTAGTGAATGAAAACACGTCATTAAAAGAACAAATTGTAAGCTTGCAAAACACACCGACGTCTCAAGATGGTTTGCAAGAAAATTATTATGCTTTGCTTACTAAGAATACCAAGTTGCAAGAAAAATATGCCAACCTCGAAGTAGACAACACTGCAAACTATCAGCAATTAATCGCATTGAAAAAAGAGAGCCTTGTACTGGCAGAGCAATTATCTGATGCCAGAGCTGAAATTGCAGATCAGAAAAGAATTAATGATGCTTTCAAAATAAGAGAACAAGAGAATGCGCTAAAATTAAAACGCGTACTTGTTAAAAGTGAGTCATCTGAGGCTCGTTGGAAAGACCTTGATAATCAACTTGCCCAAGCTCAACAGCAGAATGAAACTTTAGCCTCTCAGCTGAATGCTGTAAGGGTGGAATTAATAGCAAGTGAAAATAAACTTGGGGAGCTTTCTTTAGCGCTTGATAACGCTCAAAAAAATCTAGATCTACAAGAAAATGACGGTATTTCAATTGGAGCCGCAATGGACGCATTGCGATCTCAAATGTTAGTAACGCTACAAAATGTTGAATGGCTTTTACCAAGTGAGAGTGCTCTTTATGACACTTTTGAAATTCTTGTTTCAGCGGATGTACAGCCTTCGTTTGCGGGACAAACGTTTTCAGCGGAATTAGTAACAGACAGTGATACTAAGATGATTAGTGACAGTATTGTGAATGCCGTCGTTCAAAATGGTCGTTTACAATGGCGCTGGCGTGTATCAGGTTTGAATGAAAACACAAATGCACAACTTAACCTTTTTGTTAGTCAACAAATTAACATTGAAGGTCAAAATATAATGAGACAAGTCTATCGAGATGGCCAGAATGTATCTCTGATTAATACGAATCTGTTTGAAAAATACGGGTATTGGGGAATAGCTATTTTACTTGGTTTGTTGGGTGGCTTCTTTATCGGCCGTTTGAATAAATCAAAAAATACGCTTTAATCTTTCAATGCTAAATTTGGCGTTATAGGAATAGAAGGCAGATCACATATTTTCACTGACCTGCTTTCTATTCTTCCCTCGAATCATTCAACTCTACATTACTTTTTTTCAACGCGAAATTAATTGCTTTTCGGTATAGTACTCTTGCATATTCTTTCTTGAGGTAGTGGTCGTGGTAAAGTCTGGTTCGTATTCTATTATTGAAAAACGTTTAGCTGAAAATGTATTGATCCTTGATGGCGCTATGGGCACCATGATTCAAGCGTATAAGTTAGAAGAGCAAGATTACCGTGGTGAGCGCTTTGTCGATTGGGAAAGCGATCTAAAAGGCAACAATGACTTGTTGTCTTTGACTCAGCCTCAAATAATCAAAACTATCCACACAAGCTATCTTGAAGCTGGTGCGGATATCATCGAAACGAACACCTTCAATGCTAACTACATATCCATGCTTGATTATCACATGGAAGCGCTTAGCTACGAACTAAATTTTGAGTCCGCTCGACTTGCTCGTGAAGCGGCAGATGAATTCACTAAGCAAAACCCAAATAAACCTCGTTTTGTTGCGGGTGCGGTTGGCCCAACCAGTCGTACTTGTACTATTTCACCCGACGTAAATGATCCTGGCTTTCGTAATGTACATTTTGATGAGTTGGTTGAAGCCTATACAATAGCTGTTGATGGCTTGGTTAAAGGTGGCGTAGACCTTATTCTTATCGAAACCATTTTTGATACCTTGAATGCCAAAGCCGCAATTTATGCCGTATTAGACTATTTCGAAAAAACAGGTGTCCGTTACCCAATCATGGTTTCCGGTACGATTACTGATGCATCTGGTCGTACTTTATCTGGTCAGACTACGGAAGCCTTTTGGAATTCCATTTCCCACGCTAAACCTATTTCTGTTGGCTTAAACTGTGCGTTAGGCCCTAAAGAGTTACGCCAGTATTTAGATGAATTATCTCGTATTGCTGATGTTCATGTTTCTTCTCACCCAAATGCAGGCTTACCAAACGCGTTTGGTGAGTACGATGAGACACCTGAAGAAATGCTTGAAGAAATTCAAGAGTGGGGTGATTCCGGTTTCTTAAACATCATTGGTGGTTGTTGTGGTACTTCACCAGAGCATATTAAAGCCTTTGCAACCGCCTTTGCTGATGTGAAACCACGCGTCATTCCTGAAATAGAAAAAGCATGTCGGTTATCTGGTCTTGAGCCCTTTAATATTGATGGCAATAGTTTGTTTGTGAATGTAGGCGAGCGTACTAACGTGACTGGTTCAGCCATGTTTAAACGCCTTATTAAAGAAGGTGACTTTGACTCTGCCTTGAGCGTGGCTCGCCAACAAGTAGAAAATGGCGCACAGATTATCGATATCAACATGGATGAAGGCATGTTGGACTCTCAGGCTGCAATGGAGCGCTTTTTAAAATTGATCGCGTCGGAACCTGACATTTCTCGTGTTCCTATTATGTTGGACTCTTCTAAGTGGGAAATTTTAGAAGCAGGTTTAAAATGGGTTCAAGGTAAAGGCGTTGTGAACTCCATAAGCATGAAAGAAGGCGAGGAGAACTTCAAAGAACAAGCACGTAAGCTGATGAAGTACGGCGCAGCGGTTATAGTGATGGCTTTTGATAGCGAAGGGCAGGCAGATACTCGCGCACGTAAAATCGAAATATGCCGTCGCTCTTATCATATTTTAGTAGACGAAGTTGGCTTCCCACCAGAAGACATTATCTTCGACCCGAATATCTTTGCAATTGCGACCGGTATTGAAGAACACAATCGTTATGCGTTGGACTTTATAGAAGCCACTGGTGATATTACTCGTGAGCTTCCTTACGCTAAGATTTCTGGCGGTGTATCGAATGTCTCTTTCTCGTTTCGCGGTAATAATCCCGTTCGTGAAGCGATTCATACGGTCTTCCTTTATCACGCCATCAAACAAGGCATGACAATGGGTATCGTTAATGCAGGGCAGTTGGCTCTGTATGAAGATATTCCAACCAAACTACGAGACGCAGTGGAAGACGCTGTATTGAATCGCACACCCGATGCAACAGACAATCTATTGGCTATGGCCGGTGAATTCGCTGGCACAGGTGAAGTCGCTGAGAAAGAAACTCAAGAATGGCGTAATTTACCTGTAACAGAGCGATTAAGTCATGCGCTCGTTAAAGGTATTACTGATTTCATCGATGAAGATACCGAAGAAGCACGTTTGTCTTTTAATCGACCTTTGGAAGTGATCGAAGGGCCTTTGATGGATGGAATGGGTATTGTTGGTGATTTGTTTGGTGCTGGTAAAATGTTCTTACCTCAAGTGGTTAAATCCGCTCGAGTGATGAAAAAAGCCGTCGCTTTTTTGATGCCGTATATCGAAGAAGAGAAAGCGCGAAACATGGACACAGGTTCATCAAGTAATGGCAAAATTGTCATGGCGACAGTGAAGGGTGATGTTCACGATATCGGCAAAAATATCGTTGGTGTTGTACTTCAATGTAATAACTTTGAAGTTGTCGATTTGGGCGTTATGGTATCAGCCGAAAAAATCCTTCGTACGGCAAAAGAAGTGAATGCAGACATGATTGGTTTGTCAGGCTTAATTACGCCATCGCTTGATGAAATGGTTCACGTAGCTAAAGAAATGGAACGCCAAGGTTTTGAATTACCAGTGATGATTGGCGGAGCAACAACGTCTAAAGCGCATACCGCTGTGAAGATTGAGCAAAACTATAAACGTAATCAAGTGGTTCATGTGACCAATGCATCCCGTAGTGTTGGCGTTGCCAGTGCATTGCTAAGCAAAGACACAGAGCGTCGTCAGAAATTTGTTGATGAGATTAAAGCGGATTATGAAAAGACTCGAATCCGTTATAAAGATCGCACAAAAGCAGGTCGACGGGTGTCTCTTGAAAAAGCACGATTAAATAAAGCGCCGATGAATTTTAAAGATAATATTGTGACGCCAAAGAAACTTGGTGTGACTGTGCTCACTGAAAAAGATATCGACTTCGCCGTTGTGAAAGAGTACATCGATTGGACACCATTTTTCCAAACATGGGAATTGGCAGGCGCATACCCACGCATCCTAACGGATAAAGTGGTGGGTGTTGAAGCAACGCGGGTTTTTGAAGACGCGCTCGTGATGTTAGAAGAAGTTATCACGAAAGGTGAGCTAACTGCTCGAGCTGTTGTTGGTGTATTTCCAGCAAACCAAGTCAATCACGATGACATTGAAATTTACGCAGATGATTCTCGTGAAGAAGTCATTGAGCGATTGTCTTTCTTACGTATTCAGAATGAATTAACCGCACCGGGTAAATACAATCATAGTTTGGCTGATTTTATTGCGCCAAAAGAAGACGCTATTCCTGATTATATTGGAGCGTTTGCTTGCGCCGCTGGTTTTGGTATTGATCCTTTAGTAGCGAAATACGAAGCCGATCATGACGATTATAATTCCATTATGATTAAGGCCGTTGCTGATCGCCTTGCAGAGGCTACTGCAGAATATTTACACGAACGTGTTCGTAAAGATATTTGGGGTTATGCTGCTAATGAAGACCTTACTAATGCTGAATTGATTAAAGAAAAATACCAAGGGCTTCGCCCGGCACCAGGTTATCCTGCTTGTCCTGATCACACTGAAAAATCCAAACTGTGGGATTTACTAGACGTAACCAAGAATACTGGAATGGAAATGACGGAAAGTTATGCCATGCTGCCAACGGCTGCAGTAAGTGGTTGGTATTTTGCTCATCCAGATGCAACGTATTTTGGTGTTGGTAAAGTCGGCCCTGATCAAGTCGATAGTTACGCTGAGCGTAAAGGAATGAGTAAAGACGACGCTGAACGTTGGTTGGCTCCAAACCTTGGATATGATCCAGAAGACGACCGTATTTAACATTAAATCATCTCATAGTCTAAAAAGGTGAACTGAACCCATGGCAAAAACCATTACAGACCCAGAACAACATAAGAAGCGCATGCAGGCAATTAAGTTGCATGTAGATAAACGCATCGCCAATGCACAAGAAGATAAAGGCACTTTTGTATTGCTGACGGGTAATGGCAAAGGTAAGTCTAGTTCTGCACTGGGTATGGTGGCTAGAGCGTTAGGCCATGGCATGAAAGTGGGTGTTGTTCAGTTTTTAAAAGGTGAATGGAATACGGGCGAAATCGATTTTTTTAAAAAACAAAATGGTGTCCAATGGGAAATTATGCCTGCGGGTTTCACTTGGGAAACTCAAAATCGAGAATCTGATATTGCCTCTTCACAACAAGCATGGGAAAAGGCAAGTGCTATGTTGTCAGACCCTAGTATTGATTTGGTTGTGCTTGATGAATTAACGTATTTATTGCATTACGAATATTTGAATGAAGATATTGTACTACAAGCGTTAATGGGTCGCCCTGATAACCAACATCTTGTCGTAACAGGTCGTGGCGCTTCTGATGCCTTGGTAGAACTTGCTGATACAGTGAGTGATATTAAAGAAGTTAAACATGCTTTTAAACGTGGGGTTAAAGCGCAAAAAGGGCTCGAATTTTAAGCGTTAGCGGTTTTGAGCTTTTACTTGTGAAATAAAATTTCCGATAGAATATCGTTATTATTTTTATTTATTATATAGAGGTTTGTATGGCGACAATTGAACGTATAGAAGGAGGCTCTCGCATGAGTCGTATCGTAAAACACAATGGTACTATTTATCTTTGTGGTCAAGTTGGAGCGGATGCTAATACAGGCATTACCGAACAGACTGAAACGATGCTCGAAAAAGTAAAGACGCTATTAGAGCAGGCAGGTTCGGATAAAGAGCACATATTATCAGCAACGATTTACATTCGAGATATGAAAGACTTCTCAGCAATGAATGCTGTTTGGGATGCTTGGGTGCCTGAAGGTTTTGCTCCTGCTCGTGCGTGTGTTGAAGCACGCATGGCCAGAGCTGAGCTATTAGTTGAAGTGTCTGTCGTCGCAGCAGAGAAATAGTTTTATAGAGATAGGCTGATGCGTCAGCTTATCTCTTTTATGCTTATCTTTTCTTGTAAAGAATAGGTTATGAACGACTATAATATTTTCTTAACGCTTATGTTGTTTTCTACCAGTACATTGCTAAGCACACGTATAGTACGAGCCATATCTCTTGATAAATTCATCAATAAAATGCCAAAATCGAACGGAAAGTCGTCATGAAAATCACTAAATAATTCAGAAGATATTTCCAGTAATAAACTATTCTCTAAGGAGTAAAGGCTGCCCACACGCTCATGCAATGCGATCATGGAGACAAAGCCAATAGCCTCACCAAAAGAAACGGTTCGAGTATGTGTTTCTTTATTTTCATGATGTTTATAAAAGTCTAAGTTTCCATGCAATACAGCATAAAAGCTCCCGCCTTTATTCCCATAAGCAAAAACTTCATCTCCTGTTGCTGCGTCATATAAAATTCCATTTTCTAATAAATAGTATATTGATGCATCAGATAGCGCGCCAAATATAGAGCCTTCTTTTAAATGTGAAGGTGACAGGTTGTATTGGGAATCTTTTACTAAGACGGTTTTCATTTTCGCCTCCGTCAATATGAGTATTATTATACCATCGGCTACAAAGTGTTTTTCTTGATAGTCGAGCTGTATTGTTTAGTTTTAGCTTTAATTTTTTCGAAACAATAGGCCTTTTTTGTATTCTCTGGTAACCCTGATTACATACTGTGTAACAGAGTGCTTTCGTTTACTTTTAAAAAGAAATGTTTTACCTATCAAAATAAGCGTTTTGTCTCTTAAAAAAATAGACGGATCTGTGCGATAATGACTCACATAATCATGGTTCTTTAATAAGGGCTAAAACTTACATACGATAAACGGAAGAATGCTTTGTTAACAACGGCTAATATCACCATGCAATTTGGTGCCAAACCTCTTTTTGAAAACGTTTCTGTTAAATTTGGTGAAGGTAAGCGCTACGGCCTTATTGGTGCTAATGGATGTGGTAAGTCTACATTCATGAAAATCCTTGGCGGAGACCTAGAGCCTAGCTCAGGTAACGTTTCTAAAGATCCAAATGAACGTCTTGGTAAATTGAAGCAGGATCAATTTGCTTACGAAGAATTTTCTGTTCTTGATACTGTTATTATGGGTCACACAGAGTTGTGGGCAATAAAAGCAGAAAAAGATGCGATTTACGCGAACCCAGAGATGACCGAAGCTGATGGTTTACGTGCCGGTGATTTAGAAGGTGAGTTCGCTGAAATGGATGGTTATACCGCTGAGTCACGTGCTGGAGAGTTGTTGTTAGGTGTTGGTATTTCTAGCGATCAACACTACGGTCTGATGAGTGAAGTGGCTCCTGGCCTAAAACTTCGAGTTTTGTTGGCCCAAGCTTTATTTTCTGATCCTGAAATTCTATTACTGGATGAGCCAACAAATAACTTGGATATTAATACTATCCGTTGGTTGGAAGGTGTTCTAGTTGAACGTAACTGTACTATGATCATCATTTCCCATGACCGTCATTTTCTTAATTCTGTTTGTACTAATATGGCAGATTTGGATTACGGTGAATTGCGTTTGTTCTCTGGTAATTATGATGAATACATGATGGCATCAACTCAAGCCCGCGAACGTTTGCTTTCTGATAATGCTAAGAAAAAAGCTCAAATTAACGAACTTAAATCTTTTGTAAGCCGTTTCTCTGCTAATGCATCAAAATCCAAGCAAGCAACATCTCGTGCGAAACAAATTGATAAGATTCAATTAGAAGACGTTAAACCTTCTAGTCGTCAGAATCCGTTTATTCGCTTTGAGCAAGAAAAGAAATTACATCGTCTTGCTGTACAAGTTGAAAACCTTGCAAAATCTTATGATGTTGAATTGTTCAATAAATTGAACATGATGGTTGAAGTGGGTGAGCGTATTGCGGTTATCGGTCCAAATGGTATCGGTAAAACAACATTGCTTAAATGTTTAGTTGGTGACACAGAATTAACCAAAGGCACTGTGAAATGGTCTGAAAATGCGCAGATTGGTTACTACGCTCAGGATCATGCTCATGATTTTGAGAAAGACGTAGATTTGATCGAGTGGATGTCCCAATGGGGTCAAGAAGGCGACGATGAGCAGATTATTCGTGGCACACTAGGGCGCTTATTGTTCTCTCAAAATGACATCAAAAAATCTGTTAAAGTGTTGTCTGGTGGTGAGCAAGGTCGCATGTTGTTCGGTAAAATGATGTTACAAAAACCGAATGTGCTTGTGATGGATGAGCCAACAAATCACATGGATATGGAATCGATAGAGTCTTTGAATCTGGCGCTTGAAAATTATCCAGGAACTTTGATTTTTGTTTCTCATGACCGTGAGTTTGTATCGTCTCTTGCTACTCGTATTATGGAAGTGACAAGTGACGGTATTGTCGATTTCCACGGCACATATGACGAATATCTGTCTAAATTAGACGCTTAAGATTCTAGCTTTATATCGATCTTAAAATATCCCAAAAAAAGGAAGCCAATCGGCTTCCTTTTTTGTTTTATTAGATAGTTAGAATGATTTTTTAGCGACGGTCTAAATATGAATAAGACTCTTGGTATTCAAGTACTTCTACCTTGTCATCAAGGTTGATTACACCAGTATTAAGGGCAATCAAATTAATGCCAAACGTAATACCTTCTTTTCCTAATAAACGGAATTTCCCCAGCGTCTTTAATGGCTCACCTTTTTTCATTCTTTCTGCTGTATCTGGTTTTATCGTAATGAAAATACAACGCTCACAAGGTTTAACGTTCTCAAATTCAACTTCACCAATTTTAATCCGTTTCCAATTATCTTCTTCAAACGCATTATTGCCTTGAACAACAAGGTTAGGGCGGAATTGAGCCATAACGTTCGTTTCTGGGCAGGTCCGATTTAGTTCTGCCAGTGATGACTCTGTAGTCAGTAAGAAAGGGTAACCATCAGCAAAAGCGACTGGTGATTCAGGTCGACGACTGGTGTAACGCTTTGATTGATTTGTGAAGTGAGCAAGATTGATTGGTTGTTTTAATAGTTGGCCAAACCAGGCATTAATGTCTTCTTTAGCCAGTTGAGCTTCAAGTCTGTCGTCCCAAATCATAACTTCTTGGTGATTATCGGAGAAGTTACTTGGGTTGATAGTGATTTGATTGGCCATGTCAGGGTGAGATAGTTGCCATTTACTTTCTTCAATCAAGGTTGCATTAATTAAAGTAAGTGTTGGGTGCTCTCGGCCTGTGATAAAACTACCATCGGGTTTTACTAGCATATAGCGGCGATCACCCCAAAGACCAGCGTGGTCAACCTGACTACTTTTTAGCGGAATCCCTTTGACAGATTTAATAGGGTAGATCGAGAGTTCACTTAAAATGTAAGACATGGGGCTTCCTTTTATATTGGCTTTTATTATTACTTAGAACATCATTCTTTCCAACCCATAAAAAAGCCTCAGAGCTTGGGCTGTGAGGCTTAGTGGTATTAAATACGAGTAAAAGAATCTTACAAGTAATAAGAAGCTAACGGGGGAAAGCCGTTGAATTCAATTGCACTGTAAGTGGTAGTGTACGCACCTGTAGAAAGCCAGTACATGCGGTCACCTATCGCTAAATTAAGTGGTAACCCGTATTTGTAGTTTTCGTACATGATATCCGCACTGTCACAGGTTGGGCCAGCGATGATGACTTCTTCTAATTCGCCTTTCTTATCTACATAAATTGGGTACTTGATAGATTCATCTAAGGTTTCAATTAAGCCAGAGAATTTACCCACATCTGTAAATACCCATCGATTAAGTGCTGTATTTGATTTACGAGAAATTAAAACAACTTCACTGACTAACACACCAGCATTAGATATTAGCGAACGACCAGGTTCAAGAATAATACGTGGTAATTCTGTACCAAAATCCTCTTCTAAGAAGCGTGTAATCTCTTCTGCATAGGTAGATAGCTCATTAGTACGGGTAATATAATTAGCTGGAAAACCGCCGCCCATATTGATCATTTGCAGTGTAATGCCTTCTTCTTCTTTAAGGCGCTCAAAAATTACCTTTACACTTGCAATAGCCGCATCCCAAGCTCCAATATCACGTTGCTGTGAACCAACATGAAAAGAAACACCGTAAGGAGTAAGTCCAAGCTCTTTTGCCAAGACAAGTAAGTCCATTGCCATATCAGGGCGGCAACCGAATTTACGTGAAAGAGGCCAGTCAGCAGTCGCTGTACCTTCTGTTAGTATGCGAACATAGATGTGCGAGCCTGGTGCTGCTTTAGCTATGTTGCGAAGGTCTGCTTCAGAATCTGTAGCAAACATACGCACGCCTTTCTCATAGAAGTAGCGAACATCGTTTGCTTTTTTGATTGTGTTGCCATAGCTAATGCGATCTGGAGATACATCACCAATGGCAAATAGCTTATCCAGCTCATAACGTGATGCTACGTCGAAGTTTGAACCTCGATCACGTAACAGCGTTAGAATTTCTGGTGCTGGGTTGGCTTTGATTGCATAAAAAATATCGGCAATAGGAAAGCCTTTAGTGATTTCTGTATAGGCTTCATTCACGATCTCTGTGTCAATAACCACAAAAGGTGTTTCTTTTGTTGCAGCAAAAGCTTTGAAGCGAGCGAAGCGCTCAGGTGTGTAGAAAGCGTTGACGTCAATAGTCATAGATAGATCCTCATTGTACAAAACATAAACCGATTTTAAGTAAACGCCTTTAGCTTCTCCCGTCCTACTTATGGCTGTTACTTATCCGGTTTTTTAATGACCTTAAGCGACTAGCGCAGCAGTTGAAGCGGTGCGGATTATGTTCAGCAATGACGCGGGCGCAATTTAAAACCAGAGCGATCTGACGTCAAGTGTTTTTTTAGGTTTTTTTAATAAAAAAAGAGACTGCGATGAGTCTCTTTTATCTGAAGTTTATTGAAACGTTATTTATTCGTTATATAAGCCTGAAAATAATGCAGTCCACTGCCAGCGATCAAGGCGGCAACAAAATAAACCCCTTCGCTTGGATTGTTTACTAAAGCGGTTAATCCAGGCCCTGGGCAGTAACCACTTAACCCCCAGCCAATACCAAAAAGTGATGAGCCAATAATCAATTTTGAATCAATTTGTTGTAATGTTGGGATTTGCCATTTTCCTGAAAATAGAGGAGTAGTACGTTTTCTTTGGACAGAATAGCCTATCATTCCAACTGAAATGGCGCTGGCCATAACAACGAGTAGAGAAGGGTTCCAATCTCCAAAAATATCTAAAAATCCAATAACAACAGATGGGTTTGTCATCTCTGAAAAAGCCAAACCTAAACCAAACAACAAACCAGAAATCAGTGTAATAACAGCATACATAATTATTCTTTTCCTAATTTGTGATGGATACGGTGATGATTGCTACGACCATGAAAACAGCAGTAGCAACTAATGATCGTGGTGATAATCTTGAGATACCACAAACACCATGCCCACTGGTACAACCACCGCCAAGTCTGGTGCCATAACCTACTAGCAGGCCTGAGATAATCAATAGCCATGGACTTCTACTTTCAGGAAATGCAACCGTTTGCTCAGTAAGTACACCATAAGCACTGCCTCCAATAATGAGACCTGCGATAAATAAAAAAGGTAACAAGCGTCCTTTCTTAAACAAAAGCTGCGATAAAATACCGCTTATACCAATTACTTTGCCAAGACTTAATAGGTAAATAGTAGTTGCCAAGCCAATTAATAGACCGCCAATAAGCGGGTTAAATATAGTGTCCATGAAAACCTCATACAGATATATAAGTATATTCTAATTTATATAATTAGATAATACTAATGTTGTGGTGGAATATATTTTAATTAGCTTATTAAGTCGGATTGGTTATTGGTTGATAGGGTTGTCTTTTGGGTGTGCTTTTAATTTCACAGTTTTTACCTATTAGATAGCTGAAAATAGCCAAGGTACAATGTACTCTTGGTTATAATAGAGAAGGAGACAGAATGAAGGAGTTATGGCTTGGCGCTTCAATTGAGAAGGCTCGGTGTGTTTTTCTTTTGCCTAATCGGCCTATTTTACCCGGCGTGAACGATGAACTCACTGTGGCGACATATGATGTAGCTGCTTTAATAGACCTTAACGGCAATCACTGGCGTAAAATTTTTACGATAATAGCTAAATTGGTTGTACCTACTTATTCTAATTGGCGTGAATTTCGTAATAATAACCTGTTAAATGAAGTAGGAATTGTCTTTTCAATCGATCAAATAAAAGATTATGAAGGTGTAGTTTATGTCATTGGAAATACATTTCGTGATGTTTTCCCCATCTCTGCTTTAGCGAAAGTATTAGGTGATAGGCATCTCGCTTATGTATCCCTTCCTTATATTTGGAGCCCCTATTTAGATTATCGTCAATTTCCTAACATACTGATTGAATCACTACGTGAATACACTTTGGAGAAGTAATGCTTAAAGCTTTAAAAAGCCTGTTTACACTTCCTGTTGAACAGGGCGAACAAATATCGTATCAAAAAGCAGTTGCTTCACTGTTGATGGAGGTTATGCTCGCTGATCATGAGGTTAATGAACAAGAGGAAGCGCAAGTTAAATCCTTTCTTCGAGAAGTAAGTGAGCTTGGAGACGACATTGATATTCTTTATCAAGAAGCTCGTACAGGAGTGGAGGATGCAAATGATTTGTATCAATTCACTAAGGTTGTGAATGAGACGGCGACATTGGAACAAAAAATGTTGTTATTAAAAGCCTTATGGCGTGTTGCGTTAGCAGATAATAATATTGATGCACATGAAGACCATCGTATTAGAAGAATTAGTGAGCTGTTGTTTATGCCTCACTCAGAGTTTATTCAAGCAAAGTTATTTGTGCAGCATGAAATGAAAACTGAATAGATTTGCTTGTAACCATAAAAAAACGCGGCATAGGCCGCGTTTTTTTGACTGGACTGACTAACGTTTTAAATAAAACGATTAAAAAGTCTTAAGCTGAAAAGTTTGCTGCCGCAAATTCCCAGTTAGCTAATGCCCAGAAACCTTTAAGGTAGTCAGGGCGAACATTGCGGTAATCAATGTAGTAAGCGTGTTCCCAAAGATCGACAGTAATAACAGCAGTTTGACCACTTGTCATTGGTGTTGCTGCATTACTTGTGTTGACGATTTCAAGAGAGCCGTCTGCATTTTTTACCAACCAAGTCCAGCTAGAACCGAAGTTGTTCACTGCTTTGTCGTTGAATGCTTCTTGGAACTGAGCAAAAGAACCCCATTTCGCATTGATTGCTTCTGCTAGAGAGCCTGTCGGCTCGCCGCCGCCATTAGGGCTTAGGCTATTCCAGAAGAAAGTGTGGTTCCAGATTTGAGCTGCGTTGTTGAAAACAGGTCCAGCTGAAGCAGATGTAATGATCTCTTCAAGTGTTTTGTTTTCGAATTCAGACCCAGGAAGCAATCCGTTCAACTTCACAATGTAGGTGTTGTGGTGCTTGCCGTGATGGTACTCAAGCGTTTCTACAGACATGTGAGGCTCAAGAGCATCTTTGGCATAAGGAAGGGCTGGTAATTCAAAAGACATTTCAATTCTCCTTGCTTTTTAATTAACGAAAAATACTTGTTATCAAGCAGTTAATGGTGCTTATATAGTAACACTGAACAATCTAAGATAATATTATTTAGACTTGTTCTGACTGGATTGTTCATAATTTTTACTAATAGCGAATATATAAGATTTTCATGAATAGAGACGATGATGTTGAGATCCCAAGCCTGACTCTGGATCAGGATGAAGTCAGTGAAAGACGACCTAATGTAGCTGAAACAAGAAAACGGCCTACACCTTCTCCTACAAAGCCTGCTCACGCACCGAATCTAGTGCATAAAAAGACCAGTCTTGTTGGTGTTTACTTTTTACTCCTAGTGATTTTATCAGTTTCTGCGAGTGCGGGTTATTGGTTATGGCAACAAAACATTCAGCTTCGTGAAGAGCTTTATGGTGCAAAAGGTGAAATACAGAACCTTGACCATCAATTAATCGCGGCAGATGTTTCTGCTAATCAGCAAGGTCAAACCTTAGAAGAAACATTAAAAACGCATGACAGTGAAATTCGTAAGCTTTGGGCAATCGCTTACGATAGAAATAGAAAGGCAATTGCTGATAATAGCGCCGCTATTGAAACACTGGAACGTAAAAATTCTGAGATGCGTGACACAATATCAACTCAATCTAAACGTGTTGCAATTCAAGCCGAAGCTTTTAATGATGTTGAGGCTGGATATAATAAGCTGATCCCTACCGTTGCGGCCATCGATGACGTAGTAAAAACAATGTCTTCAACTCAAGAAGAGCAAGCCACTCAGCTGCAGACAGCAGAAGCCAAAATTTCTGCATACGAGAAAAATAATGATATTCAATCATTAAGTTTGTCTCAAATTCAGCAAGACTTGACGACACTACATCAAAAAATTGCAGCCTTTGAAAACAAACCTGAGGCAGTCAGCTCTGCCGATGTTGTTGAAATTGAAAAGCAACTGGCGACTCAGCAGGATGCGATAAACTCAAGTGATGCATTTAGAACACAAGTGAACGGTGAAATTATCCGATTACGTAAACAGATTAACCAACTTATGTTGGAGCAACAGCTCAACGAATAGTAAGTGATAATAGAATAACTCACATTTTAAAAAGGCTGATTCTCAGCCTTTTTTATTACCTGAAATACAGTGGAAAAACTAAATTCACCATTTGAGATGTAATTGAGCGCATCTTTTTAAATATAAATATTCAATTAAAGTCTAAGTGGTGGAGTTTTTATAACTTTAAGGCATGTTATAGTGGAAAAATACACACTCCTTACAACAGAGATGAGGGTTTATGACTGAGGAAAGGTTAACTCACTTAAAGCAGCTTGAAGCGGAAAGTATTCACATTATTCGTGAAGTTGCGGCTGAATTTGATAATCCGGTAATGCTGTATTCCATTGGTAAAGATTCGGCGGTCATGCTGCATCTTGCTATGAAGGCATTTTACCCTGGCAAACCACCGTTCCCTTTGATGCACGTTGATACAACGTGGAAGTTCAAAGAGATGATCACTTTCCGTGATGAATTGATGGCGAAGTTAGGTTTAGATCTTATCGTGCATAAGAATCAAGAAGGTATTGACCAAGGTATCGGTCCATTCACTCATGGTAGTTCTAAACATACAGATGTGATGAAGACACAAGGCCTTAAGCAAGCCTTAGACAAATACGGTTTTGATGCCGCATTTGGTGGTGCTCGTCGTGATGAAGAGAAGTCTCGTGCCAAAGAACGTGTGTATTCTTTCCGTGATAAGCAACATCGTTGGGACCCTAAAAACCAGCGTCCAGAGCTTTGGAATATCTACAACGGTAAAGTAAACAAAGGCGAGAGCATTCGTGTTTTTCCATTGTCTAACTGGACGGAATTGGATATTTGGCAATATATTTACTTAGAAAGCATTC
Organism: Marinomonas colpomeniae; assembly: GCF_014803385.1. GTDB lineage: Bacteria > Pseudomonadota > Gammaproteobacteria > Pseudomonadales > Marinomonadaceae > Marinomonas > Marinomonas colpomeniae. Next base: position 344,569 of record NZ_JACYFC010000004.1, on the reverse strand, counting down.
CAATTGTGCCTCTTTACTTTTCTGCGAAACGCCCAGTGGTTGAACGTGATGGCACTATGATTATGGTTGACGATGAGCGTATGCCGTTGAATGGTGAAGTACCTGAAATGAAGTCGGTTCGTTTCCGTACCTTGGGTTGTTACCCTCTAACAGGTGCAGTGGAATCTGAAGCGGCAACGTTGCCTGAGATCATTCAAGAAATGCTTTTGACAACAAGTTCAGAACGTGAAGGCCGAATGATTGACCATGACTCTTCCGGTTCAATGGAAGAGAAGAAAAAACAGGGCTACTTCTGATCTTGAAGTAAAGCAAGTTTCGAGCAAAGAAAGTTTGGAGTGAAACATGTCTCACCAGTCAGAATTGATAAGCCAAGACATACTTGGTTATTTGAAACAACATGAAGAAAAAGATCTACTGCGCCTTCTTACTTGTGGCAACGTAGACGATGGTAAAAGTACGCTTATTGGTCGTTTATTGCATGACTCTAAATTGATTTATGAAGATCATTTGGATGCAGTAAAGCGCGACAGTAAAAAATCCGGTACGCAAGGCGAAGAAATTGACTTAGCTTTGTTGGTAGATGGTTTGCAAGCAGAGCGCGAGCAGGGCATTACGATTGATGTGGCTTACCGTTACTTTTCTACTGAGAAGCGTAAGTTCATTATCGCGGACACACCGGGACACGAACAATACACACGTAACATGGCAACAGGCGCATCAACGTGTGACCTTGCGATTATTTTGATTGATGCGCGTTACGGTGTTCAAACACAAACTCGTCGTCATTCTTACATCGCCGCTTTGCTTGGTATTAAGCATATTGTGGTTGCCGTGAATAAGATGGATTTAGTGGATTTCTCTGAAGCGAAACATGACGAGATTAAAGCGGATTACCTGGCGTTTGTTGATCAGCTTGGCAATCGTAAACCACAGGACATTCAATTTATCCCAATGTCGGCGTTAAAAGGCGACAACGTGGTAAACCCATCGGAAAGTATGCCTTGGTATAAAGGCTTGCCTTTGATGGGCATGCTGGAAACAGTTCAAATTAACCGTGACGTGAAACGTGATTCATTCCGTTTCCCTGTTCAGTATGTCAATCGTCCGAATCTCGATTTCCGTGGTTTCTCTGGAACCATCGCCGCAGGTGTTGTTAAACCAGGTGATGAAATTGTTGCCTTGCCTTCTGGTAAGAAATCAAAAGTTTCTGAGATCGTGACGTATGATGGCAATTTAGAATCGGCAAAAGCAGGGCAAGCGGTAACGATTACACTGGAAGATGAAATCGATATAAGCCGTGGCGATATGTTGTCTCATCCAGGTCAAGAGCCGTTGATTGCGTCAACGCTTCGCACTTCTGTTGTGTGGATGGCGGATCAACCATTGGTGCCAGGAAAATTATATGATTTCAAGCTAGGTACACAAACGGTTCCTGGTAAAGTACATCATTTCAATCATCGTATTGATGTAAACACACTTGAACACACTAATATTGATACCCTTGAGTTAAATGGTATCGGTGATTGTGTCATTCAGTTTGATGCGCCAGTTGCTTTTGATGAATATCAAAATAGTCGTTTGACTGGTGCTTTGGTTATTATCGATCGCTTGACGAATGTGACTGTTGGTGCAGGTATGGTTGAAGAAGCCATTGCTGAATTGGATGCTGATTCTGTTGTTAGCGCAGAAGATCGTGCTGCTCGCCTTGGTCAAAAACCAGCGGTTATTGCACTTTCCGCTGACGTGTTGGCGAAAGCTGATGCAGTAGAGCGCCTATTGTTGCGTCAAGGTATTGTTACCTTGGTAAAAGCGGATGCAACAGCGCAGGAAGCGGCTTTGATTCGTCAAACAGGTGTTGCCTTCTTGGTAGCGGATACCGTGATTGCAGATTCTGAAATCACAGAAACCAACCTGGATGAAGTGGTTGAGCGAATTATTGAGAGTGTTCGTTTGTAATACTTTCATAATCAGTGCTTGATTTTTAGATGTAAAAATCAAGCTGAAATATATGAAAATAACCTCCAATAGCTAGATTATCTAATTACTGGAGGTTTTTTTATGTCTCAATGCAATAGAGTATTTAAGTCACATTAATTAAATTTGTTTTAAAGCTACCTAGCAAATTGTCAATAATATAAAAAGTGTGCTCAAATTATTATTATATTGCTAGACTATAATGAACAAAATTCAATCTTCTGAGGAAGCCATGCATCCCACTCGTCCCCATTCGTACGATAAAATAGACAGAGAGCTCATTGCTTTATTGCGCAACGATGGGCGTGCGTCTTTATCCAAACTGTCTAAACAGCTCCACGTGTCTCGTGGCACAGTACAAAATCGATTAGACCGATTACAAGCATCTGGTGTCTTATTAGGCTTTACTGTTCGGGTATGTGAAGACTATGGAATAGACACCATTCGCGCCATTATGATGATAGAAGTTGTCGGAAAATCGACCACCCAAGTTATTCGATCTCTTAAGGGGTTCCCTGAACTGATTACATTGCACTCTACAAACGGTGCATGGGACTTATTAGCTGAAATACAAACATCGAGTCTTGCTGAATTTGATCGAGTACTAAATCAGGTGCGAATGGTTGATGGCGTGCTGAACAGCGAAACCAGTATTTTATTAACGTCAGCTTAAAGTAGGGTTAATCAACGAGAAGGCGTGTTCGCCCAAAAAACACGCCGATAATTTTACGGCGTGCTCTTTTCCATTATAGTTATTCCAATTATGTGTTTATCTTGGTGTGAGATGCACGCCAGCAAGAGTACATCGGACTGACCCTCCTGCTAATTCAATGCTGGGAATATCTAACTCTAATAAGGTCGATGACTTTTTGATAATGCTTACTTGTGCGGCCGTTAATGCTGCTGACGCTCTAGATGATAAAGCAAGAATACTTTTCTCACCATTGTGTAATTCAATCGCATTGCCTGCAAAGTCAGCAATTTGAGATTGTGTTAAATCAATGACTTCACGACCTGAATATTCAAATCTCTTAATCATTTCATCACGGCGTTTCGGATTTTTTATCATATCCAAGCAAATAAGAACAAAAGAAGTCGCAACACACATCAACACATTGGTGTGATAAATCGCGACGCCATTGTCATCTTCGGCCTCAAACACCATGGGCTCATAATTAAAATGGGTGCAAAATCGTTCCAGTACGATCGGATCTGTGCGATTGGATTTCACCGCATAAGCAATACGGTCAATATGATCTAGCACCATAGCGCCTGTGCCTTCCAGAAAAATACCATCTTGCTCTAAACCAGAATAATCAATTACATCTTGTACTCGATACTGGTTTTTAAGCATATCCACCACATCTGAACGACGCTCTTTTCGACGCGCCTCAGAATACATCGGATAAAGAGCCACATGGCCACCAGAATGGGTAGAAAACCAATTGTTCGGAAAAACAGAATCTGGTGTTTCAGTGCTTTCATCTTCGAAAATGTGAACTCGAATTCCAGCATCTTCTAGGCGCTTCGCCGCCACACTTAACTCTTTAAACGCTGAGCGTGCCAGTTCCATTTTATCCATCTCCGCGCTATCTTGCTGAAAAGCATTATCAGCGGCCGTTTCCGGATTTACTTTGAAATGATGCGGTCGAATCATCACCACCGCTTGAGGAGCCTGAATGTTAGACAGCGCCATCTTTACGCCACCGCCTTTGACATGGCACCTGAACGGCGCACCATGCCAAACAAATCACGAGGCTCATCCGGATCGGCAATCATATCAAGGTTTTCATAGGTTGCACTCATTCCTGGACGACTTATCTGATCGCGAATATAACGCAGTGCTGAAAAGTCTTCTGTCGCAAAACCAACACCATCAAATAGGGTTATTTCATCATCATTCTCACGACCCGCCAATTCATCACGAATGACTTGCCATAACTCGTTCACAGGATAGTCATCATCAAGCTGCTGTAACTCACCTTCAATACGCGTTTGTGGCGGATACTCAACAAACAACTTAGAACGCAAGACAAGCTCTTTTTGTAGTTCAGTTTTACCTGGGCAATCTCCACCAATAGCATTGATGTGCACACCAGAAGGCACCATGTCATCGGTTAAAATCGTGGCATTTAGCTTATCTGCGGTACAAGTTGTAATAATATCGGCGCCGGTAGCCGCCTCACGAGCAGAATCACACACCACAATATCAAAGCCATAGCTCTGCATATTATCAACGAATTTTTCGCTTGCTACAGGATCAATATCGTAGAGTCTTAGCTTCTCAATACCTAATAAGGTTTTAAACGCTAAGGCTTGGAACTCAGATTGTGCACCATTACCAATCAAAGCCATGCAACGTGAATCTTTACGAGCAAGATGCTTCGCTGCCACAACGGAAGTAGCGGCTGTGCGCAGTGCGGTTAATATGGTCATTTCTGTAAATAAGATAGGATAGCCTGTATACACTTCCGATAAGACACCAAAGGCCGTAACTGTTTGTAGTCCTTCTTTCATATTTTTTGGGTGACCATTTACATATTTAAATCCGTAGAGCTCACCGTCACTGGTTGGCATCAATTCGATCACGCCTTCTTTTGAATGAGCCGCAACACGTGGTGTTTTATCAAACAGTTGCCAACGTCTAAAATCTTCTTCCACATATTCAGCAATGCCTTTGAGCATATTTTCTATACCCAGTTTACCAATGATTTTCATCATGTTATCCACACTCACAAAAGGCACAATGTTTAGATCTTTATTCATGTTTAGTTTGTCGATAGTCATCGTTTTACTCTCCGCTTTACGTTTCAATACTTGATTTTGGTAAAGTTTAGAGAAAGATGCTGCCAAGTAAAATGGCAATTATATGCAGATATTTAATAAGTTTTTGTCATATTTAACAAATGTTTTGATCAAAATGACATTTCATTCAAAATGACATTTCATTCAAAATGATCGACTCCACGAATAAGCGATTCCAACGTTATCATCGATCGATAAGCCTTAGGGCCAAACATCTTCTACATAATTCGTCAGGTGGCAATGGCGGCGTACAACGAAAATATCTAAGAGAATGGTGATATGGAGTGCAGAGCTCACTATAAGACTTATATCAAAGTAAAAAATATGTTCGAGAATAGAAGGTTCTTAAGTGACCTATAAATGGACTATTCAATTACTAAATAGTCCATTGTTGGCTTTTTTATCTGTCTTAATATTACGATGTTGGCATTGAGTTATTGTTGAGACGAATAAGCTTGGCCAGCGTCGATACGCTTTTCGATTTTATGTTGTTCTTCGTTATTGCCTAACTTCCAATAACTTGAAATATATAAATACTCTTTAGGTATGGTTTTTTCTTTTTTAAAAAAATCACGTAAAGTCTTCATGCTGCTAAATTCACAAGCTGCCCAGATTGAAGCTTGGCCTTCTAGCCAATCTAAAGATTTCACTTCATCTAATAATGCGCTGACATTTTTTCCAGGATAGGGGTTAATAACCCACTTTAATGTCATACCACTTGGGTGCTTTAAGTCTTGAATGTCAGCCTTGCTGATAACCTCTATTACCGCATAGCCTTTGGAGTCATTTGGTAGCTCGGCGAGGTTTACGCTGATTGCAGGTAGGGCAGTCATGTCGCCAACCAATAATTTCCAGTTCGATGACACTTCAATCATTTTTTTAGGACCAGGGCCGCCAACAAGAATAGAGTCATTCTCTTGTGCTTTTTTTGCCCATGTGCAAGCGACACCACTGTCTTCGTGTAGCATAAAGTCGATATCTATTTCATCTGATCTTTGGTGTCGAATAGTATAGGTTCTGAGTAAAGGCTTAGCGTTACCATTGGGGAAAATGAGTTTCACATAACCACTTTCTTGATTTGCTGGGATCGTTGTTATGTTTTCACCGCCCAAAGTCACTCGTAGCATATTTGGAGTTATTTGCTCTTTTCGGATAACAATTAATTCTCTAGGCTTTGGTTTGTTCATTGTAGACTCCTGATGTTTTTGATTCTGCTTGCTGCAGGTTGCTCGCCATTATGTTTGCAATGTGAATGAAGTCTTTGACTTCTTGATCTGTTAATCCAGTTGTCATGGTCTGAATAACGTGTGTGTTGAGTTTGGTTATTTCTATAAGTAACTCGTTGCCTGAATTAGTTAGATTAAGTAGTTGGCTACGATGATTGCTTGGGTCTCGAATTTTTTCTACGTGTTTTTCGCTTACTAAATCCTTTAATATCCTTGTCACTTGGGATTTATCAAGTGAAATCCTATTGGCTATATCGCTGGCAGTGCAACTATTGATGTGCTTTATGCACTTAAGTGTGCGGATGTGGCTTACTGAAATAATTACTCCAGAAGTATCAATGGCTTCTTTCATTTTACTTCTGTATTGATGTGTTAGTTTGTGCAGTGATTCTGCAATTGAATCTTTCAAACTGCTTCCTTCTTTATTAAATGGTAATCATTATCAATATAAGATCCTCAGTTGATAAAGTCAACTGAGGGTGTTGTAAATGTTAAAAAAGGCATGATTTATCCTTATTTTGAGTGGTAGCGTACTTCCAGTGCTGTCTTTATAAAGCTGAACCACTACAATGCCTGAATATAAAACGAAATAGATGAGTGTATGGATAAACAAAAAATACATGATGCAATTACTTCGGCGCTACTGCGGCGTTTTGAGACCGCTAAATGGGCTGCTGAGCAAGCGCATGACGCAGCCACAAGTAAAGAGAGTATTGCTGAAAATAAATACGACACTTTTGGTTTGGAGGCTTCATATCTCGCTCATGGGCAATCTCAACGCGTTCTGGAGTGTGAGCAAGATTGGCTGTCTTTTTCTAAGTCCGTGAAAAGTATGGAGCAGGATGTTGTTGGTTTATGGGGTTTTGTTAAATTGATCTCGGTTGATTTGCAACATCTAAAATATTTCTTTATTTCGCCTTGTGCTGGTGGGTTAACTGTTGAATATGATGATATGTCTGTCTTTTTGGTCACACCATCAAGTCCAGTTGGCAAGCTATTAATAGGTAGGTCGGTTGAAGACGAAGTGGATTTGCTTCAAAGCGGTCAACAAGTCGCATACGAAATAGAGGCTGTTTTATAGTAAGAACTAGATGATGGCTTTATAACTATGACAAATTTAACTCAAACCCTAGAGAGTCAGACTCTGTTCGCATATAATGCTTTGCCTTAAAAAATTCTGTTCTTCTGCTTGTCTTTGATTGTTAATTAAAAGCAAACAGAAAACACTCTAAGAACACATTCATCTCTTACTGAGACAGTAATAGGAAAGAAATTATGCGCAGCCATTATTGCGGCGAATTAAATGCTTCTAATATTTCACAAGAAATCACTTTATGTGGTTGGGTTCATCGTCGTCGAGACCACGGTGGCGTTATCTTTTTGGACATTCGTGACCGCGAAGGTATTACTCAAGTAGTTTTCGATCCAGATCGTGCAGAGAGTTTTGCTATTGCTGACAGTGTTCGTAATGAATTCGTTGTCAAAATGACTGGCTTGGTTCGTGCTCGTCCAGAAGGAACTGTTAACCCAAACATGAACACGGGTGAAATTGAAGTATTGGGTACAGAATTAGAAATTTTAAACTCTGCTCAAACACCACCATTTCAGCTTGATGAAAATCAAACAGTTGGTGAAGACGTTCGTCTTAAAAATCGTTTTATTGATTTGCGTCGCCCTGAAATTCAACAAAAAATGCGCTTCCGTTCGAAAGTAACGTCTGTTCTTCGTAATTACTTAGACGACAACGGTTTCTTAGATATTGAAACGCCTATTTTAACTCGTGCAACACCTGAGGGGGCGCGTGATTATTTGGTACCTAGTCGTACTCAGCAAGGTAGTTTCTTTGCACTTCCTCAGTCACCGCAACTGTTTAAACAGTTGTTGATGGTGTCTGGTTTTGATCGCTACTACCAAATTGCAAAATGTTTCCGTGATGAAGATTTACGTGCTGACCGTCAGCCAGAATTTACTCAAGTCGATATTGAAACGTCGTTTATGAGTGAAGAACAAATCATGGGTATGACTGAGAACATGATTGTTGAGCTGTTTAAAGAATTAATGGATGTTGATTTGGGTACATTCCCACGCATGCCTTATTCTGAAGCGATGGAAACATACGGTAGTGATAAGCCTGATCTTCGTATTCCTCTAACAATTGTGTCTGTGTCTGACCTAATGAAAGACGTAGATTTCAAAGTGTTCTCTGGGCCAGCAACGGATCCAAAAGGCCGAGTTGCCGCACTAAAAGTACCTGGCGGTAATTCGTTGACTCGTAAACAAATAGATGAGTACACGAAGTTTGTTGGCATCTATGGTGCGAAAGGTCTGGCTTATATCAAAGTAAATGATAAGACTAAGCTTGAAGATGGCGATGATTGTGGTCTGCAATCTCCAATCGTCAAATTCTTACCAGTTGCAGTGCGTGAAGCGATAGTGGCACGATTAGACGCTCAAGACGGCGATTTAATCTTCTTTGGTGCGGATTCTGCAAAAGTAGTTAACGAAGCGCTGGGTGCATTGCGTTGCAAGCTAGGTGAAGACATGGATCTTTACACTTGTAAATGGGCGCCTCTTTGGGTTGTTGACTTCCCTATGTTTGAAGAAACTAGTGATGGTGGTATTACCGCAATCCATCATCCATTCACGGCGCCTTCATGCTCTCCAGAAGACCTTAAAGCGAATCCTTTGACGGCATTGTCTCAGGCATATGACATGGTTCTTAATGGTACTGAGTTAGGTGGTGGTTCTATTCGTATTCACCAGTCTTCAATGCAGGAAACAGTATTTGAGCTTCTTAATATCAGTAAAGAAGAGCAAGAAGAAAAATTCGGTTTCTTGTTAGATGCATTGAAATTTGGTGCGCCACCACATGGTGGTTTGGCGTTCGGTTTAGATCGATTGGTTATGTTAATGACCGGTTCTCAATCGATTCGTGATGTTATTGCTTTCCCGAAAACGCAAAGTGCGACTTGTTTATTAACTCAAGCACCTGGCGCTGTAAGTGAAAAGCAACTAAAAGAATTGAATATTCGAGTTAGAAAACCTGTTACAGAATAGTAATGGTTAGTCTTTAAACTTACGTTAAAACAGTAAGTTATGTTAAAGATTTGCAAGAAAAATGTAAAAGGCCGCTTATTAGCGGCCTTTTTTATATTTTTACATTGCATACTTGTGTAAGTACTGTTGGAATATACAGTAATGATAAATAATGTAGGCAGCGAATGACAACCACGAGAATATTAGCAATTGATCCGGGCTCTCGAATAACGGGGTTTGGTATCATTGATGTTTCAAATGGTAAATCAGTTTACGTTAACAGTGGTTGTATCCGTTTACCGGATGAAGTTCTGTCAGTAAGGCTTAAGCATATTTTTAATAATGTCTCGACTTTGTTGGCTGACTATAAACCGAATGAATTTGCGATTGAGGAAGTGTTTTTAGCTAAAAATGCTAACTCCGCCTTGAAGCTTGGTCAAGCCAGAGGGGTTGCTATTGTAGCTGCCTCTTTACAGGATTTATTCGTGAATGAGTATGCTGCACGACGAGTGAAACAGTCTGTAGTGGGTAATGGTAATGCCGATAAAGAACAAGTGCAGCTTATGGTTCAATTATTACTAAAGCTTACTTCTAAACCTCAAGCTGATGCAGCTGATGCGTTAGCAATCGCTTTGTGTCATGCAAATACACGTACTTCTGGCGGTTTGGAATATGGTGTTGGTAAGCGAGCGGGGCGTTCTTCAAAACGCTGGACTGAACAAGACGTAAGGAAGTCGTTGTGATCGGAAGAATTGTAGGTACTTTGATAGAAAAAATGCCACCTGAGCTTTTGGTTGATGTGAACGGCATAGGGTATGAGATTAGTGCCTCTATGACGACAGTTTATGATCTACCTCAAATTGGTGAAACGGTTACTCTGTTTACTCATTTTTTAGTAAAAGAAGATTCACAAACACTGTATGGTTTTATAGATAAAAATGAGCGCGCTTTATTTAGAGTGCTGATTAAAGTCAATGGAATAGGTCCAAAAATGGCCTTGGCCGTATTGTCTAGTATGTCATCTGAAGAGCTGATTACAAACGTACAAGAATCGGATGTGACTGCATTAACCAAAATTCCTGGTGTTGGTAAAAAAACAGCAGAACGCCTTATTATTGAACTGCGAGATAAACTAGGACAGGCGGCAAAGAATGATTTGTTTTCTGCGCCGACAGTGTTACGTCAGGTACAAGCAGACCCTAGGCAAGAGGCTGAGTCTGCACTTATTTCTCTTGGCTATAAGCCTCAAGAAGCAGCAAAAGCCATTGCTGGTGTTCCAATGGATGCTTCCAGTAGCGAAGATGTTATCAGGGCAGCCCTGAAAGGAATGTTAAGGAACTAGGGCATGATTGAACAAGATCGTATTATTTCAGCTGAGTTAAAAGGTAATGATAGGCAAGTGGATCGTGCTATTCGTCCACAGGCTCTTTCTGAGTATATAGGCCAGCCTGTTGTTAGAGAGCAAATGGAAATATTCATTCAAGCGGCTCGACAAAGAAAAGAACCACTTGATCATACTTTAATATTTGGTCCGCCGGGGTTGGGTAAAACAACTCTGGCGCACATTATTGGTAATGAAATGGAAACAGATGTAAAAACAACGTCTGGTCCTGTGTTAGAGCGTGCAGGTGATTTGGCTGCATTGCTAACTAATTTAAATGAAGGGGATATTCTTTTTATCGATGAAATTCATCGATTGAGCCCCGCCATTGAAGAAATTTTGTATCCGGCTATGGAAGATTATCAACTTGACCTTATGATAGGTGAAGGCCCTGCTGCAAGATCAATAAAAATTGAACTCCCTCCTTTTACGCTTGTTGGTGCAACAACACGGGCTGGACTCTTGACCTCACCATTACGTGATCGATTTGGTATAGTGCAGAGACTAGAATTCTACGATGTTGAGTCGTTAACAACGATTGTTGCTCGATCAGCGAGTAAAATGGGGATGGATCTTGATAGTTCAGGTAGCTTTGAAGTTGCCAGACGATCTAGGGGTACACCAAGAATTGCAAATAGATTGCTTCGTCGAGTAAGAGACGTGGCGCAAGTTAGTGGAGAGGAACTTGTTGGACAAAAGGTTGCCCAACGAGCTCTAGATATGTTAAGTGTAGATAGTCAAGGGTTTGATCACTTAGATAGACGTATGTTATTGACTATGATAGAAAAGTTTGACGGGAGACCGGTGGGCTTAGACAGTGTTTCTGCCGCTCTCGGGGAAGATAAAGATACAATAGAAGACGTCATTGAGCCGTTTTTGATTCAGCAGGGATTTGTTATTAGGACGCCAAGAGGCAGACAAGTGACAAAGCGTGCATATGAACATTTTAATTACCAGCTACCTACGGATTTTAAATAGAGGTTAATAATGTCAATTTGGGGACTTATCGCCAGCGCCAGTATCGTTGTTCAACTTGTTATGTTGATACTTTTAGCGGCTTCCGTTTTTTCATGGATTGTAATATTTCAACGTATTCGTGTGTTGAAGCAAGCAAAGAAAGTTCGATCTGCATTCGAAGATCAGTTTTGGTCTGGAATCGATCTGAGTCAGCTTTATCGAAAGTTGACTCAAGAAGGTCGCAAAGTAGAAGGTATGGAAACCATTTTCACTTCTGGAATTAAAGAGTTTACCAGATTAAGACAGAATCAAAATGTTGATCCAGATGCTGTTATGGATGGTATTCAGCGTACGATGCGAGTAGCACTTTATCGGGAAGAAGAAAAATTAGATCAACATTTACCTTTTTTAGCAACCGTTGGCTCAACCAGTCCGTATATTGGTTTGTTTGGAACAGTGTGGGGGATTATGCACTCCTTTATCGGTTTAGCTGAAGTCCAGCAGGCTACTCTGGCTACTGTTGCTCCTGGTATTGCTGAAGCGCTTATCGCAACCGCAATAGGTCTGGCCGCCGCTATCCCTGCGGTAATTGCTTATAATCGATTTTCATCTGCTGCGGAGTCTCTTGGTGCTAGTTATGAAAATTTTGCCGATGAATTCACAAGTATTTTACATCGGAAAGTACATGTTAGAGAGGGAGGCGCTGCATAGTGGCTCGTTCTAGAAGAAGAAATAAACGTCGCCCAATGGCTGAAATTAATGTAGTTCCATATATTGATGTCATGCTGGTGCTGCTCGTTATATTTATGATAACAGCGCCTATGTTAACGCAGGGTGTTGATGTTGATTTACCGAGTGCAAATGCTGCACCAATTCAAAATGATGAAAACGATGTTCTTATTGCTTCAGTGGATTCTAAAGGGCAATTTTATATTGATATTGGCGGTGAGCAAGAGTCCATAGGTTTAACGCAGCTGAAAGATAGGGTTAGAAAGGTGCTAAGTCAAAACCCTACAATGTCGATATTAGTTAGAGGTGATAAAAGTGTACCTTATGGTGATGTTATCGGTTTGATGGTTGCCTTGCAGGCAGCTGGAGCGCCAAAGGTGGGCTTGGTCACTGAGCCGGATGTGAAATAATGAATTGGTTCAAAGATGATGGCTATGGTATTCCAGTATTGTTAGCAATAGGCATACATGCTGGTATAATTTTAACAGGAATAATTGCAGTAGATTTTAGCGATAACGAAACGCAAAAACCAAAAGTTCCTGTGATTGTTAATGCTACTATTATTGATATATCTGACACCGTCATTGGTAAGCGTGAATCACAAGAAAAAGAAGCCAAAAGACAAGATGTTGCGGCTAAGAAAAAGCGTGAAGAAGAAGCCGCTAAAAAAGTAAAAAGAAATACTGAAAGAAAAGCTTTAGAGGCAAAGCAGAAAAAACAGGCGCAAGCTAAAGCAAAGGCAGAAGAAGCCGCTAAAAAAGAAGCTCAAAAGAAAAAAGCAGCCGATGAGGTTGCTGCCAAAAAAGAAAATGAAAGAAAGCAAGCTGCAGAAAAAAAGCGATTAGCGCAAGATGCAGAGAAAAAACGTTTAGAAAAACAAGCTGCAGACGCAAAAAAAATCAAAGAACAAGAGCTTCTTCATAAGATAGAAGCTGATCGCCTTGCAAACGAAGAGCGTAAGCGACAAGAAGAAGCTAAAAAAGTTGTTGAGCAAAAAAGGCAGGCTGAAGAGGCAGCTGCTCAGGCAGCAGAAAAAGAGCGTGCCGCTGCAGAGGCTCAAATGGTGCAATCCATTAGCAGCTTGATATACAGTAGAATTACCAAAGCTTGGATACTTCCACCAAATGCAAGAAATGGGATGAAGACTAAGTTACGTATTAATTTCTTCCCGACTGGTGAAATTAATAATGCACAGGTAACAGAAAGTAGTGGTGATGTTTTGTTTGATCAAAGGGCTCTTGATGCTGTTTATAAGGTCAAACAAATTGAAGAGTTAGCAGATATTGATTCCATTACTTTTGAAAGAAATTTTCGTCAAATAGATTTAATTTTTAACCCGCAAGATTTGAGAAACTAAATGATGTTTAAACAATGGTTAGGTGCTGTATTCGCTTGCTTAGTATTCATAAGTTCAGCAAAAGCTCAGCTAGTAATAGAGATTACAAGTGGAGCTGATCAGCTGCTGCCAATAGCAGTAGTTCCTTTTGCGTATGAAAATGTTGCGCCATTATCAGATGATATTGCACAAATAGTTGAGGATGATTTAGCTCGGAGTGGTTTGTTTCAGCCTATCCCAAGATCTAACATGCTAAGCATGCCGTCAAAAGAAGTCGATGTTTATTATCGTGATTGGCGTCTGTTGAAAAGCGATTATGTTGTAATTGGCACCGTACAAAAACTTCAGAACAACCAATATCGTGTTGGTTTTGAATTGTTAAATGTTTTAAGCCAAAAGCCAGTACAGAAACACAGCTCAATAGATGTTGGGGCAAACAATTTACGAGACGCTGGCCACTATATTAGTGATAAGATATATGAATTATTAACCGGTACAAAAGGTGCATTTAGCACTCGTATTTTATATGTAACTGCTGAAGGGGACAGAAAAGCGCCTTTGTTTAAGTTACAAGTTGCCGATGCAGACGGCCACAGACCACAAGTTGTAGTGGAGTCTAAGGAGCCTATTTTGTCTCCATCATGGAGTCGTGATGGCCGCAATATTGCTTATGTAATGTTCAGAAATAGACGCCCTAATATATTTATTCAAGAACTTGCAACTGGAAGGCGTCAACAAATAGCACAATTTCGTGGACTAAACGGTGCGCCAGCATGGTCACCAGATGGTAAGAAATTAGCGTTAGTATTATCGAAAGATAATAACCCAGAAATTTATACTTTAGATATTGCGACTCAAAAACTTGAGCGCATGACAAATCACTATTCTATTGATACTGAACCAAGCTGGGAGCCAGATGGTAAGGGAATTGTATTCACGTCCGATCGAGGGGGAAATCCACAGATATATCGATTAGACGTAAGTAGTAAGCGTGTGGAGAGAGTTACTTTTGAAGGTGATCTAAATACTAGAGCAAGTATGACGCCAGATGGACGATACCTTGTGACGGTTCAAAAGAACGAGGGCAATTATCATATTGCTTTACAGGATATGAAAACCGGCCGTGTACAAACTCTCACAGAAACTTACTTAGACGAATCGCCAAGCATTGCGCCAAATGGTAGCATGGTGATGTATGCCACTACCCATAAAGGAAAGGGCATATTAGCAGTAGTATCCGTTGATGGCTTAGTTAAATATAGGTTACCATCGGCAGAAGGTGATGTACGTGAACCATCTTGGTCTCCGTATTTCAAATAAAGACATTAAGGAGTGAATAATGAGTGCAAACAAATTAGGTAAAATTGCTGTAATCGGTTTATCTGCAGCAGTAATTGCAGGTTGTAGTACAACTGCAAGCGAAACGGATTCATCTTCAGTTTCTGAAAATGGTAGCTCTACACAGACTGACGGATCAACTGGCGATTCTGATCAAGCATACGGTGCAGGTGAAGATGGTTCTTTAACAAGCGTTATCGTTGGTGATGGAACTGGTATGGATTCTTTGATCGGAGTGGAAACTGTATTCTACTTTGACTTTGATAAATCTGTTGTTCGTCCAGAATCTCGTGAAGCATTGGCAAAACACGCTGCATACCTTGTTGCAAACCCAGAAGCACGCCTAGTGTTAGAAGGGCATGCTGACGAACGTGGTACTCGTGAATACAATATGGCTCTTGGTGAGCGTCGTGCTAAAGCGATTAGTCGTTACTTGACTATTCAAGGTGTTTCAACATCTCAAGTTGAAACTGTAAGCTTTGGTGAAGAAGTGCCTGTTGCATTTGGTCATGAAGACAATGCTTGGCAGTTAAACCGTCGCGTTGAAGCTCGTTACGAAAAATGATCTTTAAAGACTTAAAGATTCGCTCTTTTGCAGTGGTGCTGTGTTTCACAGCACCACTTGCAATAGCCGAAATACAGCAGGTGGGAAATACGCTTTCTCAGGGTGCAGCTGCAGATTTACTCTTCCAGCTAGAAACCTTGCAGCAGGAAGTGCAAAGTCTTCGTGGTCAACTAGAAGAGCAGGGGCATGAATTAAAGTTAATGAAAGGAAATCAGAGGGATCGCTATATTGATCTTGATAAACGTATTTCTTTACTCATGACGTCGAATGCAAGCTCTCCAACTAACTCTTCTGTTTCTACTAAACCTCAAGCTGCATTACCTTTAAATCCGGTTGTTGACGTTAAAAAAGAATCTCCAGCAGTGGTGGTTCTCACTTCTCCATTAACGCCAATCGAATTGCAAGCACCAACAGAGCAGTCAAAACAGGCTTATAGTAGTGCTTATAATTTAATTCGTGAACGAAAGTTTGATGAATCAGAAGTGGCATTTACAGAGTTTGTAAAAAAATACCCTAATAATACACTAACAGGTAATGGTTATTACTGGTTAGGTGAGGTAAAGCTAGTGCAAGGAAAGTCTAGAGAGGCATTAAGCTCTTTTTCTACTGTGATTCAAGGGTTCCCAGGGCATGGTAAAGAAGCAGATGCACTCTATAAGATGGGCACAGTAAGTGATCAGCTTGGTGATACAGTAAAGGCTAAATCCTATCTCCAAGATGTAATCAGACGTTTTCCTGATAGTAAAGCGGCTAAATTAGCGGCAGGATATTTAAGTAAAACTAAATAGCTTGCAATCCTCAACGGTGTCTGTAATATACGCAACCCGTTGGGTCGTTAGCTCAGTTGGTAGAGCAGTTGACTTTTAATCAATTGGTCACTGGTTCGAATCCAGTACGACCCACCAACATTTTTTTATTCCTTTTGTGATTTTTGGGTCGTTAGCTCAGTTGGTAGAGCAGTTGACTTTTAATCAATTGGTCACTGGTTCGAATCCAGTACGACCCACCAACATTTTTTTATTCCTTTTGTGATTGTTGGGTCGTTAGCTCAGTTGGTAGAGCAGTTGACTTTTAATCAATTGGTCACTGGTTCGAATCCAGTACGACCCACCAACATTTTTTTATTCCTTTTGTGATTTTTGGGTCGTTAGCTCAGTTGGTAGAGCAGTTGACTTTTAATCAATTGGTCACTGGTTCGAATCCAGTACGACCCACCAAAAACACTCATGCCGCTCCCAGTTTCTTAAGGGGTAATGATATGTCCGAACTTTTCAATAAAATTGCACTTCGTGAGACCGTTCAGAAATATTTATCTGACGCTGAAAGTCGATTGGAAAGTGATCCTGTTGATAATGAAGAACTCCGCGCTGAAATTAAATCTCTACTTAAACAAAAAGACGCCGTTCTCGTTGCTCATTACTATACAGAAGATGCTATCCAAGAATTAGCTGAGGAGACTGGCGGTGTTATTGCTGACTCATTAGAAATGGCGCGCTTTGGTGCGAACCATGACGCGACAACGCTAGTTGTTGCTGGCGTAAAGTTTATGGGTGAAACCTCTAAAATTTTGAGCCCAGAAAAGAATGTTATAATGCCTACACTAGAAGCTACCTGCTCACTAGATATCGGGTGCCCAATTGAAGAGTTTTCAGCATTTTGTGATCAATACCCTGATCGAAAAGTTGTTGTGTATGCAAATACTTCTGCAGCTGTAAAGGCTCGAGCTGACTGGGTCGTTACTTCAAGTATTGCTCTGGATGTTGTTGAGCATCTTGTTGATCAAGGTGAAAAAATAATTTGGGCACCTGACCAGCATTTAGGTGGTTACATTCAAAGAGAAACTGGCGCAGATATGATTCTTTGGGATGGCGCATGCATTGTCCATGAAGAATTTAAAGCAAAAGGCATTTTAGATTTGAAAATGGTCTATCCTGATGCTGCTGTGCTTGTTCACCCTGAGTCACCAGAGCCTGTGGTAGCTCTAGCTGATGTTGTGGGCTCAACATCACAGTTATTAAGTGCATCGAAAAAAATGAGTAACAGCACTTTTATAGTGGCAACAGACCGTGGCATATTTTA
This sequence comes from Marinomonas colpomeniae, assembly GCF_014803385.1. Classification (GTDB taxonomy): domain Bacteria; phylum Pseudomonadota; class Gammaproteobacteria; order Pseudomonadales; family Marinomonadaceae; genus Marinomonas; species Marinomonas colpomeniae. Next base: position 327,143 of record NZ_JACYFC010000004.1, on the reverse strand, counting down.
TAAGATGAAACAGGCTTCACCAGAAAAACGTTTTATAGCAGCTCCTACTGCTGGAACTGGTGCGAGTTGCAGGAGTTGTGCTCATTGCCCTTGGATGGCATTGAATAGCTTAGAAATGCTCCGTGATTCACTTAGGGATAATACTGGTCAGATTCATATTCCTGAAGAAACCAGAGTAAAAGCACTTGTACCTCTTCAACGAATGTTGGATTTCAAAATATAAAATGGCCACTTACCTAAAGGCTTTTAGTTAAGAGTCTTTAGGTATTTAATTTCCAGGTCAGAAAAAGCCAATTGCAGCCTATCGCATTCAAGACTCTTTTTATTATACGTCACTCTTAATTCTTGATGATTCTTACTCGTTGCAATCTCGAGTAGTTTATTCTTCAGATCCGTTGTTTGTTGTACTAATGTTCTATTTTTTTCTCGCTGCTCTAGAAGTGACTTAGACTCGGCTGATGTGGTTTTACTATCACTATGTAGTGCTTCAACCTTTGCTTTGAGCTCATTGTTAGTGTCTTCTGCTGAGTCTAGTTCTTGTGCTAACAATGTTACGCATGTTTCAGACTCAAGCAGTAAGCGCTCTAACATTTTAGTGTCTTTATCTTGCTCAATTAGACCGTCTGTTGGCATATTTTCTAGTGCAGTGTCCAATCCAGTACGAAGCGAATTAAGCGTTTCTTTTTTGTTTACATGTAGTGTTTGAAGATTACCTATTGCAGTTTCATTATTACTAGATAACTGTGCCTCCATTTCCGCTATTTTAATATCCTTTGCATTGATGTCCTGTTTTAAAGAAGTGATGGAAAGGTTGGATGATTTAAGTTCGTTATCTAATTGTAGAATAAGAGATTCTGACTCTTCTGACATTCTTTCCATTTTTGCTATCGCTACTTTTTGGGCTTCTAATGCACCTTGAGAGTTATTGCTTTTCAATGTTTTCTCAATTTCATTCTTAAGTTGATCAATAACCATTTTTTGTCTGTTGGATAGGCTGCTCAACGTTGATATTTGTTTAAATGATGTATTGCTCATTGAATTTTGAATTTTTTTAATTTCAGGTGCATGCAGCTGAACTTCGCCATAATCAGTAGCGCTTTCTTTTTGTGTAGCTTCTATTTTTTTTATTTTCTTTTGCAATTCATCAATTTCAGCTTGTAGGCGAACTAGCTCTACTTGCTTTATGCCTAACTGATTTACTCGCTTTGTTGCTCTATCTATATTTTTTCGTAAATCTTCATTTAACAATAATTGGTTTTTGGTTAATGACTCCTTGGTTACCAGGAGTTCAGATGCTTGCAAGAATTCCTCTTCCATATCTTTTAGATTTTTATTTAATTCATTTGTGTCTGTTGTTTGTAATTTTGGTGCAGACAAAGCATAGAGTAAGTTGGCTAGGAAGCGATTTAATATAGGCTTAGGGGTTGCACTGGCTTGATTTAATACAATCGCTCTTTCAGCCTTAAGTATGGTGCCCCATAATTTTAGTGTATTGGTCTCGTGCTGATCTTCATGATAAAGGCGAATACTGTCAGCGGCGTGATTTATTTGCAGATCTAAATGATGCGCAAGATGCTTAAAGGCATTCTGGTTTTCGGACACTTCTGTATTGTCCGAAGTAACATCTTCCGATGAGGCTTCTTGTTCTTTTACTGTATTCTCTTGGTGTTTCTTTTTGAGTAAGTGTGACAAGACTAAGAAAGTAACATTAGCTAATAGAAGAAATGTGGTGAGCTCAAGCAGTGTCCAAATCAACCACTTTGACATAAAACCCCCTAGACCAAAATTAATAGGTATGATATTCATTATTGTTTAGATGCAGTAGTTAAAAAGGTTTGCTTACTGCTTTCTTCTAATACTAACGGAATACTGTCTTTTATGAGTAAAGAATTTATAGAATTTATGCGTAATCGTGTATCTCAACCTTCTCTTGAGGCGCCAGCGCCTAGCCAAAGCGATTGGGAGTTAGTTCTAGATGCAGCTAGTCGAGCTGCTGATCATGGTAATTTGAAGCCCTGGAGGTTTCGTATATATGAAGGCGAGGGTAGAGCTAAGCTAGGTCAAGTCTACTGGCATCATGCACTAAATGAAGTGGATAGCATGCCTAAAAGCAAAGAAGAAGGATTTATCAAAAAAGCCTATCGTGCACCAGCCATACTACTAGTGTACGCACGTATTCAAGAGAACCCTAAAGTTCCTTCTATAGAGCAAGTTATGGCTGCCTCAGCAGCTGCTCAGCAAGTTTTGTTAGGTCTTAATGCTCTTGGTTATGGGGGAATGTGGCGCAGTGGTCCTGCATGCTTTACTCAAAAAACAAAAGAGCTACTATCTCTTGAAGAAAATGATCAGATAATTGGACTCATTTATGTAGGAACGCCAATAACTGCCGCTAAGCCGATTTTAGATACCAAACTAGAAGAGCACTTAGAGTGGGTAAGAGATTAATTTTAAAGGCTAATTTAGTTAAAAATGTTGCAATTTTATTCCTTCATCACTATTATGTGCGGCACAAATTACGCATAGCGTGAATTGTTTTGGTGAGCTGTCCGAGCGGCCGAAGGAGCACGCCTGGAAAGCGTGTATGTCGAAAGGCATCAAGAGTTCGAATCTCTTGCTCACCGCCATTATTTAGTCAGAAAGCTTTACTCTGGCGATAAAAAAACCGTTTCAGAAATGAAACGGTTTTTTTATGTCTGGAATTTAATAAAGACTATTAATAATCAATGATCGAAGATTTAGTCTAATAATAAATGTACTTGCTCAAATACGATAGGGCGACCTTCTGGTGTTGTTGATGTCACTGTCATTGTTGCTTTGAGCATAAGTTGATCGTCAGCGATACGATGGACAGTTTGATGAAAGGCGAATTTTAGTTTTGACGTCCGCTCAACCGTGGTCTGTATATAGAAGGTATCGCTGCTTTTTAGCGAGCGTTTGTATTCTAATTCCGCTTTGATCAGAACAAGGTTTATGCCTTGTTTGGTTATTTCAGCAAAATCTAACCCTTTAGATTTAATGAACTGATGTCGAGCATGCTCTAGGTAGTTTTGATAAACAGCGTTGTTCACTATGCCTTGCATATCACACTCATAATCTCGCACTTCAAAAAAAACTCGATTCGACTGCTCTAAATTATTTTGCATGCTACTGCCTTATAAAATGACATATTTCTTATTCGTTATGAATGACACAGTTCTTACCAGAGCGTTTTGCGTAAACTAAATGATGTTGTGCTTTTTCAATAAGTTCATTAGGGCTTTCATCACCAAAAAGTGTCGATACGCCAATGGATACAGTTACTTGTCTAAGTAGAAGTTTCGAGTTTTTATAACGTATTTTCTGTATAGACACGTCATGTCTCAACTTTTCTGCAAATTGAGAGGCTACGCTTAACTCTGTTTCACTAAGTAGCATAGCAAATCGACCTCCCGTTAAACGAGCTATCGAACCGCCTTTTGGTAACGCCCCTAATAAGAGTTTTGAGAGGTATCGGATAAGAGATGTGCCTACCTTTTTGCCATATTCTTGATTTATTACGCCAAGATCATCGATATCAATGAGAAGTAGTGTTAAGTCGTCTTCTGAGTAAGGGACTAGAGAAAACAAGGTGCGCTCAAAACCCTTTTCATTCGCTAGTAATGTTAAAGGATCCGTTTCTGTACTTTTCTTAGCATCAAGAAGTTCCGCTCTTATTGCTGCTAACTCTTCTTGAGCAGTGATGAGTGTTTGGCTAAATTGCTCAACTATTTGATTCGTTTTAAAGGCCGTTTGCTCTAATAAAGAGGCAATTTGTCCTAGTTGTTTAGGATCATTGCTTTTTTGAAGTATTTGCTTTGCTTTACCAACGGTGCTTTGAAACTGGTTTAGTTCATCAGAAACAGAATGGGTCTCCGTTTCTAGATCTTCTGTTATCTGCTTAAGTACTGGCCCTTGACGATGGGCATATTGAAATTCTTCAGATAAGAGAAACTCACTAAAAAGCTCTTGGGAAACAAACGCAGGCAAACTGCCGAATCGGCGCAGGGCGCGATCGACTACCTGATTCAGCTCTGGACTTCTGTTAGAAGAATATTCATACCAAATACCATAGTTGTATGGCGTAGGTGGAATATCTAATTTAGCCATTAAGGGGATAGCAGAGCGCATTAATTGGCTGGCTTGCTTTTTGTTATGCTGGAACATCGAATCCTCTGTTGTTATTAATCATCACTGAGATGCTCCGTTATTACAGTGATCTATACCGTTTAATATCACTGCATGCCTATGATACTGATTAAATTTTGCACTTACATAAAATAACATTCTAGATCTAATAAGTAAAAATAGCGAATTAACGACCAAAAAGTTTGCTCTTATAACCTGCTACTTCAAGTAAGGACTTCACTTTTTCACGGTTATCGCCTTGAATCTCAATTTGTCCGTCTTTAACCGAGCCGCCAGTTCCACATTGTGCTTTTAATTTTTTGCCTAGCTGTTTGAGAGCCTCTTCGGTGAGAGGGAGGCCTTTGATCGTTGTTACGCCTTTACCTTTACGGCCTTTCGTTTCTAAAGCAATAAGAACGTTACCATCTCCAATCGTTTGATCACTTTTGCATTTACAGTCAGAGATAGGTTGTTCGCAATCAGAGCAAAGCCGGCCTTGATCTGTTGAATATACTAGATTTCGATTCTTCATGGATTACACCTATAAGACCCTTTGAATGCAATACATATTACCATTTAGACCAAAGTGATTCAGGTAAAAAAAGCATTATTCAGCATTTATTCAATAACTACACTAAGCTAACGATGTCACCAGACTTTTATGCGAATCAGAGTATGAAAAAAACAATTATTATTCGACAAGCTACAGAATTAGATTTGGATGACATTTTACAGTTTGAATTTTGTAATAGAGATTGGTTTGGCCAATTTTTAACAGAAGAAGAGCTAAGCCTAGAGACAAAGGATCATTTAAAGCAGCATCTTAGTAATAATCTAAAAGGTTTATTTTATCTGGTTTTTTCACCTGATGGAATGCTAATAGGGCGTTTTAATGTCCAGCCGTTAAGTGGGAAGTCACAAGCGTTAGAAGTGTCATACAGAATAGCTAAAGAGTGCAATAATCGAGGTATTGCTAGGTATGTTCTTAAGCGTTTATTGTTATTGTGGTCAAGTTATGGTGTCGAAGAAATCTACGCTCAGGTGGCGGGGCATAATAACGCATCAATAAAGGTGCTTATTTCTTGTGGCTTCCAAATTAGCGAAATTCCCAAAAACAATATTAATTTTGAATCGGCAATGCATGATAGCTTTGTTTTTCGGTGGTCTGCTATTGGCCACTCAAGCTTTCATCTAGACCCTCCTCATAAGGGCTAAGTCGATTAAGGATATTCGTTATCTGATCACTTAGTGGTGCTTTTAAAATTACAGAGTATTCGGTAATAGGATGTATGAATTCTAAACTAGAGGCGTGAAGCATTAGTCTAAAATCTTCTGGCCAAATACCTTTAACTACTTTATTTATGTGCCTACAGCCATAGCAAGAATCACCCACAAGAGGATTTAGTTGGTGTTTGAAGTGACGCCTGATTTGATGCTTTCGGCCTTGCTTCGGTGATACTTTCACCCAACTTAAGCGCATGCTGTTGTAACGGCTCACAGGTATAGGTAACTGATAGTGAGCTAATCGTATAAATTGTGTTTCAGCTTCTTTTTCCGTGCCTTCTATTTTAAATCGTGAACGACCTTTTTGTTCATTGAGCTTTGCTAAAGGGTAGTTAATAACACCTTTAGGTTCGCAAAAGCCTCTAACCAAACAATGATAGGTTTTATTCGTTAGGGATTCTGAGAACTGTGCTGAAAGCCGCCTTGCAATATCGGGACTGAAAGCCATAACAAGAACACCAGATGTTCCTCTATCTAGACGGTGAACAGGAAATACCCATTTCCCTGTCTGATCTCGTAACCTTTGCACAACAGCATCTTCTTCATCTTTTGCCAAATGCGTTCGATGGACCAGCAGTCCAGCCGGTTTATTAACGGCAACCAGATATTCATCTTGATATAAAATATCCAAAGTCATTAATGAGTCTCTATAAAAGAGGTTATTTTTTGTATGGCAATATCGACTAATGTTTGCATTGCCTCATTACTCGCCCAAGCGATATGAGGTGTTAATAGAAAGTTAGGATATTGAGTTAGTTTTTGCAGTGGGCTATCTAGCGGCATAGGCTCTTGTGTAGCAACATCAAATGCAGCACCTGCTATAATTCCTTTTGTAAACGCATTTAACAACGCGTGCTCGTCAACGATGCCGCCACGGCTCATGTTAAGCAATAGAGCGCTTTGCTTCATAAGAGATAACTCAGCATCGCCTATTAGGCTTCTCGTTTCTTCCGTTAGTGGACAATGTAAGCTAACGACGTCTGCGATTTTTAGTGCCTCTTCAAAATCTATATGCCCACTTCTAATCTCATTAACGCCTTTGCGTTCTGCAAAAATCACCTTCATTCCAAAAGCTTGCGCTATAACGGCAACCTTTTGACCAAGTGACCCCCCACCAATAATAACCATTGTTGTTCCGTTAAGGTCTTGAATAGGGTGTTCTAAGAAACAAAAAAAATCAGATAAGGACCATTTTCCAGATTTAACATCGTCTAAATAAGAGACTAAATTTCTTCTAAGCGCTAATAACATCGAAAAAGTGTGCTCTGGAACGCTTACTGTTGAATACCCAGCGACATTTTGCACGGCGATATTGTTTTTTATACAGGCAGCGCTATCGACATTGTTCGTTCCTGTTGCCATAACCTGAATAAGATTTAATGAAGAACTACTTTCAATGGCTTCTGAATTAATAATGACTTTGTTGGTTAGTACTATTGAGGCACCTTTTATTCGATCAATAACTTCATCTTGTTGAGTATTTTCATACTCAACAACTTCTGTCACTTGAGAAGGTAACTGAATTTTTATGTATTCAGGAAAAGATCCACGATCTAAAAAAACGGCTTTCATGTTTTGTCCTTATCGTTATTGTCCTTATTATTTTCTAATAATAATGGTTCTAAATATGGCAAGATATTATTTAATACGATTTTTTGACCCTGCTTATTTGGGTGTAGTCCATCATCTAGCATTAAATCTTTATGTAAAGCGACGTCTTGAAGCATAAAAGGCAAATAGGCAATCTTGTATTTATTAGCAATGTCTTTGTACAAGTTGAAAAACATTTGCGTGTAGCGTTTTCCATAATTTTGAGGAATCTGATTACCAATTAATAAAACCGTAGAGTTTGCCTGTTCGGCTTGCTCAACCATTGTTTCTAAATTTATTGTGGTCTGATTCAATGGATAACCACGTAAAGCATCGTTAGGACCTAACTCTAATATAACCCAGGTTGGTTTGTGAGTTTCTAAAAGAGGTTGAAAACGAGATAAACCGCCTTGGCTAGTCTCTCCACTAACACTGGCGTTTACAATTTTTATTTCTGGATTTGATTGTGAAAGTTGCTTTTCAAGTAAACTAACCCAGCCATCCTGTTGTCGTAAGTTATAGGCTGCACTAAGGCTATCTCCCATTATTAATAATGTGGAAGCCGAAGCGAGAGAGCTAATTAACAAAAGCATTATTGTACTTAGAACTACGAGTTGTCTTTTTAAAAACATATAAAACCTTTTAGAGTAAATCACTATGGCGAACAGTACTGCGATTAAAGTAACTAATTTAACCCACACAGTGACTTCAAATACAGGGAATTTAACCATATTGAAAGGAATAAATATGGAAATTCAGGAGAGTGAGTCAGTGGCCATTGTTGGTTCGTCGGGCTCAGGCAAGTCAACACTGTTAGGTTTGCTCGCTGGATTAGATGTTAATACATCGGGTGATATTTTTTTATATGATCAACCATTTTCCAGTCAGAATGAAGAAACAAGAGCGTTGATGCGTGGTCAATATGTCGGTTTTGTTTTCCAATCGTTTCATTTGTTACCGAGTCTTCAGGCTATCGAAAATGTCATGCTGCCAGCAGAATTAAAAGGCGATAAAGATGCACGTAAGAAAGCAAAAGAACTCTTAGATAAAGTTGGTTTATCTCATCGCTTGACCCATTACCCAAATCAATTGTCTGGTGGTGAGCAACAACGCGTTGCGATTGCTCGCGCCTTTGCTTCGCAACCTAAAATTTTATTTGCTGACGAGCCTACAGGGAATCTTGATGAAGAGAACGGTAACCTTATTATTAAGTTGTTGTTTGATCTTAACCGATCTCAAGGCACGACATTAGTAATGGTGACGCATGATAATGACCTTGCCAAAATGTGTGATCGTCAATTGATTATGTCGGCAGGACACTTAACGGAAAACAAACTATGAGCTTTACATTTCGTTTAATGCTTAGGGACATCCGAAGTGGGGATCTTGTAACCCTGTTAATGGCGCTTATTATTTCGGTCAGCACAGTCACCTCTATTGGTTTGTTTATTGACCGGTTACAACTGTCTTTTGAACAAGAGTCTGCGAACCTCTTAGCTGCAGACAGGTTGATTCGTTCAGATGAAGGTATTTCCAATGATTGGAGGGTGAAGGCACAAGATCTAGGTCTACAACTAGCAGAACGAACTTCTTTCTCTACTATGATGTTTGCTAATGACGCGCTTCAGTTATCTCAGGTGAGCGCAGTCACTGATAACTATCCTTTGAAAGGCAATTTCCTAGTTGACGATACATTATTTGGTACAGGTTTTGCTTTTAATGAGTCACCTAAAACGGGTGAAGTCTGGGTGTCTTCACGTCTTGCTAGTCTGTTGAATATAAAAATTGGTGATATTGTTGAAGTCGGTGATGCCGAGTTTAGCGTTGCTAAATATTTAGTTAGGGATCCTGGTTCGAGCACTTCTGCTTTTGCTATTTCACCCCGTGCTGTTATTAATTTAGCCGACCTTGCATCCACCAATGTGATCATTCCTGGTAGTCGTGTTCGCTATTCTTTATTGTTAGCAGGTGCACGAGATGAGCTTGCTCAGTATGAAGAGTGGGTTACGCCACAATTAAAAGAAGGCCAGCGCTGGCGAACACCGACTCAACAAGGTGAAAGAATAGGAGATACTATTGGCCGAGCTGAGTCCTTTTTATTACTGGCTGGTACACTTGCTGTAGTAATGTCTGGTGTTGCTATGGCGCTTGCTTCTGCGAGATTTGTGAAACGACACTTAATGCAAGTCGCTATTCTGAAAACGCTTGGAGCCACACCGAAATTACTAACCAAAGTATTTGTTCAGCAACTTTCTGTACTTTTTGTTGCTGGTGCATTAATTGGTTTAGCTATTGGTTGGGGGATGCAGGAAATTATTGCCTCTTTGCTAGCTGGACTTATGTCGACCGAGCTGCCAGAGCCATCTATTAGTCGTTTATGGTTAGGTGCCTCGACTGGGTTAGTTTCTATGTTGGTATTTTGTATTCCTCTTATGTTACGCCTCATTAAGATTTCGCCATTATCTGTTTTGCAACCAAATGCTAGAATTGAACAAAATACCTTATTCGTTTATTTGATAGGTTTTGTTGGTATGTACGGATTAATGTGCCTTTACACCAATGGCTTCTTACTACCTAGCATTATGACAGTTGCTATTCTAGGAATTAGTCTACTGGTGGCTGTGATTGGTTGGTCTATTTTTAAATTGGGACGATCTCTAACATCAGGTGCAACTAGTGGTTGGCAAATTGGCCTTGCGTCTTTATACCGAAGACTGGTTCCGAATTTGTTTCAACTTTTAGTGTTCACATTAATTATCATGCTAGGTCTTATTTTGGTTGGGGTTAAATCCAGCTTAATTGCTGACTGGCAACAGCAGCTTCCAGAAAACGCCCCAAACCACTATTTATTTAACGTTCAATCCACTCAAATTGATCAAATAAATAACGAAACAGATAATTTAAATATTGAACGTTCTGATTGGTATCCAATGGTTAGAGGTCGGGTGACGGCAGTCAATGAAACATCTGTTCAAGAGCTTTACCCAGAAGAAAGGGGTGAACCTGAATTGTATGAGCGTGAGCTCAACCTCACATGGTCCGATACATTAGGTCAGGGCAATGAGCTTGTATCAGGAGATTTCAATGCAGAAGGTCTTTCTGTAGAACAAGATGTTGCAAAGGAAGCGAACCTTTCTCTTGGTGATGAATTAACCATTAACATAGGTGGCAATATTGTGACCTTGCCAATAACGTCTATTCGGACGGTTGATTGGGGGACTATGCAGCCTAATTTTTATCTGATATTGCCAAAAAGTGCTCTGCAAAATTACCCTGCCAATTTTGTTAGTAGTTTATTTATTAGCGAAGCAGATGCACAGCCTTTCTACAAAACCATGTCACAGTTTCCAACAGTATCCATTTTGAATGTTGGCGACGTTTTAAAACAAATACAAACTATCATAGGCCAGCTTTCTCAAGCTATTCAATTGGTTTTGTTTTGTATATTAAGTGCTGGGGCTTTAGTTTTGTTAGCGAGCGTACGATCAACATTAGAGGAGCGTTTAGAAGAAGGGGCATTGTTACGAGTACTGGGGGCGAGAAGTGCTTTGGTTAGACAGGCTCTATTAATTGAGTTTGGGGCACTAGGTCTGTTCTCAGGGTTGATCGCTGCCATTGGCGCAGAAACCTGCCTGTATGGATTACAGGTGTTTGTTTTCAACTCTGAAGCGAGTTTTCATCCATTACTTTGGTTATTAGGGCCTCTTATAGGTGTTTGTGTTATATCCGCTATCGGTATATTTGCCAGCAGGACTGTGTTAAAAGTGCCTCCTATGCTTTTATTGCGTGGACTTTAATCACTATTACCTTATATAAGGTAATGTACGCTAGGCTGTTTAAATGTTTGTAGAAAAACAAGGTTATCTTTTGACCCGTCATACTCGTGAAATGGCCGGACATATAGAAATGAGCCTTTTCATTAAAACAAAGGAAGGTACCGTTAAGGTTCTTCCTGATAAGCAGCTTAGTGTTTTTTTTACTGATGCACCGATTAGCGAACTTCCTAATGAAATGGTTGGCGTTGAATGCTCAGTATCTCAGTTTTGTTCTTTTGATAATAACCCCGTTACCTTAATACAAAGCCAAAGCCTTACTCTTCATAAGCAAATGATCAGTTTTGTTAAAAAAAATGGATTCTCTGTTTTTGAAGAAGATATTAAACCCCACAACCGTTATTTAATGGAAAGAAATATTAGGGGCGCAGTAAGGTTTATAGGTATTCCTGATTCGTCAAACCAAACTTACAGTCAAGCTCGAATCATTGCAGGGGACTATCAACCAGACTGGAATGTTTGGTCGCTTGATATAGAAACGTCTGTAACACACAACACTTTATTGTCTATTGGGATTATGGCTAAAGATCAACGTGTGGCTTTTGTAGTTACTGATTCTCCGGTTGAAGCGGATATTATTCAGTGTTTTTCAGATGAGAAGAGCCTTCTTTTAGCTTTCATACGTTATGTAAAAATGCATTCACCCGATATATTTATAGGCTGGAATCTTATTGGCTTTGATTTACAGTTTATTGATCAACGTTGTCATGCATTGGGAGTTCGCCCTGCTTTTGGTATCAATGGAGAGAGCTGGAATATCCGCTCATCAGACAATCAAGGTCGATACTTTGCGAGTATTCCGGGGCGAGTTGCTCTGGATGGAATAACCTTGCTTAGAGTGGGTGGCTATCACTTTGAATCTTTCAGTTTAAACAATGTCAGTAAAGAAATTCTAGATGACGGAAAGTTATTACACGGCGTAGAGCGTTGGCAAGAAATTGAAAGGCTACACAGAGAAGATTTGAATGCGTTTGTAGCCTATAACTTACAAGACTGTGATTTAGTTTTACGTATTTTCGAGAAACTCAAACTTATTGAACTTCAACAAACACGAGTTGACTTAACGGGTATTCCTTTTGAGCAGCCTGGTGGCTCTGTTGCATCTTTTGAGAATCTTTATTTACCACGATTACATAAAGCAGGGTGGGTTGCTCCTGCGTGGAGCGAGGACGATTTTGTTGCAAGCCCAGGTGGCTTTGTAATGTCATCGATTCCAGGTTTATATCAAAACGTATTGGTGTTTGATTTTAAAAGCCTATACCCAAGTATTATTCGAACTTTTTTCATTGATCCTTTAGCACGCGTCACAGCGGCACATAAACCATCAGGTGAAGGCGCTCAAACAAGCTCAATAGTACCTGGTTTTCTTGGGGCACACTTCGATAGACAGAATGCTATATTACCTGAGCTTATCGCTGAGCTTGCTCATGCTAGAGAAAAAGCAAAAAAAGAAAACAATGATATTTTGAGTTATGCGATTAAAATTATTATGAATTCTTTTTATGGTGTATTGGGCTCTAATGTATGTCGTTTCTATCACGCAGAGCTTGCTAGTTCTATCACGATGCGAGGCCATGAGCTATTAGCAAGAGCAAAAGGTTGGATTGAAGAACGAGGAGGGAGAGTGATTTATGGTGATACAGATTCTTTATTTGTGACCATGAATGACCCATTAGCAGACCCTCAAGTATTGGGTGAAAAATTGTGCTGTGAAATAAATCAATGCTTACAAGAGTGGTGTAGTGACTACGCTCAGTTAGAGTCTCATTTAGAATTAGAGTTTGAGCGAGTGTACGATCGTTTCTTCATGCCGACCATTCGTGGACAAGAAGAAGGCAGTAAAAAGCGTTATGCTGGGCGATCCAAAGGTGAGCTGATTTTTAAAGGGTTAGAAGCGGCTAGAAGCGACTGGACACCGCTCGCTAGACAATTCCAACGAACATTGTTCGAAAAAATATTCAACGATGAGAACCCAGTTACTTATATACAAGAAACAATTTTAAAGCTTAGGTCTGGAGATTATGATGAACTCTTAGTCTACAGTAAGCAACTTAGCCGTCCTTTAGCGTCTTATACTAAGAATAAGCCACCTCATGTAAGAGCGGCTGCATTAGTGGATCAGAAACGAGCAGAGCTTGGTCAGCCTCCTGAATTTGATAAAGGTCGAAAGCGTGTCTATTACCTTTATCAAATATCAGGTGTGATTCCCTATGAAAATAATTCAGATCTTATTAACCTTGATTATGAGCATTATATCGAGAAGCAAATCGAACCGATTGCTGAGAGTATTCTCCCGCTCTTTCATACCGATATGGACAGTCTTCTGTCTCAACAGATTTCTCTGCTTTGAAGCGAATTAAAATCATGCTTGGGCTTTAGCCCGAAAAACCTCTCAATCTGTTACTTTAATACCAAATAAGGACTCAATGTTTTTATTAGTTTGTTGGTTTAATGTTTCAGAGGCTATGCCTTTCAGTCGAGCGACTTCCAACGCTACCCAAGGTAAATACTTAGGGTGATTTTTTTTAGGACGAGGGCGAATGTTTCTAGGTAGTAAATAGGGTGCATCAGTTTCCAACAAAAGCCTATTTAATGGAATGTAAGGAACGGATGCTTGCAAGTCTGCACCACGACGTTCATCACATACCCAGCCAGTAATACCAATATAGAGGCCTAGTTCTAGGTAGTTTTCCAATTCTTTTTGATTTCCTGTAAAGCAATGGATTACAGATCTTTTAGCTAATTCTGGATGAACCTTTAATCTTTCAAGCATTTCATCATGAGCGTCTCTTTCATGTAAGTACAAAGGGAGTTCGTACTCTAACGCCAATTCTATTTGCTCATTAAAAGCGTAATACTGTTCATCTGGCGTGGAATAGTTTCGATTGAAGTCTAATCCAGTTTCTCCAATAGCGATTGGTCTTGATGCTTGGATAAGCAAAGAACATAAACGCTTACTCTCTGTGCTCCATGTTTTTGCTTGATGAGGGTGACAGCCTAGAGTATTCCATATATTCGGGTATTTTTGGCTTAACGGCAAAATAAGCTTACTTTCTTCTAGATCCGAAGCAATGCAAATCATCCCGTTAACACCAGCGCCTCGCATATCTAATAAGGTTGTATCAAGATCATCAAGAAGAAAAGGGTGATTTATATTTACACCTATGTCTATCATAAAGAACTCACTTCACGAGCATGTCTAAAACTTTCCACATATAGCCCTTTAAGTGTTTGCTTGGATATGCCTTTGTATTCTAGTTGTTTGAAGGGGATTTTCTCCCACCTTCCAGCTTCATACGCTTCAACTATTTTTAAAACACCTCCTAGATTACCACTGTATTCTAGCAGTGCTGCTTTGATATTTTCATCAAGAGGGAGTTCTTTCAATAAAGTAGGTAAGTCTTCATCAAAAAAGCTCGGTAAGAAAGAGAAAAGGCCTACTAAAAAAGCTCCATTCGATTTTGGAAATAAAACCTCAGAAATATTTTGACAGAAAAAAGCTCGAGAAATTGCCATTGAAACCAAGCTGGCAGGTTTGCCTGAAATGCTCGCTAGCATTACTAGGCTAGCCCATTTTATTAAATCTCTTATACCTATTATTTCGACCGCTCTCTGAGCGGTCGAAACGTTGAATTGGCTATGATAAATGCTCGTATGCGTTAATTTTATAATACGATAAGTAAGTGCAGGGTCCCGTTCTATACAGGCAGCTAATACTTGAATGGATGTGTCGCTGTTATTAAGTTCTGTGAGTAAGTCAAAAAGAATTGTTTTATAATTTAAGACTTTTTTTCCTTTTATTAGTGTTGTTTTCTTTATGAAATCGCCACTAAAATAAGCATTGGGTATGCCGTCTTTCATTAAAGTAAATTGGTCTGATGTTTCTATTTTATTGATCCACAAGTTCTTATGTACTAATAATGAATCGGAGCAGTGCTCAATAATAGTATTAATAGGCAGGCTATCTAAACTAAAAAGAACATAAGAAAATATGCTTAAAAAATCATCTGAGAGCACTTTAGGGTCTGGATTTATTATACCTAACTGAAAACCTTGAAGACGTAAGTCATTTAACATATCAAGGTGATTTTGCTCAGATAATGCTTGAGTATTTAAAAAAATGATCATGCAAGCATTTTGGTGAAGGGGCAAATTGCTTAGTTCTTCTATACTCATTTCAATGAAAAAAGTTTTTTGATGTGTTATCTCATTAATGTCCACATCAAAAAAAATAGAACTTAAAAAAGAATTTTCAATATCTATTACTGCATTTTTTGAGTGCAGTATATGATAAGCCATTGTTTGAGAGAGGCTATTTACAACTGTTTCACGGCAAAACAGTATGTCATTGTTCTTCATTCAACATCCTTAGAAGAAGACTGGTCACAAAAAAATACTGTAACACTTAGCTGAATGCAATATCATGGTTATAATAGATTAATACATTAATTAGAAAATGTTTGGAGTAGCTATATGGCAAGCATGTTAGAAGCCGTAGACCAAAGAACTAAATTGGTAGGTGAGAATCGTTTAGAGCTTCTTATGTTCCGCCTTGGTGGGATGCAAATGTTTGCAATCAACGTTTTTAAAGTTCAAGAGGTAGTGCAACTTCCAAGATTGAATTTAATGCCTCATAGACACCCATCAGTTGCTGGTGTTACACACTTTAGAGGTCGAACGATTCCTGTTATTGATTTGTCTGAATCTGTCGGAATGAAGCCGATAGACAGAACTAAACCTTCTAACTTGATCGTTACTGAATATAACAATACCGTTCAAGGTTTTATGGTTGCTGATGTCGATCGTATTATTAATATGAACTGGAATGAAATTTTACCACCGCCAAATGGCGCAGGCCGTCAGCACTATTTAACGGCAATTACTAGAGTGAATGATCGTATTGTTGAAATTATTGATGTGGAAAAAGTGTTGGCTGAAATTTCACCTTATGATGGCAACATTAGTGATGATGTAATAGATAAAGATCTATTATCTCTTGCTAAGGGTTTAGAAGTATTGATTATCGATGACTCTTCGGTTGCCCGTGCTCAGTGTCGTTCCACATTAGACTTTCTGGGCATAGAGGTTCATGAAGAAACTAACGGTAAAAAAGGTCTAGAAAGACTCAAGAAGTGGGCTGCTGAAGGTGAAAACGTTCCTGAAAAGCTTCTTATGGTGATTACAGATGCTGAAATGCCGGAAATGGATGGTTATCGTCTTACAAAAGAAATTCGAGAAGATTCCAGACTTAAAGACTTGCACATTGTTCTGCATACCTCTCTAAGTGGCAGCTTTAACAAGGCCATGGTTCAGAAAGTTGGTTGTGATGATTTTCTATCCAAGTTCCAACCAGACAAACTTGCTACACTAATTCAAGATAGAATGCGTAGTGTTGTCTATCGCGAATAAGCAGCTCAATAATCTATAAGAGAAGCAGGCGTCAGTCTGCTTTTTTGTTTTTAACCTTATGCTGATATAAACATACATTAGCGACCTCTAGATAGTATTGATGTTTTTCTTATGCCGAGCGAATTGATTTTTTTGTTAATACTTGTTGGGGCAGGTACTGGAACCATTAGTACTCTTATAAAAATTTCGCCTGCGCTTATTGCCATTCCTGCATTCTTTTTTTTCCTCCCATTTTTTAACTTGCCTCTTAATGATGTGGTGCTCCCAGTCGTGTCTACTTGTTTAATTGCTTTCATCCCTGCTCATCTATATTTGTGGATTCAATCGATGAAAAGAGGTGAGGTAGACTTTCAACGTCTTGTTAATTTTGCTCCTGGTGTCGTAATGGGAGGGATTATTGGTGCTCAATTACTTTCTTTGATTAGTTTTTCACTTTTTAAAGTGACATTTTCTTTGATCGCGCTTGTTTCGATACTTAATATTGTGATGACATTGAAGTTTATAAGCGTACCTGTAATTAGCATCAAAAAATGGATGTGTTTACCTATTGGTTTACTGGTTGGCACTATTTCACTTCTATCTGGCAGTGGTGGACGAACATTAAGCGAAAGCCTTCTTATTACCTGCAATACTGAATTGAAGAAAAAAGAGGGTACTGTTAATGGATTGATTGTCTTTGCCTCCATTGCCGCTATGGTTGGTTTTATCTATCCAGCTCAAGCTTTTGATTATTCTATTCTTTCTAAACTAAATAGTTTGACGTTTGCGGGTTCAATGCACCTACCTTCGTTAATGATTTTAGCCCTAAGTCATGGTTTATTTTGCTGGTTGTGCCGTAACAGAGCAAATAACACACTAGACAATACAGTTTTGTCTGTCAGTTATGTCACCTTCATTTTCTGCACTTTGATTAGATTATGGGTTTGATATTTGTACTTGTTTTTTAAACATTTAACCCCAATTAGATAGCCTATAATGAACATATATTTAAAAAGTGACTCAGGCATTATTTCATTACTTAGAAAGTTGCCTAAACACAAGATTTTAAAAGGTATTGCATGAAAAGCATGAGTAATTACGGTGTATTAATGATTAACTTAGGTACACCTGATGCCCCTAATACACCAGATGTACGCCGTTTCCTTAAAGAGTTTCTTTCGGATCGTCGGGTTGTTGATCTTAATCCTTTGATTTGGAAGCCAATTCTAAACTTAGTTATATTGACATTGCGACCACCTAAAGTAGCTAAGGTATATCAACAAGTATGGATGGATGAGGGATCTCCTCTACTTGTTCTCAGTGAACGATTAAAAGACAGTTTAAAGATTGCTTTACATAAGAAAACAGGAACGGCGATACCTGTTGAATTAGCAATGACTTATGGCAATCCAAGCGTGGAAGTTGCAGCAAATAAACTGCGAGAGCAAGGTGTTGAAAATATATTAGTTATACCGATGTACCCTCAGTTTTCTGCAACAACAACAGCTGCTGCGTATGATCGTTTTATGCAATCACTTAAGAACTGCCCGCACTGGCCTTCGCTCCAGTTATTACACGATTATGCTGATCACCCTCTGTATATCAAAGCACTTGCCAACTCCGTAAAAGTACAGTGGGCTAAACAAGGCGAACGACGACACTTAGTGCTGTCTTATCATGGAATTCCAAAGCGATATGTAACGAATGGCGACCCATATGCTCGCCGTTGTGAAGCGACAAGTAGACTAGTAGCGGATGAGTTAGCATTAGAAGACAGTGAATGGACCCATGTATATCAATCTCGCTTTGGTCGAGAAGAGTGGCTAAAACCATATGCAGATGCGACTTTAAAAGCACTGCCATCTATGGGGATTGATAAAATTAATGTTATTAGTCCAGCATTTTCAATTGATTGCATAGAAACGCTTGAAGAAGTTACATTAGAATTAGGTGATGAGTTTAAAAATAATGGCGGTAAATCCTTTGATTATATTCCAGCTCTAAATGATTCTTCTGATCAAATTGAGCTCTATATTAGCCTGATCGAACAAAACACCAAGCAATGGACGTAAAATGACATACAACAATACACATATTAAAACCATCGCTTTTGACGCTGACGATACTCTGTGGCGCAACGAAGAAATTTTCATTCATGCTCAAGATCAGTTTATTAATTTACTTCTTCCATATCATGATGAAGCCTACATACGCGCCCATCTAAACGATGTTCAAGTCGGAAATTTAGAAAACTTTGGTTATGGTATCAAAGGTTTTACGCTTTCAATGATAGAAACGGCCATCACACTAACAGAAGGCAGGGTAACTGGAAGTGAAATACATGAAATAATACAGCTTTCTAAATGCATGCTGTCATCACCAGTTGAGTTATTACCAAATGTTGAAAAAGTCTTATCTGGTTTAAAAGGGCAGTTTCAACTTTTTGTCATAACGAAAGGTGATTTGTTAGATCAGGAAAGTAAATTGGCACGCTCTGGTATAGCCGATTATTTTGACGCGATTGAAATCGTCAGTGATAAAAACGCCAATACATATGAACAAATTATTCAAAGACATAAATTATCAGCAAAGAATTTCCTTATGGTTGGGAATTCTATGAAATCAGACATATTGCCTGTTTTAGATGTTGGTGCTCATGCGCTTCATGTGCCGTATCACAGTACTTGGGCTCATGAAGAGGTTGCTGATGATGTGTTACTTAACTACCCGCAACTAGAATCTTTAGCTGACATATCTGAAGTGATAGCTTGGTTAGAAAAAAGCCCTACAAATGAAGTTAAGGCAGTATCATGAAACACCTACAAACTATGGTAATGGTAGGTTTGCTTATTTTTATATCTACTTTTGCTCAAGCTGATGAAAGCTCACTTGATAAGGCCAAAAATGGCGCAGTTGAGCTCTGGGAAAAAACCAAAACAACAACCTCTGAAATAGTGTCTAGCGCATCAGATAAAGCAGCAGAAATTGGTGAAAATAGTTCTGAGATAGGCGGTAAGATATCTCAAGGAGCAAAAGAAACTGGGCAGACTATTTGGGATAATATGAAAGAACTCGGCGCAGCCACTTCTGATGGCGCTAAAAAGGGCGTTTCGAAAATCCGCGATTTTGTTGGAGATGAAAGCTAGCATTAAAAGAGAGTGGTATGTTTTACTAAAAACCAGAACATTTTAAATGCCTACTTAATGATATTAAAGAGTAAGACTCGTGACAGAGAAAGACATTAAAACACACACTCACTCTGTCTCTAACTGGGAACAAGAGTTCCTAGATCAAGGTGATGCTCACATTACATCCGCTAAAGTTCGTTACCGGTGCCCGAAATGTGAAAGTTTATTGGTTTTGAAGAAAGGTGCTAATGGCTCATTTTGGGGTTGTGAGTCCTATCCCAGTTGCGATTACACCGCAAATAATGAAGAAGGGAAGCCTGTGAGGGCAAAGCGCTATCTCTGTCCTGCTTGTCAATCACCACTCAGGAAGAAAACATTCAAGGATAACGTATTTTGGGGGTGTTCGAATTATCCAGATTGCAAAGTGACCGTTCAAGATGATAGTGGCATCCCATCTGAAACAAAAAAATACCCATGTAGGTCTTGCGGGCACTATTTAGTCAGAAAGAAGAGTAAAAATGGATATTTCTGGGGATGCATTACCTATCCCAAATGTACCAACACATTAAATGATGAAAAGGGTTTGCCTGTATTGAGAAAGAAACGTTAACGAAGCTGATGCTTCTCTTCAATATCAAATAATGCCGCCTTTAAGTCTTTATACTCAAACTCAAAGTTCTTTTCTTGTAGTCGTGAAGGTGTGATTTTTGGACCTTCAGTTAATAAAGTAGCCATTTCACCAAAGATCAAATTAAGAACCCATCTAGGTGTCGGCAATATTGCTGAGCGGTTTAGTGATTTAGCATAATACTTTGCAAAGGTTTTCTGATCAATAAACTCTGGAGCAACAAGGTTGTAAACTCCCTCATAAGATTTGTCAGCCATTGCAGATACAATAGCATTTATCACGTCATTAATATGAATCCAAGAAAACCATTGTTTCCCATCTGTAAGAGGTCCACCTAAGCCGAGTTTAAATGGCAGTCGCATTTTATCTAGGGCTCCACCAACACCAAGTACAACACCTAAACGAAATATAACTACCGCCTGAGGGTCAGGAAACAACATCGCTGTTTTTTCCCATGCGTCGCATAATTCATGCGCAAAGCCTGCTTTATGTAAGGTATTTTCATTAAAAACACCTTCTCTTGCTACTCCGTAATAACCCACAGCTGACATTGAAATAACTCGTTTCGGCGGGTTCATTAGATTACGCCTAATTTGATCAGTTAAACCAATACGGCTTTCATATAAAGCTGTTTTGCGTTTTTCACTCCAGGGTTTGCTTGCTATATTTTCACCCGCTAAATTGATAAACACATCGAAGGTTTCATCAAGGGTGTTTAAAGAGGAAAGGTTAATTTGTTCTACACGCGAGTCCAGTGATAAATTGAATTTTCTTACTATTGCATAAATCTTATGATCGTTTTTCAACAGCTCATCAAGTAAATAACGACCAATGAACCCTGTTGCACCAGATAGTAAGACTTTCATTTGTTAGTACTCCATTTATTGCAATCATTTATTTATACGCATAAAAAACGAAATAAGATCAATAAGTTCTTATATTTAAGATATTAGTTAATTTTTTACCTATAAGATTAGAAGTTTTGCAGGTTTTTCAATCTGCACCTTCTTTTTCTCAAATAGGATGGCTAAAATGGGGGATCAAGAAACATTAGGTATCAAAATGCTACGCAAAGAATACGATCACATCATACTTCTTGCACATGGAAGTCCAGATCCTCTTTGGAAACAGCCGTTCGAATCATTGTATTCAGAAGTCAGCCAAACTTATGGTGTGGCAAATTCGAGCTTGGCTTATATGGAATTAACATCACCAACCTTAGAAGATGCTATTGCATCACTTAACAGTGATGTGAAAAAAGTCGCTGTGCTGCCACTTTTTTTAGCGGTTGGTCGCCATTTGAGGCATGATGTACCTGAGCAAATAAAAGCCCTACAAAGAAGTGATTTAAAAATTGAACTATTGCCTCCCATTGGAGAAGACGCATTAGTAAAAAACGCCATGCAAGTAGCAATCGCTCATCATTTAGGTAAAGCTTAGTATGACGTTATTTTTAGCTGATTCATGGAGTCGAATTAATGTTATTTAAACATCTTCCTGATGAAATATTTCAGGCATTAAGCGGCTCAAATAGGGCACTAATTGAAGCAGTATTGAATGATCTAGCGGATGTTTTTTATGATCACGCAGAAGACCCTATAAAAGATAAATCAACCATTATTGAGTCAATTGAAGATACACTTCACAAAGTTGATACCTTTGCTTGGCATGATGAGCAAAAAGAATCATTTGATTCACCAAAAACAATTCATGATTACGCACTTCGTATTTATCACCGATTGGTCAATACAGGCTGGCTAGTTGAAGAACAAGAGCTTTATCGTGTCAGCGTTCTAATGACCCCCCAAATCTCTATGTTGCTTCGTTCACTAGTAGAAATTAGTCGCCACGGTAAGCGTAATTATGGCGCAACCGTGTTAAGTATTCTTAGTAACTTAGAAGCTGTTGCTAAGCACCCTAAAGAGCGTGGTGTAACACTGCGTCAATCTGCAGAAGCCTCGCGGGATTTTTCAGCCCATCTAAACCAAATATTATTAGGCATTAGGAGTTTACAGAGAGAGCTCTTTGCCAGCCGAGACCCTAAAGTTATTGTGGCAGGTTTTTTTGACTTATTTGTAGAAGGTATTTTAATTGCTGACTATAAAACAATTAAAACCAGTAACAATCCATTCCGTTTTCGCCGTCAAATTCTAGAACTTACTCAAGACTTTTTATCCAACCCAGAAACAATGGCTGAAGTTGCTCAATGCTATGTTGATCAACAGCTAATTACTATGGCTGAAGCTGAGGCCATGGTTGAGAAAGACTGCCGTGATATTATTCAGACATTTAGTAATATTGAACAGCGACTAGAGCGAATAGATGAATATCGTTATCGTCTAGAAAAACGTGCAGCGGATACTGCACGTTATATGGATAGCTCACGACCTGGTATGGCCAATAAGATCGCTGGTATTATTTCTGACATCGCGAAATTCGAAAAGCCGCCGATATTAAAGAACATTGTAGGTGCTCGTTTTGTAGGGGTTGCATCCGCGGCCCAACCAACCAAACGACGTGAGCCACCGCCACCACGAGTAATGACACCATCAGAAGTATCTGCTGACGCGATAAAAATGCGCGATCAGCAACGACGCTTCCACGAAGCGAGACAAGTTACGTTACCTAAGATGCAAAGTTATTTAGATAAACAAATGGGCTCACATACAAGTAAACACATCTTAGAATTTACCATTGAATCCGTTGAGGATTTTGTTTGTTTCGATCATTTACGTTATATCGGTTCTCTTGGCGTTAGTGCCAAAACATTAGAAAATATCTTTGAAATACACTTTACCAACGAGTATTTGGATGTACATAAGTTCGTTGAATGTCGCGAATTTAACGTGGTACGTAGGAGCAAAGCTTAATGCTTAAAGAATTAAAAAAAGTAGTTGAAGAGTCCGGCAAAGACGCTCAAGAGTTCCAGCAGACAGCAAATTTTGTTATTGCTAATCAATTCGCGAGCGCTTACAAGCATGGACAACGTAAGCATTACTTGCTGTTAGAGGCTTATCAAGAATACTTTGATCGCTTATTTGAAGCATTAGGCATGAAACTCTATATCAATGAAAATGAACGTTTGGCTGGAGTATTACCAGTACAAAAAGAAGCGTTTGTTCGCTTGAAGACAGAAGAAACGTTGTTCTTATTAGTTCTTCGTCAAATATACGAAGAAAAAATAGAGAATTTTGAAGTAGATAACGGCTTTGTTGCCACTAATACGCATACGATTCTAGATAGGTATGTACAACTTGTTAAACGAGAGATCCCAAGTGAAACTCGCTTTAAAGACATATTAGCTTTGTTTAGTCGTCATGGTGTATTGATTCGCGGAAAATCTTACGAAGAAGACAGTAAAAACCAGATGATAAACATTACGCCAGTCGTACGATTGATTGTCACAGAAGCATATCTACGCCAATTAGAATCTTTTAATGGAGCAGATCCTGACGAAGATGATATTGATTCAGACGTAGAATTAGAAACATCACAAGAAATCAATCAAGACTAGGGCCAAGATATGAAAAAGTTAAATCGAATCGTATTAGTAAATTGGTACCTACTTGGTGCAGAAGAAATCAATATTCGTGGTAATACCGCAATCATAGGACCTACAGGTTCTGGGAAATCCTCTTTATTGGACGCTATTCAAACTGTACTAACCGGTGCTAGCAAGCGTCACTTGAATTACAACGCTAGTGCTAATGATGGTAAAGCAAGTGGTCGTAGTATTCGTTCTTACATTCTGGGCATGATAGATTCAGGTCAAGAAAATGCAAAAGCGTTTGGGACACAACCAAGACAAGATGCAACAAGCTACCTAGGCTTAGTATTTGAAGACAGCATAACAGGTAAAGAATCTACCATTGGCCTAGCGCTGAGTGCATCCCTTTCTACACCTGAAGAAGATGTTCTTGGGCGTTTCGTCTTACCTAATTACGGTGTTAGAAAAACAGATTTCATCGATGCTTTAGAGGGAAAAAGCTATAAAGCCAAACCTTGGATAGAAGTTCGTGAAACGATCAAAAAAATATGTCTTGATCCCTATATAAAATCAGGAAGTGCTTCTGCGACTCAGTACATAAATCGTTATCTTGAAGAGCTAAGCCCAAGTACAGATCAACTTATCACACTAGATAGTTTCTTAAAAAATTTCAAAAATGCATTGAAATTTGTGCCTATTGCATCACCAACTCGCTTCGTTCAGGATTTTGTATTGGCTGAGGCGCCACTGCAAGTTGGTGCTTACCAAAAATCGTTAAATGAATATCGACATTTAGAAGCCAAAACATTAGAGGTTTCCAAGCGTATTGATGATTTAAAACTCATTCAACAAGACTGTGAGAAAAAACATCAGCAAGAGCAGGGTGCAATAAACTATCAATGGATAGCGACTGAAGCACGTTTTGATGAGCTTGGCAGCAAACAAGATGATATTCAAGATCAATACGAGCTACAAAAAGAACGCGAAGAAGAAATAGAAGAAGAATTAACAACTCAAGCCAGTCTACTTAAGCAACTGCAAGGACAATTACTCCGTTTTGAGCAGCAGTACGAACACTCAGATGTTGGTTTGAAACTCCAGCAACTAGAGCAGAGTAAAAAGTTATTGGTGTTACAAAGCCAACAAGACCAAAAGGCGATTTTACAAGTTCGCCAACTCACCTTATTACTATCTTCTCTGAGTGTTTTTAGAGATGTTTTATCTAATGACACATTAGTATTAATTAAAGAGTTTTCAGAATTTGATTCTTTAATTTCAGAAGATGGCCGCGTTCAAGGTAATTTGAAGCCACTAACTCAAAAATTGAGCATGCTCAATAAGTTACTGGATACTGAAAAATCCCAAGTGTTTGGAAAGCGTTCTGAACTGAATCGTAATATCTTGAATCTAAAAGACGAATGTAAGCAGTTAGAGTCTGATGTGTCTTCTTTAAAAGGAGGTGTTAGTCCATTATCACAAAACACTAAACGCCTTGTAGCCTTGCTTAAAGATGCCAATATTACGGCAACACCATTAAGCCACTTAGCAGAGGTAACTGATCGTAAATGGCAAGACGCTATTGAAGGTTATTTAGGTGCTCAGCGCGAAGCCTTAATTGTTGACCCTGAAGATGCAGAAGAGTCTATTCGTATATTTCGAGCGCATAGACGCCAATTAATGGGCTGTCGCGTAATCGATACGACACAAACACGACTTTGGTTAAGCCGTGGAGACCGAAATTCTGCACTTCGTTTTATTCGTTGCGAAAATGATCATGCTCAAGCCTACCTTAATCGTCGATTAGGTGGCATTAAGCCTGTTGAGACAGAGCATGAATTATTGCGTGAAGACAGTGCCATGACGGCTGACGGCATGCTGAAATTAGCAGGTACTATTTCAACAATTCGTTCAGTGCCTCATATGATGGTCGGCATTAATACAGAAGGAATGAAAGAGTCCAGAGAAGGCCAATTGTCTGAGCTTAGTAGTGAGTTGATGGATTTACTTAAATCAGATCAACGCCTAGAACAAGCAGATTCTTTACTTGGTCGCATTATGGCGAACAATCAGTTTGATATAGATAATCTTGCTAACGCTGGACATACGGTAACAAGGTTGGCCCAAGAATTAGAATCCGTTGAAGCTGAAATTGCACAATTACAAAAACATGATGATACGGAACTACAAGAACGTATCGAAGAATTGAAAGTTCGAATCACAAGCACAGAACTTGAGCAGAAAAAACGGGACCGTGAACGCCAACAAATTGCCGAGCAATTTGGTGCATTGAATACACAAAAAAGCCAATTGAGTTCTGCTTTATCTGCATTAGATGAAGAACGTAATCGTTTAACATCAAATCCAAAATATGATGCTGAGTTTGCAAGTGAGCGTTATTCACTACTCGAAAGCAGCATGGTAAATGGTGCAGCCATTTATAAAGAAGCGATTAGCCGGGCAGACAAAGCCACTGAAAAAGCTCGTAGCTTTGATCAAAAAGTCCGTAAAGAAGTCGCCGACCATTACTCTAAGTACCATCAGGCCAATCTAGATAATGATACTCAACTAGATTATTTAGAATCTAAATTTGAAGAGTTTGAGCATTATGTTTCCTATCAAATTGATGTTCTGAGTGAAACAGAATTAGCTAAATACGCTAAGCGAGCAGAGTTGGCGCGCCGAGAAGCTGAAGAAACATTCCGTTCTGATTATGTTTCTAAGTTGAAAGACTCTTTGGATCAGGTTGCTCATATTATCCGGGAATTGAATGGCAGCTTAAAGCGTCGTCCATTCAATCAAGAAATCTACCAGTTTCGCTATTACCCAAATGGTGATATGAAAGACATATTAGATTTAGTAGAAAGGTTCAGCGCTCAAGATCAAGCAAATGTTGGTGGTTTGTTTGATCCTCAAATGAGTGATGATCCAGAGCATGTACGCGCTATTACAGCAATTCAAGAACTCATTTCTGATGAAGAGAAACAACAAGATCTTGCTGACTACCGTAAGTTCTATAACTTTGAAGTTGATATTTCAGACATAGCTGGCAACAAAAAAACAACCTTGAGCCAGCGAATTCAGACTGGTTCGGGTGGTGAGCACCAAATTCCATTCTATTTGGCTATCGCAGCAGCATTGTCTACCACTTATCGTTTACATGAAACGATGGAAGGTGAGATTGTTGGTGGTTTCTCTTTAGCTATGTTCGATGAAGCCTTTAATAAGATAGATATGGTTAAAACATCTACCTGTATGGGCTTCATGAAAGACATTGGCTTGCAAGTTATTGCCGCCGCACCAGACGATAAACGCGCAGTAATGGCGGCTAACATGGATACCATTATAAGTGTGTGGCGTGAAGGCGGAGCTGTTTCTATTGACGTTGCTTACCCGAAAGAAAAAGGTCAAGTGTTGCTAAATGGTCAATCAGATAGCTTGCTAACAACGGCATAATTGAGAAGTATATGAAGGTACAAGCACAAATAGATCAACGTATTAAAGAACAGGTTGATACATATCATATGACGCTTGAAAACGAGAGTCATATGCATAATGTTCCTGAAGGCAGTGAATCGCATTTTAAACTTGTGTTGGTTTCTGATGACTTTGATGGGAAACGATTAGTTCAGCGCCACCAGTTAGTTTATGGAATATTAGAAAACGAAATGAATAAAATCCACGCACTTGCTATGCATTTATATTCGATAAAAGAATGGAATGAGCGAAATTCACTTTCTCCCTTATCGCCAAAATGTCACGGAGGCGATAAGGGAGTATAACCTTATCGAATAAATTATGAGTATTTCAGTTACCGTTAATGACTCTACAAATACCGCCACAATTACTATTGTAGGTAGTTTCGATTTTTCTTTGTTCAATGAATTTCGTGATGCCTACATTAATTTAGATAAAACACATAACCACTATATTATCGATATGAGTATGGTTGAATATTTAGACAGTGCGGCTCTTGGAATGCTTTTAAGTATGAGAAATACCATCGAGTCAGAAAGCAGTATTACTTTGGCTGGAGCGAATGATTTTATCAAAAATATTCTCATGATTTCTCGCTTCGACAAACGCTTCGGTATTCAATAAGGATCGCTCTATGAAATTATTATGCGTAGACAGTGAACCGGTTTATCGCGAAATTGTTTCTCTATGTGCAGAAAAAGAAAATGTCCTTGTGAAATCTGTTGCCACCTATGAAGAAGCAGTAGCGGCGTTTATTGATTATGCTCCAGATATAGTGACGCTAGATGTTGTTATTAAAGGAGGCAGTGGCTTCAATTTAGTTAAAACATTCAAAGAAATCTCTGGCACTCGCTTTGTACCTATGATTTTTCTTGCCTCCCACACATCTGACTCAGTAATGGACAAATGCTTTCAATCTGGTGCAGATGACTTTATTCCGAAGCCATTTAATGAAGTGTTGTTTAATATCCGATTAAAAACCCATATGCGTCATATCGAATTAATGAAAGAAATGTATAGGAAAAACAAAGCGCTTACCTATATACAAACAGTCATTGATCGTGAACATAAGATGGCTCATCAAGTTCTTAGTCATATACAAAATCGCAGTGAAAGTAATTCAGACCATGTCGCTATTACCAGGCTTTCAGCCGCTAGCTTTAATGGTGATCTTGCATTAGTTAAAACACGTAGTGATGGTGCTAGGCTGGTTTTTGTTGGTGATTTTACTGGTCATGGTTTACCTGCATCTATCGGTGCTTTACCTGTTATGCAGGCTTTTTTTGATGCTGCTGATGACTTAGTTGGCGTTGGTGAGCTGGCCGCCCAAATTAATAGAATATTACTTAGCATATTGCCTGATTACATGTTCTGTGCAGGCTACTTAATATTAATTACGGCAAATGGAAATATCACCTATTGGGGAGGTGGGATGCCAAACGCTCTTATTCTTCGTCAGTCGGGTGTAATAGATGATCTTCGATCAGATCATATGCCGCTTGGTGTATTGTCTGCTTATGAGTTTGAAGATGATCTTAAAAGTGACGCACTAGAAAATGGCGATACATTGGTCATTGTTTCGGATGGTGTATTAGAGCTAAAAAATCACTACAACAATATGCTGGGGAATGATCAAGTAAGAACTTTTGTATCTAATGCTTACGCTGAAAAGGACTTAATGGAAGCACAGAAAATAATTGAGAAAAAACTTACCGATTATTTAGGTGAGTCAGAGCAATTGGATGACATTACATTAGTTGCGCTAAGAAATACCCATTAGCCCAAAGGAATAAGGCGAATGGGTATCTGGATACTATGCTTTTCTTCCACTTTTTTTCTTGTTTTTATTATTTTGAGACTTCTTAGGCGATGCTTTTGGAAAAGGACGCTTTTCTTGTTCAGTTCTCAATACTAAGAATAAGTCAGTGACGACCTCTGGAATTTGAGCGATACAAGAGTTGGTTAATTTTTCACTAGAACGAATTTGAACAACTTCTTCATCATCAAATAAATCCGAAGCAACCATCACAGGCAAAAGCAATTCAGCAATCACTTCTTCTTTCTCTTCCTCAAACCAATGCGCTTCAGTCATGAATACGCCTTCCATGAAACCTGTCGCCCATTCTTGAAGTTCACTTAATTCTTCAGGTGACGAACTTACTTCTAATTCACAAGGTATTAAAAAGCCTTCTTCAGACTCTAATTCTTTTTGGATATCTAAAAACAAACGAGACAAGTATTGCAGTATTTGTTTCTCTTGTTTTTCAGTTTCAAATTGTGGAGTGTCTTCAAAAACAACAGGCAACCATTGTTCTTCAGTTATGTTAGCGGGGCAAATTGCCAAAGCCGTCAAGAAACCATGAGCCATTACAAAATTTTGACATTCTTCATGAACTTGGTCTGACTCCAAAAAAGTTTCTAATGTTTCTAACTCAAGATCATCAAGAGGTTGGTGTGCCATGTAAATGTTTCCTTAATACAGATTAAGGAATCGATTCTAGCGAAAAGAAGCTTAAAAATCGATGCACAAAGCACGCTGTTAAGAGATAATTCTAAAATGAATTTAAAGAATAGTACTCTTTCACGTTTAGGCTATACAGAATACCGCCCATTACAAGAGCAGGCGATCGATGCTCTGTGTTCTGGTCAAGACGTTTTGCTAGCTGCGCCTACTGGCGGGGGTAAGTCTTTAGTCTATCAATCAGCTGGTCTTATTAGATCGGGTATTGCTGTTATAGTCAGCCCGTTGTTGTCTCTTATGTCTCAACAAGTAGACGAATTAAATAAAAAAGGTATTCACGCTAAATTCTTAAACTCAACATTAAACCCTGGTGAGCAAGACGATCTCGTTTGGGCAATACGTCACAAACATATAGATTTACTGTATTTATCACCAGAAAAATTAGTACAACCTTCCGTTATCGGTTTCCTTCATAGTTTTGATATCTCTCTGTTTGCGATCGATGAGGCTCATTGTATTTCTCAATGGGGGAGCTTTTTTAGACCCGAATACAGTCAACTTGGGCAGTTAAAAACATCGTTTCCCACAGTACCTATTATTGCTTTAACTGGGACGGTCGATCAAAAAACCATTGGGAGCATTCAAGAGTCCTTACAGCTTGAAAATAGCCTTATCTTACGCAGTAGCTTTGATCGTTCTAATATCAATATTCAGATAGCTCAAAAAAGAAAAGCTAAACAGCAAATACTTTATTTCCTCCATCACGAAGTACCTGGTGAGAGTGGTATTATTTATTGTCGTTCTAGGAAAAAAACTGAAGAGCTAGCAGCTTGGTTGTGTGAATTAGGCTTACCAAGCTTAAGCTATCATGCCGCAATGTCAGAAGAAGATAAACGAAGAAATCATCAAACCTTTGATGAAAAACACGGAATCATTATGGTTGCGACAACGGCATATGGGATGGGTATAGACATTGCTCATGTACGTTTTGTTATTCATTTAGATTTACCAAGTAGCCCTGAAGCCTATTTTCAGGAAGTAGGTCGGGCTGGTCGTGATGGCATGCCAGCCAAATCTCTTTTGCTTTATGGCTTACAAGATATGTTACAGGCTCAACAGCTAGCAGGCTTACAACCATTATCTGCCGAAGGTGAAAAACAGCGCTTAAGTAGTCTGTTTCGCATTTTAGAAGGGCGTGGATGCCGCCGAAAAAATCTTCTCTCTCATTTTGATGAAAGTATTCCAGCCTGCAATTATTGTGATCGATGCTTATCAACAAAGTCAGAGCAAAATATGACAACGGCCAGCCAGAAAATATTGTCTCTGGTTTATCATACTAAGGGTTTACAACCCTTTTCAGTGTTAATACAAATATTATTAGGCAAAAAAAACAAAGCGACTACAGCAATCAATGCAACATCATTAGCCATATTTGGAAAGGGCAAAGAGTTAGCAGAAGCACAGTGGAAATCTGTTGTTCGACATCTCATTGCCTATGATTACATAACGATAGAGCAAACTAATACTCTCTCTGTTCACATCAATGAAAAAGCACGTGATGTATTACAAGGAAAAGTTCAAATAATACTGCCTAGTGAACGGTATTACCCAACATTAAATGAAGATCAGCTAGTAATCGACAGTGCTCACTGGCATAAAGTATTAGCTTGGAAGTATGAACATGGCACTGTAAATATAAGCGATACGCAACTTAGGCTTATTTGCCTTCATAAGCCTAAAACAGTTGCATCACTGAGCCGCTTGACAGGATTATCAAAAGAAATGGTTCTGGATTTTGCCGAT
The DNA here is from genome assembly GCF_014803385.1 of Marinomonas colpomeniae. Lineage (GTDB taxonomy): Bacteria > Pseudomonadota > Gammaproteobacteria > Pseudomonadales > Marinomonadaceae > Marinomonas > Marinomonas colpomeniae. The sequence goes on along the minus strand of NZ_JACYFC010000004.1, from coordinate 295,924 downwards.
TCTCTTATCAATATTATCCATGAGTTAGACAAAAAAGAGAGTGGGGTGCCATGCCTTTAAACTCACATTCTAGTCTGCTGAATAATGGTTCAAATATAGATACACTGACAATTGTTACTAATAAAGTACATTGTTGTTTTGATAAAGCCGATGCTTTTTTTGGTAATACATTTAACCGCCCTACATGTAACCTTAAGCAAAGAGGTAGGGCTGCAGGTACAGCACATTTACAAAAAAATGAAGTACGTTTTAACGTCTTTATGTACTCCCAAAATCCAGAGGAGTTTATTAGTACTGTTGTTCCTCATGAAGCCGCACACATTATTGTTTTTCAAATTTATGGTAGTAGTGCGAAGCCCCACGGTAAAGAATGGCAGGCTGTCATGTTGAAAGTATTTGGGATTAAGCCCAATAGAACTCATTGTTTCGACGTGCCGCCCCCTAAGCAGGTGTTTGAGTACTTTTGTGATTGTAATCGACATGAGTTTACTAAACGACGTCACACTAAAGTCCAGCAAGGAGTTCTATACATCTGTAAGGCTTGTAAAGCATCATTGCAATTTAAAGGTTAAAAGCAATCTAACGTTATAAAAACTCAAAAATAGTGAATTTCTGTGACCTTTCATTTTTAATGCGATTAGGTGTTCATTATAGTAAGATAGTGTCGTTTTATTTACAGTGTATGAATGATGGATTTATCGAACAAACCTAAAGAAAAACTTGAGTTAAACAAACTCCAGAAACGCCTTAGAAGATTAACTGGCCAAGCTATCGCTGACTTCAATATGATTGAAGAAGGAGATAAGGTAATGGTCTGCTTATCTGGAGGAAAAGACTCTTATACAATGCTTGAGATTTTACAAAATCTACAAGCAAGTGCTCCTATTAAGTTTAGTATCATAGTCGTTAACCTCGATCAGAAACAACCTGGTTTTCCAGAGCATATTTTGCCTGCTTACTTAAAAGAGGTTGGGGTAGACTTTCATATTTTAGAACGCGATACTTACAGCATAGTGAAAGAAATAGTCCCTGAAGGCAAAACGACTTGTGGTCTATGCTCTCGTTTAAGACGTGGTTCACTCTATGGTTTTGCGGAAGAAATTGGTGCTACCAAAATTGCACTTGGTCATCATAGGGATGATATTCTAGAGACCTTGTTTCTAAATATGTTTTTTGGTGGAAAAATGAAATCTATGCCACCAAAGCTTTTAAGTGATGATGGAAAACATGTTGTCATTCGTCCGCTTGCATATTGCAAAGAAAAAGACATAGAGAAATTTTCTACTATCAAAGAATATCCTATTATTCCTTGTAATCTTTGCGGGTCTCAGAAAAACTTACAACGACAAGTTATAAAAGACATGCTACATACGTGGGAAAAAGAATTTCCAGGTAGAACCGAATCTATGTTCACTGCACTTCAAAATGTTGTACCGTCGCATTTAGCAGACACAGAATTATTTGATTTCAAGGGATTAAAGCAATCGAAAAGTGCGCTTGATCGCTTAAATATTATTTCACTATAGGATGATAAGAATGAATCATACTTACAAAACCATACTTTTTACTGTTGGAGTTCTAGGCTCTTCTTTAACATATGCTTCAACAGCGGCTATTAGTTTGACAAATGGAACAGCCAAAGGTGATGTCAACTTAAACATGGGAGCTTTTGGTGTTAATGCTGGAATTACCCATGATAATGACGAAAATAGCTCATTAGCACATGTTGGTGTTACTGTAGAAGATTCAGAATCAAATGGACCTCTGCAAGTTGGTGTTGGTGTGCGTGTTTATGTTATTGATGCTGATTTAGATGATGATGATAATGAATTGTCTGGCGCCTTTAGTGTCGGTGGCTGGTACCGATATACAATCCCTCAAGCGAATCGCCTTAGTATTTACTCTTCTATTTATTACTCTCCAGAAGTATTGTCTTTTAGCAATCTTGACCATATGTACACTTATGACTTCCGTCTTGAATATATGGCAACACAAAATGCTCGTACTTATATAAATTATGGTAATACTGTTGTTGTTTATGATGACGACAGTCGTAAAGAAATAAACAAAGGGTTTTCTATTGGTGCACAAGTAGACTTCTAAAATAGTAAACTCTAGATATAAAAAAGGTGGCTTATAGGCCACCTTTTTTATATCTTCAAATGAGACTATTTACACAATCACTCGCCAGCATAAGCGCAGAGACTAAAAACAGGCACATCGCTGTCTCTTAACTTCTCGCTACCACCTAGGTCAGGTAAATCGATAATAGCAGCAACCTCTTTGATGTTCGCTCCTTGTGAGGTTAATAATTTTATTGCAGCGAACAAAGTGCCGCCTGTTGCAATTAAATCATCAAATAACAAAACTTCATCTCCAGGCTTAACGGCATTTTCTTGGATTTCCAATTCAGCTTCACCGTATTCTAGTGCGTATTTTTGTGAAATGGTTTTACCTGGAAGTTTGCCTTTTTTGCGTATTAAAATAAGAGGCTTCTGAAGCTCATAAGCCAATACAGCGGCAATTAAAAAGCCGCGGGCATCAATACAAGCAATGTGAGAAATATCAGTAGACATGTAACGATGTACATAAGCATCGACCACCATTCTCATCCCTTTCGGATCACTGAATATAGGTGTAATGTCACGAAAACTAATGCCTTTCTTAGGCCAATCTTCTACGGTTTGTATGAGTGATTTAACGTAAAAATCATCGTAAAGCATGTCTAGTATTGCCTCAATATCAATTAAATGTGGGCGATCTTACCACAATCACTGGCAACCCCAACGAGTTTTTGCATTTCTGGCAAATCAACTATCTCAATTTCTTTACCATCGACATGGATTAGCTCATTTTTTTGAAAGCGAGTAATTACTCGACTGACGGTTTCTACTGCCAAACCAAGGTAGTTACCGATTTCTCCACGAGACATAGACAAGCGAAAAGAGGTTGCTGAATAGCCACGTTTCTTGAAACGATTTGATAGGTTTAAAAGAAATGATGCTACTTTTTCATCTGCATTCTTCTTACCAAGTAAGACCATCATTTGTTGATCATCAGATATTTTTCGACTCATCACTTTAAATATTTGATGTTTTAAAGAAGGGATTTGAGAAGATAGTTCTTCTAAATGACTAAATGGAATTTCACACACCGTTGTTGTTTCTAATGCTTTTGCTGAAACAGGATAGGCGTTTGAATCAATACCACTTAATCCAACTAATTCACTAGGGCAATAGAAGCCTGTAATTTGCTCTTCACCGTAAGCCGTAATATTAAATGTTTTTAAAGTACCAGATCGAACGGCATAAACAGAGTCAAATACATCGCCTTGTCGAAATAAAAATTCACCTTTTTTGAGCGGTTTCTTACGTTCAATAATTTGATCTAGCTTCGTAATATCTTCATCCGCTAAAGCAAGAGGTAGACACAAAGCGCTTAAGCTACAATTTTGGCATTGTGAAGTAAGCGTGCTATTAAATCGTGACTGCGTGTGTGCTGACATGTAGTGCTCCCTAAACTTGATCTAGATAACTTTTGAATATTTTATATTGTTGTTTAGATATTTATCGAAAACCATACAGATACAACGAATAAGTAATCGTCCTTTATCTGTTACGTTTAAAGTGGTCTGCATTCCACTTTTAAATATTTCTATCATACCATCTTCAATCATAGGTATAAGATCATCCATTTCTTCAGCGAAATATTCGACAAAGCTAATGTTATACTGCTCTTCAATTTGCTGATAGTCTAGTTGAAATGAAGAAATTAACGTCATAATTACCTGATGCCGTACTCTATCGTCAAAATCACTTATATAACCTTTATTAATGGCTAATTGCCCTTTTTCTATCGCACTTCTATATTTCGATAAGTCAGTATGATTCTGTATGTAGATACCATGTAAATCACTGATAGCTGAAACACCAAAAGCAACTAAATCCGTGCCTGAATGAGTTGTATAGCCTTGGAAATTCCGTTGTAACAGACCCTGTTTTTGAGCTATCGCTAAACTATCACTTGGTTTGGCAAAATGATCCATACCAATGTACTCATAACCAGCATCAATCAAATATTCGATGGTCATTTTTAGTAACTCAAGTTTGATATCGGAATTAGGTAAACTGTCATCTGATATCCGTTTTTGAGCAGGAAAGCGTTCAGGTAGATGCGCATAATTAAAAACAGATATGCGTTCAGGAGATAAGGCAATCACTTTATCTAGTGTATCTCTAAAGCCTTCTAGAGTTTGATAAGGTAAGCCGTAAATTAAATCAAAGTTAATAGATTTAATGCCCATTTCACGAGCCTCGTTCACCAAGGCAGTTACCATTTCTATAGGTTGAATACGATGTATGCTTTCTTGCACTTTATGATCAAAATCCTGAACACCAATACTGATTCTATTTATTCCCATTTCAGTTAATAGCTGAAGCTTAGAGCGGCTAATTTCGCGAGGGTCAATTTCAATACTGTAATCTTGCGTCCCATCATTAATAAGATTGAAGTGTTGCTTGATGTTATTAAACAATTCTAGAATCAGATCTTCAGTTAAGAAGGTTGGTGTACCACCTCCAAAATGAAGCTGTGTAATATCTCTAGTGTGATCTAGCATCAGGCTACGTAAGCGCATTTCTTCACCAAGTAGCTCAACGTATTCGGCTCCTTTTTCGTATTGCTTTGTCACTATCTTATTGCAAGCACAGTAGTAACAAAGGTGAGCACAAAACGGAATATGGAAATACAAGCTAAGAGGAGCTTCGGACGGCAATAACATTTTTTCAATCAAGGCTATTTTACTAACGCCAGAATCAAATTGTGGAGCCGTCGGATAAGAAGTATAGCGTGGTCCAGATAAGTTATACTTATCAATAAGCGAGGAGTCCCAGATCATGATGCATTCCTATTAAATTTTCTAATAAGAGTTTACGCATTTGTTATTTTTACTTTCTGATCCAGATCAAGGAATTAGCTCGATTAAGAAAGTCATTTTGATTAAAATGACTTTGACAAAGGTTCTAACTATTTAAAGGGTCTGCTCTAATAGACAGTTTAAAACTGATCATTTATATTATGAAAAACATCCCTTTTTACTTAGCCCATGGTGCTAGAGCAGGGCATAGCAATGCTTTTTTAAGCCAGCTTTGCCATGCCATCTCAGAACAAGGTAAGCAAGCCATCGTTCCTGTTACTTTCTCTTATATGAAAGAACAGGAAATTACGGCAAAAAGAAGGCCGCCGCCTCGTTTTCCTACATTGGTTCCGGAGTTTGCAGAGTACATAAAAAATGAGGGTGCTTGTATTGTTGCAGGTAAATCAATGGGGGGGCGTGTAGCAACGCAATTATCCAATTTATCGATGGTAAAAGGCATCGTTTGTTTTGGTTTTCCATTTTACCCCTCAGGTAAGCCAGAAAAACACCGATTGGCTTTTTTAGATAACCTTCAAGTGCCATGCCTTATTATTCAAGGAACGAGAGACCAACTTGGCTCCCGCGAATGGGTGAATAAACAGACGTTACCTGCCAATGTTCGAATAGTGTGGATTGAAGGCGCCGATCACGATTTCAAAACACTAAAAAAACAAAATACAAACATAACGGAAACGATTTCAGAGTTGGCGAGTATTACTCAGAACTGGCTTGATAAGACCACATGAACGCTTAAAAATAGAATAGCGAACCGAACTTATATAATTCGCTACATTTACGATTAGAATGAGAGATATTTTATGGAACACCAAGCCTTGCTTGATGCCACAGATTTACTTTGTCCAGAACCTGTGATGATGTTACACGTAGAAATGCGAAAATTAGCATCGAAACAAATATTAAAAGTGATCGCAACAGACCCTTCAACAACACGTGATATTCCTAAGTTTTGCCAGTTTCTTGGTCACCAACTAATCAATCAAGAACAAGAAGACGATATTTATTACTACTGGATAGAAAAAAAATAAGCATAAAAAAGCCATACTTTTATCCTTATTAGGGTCAAAGTATGGCGATTCTATGTACATATTTTCTACTACAGTTATACGTGTTCCTGTTGTTGCATCTTAAGCTACTTTTAGTTTTCTCATTGAGACCTTATGGCCAAGAATCGCACTTTCATACGTTTGAGCAAAATTGGAAAAAGACACATCAATATCTAAACGCAGTTGACGAGCAATATCATTGGATGAAATTACGCCTCGTATGGTTTTACTTTCTTCATCAATAACTAATAAATGCTGATAATTATTATCTTTTTGACTATAGAGAAGTGACTCTATATCAGAACGTTTAAGAGATGAATAAGATAACGCAAGTAAAGACTCTTTTGACCTCATTAAATCTGCCACGATCAATTCAGAACGTTTATAGCCGTCCGCAACTCGCTTGATGAACTTATCTTCAGACAAATCCTCTAGACTGATCACCCCTATAAAATGGTTTTCTGCATCCACAACGATTTTCATACGCACATGCTCTTTCTTCATCAACTGAACCAATTCATCCGCAGGCGTATTAGATTCAATAACACGAGGGCCAGCAACATAGAAATCAGTAAAGACAGTCAAAGCAGGAGAATAAGTAGTGATGTTGTCAGTCGTAGTAGGCCAAGTAAGTTCATTAACGCTTTTTGTAGACACGTAAGTTAGTGTTTTCATGATGAAACCCCAATTAAAATAAAATTAAAAGTACAAATAAAGGGTGAGTTATATCAATGAAAAAGGAGGCGCTCTTGGATGAGTGTGACGATTGGTTTTACTAGTTGTTGGGAAGTGATAATAAAAAAAATCAGACGTATCAGGTATTAAAACATTGATGTCAAAATACGTATAAGTGACATAACTATTATCTGAACCATGATCTTTATCTGGAACAGAAACTTCATTAAATCTTTGTTCTACAGTAGGCTCTAACCAACGCAATTGACTTGTTTCTTGAGCACTAACACGCTGAGAGATCGTCAACAAAGACGATGCAATCACGGCAATGATCATAAGTAATTGGATTTTCATAAAAACCTTAATATATGCTGACGTATTTTTAATAACTTTATACATCATTAATATAAGCCTACTTTATAGCAAATCCCACCTTTTTTATTAACATGACGTATATTTTCATTATATCCCTAAATTAAGGAAAAGCATTGCGATTAGTGAATCTAATCGGATAAAAACTTGATCTAGGTCTGTTCTTTATTTTGTTAATCCAGCTAACATCATGATAAGAAGTTTATTCACCAAGGAGACTATTATGAAAGCAGCTGTTGCTAGTACATTCGGTTCTATTTTGAAAATCGAAGATATCGCAAAACCAAAAATAGAGCCCCATCAGATCCTTGTTAAAATTCATGCATGTGGCGTTTGTCATACCGACTTACATGCTTGCCATGGCGATTGGCCAGTTAAACCATCTTTACCTTTTGTTCCAGGTCACGAAGGAGTAGGAGAAATAGTTGAAGTGGGCAGTGCAGTGACTCACCTTAAAAATGGTGATCGTGTCGGCATTCCATGGTTATACAGTGCTTGTGGTCATTGTGAATACTGTTTAAGCGGAGATGAAAACTTGTGTTTGTCTCAGCAAAATTCAGGTTATTCTGTAAATGGTAGTTATGCTGAATATTGCGCGGCTCATGCTGAATACGTTGTGAAAGTCCCTGATAATCTTGATTACGTAGAAGCTGCACCGTTATTTTGCGCAGGCGTAACAACCTATAAAGCGCTAAAAGTATCTGATGCCAAACCAGGCAATTGGGTGGCGATATTTGGTATTGGCGGTTTAGGCCATTTAGCGGTTCAATACGCCGTTGCCATGGGCTTACGAGTAGTCGCTGTAGACACAGGTAATGCCAAGCGAGGCCTTGCAATGCAACTTGGCGCAGAATGTTACTTTGACTTTAAGACAGACGATGTCGTCGACGATATTCTAGAAAAAACAGGTGGCGTGCATGCCAGTGTTTGTACTGCTGTCAGCAAGGCAGGATTTAGACAAAGCTATGATGTAGTACGTCGTGGAGGAAAATGTGTATTGGTTGGTTTGCCTCCAGAAGACATGCCATTGCCTATCTTCAATACCGTACTGAATGGCGTGAGTGTGGTTGGTTCTATTGTTGGCACACGAAAAGACCTTGAAGAATGTTTAGAATTCGCAGCTCGTGGCAAGGTAAAAGCCATTATAGAAGAGAAAAAACTTGAAGATATTAACGACATTTTCGGAGACATGGAAAAAGGTGAAATTACAGGACGCATCGTAATGTCTATGTAACTGAGAACTTATTGGAATATCGATTCAAGGTATATCAGTAAGGTCTAGTCAAAAAAGAGCGAAACCAAACGGTTTCGCTCTTTTTTATGTATTAGAAAAAGATTTACGCAGCAGGTAACATGATAGTTGCTTCGCCTGTTACTACGACTTTTCCATCGCATTCACATACGGTTTTAAGTGTCGCTCGACGACGACGCTCATTCAAATCCGTCACCGTTACTGTTGTCACAACTTCTTTTCCGATAAAAACAGGGGCACGAAACTTCAATGTCTGTTCTAAATAAATGCACCCCGACCCTGGTAATTGAGTACCAATCGCAGCGGATATAAAGCCAGCCGTCAGCATGCCGTGGGCAATTGGTTGGCCGAATGAAGTTGTCGCTGCGTATTCTGCATCCAAGTGAACAGGGTTCGTATCGCCTGTTACGTCAGCAAATGCTTGCACATCCGATTCGGTGACTACTTTTCGAAATTCGACGCTTTGGTCAATGCTAAGTTGCTCAAATGTATAACCAGAAGTCATGACTTGTCCTTATATTGTAATTTATCGCTATGGTACACTTTCGCCACATCATTCTTAAGAGGTATCTATGGTTAAGTTGGTAATTTTTGATTGGGACGGTACTTTATTTGATTCCATCGATAAAATTTGCTTTAGCATGCTTCATGCTGGCAAGTTAGCAAACGCACCTCAACGTAAACATGATGATGTTAAAAATATCATTGGGTTATCTTTAGACAAAGCGGTTGATGTTATTTGGCCAGAACTCTCTACAGAAGAACAAAATATTATAATAGAACACTATAAACACAATTTTGTTGCCACAGATCAAACGCCACCCGATGCCTATGCAGGTGTTATAGAGACTTTAAATACGATTAAAAGCGCAGGTTTAAAAATGGCTGTGGCCACAGGGAAAAGCCGACGAGGTTTAGACCGAGTAATGGCCCTGAGCAATACAAGAGATTATTTTGTTACATCCCGTTGCGCAGACGAAGCACTTTCTAAACCTGATCCGCTTATGCTTGAACAAATACTGACAGAATTAAACCTTTTGCCAGAGCAGGCCATCATGGTGGGAGACACAGAATACGATTTAAACATGGCAACTAATGCAGGTATGAAAAGCATTGGGGTAACCTATGGTGCACACGATGAATTACGCCTAAAAGCGTGTCAACCACATGCATTAATAAATAATTTTAACCAATTGAAAAATGTTTTAGGACTATAAATAATGAGTTGGACAGAAGACGAAGATAAAAAGAAAGCGCTTGAGAAAAGCGCATCAGTACAAGCTCAAAGCATTGACGATACAGGGATCGACGATGAAGGAGTAACAAATCAAGAACAAGAACGTCTCGACCCTAATACAGCCATTTGGACATTGTTAGAAAAAACGCTTAGCGACAGTTTAATAGAGAAACGTCGAGGCAGACGCTGGAAGATCTTCTTCCGTCTAACAACACTCGCCATCACACTAGCTTTACTTGGAAGCTGGTTTTTTACATCTAACTTTGAAGAAGTGAGTTTAGATGAAAAAGTCGTTGCCATGATTCCTATGCGCGGCGTGATTGGCGCAGGTTCAGAAATAGAGTCTCTTGAATTTGTTGAGTTACTTGATAGTGCTTATCAAAATAGCAATCTTGAAGGCGTCATTATTGAAATGAACAGCCCTGGTGGAAGTCCTGTTCATTCAGGCATTATTTACGATGCTATTCGTGCGAAAGAGCAATTGCACCCTAATGTTCCTGTCATTGTCGTCGTAGAAGACATGGCCGCTTCTGGTGGTTATTACATTGCTTCTGCTGCCCATGAAATTTACGCAGACAAAGCCAGTTTAGTAGGTTCCATTGGTGTTATTTCATCAGGTTTTGACGCTACTAGCTTACTTGAGAAAATTGGCGTAGAAAGACGAACCTTTACAGCGGGTCGTAACAAAGCCTTTTTAGACCCTTTTGCGCCAATGACGCAAGAGGCCAAAGTAAAGTGGCAAGCCGTGCTTGATGAAACACATCAGCAATTCATTCATGCAGTAAAAGAAGGCCGTGGTGATCGATTAACCATTACGGACGATGTGTTTTCTGGCATGATTTTTACTGGCTCTCAAGCCATTAAAATTGGCCTTATCGACGGACTTTCAAGCACTAGTCAGCTGTTAAATTCGCGTTTTCCTGAAGCAGAACCTATTTATTACCAGGTGAAAGAAGAACCTTGGAAAGAGTTAGCAAAAGAGTTTGGTGTCGAAATGGCAACCAAGATAATGAATACCACGAACTTTCAATAATGTGACAACACTGGATTAAGGCTGCCGCTTTAATCCAGTGTCGTTTTAACGAAATAGCACTTTAATTGAGTGCTATTTTAATTCAGTAAAAGCATCTTCACTCCATTTTCTTTGTATTCCTAATCGCAAAGATAGAGCCGCAGTAAAATAGTCGCTATAATACGATTCATTCAGAACATCGCATTGTTGTTCACTATTTAAAAACGCATAAGAACATATAAGAAAACATAATGAGCTATCGACAATCCGCTGTTCGAGATTTATCTAGTATTAAAGATTTTATTCGTTGGACATTCAGTCGCTTTAATAAAGCAGACTTATTTTATGGTCATGGTACTGATAATGCTTGGGATGAAGCCGTTCATTTAGTGATGGGAGCGCTCAAGCTTCCAATTGATTTTGACCGTGATATGCTGGATTGTGCACTGACGTACAACGAGAAAAAACACATTTTAAAGCTAGTACAAACCCGCATTACGAAACGTGAGCCATTGCCGTATTTACTTGGTGAAGCTTGGTTTATGGGGTTGCCTTTTAATGTGACGAAAGACACCTTGATTCCTCGTTCTCCAATTATGTCTTTGCTCGAAAGTGAATTTGAACCTTGGCTAAAAGGCTATCCATTAAATATTTTGGATATGTGTACTGGCTCTGGTTGTTTAGGCATTGCAGCCGCTTTGGTGTTTGATGATGCTCAAGTCGACCTTTCTGATATCAGTGAAAGTGCTTTATTAGTCGCTAACCAAAACATTCTACGTCACCAAGTAGAAGAACGCGTTCAAGCGATTCATTCAGATATGTTTAAAAACTTAGCAGGTAAACAATATGATTTAATCATCTGTAATCCACCTTATGTGGACGCGGAAGATTTTCAGAATGCGCCTGCAGAGTTTCATAATGAACCTGAATTAGCTTTAGCCTCTGGTGATGATGGTCTTAACTTCACTCACGAATTCTTGGCTCAAGCCGCGCATTATCTACAAGATGACGGTATATTAGTATACGAAGTAGGGAACACCGAAGTGGCATTACAAGAAGCCTATCCAAACATTCCTTTTATGTGGGTTGAGTTGGAACAGGGTGGAAACGGGGTGTTTATCCTAACAAAAGAACAATTAAGCGAACTATTACAAGAGCAAAAATAATTATGTCTGGTAATACATTTGGAACACTTTTTAAAGTCACTACCTTTGGTGAAAGTCATGGTATTGCGTTGGGCGCGATTGTTGATGGATGTCCTCCGGGTATCGAGATTTGTGAAGAAGATTTGCAACATGATTTAGACCTTCGCAAACCCGGTACGTCCAAGCATACGACGCAACGTAAAGAACCGGATCAAGTCAAAATCCTTTCCGGTGTCTTTGAAGGCAAAACAACAGGTACGCCAATTGGTTTGCAGATCGAAAATACAGACCAGCGTTCAAAAGATTATGGCAACATTGCCGATACGTTTCGTCCTGCTCACGCTGATTATACTTACGATCAAAAATATGGCTTCCGTGATTATCGAGGTGGCGGTCGTTCATCTGCACGTGAAACAGCTATGCGTGTTGCCGCGGGCGCAATTGCTAAGAAATATCTAAAACAACAATTTGGTATCGAGATTCAAGGCTTTTTGTCTCAGCTTGGTCCAATTAAGCTTGAAGTGAAAGACCTGAGCCAAGTTTACAAAAACAGCTTTTTCAGCCCAGATCCAGATGCGATTCCAGAACTTGAGGAATACATGACGGCATTACGCCGTGAACAAGATTCTGTCGGCGCTAAGATCACCGTCATAGCAAAGAATTTAATGCCTGGTTTAGGTGCACCGGTGTTTGATCGTTTAGACGCAGACATAGCCAAAGCAATGATGAGTATTAACGCGGTAAAAGGCGTTGAAATCGGTGATGGTTTTGCCGTTGTAGAACAAAAGGGCAGTGAACACCGAGACGAGATGACACCAAAAGGTTTTCTAAGCAACCATGCTGGCGGCGTATTAGGTGGAATATCATCTGGGCAAGATATTGTTGTTCACATGGCATTAAAACCAACATCCAGTATTACAACTCCGGGTCGCAGTATTGACCGTGCAGGTAACGCTATTGAAGTGGTTACCAAAGGCCGCCATGACCCTTGCGTTGGCATTCGTGCAACACCCATTGCAGAAGCAATGCTGGCCTTGACGATAATGGACCATTTACTAAGACACCGAGCACAAAATGCGGATGTTGTTTGTAATACGCCAATTATCAAAGGCCAAGCTTAACGGCTCTGTTTTAGTGTTTATAACGATTGCTCTGTATTAAAAAACAAGAACTAAAAAATACGAACAAGCCGCTATTTTCCACCCGATAGCGGCTTTTTGGTTTTAATATCATTGTATCAACTTCACTTATTGAAAATCATGGAGAAAATAGTGTCTACGGTTATTCACCTTTGTGTTGGTTCAACCAATCCCGTAAAAATAAACGCGGCAAAACAAGCATTTGAAGCTGTATTTCCTGCTTATTCGATTCATTGTAACGGTATGAATGCACCTTCTGGTGTTTCAGACCAACCAATGACAGAAGCTGAAACACGGTTAGGTGCTAAAAATCGAGTTCAGTATTGCTTCCAGCAAGATACACAAAAATCAGCAGATTATTTTGTCGCCATGGAAGGCGGTGTAGATAAATTTGAGGAGGGCGTAATGACCTTCGCGTATGTCGCTATTTTACCAAGTAACGGCATTCTTTCTACAGGACGTTCTGCTAACTTACCTTTGCCTAATAAGATATTTAAGCGATTACAAGGAAACGAAGAACTTGGTGATGTCATGGATGATATTTTTCACACCACGAATATCAAACAACAAGGTGGCGCTATTGGCTTATTAACCAATAATAGCGCGACAAGAGAAAGCATTTACATCCAAGCGCTTATTCTTGCCTTAGCGCCGATATTGCATCCTGAACATTACTCCGCTTAATGGAGATTACACCTGTTAAGCCATCGAAAATAGAAGTAAAAACACGATAATGAAATACAAATGGATACTATTTGACGCCGATGAAACAATCTTTCATTTTGATAATTTTGCCGGTTTAAAGAACATGTTCTCCCGATATGAAGTCAATTTTTCACAATCTGACTTTGATGAATACCAAAGTGTAAATAAACCTTTGTGGGTGGAATACCAGAACGGTCAAATCACAGCAGAACAGTTACAAACCAGACGCTTTAAACAATGGAGCGAAAAACTGGGTGTGAGTGCTAAGGAATTGAATTCACAGTTTCTAGACTCTATGGCCGAGATCTGCCAACCATTACCTGGTGCGTTAGAATTAGTGACGTATTTACATCAAAATAATATAAAGATGGGCATAATCACGAATGGGTTTGCTCAGTTGCAGACCATACGCTTAGAACGTACAGGTTTTAAACTGTACTTTTCTCCTGTGGTGATTTCCGAGCTTGTTGGCGTTGCGAAACCACATACATTGATTTTTCAACATGCTTTGGAACAAATGACAAATAAAGGCACAGAAGTACCAGATAAAAACCAAGTACTTATGGTTGGTGATACATTAGAGTCTGATATTTTAGGTGGTAATAATTTTGGTTTTGATACCTGTTGGCTGAATCACCATAACAAAGCACACCCAACAGAAATAACACCAACTTATCAAGTAAGCACATTACATGATTTGTTAACATGGTTAAAAGCATAGGATGCATTATTTAAGATCAAAGCAGCGTGGTATATTCAAACACTATTTCCGATAAATGTTATTATCGGAAATAGAGTTATACGTTAACTTATTGCTACTTAATACATTACGCTTGTATTAGGCTTTGCTATTAACGTGTAACAACACAACGGTTACGGCCTAAATCTTTAGCTTCATAAAGCGCGTTATCCGCTAATGATAACGTCTCATCAATACTAACGGATCCATTAGGCCAAGCTGCAATACCAATAGAGACAGTAATATGACCAACTGTTTTAAATAGCTCCTCACTAATCGTAAGGCGTAAGTTCTCGGCAAATATAACAGCATTATCTAAAGGTGTATTACTTAATAGTATGGCAAATTCTTCTCCGCCAGTTCTAGCGATCATATCATCACCTTTAGTGCATTGAGTCATAATTAGACCTAAGCGTTTTAAAACTTCATCGCCTACACTATGGCCATAACTGTCATTAACGTGTTTAAAGTGATCAACGTCCAATGCCACAATAGAAAATGGTGTTTCTAATAAGGCTTGTTTTTCAAGTCTAAGCTGAAATGCTCTACGATTACTGGTATTAGTTAACGGATCTGTTTTCGCATCATGCTGAAGCTGACCTATCTGCCTATGCAGCAGTTTCATACCGCTTAAAATAGCTCTTTTAAGTCCTAAGCTTTCTACATACCAGGCATCTATTTTTTCAATGTCTTTACTGACTTCAGGACTATCGATGAGTTTTGCTTTATCGGTAAGTTGTTGAAGTGGTCGGGATATAGCTCGGGCAAAGATCCAGATAAAAAGAAATACAGCAAAAGCCATGGGCAAAGTGCGTGTAATTACCTTCATCATAATACCCGTTAAAGGCAATTGCGTAGATTCTAAGGGACTTTGAGTAATGACAACCCAACCAGTACTTGGTACTTCTGCATAACCTGCAAGCATCTCAATACCATTACTATTGGTTAACAACATCCCTCCTTCTTTCTTAGTAACAATTTCCTCTATACCTGTATTGTTATTAACATAAGCACCTATTCGACTTTGGCTCGGGTGATAAAGAACCTGCTTATTCTTATCTATAACATATATGTACGAACCGTTTTCATAATAGTGTTCGCCTAATATACTGCTTAAAATATTTGTTTTTTTGAGATAAATAGTACCACCTAAAAAACCTAAATATTTTTTATTGTCATCAAAAATCGGGGCGGATATCACAAGAAGTAAATTTTTGAGAGAAGATATATATGGGTCACTGATACTGAGTTTTCGATCTTTTAATATTGTCAAACTGCCTGTTGATACCAGTTTTTTTCCTACCAAATCTAATGTCTCTGGTGATGTCGCTTGGGCTATACCTTTAGCATCACTAATTACAATAGAATTAAAGGTATCCGTTTGATACTTGAGACGTTCAGCTTCTTCTTTTAGCGCTTCTCTACTGTTCATTTTGACTGAGGTTTTCTTAGCACTGTAAGCAAGCTGCTGTAAGGATGCTGTTAAAAAAACGTCAGTTGTCTCAGAAAGTTTTTTTGCGTAGGCTTTATTTACTTCCATTGCTTGAAGAATTAATTGTTCTTTTTGGACTTGATAGTTCGAATACAGACTATTGATAAAAGTAATAACCGTAGCGGTTAAAGCCATGAATAAGATAAGTCTATTAAGTTTAAAAAATTTACTTTTTAACGCAGTCAAGCCAAACACCCATTTTGTAATTTACATTGTAGTTTTAGACAAAAGTTATATATTAAGCCACACTTTCATTTGTCTGATTGGTAGGTTTACGACGGTTTAGCCAAACCATTATTAAAGCAATAAAAGACAGTACAGCCGCCACACTTGGAATCCAAGAAAAACCAAATCCAGCACTAATCACTAAACCACCTAAGGCTGCGCCGAAGGCATTACCTAAATTGAATGCTCCTATATTAATAGAAGACGCTAATCCAGGTGCTTGCTCAGCTATTTTCATTACTTGCATTTGCAATGGTGGACCGCTGCCAAATATAACAACGCCCCAGAGCAAAACCGTCACACTAGCCCCTATTACTGTGGTTGATGTGAATTGAAATACCAGCAACACTAAAACTTGTAAACTAAGAAAAATAAACAAGGCCATATCAGGTGATTTATCTGTAAGTTTACCACTGATATAGTTACCTAAAGTAAAGCCCACGCCTGTTAACATCAGCATAATGGCAACGGCATTGTCAGAAGCTTGAGCTAAGGTTTTCATGATTGGAGTAATGTAGGTATAAAGCGTAAACATTGAACTTGCGCACATTACAGTGGTGGCAAAAGCTCGTAAAGCCGCTGGTTGCATTATGGTTTTTAACTCATTTCTAACATTAGGTTTTTCGATGGGGGGCATAGCTGGCAAACTGCGGCTTAGGCCTATAACGGCAAGCACACCTAAAACAGCAGTCACGGCAAATGAGATACGCCAGTCAAAATTTTGACCTAGCCAAGTCGTAATAGGTACACCAATAATATTTGCTATGGTTAATCCTAAAAATATCGATGCCACGGCAGACCCTTTTTTATGATATGGGGCTAAATTCATGGCAACTACAGCCCCGATGCCAAAAAAGGCACCATGGGAGAGACTTGTAACAATGCGTGAAAACAGTAAGGTTTCATAATTTATAGAGGATGCAGACAGTACATTGCCTAATACAAATACAATCATTAATGCTAACAAGGAGGTTTTATGACTGTATTTAGTTAAATACAGAGTAATCAAAGGTGCACCTATCATGACACCAATAGCATAAGCGCTGATCAACAAACCGGCTGCGGGGATCGAGGCATTTACACCGTCGGCAATAACAGGTAACAACCCCATAGGCATGAATTCTGTCGTACCTATTCCGAAAGTGCCAAGAGCAATGGCAAAAACACCCCATTGATACGCTTGCATAATCGCCTCTATGTTAAATTCTAATTGGTTTGATGAAGATAATAATGATTTAAATCAGCCATATGCAGTTATAAATATGTTAAAGAAAGGCTTATTTTAAAGGCAGGTATAGTACAACACTTAAACTGTGTTTACTGTCTAAAATAGTATTTTTTTACATTAAATAGATATAAAAAAACCGAGACCTAATTTAATCTCGGTTTCATATTTACTCTAAATCTAAGTATGACTATTAAAAAAATCAGATCAATGAAGTTTTAGTTTAGGTTTCACGACTTTACCAATCTTTTGAGCAGCCATAATAACCGTTGCTTTAAACCAACCGTGTATTGCGATCAAATGCAGTCGATACAAGGACACATACACAAAACGAGCGATTCGACCTTCAATGAACATAGAGCCACCCATAAGGTTACCCATTAAGCTCCCTACCGTGCTATATCGACTAAGGTTAACCAAAGAACCATAATCTTTATATACATACTCCTTAAGTGGCTCACTTAAAAAAGATGCCTTGATGTTATTGAACACTAAAGAGGCCATTTGATGTGCTGATTGAGCACGAGGAGGAACAAATGAACCGTCTGCTTGTTGGCATGCACAACAATCACCAATAACATAGATATTTTCAAAGTTTGTTGTTTGCAATGTTCCTTTGACTAGAACTTGATTGTTTCTAGTTGTCTCAAAGCCCTCTATTTTAGCAACAAAATCTGGAGCTTTTACGCCAGCAGCCCATATCATCAAATCAGCTTCAATTTTATCTTCTTCTGCGGTTTCAAAACCACCATCGAAAGCACGTGTAACACGAGTGCCTTGACTTACCGTAACGCCTAAACGAATAAGTTCTTTTGTGGCTAAAGATGCAATGTGCTCTGGAAGCGCAGGTAAAATTCTTGGTCCAGCTTCAATGAGCTGTACATGAACACGTTTACCTGACATCTCTGGCATACCATAAGCTTTAAGCATGTCAGCCACATGAAAAAGTTCGGCAGACAGTTCAACACCAGTAGCGCCGCCGCCAACAATAGCCAACTTCAATTTGGCATCTTGCCCTTCCTGATGAACCCGTAAAAACTGATTCAGAAGCGCTTGTTGAAAACGCTCTGCTTGTTTATGTGAGTCAAGAAAGTAACAATAATCAGACACGCCTAGAGTACCGAAATCATTGCTTATACTACCAACTGCCATCACTAAAATATCATATTCTATGGTACGTTCAGGCAATACAATATGCCCCATATCATCGGAAAGAGAATCTAAAGTAAGTGCTTTTTTTTCTGGATTAACGTCAGTTAACGTGCCTAATTGAAACTGATAATGATGTTTAGCGGCATGAGCTCTGTAATTTAATCCATCACTATTAATATCTAACGAACCCGTGGCGACTTCATGCAACAAAGGTTTCCAGATATGTGTTTGGCTTCTATCAATAAGTACAACTTCAGCTTGGTTTTTCTTACCAAATGATTGGCCTAGTTTGGTAACTAATTCCAAACCTCCAGCACCACCACCAACGACTACGATTTTTTTCATAAAAATCTACCTATAAAATTAAATAATCTGGAAAATATTTATCAAACACTTTTCAGATTTCTCAATGGGATATGGGTCATATCTTTCTTTGGGCTAAAAGTTTATCGAGCGTATTTGCAAACGCCATACGGTCTTGCTGGTTAAAGGTAGCAGGTCCATCACCTTGTAACCCTGATGCTCGCATTTGCTCCATAAAGTCTCGCATTCCAAGACGCTGTTTAATATTTTCTTTTGTATATAGCTCTCCTCGTGGATTAATTGCCAAAGCACCCTTTTCTATCACTTCAGATGCAAGTGGAATATCAGCGGTAACAACAAGGTCTGTGGGACCTATATTATCGACAATATAATCATCGGCCACATCAAAACCAGAGCTAACGACTCGGCGCTCAATCCATTTTGAAGGAGGAATAGCAATTGCCTGATTAGCGACTAAAATACATTGTATTTGAACACGTTCTGCAGCACGAAAAAGAATGGTTTTAATTACATTTGGACAAGCATCCGCATCAACCCATAAACGCATATTTTTCCCCTTTATATAGGTGGTCATTATTGATCAGGCTAATGGTGAAATCCAGTATTGAATGTGAACAATCAAAGTACATTAATTTGTTATTATATGGTTTTTTTTACGCATAAAAAAAGGCTACATCAATGCAGCCTTTTTTATTTTACATTTATTCGTTTGGTTTTACTTAGTGACCTTCAGTAAAAGCAGACAATACTTCATCTACTGAAAGCTCTTCACTATCAGGATTAATACCCTTTGCTAATGCTGCCGCTTCTGCCGCTGCAACTTTTTTGTCTTGTTCTTCATTTTCATCAATAGGTTTTACAAACACAAAACGTCGCGGACGTACAACAGCGCCTGCTGCTTGCTTTTCTGGGAGCAGACCTAATCTATCAAGCTTTTTGTGTGCTTGTTCTTTACGTTCCTTGGATTTTTTTGTCGCAAAGCGACGAGTAGAAGACGACTTACGAGCTTTGTTTTGCTCTTTCATCGCTTCTTTTGAACCAGTTTTACCAAGTTTTCCACGCATACTGCGCGATTTTTTAACACGAGCCATAATATCCTCTCTTTATCGCGCGCATTGTAACAGTGAATTCAGGTGTCAGCCAGAAGAGTTAACAATTTGACTTAAAAGTTTGATGCCCTGTATTCCTCTGTGTGCCTATTTCCCCGAATATTTTTTTAACCTCTTCAGTATTATCTTCTATCAAGGCCATCTTCAAGCGGCTTAATGTGTCTATCATTTTTTTAATTGATTTTTCGTATGCGGCTGTCTGCAATTTTAACTGCTCACCTTCATAATGTTCAGACATGAACTTATTTGGTGTTACCTCGCTCGATTTTTCAAAATAAGAAATTAATGTTTGGACGCGTATTGCAGCTGATTCATTATCCCCAGACTTAACATCTCCGGACATCAGTTTTAACTCATCTTTAATATTCATCATGTAGCCATGTAGTTCAGTTTCATCACAATGACCGTGGGCAAATACACCAGATGACATGGTAAATGATAAAATTGCCGCGGCTAGAAATTTCTTATTCATGAAAATACTCCATACTTAAAACACACAATCAAATGAGGCAAATTGATTGCTTTATAAAACAGCCTTTAAAATACCATGCTGTTTGAAAAAGACACGGTGTAAATTGTAAATTCATTTCGATTTCTTCACATGAAAAATCGTTTTATGGCCAATATCTCTTTTATTTAATGTAAGATTTGATACTTAAAACAGAAAAATATTCAATCGAGAGTCAGCAGGAGTTAAGTATTTTTTATTTAAAGCACATTTTCTTTGTCACATTTTGCTTAACGATAAGTGGAACTGCATTCGCTGAATGCAGTGATTTTGACGCAAAATTGTCATCAGACAAACGCGCTGAAGCCTATGTAAAAGGCAAAACATTCAAAAGAGCACTTATCTTAAAAAGGCATTTACCTAGTAAACGTAAGGAAGTGGCTAGTTACGTTTATGTTAAAAATACAGACCTCTATTACACTGTTTTTTCATTAATTAATTTAGATTGTGACGCCCAAGTAATAAAAAGGACCAATGGCAAACACTAATTCACCATTGATCTTTTGATTATTCTAAATGCTTTTTATCGACAGCATCTATTTTTTGGATTTCACTTCAGGCTCCGATTTTTTATCTGACGCTTCCTCATCTTCAGGCTCTTCTTCCTCTTCACCTAAATTTGCAATTTCTTCCAAGCGCTCAATGACTCTTGCAGATAAAGTACCTTCAGGGTATTCACCTTCTTCATCCGCTACGCCAGGCTCTAAGCCAGTTAATAGATGCAGGGCCTCATCTGCGGTTGAAATCGCGTAAACATGAAACTTACCGTCTTTCACCGCCTCAATAATGTCGTCATTCAGCATTAAGTTATTTGCATTAGACTTTGGAACAATAACGCCTTGAGAACCTGTTAGGCCTCGAGCATTACAGACATTAAAGAAACCTTCTATTTTTTCGTTTACGCCACCAATGGCTTGAACTTCACCGTATTGGTTTAATGAGCCGGTAATAGCAAGGTCTTGCCGTAATGGTACTTGGATTAAAGCCGATAACAAGCAACAAAGCTCTGCCGTAGAGGCGCTGTCGCCATCGATATAACCGTAACTTTGCTCCATGGCAATTGACGCAGAGATATCCAAAGGAAAACGCTGTGCATATTTGTTGCCAAGATAGCCAGATAGAATTAATACACCTTTCGAGTGAATATTCTGCCCTAAGTTTGACTCTCGTTCGATGTCTATAATGCCTTTCCCACCAGGATAAACTGTCGTAGAAATGCGCGCTGGAGCACCAAAACTACTGTCACCGATCTGCATCACAGTTAAGCCATTAATTTTACCAACAGAATGGCCTTCACTTTCTAATAGCACAGTGCCTTCAATGATTTCTTCAATGATTTTTTCACTAACACGACCTGTGCGGTGTTTTTTTGCTTTTAGTGCTCGGGAAATATGATCAGCAGTAATTTCAGTATCTTTCGCCATTTGACGAACAAAATCAGCTTCACCTAATAACTCAAAGACATCACCAATTTTAGCGGCCATTTCACGCTGATGTTCTGCTAAACGACTACTGTATTCAATTAAAGCAGCGACACCATCACGAGTTACATTGGCATATTCTTCTTTATCTACACGGTCTTTCATTAGACGTGCAAATGAATATTCAGATTCTTTTGAGCGCTTTAGAGTGTCGTCAAAATCCACTAGAACACGAAACATTTCTTGGAAATCTGGGTCTGCATCTTGTAGAAGATAGTAAATATCACGAGCGCCGATCAACACCACTTTTACCTGCAAAGGTAAATCTTGGGGTGATAATGTCATAGTACTCATCAACCCCATGTCGGCATAAGGATGCTCAATTTTCAACATTTTGCTTTTCAGTGCACGCTTTAATGCTTCCCACAGGTAATGATCTGTTAACAGTTTTTCTGCATCCAATATCAAATAACCGCCATTGGCCTCATGCAGGCTTCCAGAGCGTATTAAACGATAATTTGTGACCAACATACCTTGATCACTGCTGTGCTCCACATGGCCAAACAAGTTGCGATAGGTCGGATGCGATTCATAAACAACAGGTTGTCCACTATTTGCATCATGTGTCATTGCAATATTTGGTAGATATAGTTCTTCGTAAAACTGGCGGCGACCGATCTCATCACGATTTTCAGAGGCTTTATCATCTGCCATTTGGTCAATAATTGTCTTGTCTAAATCTGCTCTAAGCTCTGTAAGGTGTGCTGTAATTTCGACATTACCTTGGTATTTTTCAAATAAGCCTGACGTTAAAGGATCTAATGCTTCTTTAACTGTATCTAAGTTTAATTGACGAATTTGTTCGTATGTTGCACGTTTCCATTGTGGCAGACCTAATAACTCTTCATTGAGTAAACCTTCAAGAGTGGAAACACCTTCTTGAAAAACGTCCCGCTCTTCATCCGTTAACGCGGCAAATTCGTTTTCTTCTAAAGCCTTGCCGTCTTTCATCGGAGCAAAGCTCACAGAAGAGGCATCACGGAACATAGCGACGCCAATTTTCCCAGAAACACGCTCTACTTTATTAATCGCCTTCTCATATTGATCATTGAAAGCACGATCTATAACGCTTTTTTGCTGTTGATAAGACGCGTTTTCAAAAGCCGCAGGAAAAGTTGTCATTAACCCATCGATTAATGTTCGAATATCTTTATCAAATTCAGAAGCCAATCCTGGTTCAAATTCAAGAGCTTTTGGACGATGACTTTCTGTGAAATTATTTACATACGCCCATTCGTTTGGCGCTGGACGACGTTTCGCTTCACTTTTCAGGTAATTCAAAACGTAAGAAGACCGCCCTGTACCAGAGTCGCCCATTGTAAAAATATTATAACCAGGGCGTTGCATAGCAACCCCAAATTGAATCGCTTCAACTGCTCTTTCTTGACCTAAAATCCCACTAAGAGGTTCGATATCGTTTAATGTTTTAAAAGGTAAATGATCGCTAGGTACTTTTGCAGCAAGTGCTTGATATGGTAAAGAAGTAACCATGTTAGACATCAATGGGTTTCCTTGTGTTTTGCAAGCCCTATAAACTTAGACTTGTGAAAGATGAAAGTATGTCTTCCAAAAAATTATATAAATACAATATATTGAGACTAACACTCTGGTTCTGCCACGCCTATATTTTATAGACTAAGTGTTAGTTGGTTTTCAGATTTTGCTCGTTTAAACACCCGGTGGAAGTTTTCAGCGGTTGCCTCTAGTAAGGCTTCATAACGAATGCCTTTTAAGTCAGCTACATATTGCGCTACTTCTGACACGTATTTAGGTTCATTTTTTTTCCCCCTGTAAGGCACTGGAGCAAGATATGGCGAGTCTGTTTCAACAATCAAAGACTCCAACGGCAATTTACGCACTGTTTCTTTTAGATCTTCAGCCGTTTTGAAGGTGACAATACCCGAAATAGAAATCAGGTAGTTTTCATCTAATGCCGCTTGAGCCATTGCATAATCCTCTGTAAAGCAGTGTAGAACACCTGCTGAATTAGGATTACCATGCTTTTTAATTAAGTTAAGAGTGTCTTCTTGAGCGCTGCGAGTATGAACAATAACGGGTAAGTCTAAATCTCCTGCAGCTTTTAGGTGATGCATAAAACTTACTTTTTGAGCTTCATGAGCTTCATCAGACGCTTCATAAAAATAATCCAACCCAGTTTCACCTATCGCAATGACATTAGGATTCTGAGCGTATTCACGCAACATTAGCTCGTCTGTAATTAGGCCTTTACTCTCAAGTGGATGAACGCCACAACTTGCATAAACGCCCTTACGTTGTGTAAAGCCTAAAATAGTATTCATTTTTTCAAGGTCAACAGAGATACTTAATAATTGACGTACACCTTGGCGGTACGCAGCATCAATAGCCCCGTTAATATCGTTGTCATAAGGTGCCAGATCTAACATATCCAAATGGCAATGCGTGTCGATTAACATATTTTTATTTACCACTGATTTAATTCGTATGTAAGTTGCATAATGGGGTTTAAATTGGTTTTTTTAAGGTCTGATTTTAATTTTTGCAATGCTTGATAGCGCTGCATTAAACCTTGAATACCTAAGCGTGAAATTAAAATGGGATAGACACTCTGCAAACTGGCATCCAATTGCGCGCCTGTAGAGCAACAAATACATTGATGTAAAATAGCTTCTAAGCCATTACAAAAATCTTCAAAGTTATTATTGTCCAGGCTTTTAAGTACATCATTTGCCGTAACTGAACCTTGTAGCATCTCGCTTAATTGAGCTGGAAGATCCACATAGAGTGGGACCTTATTCTGTTGTTGAATAGAAAGTAGGCGAAATGGTTGAGTGGTAAGCCAAAATAATTTACTAAGCTCTTCGCTTTCTGGTTGATCCATTAACCACGTCTTCACATCATCAAGGCTTGGAGTAGGAATATTAACTAAAAGACAACGACTTCGTATGGTGGGCAAAAGGCTTGTTGATTGCGAACTGGTTAAAATAAAATAGGTTCGTGGTGCAGGCTCTTCTAGCGCTTTTAATACAGCGTTGGCGGCATTAATGTTCATCGCTTGGGCATGGGTAATTAATACCACTTTATTTTGCCCAACTTGAGGTTTTTGGTTAATTTGCTTTACTAACAATCGTACTTGATCAACTTTAATGCTTGACGCTTCACCGTCTAGAATCCGAAAGTCAGGATGCGTTTCTGCTCGTATTAATTGACACGAATGGCAGTTCCCACAAGCTGCCGACTGATCACTTTCACACATTAGATCTTTTACCATTTCGCGAGCAAGCTGTTCTTGGCCAACCCCGTCCGCGCCCATAATAAGCAAAGCATGAGATAATCGGTTTGTTTGTTTCAATAGTTGAATTTGCTGCAA
This sequence comes from Marinomonas colpomeniae, assembly GCF_014803385.1. Taxonomy (GTDB): domain Bacteria; phylum Pseudomonadota; class Gammaproteobacteria; order Pseudomonadales; family Marinomonadaceae; genus Marinomonas; species Marinomonas colpomeniae. The sequence goes on along the minus strand of NZ_JACYFC010000004.1, from coordinate 270,804 downwards.
GCAAGGCTTCAACCAATGGGCAAGGTTTGTCATTTAAACATCACCTGACCAAGCATGATTTAATGCAATCAACTGCTTTTCAATTTGCACTTTTACCGCATCCAATGAAAGACTAGCATTGATGATTTTTATTCTTTGAGGGTCTGCACTCGCACGTTCAAGGAAGCCCTCTCGAACTTTTTGATGGAATTCAATAGATTCTTTATCTAAACGGTCTTGATGTTGACGTTGAACAACACGCTCCAGCCCTAATTCAACAGGAACATCTAACAACAAGGTGGCATCAGGATTATTACTGCCTACCACCCAATCAGCGAGCTGATCTAAAAACTCAACATTACCACCACGAGCCTTACCTTGATAAACATAAGTAGAATCAAGAAAGCGATCACTGATTACCCAGGTGCCTTCTTCTAAGGCTGGTTGGATTTTTTCAGCCAAATGCTGCGCCCTAGCTGCAAACACTAACAGCAGTTCAGTAACATCATTTACAGTTTCATTTCGCTCACTCAAAACAAGTTGGCGAATCTCTTCTGCCAAGGGTGTTCCACCTGGTTCACGCGTCATTAGATACGGAATATTATTTGACTCTAACCATTGCTGTATAAAATGAATGGCTGTTGTCTTACCACTACCTTCTCCGCCCTCAAGCGAAATAAACTTACCTTTCATAGAACAATGCCTCTATTCCGTCGGATCTGGAGTCGATCGGTAATCTTCACGTCGCTTAAACTGATATTTTCGTACCGCTCGATTATGCTCTATTAATGTATTAGAAAAAGCGTGTGTTCCGTCCCCTTTCGCAACAAAGTATAACGCACGGGTTTTCCCTGGATTTAAAGCCGCTTCAATTGCTTCTCGTCCAACATTAGCAATAGGAGTAGGCGGTAAACCATATACTCTATAGGTATTGTAAGGTGATGAATCTTTTAAGCCTTTCCGTGTTAAATTACCTGTGAAACGCTCACCTAATCCGTAAATCACAGTGGGGTCAGTCTGTAAACGCATCCCCTTTTCTAATCGACTAATAAACACGCGGGCGATTAAATTACGTTCTTCTGCCACACCTGTTTCTTTCTCAATAATAGAGGCCATAGTCAAAGCCTCATAGGATGATTTGTAAGGTAAATCAGCTACTTTCTCTTCCCATAATTCTTCTAATGTTGACAGCATTAAGCTATGAGAGTGTTTCAGTATGCTAACGTCAGTATCACCTTCATGGTAACGATACGTATTAGAAAAGAACTGACCTTCTGGGTGAGACACCTTTAAGTCTAGCGCTTCTGCTATCTCTTTATTAGATAAGCCAAGCAACGTCATACTAATGTTTCCCTTAGCTTGCATCGCCAATAGGTAATCTTGAGTTGTTTTTCCTTCTAATAATGTGATGGAGTAAAAAATAGACTGGCCAGAGTCAAATAGCGCCATAATATCTAATAAGTTCATCTCGGGCTTGATGGCATATTGGCCAACTTTAGGAACCCATTCCGGATGCAATTTAGAAACAACTCTGGTTAAAATGGGATACTCAATTAACCCCTTTTTACTTAATACATTTCCTAATTGATAGAAGGTATCACCTTTATTCACTTCAATCGTTTCAACGGAACCAACACCCACAGGCTCTGTAACAGAGTAATAAAGATAACCCGCCAATAGAGCAGACAAAGTAAATACTAAAAAGGCAACACGATAAATCCACTTAATGAACGCCATGCTCATCCTTAGCTTGCATTAAAATTTGTAGTTTTCGAGTATGTAACCCGATAGGGAAGGATTTCCCTGCAACACTAGTCACTGGGACAATTGCCATTAGACTATTGGTAATAAAGACTTCATCAGCAGACATCAAAGTAGACAATGGAAACCGACCAACTTGGATAGAGTAATTTACTTGATTCTCTATAATGTTTTTCCTAAAAGTTCCGCGTACACCCGCCAGTTGAAGTGAAGGCGTGTATAAAATTCCTTCTTTAATCCAAAACAGATTACTTTGGATACATTCAACTAACTCATTATTTCCGTTTAACATAATAGCTTCAAAATCTGGCGAGGCTAAAAAGCGTTTCGCCATAATATTTTCTAGACGATTTAAATGCTTGATGCCCGCTAAAAAACGATTACTACTTACCGGTACAGGTGAGATAGAAAGACTCACCCCTTTTTCTTGATGTATTTGATAATTGGGAGCTGGGAGAATACCGATAATAATTGTATGTGTACAATTTTCTGGAGGCAAATACCCCCTACCCCCCTCTCCACGAGTAACAATGATTTTTACAACCGAGTCTTCGTTCACGAGAGGCAGTATATGGACATTTAAGAAATGAGTTAATGTCTTTTGATCTTCAAAGGAGAAAGGCATTCCAAGCTTGGTTAAGCCGCTAGAAAGGCGAGACATATGATCATTAAGTTGGAAAAGAGTATTTGGAGTAGCGCGTATGGTTTCAAAAACGCCATCACCGTAAGCCAGCCCACGATCAACAACGGAAACAGAGGAATCTAATCTGTAATTGACAAACCAAGTCATGGCTAAATCTCAAAAATAAGGTTAGCTATGATAGCGTAAAAAAGAATGGTGTCCCATAGGGGGTTTGAACCCCTGTTACCGCCGTGAAAGGGCGGTGTCCTAGACCACTAGACGAATGGGACATAATTCAGTTTTGAAAAAACTGTAAACAAAACATCTCATTATCGCTAATTAAGATGTTGGAGCGGGAAACGAGGCTCGAACTCGCGACCCCAACCTTGGCAAGGTTGTGCTCTACCACTGAGCTATTCCCGCATTTGACATTGCCCTACTCTATTCAGGAAATATCTTATTTCTTAGATAAAGTATTTTCAAAAGAAAGTACCTTATCTAATAAATTGGTGTCCCATAGGGGGTTTGAACCCCTGTTACCGCCGTGAAAGGGCGGTGTCCTAGACCACTAGACGAATGGGACATAATTCAGTTTTGAAAAAACTGTAAACAAAACATCTCATTATCGCTAATTAAGATGTTGGAGCGGGAAACGAGGCTCGAACTCGCGACCCCAACCTTGGCAAGGTTGTGCTCTACCACTGAGCTATTCCCGCATTTGACATTGCCCTACTCTATTCAGGAAATATCTTATTTCTTAGATAAAGTATTTTCAAAAGAAAGTACCTTATCTAATAAATTGGTGTCCCATAGGGGGTTTGAACCCCTGTTACCGCCGTGAAAGGGCGGTGTCCTAGACCACTAGACGAATGGGACATAATTCAGTTTTGAAAAAACTGTAAACAAAACATCTCATTATCGCTAATTAAGATGTTGGAGCGGGAAACGAGGCTCGAACTCGCGACCCCAACCTTGGCAAGGTTGTGCTCTACCACTGAGCTATTCCCGCAAAACTATCTAACTTAAGCAAAAACTTCTCATTCAGAGAAATATAGGTAAACTATATAAACCAGCCTAATGAAAGAATGGCGTCCCATAGGGGGTTCGAACCCCTGTTACCGCCGTGAAAGGGCGGTGTCCTAGACCTCTAGACGAATGGGACAGCTACATAATCTTGCTGTGTTAGCGGGTGCGTATATTACTGTTACTAATCTTAAAATCAATAGTTTTTTTTATTAATTTAAGCTGCTTAGGTGAAAAGTCGCTTTAAAATCAATTGGATCGGAGCTCTTATGCTAAACAAACAACTTCTTTTAACATTATCACTCTCGGCACTTTTATTAGCTGGGTGTTCTACAACACACTATATAAGCATTACACCTCAAGCCAATGTTGCAACTAAGAACTTAACTAACGATAGAGTCATTAAAGTTTCCACCAGTACACAACTTACTAACTCTGTTGGCTCGATTAAAACGGCACTTAATGAACGCGCTTCGATTTATACAACAAATGACATCAACGAAAGCGTAAAAGAAAGCGTATTAAGTGGGTTGCGTAGATTAGGTTTCACCCCTGAACAAGGTGTCATGCCACCAGCAGACTTTAAAATTGAAATAACTAAAATGAGCTATGTAACAAAAGTCGAAACATTAAAAACAGTGGCTACATTAGATTTTGAATTAAAAGCAACCCTTACGGCGAAAGGACAAACCTATACAGCTAACTATGGATCTCAAAAAATCAAAGAGTATGGCACTATGCCCTACCAGCAAGACACTGAAGATAATATGAATGACTTAGCAAGCCAAACAGTTAAGCGATTACTAAGTGATCCAAACGTCATCATCTTATTAAAATAGTTAACAGAATAATATTGCAATAATAAAAAATGCGTTTCTTACAAAAAGTAAGAAACGTATTTTTTTTACCTCTCAACATTTATACCTCTCAACAAAAGTTTAGATCGTTTTTTTCAAAAAATAATAACCAAAATAGAAAACACGCCCCCTATCTAAAAGCGCTACAAGTCTCATTTAAGAGGATTAAGGAATAACTAGCCCAGTCACTTGAAATTACTTAATAAAGCCCTACTATGCCTTTTAACAGTTCATTAAGGAGTATCGCAATGCGCATCATTCTATTTTTATTAACAAACCTTGCTGTCATGGTGGTGGCAGGTATTGTTTTGAGTCTTTTAGGCGTTAATGGCTACATGACCAGTAACGGCTTAGATTTCACATCGCTATTGATTTTTTGTGGTGTATTCGGCTTTGCTGGAAGCTTGGTGTCATTGCTTTTGTCTAAATTCATGGCAAAGCGTGGATCTGGCGCAGTCGTTATTGAGCAACCACGTAATCACAAAGAAGTATGGTTACTGGATACGGTAAAAGAACTATCGCAAAAAGCGGGCATCAAAATGCCAGAAGTGGCTATTTTTCCTGCGCATGGTGCTAATGCCTTTGCTACAGGCTGGAATAAAAACGCCGCTTTAGTTGCCGTCTCCAGCGGTATGCTAGATCGTTTTTCACCTGACGAAATCAAAGCGGTGCTTGGTCACGAAATTGGTCACGTGGCGAATGGTGATATGATCACACTCTCTCTTATCCAAGGTGTCGTCAATACATTCGTGATGTTTTTTGCACGTATTGCAGGGTACGCAGTAGACCAGTTTTTACGTAGAAACGACAGCAGCAGCTCAGTCGGCTGGGGATATTACATCGCTACTTTTGTATTCGAAATTATTTTCGGCATATTAGCATCAACGATTGTAATGTGGTTTTCGCGTTTTCGTGAATTTAGAGCAGATGAAGCAGGGGCAAGGTTGGCTGGTAAAGGCGCTATGATCGCAGCTCTTGTTCGCCTACAAAAGGAAAGCGAAGAGGCAACTATGCCAGACTCCATGCTTGCGTTTGGCATTAAACGTGGCAAAAAACCAACACTAGGAGAACTTTTTTCAAGCCACCCTCCTATCGACGATAGAATAAAAGCACTTCAAGCCCTTTAGGCTTTAACTAAGTCACAAAAAAGCCAGCTGATGCTGGCTTTTTTTTGGCTGGATAATATGAAATCAATTCATTTATTTTTATTGCGTAGCGTTTCAAGAACAAAGGCAGTAAGAGGAATACCAGAATCCTTCGTTATGTTAATAAAACTAATGCCATAAACATAAAAGTACTCTGCCCCCATACGAGTCAAGAATTCATTGTCAGCAATGGTAGCCTGAACTTGCTCTAACATTTGAATTTCTTGAGAACGAATTTCACAATCTAATTTTAATATGTGCGTATAAGGCCCAATTTTTATATTACAGACTAAACGCATTGTCTGATTTATTGAGCCGAAATCATCTTTCGAGATGAGTTTCGCACCACCAAGACTCAAATCAATAATAATCGCAGAAGAAGGCTCTGCAATACTTGTCTTGGTTTTATCTGGTTCTAAATTTGATATTAGTCGAGTTTCAATACGGACGGTTTGACGAACCTCTGAAGTATCAACATGATCGGGGTGCGCGATATGAAGATGGGCGGCCGGCTCCAAATAGCTTTTAGCCACTTTACTTGAGAACGCACAGACATGAGTACTCAGCATAAGACGAATATTAACAAGCTGACCTTCTCTTACTAAGATATTTTTACCATTCAACCTAGGGCAAGACAAAATCAATGAACTACCAGCAATATTGCCAAGCACTTTGACCACATACCTACCAGGAGGTGAAATAAACTCCAACTGTACGTTCGTCCCTATAGGTACATCAAGATCACCTAGGTCAACTTGCATTACTCCAGCCATGTACTTAACCTTAGTTTTTATTAGTATCTATCGAAAAGCCAACCGCATCGAGAATATTGAGAGAGGCATTTTTTTGCGTACTTACAACACAAGTATTTAACTCGTCTCTTTCTACATAATGCTTACGCAACCAATCAAACACATTGTTTTCTTTGCTTTCTCGATACTTGTAACGCAACCGTGCATCATCTCTGGCCACATCATAAATGGCATGAATACATCGAGCCAGCATTTCTTCCTGCGGAAACTCAACACTCATATCAAAAGAAGAAAACCAACCTGCACTTATTGCATCATGCTTATGAACATCGACAATATCTAATTTCAAATGCTGACACAATGCCTGATACACCATCCATGTACCTTTCTCTCTACCTTGTTTGCTATAACCGGCAATATGAGGTGTAGCAATGTCTACAATAGACACTACATTATGATTGATATCAGGTTCTTTATCCCAGACATCTAACACAAGGTGAATATCGCCTTCTAAACGCTGATGACATGCTATTAAGGCTTGCTCATCGATAACACCGCCTCGACCTGCAGAAATGATAGCAACACCAGCTGATAACTTACTTAACTCTTTTTCACCTAACATTCCCTTTGTCGGATGATCACCATCTCGAGTTAAAGGTGCGTGCAAAGAAATCACATCACAAGTAAGTATTTCTTCTAATGAAACAAAATGAATAGAGGATGTGTCACTTTCTTTTAACGGATCATAAACACAAACACGACAACCCATTTGAGCAAACCGTGCATAAACTGTTTTTCCAACATTACCGTAACCAATTATTCCAATTTTTTTATCTAGCCATTGGAGTTTTTTAGTCATATAAAGATAACTTAAACCACTAAATACATAATCAGCAACCGCTTCCGCGTTACATCCTGGCGCACTACTAAAAACAATTCCTGCTTCAGCAAGGTAATCTAAATCTATATGATCCACACCAATGGTTGCACTCCCTACAAAGCGTACCTGGCTGCCTTCTAGAAGATCGCGGGTAACTTTCGTAACAGAACGAACCAGAAGGACATCGGCATCTTTTACCTGCGCCTGAGTTAAAGCTCGACCATTAACCAACTCAACACTACCTAAATGAGAAAATAATTTTTCTGCATTAGGCATATTTTCATCTGCAATAATTTTCATATTGTTGTTTTAAAAATCCATTAAAAACCACATCGGGCTGACGTTTAAGTAATAGTAATGTCGCAAAAGTGCAGGCACGTTCAGGTATTCCAGAGTCAATATAAGCTTTCACTTGATTCATTACAGCACGTTCAAAGTGCTGTGCATCATATTCTGGCAACGACAAGTTATCGACGCTGACACGAAACGGCAAGCCTGCCGCCCAATGTAAAATACATTCAACCGCTTGAGGTTTAACCTCAACCTGCTCAAATTTTTGCTGTGTTTGTAGATCCCGAGCATCAGATTCATACCAATATCCGTAATCTTCTAGTAAACGACGCTTATTACCTGCAATACACCAATGGCTTATTTCGTGCAAAGCACTGGAAGAATAATCAAAACGAAAATAAATCGTCGCGGGAACATCTACTCTTGCAGGCAGATAAAGAGGCTCTTCAGCCCCAGCAACTAAACGAGTATTAAAACTTGAAAGGAAATGAGCGTCAAAAGCCTCTACAAGCTGTTGTGCACTTACCAAGCGCAGACTCCCTAAAAATAAGAATTATCACATAAGAAAAAAAAATGCGCTACGCAAAGCCACTGAATTGGCAATGTGTAACGCATTTCATGTGGCGACTAAAGGGTTTTAGTTCGCTTTAGTCGCTAACATTTTAACTTTTAGCCACTAATTACGAATCATTACCCACGAAAATATCGAGAAGGCACAAAAGGCATTGCTGTTTGTTTTAACGGGATACTCTTACCTCGTACACTTGCAAACAAAGGTTCTTCAGAATTAAGAGGCGCCGTTGATACATAAGCCATAACAATAGGTTTAGACAAGGTTGGCGAAAAACCACCACTGGTAACAACACCTTGCACTTCACCATTAACATCGACTATTTCAACACCTTCACGTACTGGCGCACGACCTTCAACCAAATAACCAACACGCTTTCTCGCTGGTTTATTCGTAAATTGAGGAAGAATCACATCTGCACCAGGGAAACCACCGGCACGCTCGCCATCTAAACGACGGATTTTTTGAATTGCCCAGTTAATCGATGCTTCCACAGGCGTTGTGTTCGTATCGATATCATGTCCGTACAAGCATAGGCCAGCTTCAAGACGCAAAGAGTCACGAGCACCAAGGCCAATCCACTCAACCTCTTCAAAAGCTAATAAAGCACGAGCAAAATCATCAGCTTGCTCATTAGGTACAGACACTTCATAACCATCTTCACCTGTATAGCCAGAACAACTCACCCAAATTTCAACACCCTGCCAATCAAATTTAAGGCTTTGCATGAAAACCATATTGATCGCATCAGGAATAAGACGAGAAAATACTTCGCGAGCTTTAGGGCCTTGAATAGCAAGCAAGGCTCTATCTTCAATAACTTCAACATCACAACCAACCAAAGACGCCTTAAGATAAGCAATGTCTTGCTCTTTACAGGCTGCATTAACAACCATAAAGATATCGTCGCCCCAATTAGCAAACATTAGGTCATCTGTAATACCACCTTCTGGTGTCGTAAACATACCGTAACGCTGCATATTGACAGGCAGATCTAATACATCCACAGGAAGAATTTTTTCAAGGGATGATTTCACATTTTTCCCTTTCAACATCACTTGCCCCATATGTGACACATCAAACAAACCAGCATTTTCTCGAACCCACAAATGCTCCTTCATCACTCCTAGAGGATATTGAACAGGCATCTCATAACCAGCAAATTCAACCATTCTGGCATTGGAGACAATATGTTGATCATATAAAGCGGTACGTTTCATAGGGAAAGCCTTAATTAAAATGTTGATAGAACCTGTTTCCGATAGGAAACAGAATATCTAAAACTAACAGGATATGACAAGCATTAACGTGTATTTATTTGACCTAAACAACATCTAACACCTATATTAACAGAGGAAAAAACTGACCGATCGATCAATTAATTAACAAAATAAAGTTTAACCGTCATCAGCATTTATTGTTTCCAATTGGAAACTTTTTGATTATGATAGGATAAAATGACGTAAACCGGACAATGATTGACGCTCTTGGAAAGATGATCTTTTTTCATCATCTTAGACTGCCTTAGTGTTATTATACGTAAGACTCATTGTCTTTTGGGCATACATGTTTATTTAAGAGGATTTTTTCCATGGCTAACACCGACGCTTTTTTCAGCCAAACCCTAGCTGAAAGAGACCCAGAACTTTTTGCAACCATTGTTGAAGAAGAAAAGCGCCAAGAAATTGGTATCGAGCTTATTGCTTCTGAAAACATCACATCAAAAGCTGTTTTAGAAGCTCAAGGCTCAGTTTTAACCAACAAATATGCAGAAGGTTATCCTAATCGCCGTTACTACGGTGGTTGTGAAGCCGTTGATGTTACAGAACAGCTTGCCATTGATCGTGCTAAGCAGTTATTCAACTGTGAATTTGTAAACGTACAACCTCATTCCGGTGCTCAAGCAAATGGCGCGGTAATGCTTGCTCTATTACAACCTGGCGACACTATCCTGGGTATGTCTTTAGACGCTGGTGGACATTTAACACACGGTGCAAAACCTGCACAGTCTGGCAAATGGTTTAATGCCGTTCAATACCAAGTTCACCCAGAAACACTATTGATCGATTATGATGCAATCGAAGCGCAAGCATTAGAATGCAAACCAAAAATGATCATTGCTGGTGGTTCAGCTATTCCTCGTGTTATTGATTTCAAACGTTTCCGTGAAATCGCTGACAAAGTAGGCGCTTACCTTTTCGTTGATATGGCACACATTGCTGGTCTTGTTGCGACAGGTGCTCATCCATCACCACTTCCGTATGCTCACGTTGTAACAACGACAACGCATAAAACATTACGTGGCCCACGTGGCGGCATGATTCTTTCTAACGATCTTGAGTTAGGAAAGAAAATCAACTCTGCGGTTTTCCCAGGTTACCAAGGTGGCCCATTGATGCACGTTATTGCGGGTAAAGCGGTTGCCTTCGGTGAAGCGTTGAAACCTGAATTTAAAGTCTACATTGATCAAGTTGTTGCGAACGCGAAAGTATTGGCTGAAGTAATGATTGAACGTGGTTGCGATATCGTAACGGGTGGTACTGATAACCACCTAATGCTGGTTGACCTTCGCCCTAAAGGCATCAAAGGCAACATGGCAGATAAAGCACTAGAACGTGCGGGTATCACTTGTAATAAAAATGGTATCCCGTTCGATACTGAAAAACCGATGATCACATCAGGTATTCGTATCGGTACACCAGCAGCGACATCTCGCGGCTTTGGTATTGAAGAGTTCCGCAAAGTAGGTCATTTAATCAGTGACGTTATCGATGGCTTAGTTGCTATGCCTGAAGGTAACCCTGAAGTAGAAGCGCGTGTACTTGCAGAAGTAAACGCACTTTGTAAAAAATTCCCACTTTACCGCTAAGATCACATAGCCAAGAGACATTCTCTCTTGGCTATTTTTTAAAGAGGCATATATCTAATGAGCACTATTCCAGAAAATCTAAAATACGCAGATTCCCATGAATGGGTTCTAGATAACGGTGATGGCACAGTAACCGTTGGTATCACTGACCACGCTCAAGACCTACTTGGCGATGTTGTTTATGTTGAACTACCAGAAATTGGTTCAGAAGTAACCGCAGCTGAGCAGTTTTCATTAGTTGAGTCGGTAAAAGCCGCTTCTGATATTTATGCACCAGTAAATGGTGAAATCATTGCAGTGAATGAAGATCTTAACGATTCACCTGAACTAATCAATGAAGTGCCTTTTGAAGGTGCATGGATTGCTAAAATCAAGCTAAGCGACAGCGCTGATCTTGATAAATTACTTGATGCAGCAGGCTATTCAGCCTCTATCGAATAATATCTAAATTTGCTCTCTTGCCTTCTTACAAGAGAGCTTATCTTTTCCGTTTTTTTAAAATAGCTTCTTAAATAGGTGATCACACTATGGCATCGTTAATCCGCGATTTGCTCAATAACGACGAATTCATGGCTCGCCATATCGGCCCTGATGCTTCTGAACAAGCAAAAATGCTAGCGACTATAGGCGTAGACTCTCTTCCTGAACTGATTGACAAAACAGTTCCTGAAGCGATTCGTCAAGCAAATTTAGACCTTTCTGCTGAGCCAGTTAGCGAAAGCGATGCTCTTATTCAATTAAAGAAAATTGCCATCCAAAACAAAGTAGCGCGTTCTTTTATCGGTATGGGTTATCACGATACGCATGTCCCTTCCCCTATTTTAAGAAACCTATTAGAAAATCCAGGTTGGTACACAGCGTACACACCTTACCAACCAGAAATTTCACAAGGCCGATTGGAAGCGCTACTTAACTTCCAACAAGTCATCATCGACCTAACAGGTATGGAAATATCCAACGCGTCATTACTAGACGAAGCTACAGCCGCTGCTGAAGCAATGACGCTAATGAAACGCTCTAACCGTAAAAAGAACGACTCTCTTTTTGTTGCCAGCCATTGCCTACCGCAAACCATTGACGTTATTAAAACCCGTGCTGAATTATTGGACATCAATGTCATTGTTGATGATATTAATAATTTTGAAAGCCACGATGTATTTGGCGCCATTTTCCAATACCCAGGTATTGATGGCAGTGTAAGTGACTTAACGCCAGTGATTGCCAAAGCACACGAACAAGGCGCACTGGTAAGTATTGCCGTTGACCTATTATCTTTAGTATTACTGAAATCACCGGGTGATATGGGTGCTGACATTGTATTCGGTAGCGCGCAACGCTTTGGTGTACCAATGGGATTCGGCGGACCACACGCGGCATTCCTAGCAACAAAAGACGCATTCAAACGCTCTATGCCGGGTCGAGTGATTGGTGTCTCTAAAGACAGCCACGACAAACCAGCATTACGTATGGCAATGCAAACACGTGAGCAACATATTCGTCGCGAAAAAGCCACGTCGAACATTTGTACTGCTCAAGCCCTACTCGCCATGATGGCAGGATTCTATGCGGTCTATCACGGCCCAGTTGGATTGAAAAAAATCGCCAACCGTGTTGCCGCCCTAACAGATTGTTTTGCTAAAGCCGTTCAAGCACAAGGCTTAACCACCAACGCAAACTACTTTGACACTGTTGTTGTTAATACTGGGAGCCAAACTGACGCTATTATGGCAAAAGGCGTTGCCAAGTTGATGAACTTCTACAAGGTCTCAGAGAGCCAAATTTCTGTTTCTTTAAATGAAACCATCACACCAAGCGATCTAATCGATTTAGCAGAATGCTTTGGTGCAACACTGACATTAGAAGACGTGACTGGCTCTGACGCCTCATACGGCTTTGACACTTCCCTACTTCGCCAAGACGACATATTGACGCACCCAGTATTCAATAGTCATCACAGCGAAACCGAATTGATGCGCTACATGCATCAATTAGAAGTAAAAGACATCGCCTTGAATCAAAGCATGATTCCACTTGGCTCTTGCACAATGAAACTGAACTCAGCTTCAGAAATGATTCCAGTGACGTGGGCAGAATTTGGGCGCATTCACCCATTTGCACCAGATAACCAAGTCATCGGCTACCATGCGTTGTTGCAAGACTTGATTGAGATGCTTTCGAAAGCAACCGGCTACGACACCATGTCAATGCAGCCAAACTCGGGTGCACAGGGCGAATACGCTGGTCTAATCGCGATAGACAAATACCACAAATCTCGTGGCGATCACGACAGAAATATTTGTTTGATTCCTAGTTCTGCTCACGGTACTAACCCAGCATCTGCCGCATTAGCAGGCATGAAAGTCGTTATCGTAAAATGCGATGAAGATGGCAACATTGATTTGGTTGATCTGGCTGAAAAAGCAGAGAAACACGCCGCAGCACTAAGCTGCATCATGGCAACCTACCCATCCACTCACGGTGTATTTGAAGAACACATTCGTGAAGTGTGTGACATCGTCCACAAATTCGGCGGACAAGTTTACATTGATGGTGCAAACCTAAACGCATTGGTTGGCGTTGCGCCTCCAGGCAAATTTGGTGGTGACGTTTCTCACCTTAACCTGCACAAAACATTCTGTATACCTCATGGCGGCGGCGGCCCAGGTATGGGACCAATTGGTGTTAAATCTCACCTTGCACCTTTCTTACCGGGTCACGCAGTCACACCAGTAATGGGAATGAGCGAACAACATGGTGCGGTTTCTGCAGCACCTTACGGCAGCGCAAGCATTCTTGTCATTACTTGGATGTACATCAAAATGATGGGCGACAAAGGTCTGCGTGATGCAACCCTAACGGCTATTTTGAATGCGAACTACATTGCTAAGCGCCTTGAAGATCATTACCCAGTACTTTACACAGGTAAAAATGGCACAGTAGCGCACGAGTGTATTATCGACATTCGCCCGCTAAAAGCGGAATCTGGCATAAGTGAAGAAGACATCGCAAAACGTCTGATGGATTTTGGCTTCCACGCACCGACCATGTCATTCCCTGTTGCAGGCACCTTGATGATCGAGCCAACAGAATCTGAGAACATAGAAGAGCTAGATCGTTTCTGTGATTCCATGATTCAAATTCGTAACGAAATCAAAAAAGTTCAATCAGGTGAATGGACGCTGGAAGACAACCCGCTCGTTAACGCACCACACACAGCGGACAGTCTTTTGGATATTGAGTGGGAACATGGCTACTCACGTAAAGAAGCCGCCTACCCGCTTAACTGGATCAAAGCACGTAAATACTGGCCACCAGTGGGTCGTATTGACAATGTTTATGGTGATCGTAACTTGTTTTGCGAATGCCCTCCGATAGACAGCTATGAAGATTAAAATTTTATAAGCTGAAACAAAAAACGAGCCAAATGGCTCGTTTTTTGTTTCCTACGTTCCTTAAAGTTTTGATATCCTCAATAGAAGTATTCATTAGCAAAGCTGTTTTTAATAAATATAGTCGACGCCAGAGCAAGGAAATAAATGATGGAACAAAAAGTAAAGCTAGAGAAGCCAATAGCGGTAACACTTCAGGGGTGTAAACGAAGCTTTAGATCATTAGAAAAGCTTGATGAATTTTTTAACGAGCTTACTCAATTTTACAATAGCTTCAAGTACCTTTCAGAGTTAGTTATTCAATTAAGACAGTCTGTCCGAAACGAGTTAAAAAAACATAAAATTGCAAAAATAGATGATACATTCCATAGCAATAGTGAAATTATTGAGAAACAAGTATCAAAACAGTTAAGCGTCATTATTAATGACTTCTTTTATCCAAATGGTTGCTTATTTTACCCTGAGTCTCCTTTTGCAAAAGCCTTAAAAGAAACTGAGTTATCTCAAGACTATTTAAGTAATGCTTTTATTGTAGGCTTGCTTGGTAAACAAAGTCAGAACTACAGTGGGTTCCCTCATTTTTGTATGTTTATTCAAAGCGCCTATCGCAGTAAAAATGAAACGAATAACACTTTCAATTTATTTCTTGAAGGAATTGATAAAAGAGAAAAAATCAATAGAGAAATTAGTATAGAGGCTGAAATAGAAAACCGAACAGGTATCTTTTATCAAGATTTACTAGAACTACATGAGGAGCAAAACGACGAAATACTAGGAACTAGAGGTCGTATTGTTCGTTTATTACGAGAATTCCAACACAAAGATATACCAGAGCATAAGAAGCAATTAAACAATTTATTAGACAATGCCAAAAAAGATGTAGAAGCTACCATTGCTAACTTTAGAGAGCATATCGCCAATAAAGAAGCGGTTGTTTATTGGCGAAACAAGCAAAATGAAGCAAAAACTTCTGCATACAAATTAATTTTCACTTCAACCATTGCCCTACTTCTTACCTTCTGGGCTGAAAGTATCGTTATTCAATCTTATTTTGAATCAGGAACTTCATTAAATAAACTCATTACTGGAGAAGAGATTTCTGAAGGACTCAAAGCGTTTATGATCTTAATGGGAGTAACCATTACTGCGCTACCCGGTATATGGATTGCAAGATATTGCATGGCAACAGCTTCAGCAAGAACTAAATACGCTCAGTTTTCAGAAAATAAAGCCATGCAGATACAAACCTATCTCGCAATGAAGCAAAATAATCAAATTGGCGATGATCAAGATAAAATCATTATTGAAAAAATATTTTCAGATCATATCGATGGCAGTTCAGCCAGCTCTGATTTACCCAGTATTAGTGGCATGGCTTTGATAATGAAAGCCATTCAAGGAAAACAAAATTAACTGTTATGATGTTAGGGTAACTCATTTGAATTAATGCGTAACTTAACTATTTTCTCTACTCAACGCACCACCAAGCAAACCAAAATAATCTCGAAAGGCTTTATTGATCAATTCGCGTTGCCGTCCTTTAGGATAAAGCCCAACTTTGGCTTCTTCTGAGTATTTACTGCCTTTTACAAGGAACCTGCTAACTGGTTTAGCGTCTTCTATAAAAGCTTCAAAGGCACGGGCGCACATTTCTTCTGGTTTGGCGTAATAGAAAACATTGTATTTTTCATCGGCACGTTTCGATGCTTGGAACAGTTCGCTGGTGTCGCTTCCGTCTGGACTGAGTAGGACGCTTTTGAAGCAGTCCCCTAGCAGCGTGTTTAACGGGTGGGATTTTATATTGCTTGAGTCTGGTTCTTGTAGCCAATTACTGGAAGCAAAGCTGGATGATGAGGCGAAGTGAAACATTTTATCGCCCAGGTAATGGTCGAACGCGTGGAACCACTCGTGAGCTAAGCTTCCTGCTCCGGCGTTTTTTGCCAAGGCTAATTGCCGAGTCGCTGGCATGTAATGCGCTGCGACGCCACGTTGTCCGCCTTTGCCAAATTGAAGACCCAACGTACCTCGCAAAGAAATAAGCTGTTCAGGCCCTTGTAAGGCATCCATTAAGTCGTGCAAGGCTTGGTTAAAGTTAACCGCGGCACGATCTCTTTCTTCTGGTGTGACCCAACGGCCCATTTCGATACCGCGAAAGTCAAATTGCCGACGAATCGTCACAAAACTAAGGCTTGTTTGTTGTAATGACATTTAGACTCACAATCTAGACAGTGACTTAACGTGAAATAAGCTAATAGTGGCTTGAATACAGCCATTTTAGCATTTGATATTTCTTTCAGCACCAACATTTGTCTTTCGCATCTCAGCACGCACTGATAAATAAAAAAGGCGAACCTTTTTCGGTTCGCCTTTAAAAATACGGTCTTGTGAATAATTCGATCTAATCAAGTTTTAACGTATGCTGTTTACGTTTGGCTTTTGTTTCCAAATACTGACGATTATGTTGATTCACGTGAACTTGCGTTGGCACAATCTCTACAACATCAATGCCATTGGCCGTTAGCTGTTCAGACTTGTCTGGATTGTTTGTGAGCAATCGTACTTTTGATACCTCAAGCGCATCTAACATTCTTGCTGCAATACTAAAATCACGATCATCTTCTGGCAAATGAAGCATTTCATTCGCTTCGTAGGTGTCATAACCTTGATCTTGTAGTGCATAGGCTTCTAGCTTGGCATACAAGCCAATGCCTCGACCTTCTTGGCGCAGATAAAGAATGTATCCGCCTTCTTCGTTAATTCGGTCTATGGCTTCGTCCAATTGCTCTCCACAATCGCAACGACCAGACCCAAACACATCACCCGTTAAACACTCAGAGTGCAAACGTACTAATGGCACCGCACCATCTTTTTTTGGTGTCGTGCCTTCAAAATATATCCCTATATGTTCTTTGCCTGAGTCATCACCATTAAAGGAGATAAACTCGGCCATCACGTCACCTGCCCTTACAGGAATCATCACTCGACGTTTTATTGTTAACTTGCTCATACCTTTTCTCTTTCTAGGGACTTTTATTTAATCGATCATCCATTTATTAGGTCATAAAATCATAATTCAATGGGTGGTTATAATATAACATTTTATTTAGAGTAAATGCTCTAGCGGTAAAGCAGTACTTTCTTTAACGCTACGCAATAAAAAACTAGACTGAACACCAGTAACACCTGGTATTCGCGTTAGTTGCCCCAACAAAAAATCATGATATTTTTCCATATCTTCTACTACCACTTCTAGTAAATAGTCACAATTTTGACCTGTCACTAGGTTGCAATTTCTTACTTCTGGGAAGCAGTTCACCTGTTCTTCAAAGACATTAAAACGATCTGGTGTATGCCTATCCATGCTAATTTGTAGAAAGGCGGTTAACTTTAATCCCAAAGTAGATCGCTTTAGGATAGTCACTTTACGATCTATAATGCCACTCTCCTCTAAAGCTTTTACCCTTCTTAAACAGGGTGATGCAGAAAGACCAACACGATCCGCTAATTCTTGATTGGTTAAGCTAGAATCTTGCTGTAATTCACGTAAAATATTCAAATCAATCTTATCAAACTTCATTTAAATGCCACCTAATGACTAATTTAAAGACATATTACGCAATATAATGCCATATGGATTGATTATTTTCTAAAAAACGCAATCTTTTACTCAAAAAAATTCGTTATGATAGACATATAACAACGCACCTATTTCTCTACTCAGATAATAAGTGTCTTAATATTAAAACCTGAGCTTATCGGCTCTACCATTGAAAAAGGGAAGGATCATGACATCTTTTGATCACACTAAGTACACGCCGTTTAAATCTGTCGAGATTAAGAATCGAACTTGGCCAGACCAAGAAATCACAAGCGCTCCTATTTGGTCTAGTGTCGATCTGCGTGATGGCAACCAAGCGCTGGTTGAACCAATGACAGTGGAACAAAAGAAACAATTCTTCGCCCTACTTGTAGATGTGGGTTTTAAAGAAATTGAAGTCGGCTTCCCTGCTGCATCCCAGTTAGATTTTGACTTTGTACGTTGGTTGATAGAAGAAGATCAAGTGCCAGACGATGTCTACATTCAAGTATTAACTCAGGCTCGCCCAGAGTTGATCGAGCGTACTTATGAGTCATTGAAGGGTGCGAAAAAAGCCATCGTTCATGTTTATAATTCAACGTCTAAAACACAACGCGAGCAAGTGTTTCGTTTAGACAAAGATGGCATCAAGAACATCGCGGTAAAAGGCGCACAATGCGTAAAAGACCACGCAGCGAAACACCCTGAAACAGAATGGGTTTTCCAATACTCACCTGAAAGTTTTACAGGTACTGAAATTGATTACGCTGTTGAAGTAGTCGATGCGGTTGCGCATGTTTGGCAACCAACGCCTGACAACAAAATCATTATCAACTTGCCTGCAACCGTTGAAGTTTCAACACCTAATCGTTTTGCAGATCAGATCGAATATTTTTGTCGCGAAGTTAAGCAACGTGACAGCATGATTATTAGCTTACACACTCATAACGACCGAGGTTGTGGCGTCGCTGCAGCGGAACTTGGTTTGTTGGCCGGTGCAGATCGCATCGAAGGCACCTTGTTAGGTAACGGTGAGCGTACAGGTAATATGGATGTCGTCACTATGGCGATGAACATGTACAGCCAAGGCATCGATCCTAAATTGGCATTAGGCGATATGGACCGCATTATCAGCGTAGTACAAGCTTGTACTTTGTTGCAGGTTCACCCACGTCATGCTTACGCAGGCGAATTGGTTTTCACAGCTTTCTCTGGTTCTCACCAAGACGCTATTAAGAAGTGCTTAGCAAACCAAACAGACGACAAACCTTGGGATGTGGCTTACTTGCCAATTGACCCTCGTGATGTGGGTCGTAGTTACCAAGAAGTTATCCGTGTTAATAGCCAATCAGGCAAAGGCGGTGTTGCTTATACGCTTGAACAAGAATATGGCTTGGCATTGCCTCGTTGGTTACAAGTTGAATTTAGCCCATTAGTTCAACAGTTTGCAGAACAAGAAGGTGGTGTGGTAAACGCAGAGTCAATGAAAGCCTTGTTTGAAAAAAGCTTCATGACAGGGACTACGCCATACAAATTGGGCAAATACGACCTTGCTAAAAATGATGTAGACACAGTAAATGCAGAGCTTATTGGTAATAACGAAAGTATTAATATTAGCGGAAATGGTAATGGCGCTTTATCAGCCTTTAGTGAAGCACTAGGTAAGCATTTCGACATGCGTATCGATATTATCCAGTATCAAGAGCACGCGTTAACAGTGGGCAGCGACTCACAAGCTATCGCTTATGTGCAAGTGAACATTGACGGTGATCGTTTTAATGGTGTTGCCATTGATAACGACATTGTATCTGCTTCAATTCAAGCCTTGTTGGCGAGCGTGAACCAGAAAACAAAATAGGTTATGGCCTAATTGTTTTGTTCAATTGGAGTTTGGATACTAGAAAATATCTAACATGTAGACTGAAAAAACCGAGAGTCACCTGAAGTGACCTCGGTTTTTTTACGACTATGACTAAGCTAGAAAGTAATAGAATCAAGAGAGCATAATCAATACATTAAGCCCCAAACATTAAAAGCCAGTATGAACATCATACTGGCTTTAAGTTACAACTCATTCTCTAGGTTAGAAAAATGTGTATTATTTAAAAACGCGCTTTCGAACGTTTTCAAGGCGTTTTAAAATAGCATCTAAACGTTCAGGTTTTACCATAAATTCTTGGAACCCCTTCATACCTTCTTGAGCCATGCTTGGTTCGGTATCACGGTCGTAAAACTGAGCAGTACCAGCAGAATCATTAAGCATTTTAACACCTTTATTCAAAAAGAAATTATCAGGTGCTTGTGCCTTTTTATGCGGCGGTATCTGTAATAATGCGGCATTTACTAAGGTTTGATTATCTGCACGAGCCATAAATTCTAAGAATGTACGAGCATCCTTTTTATTTGCAGCTTTTGATGGGATATGAATAGTATCCATCGGTGCATCTTCAGCCATACCAATTGCTGGATCAATTTGTGGGAACTGGAAGAAGCCCATTTTGCCATCTAGCTCTTCAGGGAAGTTAGGCGTAATGAAGTTCCCAATCAAATACATCGCCGCTTTGCCGTTGTACATGAATGGTTGCGCTTCCTGCCAAGAATACGAAGCATGATTGTCTAGGAAATATCCTTTATCTACCAACTCCTTCCAGTGCTCAAATGTCTTACGCACACGAGCATCAGTATAAGGGATTTTGCCGTCCATTAGGTCGATATGAAAATCCAAACCATTTGTACGCATATTCAAGTAATCGAACCAACCAGCGGCAGTCCACAAGTACTTAGTACCAATGGCAATTGGAGCAATATCATTGGCTTTTAGCTTGGCATTAACGGCTAAAAATTCATCCCATGTTTTAGGTTCAGAAAGACCTAATTTATCAAAAATATCTTTTCTGTAATAAATACCCCATTGATAATAAGTGTAAGGAAGGCCCCACTGCTTATCATCGATTGTCATTGCAGGTGTAGCGGAAGGCATATTTTCTTTAAGATTTTCTTTTTCCCAAATATCACTTACATCTTCAAATAAACCACGGTCTACAAAAGTTTTCATACGGTTACCGGCGTACCAAAACACAACATCAGGTGGACTTGTAGATAACCAATTACGAATGGCTGTTTTATAACCTTCTTTATCATATAAATTATATTTGACCGTAATATCAGGGTTTTCATTTTCGAATTTTTGAACAATTTCAGTAAATGCTTTCTTTGGTGCTGGATCAGCTTGATCCGAGTTAATTACCAAAGTTCCTGCATTAGCCATAGACAATGTGGCGCTAGCGATAGCACCGACAAGTAATGATTGTAATTTTTTCATTCAGACAAGTCCTCTTATTTTTATTAAATGGAACAGAGTTTCAGTATTAAACAAATCATTCATATAATCAAGAAACGAAACTTAGTTTCAGTTTATTTTTTTATATGTTTTCTTTGATCTTTCAATTTTTTCCAAATCGCCACCCCAGCAGTGGTTATATTTTTATTACCAACAACCAACTCAGCACCTTCTGGTTCAAAAGATATTGAGCGAACACCATAATTAAAAACAAAAATCACATCGCCTCTCTCTCGAACCCGAATTCCGTCCGGTAAATAGTAAGTAGGTAACTCGGCTTTTTCGGCTAACTTAGCCAAACTTGTTTTTAATAAATCATTATCTAGACACGACCCAAGGTAAAAATGACGTTCAGAGCCCATCAATACAGGGTTACCAGAATCATCTTTTAATAAACAAGGCAACTCTGTACTAATTTGTTCATGCCAATGTTTTAAATTCCCTTTGCCCCAACGACCAGATACAGCGGGTTGAGTATGT
Organism: Marinomonas colpomeniae; assembly: GCF_014803385.1. Classification (GTDB taxonomy): domain Bacteria; phylum Pseudomonadota; class Gammaproteobacteria; order Pseudomonadales; family Marinomonadaceae; genus Marinomonas; species Marinomonas colpomeniae. The sequence continues at coordinate 249,268 of NZ_JACYFC010000004.1, read as the reverse complement.
TCAGGTAAGGCATCTACTCGCTCGACTTTTAAAGGCAACAAAGTGGATAACGGTCCCGGTGCAAGATTTTCAGGAATTTGATAGCTGTCTGTCTTACTTCCTGTTCTTGGACCTGCTAATAAAATGCCTTTATAAGCATGTAGCCTATTTTCCAAGTCTGACGAAATGTGTGCTTGTGCAGGCAACACGAGCAGTTCATACATATCCAATGATGCATGGCTGGAAATGATGTCTACAGATAAACCTAACTCACGCATGGCTTCATAAATTCGGTAGCACCAGAAAAGATAACGATAGGCACGAGACTGAGGCTGAATATCCAGTGACCAACAGGCATCGTAATCAAACATCAAAGCAACCTTACCTGAACTCGGCAGAGACATCAGTTCATCTTTATCCATCTCCATCGCGGCTGATAACATGTTGATTTCTTTGGCAACTTGTACGGCTTCTTGTGCGGCTTCAGCCTCTTTGGCATCGGGTCTCAACAAGCCAGCATGCATCTGTTCTTGTCCAAACGGGGCTTGGCGCCAACGAAAATAAGACACCATCTCAGCCCCATGAGAAAAAGCCTCCCAAGTCCACAAGCGTACTGCGCCATCAGCTGGCGTCGGATTATGTGGCGCCCAATTCACAGGCCCTGGTTGTTGCTCCATAATCCATAAACGCCCTTTACCACAACCTCGATACAAATCATGGTGAAAAGCACCAAAGTCAGGATGACCGACACGTAAATAGGTCTGTTTTTCTTCGTTTCTATAAATGGATTCTTGATCTAGAAAACCTAATGGATAAGTGTCCCAACTCGCTACGTCTAAATCCTGACCGACTTTGTGGTGATCAAATGCAGTGAAGAATCCCATATAATTATGAACCAGATCACGGCCAGCCGAATATTGACGCAAAATATCGACCTGCAGTTTATTGAACGCAACGACTTGATCTGAACAACAGCGCTGAAAATCCAATCGATGAGAAGGATTCGCTTCTGTCACGGTTAAATTAGGCAGTTCAATTTCGTCAAAGGATCGATAATCCATGCTCCAGAAAACGTTCCCCCATGCCTTATTTAACGCATCAACGGTTCCGTATTTATCTGATAACCATAGACGAAACGCCGTTAAATCGGTTTCGCCATAGCTTAAAATAGTATCGTGGCAGCCATATTCATTATCCGTTTGCCAAGACACTACCGCAGGATGCTGTCCATAACGTTCTGCCATGATGGTTACGATGCGATGACACTCTTCACGATATTCAAGACTGGAGAAAGTGTAATGTCGTCGAGATCCGAAACCACGTACACGACCTTGTTCATCTGTTGCAAGCATAGAAGGATGTCGATCCACTAACCATTTTGGTGGTGTTGCCGTTGGTGTACCTAAAATGACTTTTAAACCATGGGCATGAAGAACATCTAAACACTCATCCAGCCACTCCCAGTGTAATTCGCCTGACTTGGGTTCTATTGTGCTCCAACTGAATTCGCCGATACGAACATACTCAATTCCAATGCGTTGCATATGTTGTGCATCTTCAACCCAGCGTTGTTTTGGCCAATGCTCAGGATAATAACAAACACCTAATTTCATTCTTTACGCTCCTGCAAACGATTGACTGGGCGCACCTGACACATCAACGTCAATAGCGATAACATGGCCAGCGAGAGGTTGATTCACCAGATCTTCTGCATTCGTAGCAACCGATGCAGAAGTGATAAATAAGATTTTTCCGTCTTTCCCGCCCAATACACAGCTCGTCGGTTTTGAGAAAGGTAATTCAATCGTTTGCAACACCTCACCTTCAGGGCTGTAACGTACAACGCGGGAACCATTCCAGTGCGCATTCCAAAGGCAACCCTCTAAATCGATACAAGAGCCATCCGCGCCAATGCCTTCTTCAACTTCTAAAAAAGGCGTTTGACTACGTACGTCATGGAATTCGGGATAAGGAAAAGCGTGGATTTTTCGAGCCATAGAATCACCAAAGTAAAATCGGCCTAGAGTCTCATCCCAAGCCAAGGTATTGGCGATACCAACGCCTTCTAACATAAGCGTTTTCTGCCCAACAGAGGTGATTTTCCAAAGACGGCCAGAAGCTGATTTTTCAGCATCGTCCATAGTGCCAACCCAAAGTGTTCCATTTGGATCACACTTAGCATCGTTACTACGATTACCAATGACATCTGTGTCTAATTCACACAAATACTCTAATTCGCCAGTTACTTTATCTAGGTAAGCAACAGAGTCAGCTAACGTCACCAACAAACGGTCACCTTGTGTCGTAAACACGGCAGACACTTTTTGTGGCAAATCCCAATGCTGAGTTATATTTGTGTCTTGATGCCAACACCAGACTTGGCGAGCAGGAATATCGACCCAATATAAAGCCTGTTCAGATTGGCTCCAGAACGGTCCTTCTGCTAATTGATGTCTCTGAACGCTTATTTGCTTCATACTTTTCCTCCAACAGTATCAGAAGCGTTATTTTTATAAGCTTTCCACGCCATCATGAATGCCTGCGCATTCGCTTTGGTTGTTGCTACTGATTGGCCTTTTTTATACAAGGCAGAACCCAAACCAAAACCACGGGCACCCACATTCAAATAATCAGAAACATTTTCTGGCGTCACGCCACCCACAGGACACAACCAAGTATCAGCAGGAATAACCGCACCCAATGCTTTCACAACATTGATCGTTGGCAAGGCTTCCGCTGGAAACAACTTCACCGCATCAGCACCGGCATGCAAGGCTGCAAACGCTTCACTGGCAGTGAAAAAACCGGGCATAGCATATAAACCAGCCACTTTAGCGGCTTTTATTAATTCAGGATCTGTATGAGGACTAACCATCAGGCCAGCACCTGTTGCAACCAGTTCAGTGAGTTGCGCCATAGTCAAAACAGTGCCAGCACCAATCAAAGCATCATCACCAAAGGTATCTTGCAATAATCGTATGCTGTCAAAAGGTTCAGGCGAGTTTAGTGGCACTTCAATCAAACGAAAACCAGCCTCAATCAAAACACGAGCATGCTCAACCACTTCATCCTTTTCAACACCTCGTAAAATGGCAACCATAGGGAATTCTTGCATTAACGAATCAAAAGAGTGCTTCATATTATTTAGCCCCACTAGAAACAGCGTCAGAGATAATTTGGCTATTTGCCAAGCGTTTTAATCCACGAATACTGGCGTCATTTGCGGATAGAAATTCAGACTTTAGATCACGAGATAACAGTGCCAATGCATAGCGTTCACTTAACTCTTGGCTGCCTATAATAATGACAGGACTTTTCGGTATACTTAATGAAGACAAGACATCGTTTACATCGTGACCAATAACAACACCAGAGAGATAATCACGCACTTCATTTGAGGCTAATTCGCCACACACAAAACGACTACGCGCACTGAATAAATGGTGTAATATTCCACCCGCTTGCTGGCTGGCTAACACGCCCTTATTAAAAGCGACTTCATTAAAAACGTCAGATTTTGGTAACCCTTTCACCAAGCTGGACTCATTGTTTAACTGAGCGAACAACTCTCCTGTAATAGAGGTCGAAAACTGTGACACTGTACCGCCTTCAACTTGTACCCATTTACAATGGGTCCCAGGCAAACAGAAAACAGGATTGTCGTCACTAGGATGTCGAGCTTCAAGCCAATCTATCGCCCCTAGCAACTGAGTTTCTTCACCACGCATGACATCTTGTAGTCCTGCAACACCCACGCCCTGCAACCCAGGAACAATGGCAATAGGATTAGGCAAAGAGGTTTTTAGCCAGTAAAGATGCTTTGATAAATCACCTAACTGAATAGGACATTGCTGATAAGGAACTTCTTCCCAACCACCACGGCTACCCACCATGCCAGCCATATAAATGGGCAAATCAGGTGTTAACCAGTTGCCTAATAAATCGGACAACACAGCTTCAAATTCACAGGCATCCAGTTCCAACATGCCTCGATCATTGTCACGTTGAGCCTGTACTTGACCATTTTTGTTAATCAAGAAGGCGCGCAAGTTGGTCGTTCCCCAATCAACCGCAATAAAATGAGCTTGCTCATCAGAGTTGCATATATCAGATTTTGAAGAGTTCATTATAAACGCCCTCCGTCAATGACTAGGCTTTGACCTGAAATCATGCGACTGTCATCAGAACCTAAAAACAAAACCAAATCTGCCACATCTTCTGGCTGAATTTTTTCTTTTAACGCCTGCTGAACCATCAATTCAGCTTCAGCCTCTGGCGTTAGCCACAAACGTTTTTGTTTTTCCGTCATAACCCAACCGGGTAATACCGTATTAACACGAATTTTTTGTGGGCCAAGTTCTCGTGCCAAGCCTTTCGTTAAACCTGAAATACCGGCTTTTGCTGTCACATAACCAGGGTAACCCGCCAGCCCTAACATCCATGAGTTAGAACTCATATTGATGATACTGCCGCCGCCCGCTTCAGCCATAGTGGGAGCAATCGCTTGCGCAGCAAAAAAGTGATGTTTCAAATTCACAGACATACACAAATCAAACTGTTCAGAGGTCATTTCTTGCAAGGTATGACGCTGATCATTTGCCGCATTATTCACCAGAATACGAATTGCACCCCATTCTGATATACGGCTGTGAATGGTGTCTTTAAGCGTCTCGATTTGAGTCAAATCAATAAGGTCAAAATGCACCTGATAACCTTGTTTGTTTAGCGCTTCCATCAAGGCATTACCTGCCACTTGATCAATATCAAAGAAGCTAACTAAACAACCTTGCTGTGCTAACGCTCTGACTAACGCCTCACCAATACCGGAAGCGCCACCACTTACTAATGCGTGTCGCCCGACCAAACTGGGATAAATCGAATTATTTTTATTATTTGTCATTAATGAGACTCCCTACTCACTTTCGAACCACTGCTGCCAACAAGGAAGTCCAAATCGGCACCTTGATCGGCTTGCATAACATGATCGATATAGAGTTTTGCGTAACCCCGATGGTATTCACTTTCTTCTGGTTGCCATGCTGCTTTACGACGTGCCATTTCTTCATCTGAAATATGCAAATGCAAACCACGACCTTCGACATCCAACGTGATTTCATCGCCATTCGCTACTAAAGCCAAAGGCCCGCCCATTGTCGATTCAGGTGCGACATGTAATACAACCGTACCAAATGCAGTGCCACTCATGCGTGCATCACTAATACGCACCATGTCCGTAACACCTTGCTCTAATAACTTACTCGGTAACGCCATATTGCCGACCTCTGGCATACCGGGATAACCTTTTGGTCCACAACCTTTCAATACAAGAATGGAGTCTTTATCAACGTCCAGTTCAGCAGTATCAATACGTGCTTTATAATCTTCGATATTTTCAAAGACGACTGCTTTACCAGTGTGCTGGAGCAGATCTGGTGTTGCGGCACTGGGCTTAATAATCGCACCTTGTGGTGACAAATTACCGCGTAATATCGCAATCCCCGCATTGTCACGTAATGGCTTATCAAGTGGGCGAATGACTTCCTCATTAAAACATTCGGCTCCTTGGGTTATTTCTCCAAGACTGGCACCACAGACGGTGTTCGTTGTCATATCAAACAGATGGCTCAAACGCTGAATCAGAGCAGGGAAACCACCGGCGTAGTGAAAATCTTCCATTAAGAATCGACCTGAAGGCATCAAGTCGACTAAACAAGGGATTTTGGCTCCTATACGATCCCAATCATCTAGGGTTAAATCGACGCCAACACGACCAGCAATAGCCAATAGATGCACCACAGCATTCGTCGAACCACCAATGGCCGCATTCGCTCGGATCGCATTTTCAAAGGCAGACTTGGTTAAAATATCTGAAGGCTTAAGATCTTCTTTTACCATCTCAACGATACGTCCACCAGTGAGATGAGCTAACGCTTGACGACGCGCATCTACCGCAGGCAAAGTGCCGTTTTCTGGTAATGACATACCCAAGGCTTCAACCAAACAAGACATAGTCGATGCGGTGCCCATCGTCATGCAAGTACCACGAGAACGAGACATACCTGATTCCGCTCGCATAAATTCGTTCAAACTCATTTTACCGCCACGTACGGCCTCGCTGAACTTCCAAACATCAGTACCAGAGCCAATGTCTTTACCGCGATATTTACCATTTAACATAGGACCAGATGACACAACGATAGTCGGTAGATCAACCGAACAAGCGCCCATTAATTGAGCAGGTGTGGTTTTGTCACAACCACCTAACAGCACTACGCCATCCATGCCATAAGCACGCATGGATTCTTCCACATCCATACTCATCAAGTTGCGAAAAAGCATTGCTGTCGGTTTCATTTGAGTTTCACCCAATGACATAACAGGAAACTCCAGAGGTACACCGCCCGCTTCCCATACGCCGCGCTTTACATACTCCGCCAACTCACGAAGGTGGGAATTACAAGGGGTCAATTCACTCCAAGAATTACAAATACCAATGATTGGGCGACCATCAAAACTGTGATCTGGCAAACCTTGGTTTTTCATCCAACTGCGGTGAATAAAGCCGTCCTTATCCAATTTTCCATACCATTGTTGACTGCGTAATGGTTTTTTATTTTTATCTTCGCTATTACTCATTTAGGTATTCTCCGCCGTGGCTACAGTTTGCTAACTATCACTTGCTAACTAACTACAGCTTGAACTGTTAATAAAATAAGGGATTCAGGGTCTAAGATTGGCAATTGCAAGCCAATCTGGCTCAAACTGGCACCATTTAAAATAAGAGGCTTGCCCCACCATTTAGGCAAGGCTTTCATAAGATGACTAGGAAGTGGACTGTGCTCTAATACTTCAATGCGATAGAGCTGATCTGGTAATAAATTAGGTAAACGAACCAGCAAGGTTTGAGCTTGTTTTGGCATCGAAAGCTGACTATAGACAGCCACACCTTTTAACTTATCTTGGCTCAGAGCCCATTGTGTTTGAGCTCGACCATCAGCACTGGGTAAGCGCCAATTGTTTCCTTCGTGTAACACTTCACGACATGCTTTGTAATGAGACAACCAGCGAGCAATCGTTACTTTTTGCTCAGCATTTGCCGTCAATAGATTCCACTCGATTCCCAGATGCCCTAGCATCGCAGTGCCAGCTCGAAAAGCGACATCGTGAATTCGGCTGGTAGTGTGGCTTTGGTCAGGCCCAATATGCGACCCCATCACTTCTGGTGGAAAGTAATAACTAAAACCACGCTGAATACCCTGACGCTCTAATGCGTCATTGCAATCTGAAGCCCAAAAACGCTTGGTGAACTGTAAAATACCAAAATCGACTCGAGCACCGCCCGATGAGCAGCTTTCAATTTCCATATTAGGGAATGCTTGATTTAACTCCCCAAGTAATCGATACAATGCCTCTATTTGAGCATGAGCTTGTGGCGCAATATCGCCACTAGGTTGAGTGTAATCACGGTTCATATCCCACTTCACATAATCAATAGGATAGTCATTAAAGAGTGAAAACAAACGCTCACGAATATAGTGGTAGGCTTCTGGTTTCGCTAAATTCAATACCAGCTGATTGCGCCCTAAAACGGCGTTGTATTGCGGTAGTTGCAATACCCAATCTGGGTGAGCTCGAAAAAGATCAGAATCAGGATTCACCATCTCAGGCTCAAACCAAAGACCAAATTCCATTCCTAACCCTTTCACGTAATCAATCAAAGGCATTAGCCCATCAGGGTATTTGGCCTGATCGACAAACCAATCCCCTAATGCTGAAGTGTCATCATTACGACCACGAAACCAACCATCATCCAAAATATAACGTTCAACCCCTACGTCAGCCGCTTCTTTGGCCAATGCTTTTAACTGAACAACATCATGATCAAAATAAAATGCTTCCCACGTGTTCAAGTGCACAAGACGAGGTTTTTTGATCTGTAAACGCTGGCGTGCTTCTTGATGAAAATACTGGCTCATCAAATTTAAGCCTGCAGTGCTGTGGCTTGCCAAAAAATCAGGCGTTGATACACTCTCGCCTTTTGATAAGACAATTTCACTGGGTAAATACAGAGCTTCTGCCTGCAAATAACGATGCCCTTCTATGGTGTAATCAGCTTTTAGCCTATGATTACCACTCCAAGCCAGATGCGCTCCAACAACATCACCCTGCTGCTCACCAAAGCCTTTTTCACCGACAATAACAGACGGAAAATTCCCATGAGAGTTTCGACCACTGCGGTTTTCTTGCAACCAAGTCGATTGCCAATCGCTACGCTCTTGCTGAAATTCCTGACACCATCGTCCATAAAAGCTAAGTCGCTCTGTTAGATGGCTCATGACAGGCAACGTACAAGCTAAACGCTGCACGGTTACATCGTCTTCGCCTTGATTCGTCAGTGTCAGTTTTTGCTGCAACACACCAGAAGAAAGCAAACCGATTTCTAAGACCAATGACAAGGCGGCGACCTTATCATCTAAGTAGATAGAAAAGCCTAGCGTCTGTTCTTCAACAGCCACCAATGACCAACAAGCAGACCAAACTGGACGCCCTGTTGAACTGGCTTCTACAGCAGGCGATTGCAACCAACCTCGACCTGCTTCAGGAACCAAACTCATTGTCGCTGGCTGATCTAGCATCGCTTGAGGAACAGCCATTTGTTGAGCCAAATACAAATTTCCAAGCGATGTAGCAGTAGGTAAAGCATCTCCCCAATACACAAGCTCGGGCGCACCGTCTTGCGGGCATGCTATCACCAAGGTTTTATCTTGCTGATCTTGTCGATAAAAGTTCATATGCGATTCGTTTTTCATCATCGTTAACCTTTTGTCGCACCCAGTGTTAAACCAGCGATAAAGTGGCGTTGCATAGCGAAGAATAAAATCACGGGAGGCAACGCCGCCACGATAGAACCCGCCGCAATAAGCTGCCAAGACGCTAACCATTGACCTTTTAGGGCGCTAATTCCTGCTGTAATTGGGCGCACCTCATCACTTTGAACTAACACCAACGCCCAAAAATAGTCATTCCAAATAAAGGTAAAAATCAATACAGACAAAGCGGCCAAAGCAGGACGAACAAGAGGTAATACGATGTACCAGAAAATTTTCAGTTCACTGACACCTTCGACTCTTGCAGCTTCAATCAATTCATCAGGTAAGCCGATGATGAAATTCCGCATAAACAAGGTACAAAAGCCAGTTTGAAAAGCGATATGAAAAAGAATGAGTCCCGAAGCCGTGTCATACAACCCCATACCAATCGTTAAGTCACGTACTGGGATCATCAGAATCTGGAAAGGGACAAAATTGCCCGCAATAAAGGCGGCGAATAACGCTAAACTTCCGCGGAATTTGAATTTTGCCAATGCATAACCAGCCAAGGTAGATAAAGCCACAGCACCAAATACAGCAGGTAACGTAATTAAAATGGAGTTCAATAAGTACCGTAGCATGGGGGTTTCAGTAAAAACCAAGGTGTAATTTTCAAACAACATCCATTCAGATGGAATCCCCCAATAGTTACCAGCATTAATATCTGCAACCGAACGAGCCGATGTCATTAACACTGCAATAAGTGGCAACAACCAAAGGAACAAGGCAACCCAGATGGCAACCCGATAGGTCATATTGAATGGCAAAGATTTTTTTTCTATAGGTGTAGGAAACATTAGGCTTTCTCACTTTTCAACATGCGCCACAAAAAGTAGGCAATATAAATATCCATAATCACGAACAAAACGGTTGCTATCGCTGCACCATAACCCGCCCGATAGTTAAAGATAGATTGTTCGTACATGAAATAAGCCAACACACTTGAACTACCAAATGGTCCACCGCTGGTCATGGTTGCTACTAAGTCAAAACTACGCAACGCACCGATAACAGTAACCACGACAGCAATGAAGGTAGCTGGTCGCAACTGCGGGAGAATGACAAATCGCAACATTTTCCAACCATGCGCACCGTCTAAACGCGCAGCTTCAATTTGGTCGGGACTAAGATTATTTAAACCCGTGAGGTACAAAATCATACAGTAAGCTATTTGTGGCCAAAGACCTGCCACTATGATGCCAAATGTCACCCAATTTTCATCAGACAACACGGCGACAGGCTCCATTCCAAACAAACCAATCGCCTTATTAAAAAGACCAAAAGAAGGATCATAAAACCAAGAAAAAACCAGACCAACAACCACTTGAGAAAGGACAAAAGGAAAGAAAAACATCGATTTAACTAAACGTATGCCCATAACCTTTTGGTTTAGAAAAAGCGCAATGGCCAAACCAATTGGTGGCGCTAGCATAAAGAAAACCATCCAATACAGGTTGTTTTTTAATGCAACCCAGAATTGATAATCATCAAAAAGCTCACGATAGTTACTAAAACCTATAAAAGTTTTTTCACCGAGACCGTCCCACTCATAAAAGCTCAACCAGATACTTTGAAGAATAGGAAACATCACATAAACAGTAAATAAGACAACTGCAGGGGCAAGAAAAACCACTGGCATCCATTTTTGCTGCTTGCTATGCAAATTTTGCATGGCTCACGTACCTCTTTATTTTTATTTTATTAATTAGTTTGGATCGTTAGATTCAGACAACGAATAAAATAATGGAATAAAGTTCCATTTTTTGCAATACTCAATTCAAATTATTATTTTGGCTCGATGCTCCTAACCAAAATAAAGAACCAAACATTAGACAGGAAAAGGATAAAGTCATGACCGACTCAGAAAACAAAAGCGGAGGATCGTCATTAGATAAGGCTCTAAGCCTTTTGCAACATGTTTGTATGGCTTCTGTGCCTTTACGGTTTGCTGATCTAGTAGAAAAAACAGATTTACCGAAAGCGACCGCTCATCGCACCTTGATGTCATTAACTGAAAAAGGCTTGGTTCGTTTTGATGAAGTGACTCAACTTTATCATCCAGGTTACGGGCTTTTGGAATTAGCCCATCAAGCTTGGTCAAAAATCGATGTCCGAGATATCGCCGCAGATCAAATGAAACACCTTTGGAGCGAAACGGGTGAAACCATTCACTTAGCGGTATTGGATCGAGGTGAAGTGATTTATATAGACAAATTAGAGAGCCAAAAAAGCTTACGTCTCTTCTCTGCTGTTGGTAAAAAAGGCCCTGCCTATTGCACAGGCGTAGGTAAAGCCATGATGGCATTTTTAGATGAAGGTACCCTCGCAAAAGCGTTAAAAGAACAGTCTTTTTTCAAGCATACAAGTACGACTATTACTAACGAAGAAGACATGATTAATGAGCTTAATAAGATTCGTGCAAGCCGAGTTTCATTAGACTTAGAAGAACATGAAGAAGGAATTCAATGTGCTGCTTCCGTCATTCTAAACCATAGAAATGAACCGATTGCCGCACTGAGTATTACCGCACCAAAATTTAGAGTAGACGACTCACGTTTTCAACACTTTCAAGCATTAGTCAAAGAGGCTTGTGTGAAAGTATCCATCAGAATGGGGGCCATGGCCTCCGCTTGAGACTAGGGAAAAATTATGGCAACAATAAAATTAAAAAATGTCATCAAAAAATTTAATGAAATAGAAACAATCTATGGCGTCAATCTAGACCTAGAAGACGGTGAATTTGTTGTTTTTGTCGGCCCGTCAGGATGCGGTAAATCTACGCTTCTTAGACTCATTGCAGGATTAGAAGACATCACCGATGGCACGTTAGAGATAAACGGTATCAATATGAATAATGTTGCACCCGCTGATCGTGGTGTGGCGATGGTATTTCAATCCTATGCTCTTTACCCTCATATGACTGTAGAAGAGAATATGAGCTTTGGTTTACGTATGAATGGTGTTGCTCCCGAACAAATTAAAGAGCAAGTATCTAATGCTGCAAACATATTGCAACTCAATGAGCTGCTTGATCGTAAACCTAAGCAACTCTCTGGTGGTCAAAGGCAAAGGGTGGCAATTGGTCGTGCCATTGTTCGTCAACCTGAAGTGTTTTTATTTGATGAACCACTTTCAAACTTAGATGCTGAATTACGTGTTGATATGCGAATTCAAATCGCAAAATTGCACAATAGATTAAAAGCATCCATGGTGTATGTTACCCATGACCAAGTAGAAGCGATGACATTGGCGGATAAAATCGTTGTTTTACGGGATGGAAGAATAGAACAAGTTGGTTCACCCTTAGAGCTTTATCATAATCCTGCTAATGAGTTTGTTGCTGGTTTTATTGGCTCACCAAAAATGAATTTTATCGAAGGTAAAATTATCGATATCGACCATCAAAACTTAGCCGTTATTGAGATTCATGGAGAACGCATCGAACTTCAACTAAATGGGGAAAGCGTCTCTCAAAATGAGATCGTAAAACTTGGCATTCGCCCTGAACATGTAAAAGAAAACCTTAAAGAAGCGGATATTACACTACCAATAATGATCGATGTTGCAGAACATTTAGGTGGACTAACGTATCTTTATGGTCAATTCGAAAACCATACATTAACCATTGAAGTAAGTGGTTCAAACCTAACCCGCCACGGTGAAAGTATTAAAGTCGGCATTAAGAAAGAAGATGTTTACTTATTCAACAAAGATGGTACAGGCCTAGTGAATCGCCCTCTTCCTACTCGATAATGATATAAGTTAAGCTATGAAATAACGTGGTATTTTTTAGAAAGCAGTGCTGTTTCAGCACTGCTTTCTTGTTTCCGCTCACCAAGAATTTAATATAAAACACATTGCAACAAAGCCCTTAACCTACTACTAACAACCATAGCCACTCAGTCAATTGATAATAATTTGACTCTTTATCTCTGCTATTACTGATGATAAATCACTTTATTCCGGCCCGTGTCTTTAGCTTCATACAAGGCTTCATCAGCTCGCTTTAACAATGTTTGTTTTTGCTCTCTCCCCCCCTTAAAAGAAGCAACACCGATGCTTGTTGTTATAGAAATATTTCGACCTTTATGTATAACGGGCTTTTCTTCAACAATACAACGATAGCGCTCGAAAGCAGAAGGGGCATCCTCTTCGCATATATTAGGAAGAATAATGCCAAACTCTTCTCCTCCTAACCGACCAATAATTCCGCTTTCACCCAGAATGGATTTGATTCTTTCAACAATATCAACCAGAACAGCATCGCCGGCATCATGTCCAAAGGTATCATTAACGGCTTTAAATTTATCTAAATCAAAAATAGCGCAAGCGAGAGGCTTTCCATATTGACGAGTAAATGTCATTTCACGCTCTAACATCACTTCAAAAGCACGACGATTCGCCACACCCGTTAAATGATCAGTAGAAGCCAACTCTTCAAGAACCAAAATGGATTCAGCTAAACGGCGCCTCATATCAGCAATACGCTGCATTGCCAGCATTTTTGCAGACAGTACTTTTTGGCTAATTGGCTTAATTAGATAATCATCACCACCGACTAAAATTCCTTCTTCTACATCGGACTCTTCTGCACTAGCGCTTAAGAAAATGATAGGCAACCATTCTTGCTTCTTAATTTCTTGAATTTCACGAATGGCTTTAACCGCTTCAAAACCATTCATTTTTGGCATTTGTACATCCATCAAGATCAAATCCAGATCTTGGGAGTGCGCCATAAATTGATCAATCGCTTCTTGCCCATTACTTGCTTCTATAACTTCATAATCTAGCTTTGTTAAATGAAGTTTTAATAACAAACGATCAGTATTGGTATCATCTACAACTAATACTTTCATAAGCAAGCCACTATTCGTTGGATTTCAATTTTTACATTATGGTACATAGTAATTAATTCACGTAATTTTGCACTGAGGTTTAATACCTTACCTTGCCTGCTTTCTTGTTCAAGTTGAGCGGCCATTGAAGACAAAGCGGCAGCGCCAACATTTAAACTGATTGATTTTAAACTGTGAGTCAACTGAGATATCGCCTTATAATCAGGCGCCTCACATGTAACTAACATCTCCTCTAAAGAGGAAATGATTTGATCTGCGTCACCATAAAAAGCTTCGATTAACAATAAGAAATCATCACCCAACAGTGTTTTTAATTCATTAAGAACAGATTCCTCTATGACAATGTCAAACCTAATCTCAAAAGCTGACTCGGCCGGAGTGTTGTTACCAACAATCGACACATCAGTACCTTGTTGCTCACCTGGTAACCACTTATCCAACATGCTAATGAATTCTTTTTGTTTAAAAGGCTTTGGGATAAGTCCATCTCCACCAGCACGAAAAACTTTTGATAAGGTTTCTTGCTGAATATCTGCAGTCAAAGCCAATATTGGAACACGTTTATTCTGGATATTCTTTTCCGCTTGTCTAATACGACGCATTGCAGAAAGGCCATCCATTACTGGCATGTGCAAATCCATAAAAATAAGATCTGGTTTATGGACTTCCCACATATCAATACCTAGCGCACCGTTTTCTGCTTCAACAATATCAAACCCCATTTTAGCCAGAATCCCACAAGCCACAGCCATATTAGCTTTCATGTCTTCTACAACTAATATGAGACCCCGTTTTGATACTGAGTCCCTTTCTTCATATCGAGTATTTTGGATTTCGTTTAGTTCAGAGTAAGAAACTTGATGTCCTAATAAGTTTGAAGAGGTAGCATCGATCAAACCTTTCTTTAATACTGAACTACTCATAGGTTTTGATATACATACATTAACACCCGCAGCGGACAGAGACTCTTTAGGTAGAAAATCCGCTGAAGAAGCCATCAATATAATCGGCTGACTCATAGATCCGCTTATTTCTCGTATCAACTTGGACAACATTAAGCCGTCTAACTCTGGCATCATATAGTCCAATAGAACAATATGATAAGGCGAACCATCATTTATTGCCCTCTCTATTCGAGCCAAACCTTGTAACGGATCTAACTCTGTATCGGCATAGATGTCGCAAGACTTAAGTTGATTCTTTAAAATGGTTAGATTTATATCATTATCATCAATAACCAGAGTTTTCTTACCTATCAATAAAAATTCATCTGCCATTTTTTCAATACTAGGAATTGCATGACTTTCCGGCAGCGACAAAGCTATTGTAAAAGTAGAGCCAACATTCAGTTCACTAGATAATGAAATTTCACCATTCATTAATCCAATAAGTTGTTTTGTAATAGCAAGCCCCAAACCTGTTCCGCCAAATCGACGAGTGGTAGAGCTATCTGCCTGAACAAAGGCATTAAACAAATAAGGCTGAACTTCTTCAGCAATACCAACACCAGTATCGATGACACTCATGGTTACCGACACAATGCCTTGTTGATCAACAACGCCTTTTGTTGATATCAGAACATGTCCGGTTGAAGTGAATTTGATTGCATTACTAACTAAGTTTGTCAGAATCTGCTTAACGCGGAATACATCCCCTACTAAGAAACGAGGACAGTCATCTTGGTATTCAATCAGTAAATCAATACCTTTCTCTTCAGCTTTGAGCATTAACAGACGCGCAACGTCGTAAATGGCTTTTTCTAAGTTGAAGTCTTCCAATTCAATAGAAAGGTGTCCAGCTTCTATTTTAGAAAAATCTAATATTCCATTAATGAGCTCTAAAAGCCCTTCGCCAGATTCTCTAAGAATATTCAAACTTTGTCTTTGCTCTAAATCTAGCTGAGTTCCGGAAAGTAATTCAGCCATCCCTAATACACCGTTAAGAGGTGTTCTGATTTCGTGACTCATAGTTGCTAGAAAGTTACTCTTTGCTTTACTTGCGGCAACCGCTTGGTCACTGGCCTCCTGCAATACAACTTCAGTTTCTTTGCGAGAGGTAACATCTATATTCACACCGATAATATGAGCGGCATCACCATTGCGATCAAATATAATAGTAGAATTTGACTTCAAATAACGAGTTTGTCCATCTTTTCGAGTAATACGAAAGTCAGAATCTAAATTTTCAGATCGGCGCTTCTCATCATTTTCATCCTTAAAATACGCTCCGCCATCTTCTAGGCGAATCAAAGCATGTTTCAGTTTTTCTCTATCTTCAAAGTGAACACATTCTTCCCACACCTTTGTAGGTGAATATTGATCATCTTTAGAAAAACCATATAACTGATACATCCAATCATCCCAATGGAGTGTGTCTGTTTTTATATCTAATTCCCATACGCCTATACCAGCCGTATCCGTTGCAATAGATAAACGAATATTGGTATCAATCATCTTTTGTTCGACTTCTAGTCGCTCACTCACATCTCGTATATGACCAATATAACCACCAAAACTGCCATCGGCATTTTGAATCATGCTACCAATAGTTTCAGAATGAAAAACCTTACCTTGGCTATTTTTATAACTCACACGATAGCGATTTAAAACATCTTGAGAAGCACCACTATAAGCATTACCTCTCTCGATAAAATCATCTTCTTCGGCATAAAGCATTTGAGTACTTTTGCCTATGACGTCACTCGGTTGATAACCAAACAATTCGGTAAAAGCAGGATTAATCATCTTAATGTCGCGATTGATTCCGACTAAAATAATCGCCTCTGGCGCATTAATAAATAGGGATTCAAACAGAGATTTCTGTTCAAGTAATTCATTTTCAGCTTGGATCTGCTCTGTTTTATCTTGGAATGAAACCACAACACCTTCAACAAGATCCATTTCAGAATGCATAGCCACGCAAGTATATTCACAAACAAAAACGACACCGTTTTTCCTGCAAAAGTATTCACCACGAGCACGACAGTTTTCACCACTCAGCAAACTTTCTTGTATTGGATTATTCTCTAATGCAAATGCGTGCCCATCTTTATCTCGATGAGAAAGTGCTTCTATAAGATTACGACCCAGTAACTCTTCTACGGAATACTCTAAGATATGACATGCGGCCGAGTTAGCAAAAGTAATATTACCAACTGAATCCACACCAAATATGCCTTCATGTACCGCTTCTAAAATAAGATTCTGCTGCTTCGCTGCAGCTTTAAGATTAGTTTCATCCTGATGTTGAGTGATTTCATTACCGACCCATTGGGAGAGTAACTTCATTACCTCATAATCATCATCCCCAAAAGGCTTTGTCTTAGGATTTGGACTTGAAAAGTTCAACGTTCCCCAACGCTTCCCACCAACATAAATAACAATGCCAATATACGCTTCTAAACCAAATGCCTTGTAACAAGGGTGTTCTTTAATATCACTAATGGCGGTATGAAAATAAGAAGTTGGTAAATCATTCTCAAGTGTGTGAATACAATAAGTACTGCCTAAATCGAACTTTGCCCCTGGAAGCACTTCTCCACCAGGTGTGTGACTGTATTCCACATAATAGTCATCACCTTCGATACGGCTAATAAGACCTATAGGTAAAGAAAACTGCTCAACACCAACCTGCAGAATACTTTGCAGTTTTTCATCTAATGACAAGTCAAAGTTTGCCGTCACTTCATGAAGTCTTTTAAGTGTATTAAGGGTTCGTTGTTGAGACGTAATATCCTGCATATACAAATACAGGCCAGTCACTTCTCCATGTACAATACGAGGTACATAAGAAGCATCAATAAAACGCAGTTCGTCTTCATCGCCTTGTCGCAATTCATACTGAAAATTAACGGTGACACCAGATAACCCCTTTACAACATTTTCTTCAGTAACAGCGCAGATTTCAGCAGGAATAGAGCCTTTTACGTATTCTCCAACCACCTCTTTCTTTGACAATGAAAAACGCTGAGCATAAGCATCATTGATATACTCATAGCGAAGATCTTGATCCACTAATGCTATATAAATTGGAATTTTATTATTTAGTCTTAGAAGATCGTTATAGTCAACCATATCTTTATAGACATCTTCAGCTAGTAACGAGTTTAGTGGCTTCAATAACTCAATGAACAAGTGAACTAAATGCGAAATATTTTCTTCAGTCAGAGCAATATCAAGCTCATGATTAGAATCATCTAAGAAAAAAAAACTCGCATTACATTGAGGTAACGGCTCAATAAGACAACAGGAAAGATTAGGCAGACAGGAAAGTAAAGGCGATATAGTTGAGGTGTTTTTAAAATCAAAGTATCGAAAAGAAGAAATCCCATTACATTGCAAAGCATCAGAAAATTTTGTTTGTTCAAGCTGGTCTATTTTTCCTGAAAGAACGATTTTTCCACTTTCAAAAATAAGGCCAGCGCAACGCACTTTTAAAAGAGACCTAGCAACTTTTAAAGCTGCTTTTATGTCTTCCATACACTCGATTCCCTACTCAATATCAAGTATTTTTTAAATACGATTTTATGCAAATCAACATGGATATATAAAATATAGCAAAAATCATGTTAGCTACCATCAAAACATAACGACAGCTATTAAAATAGTTTATCAAATAAAAACCTCTACTACCGCTAATCTCTGCTTTATGCAGAGCTTGTGAGCGTTATATTTACCAACTTAGTAAAGGCTATTACTAAACCTTATTATCCACGTTATTGCCTTAGTATCCTAAGTTAAGACATGCCATAATTTGTGTCAGTCTTAAATTAAGACAATAACTTCATCATAGCGGCAAGAGAGTGAATTTATATGAGTAAATCCTACAACGAGCTGACATCAAAAGAAGCAAGAGTTATCATTGATAAGGGTACAGAGGCGCCATTTACAGGTGAATATACAGATACCATGGAAAGCGGTTTATATGTATGCCGTCAATGTGATGCACCGCTTTATACTTCAGAGCATAAATTTATTTCTCATTGTGGTTGGCCAAGCTTTGATGATGAAATAAAAGGCGCTGTAAAACGTGTACCAGATGCTGATAGACGCCGTATTGAGATTGTTTGTGCGAATTGCGAAGGCCATCTTGGACATGTTTTTGAAGGTGAAAGACTTACTGAAAACAATATTCGCCATTGCGTAAACTCCATTTCAATGAAGTTTAAAAGTTAGATTTAGTTCTCAATCTATACGTTAGCGTGCAAACCTTATAATACGGCACGCTAGTACTATTTAACCAGCGACCTTCCCCCTCTCTCTATTCCAGATCATACTGTATGAACATGTGCTCAAATTGCGCATGTTCGTAGCTAAAGCTCTTGATAAAAAATCAAATGGCTATGATTAACACAATATTTAAAACTCTAGCCAAAATAGTATGCTATCGGGCATAAGTCTAAAAATAGAAATAAATGGGATAACTTAGTAGGTTTATACATTGGATAGGGAATTAAGGTGGCACCTCTACCAGCCGCACCTCGGCACACGAGTCGACCGCTGTGGCTGCTTCCTTCCGGACCTGACCAGATTAACGGTTTATCATTGCGAGGGGACCAGCAGAGACACCATAAAGGAGGCCTGTGACCTTGGGGCGAAATTATACGCAGGATTTTTGAAATATCAACCAAGTTTGTTCGCTTTTTCAAATACTTAACTAGGATTCTTAATTTGTCTGCTTTTCACTGATTTATCATGGCATTTATTATTAAATTTTAGGTATGAATTTTTAAGTCAATTTTTGATAATGCTTATTAGTCCCCGATCTCCTATTACGGTAATATACCCACAATCTAACCTTCGTTACTAAAGCGACTACATCTCCCCAATTACTTACATTGAAGAATGCTCATCTAAAGATATGAGTACAACTTATGAGAAAGGAAAAAAAATGAGTTTAAAAGAATTTGAAAATCTCGCCAAAGGCGACACGCTATCTTTAGATACTGTACTAGCTAACCTAAAAACAGACGATTCAGGGCTGATTGCAGCCATTGCGCAACAACATGATACCGGCGAAGTTCTAATGCTTGCTTATATGAACGAAAAATCCATTCGGGAAACATTAAAAACAGGACATGTTTGTTATTGGTCTCGCTCTCGTCAAACCTATTGGCGTAAAGGTGAAAGCTCAGGACACATGCAATCATTGGTTTCAATGTCATTTGATTGTGATGGTGACTGCATTCTTTTAAAGGTTGACCAAAAAGGTCCTGCTTGCCATACAAACCGTCGAGATTGCTTCTTCTTTACCGTTAATGGTAATGATGTCGTGATTAGCTCAAATCCCACTATTAATAACTGAACAAACAGAAATACAACCCTAATACGCATATAAATAATGCGTATTAGGTAAATTTATCTATATCTTTACATACATCTTAAGTTATCTTTAAATCATTAATATTTTTTATACGTCATCTATTCAATGCTTGTTAAAAATCATTATTAAATGATATGTCCCTTTGATCATTACGCATTAGAAATGCTTTTTGATCATGACCAAAGTGAGAGTAAGTGATGAAAGGTGGTTACCGTCCACTACTCATGAAAAGAACCGATATGTCTCGGTAAAAAGTTGTTGACGTTTAAAAGACAGATCAACGCCATTCATTCTAACTGGATTTAAGTATGCTTAATTTTTCTGTACGCACGAAGATTCTTTCCCTTATTACACTCTTTTCAATTGTTATTATCGGGATTAGTGTCAGTTCTGCACTCACCAGTAAATCGGTTTCTTCGGAATTACAAAACCTTTCATCACAAAGTCTTCAACTCATGAAGAATCTAGAAAAAAGCCGCCAACTGTTACTACAACAATCTGTAGAGTTTGAACGTGGTTTTTTTCAAGTGTCTATTGCAAAATCTATTGGTGGATACGGTATAGAGCAAGTTACAGAGTCTGAAGAAAAATTCAAAACATATACAGGCGAATTATTAACTAGTATAGAGAACGTCAAAGACATTCTAGCTACAATGCCTGAAAACGAAGGTCTAAATGGATTACTAGAACAAATCAATGCACTTGAAGAACAGCAAGCGACGTTTTTAGAAGCCAGCACAGTAACTTATAGCTGGTGGGTAAAACTTAAAACGATGCAAGCAAATCGATCTCGACGAGCCGCTGACGAAAGTTTAATTGCAGTTAACCAACAAATGGAAGTTATCATCACGTCTATTGATGCATATAACAACAGCGTTGCCGCGAATCAAAACAGCAAACTAGACCAAACTATTTACACAAGCGGTGCTATTGCCTCTGCACTTATTCTAGCTGGAATTGTCATCAGTATACTCATCGTCAATGGTATTTGTGCACCTCTTATTAGGGCAGTACGACGAGCAGAAGAGATTGCATCAGGGCAATTAGTACAATCAAAAGTAAGCAGCACTCGCAAAGATGAAATTGGAATGCTTGAAATTGCTATGGACAAATTAGTTATTCAATTAAGCAGTATTTTACATGATGTAGCAGAATCCAGCTCTATGTTAACTAACGCAGCTAATGACTTAAATAGAATCACTGATGAATCCTCTAACATGGTGGATCGCCAACAGGAAGAAACCAACTTAATCTCTCATGCTATACAGGAAATTCAAAGTACAGCGGTTCATGTTTCAGAATCGACAGCAGACGCAAGCCTGGCCGCTCATAATGCAGAAACAGCAGCAAATGAAGGTTCAGTTATTGCTGTTAAAACAATTAGTAGTATTGAAGCGCTAGCTACTGATATTGAAGTATCAGCAGGTACTATTAACGAACTACAATCTAATACAGGTGAAATAAGTAACTTCTTGAACGTCATTCTTAGTATTGCAGATCAAACAAATTTACTTGCTCTCAATGCTGCCATAGAAGCAGCTCGTGCTGGCGAACATGGACGAGGATTCTCTGTGGTTGCAGATGAAGTACGCCATTTAGCCAAGAACACTCAAGACGCTACGCAAGAGATTGAAAAAATGATTGCGCTACTACAAAGTGGGACGAACTCTGCGGTAAAAGCAATGACATCTAGTCATCAAAGATCAACAGACACCGTGAATCAAGTAAAGCACGAAGAAGAAGCATTACGAAATATCAACATCTCAGTTTCTAAAATCCGTGATATGAATGATAGAATTTCAGCGACCGCAGAGGAGCAAGCTTCAGTGACAGCGGAAGTAAGTCGTAATGTATCTAATATCACAGAAATTACTGCTGAAACAACGAATTCAATACATGCCATTAGCCAATCTGCTGAACAACTTGCCGCTCTAGCAACACAGTTGTCCGCTAAAATAAGCTACTTTAATGTATAACGCTAGTGCCCAATAAAATGCTAAATTAACGAATTGCTTTTTAAAACTGTTTTAAAAAAATAAAAGGGAAGCAAAGTGCTTCCCTTTTATTTTCCTAGGAGAAATACATGTGTCGTTGGATGGCTTACCAAGGTGAGCCCGTTTATCTTGAGTCGTTAATATTTGAACAAGAACACTCCTTAGTCCACCAGAGCTTAAGTGCGAAAAAATCTGAAGTAACCGTTAATGCTGATGGCTTTGGTCTAGGCTGGTATGACGAAAGAGCAGAACCTGGCTTGTATCATGAAATATTGCCCGCTTGGAGTGATTGCAACCTCAAGAGTTTAGCTAAGCACATCAAAAGTGGTTTGTTCTTTGCCCATGTTAGAGCATCTACAGGTACCGCTACGAACCGCTCAAACTGTCACCCTTTTGGGTATAAGAATTGGTTGTTTATGCATAACGGCCAAATTGGAGACTATGAATTACTCCGCTGGCAGTTAGATCGATTAATTCCAGAGTATTTATACAGCGCACGGCAAGGAGCAACAGATTCCGAGGTGATTTTTTTATTGATGATTGCTAATGGATTAGAAATAGACCCTGAGAAAGCAATTATTGATACCCTAAGTCAGATATTGGCACTGATGGAAAGCAAAGGTATAACGGAAGCCTTTCGTTTTACTGCCGTATTATCCGACGGTGAAGAAATGTTTGCTATTCGATTCTCTAGTGATGACAAAGCACCAAGTCTTTTTTGCAAAACCTTCGATGATCACATTGTGATTGGGTCTGAACCTTTAGAGTTTTCTGGTAAAGGTTGGGTATTGATTCCAGCTGGACATATAGCAAGAATTAAAAATAACACTTACAAAAGTGCGCCCTTACCAGATTTTCTAGAAATGAGCGCTTAAAAAAACACCGTAGCAAAGAGCATCTACTTTTGTGGAAAGATTGATGCTCTTTGCTAAAATAAAAAAATTTAACTTTCTATTTTTGGTGGTTTTTTACTCAATGCTTTAGGCTTTTTTTCCCATCGAACTTTAATATCAAACTGCTGACGATCGTCTTCTTCAGAAGCGGTTACTTTTAAATACAACAAACCTTGAGGGTCTAAAGACAAAGTACCTTTGTCATCGGAAAACTCTAGTCTCCCTTTCCCCAAACCTTTTGAAATAGATTTAAGTAAGTCTTGAATGTCTGCAGGATCAAGCAATGCTTCATGTTTAAACTCAGTTTTTGATTTCATTTATTACCGTACCTTGTCTATTTCAATTATTGATAGAAATCATTCATACATTTCACCTAATTCTTGTGGTTTCAATACTTTAGCTGTTGGGTAATCACAGCTGATACCAATCAAACCTTGCTTCTTACCAATCAAAGTTGCGCCTATACCAAAGCTTTCCAACCCTTCATTTTTACGTGAGTTTTCATCCAAGGTAATATCTGCTTCAATATGAATTAAACCTTTCTTAATGGCGATTCGCTGCCCTTCTTGCCGATTCACATGACCTTGAACCACAAAATGAATTCCTGCTTTATGTATTGCATTAACGCCTCGTTCCGTTAATGGTAAATCTGCATCTCTATATTTTGTTCTAAATGTGTTGGCAATAGAGCTGTAATAAAAGCCAAATAAGTCCATGTGTTTTAAATTACGATGAAAAGCTTTATTCGCGTAGTTAGTACCATTTTTAAGTAATAATTCACTCATGGCATCATCTAAACCGGCATGTAAAAATAAGAAGGATCCACGTTTTTCTACTAACTTCATTTTTTTGAAAAACCAGTAGAATTCACCTTTTTTCTCTAAAAACAATTTCTGGCATTGTAACGATGCCGCATAAATGTGCCGTAAACTAAGGCCAACCTCAGCACAATTTTTTTCAAAGCTACTCGCTTTGGAACGCATTTTATGAACTTCTCGCTCAATCCCTTCTGCTGTTAAAATGCCAGCAGCATGATAAGGAAACTCTTTAAACCATTTCTCATTCGGAAAAAGTACTTTTCGACAAGAGTCTTCATCAGGAATTTTTTTATCCCAATTACTTCTGTCTAAATACTGTTCAAAGACTTCTTTAAAAAGCGGAATAACTTTTTTACCCATACGAACGAAGAAATGCTGATTACCAATGTTCTGTTTTTTTCGCTGTAATGCCAGTAAGCCCATTAATAAACGTAGGTCATGATTGCCTGCTAACAGAGTGATACGAGCGTCTAATTTATAAAGGTGCTTAATACTACGCAGTAAAGATAAGTTACTTGGGCCTTTATCAAGACAATCACCACCAATAATAATTTCGGCTTTTCGACCTTCTTTAGTCAACTTTAATTGCTGTAGTCCGGCTTTTTTTTGAACGGCAACACCAGAGGCTATAAGCGATGCTTCAAATGCTGTTGCATCTGCATGAGGGTCTGAAATAAATATCACAGGCCGGCTTGGCCATTTTAGTTTGTGCTTATTAAATTTGGCTGGCTTTTTTATAGGCGTGCGTGCCGCGCCATTGCAAGAGCTACTGTCTTTTGGCCATGTAGACCATTCAGTCGGTAGTCTTAGAATGATTTCAGCATGTTCTTTACATACTGGAATGTTTGGTAATCGGGTTTGCATAGTAAAAGCCCTGTCCATTATTAATATTGTATGTCTTTAATCTGGTACATCATTAATTTGACGCTGCTTCCACTCACCAAAAATTTGCCTCAAAAGTAAATTCTCAGTAAATTCGAATACCACTGGGTGACCATAAAACATGCTAAGTTTTTTAATGTATTTAAATTCAATCGCGTTCAAATAATTCGCGCCATGTCGAAAAGCAGCACCATGACCAATAAATAATTTAAGACCACCACTTGCCTCACGCTGCCAACTATTAATATGTTCTGCAACACGTTCACCTGCTTGAATAAGTGACTCCGCGCCATCAAATGGGAGTTGATAATAACTGTCTGACTTCCAATCTTTGGAAGGCGATTCAAATCTAGGATCAAGCGATAGAATACGCTCAATTTCTTCAATCGTTAGGTTAGCGACTGCGCCAACACTTCGCTCACATAAATTAAATGTAGTTTGAATTTTAGGTGTTTCAAGGAAAAAATCTTTTAACTCCTCAAGATAAATCTCACCCGTTTGATAAGCCCGTAACAAGGTTGAAGTATCCACAATGGGATTCAATTTTTCGCCAGTTTTTGACAACCATTTAGCCAACAATTGAGCTTGTCGACGGACTTCTTTTGCCCCTTCCATCGTTAAAGGGAACGGTTGTAAAGCACTTGGCACTTCAGGCAATTGTTCATAAGCACCATGACGAATCAAAGCAAATTTAGCGGTCATAGCGCATCCAAAGTGTCGATAAGTTCGTAGGCTTTATCAAAATCGATACATCCTGTTAAGCGAAATACTCGAACACTGTCCAGCTCTGCACAATAGACTTCAACTGATTCACAAGCGATTAGGTCAACAAAAGAGCCTGAGTTATCTTGATAAAAAGGCCCTGGACGTTTACGTAAACCCTCTATTACTTTTGGCTCAAGGCTCAAATCAACACGCTCGATTTGCGTTGGTTTACCAGATGAAAAAGACCAATCCAACATAATTAAATTAACTAGTTTCCCTGTTAATCCAACACGGTTTGGACCATATTCGTCTTCAATTTGAACATCGTATTTTTCTTCTAATACCCATAAATCGGCAGGTAACATATCAAGAAGCTGTTGTTGTCGCTCTTTAGTTAAAATATGGCGTAAGCGGTGCCCATGGGAATGCAGTAAGGTGCCTGGATTTACCCGAGGCAGTTTGGCAACGCCAACCGCTTTAACACCATCAGCTGAATGTTGAATTAAGATGCGATCATTCGTGATAAATTCACGCGTTTCTTTTTCTAAACACCGCAACATCAAAGTAGACTTACCACCGCCAGAGCCTGCAGCAATTGCCGTTAGATTACCGTTTACACTAAAGGCTGATGCGTGCCCTAACAAATAACCAGCACGAAGATGAAGATTTAAAAACTGATTGTTAATGAAGTTAATAATCTGCGCCATGTTTTCTATACAAGGCCCAATAGCAACGGGGCTTTCAACACGCTGAAGCAACAACATGCCCGTTTTAAACTTTTTAATCCAACGCCCTTCGAACACTTCATTTTCAGAGAAACAGTCTAAATACCCTTCTTTTTTACCTTGTTTTCCGGCTTCACGGGGTACATCCAACCATTCAACAGACTCAATTACTTCGCCATGCTCTATCGCATAAATATTTATCGACTGTTCATTTTCTGAACTTTGTCGATAGCTTTTATAATAGTCATTCAATTCATCTAAAATTACGGCTTGATTAGTATGGACATTCACAGTCAATGCGCCAAACGTCAATGTTAAAAGGTGCTCACAAGACGCCATTGCGGTTTGTAACGCTTGATCACTCAATGGGCGGGCATTTAGTGAAAAATTGCTGAATGCATGATTGTTAAAAGAGTGACTCATAGCTTATTCCTTACTATTTTTAATGCATAATCTGCATACGCTTCTGCCGCATCCAAATTACAACCGTCTAAGGCTCCTTTAAAACCACCAAAAGCAGACACTTCAAATACAACAGGGCCTTGGTCAGTAAGAGCGATGTCAACAGTAGTAAAACTCATATCAAAACAAGCTTGAGCGCGACACCCCAATTCAATAAGGTCTTCATCAGGTTCAAACATTTCATAGCGTCCACCGCTGTGAATTGTCGTATTCCAAGCATCAGAATCGGCAACACGAGCATAAGTACAAAAATATGTACCGCCCACAAACACCATACCTAAATCACGACCATTTAAATTAAGCGCTTGTTGTATATAAAACAAAGATTGCGTTTTTGTGTATTCTTCAAGCTGAGCAAGTACAGACTCATCACTGTCTTCTGCACGAAGAAATACCATTCCTCGTGCTTTTGTTGAATATAATGGTTTCAAAATAGCGGAGCCAAACTCACGAACTATATTAAATGCTAAATCAACCGATTCTGTGATTCTGGTTTTTGGCATAGGGATATTGCCTTGTTGTAATGCCAATGTACCGCTAAGACGGTTAATCAATTTCCCCATACTGTTAGTCGGACTAAATACAGATACACCAAGTGATTCTAAATGCGACAGTATATGGATTCTATCCTCTGTGCTCGGCGCATACACTTGACTAATTTTTTTAACAATCAAACCATCTAACTTTGTTAAATCTAATCCGTTGCAAAAGGCTTTATTTGTGTCTAGGTGCAATTCGATATCATTCATATCCATCACTGCACGAAATCCTGTTCTTGCTTCAAGACGGTCCGCCAACACTTCCGTTGACCATTTACCAGGAATTCCAATCACCCCGATTTTGAGACCTTGTTCAGATTTATTCAGCATACAGTTCCTTAAGGGAAAGTTTGAAGTTAGGTTCTTGCTCTGGCGTAATTCGCGCTAAATGCTCAAGTAAATAACGCGCACGAAGATGCATACGCGACGCCAGTTTTTTATCAAAAATAAAGCGGGTTGAAGTCGCAAAAGAACGAGCAAGACCTGCGGCCAATCGCAATTCAAAAGTTTCATCATCCTGCCGCTTAGCAAAACGACGCCCAAATTGATAAATTTGGATTGCACTTTGCATCATCAACTCTCGGGTTGATCCACTCAGCACTTGTAGTCGATAAATAGAAACCATCAACACAGAAATATCTTGGACATAATCGAAATAGGAAGATCGATGTAAGTCTATGAAATAAATACGACGATCTACTTCATCATAAATCACATTATCAACATTAAAATCTCCGTGAATCAGCACAGAAAATGGTACTGTCCAACGGTGCTCTTTTTCTGTAACAAGCCGTATTAGCTTTTTGAAACTTAGACTTACCTGCCCACAAATACGATGTTCTGGCGTGAAAAAATCAGGATGAACTTTAGCACTATCGTCAATTCGTTTTTCAAGCTGCTGCATGAATTTTGCATTACAGTGCTCTGGGGTATAAGTCAGCTTCCACGTGCGATTAAGTGTTGTAAACAGTGTTTTTAGAGCTGATTCTAGCAGATGCGTTTCTTCATTAAGGAGTAAAGCTTCGAATGTTTTTCCGGGAAGGTGCTCAATCAAAAGAGCTGATGATTGCCCATTTCTAGTGGTATGAGATAATACATCTGGCGCAATATTTGGATCTACCTTTTGCCAATTATTAACACCTACGATCTCTTCAGCCAATTTATTTTGGTCGCCTTCTTTGTATACAGCCAGTATATCCTTCCCAGATTCATTCTTATGAGAAATAGAGGCAATCGCACTACCAGAACGTGTGAGTGCAAGACGCCTGATTTTTAAATCACTCAAGCTATAATTTAACGATGACGCGCTATTACGCAAATGTTCATAGTTTTGTAGACTAACAACCTGCCCTAAATCAGCCTTTATTAAAGATTCACCCACAATGGCTAATTGTTGAATTACGCACTTCAGTGCAAAGTTCGTCAAGATAGAGGCTTGTAGTTGCTCATCATTCAGCACGTTTTTGGCAGCTAGAGTTACTGCTTGAATGTCATCATACGAATTCAACATGCCTTGCGTACGACGACCTAACTTAATGCCCGTTCGGCGCTGTGATTTATCTAACCCTAGTTTAACAAGATTTAAAGAACGATCTATTCGACGGATTAACTTACGACATAATGAAGCACTAGGGTGTCCATAAGGTTGAGTTAATGTTCCTTCTTGAACGCAATCAGAGTAGTAACGAGAAACGTTGTCTAACGCATTTGATAAAGCGCGTATTGCATCAATACGAACACTGTGTGATGTGCTAGATTTACGACTTTTTGTCATATTCACACATTCGATTTCAATTTTTTCTCGGAGTGTTTGAACATAACCTCGACGAGCTTTAATACGCGGTAAAATATCAATTGATGAGGTTTTAAAAAAAAGATCTACAAGACTGTAATGTTTTCCAACTTCATTCAGTAGAAAGTAGAGATTTTCTTGAATAGCCAAAGGCTGTGACGACATAACTTCTTAACACCGTAGAATTATCTAATTTCTACTCATTCTACCTTTAAAAAGTTACCTTTATGTTACAACGCTTATCTTTCTCTCTGTTCTTCAGGGAATATACTTCAGATGTAATACCCTAATGATTGATTGAAAAAAAATCAAAGACAAGAGGCATTCTATACCTCTTATCTTTGGTAAATCACTTTAGTTATTCACTATCGCGGTAAGAATAGGTTGCATCCAAACGGTATTGAATCCACTCTCCACCTAATATTGGTTCATATTTCGCAGGTTTTTCTGCCGTTGCACAACTTGGTACACATTCCACTTTCGTTTCGTAATCTGGCTCCACAAAAAAAGGAAAAGAATAACGATGTACATCTGTCGTAGAAGCTCGTACACGATGGGCAGTCGAAACATATTCATCATTAGTCCAATGCTGCATTAAATCACCAATATTAACGACTAACGCATTCTCTATTGGCGTTGCATCTACCCATTCATTCTGACGATTTTTAACCTGTAATCCGCCTATTTGATCTTGTAACAACAAGGTTACGCAGCCATAATCTGTGTGAGCGCCTGCGCCATTATCATGATTACTGGTTGGGCGTGGTGGATAATGAATCATACGCAATACGCTTACGTGATCTGTAAAACCACTGGTAAAGAAGTCATCTTCTAAAGACAAGGCCTGTGCCATTGCTGTCATCAATTTTTGAGCAACAGAAAAAACTTCTACATAGTAATCTTGCAAAACTTCAACTGTAGTAGGATCGGTTGGATTTTGATTTGGTCCATACATTTTTGGGTATTTAGACGCCAAAGGATGATCTGCAGGAAAATCCATTGCCATATCAAAGGTTTCTTTCCAATCAGCATGGCCATTTTCGTCTAGCTGCTCTTCGCCGATATTCCCATAACCGCGATGATTCACACTATTTCGAATATCAATCGCATTTTTTGCCTCTTGAGACTGAGCAAAAAAGCGCTTAGCTTCACGCATTAAAGCATTCATTAATGAGTTTGGAATACTCGTATTGATAAGATAGAAGAATCCAATTTCACGACAAGCTTTATCTAAAACTTGGTTTTCTTGATGGCGTATGGCATCCGTTTCATGGGTTAATTTTGCAAAATCTATTAAAGGTATAGACACTTTTTTGTCTCCTAATTGAGTTTATGTTCGTGAAGAAACTTTCACTAATCGCGTGTGTTTTGGATTAAAACGCTTTAACCCGATTTCACAAAAATCAACAAAGATCATTTTCTTGATACCTTGCTCTTGCCGTACAACAACACCTTGACCAAATTGATCATGACGTACTTTATCCCCCGGCTTTAACAGGTTTGTATTTTCTACTTTCTGTTTAAAAAGCAATTTAGGTGAAGGTGTTGTTGCTGTTAAATAACGCTGAAAAACAGCGCCTTTAACCGTATCAATTGGTGTCGTTCCGACACCCGTGTCACCATGTACTGTATTCCAAGCTTCACAAATGCGATTTACTACATAAGGTTGTGCTTCAAAAACAAATCGAGAGAGTGATAAGGTCTTAAGTGCCACACTTGGAATCTCGCCTTGTTTCATACGCTTATGTTCGTCTGGTGTTGGTGTCTCCAACAGAACTAATTTCTTTTTCGCTCTTGTAATCGCCACATAGAACAAACGACGCTCTGACGCTAGATCACTAGCGGCTTTTTTATCTATGGCACTAAGATCTTCATCATAATAAGGGAAGCGCCCTTCTTGTAATCCAAATAAAAGAACTTGCTCAAACTCCAAACCTTTTGATTTATGAATCGTCATTAAATGGACGCCGTGACTTACATCCATTTTGCGCTCATTTAATTGCGCCAGTTGTTCTAATATAGCATTAGCATTACCACCCACTCCTCGCACGTACGCCATAAATGCATCACACGTGGCTATTTTCTCTTGGGTTTGAATGTCTTTGTTACTGGTACTCTCAAAATAACGATAAATACCCAATTTTTCTAATGTATATGCCAAGCCTTGTGCAGGGTCAGTTCGGTACATACCTAGACTACGTAGCCAATCCGCACGTTCATAAAGCTTTTTGGCTCGCCAACCATCAGAAGAATCCGCCAATGTTTCAATAATCTGTGGTAACAAATGCGGTGACTGTTTCGCTTGTTGAATAAGCGTTTTACGCTGAACTAAAGAACCACCAAGGCTCGGAACCATAAGTAAGTATTCGATATCATCCTTATGGAAAAATACTTGAGGATTCTCCAAACCTCCCGCCATAATGGCTATATAGGCCATTAACATACGAATTTGACGGTTTTCTAATAAAGGTGAATCACCGTGTAACTGATACGGGACACCTTTGTGCATTAATGCTAACTGAATGGGCACCATATCACTGTATAAGCGAACTAATACGGCTGTTTCGTTTAGTGCTCGCCCTTCTTCAATCCAAGATTTTAACTCACCTAATAACGCTTTTCCTGTCTTTGGTGCACGGGCAAAAGATACTCGCGTTTGTTCTCCAGCACCAATAACCAAAGCATCTGGATCATTTTCACTAATCACGCTCGATGCCATTAATCCAATTGAATGGCCAAACCGAAAGCTCGTGCTCAGCGGATACGTAGCGACTTGATTAAAATCACTATCAAATTGAGTCGCCATGATATCAGGACTAGCACCACGCCATTCATAAATGCATTGTTGCACATCACCTACAATCATCCATTGACAATTCTCAGGGTAAAGACACTTAAGTAATTCATACTGACAAGGATTAATATCTTGGAATTCATCAATTAACAAATAACGAAAATCAGGAACAAACGTTTTAATTTGAGCGCGCTCAGGACTTGCCAATTTACTAATAAGATCATAGGGATCACTTAGCAAATCAGAAAAAAATCGTATATGACTGTTTTTACGCAGCCTTTCTAACTCATCAAACAAAGCAGGAAAAAACTGACGTTCTTTCGACCAATCTAATGCATCAAACACTTCTTTTGCACTTCTATCTGATGCTTTTACTTGATCAATAAATAATAAAACATCTTCTAGCCAGTCTTTTTCGTCTTGAATGGCAATTTTTTCTCCCTTACGAGCCAGGCGCTGTAGTGCTTCTCGTAACATTTTAACCAAACTAAAATCATCTGTAACCAACTTAGCTGGTACCAACCATCCTTGTTGTTCCAAACGACGACAAAACTTCATACCAAACGCATGAAACGTCATCACATTAGGTGAACGCAAATACCCTGAGGCCATTAATTGTTTATTTAAGCGCTCAGTAAATTCTTCCTGTGCACTTTTATTGAACATGAAAACGCCAATATGAGACGGGTCTACACCTTGGGATAATAAGTGTTCAATACGAGAAATTAAGGTAGTTGTCTTCCCAGCCCCAGCGACAGCGATAACTTTTGCGGGATTTATGAGGTCATGATGCACCACACGCTGCTGTTCATTCGTTAAGAAGGCTTGAGCCTCTCTCTTTGTCTCTGGATTATTGTGCACTTGTGTCAAAATAATATTGCCTAGTTTTTAAATCTATTAAATCTATTAAATCTTCAAATATACTTAATTTTTTAACACTCTTAATCTTCAAAGAGGTGTCCAGCTTCACGAAAGGAAAGATGTTCTTTACCTGCAATTTTCGCGATTGATTCGCCACAAACCACCAAACGGCGCTGTACTCTAGCAAAAAACACACCGTTAGTGCGGGCAATTAATGGATAACTGGAAGATTCTACATCGTCATCCATTAAATTGACTATTTCAGCAACCATCTCACCTACTTCAACCTTTTCACCAATATCTTTGTGATAGCAGACAATACCAGCACAAGGCGCTTTAACTAAGTCCATTGCATCAAGTGGATAATACTCAACTTGACTATCGTCGATAACAGGTTTTTCCCCATCGACTACGCCACGTAGTATCAAATAAGAAAATAAAGCTTTTGAATCTTGATGAGCAAGCTCATTTGAAATGTCATTCTCACCTCGCAACTCCAAAGTAAGCGAGCGACTCCCCCATGGTATTAAATCACCATGATCAGCTTTTAAGTTACGCCAGACACTCACATTGGTTTCATCAAACGAGGAAGCGCCTGTATCAAACTCAGACAACCCGACCTTTGCATTGAGCAAAGCTAATAGTGGCTTGAAGTGCGTTTCAAACTCTTGCGCTACATAAGCGTGCATGCTGGCTTCGCCAGAGCAATGTAAATCAATTACTTCATCGGCATCCATAGAAAGTGCCAGCAAGGTCTTCTTCATACCTTGTAATTCAGTTGTTTCTGGCAACAAAGCAAGCTCTTGATGAATCGCCTTACGAACCAAAGATTC
Organism: Marinomonas colpomeniae; assembly: GCF_014803385.1. GTDB lineage: Bacteria > Pseudomonadota > Gammaproteobacteria > Pseudomonadales > Marinomonadaceae > Marinomonas > Marinomonas colpomeniae. Next base: position 215,944 of record NZ_JACYFC010000004.1, on the reverse strand, counting down.
ATTCATTGAACTGTTGTTAGTAATATCGTCTTTAATTCGTTTCTGTATTTTTTTTCCTAACTGAGGCCAATTACGATTAAAGTTACCACCGCCATCAGAGAATGCGAAACGCCCTGGAATATAACCATGAAAATTCTGCGCCAGACCAATTGGGTTTGCCACAGGTATAACGACAATTTCACCTTTGATCAAACCTGTCTCATCCGCTTTTTTAAGTAACTTAATAAGTTTGTTTAAAACTAAGAATCCGGGCCATTCATCTGCATGAAGGCCAGCTTGAAAATATACTTTAGGACGGGCTCCTGCTTCACCAAAATGATGCGCTTTTAACATTCTTTGTGTTCCTGGTGTCGCACTAGGAAGGACATGGGAATAAATTTGATAGGACATAACACCTCGTCTATTACTTGCTTAACAACCAGAAACAATACTCAATCAATGTAGGGCAGCAAACATGTTACGCTAAATGCTCATTTTAATAAAAAACTTATGTTTAAGATCTATAATAAAAATACTGTAATAAATGGAACTTTAACCACGTCTAATGCTCCATATACCCATAACTCATTAGGAGAAATGAATGATAAAGTCGTTAGCCGCCGCTTCCATTACGGCCGCCTTGGCATTTTCTAGCTTACCCGCTCAAGCAGATTGGCAGGACACACTGCAAGAAGCCAAAGGTCAAACAGTATACTTCAACGCTTGGGGTGGTGCAGATAACATTAACGACTACATTCAGTGGGCCGCAGATCGTATCAAAAATGAATACGATGTAACGCTGAAACACATAAAATTGGCCGATACGTCAGACGCAGTAAATCGTGTTTTAGCAGAAAAAACGGCGGGCAAACATAAGAAAGGCTCAATCGACCTTATTTGGTTGAATGGTGAAAACTTCCGTGCAATGAAAGATAACCAACTCCTTTTTGGTCCTTTCAGTCAATCTTTACCTAATTACATAAAATACGTTGATGAAAGTGCTCGCCAAAGCATTACTCAAGATTTTGGTACTAATGTTGATGGAATGGAATCACCTTGGGGAATGGCTCAAGTTATCTTCATGCACGATACAGAAACATTGAAAAACCCACCTAAATCGATGCCAGAACTATTAGCGTACGCAAAAGCAAACCCTGGAAGAGTTACTTATTCTGAACCACCACAACATTTAGGTGTGACCTTTTTAAAACAAGCTTTGTATGAATTAACTTCCAATCGAGATGCGCTTTCGCAACCTGTCAGTAATGTTGATTTTTATGCTGTCACCGCACCTTTATGGTCTTACCTTGATGAACTAAACAAGGTGGCATGGCGCAGTGGTCAAAACTTCCCTTCTAGCTCAGAAGAAATGATGCGTTTATTAGATGATCAAGAAATTGATATCGCACTAAGTTTTGATATTTCTGCCGCCTCAGTACAAATAGACCAAGGAAATCTACCAGATACTGTTCGTTCTTATATTTTTGATCAAGGTACAATAGGCAACACTCATTTTTTGGCTATTCCGTACAACAGTAGTGCCTCGGCAGGTGCTCAAGTTGTGGCTAACTTCCTGTTATCCCCTGAAGCTCAAATTCGTAAGCAAATGCCAACAATTTGGGGAGATCTAAGTGTTTTATCTTATAAAAAGCTCTCTAAAGCTGACCAAGCTAAGTTTGATGCTTTACCTCGTGGAATCGCAACATTAAGCATTGCCGAGCTAGGTGAAACTTTACCTGAACCACACAGTAGTTGGGTTGAAGCATTAGAGACAGAATGGCGTAAACGCTACGCGAAATAATATTGAATGATGTCGTTATGACTATTTTTGGTAATGTTTTTTTGTAAAAAATTAGCCAGACAAAAACTGAATAACGACATCAACTACTAAATACCGAAACATTCTCAGTTTCAATTGTTATTAAAAATTGTTCACAACTAAGAAGTAAGATGCCACTAAAACACACGAAATGGATCACCGTTCTCATTGCTGCAATTATGACATTGCCAATTTTTATTGGTTTGATCGGCACCTTGCTACCTGCATTTCAATATTTCCCACCTATTGGCGAATACCATTTTTCTACCCAACCTTGGCAAAACATGTTTGCCGAAAGTGAGTTTTACTCAAGTTTAAAACTCACTTTAATCACGGGAGTCGGTGCTCCTTTACTAGCACTTTGGTTGGCTTTTTCATTATTAGCTTGGGGTTATCAGCGACCTTTTTTTCGTAAAATAGAAACGCTTTTGTCACCTATTCTTGCTGTACCTCATGCAGCCATTGCTATCGGCCTACTATTTCTATTAAGCCCTTCTGGCTGGCTAGTCAGAATTTTCAGCCCTTGGTTGAGCGGTTTTGTCCGTCCACCTAATTGGATCACAGTTCAAGATCCTTATGGTTTATCACTGATTTTTGCTTTAGTCGTCAAAGAAATGCCCTATTTGTTGTTTGTAATGTTAGCTGCAATGAAAAGCCTACAAGCAAGAGAAACTATACATGCTTGCCAAGCGTTAGGTTATGGCCGATTTGCCTTATGGCGTAAGGTTTTAATACCTCAGCTATACCCAATTATTCGTTTACCAATATTTATTGTGGTGGCATTCAGCTTAACCGTTGTTGATTTGGCCTTAGTTATTGGTCCAAATACACCTTCCACATTAGCAGTCACCTTATATCGATGGTTTAACAACCCAGATTTGGCCATGCGTCTTATGGGAAGTGCAGGCGCTGTATTTTTAATGATCACCATTATTTTAGTATTAGGCGGGTGGGAGTTTTGTCATCGCTGTCTTAGTAAATTGACCAGATATGAACGCAGCAATGGTAGACGTTGTGGAGCCACAGACAATCTACTTGGGTCAGGTGTAATTTTGGGCCTCATTACTCTAGTTAGTGCTTTTATTGCCTTAATGCTTTTACCAGTTTGGTCATTGGCAAAACGCTGGCGTTTTCCTGATGCATTACCATCAAAATGGACATGGGATAATATTGAGCGAGCGACACCTCTACTTATTGAACTTACCTCGAATACATTAAGCATTGCATTGATAGCAACCATTATGGCGTGCGCTGCCAGCTTGCTAATGTTAGAAACAAAACGTAAGAGTATGGAAGAATCAAATAAACCAACAGAACAACATGCGTTTGATTGGTTGATTTACGTCCCTATTCTTTTACCGCAAATTGGATTCTTATTCGGGCTTCATGTCTTATTAATTTATCTGGATCTAAACGGCAGTTTTTGCGCCATCATTGCATTACACCTAATGTATGTTTTGCCTTATGTTTACCTGACATTAAAAGGCCCTTACTTGGCCTACAATGAAAACTATCTATTACAAGCAAACCGATTGCGTTATCGTCCTTGGCACCATTATGTTTCGGTTAAATTAGCCATGTTAAAACCATCCTTATTTACTGCTTTCGCAATGGGTTTTTCCGTGAGCATTGCTCAGTACTTACCCACTCTTATTGCAGGTGAAGGTCGTCACAGCACACTAACAACCGAAGCCGTTGCTCGTGCGGCCTCTGGTGATAGAAAGCAAGTGGGTAGCATGGCGTTATTACAAGCTTTTTTCCCTGTCATTGTATTTTGGCTTGCGCAAATTATTCCTGCTCGTTGGACAAAATGGCGACTTGCCATGAAAACATTATTTAAGAAGGGTTCACCGTGTTAAGTGTAAAAGCATTTTCCTTGTCAACAAGTGACAAAGTACTCATAAAAGAGCTCAGTTTTGATATTGAGAACGGTCAAGTTTTGTCTATCATGGGGCCAAGTGGGGTCGGGAAATCAAGCTTATTGCATTTTTTAAGTGGTACATTATCGTCGACACTTACTGCAACAGGTGATTTTTTCCTAAATAACGAGTCATTTCACAACAAACCAATAGCAAACCGTAAAGTAGGCTTATTACAGCAAATGCCGTTACTTTTCCCGCACATGAGTATTATTGAAAACTTGTTATTCGCTATCCCACCAGACGTCAAGAAACAAGAACGCCAAGCATTGGCTCAGCAAGCCTTAGAGAAGTTAGAAATGCGTGACAAGGCTAATTCCTTACCTAACGAGTTATCAGGTGGTCAGCAAGCTCGTGTGGCCCTATTACGCACACTATTGGCAAAACCTGATTTCTTATTACTAGACGAGCCTTTTAGTAAATTAGACCCTGCACTTCGTCGAGAGGTAAGAAGCTTTGTACTAGAGGAAATTCGTAAGGCTAACATTCCAGCACTATTGGTTACCCATGACGCTGAAGACGCAAAAGCAATGGAAGGTCCTTGTAAAAACATAAAAAAAGCGGTTTAACGTTATAAAATCCGTTAACACACCTTCTTTTTGGCATTGAACTTAGATTAGATTTTAGCTTTGTGTTTTTTCTATCATTGAATAGATGGCATTTTTAACATCTTGCGGATGCGTATGGTTAATAATGTGACTCGCACCCTTTAGATAAATAACCTCAACATCGGACGATTCAAAAATCGCAGGAGCTTTTTCAGCACTACCTGGTCGAACCAAAGTGTCATCTGTACCTTGTAAGACCGTTATAGGCATTGAGATCGTTGCAAACTCACCCTGTAATCGCTCTAAACTCGGTCGAATCGCAATCACTTCATTATTCGAATTTCGCCACATGTCTGGCAATAATAAACTAGGAACCCAATCCAATAATGTATTAAACCAACGAGCTTCAGACAATTCAGGGTCTAAATCCCCTGCTAAGATAATTACACCTTTTATGTAATTTGGATAATCTACTGCTAATTTAGGCACCAAAGAACCACCAAGAGAATGCCCAACGACAATTATTTTTTCTTGATTATTTGCCTTCCAAATTTCCTCTAGAATAGGTTCGATTAAGCTAGATTGATCACTTAGGTTTACCGGAAAGGAATTTCCTAAATAACCAGACTCACCCCAACCTGGTCGATCGATAGAGTACAGCTGAACATTCTTAATAAGTGATTTGTCTTCAAAGTAACGAGAAAAAGTTCCCCAACTTCCCGGCGTTCCATGCACAAAGACAACACTGGTTTTTTGCTCGGTCTTATTTAGATTATTAGCAACAGAATAAGGGCTATAAACATAATGTAGGGAATAGCCAGAATCGATATTTAAAGTGCGATGAGTAATAACATCAGGATTGTTTTTGATACGCTCAGCAATATCTCGATTCTTATCAAGTTCGTCATTTTTATCTTTTTCAGCAAGCATAAGATAACCACCGATAAATATTAATGGCGTTAAAACAATAGCCATTTTCCATAATGTTAAAAACTTCATTAAAGCCTGCACTCTCATTGATAAAAGAAGGGATAGATAATCATAAGATAAGAGTTGGTTAAAACAAAAAAGTTCACATCGCCTCCCTTTTTTAGGTCTTTAAAGTACTTTAGTCATCTTTAATCTCTAAGGGGCCATCTTTTTAATCAAGACATCATAATAGGGAAGTAATTGTTCCGTGTGATATTGATGTATTAACGGAGCCTTAGCATCGTTTTCAATGTGTGTTTGAATCAAATCGACTGCGCTTTTAGCTTCTATTTTCACATTTAAGATATCACTTTCATAAAGATACTCGTCACCAAATAACTCTGGGTATACCTGACGGTTTGGTAATACAGGCACGCACCCTAAAGAAACGGCTTCAAGCACCGAAAGCCCTTGAAACTCATGCAAAGCGGTCGATAAAACAAAATCAGACGCTGATAAAAAAGCTAAAAAATCTTCTCGGCTTTCAGCGAATCCAAATTGAATAATTCGATGTGAAAATTGCACTTCAATCTGTTCAAACTCTTTTGGTGTACTGCGAAACTGTTCACCTAAAATAGCAATTTGATAGGATACAGAACGATCCTCTAATTCTTGCAGAATAGCCAATAGCCTGTCTGGCCCTTTATCAAACTCCCAACGAGCAGACCAAACTAATTTAATCATTTTTGTATCTACTCTTTTTTTTGCTTCCGCTTCAAAAGCTAGACAGTCATTTTGTATTTCAATACTTAATGGAACAGGCAATATGTCAGATTCTTTTTCAGTACTACCTAGCCAATCTGGTGATACGTAATCTGGCAGTTTTTTGAGTAAAGCACGCGCTCCATCAAAAAATGTATCTTTATTGAACTGACTATTAAACACGCAAACATCGGCTGCTAAGGCGCTGTATAAAGTCACCATTTGCATTTCAATTAAACCTTGCTGCTTATCACTAGCAGGATAAGCAAACTGATTTTCATGAAAATACAGTAGCCAAGGAATATTTTGTAAATCAGGGCAAAAAGCTTTTAAGCCAACACAATCTGTCATTGAAGTCGCTATGACTAAATCGTAAGGTTTTTCGAGAATCGGTTTGAATTTTGGATCAAAAGCAAAGCTCATCGCGTTACCACGAATTCTCCACGCAAAGTGTCGTGCCGGTAAAGACAAGTACTCCCATCGGTGCTCACTTAACCCTTTCATCAAGGTATGTGCCCATGCTTTATGGCTGCTTGCTTCATAGGCACTGATCAATAAAATTCGCACGCGTTATTCTCTCTTGTCATTCTGACTTTGATTGAGTTGTTCATATGCTTACCATGAAGGATTCAGCGATTGCTACTCATTCACGGGTCGAATATCATTATGAAAAATAACAAGCTTTTAAGGAACTTCATGATTATTCAACGACACGACGAAGATATTAACACGCCAACTGGCACCATGCGGTGCTCTGTTTATCGACCTGAAGCTGAAGGTGGCTTTCCTTGTGTCTTCTTTTACTCTGAAATTTTTCAACAGACAGCACCTATTGCTCGATCTGCCGCTATGATGGCTGGTCATGGATTTGTTGTCATCGTCCCAGAAGTGTTTCATGAACTAAACCCAATCGGCACCGTATTGGGTTACGACGATGAGGGGAAAGACAAAGGCAATACAGACAAATTCACTAAAACATTAGAAGCTCATGATAGCGACACAGTTGCGATGATAAGTTACTTCGAACAAGAAGATTACTGCACTGGTCAATTTGGCTCTATGGGTGTTTGTCTTGGTGGTCACTTGGCCTATCGTGCAGCACTTAACCCTTGTATACAATCATCATTTTGCCTATATGCAACGGACATACACTCAAACACTATTCCTTGCGAAGAAGGTAATGACTCTTTCACTCGAACAGAAGAAATTGAAGGAGAATTAGTAATGGTGTGGGGGAAACAAGACCCTCATGTTTCGACAGAAGGTCGTCAGAAGATCTATCAAAAATTGATCGACACAGACCGTTTTTTTTCTTGGCATGAATTTAACGGTCAACATGCCTTTATGCGTGACGAAGGCGATCGTTATGACCCTGCTATCGCCTTAGAATGCTATACTAAAGCAGTGGCTTTGTTCCAACGCACGCTTCACAAAGCCTAAAGCCAACTGCCCCCTATATGAATTAAATCTAGCTAAGTAAAATTACGAGGTGGGCTTATTGCTCGCCTCGCCAATTTGGTGTCATGGCACATTCGCCAAGCTCCCCAGAGATCCACATTTCACTGTCTTGTATTGTTACGTTTAACTGCATAGATCGAGTGCAAATTTTTGCTAACGATTGCACCTGCACTTCTGAAAACTGTAATACGCGTAGATTGTTAAAACGACTCATTTTTCCTTTGTTTTGCTCCCACCAAATGTCTGATTTATCGTTATAATTAACAACGACAACATTGTGAGCACGACCACAGGCTTTTCTTAAGCGCTTCTCATCTGGTTGACCTAGCTCAATCCAAAGTAAAACTTCATCTGAATAGTTCTTTTGCCAAAGATCAGGCTCATCTTCTGTACTAATTCCTTTGGTAAAGCTTAATTGTTCACCGCCCTCTTTTTCATCTGCTAATAAAGCAAAAGCGGCCAAACGCACCATCATGCGTTCTTCTGTTTCAGAAGGATGTAACGCCAAGGTTAAATCATAACCTTGATAATGATTTCGATCCATATCGGATACTTGTACCGATGCTTTATAAACAGTTGCTTTAGTCGCCATGAGATTCACTTATTAAATTCAAAAAAATGCCATAAAATCGCGACGAAATTGTACAGTAAAAAAGCAACAGTGTTCATTCGAATCTACGAATAACGACTCATTTCATAACAAATATAAGATATGGAAGAGAAAAACAGGAAAAATAAAAAGTGGTCAGAAATAATATTTGAGAAATTTATAAAGAAAAGGCATTTATTAAAGTTTTAATTAAACAAATGCCTTGAGCATCAAATTAGCTAGGTTTTCGGACAACACTAGCAACTACACCAAACACTTCTAAACTTGATGCTTCCACCGTAATCGCGGCAGATGAAGAGTACGCTTTATTCTTAGGTCGAAACAAAACATCTTCTTTTAGTTCTAGTGTGACAACTTCCATTTTACCTTTTTCACAAGTAATAACAGTGTCGCCATGTCTCGCGGTTAACGCTCTATCAACAACTAAAACGTCACCAGCATTAATATCAATATTTTCTGTAGACTCACCTAGCGCTCTTACAAAAAATGTTGTCGCAGCATTTTTTTGTGTTGTTTTCTTTTTAGTTGTTACTTCGTCTAAAGAACTATCAGATCCTCTAGAATAGAACGGGATTCGAACACTACCCTTAGGTATAAATGTAATAGACTCAGTTGAGCCAAGATAAGAGACGCGCATAAAAAACACTCTAACTGTATGTTTGTACAGTATGATTCAAAACGATAAAATCACCTAGTAAAATTTCGTAAAAAAGAAGCTTAAATGCGTAAAATATCAGCACATTAATAATAAAATTATTATGATTCATTATGTTGAAGAAATCACAACTCCCCCTTAGCGCTTTAATCAGTGTAAATTTAGCGCTTAACCATTAAAAATGTGACATTTCAATCAAAAAACAACAAAATATGAAGTAGTAAAAATAAACTCTATGCCATCAAGCCACCTGTACTTTTTCCAATATAACAAGGATATATTTCAAGTATATGAGCATTCTAAAAAAATACACAGGTTGGTTTGTACTTGGTACATTAATTTTTTATCTACTCTCAGTCACCCAATCTATTTCTGTTCTGATACCGACCCTGCTCGCTTGGTGCGCAAATTCGGCCATGTGGCATACATTGGCACCGAGTGCAAAACGTCAGGTCTCATGGTTAATGGGAATTGGCATTGCTGCATTATTATTTGCTGGCACTCAGGGCGTATGGATTCCTTGGCAACAAGTACTGGCTGTAAATTTGCCAATGCTCGCTATGTTTGTTGCCGTGTCTTTTTTAGACCTCACCAGTTCAAAAGATGAAAGCAGACCACTGCCAAAAGGCCTAGGCGCTATATTTAACACAGCAATAGGTGTACATCTATTAGGCGCAGTAATTAATTTATCGGTAATAATGGTATTTGCAGATCGAATGAAAGGCGCAATTAAACTCACGCCTGTGCAGCAATTTATTTTAACGCGTAATTTTGCCGCTGCAGCCTGGTGGTCACCTTTCTTTGTGGCTACTGGTATTGCTCTAATTTATGCTCCAGGCATGCAATGGGGAAAAACATTTATTCCTGGTGCTATGATGGCATTAACTGCCATTGTATTTTCAAGCATTGACGCTTATCGACGCACAAAAGGTGATTTTATTGGTTACCCTATTCGACGGGAAAGCTTATTCATTCCTCTTTTTATGGCGACAGCCATTATAGTGCTTCACTTTCTTTGGCCTGACATTAGTATATTGGTGCTTATTTGTCTTTTGGCACCTAGCGCCTCTATTTTATTAATGCGTACAACATCAAGACGAGAAAGCCTATTTCTCTTTGTAAACCAGAAACTACCACTGATCGGCAGTCAATTTGCCTTATTTCTAGCTGCTGGTATTTTTTCAAATGGTATTAGTGCGATTATTCTGAGTTATCCGCAATTTTTTAATTTAGACAGCTTTACTTTTGGGCCAATATTGTTTTCCCTTACATTAGCAAGCATGATTATTGTTGGATTGGTTGGTGTGCACCCTGTTGTTAGTATTGCTATTGCAAGTCCAATGCTTTTACCTTTAAACCCTGACCCAACAGAACTAGGCTTTTTGTTTTTAAGTGCTTGGGCTATTTCAGCAGGTAGTAGTGGATTAACAGGACTGGGATTACTCATGACGAGTCGATACCACATACCCACCAAAGATATAGTCACCAACAGTGCATTCTACGCCATTTTCATGTGGTTGCTTTGTTCACTAGTGAGCGGGATATTTTTATAAATTCGCCAACATCTCTAGTAGATTTTAAACTTTATAATCACAATGTGATTAACTACACATCAAACTCTCTCACGAGGGATTCCGTTTTGTACTCTTAATATATCAGCCATAATAGCGAGCGCTATTTCAGCGGGCGCTTTACTGCCAAGGTTTAAGCCAATAGGCATGGCGATTCGATTTATGTCTTCATCATTCAAACCACCGATGCGTTTTAGCCGCTCGGCTCGTTTATTGGATGTACGAACTGAGCCCATCACACCTAAATAAAAAGCCGGTGTCTTCACGGCATCGATCATCGCTAAATCATCAATTCTCGGATCATGAGTCAAAGCAACAATGGCCGTATTGAAATGAATATTATTAGTGTCGGAAATGTAACCGGTGGGGAAAACAGGTTCGAGCTGAACAAAAGGTACACTCCAGCCCAAGAACGCGTTTTCTCTGTGGTCACAAACTACGACCTGAAACCCCATCATTTGTGCATATTGAGCACAAAATGGTGTAACGGAAGAGTTGCCGACGATAATAAGCCTTGCGGTAGGACCAACACGAATACGAATGCAATTCATTGATTCATCTAACTCAACAGCCAAACCCTTTCCATTATCTTTCATAAAACGACGAGTCTGGGAGTCCAAGTCGATTATTCTAACATTCGGAGTTTGCCCCATTAAAATAGTCAATAATTGCTCAATGTATTGAATGTTGTCTTCATTTGAAAGTAAATATTCCACCAATACATCGAGCTGCCCACCACAAGGCAAGACTACTTGTGATCTCTCATTATCATCCGCTATGCCATAGTGAACCTGTTGCATAGATTCACTAAACTCACCTTTCTGCAATCGATCAAGAAAGTCTTCTTCTACGCAACCACCGGACAGTGACCCTATATAAAGACCTGAATCACAAGCGACCATCATAGTGCCAGGTGCCCGAGGAGAAGACCCAAAAGTGCTCAGTACGGTACATAACCATACAGAGCGACCTTCTTGCTGCCACTTCAACGCTTGTTCAACAACTTGTAAATCAAGGTGCAGCACTAAAAGCCTCCTAAATATTTAAAGACCTTAAGGACTTTAGCAAGCTTTGTCTCTGGGCAACAAGACACAAAATACAAACCATCTAAATACATGTTTATAAACCTGGTCTGTGACCTTGGTAGATGCTCAATTACGTTAGAGAAGCAAAGTAATCTATAACCTCATCACGCATCACAACATCACCATATTTACTATTGATATCAAAAAGATTCGCTTCATGAGGGTCAGGATGTCGATCACCAACACAATCTCGTACCACGATAGTACGAAAACCGTGTTGCATGGCGTCCACGGCCGACGCTCGGATACAACCACTGGTCGAACAGCCTATTAAAATAACCGTATCCGCACCCATTGCCGTAAGCGTTGCCGCTAAACTTGTACCAAAAAATGCACTTGCGTATTGCTTGGTTAATACCAACTCGCTTTCATGAGGTGCCACTTCTGGGCAAAACTCAGCAAAAGCATTGCCAGCCACCATCGCTTTCATGACCGGTGCTTTTTTCAACCAAACGCCACCATCCATAAAGCTTGGATGGTAAAGAATGTTGGTATGGATAACCGGCACATTATACTGCCTCGCTTTTTCCAGTAGCTGAGGGGACGCTTTCACAGCAGACACCACACCTTCTGCATACAATGGTGATGATGTATCGGTGTAGCCTTTCATAAAATCAATGGAAATTACGACCGGATTATTACCAAAGCCAATGCGTGAATCCCACACACCTTCATAATTATTTTGTAAGTTATCACTCATCTAATGAACCCTCGTATTTACGTCCTGCTATTCACCTTAATTCAGTTAATAAGCACCCGATAACAAAGCGCCAGCACCTGGAACAACCGTTTCTAAATTAAGCGATTTCAACATAGCGTAAGTCGTTGCTACCGCAGCGGTAACCACTGGCTTTCCTGTTAACGCTTCTACTTTAGCGATTGCACCTAAAGATGGCATTTGCACACACGCAGACAGCACAATAACATCCACGTCGCTGTAATCTAACTTAGCGACAATATCTGGTAATTTATTGAAATCATGGCGTCCTACATCTAAGTTATCGGCGATCTCAAGTGCGATGTGATCAGTCACTTCAAAACCTTCTTCAGAAATATAATCTACAACCAACTGAGTTAGCGGTTTCATATAAGGTGCAACCAAAGCGATGCGTTTCGCTTTCATGATATGCAATGCATCAACCAAAGCGCCCGCACTGGTAATCACAGGTGCATTACCACCGTTCTCTTTGGTATGAGACGTTAAACGCTTTTCTGATACACGATGATAACCAATCCCCATTGCCATAATCGCAACCAAACAAGCGTAACCCAGCACATCTACACGAGCATCACTTAGCTCTACCGCGCAACGATCTGACTCAGCATCCATTGCGGAAAGCTCTTCCTTAACCACTTTTTTCATTCGCATACGGCTAGAATGAAACGTAAAACGATCTTCTGGAAAAATAGCTTGTCTGGCCATCAACATAGCCGGTATTTCTGTTTCCATCGTGGTATTTGAACTAGGAACGATTTGTCCAATACGATATAAATTTGTCATAATCACCTCAAGAAATTAAATAATGTTAGCGTCAGTTAACGCCGCAAAGAAACCATCAAAGTCATCCCATGGAATCATATGCCCTGCGTCCATTACGTGATGAATAGATAGCTCAGATATTAAGCTGGCTATTTCTTCTTCATCTTCAGTCTGAATAACACCACCTTTACCAGCCACCATAAGCACAACAGGTACTGAAATTCCCGGTAAATCTTTATGAAAGTCATCATCATGAAAATCGTTAAAAGCTTTGACTATCGCTGGTGAATAACAGGTATGTAACCATTCTGCACGAAGCTGGCGTTGCTCTTCTGTCCAAGTAGGACAAAAAGACAACATATCTTCTGCGCTCATACCCTCGTTAGATTGTTTGATTGAGTCTACGTACCATGGCAATTTACTCGGGTAAGCTCTGCGACTCGGGCCTGATACTGGCGGATCAACCAAAACAGCATTACTCACGCCCGTTAATCCACGCGCTAATGCACGCGTAATAAAACGCGCACCCATAGAATGACCTAATACAACAAAGTCTTTAAAATTCAATGCTTTTGCGAATTCAACAATATCGTCGGCACACGTATCTGCGTCATAACGTAGCTCTGGGCCAGTAGAAGACAAGCCTCTGCCTCGCGCATCCAACACATAAGTATCAAAATATTCTGCCAACCTTTCTGCCACAAAACCCCAAGTAATCGCAGGGCTAGTAATACCAGGGATAAGTAACAACACAGGCTGAGACGTGTCTTTTTTACCGTACCTCAAATAGTGCTGGCGGATGCCGTTGGCATTAGCATGTGCTCCGTATCGGTAATAACTCATACCATCTCCTACTTACTTATGTTTTTTAAAGGTTCGTTATAAAGATCGTAGCCGAAGCACCAAGCAGGGTCTTCTTGAGTACGTAACCAAGTATTTGCATTGGAAGTGGTTTGAACACGCGTTGCTCGATCTTTTCTGTTAGCTTCATAAAGCTCGAATGCCGTTTCAAAATTCGATAATCCAACTTCTTCAATACAGCGTACTAACATAGCTGCATCTTCAATCGCCATCGCAGCACCTTGCGCCATGTGTGGTTTCATTGGGTGACAAGCATCACCTAGAAGGACCATGCGGTTTCTGCGCCATAATGGTAAAGGGTTACGGTTTTTTAATGGCCATTTAGTAACAGACTCTGTTGCATCGATTAACGCCTGAACGGTTCCATGATAACCATCAAACGCTTCACGCATTTCTTCGCGGCTACTGTCCACAAAAGAGGCGCTGCTGTTCCAATCAGGGTCAGGCACACCGGTTACATAATAATATTCATCACGGCGACCTGTTGTGTAATACACCATCATATGGCGATCTTCTGTCCACCATTTAATACAATCTTCGAAATCATGATCAAATTTAGCCAGCTGTTCGCCAGTAATCAACGCTCGGTGAGCAACCCAACCACTGTATGTTGGCTCTTCTTTGCCCAACAAGTTTTCACGTACCATCGAGTTGATACCGTCAGCACCGATAACAAAATCCGCTTTCGCTTCTGTACCATCTGCAAACGTCATCAAGACTTCATTACCTGTATCTTCAATCGATTCTAGGTGCTTATTGAAAATCACATCTGTTTCGTCAAGTGGCGATAACATCACATCATGCAAATCACCACGGTGTACCGTTACATAAGCGGCGCCGTATTCTTTAAGAGCAAATTCGCCCAGTGGAATACGTGACATGTATTCTCCAGTCAGTCCATCACGGCTAAACCAGTAGTCAGGATGTGAAGACATAAGGCTGACTTTCTCTTCAATTCCCATTTTTCTGAAAATTTTCATCACATTAGGCCCCATATGAATACCAGCCCCTAATCGAGAAAATCGAGGAGCCCTTTCATATACGGTAACGTCAAAACCAGCTTGCTTTAAAAGTACGGCGACAGCTGCCCCACCTAAACCCGCTCCAATGATGGCAAAACGTTTTTCACTGTTCATTAAATAACCTCTAAAAATATAAAACAAAAGACATTTATAATGTATACACCATTTATTTTCACATTAAAAGATAATTTCTGTTTTTAAAAAGCTTAAATACTGCTATAAAATGGATTAAAATTTATAAAACATAAATTTTAAAAAAATTAATTAATAGTGTATGCACTATAAAAAAGCATAGTGATTAAAACTGCCCACCTATGGGGCTTATTCGTCAATCAAAGGAGATTCAAAGTGCCTGTTAGTGATAATCAATTAGTAGAAATGTTCGAACACGTCCTGACGCTCTCTAACGTAACGCCCTCAGAAAGTGTAGCGATTCTTAAAAGCCACTACTCAAACCCTAGAATTGTCGATGCGGCTTTTAATGCAGCTCAACGCTTAGGCGCTAAAGTGTATGGTGTAGAACTTCCCGCTCTTAACCCACCTAAAGCCATGGGTAACGACATGACAGCCTATTGCGGCGACACACCTTTAACAGGAAATAAAGCGGCACAAACCGCCCTAGAAGCCGCCGATTTAATTGTTGATACAATGATGCTTTTGCATTCTCCAGAACAAGAGCAAATACTTAAAACAGGAACCCGTATTTTATTGGCAGTCGAACCTCCTGAAGTATTGGCTAGAATATTGCCAACTTTAGAAGACAAGCGTCGTGTCGTCGCCGCTGAAAAAGTATTGAAAACAGCTAAGAAAATGAGAGTCACCTCGGCCGCAGGCAGTGATTTCACAATGTCATTAGGCGACTACCCTACCGTCACAGAATACGGTTTTGCCGACGAACCCGGACGCTGGGATCACTGGCCAAGTGGCTTCTTATTCAGCTGGCCAAATGAAGAAAGCGCGAATGGCAAACTGGTTATTGATATTGGCGATATTTTACTTCCATTCAAAACCTATTGCCGCGAGTCGATAACGCTAACAATCAAAGACGGTTTTATTACTGACATTACCGGTGGCTTTGAAGCAGAATACCTCCGTGATTACATGGCTTACTTTAAGGATCCTGAAGTCTACGGCATCTCACATGTAGGCTGGGGTTTACAACCACGAGCTCAATGGACGGCGATGGGCCTACATGATAAAAACGATGGTATGTGTATGGATGCCAGAGCATTTAACGGTAACTTCCTCTTCTCTACAGGGCCGAATACAGAGGTTGGTGGCACACGTAAAACACCATGTCACATGGACATCCCTCTACGAAATTGCACTATAACCCTGGATGATGAAGTTGTCGTCGTTAACGCCGGAGAGGTTGTTTTTCCTAACACTCTTAGCGAATAGAAAATCCAATTCAATCAAAAAACCTAAGTAGCGATATAAGATGCTTAGGTTTTTTAT
The DNA here is from genome assembly GCF_014803385.1 of Marinomonas colpomeniae. GTDB lineage: Bacteria > Pseudomonadota > Gammaproteobacteria > Pseudomonadales > Marinomonadaceae > Marinomonas > Marinomonas colpomeniae. The sequence continues at coordinate 199,808 of NZ_JACYFC010000004.1, read as the reverse complement.
GCGCCATTTTCGTAGGTAGCCTTTTACACACAGCCTTTTTATCGCGAAGACTCCCACCACGCCATCGCTTCTAATGGCGTATCAATATCAAGTACAACGCCGGGGTCATCTATCTCCACAAACTCAGTTTTCGATTTAAACTGCTTCAATATTTGCTTGCCGCCATCATCACCTGACAAAGAAAGGAATTCCGACCAAAACGCTCGACCAATCCAGACAGGGTGACCCGCAACCCCCTTATAAGTCGGCCGTACAATTTTGGACGCAGTGGCTTTTGCTTTTAACGCAGTCATTGTCGACACTTGAATGGCAGGCATATCGGCTAGATACACACCTATCGCAGGTGCATTGCGATAGCGAGGCTCCCGAGTCACATATCCAAACAAATTATTTAAACTTGAGCCTAGCCCTGAAACCGAGTTTTCAACGATAAGGATAGGAACAGGATAAGAGAGGTCAGGTATTATGCTCGTACCAGAAGTCACAACCAAAATATCAGCAATGGAGTGTGCATTAACAAGTTGATCCAAAGTGAATTGAATCATTGTTCGCCCGTCAGGTAAGCGATAAGAACGCTTATCTGATCCAAAACGGCGTGATATACCAGCAGCCATTACGGCCACTGGTAATCTATCAACTAACACTAGATTGGAGCACTATATAATTAGACAGAAAGGTAGTTTCTACGTACATCATCATTGGCAGCCAACTCTTCCATGGTTCCTTCAAAACGTACATGCCCATTTTCTAATACGTAAGCACGATCGCAAACTAAATCTGCGAATTGCAGATTTTGCTCAGATAATAGAATAGTTAGGCCTTGCTTTTTCAGAGCCATAATCATATTGGCCATTTGCTCAACAATTACCGGAGCAACACCTTCCGATGGCTCATCTAGTAATACCAAGTAAGGATTGCCCATCAAGGTCCGTGACACAGTTAACATCTGTTGCTCACCACCACTCATATTACCACCGGGACGGTGAGGCATTTCCCCTAAGTTAGGAAACAGTTCAAATAACTTCTCAGCCGTCCAATGAGGAGCTCCCTCTCGCTCTGACTGAGATCCTACTTCAAGGTTTTCTAATACAGTAAGATCCGTAAATACACGTCGGTCTTCTGGCACAAACCCCATCCCCATCTTAGAAATAACATGAGGCGCACTTTTAGCAATGGGGTTACCCATGAAGCTTATTTCACCCTGCGTACGGGAAAGCATGCCCATAATGGCTTTCATTGTGGTTGATTTGCCAGCCCCATTTCTTCCCATTAAGGCAACCACTTCACCTTTTCGAACTTTTAAGCCAACATCAAATAAAATATGAGCACGCCCGTAAAAAGCATTTAAACCATTAACTTCTAAAATTGTTTCTTGCATAACATCACCTTTTTAAGCCGCTTCGAATGATTTTCCACTGCCAAAATAAACTTCCCGTACTTTGGGGTCGTTTCTTATGTCGTCAGCACTACCATCAGCAATTAACTCACCTCGAGCGAATACAATCATACGATCTGCGTGTTCAAATACGACGTCCATACTGTGTTCGGTAAACAGCACAGAAAGGTTTCTGTCTATAACCATCTTCTTCACCAACATGACCAACTGATTTCTTTCTTTCGGCGCCATACCTGCCGTTGGCTCATCCATTAGTAATAATTTAGGATCATGAGCAAGTGCCATAGCCAGTTCGACTCTTTTTACATCACCATAGGCAAGTACACTACACGCTCTATCCGCTTGATCGGCCATGCCGACTTGATCTAAAAGAACCAAGGCCTCTTTTTTGTAATAAGACGCCGCTGGCGTCCATAAACGAAATAGTTTTTTATCGCGTGACAAGAGCACCATCTGTAGGTTCTCAAGTACCGTCAAAGAGCCAAAAGTAGCGGATATTTGAAATGTACGGCCCACACCCTCATTCCATATTTGGCGAGGATGACGCCCTACCAGCTCGACACCTTCCAACTTAATCGAACCAGAGTCTGGTTTCAGTTGGCCATTTAGCATATTAAAACAGGTCGACTTGCCCGCTCCATTTGGCCCTAATAAGGCCAACAGCTGTCCGCGAGGCAACTCAAAGGACACATTGTTAATCGCTTTTACGCCACCAAACGCTTTATTAATGTTATCTATAGTTAATAAGCTCATTTGGATGCCTCCTCTTTCTTAGTTTGCAAAAGTATATGATGCTTAACCCAGTGCCAAAGGTGGGATAACGTTCCCACAATACCGGCAGGGAATAGCAACACAATCAGCAAAATAATCATGCCTAATACTGCTTTCCAATAGTCCGTCTCTCGAGCCACTGAATCATGCAACCAAGTAAAAATACTGGCCCCAACAATAGGTCCAAACAGTGTTTGCACGCCACCTAACAATACCATTACTAGACCATCGATAGATCGACCAACACCAATGGCTTCAGGTGAAATACCACCTTTAGAAAAAACGTATATCGCACCAGCAATACCACCAAATAGGCCTGCCACAACAAAGGCAACCCATTGGACGCGCTTCACATCAACACCGATAGCATCTGCACGCAAATCAGAATCACGAGCAGCACGTATTGCAAGTCCAAATGGTGCAAATAAAATACGGCGTAATATCAGAATACCCGCAAGCATAATAGATAATGTTAGATAATACAGAGCAGTCGTGGATGACAACCAATCCGATGGCCAAACACCAAATATGCCATTACTACCACCTGTAACATCGTCCCATTGATATACGATAGACCAAACTATCTGAGCAAAAGCGAAGGTCAACATGGCTAAATAAACACCACTTAAGCGCACAGAGAACCAACCAAAAACCAATGCACCAAGAACGGCTAACAACGGTCCAGCAACAAGTGCTAGCTCCATCGGCAACTTCCAAGTCACAACCAATATGGCCGCACCGTAAGCACCCAAGCCAAAGTAAGCCGCATGACCAAAGGAATGCATTCCGCCTGGCCCCATGACAAAATGCAAGCTTGCTGCGAACAACACTGCAATAAAGATTTCCACTAAGATGATTTGAGCATAAGGGAACGTTTCTTCAAAAACAGGCACTAGCAATAAAGCCAACACTAACGCAGCCGTACACCATTTAAAGATGGGTAACGAAGGTCGTAATGGCGGCTCAGCAGAGTGGTCATTACGCGCTGCAGCTTGTGGCTTACCTAATAAACCCCAAGGACGAATAACTAAAATAATAGCCATTATTAAAAATTCGGCAACCAATGTCATTTTGGACATAGGAAAATCAATACCAAAAATGTGCAATGTACCAAGAGCAATACATAACGCTTTAACCTCGGCAATAAGAAGCGCGGCTAAAAACGCACCAGGAATAGAACCCATACCACCAACTACTACAACAACAAATGCAGTACCTATAGACTCTAAATCCAACGCTAAATTAGCGGGTATTCTTGGTTCTTGTAGAGCGCCGCCCAAGCCAGCTAGAAAACAACCCAAAGCAAACACACTGGTAAATAACCAAGCTTGATTGACACCCAGTGTTGATACCATTTCTCGATCTTGTGTCGCTGCACGAATCAATACACCCCAACGTGTTTTGTTCAACAGCAACCACAATATACCTAATACTGCTGGTCCAATAACAATCATCACAAGATTATACTGAGGGAAATTTCTACCAAGGATTTCGATAGATCCTGTTAATCCTGGTGCCCGAGGCCCAAATAAGTCTTCTGGCCCCCAAATAAAAAGTGCTAAATCTTGTAAAATCAGAACAAGGGAAAAAGTAGCTAATAATTGAAATAGTTCTGGAGCACGATACACTCGTCTCAATATAACGATTTCAATGAGTGCCCCTAATAAGGCTACTACCAAGGAGGACAAAATAATGGCCACCCAAAATCCACCAACAGACTCGCCCATGTGACTAACAAAGGTGTACGCAACATACACACCTAACATATAGAACGAACCATGAGCAAAGTTCATAATTCGCGTCACACCAAAAATAAGTGACAGGCCAGACGCTACTAAAAACAGTGACGAAGCATCAACTAAGCCATTTAGTAGCTGAACTAAAAGTCCCGATAAGGTCATAAACATTTCCTTCTACTGTTTTCTTAATACATATTTCAGAAAACAACATCTAATAAGCTACGAACAGCTATAAACTAGAATAGCTGCCCGTAACCATATTTTTATCCGCTTAGTTAGCAGGACGCATTGCAGCAACTTCAGCATCTGAAGGCTGAACATCAGCACCATCAATATAATGGAAATCTATCATTTCCCCCTTTCCATCTACCAATGCAGTTTTACCTACAAAGGCACCGAAAGTAGATTGATTATCTTGAGATCGATAAGTGATTGGACCAAATGGTGTATTGTGAGATAAACCACTAAAGGCTTTAATCAAATCATCTGTATCGGTTGAACCTGCTTTTTTAATCAATGCAGCAATGGTTTTTATAGAGGTATAACCAACCACCGAACCTGCGCGTGGATATTCTCCATACTTAGCTTCATAAGCTGCTTTAAAAGCATTGTGCTCAGGTGTATCAATTTTGTTCCATGGGTAACCCGTTACATACCAACCTTCTGGCGCCTCAGCACCCATAGGGTCAAGGTATTCAGGCTCGCCTGTTAACAAAGAAAAGACTTCTTTACCTTCAAACAACCCACGAGTATTGCCTTCACGTACAAACTTACCTAAGTCAGCACCAAACAAGACATTAAAAATAGCATCTGGCTTAGCGTCATCTAATGCTTGAACAACAGAACCGGCATCGATTTTTCCTAGTGGTGTTGCTTGCTCTACAACAAACTCAACACCCGGCTGCGCTTTAGAAAGTAACTCCATAAAGGTGGCAACGGCAGACTGTCCATATTCATAATTTGGATACACCAGACCCCAACGTTTTTTATTTAATTTAACGGCGTCAGGAATAAGCATGGCGACTTGCATATAAGTAGACGGTCTTAAACGGAAGGTATAATCATTGCCGTTTTCCCAAACTATTTTATCTGTCAAAGGTTCTGCAGCGAGATAAACCATTTTTCTTCGTTTCGCGTAATCAGTTAATGCAAGCCCTGTATGAGAAAGGAAGCCACCAAATATCATACTCACTTTTTCGCGAGTTCTTAATTCTTCAGCAACACGAATAGCATCACCAGGATTTGCATTATCGTCACGATAAATAACCTCCAGGTTTTTGCCTAGAACCCCACCCTGAGAGTTTATTTCATCAAGCCCCATCTCCCAGCCTTTTTTATAAGGCCCTAAAAAAGCTGACATGGCTTTATAGCTGTTCACTTCACCAATTTTTATAGTGTCAGCTGCCCAGCCTGCACTCGCTATGAGTGTACCGACCAACAACCCACTATTTACTAGTTTGTATAGAACTTTATTCATAATCACCTCTGCTCACGTAATGAAGTTTTAGTTATTAAACCCTTAAGCCATGACTTATTTCATGTAGTGCTTACTTCATGAATTACTGCAATCATCAGACCAATATTTGATAAAGATCACAAAAAAGTTGTTTAGTAGGTATTTTAAGCAAAAAAAAGAGGCCAAAGGCCCCTTTAATAATTGAAAATCTCATTCACTATTTACCACCACTACCCATTTTTTTAAGTAAAAAAATTAAAGCTAGCCTTTCTGCGGGATTTAAATCACTCATAGTAGCTTCGGTAATATCTTTAGCACACGGGATCATTTTTTTAAGCAATTCAGCTCCTGCTACACTAAGAGAAATCATAACTTTCCTACGATCTTTTAAATCCTCAGAAAGGTATACCCAACCCTTTGATTTTAAACGATCTATTACTCCACGCATGGTTGCTTGATCTACCGCTGTAGCAGAAACAATATCAGTAATTGAACAGCTAACCATACTTTGAATTGTACATAACGTAATAAACTGAGGCGCTGTCAAATTCGGTTCGCAACTCATCTCTTGAAAAATCATCATATGTCGCTGATGAGCCTTTCTAAGCAAATGCCCTACCTGCTCAGTAAAAACATAATCCGCATCAACAGATTTTTCATGAACATAACTATCGTCTATTTTTTCCTTACTCACCAATCATCTCCAAAAAAACAACCAAAACAGTGCACACACTGTAACATAATGAAATAAAGGCCATATTTATGAGCATGAATCACCCAATTAAATGATGTATACCTTATAAAAATAATCTACATTAATATTCAATCAATACAGGCACTACATTCATGATTGGAATCTAAGTTACCTCTAGATATCAATGATAACGGACCTAATAACCACATCTGAAATATGCTTCAGCCACTCACTTTGAAAAGACGCATCTTGAAAATTAGCACCAACAAAAACAGTAAGTGTATGTTGATTTGAGCAATAAAAATACGTCAATGCAGATATTGTAAGATAAAGATTTCTTGCAGTAACTTCTTTGCGAAAGACGCCACTTTTTTGACCTTTCTTTAATAAAGGAGCCAAGTTTCCCTGAATATTCCCAGAAATACTTTTAATGTTTTCTGACTGCCTAGAATGCTTCGCTCGATGAAGGTTCTCATCATTTAGAATAGCAACAAACTCAGGATGATCTAGGTAATAGCGAAAGGTAAACTCTATGATGCTCTCCAATGCCTCTATAGGGGAATCAATATCCAAGTCCAACGCTTTTTCTGCCTTGTAAAACTCTAAATAAGTTGCTTCCAAGACATTTAAAAATAACGATTCTTTATTCCCAAAGTAATAATAAATCATTCTATCATTAGAGTTAGCTTCACGAGAGATACGCTCAATACGACCTCCAGAAAAACCATCTTCAGCAAACACTTTCGTCGCAGATTTTAAAATTTTACTTTTAGTTAAACGAGCTTGCTTTGCACGCTTTCCTTCAATGGAATTGAGTGATTTATCATCAGATATAGATTGTTTACTCATTAGATCCTTATATATCACGATTTAAATAAAAATTAATGACTACCTGGATTCGCTCTAATATTAGCGATGGTCTGATATAAATCATTCCAACTAGGTTTGTCTGGTGCAAATTCTGCACGCATATAAACCACTAATGATGCCAACTGTTTATCATTAAAGCTATCAGCAAAACCGGGCATATAACCAAGCGAAGAGTCTACTGGTTCCTGTATACCATATAAAATGGTTCTGATTAAATTATTAGGTTTGTCGCTATGAATATTCGTATTAGCCTGCATTTCAGGACGTATACCAAACCAATCATCTTGTGATCTAGATGTATGACAAGCGGAACAAGCGCCTTCAAACATACTCTTTCCTTTCGTATAGGATAAAGTTTGAGAAGACGAATCATTTTTCCATTCTGTAGAAAGAATAGGCTCTATTTCAGCTGACTCAACAGAAGCGACAGGTACAGTTACATTAGCCAAAATAGCCTCCGTTGCAGACAATTCTTGCTGACTACCTATACTTGTTAAGTAATGCGACATAGCTCGAATATCGCTATCTGGTAACTTGCCCAACTCTTTAACGACAGGCCCCATTGGTCCTGTAGCCGGACCATGTTCTAGAGAATGACCTGATCGTAAATAATCAAATAAGGCATTTTCACTCCAAGGCGTTGGAGCCTTACTTAATGACGTTAACGCCGGAGCGTCCCATCCATCGACTTCTCCTCCAGCTAAAAAGCTTTTTCCTACTTTCTCTGCACCCATTAAGTTACGAGGAGAATGGCATGCGCTACAATGTCCTAAACCATTAACCAGATAAGCACCACGATTCCATATATCACTTTTCTCAGGGAGCTCTTTAAATTGAGTGCGACTTTTAAACAATGTATTCCAACCTGCCATCAGGGGACGAATATTAAATGGAAAACTTAGTTCGTTTTTTGGGAGACTCGTTTTCACGGCCGGACGTGACATGATGTAAGCATACAATGCCTGCATATCTTCATTATTCACATTTTGATAAGCCGTATAAGGGAATACTGGATACAAGTGCTTACCATCTCGACTAATCCCTTCACGCATCGCCCTTTCAAAGGCGGAAAAAGACCAATTTCCTAAACCTGTCTCTGGGTCTGGGGTAAGATTCGTGCTGTAAACTTTACCAAAAGGAGTATCTAACGCTCGACCACCGGCATTTATTTCACCGCCTTCAGATGTATGGCAAACAGTACAATCCCCTGCGGCAAACAACATCTCCCCTTTCGCGATTGTTGCTTGCGAATACGTTCCTACACTTGGAACTTGTATAGGAGCAATAGCAGGTCGCCAAGGCGACATAACTACGGCAACCCCAGCTATCGAAGTAAATAATGCAAACCATTTAGCAAGGCCATATTTTTTTTTTACGATTACTTCAGGTACTCCACTTTTTTTCAGTAGCCCTTCTTTCATTTTCTCCGCGGTAAAAGGTGGCTGCCTTAGTCGCACTCCTGTAGCATCAAAAATAGCATTAGCAATGGCAGCGGCACTGGGAACCGAAGCGGATTCACCAGCACCTTGCGGAGGCTCTTCTGGCTTATCTGCCATTACAATTTCGACATCAGGTATTTCTGGGAAAGTTAAAATAGGATAGGCACCCCATTCTTTATCAATCACAGCACTTTCGTTAAATGAAACACTCTCCTTTAACGCTCGACTCGTTGACTGAAGTACATTACCTTGAATCTGATGTCTCACGCCATCTGGATTAATCATCAGGCCTGCATCATGCCCAACTACAACTCGAGTAACGCTAACTTCCCCAGAATCAGTATCTACTTCTACATCAGCCACCCACGCAGCCCACGCAGCACCAAACCCAGGAAATTTGCTGTGCACATAACGTGCGTAAGCGAAACCTCGACCTTTAACAATTGAACCAACTTTATTCTTTTCTTCCCAGTGACCTTTTTTTGTTTCCCAATTCGCTCGATCAGCTACAGACTTCACTAATTCTGCTGCTCTCGTGTCTTTTAGATAGCGAAGACGATATTCAACAGGGTCTTCGCCTGCGGCTTCTGCTAGCTCATCAATATAGGACTCATGAGCAAAGGTATTAGGTAAAGCAGAGACTCCTCGTAACCAAGCCGCTCTCACAATAGGAGCCATATCGTTTACACGTACTCGAATATGATCAAAGTGATAAGGAGGAATAATTGTTCTATCCCCCATTTCTAGAGCAGCTGCTACAGGCTCTATAACGCCAGTCAATAAAAGGGTGATCATTGGTGCTCCGTTGGACGGATAAGATGCCGAAAAGTCGTATCCCGCCGGACTGCCATCCGCATTGATACCACCATCAACTTCCATTAACTGGCCTGCACCTTTTGGCTCCCAAAGACTCTCCTGCTCTCGTGTTAACTGCACTCTTACAGGGCGCCTTACTGCTCGCGACAATAAAACAGCATCACCACAAACGTCATCAGCACAATTTCTGCCATAACAACCCGATGCTTCATAACGAATAACCTCGACCATTCTTTCATCAATACTTAATAAAAAAGCTAAGTCGGTACGTAATATATGTGGGTTTTGCGTACCAGACCAAACAGTCACTTTATTAGATTGGACATCCGCTACACTACAAGAGGGACCAATGGAGGCATGCATTTGATATGGCCAAACGTAGGTACGTTGCATACGCTGATCAGCATTAGCAATCGCTTGCTCAACATCACCCTCTTCCAATAATGTTCTTTGTGTCGATGGATTAGCTTTAACGGCAAATTCCAAATCAGTTAGGTCTGGTAAGTTTGGGTGAGGTTTCCAGTGAACTTTTAATTCTTTCATTGCACGAATAGCATTCTCTTCACGTTCAGCAACGACACCAACAAAATCTCCAATCACTTCAATAGCGACAATACCTGGAATATGATCAATCGAATCTCTTTCTACTCCGAGTAAAGAGTTTCCGATGAAATCACCATCATCTCTACCTGAATAAGGTGGTCGAATAACACGCCCATGCAACATACCAGGTACACGTACGTCATGAACATAAGTCAACTCACCTGTAGCTTTAGCAGGGATATCTGTTCTACTAGCTGACTTACCAACAATTTTGTAATCATTTACAGGCTTTAGGGGTGCATTTTCATCTATTTCTAAAACAACTTTGTCGTGAGACACCAAGTCACCATAAAAAACCGATATATTAGGGTCTTCTTTAGAGAAAATATGACCAGCAAGGAAAGTTAATTTATCAGGTGTTATACCAAGATGCTTAGCAGCAGAGATTAATAAATATTGACGTGCTGTTGCTGCTGCATGACGCAAAGGCACAGCTGTTATCTGCAATGTTGCACTAGCAATTGTCGCACCTTGATTTGGGGCGCGCTCAGTATCACCTAAAACCATCTTCACTTGGTTCATTTCTAAGTCCAGCTCTTCAGCAACAATTTGTGCTAACGCTGTTCGAATCCCTGTACCTAAATCCACATGGCCATTGAAAGCAGTTACCTTTCCCTCTGCATCAATTGCAATATATATTTCTAATTCCGTTGTTGTTTTTATGTCATCTGCTTTTTGTGCTGGACTGAGTGGCGGATTACTTTCTTTAACAATAAACAAACCCTGACTTTTAGCGAAAAGTTCGGCCCTAGTTTCGGACGAATTACTGGTGATATTCAACATACTAATTTCCTTCTTCAAGCAAATTGGAAGCATCAGAAAAAAGATTTTCCGCTGCTGCTTCCACCGCTTTAATAATTTCTATATGTGTGCCACATCGACATAAATTTGCCCTTAATGCCTCTTTAATTTGTTCTTTTGATGGCTTAACCGCACATTTATTTAAAAATGCTGTTGTGGTAATTATCATCCCATTTGTGCAGTAACCACACTGAGATGCCTGCTCATCAATAAAAGCCTTTTGCACAAAACTAGGAGATTCAATAGAACCTAGCCCTTCTAAGGTTTGCACTTCTCGACCTTCCACAGCAATAAGAGGAATGACACAACAGCGAGCGACGCGGGTATCTATCAGGACAGAGCAAGCGCCACATTCTCCTAATCCACAACCGAACTTAGGCCCATTGAGTTGGAAGTCATTCCGCAATATATATAAAAGCGGTGTTTGTTCATCCGCTTCGACTTGCACCATTTTATTATTAAGTGAAAAAATAACTTTTTTAATCATCGTAATGCTAAGCGCCATCAATATTCATTAAGTACTTACTTAACAAAAATAAGCAATTTTGATACCAAAAGTGTTTTTAATTCATTGAAAAGTAAAAGGGCTCATATGCAGATGAAAAAAATCAATAGATTAAACATCTATAACGTCATATAAGACGCGATTAAGGCAATTTCATCTTTATCTTAAGCTCGAGGAAAAACCAAATAGCCGCCTGATTGTGGTTTCTAGTAACACATATAAATAGAAGTGAAGAGAGGATTAAAACGTACAGATTAATCATTAAAATAATAACCAATCTGTAAGTTATTATGGAAAGACCTATTGTTGAATTTTCAAGTTATTCAATATCACTCATACAAACCTCGCCTTATTTCATCCAAAACCACCATACAATTAAACAAATAACGAGTACCCCTAAAAAGTTAACCAACATATCAACCCCCTACTTATTATTTGATTTCGGTGTGAAAAAACGTAGTCGATTTGCATTTGTCACTACGGTAATAGACGACAATGACATGGCAACACCAGCAACAATAGGGCTCAAAAGCCACCCAGTAAGAGGAAATAGTAATCCTGCCGCTATTGGTATTCCCAGAGAGTTATAAACAAAAGCACCAAATAGATTTTGCTTTATGTTTTTCATTGTCGCAGAACTGATAGCGATGATATCGGAGACGCCATGCAAGGAACCTCGCATCAAAGTTATATCGGCACTCTCGATGGCGACATCGGTACCGCTGCCGATTGCAAAACCTACATCAGATTGAGCCAGTGCCGGCGCGTCATTTATACCGTCTCCCACCATGCCAACAACCTTGCCTTGCTGTTGGATTTTCTTTATCCAATCAAGTTTATCTGCGGGCATTAATTCAGCATAAAATTCATCTACATTAGCCTCTAATGCAATGGCTTTTGCTGTATTTTGATTGTCGCCAGTTAACATAACAACACGAAGGCCTTGCTGATGAAATCGCGCTATGGCTTCTTTAGCATCATCACGAATTGGATCACTTATTCCAAACAGAGCCATTAAACTATCATTTATGGCAAAGTAAGTTACCGTATTGGCCTGTTGCTCCCATTGATCAGCCATTACTTCAGAAACCTCTAAATCAATATTATGTTCGTGCATAAGTTTTTGATTGCCAAGTAGAAGACGATCTTGACCATAAGTAGCCTTTACTCCCATTCCTGTAATGGATTCAAAACCTGATATGTCTCCCTCAACCAGTGCTGTAGCATCCTTGTGTTCATTAGCATAATGAATGAGTGCCATTGCTAATGGATGATTAGATCCTTTTTCAAGTAATTCAATAAGATTCAAACCATCTTTTCTATCGGAAAAACTATTGTAATTAGTCACTAATGGTTTCCCTTGAGTAATGGTTCCTGTTTTGTCTAGCACAATGACGTTTAATTCACTGGCCTTTTGTAATGCTTCGCCATTACGAATTAGACCTCCAAACTCAGCGGCTTTACCTATCCCTATCATTGTTGAAATCGGCGTGGCTAAACCTAGCGCACAAGGACAAGCTATAATCAAAACAGACGTAGCGGCGACTATCATATAAACCATACTTGGTTGCGGGCCGAAGTTGTACCAAATTAGCGCAGTAAGAATAGATAAAATAATGACGGAAGGTACAAATATGGCCGACACATTATCTGCCAAACGATTAATAGGAGGCTTAGAGTTTTGAGCATTGGATACCATGTTAATAATTTGGGCGAGTATTGTATCGCTACCTACTTTTTTAGCCTCCAATACGATGCTGCCCTGACCATTAATGGTTCCAGCGGAAACAGTGTCGCCCGCTTCTTTTTTTACAGGCATAGGTTCTCCTGTCAGCATAGACTCATCAATAATACTCTGTCCTTCAAGCACAATACCGTCAACGGGGATTTTTTCACCTGCCCGCACTCTAATTTTATCGCCTACAACAACCTCTTCAACGGCTAAAACCAACTCCTTACCATCTCGAATAACCAGTGCGGTTTTCACTCTTAGATCAAGCAATCTCCTTATTGATTGAGATGTTCGTCCTCTGGCTTTAAGTTCCAGCGCTTGTCCCAGATTGATCAAACCAATGATCATAGCCGTAGCTTCAAAATAAAGGTGTCGAGCACCTTCTGGCAAATATTGCGGGAACAACACAACGATCATAGAATAAAGCCATGCGGTACCTGTTCCTAATGCGATCAAGGTGTCCATGTTGGCATTACGATTAACAAATGCTTTAGCTGCGCCAACGAAAAAGTGCTTTCCTGCTTTCCATAAAATAATGAAAGTAATCAACCCAACAACTAACCAAATCAGCTGTTCGTTTAAAGTATTGACGTTCATTGGACCACCAAGTAGCCCATAAACCATCAATGGAATACCCACACCTAGGCCGATATAACTTTTGATCATTTTGGCCCGATATTCATTCGAGTCTGATTTAACACGCTCTTTTTCCGCTTTATCTTCATCCAATATTTCTTTTGCGTCATAACCAACAGACTGAATAGTTTGAATTAAATAATCTGTCATCTGAGCCGTAGTTATCAATGCAGTACGATTAGCAAAATTAATGTCAACAGAATCGGTTTTTGGAAGAGTGTTAAGTGCTTTTTGAATTGTGTTAACACAACCAGCACATGTCACACCAATAAGAGCCAACTTTACTTTATGTGTTTGCTCACTGCTGATAGGTTCTTTCATTTTCATTTTGGACTCCTTCAATTAGTGCTCTGTGTTTCAGACCAATCGTCAATTAAACAACAAATTGCCTTATCATCCGGGAGTGTATCCGGCTCCTTAGACCAATCAGAAAAAGTGTTTTCCATAATGCCTAAATGACGATTAAGCTCTTCAATTTTTCGTTTTGCCTCAGTGATTTTACTTTCAAGCATTTGGCGAACAGTAGGACATGGAGAACTTCCTTGTTGAGAAAGCTGAATTATATGTTCGATCTCTTTAAGGCTAAAACCAATTGCTTTTGCATGTGAGATAAACTTCAAACGCTCGAGAGCTGCCGTGTCATATATTTTGTAACCATTTTCTGGCTGTCTCGTTGCAATTAGTAAACCTTTACGCGTGTAAAAACGTACTGTCTCAGGCGTTACACCTACAGCTTGAGCTAACTCAGAAGTTTTCATAGCATTACCACCACCATCTTTTTAATTACCAAAAACCTAATAGATACTGCCCATTTCACTCAAACAGAAATGCCAATGTAAAAATAACTATGAACATGATAAGAGATACCTTGAGCATCAAGCCTAAGTTCGTACTCCCTCCTTTAGGCGCTTTATTACAACAGTTCATAATATTAAGCCTTATATTTGAATCTATACAGCCATCATAAATCCTATGTGTTACACACAGGTCAAGGTGCACTTATAATAATTAAAATAAACCGAATAACAGACAATAAAAAACAACCAATTAGGCAAAAAAGATCATTAGGTATGGAGTATATAAAGGAATGAATTTTCAACGATCGAACAAATAGGTGAGTTTTATATCAGCTAATATGAACGATGTTTAGGTAGATTGGTAATAGTCAAAAGAACGCTCTTTTAGAATAGATATCTAACATTCGGTTTGTTGGGTTACCCACACAAACCGAATGTTAAAAATATCATGCATTTTGAACTAGGCTATTCTTTTACTTCTAATAGCCGCCTCCAAGGTGTTTTGCATCAGCATAGAAATAGTCATTGGCCCTACACCACCAGGAACAGGAGTAATGGCCGACACTTTATCAATGACATTGTCAAAGTCTACGTCACCAACAAGTGTATTTTTACCCTCTTCCGTTGTGATTCGATTGATACCAACATCAATAACAACAGCACCAGGTTTGATCCAACCTTCTTTTATGTGCTTCGGTATGCCGACCGCCGCAACAACAATGTCTGCCAGTTTACATAATTCAGCAGGGGTTTCTGTTCGACTGTGAATAATGGTAACAGTACAGTTTTCTTGTAATAAGAGACTCGCCATCGGCTTGCCAACAATATTAGAACGGCCGATCACGACTGCATGCTTTCCGCTCAGAGTGCTACCCATGACAGCTTTAATGAGATGGATAGAACCCGCTGGTGTACAAGGAACCAGTACGTCACTTGTATCACCTGTTGTGAGCTTGCCTGTATTCAGATAATGAAAACCATCGACGTCTTTTTCAGGCGCAATCGATTGTATAACATGATGCGCGTTGATTTGTTTTGGTAGAGGTAGCTGAACCAATATGCCATGAATAGTAGAATCGTTATTCAAGTTATTGATCAGCTCAAGCACCTCACTTTCTGACACATCAGCGTGCAAATCAAATTGTTTAGAAACAAAGCCACACTCTTTGGCTCTTGCACTTTTGCTTCTAACATAGACACTGCTTGCTGCATCATTACCAACTAAAATAACGGCTAAACCTGGAACAATATTTTCTATTGCCCTACGAGATTTAACAGACTCAATAATCTCCTCGGCAACTCGCTTACCATCAATGATGACAGTAGCATTATTCGACAGTGACAATTTATTGGAAGATAACGGTACGGTGGTCATGAAGAAGTATTCTACGTTCAAGTTGAAGTTTTACTGCTTTTGCAAGAACCTGACTCTCAGTATCACGGCCAATCGCAACCATATCACTTGCAGAGGCAGCATGATCGATACGCTTTACGTCTTGCTCGATAATCGGTCCTTCATCAAGATCTGCGGTCACGTAGTGGGCCGTCGCTCCAATAAGCTTAACGCCTTTATCACGAGCTTGATGATAGGGGCGTCCACCTTTAAAACTAGGTAAAAATGAGTGATGAATATTGATAATTTTACCGGACATTTTTTGGCAAAGATTGTCTGACAAAACCTGCATATAACGAGCTAAAATAACAAGGTCAATGTTTTCGTCATCGATAAGTTTAAGCAGTTCTGCTTCTTGTTCTGGCTTTGTATCAGGTGTAATTGGCAAATAGTGAAATTCTAAACCTTCATGCTCAACACGCGATTTATATCTTTCGTGGTTGGAAGCAACAGACACTAATTCCATTGGCAATTGGTCAATTGAATATCGATACAACAAATCATTTAAGCAATGACCCAATTGCGACACCATAATCATGACACGAGGCTTAATAGAAAGGTCATACACATTACACACCATCTCTGGATAAGAAATATTTACTTCTAGATCCTTTTGGAATGCTTTAAGCGTAACGCTATCATTAATTTCAAAGCATAAGCGCATGAAAAAGCGCTTATCATCTAGATCAACATATTGGCCACTTTCAATGATGTTACCCCCACTCGTGGTCACATAACTGGTAACGGAGCTGATAATCCCTGCGCTGTCATCACAAACAAGGTTGAGTACGAATTTTTTCATCTTCATATGCTTCTTTTTCTGGATTACTTTCACTATTTTATATAGAGAAAGTGATTTTTTGGCGGAATCATTAATCTTAAACATTTAACAATGCATGTCATGACTAATCACTTTTCTTAGCTAGGAATAACTTTGTACTGTTGGTGATAGTTTATAGCGCAGAGATGATTGCAAGCACAAAGGATATAATGGCACTCAGCCATTCCTAATTGGAATGCATTATTTTTATTATCGCTGTGATTAAGTTACACTTAAAATAAATTGAGGCGGAATGTGGAATGAGAACATCACTACCATTTATGAATTCTTTGGTTTTCTTTGAATCCACCGCACGCTTAGGTAGCTTTACTAAAGCTGCGGAAGAACTCTACATAACACAAAGTGCAGTGAGTAAAAAAATAAAATTATTAGAAGAAAGCCTAGGGTTTAATTTGTTTATTAGAGAGCCCAGACAGTTAATACTTACGGATGCAGGAAAGGAGTTTTACAACGACGCGAAAAGCGTATTGAATCAGATGTCTGAAACCATTAACCGAATCAATCGAAATTCCGACTCAAATACCGTTACTATTACTTGTACTCAAGCCGTCTCACACTACTGGCTGTTCCCTAGAATAATGCGTTTTAACCTTCAGCACCCAGAAATCGCGATCAACATCTATGCTTCGAATGACCTTGATGAAAACACCTGCGCTCAATTTGATCTAGGTATCTTAAACAGTGACGGTGATTGGAGTACCCAACTCAATAATCACTTATTATTTCATGAACGTATTTATCCTATTTGCCACTACGATTACCCCATTAATACCTTATTAACACCAGAAAACATTTTAAATCAAAAACTTATTCATCTAGACCCTTCAGCATGGCGATGGCCGACATGGGTAAACTGGTTTGCAAGCTTTGGCATCGAATTTTCCATTCCGAAAAATGCTCAACTATTCAATCAAGTCACATTGGCTTTAGAGGCCTCACGACAAGGTATGGGCATTAGTCTTGGTTGGGAGTTTATGACAGAAGAAATGTTAAAAAGGAATGAGCTGAAGCGTGTCAGCGATATGTTTTATGAACCAGGTATGGCGGACTTTTTGGTATACAGGAAGTCTAAAGAGCTTTCAGAATCAGCAAGAGTATTCCGTGATTGGCTGCTCAAGGATGTTGACAATCACAAATAAGAACCCAGTACATAAATGTCTTTTCAAAATAAACTACCAATGTTTTTCACACAATCCTCCTGTTTTTTTGAAATCCATATAAGTTCCAAAATGGAATGTATAAAATCATTTTTCCTTAGAAATCAAAAAATGTAAGCTAGTATTAGTGGATATTGTAGCCTGTATCATTCAAGTCGCACTCACTACCAAACAGATTTGTTTTTAAGAAAAGTCGATTTGATTTTACTCTACCCCCATCTATCAAGGATAATTCCCCAATAATGCATTATCAATGACACATCTTGGTAGATTACTGCAAACGACCTGTCTAATTAGTGGAACCCCTATTCAATGGAAATCAAAGTTAATTTTCTCGACAATCTAAGACTTGAAGCCAAGTTTGATGATTTCACCGTTACCACTGATCAACCGATCCGTTATAAAGGTGACGGTTCAGCTCCTAGCCCATTTGATTACTTCTTAGCTTCGTCAGCTCTTTGTGCCGCATATTTTGTAAAGGTATATTGTAAATCTCGTGATATCCCGACAGATAACATTCGTCTCTCTCAAAATAATATTGTCGATCCAGAAGATCGTTACAATCAGATCTTTCGAATCCAAGTTGAGCTTCCAGAAGATATTTCAGATAAAGATCGCCAAGGTATTTTACGTTCTATTGACCGCTGTACTGTTAAGAAGGTCGTGCAAACGGGGCCTGAATTTAAAATTGAAACCGTTGAAAATCTAGATTCTGATGCAAATGCTATGCTCATGGGTCAGTCCGATAATGCATCAAATACTTTTATTCTGGGAAAAGACCTACCTGTAGAACAAACCATTGCCAACATGACAGAGACGTTAGCCGACCTTGGAATGAAAATTGAGATCTCATCATGGCGTAATATAGTGCCCAATGTTTGGTCTCTTCATATTCGTGACGCGGCTTCGCCTATGTGTTTTACCAACGGTAAAGGCGCATCTAAAGAAAGTGCCCTTTGCTCAGCTCTTGGGGAGTTTATTGAGCGTTTAAATAACAATTTTTTCTATAATGATCAATTTTTTGGCGCAGACATTGCCAACAGTGAATTTGTTCATTATCCCAATGAAAAGTGGTTTGCATTAACAGAAGATGATGCTTTACCAATTGGTGTGTTAGATGATTACTGCTTAGATATTTACAACCCAGACGACGAGCTGTTTGGCTCGCACTTGATTGATACTAATTCAGGTAATAAAGAACGTGGTATTTGTTCGATTCCCTATACTCGAAAGTCCGATGGTGAAATTGTGTACTTCCCATCAAATCTAATCGAAAACCTCTTTTTAAGTAATGGTATGAGTGCCGGTAATAACCTACAAGAAGCTCATGTACAGTGCTTGTCAGAAATTTTTGAGCGTGCTGTGAAACGCCAAATTATCGAAGAAGAAATTGTTTTACCTGATGTCCCTATGCAAGTACTTGAAAAATACCCAAATATTCTTGCAGGTATTAATGGCTTAGAAGAACAAGGCTTTCCAGTAGTAGTAAAAGATGCATCACTTGGCGGTCAGTTCCCAGTAATGTGTGTCACTTTAATGAACCCAAAAACAGGTGGTGTATTTGCTTCTTTTGGTGCGCATCCTAGCCTTGAAGTTGCATTAGAACGCAGTTTAACTGAATTGCTACAAGGTCGTAGCTTTGAAGGTTTAAACGATGTACCAAAACCAACGTTTAACAGTATGGCGGTTAGCGAACCTGAAAATTTTGTTGAACACTTCATTGATTCTACTGGTGTTATTTCATGGCACTTCTTTAGTGATAAACATGACTACGAGTTCAGCGAATGGGATTTTTCTGGAACAAATGAAGAAGAAGCAAACAGTTTATTTGGCATCTTAGAAGATCTAGGTAAAGAGGTGTATATTGCCGAATTTACAGACTTGGGCGCTTCAGCCTGTCGTATTCTAGTACCAGATTATTCTGAGGTGTACCCAGTTGAAGACTTAGTTTGGGACAATACAAACAAAGCGCTGAGTTATCGTGAAGATATCTTAAACCTACATTCTTTAAGCGATAAACAGCTAGCCGATTTAGTGAATCGACTAGAAGATAGTCAACTCGATAACTACACAGATATCCCTACCTTAATCGGCATTGTATTTGATGACAATACAGTTTGGGGCCAATTAACCATAATGGAACTTAAAATCCTAATCTATTTGGCACTCGATTCACACGAAGATGCCATGGAGCTAGTCGGTGAGTTTCTACAGTTTAATGACAATACGGTAAAACGAGGCCTATTCTATCAAGCCATGAATGCTGTATTAGAAGTCATGTTAGACGATGAGTTAGAGCTTAGCGATTTCATGCATAATTTCAATCGTATGTTTAGTAAAGACGTTATGGAAAATGTGGTGGGCTCTGTCACTGGTGAAGTACGCTTTTACGGTCTAACTAAGACTAGTATGCAACTTGAAGGAATAGAGCCACATTTACGATTAATTGAAAGCTACAAAAAATTGCATCAAGCACGAAAAATAAGCACTACGAAATAACGCTGTTAATTAGTTTGGATCAACAAAATAAAAAAGCGAACCTTTGTGTTCGCTTTTTTCGCTTTTTTTGCATATGAGCTTCAGCTTATCAAGCTAAGCATTATAAATAATATTTTTCCTCACCAACAATCTCTCTACTTCAGAAATACAGCAATAAACCTATCTATATGATGTTACATCACTTTACAAAAAAATGAACATTCGCATTTTTAATAGACTATATTTTTATAAAAACTTATAAAACTACAGATTTAACTATCACTCTTTAAGGCTTCATTAAATGAATAATATATCTAATAGATATCAAATTAAAACCAGCTTTTAGTAAGTTTATTACATGCTAATAAAAAACTATAGGTCTTTAACTGGATCGATTTTCAAACAAAGAACTAATAGAGAAATCCAATATAAGGACATAGTATAAATGAATGTAACCATCAAAATTCGTCTGATTTTACTAGGCACTATATTAGCGTTTGTACCTACATTGATAATCAGTTTAGTGCTGCACAACACTGCAATGAACGATGCTTCAGTTATCGTAAAGAAAGACAAACAAGATAAATTGATTGCCCTAAGAGACGTTACAGCAACAACTATTGAAGATTACATCACCTTAATTCAAGACCAAATTATCAGTTTCTCAAGCAATTTAATGGTCGTAGAAGCAATGGAAAGTATGGATACATCATTCCATAACTATGTAGGACAAATAAGCGATGCAGATATAGCTGTAAAAAAATCAACTCTTAAAGATTTTTATAACACCCAATTTGATGTTGAATACAAAGCCCTTAACACTGGAAAAACCTCTTCTCCAAATGATTTATTTGAAAAAGCAGGAAAGCCTGCTTGGGCACTACAAGGTTTGTATATTAGTGAAAATCCAGCTCCATTAGGTGAAAAAGATAGCCTTATAGATGCAGGTATAACAAACGATTACACACAACATCATTCAAAATTCCACCCCATATTTAGACAGTATCAACAGCTATTTGATTATTACGATATTTTTCTTGTGGACGCAAAAGAAGGTCATATAATTTATAGCGTTTATAAAGAACTTGATTACGCAACATCGCTAAAATTAGGGCCTTATGCAGACTCGGCTATTGGTGAAGCTTACAGAAAGGCTCTTTCTGCAACAGATAAAGATCAAACTTTTTTAACCGATTTTTCTTCTTACACACCTTCTTACAACAAAGCAGCCTCATTTATTTCATCTCCTATTTTCGATAAAGACACCTTGGTTGGAATCTTGATATTTCAAATGCCAGTTGATCGAATCAATCGAATAATGAACCATAATAATGATTGGGAACACAGTGGCCTGGGTAAAACGGGGGAAACCTATTTAATTGGTGAAAATAAAACAATGCGCAGCAATAGTCGCAGACTCATTGAAAATAAAGAAGATTATTTAGCTTCCTTGTCTGCAACAGGAGTATCAGATGTTGTTTTACAAAATTTAAAAGAAAAAGAAAGCTCCATCAGCCTTCAATCAGTCGATACTATTGGCGTACAAAAAGCACTTTCTGGAGAGACAGGATTTTCTGTTTTTGAGAATATTTATGGCCATAATGTTTTTTCTGCTTACAAGCCCTTAGACATAAAAGATCTAAACTGGGTCATTATGAGTGAAGTCGATGAAAGTGAGACACTATATGGACTCGATGTATTAAATGAAACGCTGTTTAAACACATCTTAGTTTTTGTTTGTATTTTCTTAGTAGTCGGCACGATACTAGGTTGGTTATTGGCCGTTATTATCATAAAACCAATCAATCATGTGATAGATACTGTCTTTTGCCTCTCTGAAGGCGAAGGGGATTTGACTAAACGTTTAGAAATAAAGGGGAAAGATGAAACAGCAAAACTCTCTCAAGGCATCAATTTATTTATAGGCCATATTGATACCACCTTCTCCGCTGTACTTGATTCAGTTGTTCGTCTGATACCTATTTCAAAAGATATGGCGGATGTAAACCATAAAATTTCTGAATCATCTCATAAACAAAAATTACATTCCGAAAAAATCAATTCACTGTTAATTTCAACAAACGAGTCAACACAAGTCGTCGATGAAAAATTAGGGCAAATAAGAGAGTCAACAGAAAGTGGTAATAAAGTGGTTAAAAACACCTCTAAAGCGATGGAAGACGTTCACGACTCTATGGATATTTTATCTGATAATGTCACGCAAGCAGTTGCTGCAATTGATACATTAACAGAAGATACGGATCGTATTTCAGGAATAATTGATGTCATTAATGGCATTGCTGAACAAACAAATCTTTTAGCATTGAATGCAGCTATAGAAGCAGCTCGCGCAGGTGAAGCAGGACGAGGTTTTGCGGTAGTTGCTGATGAAGTTAGAAGTTTAGCATCAAAAACACGTCAATCGACTAATCAAGTAACTGAAATGGTTAATACTATTCAATCTAGTACTCAATCTGTTGTGACTTTGATGGCTAACAGTCAGAGCAATGCAGATAAGTCGTCTAAAAGCGTTAATCAGGCAACGCAAGAACTTGCTCTGGTAAACGACGCTATGGTGATTATTTTTGATCGTGTCAAAGATATTGATTCTGCACTCAAAAACCAACAGTCAGGGTTTATGGAAATAAATGACACTTATGAACTCATGAATCTTAGTTTTCAGGAATCTGAAGCTGCTGGTGAAGAATCTACTCTAGTTGGTGCAGATATAGAGAAACTTGGTGACACCATAATGAATAAAATCAGTGTCTTTACGGTGACTAACAAAAACTGGTCGACAAATAGACGTAATAAAATACGTATAAAAGAATCAAATGAACAGCAGGAAAAATAACTTCGGATTATGAGAGTGACATTTATTGATTAATTTTTTAGTAAAATCGATACGAAACGAAGAATACTAATTCTGGAATATATTCTTATTTGAAGCTCTTATCTCTGAGTTCACAGAGATAAGAGTCACATATTAAATCGAGACTCTACTTAACCAATTCAGATGAATTACGAAGCCATTTAATCAAGCTGAAATATGTGTGGTTGGCCACTGAAATAAAGACTGATTGAACACTATTAGTGACTCAGTATCATGATTTATTACACCAACCAACCTCTATCAATTGCAGTTCAATAACTAAATAACACTTCGTGAACAGACGTTTAAAAAATAGACATATAGAGATGCCGTACTCAAATCGCTCAATAGGAATAGGGATACTGACGGAAATTTGTTAATCTAAGTCATCAATCTAAATATGAAAGATTATGACACCTCTTGCTTTAATAGATAACTTAGAACATTTACCGAACCCTTTCACTCAATTTGAAAGCATTGCGGCTCATTTAGAAAGCTACACCCCTCAACTGTCCGACCCAGACTATCGTCGCGATCTACAACTCGCACTTTGCTTTATTTACAGCTACAACGGCTCTCAAGCGACGTTTAATTCGTATCGTCGTGAAGTTGAGCGCCTGTTACTTTGGTCGTGGAATTTCGCCTCTTGCCCTTCTACGCATTTACGACGAGACCAAATTGAAGAATTCATCCATTTTTGCATCGCACCACCTGAAACATGGATAGGTACGAAAAATGTTGCTCGCTTTAAATTACAAATGGGAGAAAGAACACCAAATAAAACATGGCGTCCTTTTGTTGCTCATGTCAGCAAGCTAGAGTTTAAAAATGGTGACGTACCACAAACCAAACAACATTCTTTATCTCAATCCGCTATTCGTGCGACCTTTTCCATTCTCTCTTCCTATTATGGTTTTCTTATGCAAGAAGATGCAGCACAGCAAAATCCAGTTGCGCTGATTCGTCAAAAAAGTAAATTTGTAAAAAAAGAAGTGACGAGAAAACAAGTAAGGCGTATTTCAAACTTGCAGTGGGATTACGTAATTGAAACGGCAGAACTATTGGCAGAAGAAGACCCGATAACACACGAACGCACTTTATTTATTATGAACGCCCTACTCGGAATGTATTTACGTATATCTGAATTAGTCGCAGATGAAAGGTCTGCGCCTACAATGGGAGACTTTATAAAAGACGCCGATGGACATTGGTGGTTTAAAGTTCTGTCAAAAGGCAACAAAGAACGTCTGGTCGCAGTATCAGACGACATGCTCTCATCCCTTATTCGCTATAGACGATTTAGAGACTTGCCTACACTGCCTACGATTGCAGAGAATACCCCTCTAGTACCCAAAAATCGTGGTCAAGGCGCTATGACAAGCTCGAGACAAGTTCGGAATATTGTTCAATCATGTTTCGATAAAGCCCATGAGCGTATGTGTGAAGATGGCATGAGTGCCGATGCTGACGATTTACGGGTCGCCACAGTTCATTGGCTAAGACATACTGGTATATCCGAAGATGTTAAAACCCGACCAAAAGAACACGTTAGAGAAGACGCTGGACACGCCAGTATGGCAACAACAGACAAATACATAGACACAGAATACAGAGAACGGCACGCCAGTGGACGTAAAAAAACGCTGCGCCCACATTAATCGAAAATATGTTTATATTATTTAACCCAACGCTCTAGGCTTTTTTCATCATTCGTATTGGCAGCAACCCATCGTGACTCTAAGCCTTGGGTTTCTTTTTTCCAAAAAGCAGCACGGCTTTTCAAATAATCCATAATAAAATCGCAGGCCTCAAATGCTTCAGCACGATGAGCAGCACTCACCCCAACAAACACGATTTGATCGTCAATAGACAAGCGTCCTACACGATGAACGACAGAGACATCAAGCAAAGACCAACGGCTATTGGCTTCATCCACAATCGCTTGTAAATTACGCTCTGTCATACCTGGATAATGCTCTAGCTCAAAAGAACAAGCCTGTTTAGACAAGTCGGAAAATTGACGAACCAAGCCAACAAACATAACAACTGCACCTGTTTGGTTGGCTTTTAATAAATTGTTATATAAGTCATCAACCTGAAAATTTTCTTGCTGAACTTGTATCATTTAACCTCCCGTTACAGGTGGAAAAAAAGCAATTTCTTTCACAGACTCAGAAATCATATCTGCGTCTCTTGTAAATTCAAAATCTACTGAAGATTGGATACTCTCATCTAATAATGCTTGCCCATTTTTCAATTCATTCGCCAATTTTTGCTTTAGTTGACCAATACTCACTGGCAAATCAAGTGTAATAACACAAGAATCTTGACCTATGATTTCTTTCAAGGAAGCGAAAAACACCACATTCACACTAAGCATTCCCTCTACTCCAATCACCACTTTTTCCACCCTTTTTTTCTAGCAAAGACACATTATTAATCACAATTCCTTTGTCTACTGCCTTGCACATGTCATAAAGTGTTAATGCAGCAATACTCGCGCCTGTTAACGCTTCCATTTCTACCCCTGTCTTGCCTGCTAACGAACAGGTACATAAAACTTCTAGTTCGCACTCATTAATGACATTAATATCCACACTAACTTTACTTAGCATTAGTGGATGACAAAGGGGAATAAGGTCCGAGGTTTTTTTGGCTGCTTGAATACCAGCAATACGCGCTGTCGCCAATACATCACCTTTAGGTAAACCGCCCTCAATGACTTTTATTAATGTAGATGCTTTCATTTTCAAAATAGCTTGAGCTGTTGCAGTACGCTTTGTAATACTTTTATCAGAAACATCGACCATATGAGCATGGCCTTGATGATCTAAATGGGTCAGTTTATCGGTCATAGTAATCCTAAAAAATATACATATATCAGAAATATCGCCTATATTTTAAGAAAGCGCACATGATTGCAAGTGAAGACTTCTCCATTACAAGCAAACTCATTAATATAATTTATGCTTAAAGGAGTTTTTAGCACCGTCATTACCCCATACATAAGGATAAGTAGGAATGATATTTAGAGGTTTTCTTTTTTTCTTTTTTCTGACATCTCAGTTATGGGCACAACCTCTTTTAATGCCAGAAGATCAACTTACACTCCCTGCAGAACTTTATACTTTTAGAGAGATTGGTCCTGTATCTGCACAATATTTATTGCAAGAAAAGCAATTCGAGAAGGGGTTATACAATGAGTCTCA
Source organism: Marinomonas colpomeniae (assembly GCF_014803385.1). Classification (GTDB taxonomy): domain Bacteria; phylum Pseudomonadota; class Gammaproteobacteria; order Pseudomonadales; family Marinomonadaceae; genus Marinomonas; species Marinomonas colpomeniae. The sequence continues at coordinate 173,603 of NZ_JACYFC010000004.1, read as the reverse complement.
AGGCTTCTCCAACAATGCTTACTGGCATAAATTAGAATTCCCAATAACACCAGTGGGAATTGGCAGCAATGCGATTTACCTCGGCATGAATTTTTATGTAATAGACCACCTTGATTTTTACCTTTTCCATGGAAACCAGCTACAAAACCATTGGAAAAGAGGCGCATTACAAAACTGGAATAACAATACAGCGCATTACAAAGGTATATGGATTCCTATCTCACTATCCAGCCAACACACCACAACGCTACTTATTAGAAAACAAGGCAATAGCCCTCTTCTTACTCCTATTCAATTATTTAATGAAGAAGATGCCATTACACAACAAGAACAAAGAATGCTCTTTTGGGCATTTATTATTAGCGGTTTATTTATCCTGCTTGTTCATAACGTTTTTGTATTTGTATTACTCAGACAACCAGGTTTCGTTTACTACCTTGGTTTGAATATTGTACTTTTTATTTCGTTGTCAATAATTACAGGTTTCAATCGTTGGATTTTTCCAGAAGCCATTAGCCAATGGACAGTCAGTAACATTTTTGTGATTTTTGGTATGGCCGCATGGATTCTATATAGGTTCAGCTTACACTTCTTAAAAGAAGTTCAAATTCCACACCCTCGTTCATTTATCAGAAGATACGGTGATTGGGCATTCATTTTATTTTTGTTATCAACTCAGCTAGTGGCGGTAAAGACATCTGCGTTATTTTTCGCGACGATAGAAGTTTTTATTTTTGCCTCTTGTACTTATTGGGGAATTAAAGCTTACAAGAAAGGGTTTATAGCTGCGCGCTTCTATCTCTTTTCATGGCTTATTTTAATGCTTGGCAGCATTCTTAATACTTGCATTTACTGGGAACTCTTACCAATTAATTTCGCAACAGAATCCCTTCTTCCAATAAGCGCAATCATTCAGCTGTTAGGCTTTTCATTTGCCTTTGCCGATAAAGCAAATCACATAGAACACAATCGCCAACTAGAAGCCGTTACAGACATACGAACAGGATTACCCAATCGCTCTTATTACTTTGATCATTTGCCGATCCAATTAAATAAAGTAAAGCAGCAACACCCAGAGCTAGTTCTTATAATGATAGATATTGCTAGTCATCTAAAATTGAGCCAAGCCTTTGGTCCAGCAACGGCAGATGAAGCCTTATGTGAAATAATGAGCAGCATTAATGAAAAAACGTCTCAGATGGATGGCTTTTTATCTTTTCCTTTACCCAATAAAGCACTAAAAAAATCGATCCGTTTAAACACTAAAAACATCGTTTTGATAAGTACAACACCTAGCTCACTAACAAAGCAGATTCAACAAATTCAACAGTTGCTCGAACAACCGACCTTAGTGAACAAAATACATTTTCGACACCAATACAAAATAGGCAGTGCACTCTATCCAACACAAGGCGAAAGTCTAGATAAGCTATATCAAAACGCAATGGTAGCCAGTAACTCGGTCCTATATTCATCAGGAAACTGGGTTCCTTTTACTCATCAATTGAAAAGTAATCATGCACATCAGCTACATTTAATTACGCTATTGACTGACGATATTGAGCACGGAAAGCTGTATTTTGATATCCAGCCTCAAGTCAATTTAGTGGGACGAAATATTGTAGGAGGAGAAGTCCTCATCAGGTGGCGTAATGAGCATATAGGGCAAGTTTCACCGGCAGAGTTCATTCCTTTAGCCGAACAAACAGGTTTGATTTATAAATTGACTGATATGTTACTTAAAAAGATATTTAAGTGGGCATCTACGCATCCAGAAGCGCTTCTTACACAAAGTTTGTCTATTAATATTTCTGCGTTAGACCTTCTCCAAGAAGATTTTGCGAAGCGTACAATCCTGTTACTAAAGCAATATGAATTGCCTGCAGAAAAATTTACTATAGAAATTACCGAAACAAGTGTATTTGAAAATAGCGATATCGTTGGTAACAACGTAAAAGAGTTACATAAAGCAGGTTTTAAATTAGCCATAGATGACTTTGGTGTCGGTTATAGCTCAATGCAGAATCTTGTTTCACTTAATACGAATGAATTGAAAATAGATCGTTTTTTCGTGATGAATTTACTCGTAGATACACAAAGCCAAATTTTATGCCGTAGCATGATAGACCTTAGTAAAGAGTTAAATATTGTCAGTGTTGCGGAAGGCATTGAGTCTGAGGAAATATTAACATTATTGAAAAAATGGCACTGCCAAGTTGGTCAGGGTTATCATCTTCATCGCCCTATGCCACCTGAGAATTACCTAAGTCTTTTAGAAGAGTCCAATACGCATTTGTCCTCGCCCATAAATAATGCATAATGAATTGTATAATTCACTACTATAACATGCGGTTAGTATCTGAAAATCTATGAGCTTAATAGACGACTATCAACTGTTGGACATTCCAACGAATGCCAATGAACAAGAAGCAAAAGCCGCTTTTAGGCGTTTAGCTCGACGTTATCACCCCGATAAAAACCCAGACACTGATACAACAGAGCTTTTCCAACGCCTACAGTCTGCCTATGAAAATGTCGGCAACGCAATACGACAAGGTACAAAAGTAGAAGATTGGAAGCCATTTACCTTTACAGATGGGCAACCTTCTCCAGCAAAAAATCGCTATAACAGTTTTTCAGATACAACAGATAAAGAACAAGAAGCGTTTATTAAAGAGCGCCAGCGTGCTTACGAAGAAATGAAGCGTAATAATGCACACCACGATAAAGCCCGCGACGATGCTATAAAAACAGCACGTAATACTCTGAATGAAAAACGCATCAAGGCCTTGTATGAAGAAGCGTTTAAAGCATCAAAAAACTTCACTTCAGAAGGTTATAGCTATACAGAGTCTGACGAAAAACAACAAAAACGTACTAATATTCCACCTTATCAATCATTTGTTGATGGCGATGAAGAATACATCCACTTCCATCAACAAAAAAAAGAGCCTGTCAGTCAGCCAATACGTTTAGATGCCGCTAAAGCGGCATTTCGAGCCACTACCTATATCGCCTTTTTTGCCGCTGGAATATACAGCACAATTTTTTGGCAATCTTTCCAAGACAGTCCAACGATAGAGTCACAAGAAACGGCGTATATTAGCGGTTTATACCCTCAGTTTAGAGTTGGAACGAACTACACATTAAGTAATACGAACTTATATGCCGAGCCTGACTTATCAAGCTCGGTATTACTGAATTTACCAACCCAATCAAACTTGCAAAGCATAAAAATGCAAGGTGACTGGCTTACTGTACGCTACCAAGGTGTCAGTGGCTGGGTACAAGCCAAGGACATAGGCTATGGAAGTATAGAGAACGCCCTCAAAACAGGCTGTATGGGACAACCAGGTGCATCACCATCACATGGGGAACAAATCGGGAAAATAAAAGGCAGTAGTCGACTCAGAATACTTAACCAGCTACCTCAACATAGCATGCTGACTTTTGAATCTTATGATGGACAAAAACCCTTCTCAATTTACCTTTATGGAAAGCAATCTTATGCGGCAAACTATATTCCAAGAGGCAGCTACAGATTGGTGTTAGAGACAGGATCAATGTATCATCACGCTTGTAATCAATTCCTCTTTAATGAGTCGAGTAAAGTCATTTTGGAAAACGTTGATTTTGCTAGCACAGAGCAATCCCTCACGCTAAAGCCATAATCATCTAAAAAATGACATAAGAAAAATCACACTAAAAACAATCAACCTAGAGTATTTCACTTCCCATGCTAAGTAACATCCGAATCGTTCTAATCAACACCTTTCATCCTGGTAACGTTGGCGCCATTGCCCGCGCTATGAAAAACATGGGGCTAACGAACCTTTATTTGGTTGATCCAAATGACTATCCATCAGAAGAAGCTACGAGCCGAGCGGCTGGAGCGGTTGATCTACTCGACAACGCAACGATAGTACCTACATTAAAAGAAGCCATTGCCGACTGCAGCCTTGTCATTGGCACCAGTGCACGCCATCGAACGTTTCAACTGCCTATTATGAATGCTCGTGAATGCGCAGAAACCGTTATACCTGAAGCGAAGCAACATAATGTCGCCATTGTTTTTGGCCGTGAAAAAACAGGTTTGCTAAACGACGAAATAGCTCAATGTCATCGTCAAGTGTATATAGACGCCAACGATGAATACCCTGTCTTAAATATTTCTCAAGCAGTACAAATTGTTGCTTATGAAATTTGGATGGCAAACCAACATAAAGACTTCGCAGAACAAGAAACACCAGACTACCCACATAGAAAAGATATGGATTTATTCTACGAGCATTTAGAAGAGACCCTTTACGGCATCAATTTTGTAGTTCGTAATCATCCAGGGAAAGTATTAGAAAAACTGCATCGCTTTTTCAATCGTTCGCGACCAGAAAAGCAAGAGTTAGGAATACTTAGAGGAGTCTTAGCGGCGGTTCAACGTGAAGCTGGGTTAACAGAAGCGAACAATCACCCTGAGAAAAAAGCAAAAGACGCGCTAAAAGACAATAATCAAAAAAATTAAACGTTTCTTGTTATGTGATATAAAAAATGCAGCCAATAGGCTGCATTTTTGTTTTTGCTATTCTGCAATTTTATAACGACTTCACGTCATTATTTATCAGCACGACCAGCAAACTTACGCTCTTCAACATTCACCTTAATTCGGTCACCTGTTGAAATATGCTCTGGTACTTGAACAACGGCACCAGTAGACAGTTTTGCAGGTTTATTACGTGACGTCGCAGAAGCGCCTTTGATAGAAGGGTCTGTTTCAATCACTTCCAACTCAACATTGGTAGGTAATTCAATCGCAACCGGTGAATCGTCAACCAGAACCACTTGAATTCCAACCGTGTCTTCGTTAATAAATAAAATCTGGTCTTCAATGGACGCTTTATTCAAACTGTAAGGCGTATAGTCTTCGTCATCCATAAAGACGTATTCATCACCATCCGTATAAGAAAAAGCAGCTGAACGACGAATAAGATCGGCAAGTCCAATCATGTCAGAATCTTTAAATGACTCGTCTAATTTACGCCCAGAGACCACATCGTACATACGCATACGGTAAATACTGCCACCAGCTCGACCTTGTGGAACAGAACGCTCAATGTCTCTCACAATGTATGTTTTACCATCGTAATCAACCGCCATATTTTTTTTAATTTCACTCGCCTTAGGCATTTTTTCTCATCCTAAAATAACATGTTATGAATCTATAAAAAGTAATGTACTAGAGCATTATCCTAATGGACTTAGAGATTGACTACCAGTCACTAAATCCATTAAACACTCTAATCATCGATATAATATAACGAAAAATAAGAATCAATATTCCGTGTACTTTTTAGCCTTACCTTTCACTTGCTCGACGGGATAATTATCCGCGTTTTTAAGCATTTTTTCTTGCGCAGCAGCGAATAAATCAATATTTAACTTATCCGCCAAACGCACAGTAAACAGCAAGACATCCGCCAACTCTTCTTTGGCCGCTTGAGCACTCTTATCATCTAACTGATAAGACGCCTCTTCCGTCACCCAACGAAAGCAATCCAATAGTTCAGCCGTTTCACCAGCTAACGCCATGGTTAAGTTTTTAGGTGAATGAAACTGATCCCAATCTCGCTCTTCAGCAAATTGGCGCATAGCAATTTTAAGCTGCTCTAGCGTGTCTTTACTGTTTATTGATAACTCATCAGCCATTGTTTACTCATCAACCTTCATGTGAGAGCTCATGATCACTTGATGGATAGGATATAGAACGTCTGCACCAAGAATTTTCGAACGTTCAGGCGACCACCCTACTAATTCGTCTGGTAAGTTTTTATTATCCTTAAATGGCATCTCTAAAGTAAAAGAAAGACATTTATAGGTTTCACCAACCCATTTGGTCGCTACAGTCAAATTTGCTTCGCCAAACTGATCTGGCGTATAGCCAATCTCTGTTTGGAAATCAGGACTTACGGCAAGAAATACGTCCTTAAATAGAGTTTCCATCGCCTTCATACGGTCATCAAACGAAGGAACACCTTGGCAACCATCAACAAAATTAACAGGCAAAGCTTCATCACCATGAATATCAAGGAACATATCTACACCCGTCTCAGCCATTTTCTTTTGTACGGCCAATACTTCAGGGCTAAATTCTTGCGTCGGGTTCTTCCATTCACGATTCAAATTCACGCCCTTGGAGTTCACACGTAAGTTTCCATGTACAGCACCATCAGGGTTCATATTAGGAACAATGTAAAAACGACAGTGCTTAAGTAATGAACGGGCAATGGGATGAGATTCATCGAACAATCGTTCAAGTAAACCTTCGATAAACCATTCAGCCATGGTTTCACCTGGATGCTGGCGTGCAATAATCCAGATGTTTTTTGCAAGACCTTGGGTTTTACTCACTTCTAATAGCGTAATATCACGACCTTCTGCCGTTTCACCTAAGTGATCAGTAATACAATCATCGTTGCTTGCCGCCCAAGACATCATATCTAAATGACGCTCATGGCTGTACGGTGCAAAGTATGCGTAATAAACACTGTCTTGTTCTGGCTGATGCGTAATTACCAGTTTCCCGCCTACATATTCGGTTGGTACACGAAACCAATACTCGCGGTCATAAGACGCTACTGCTTCGTAATCAACCCAACCGTCAGGATAAGCAGCATCACTTGCGTTCTCAAAATGAATCACGCACTGTTCACCCATTCCGCCTTGTAAACGAAAATAAAACCACTGGAGGAATTTAGAGTTTGTATCTTTAGGGATTTTTACTCTAATATTGTCCGGCTCCGAGGCATTTATAACGGAGATATTACCGCCATCAAACGCACTACTGATCTTGATTCGGCTGGTCATTTATTCTTCCTTAACAATCAAACATTGGTTCTAAATTATGGCAAGTTTACCTATATTCATGACGGCTGTCGCCAACTCTTCCGACGAGCCAGCTTTCCCATTAACCTTTACATGGTCAACACACGAAGCTCAAGTGAAAGAAGTCCTCGTTATTCCTGATGACGAATGGCTAGAAAATCACAATATCGAGTCTAATATTCATGACCTAGACGAACAACAACTCTATGAATTTGGCTTTGAGGCCAGTGATATATTAGCAGAATGGATAAATGAATTTGATACCGATACCATTTATGGATTAGAACCAGACATTCTTAATCCGTTAATTGAAGCGACGTATGAAATTAAGGGATTAGAGCCAAGTTTTGGCGTTCAAAGTATTCATTCTTGGTTTGAAGAGCGTGATGTCAATTTAGATGACGCTATCGCCCAACAAGGAAACAACACGCCACTACACCTACTAGCACCAGATGAACTTATTCTTCAACTGCTGCAAATCGCGGTAGAACACGAACTCATTAACCCGAATGACATTCCAGCGATAGAAGAATAATTATCCACGCTTACCAATCAGACATAAAAATTGGTAAGCGTAAATAAGCAAACTATTTACATGAGAGTAACAGGTTAAATCACCATACCTCTTACAGGTCGATCATTTTTAATATTAAACACCATACCGCTTAATAACTCAGCAAGATCAGGACGTGCCGCTGGGCTATTTGAAATAGAGACGATTTGCAAACCCCCATCAGGACGGATACAAAAAACAGCAGGTTCAGCAAAACGACCGTCGGCTTCACTTTCATTGATTGGATCACTAATATAAAGACCCAATTTACGCATTTCGCTTTCAGGAAGCTCGCACGCTACAGGGAATGTCCAACCGAACTCAGCAACATCGGCTTCCGCTTTTTCTCTCGAATCCGCAGAAACAACCATGATATCCAAACCGGCATCCACCCACTCAGATTGCATTTGCTCTAACGTGTTTAAATATTTTTTACAACGAGGACAATGCTTTCCTCGATAAACAACAACTAACTGCCACTTTCCAGAAGCCGCTCCAATGTCGAGTGTCGTCCCCTCTTCTACAGAAACAGCTGAGAATGGAGGGAAAATTGCACCGGCATCTATTTTTTGACTCTTCATCTAAAACGCTCCTCATAGTGTGTATCAAAATAACCCAGCCAGTCTTTCAAATTAAAATAACAAAGTCATCTAAACAGACTAGCTTACTCATTTATTACTTTGTTGAACGGCGCTTTTTCAGAGAGGAGCAATAATAGAGAGTGCATTACAAATCCAACATTCTCTTTTTCAAACGCGCTAAGCCAACCTCGCTTGTGCGTACCGTAAGCTTCACATGATCAAATTCATATTCTTCTTTGGTCACACTCATGCTATTGCGAATTTCACCGACAATACCGTTCGCGGTATAAGGGATAACGATCTCCTCTTGAAGCATTCCTTCTTCGGAAATACCAACAATATACTTATGCAGTTTAGCGATATCTTTAGGGTCGCGAGCGGAGGTTAGCATGGCATCTGGAAACTCGACCATTAGCTCAGCTTGTTGTTCCACACTGAGTTGATCTGACTTGTTTAATACCAATAATTTTTTACTGCCCTCAACACCCACTTCTTCTAATACTTCGTGTACCACATCAAGCTGTTTACGGAATGAAGGATCAGAGGCGTCAACCACATACAACAATAACGATGCATCGTGTGCTTCGGCTAGTGTTGAATGAAACGAGGCAACTAAGTCATGTGGTAGTTTTTTAATAAAACCAACGGTATCAGACACTAATATTCTTGGGTGCGTGATTGGGAACAAAGCACGAACGGTTGTATCCAGTGTAGCAAACAGTTTATTTTCGCCTTCTACATCACTGCCCGTAATGGCACGCATCATCGACGACTTACCTGCATTGGTATAACCAACCAAGGCAACACAAAAATTCTCAGAACGTTGTGTACGACGGCCTTTCATTTCTTCTTGAACACTAACCAGTTGGCGCTTTAATTCGGCTAACTGATCTCGTACATTACGGCGGTTTAGCTCTAGTGTGGTTTCACCAGCGCCTTTACCCATTTGGTGTTCTCTATCACCAGTAGACGTTTCACGTAATCTTGGCGCTACGTAATTAAGACGGGCAATTTCAACTTGTAACTTAGCCGTTTTGGTACGCGCATGACGGCTGAATATCTCGATAATCACGCCGGTGCGGTCAAATACTTCTACACCTAATTGGTTCTCAACATTACGCAATTGAGAAGGACTTAAGTCACAATCAAATACCACTATGTCTGCACACGCTAATGGCAAGTTATCCGACGGTACACTGGCCATATCTAAGTCATAGTCTAAGCCATAATCTAAGTCGTCATCCAACTCATCTTCACCGTCTTCTTCTGCTTCAATAACACCTTGATTACCCGTAAGTTGAGCTATTTCGGCCAGTTTACCCAAGCCTAATACATTCACCCTTCTCGTTGAGCTCTGGTTTTGAGATTGAGTGCCGACGACTTTAAAGCCTAATGTGGTCACCAAACGCGCAAGCTCTGCAAGTGACTCTGCGGCTTCTTTCCCTCTCAATTCGGGGGTACAAACAGAAATAAGTAACGCGTTATTAAGTGATGGTTTTGCTGTTAGCTGCATAAAAGAGTTTGATTCATGCACTGTCTATTCGCATTGTAGAAAATAAAGAGTGCAAGCCTAATGTTTAATGTGGGTAGACGGTAAGTTTACGCGGTTATAGAGGAATAAGCATTAGACTTAAAAATTACAGTGAAACAATGGCGAGAAGGAATCATACAATGTACAAAAACACGGTGTGAAGCATCAATTATACTGACATAAATTTGTGGAAATTCCTCAGGGTAAGGGGCAGAGTTAAATTAAATCATCCAAGTAAACTTACAAACCTCCTAATCTATTGAAAACGTTGTTACCTTAGGGAGCCTGCCCTAGTAAGTTGACCTAATCTTTTAGACACAACCACATCATTGAAAAGAGTTTAGCGGTGAGTAACAATTGGCTAAAATGTCGAGCGAAGCGGAACCGAGCCAACTGTTACGAATCCGGCTTAATGGCGTTGTTAGCTGCACTTTCTGGTTGGTAGTTCTGCTTCCAGTGACTACCTAAAGACAACATCACAATATGTAAAACTAACCACCAAAGAAAAACAGGTGCAATTCCATAAAAGTAACCTGCCGGCATATACCCATGGGACATTTGGTTTCTTAAGTCTCCATATATCTTATCTATTAAAATTGCTTGAAGATTGCCGACAATATCCTGTCCCAAAACTTCAATAATAGCTGGATGCTCTAATAAAAACTTAAGGCCACTTCTTTCTTGGGAACCATCACCGTGCAATGTTGTTGGTTCCTCACCTTGACTTCTCGCCACGTACCTAAGTGAATTTTCAATCTGTGGAATAAGAATATGGCACGCGCTGAGGAAGTCCCCTTCAAGGCCGAAAGTAATACCCTTTATATAAAAGTACTCATGCCCATAAGGGATGAATGGATTGTTTTTTAAAATTGACTCTAGAGCATACTCAGAAACATGATGTTGAATCATTAGTTCATTAAGAGCTGGTCGTATCTGCCCTTGGACAGCTAATTGATGATCAATTCCAATATTTTTCATCATCGTTGACCATGTAACAGAGCCATCTTGATTATCATTAAGCCCCATACCTGCAGGAACTGTAGCAACTGTAATACCGTCGTGATCTATATGCGTTCCACCAAACATCCATGCAAAACTACTTTGCATCTGTTCGATTGCTTGTTCTTTCAGCCTATTAATATCTGTAGGTCTTGAAACCAAAACTCCAAGCCTAAAAAGCATATCGAAAAAATCTTTGCCTTGAACTTGAATTTTTGCTTGATGAGCAATTTCGCTAATGTCTTGTGCTGGCGTTGAAAACTCATGAAGTTGATGTAGAGATTCAATTTGGTGGTCTCTCATTGTCTCATATAACTCAAGTCTTTCTTGCTTAGTATTAGGGACTTTAGACAATGCATCTATTGCTTTAAGTAAGCATCCGGCAGCTATCAACCCACCATCTTGAGATTCAGAATCTTTAACGTGGCAAGCAGCTATTTCTCTCCAGATTTCTTGCTGTTTAGTTTTATTTCGAGTTGAGTTTGCAGAGTGCAACGCGCACTCCCACCCATTAATCGCAGTTCTAGTATCACCTATTTCAAAACGAGCTTTAGCGATCTCCTCTGCTGTATCAAGAATCCATTCATCGTCCCCAACACCACATTCATGGGATAACTTCAATAAACGCAATGCATAAAAAGGTGGTTCATCTAACTTTTTATTATTTATCTCAGATGTAATAAAGTCTGCTAAGTTCCTGAACAAGTCAGGACGCTGAGAGTCTCTCCTGAACATACAACTCAACCTTAATGCACGTTCGATTCGCTCTGCTGGGTAAACCCATGTATCACCTCCAGCCAATAATTTTTTTGCTGATTCAAGATATGCCTCTATTGCTATATATGCATGCTCAACACTTCCAACTTTTGTGACCCAAGAAATATCGGCCAATCGTGCTTGTAACTCAGGAATTGTTACAGACGAGCAGAATTGAGAAAGAGCGTTCAAAGATTTTTTAGAAAAATCATTAGCAATAAAACCTCTACGGTCTTGCATTATAAATTTAGGTGAAAATGGAGCTTTCGGATTTTCAGGCTTTAGGTGCATCGAGCAAGTGGCAGATAGTAACTTTGCGGCATTAGAGTCTTTAATATTCCCAAAAGCCGATTCTAATTCATAATACACGGGGCGTTTACATGCACTGAGTATTTTATCTTGATCTAGCGATTGCAATTCCTCTAGAGTTACTTCAACTTCCTGGATAGACACATAACCTCCGTGTGCAGATTGCAGCTAACGAGGCTGTAGAATTAAACACTTTCAGCCTATTTATTTAATGTAAAACCACAATATTTCACATCCAACTAAGATTCAATAGATCATTCTATTTTCAACACAACCATTAACGAAGTCTAATCTGATTGACGATATCATAAGCTGCTCATCTACCTTACTCTTAAGGCCAGCTTTACAATAATCAAGAAATAACCTAGCCCTCCACTTGAAAAAATGGGAGGGAACTGCTGACCACAATAATTAATTTTCGATTCAATCCTGATTGAACGACATTAAGGTTTTGACGTGACCGTGTTTCTCGATATTCGATCAATTATAAGAACATCTAAATATATTACATCAAATATAGACTAGGAAATGCTTGCCGTATCCATAAGCAATGAGACGTTAAAGATCTAAAAGCGAATTTTTGTCTTCTTATAAAGACAAGTTTTGAGCGCTAGCAAAAAACTACCCGCTCAGCAGAGCGGAAAAATACTTATAAATACAAAGTATTTGAACGGAGCTCAAACAAATCAAAAAACTACAACCGTAGCCCAATCGGTAAACTCTCCCCGACTAACGCATTAAGTTCATCATTACTGATTTCACTGTTACTTTCTAAACGCTCTAACCATTGCGCTGGGCATTTGTCTTTTTTGAGTTTGTTCGCGACTTTTTTGCGGTAGCCATTTAGCTCAACCGATTCACCGACACTCAACTGGCTCATTAAAACAGCGGCAAGTCCTGCCATTTTACGTTTTTTCCAATCTTCTTTTAACACTGTGTCTAATAACGGAAAAAGAGTCTTTTCTTCAACACGCTGACTCTGCTCACCAGATAAAAGATGACGAGAAGCAATACGACCAATTGCCCACCAAGCCGTGTCTGGCTCGGAGGTTTTCTTGAGTCGTTTAACCAACCAATCAATTGTTGTCACCTTATCGTCACTTGATACACCTTCTAGCGCGCCAACAAGGCGAATAAGGTCATCACTAGACTTGGTGGTTAGTGCTTTTAGTTTCTCCCGTGAACGCTGCCCTATTGGGGAATAGTATTGATTGAACTGTTTCAAAACGTTCTGTTGTTGATCAATAGACAAGCCACCCGCAATACGACGATATAATGTCCAATATTGACCCCAAACAGGCGCTGAATCGAATTGAGTGCCTGATTGAGTCACATTGATGACTTGCTGTACACGATTTAAATCATCCGATTCACCATATCCAGGTCGTAAGCAATAGCCCATTAATTGTAGCCATTGACGTTCATGCTGAGCACTTTTAACTCGACCCGATTTTAAGCTTAATAGTTTGTCTACTAGACGACGAGACGTGACGAGGTTCCAATCATCTCGGTTGCCTAATAACTGGTCTAACTCTTGTTTAAGGGACTTAACTAGATCAGGGTGCGTTTTCTGTCCAACGCTAGAAAAACAGTGAACAAGCAACTCTTCTGCTTGGCCCATGTTTGCGTGGAAAACGCTATTGTCAGCATCGAATCCTGAGCTTTCTTTTTTTGATGTGGTCGAGAAGTTTAAGCGCCATTGACCTTTTGAGCTACTGGCTGCTGAATCATAGACAACTGAATCACTGGCTTTTAATTCTACTTCTAGCACACCGACTTCTGTCATTTTAGCGGATAACACCACAGATGTTTCTTTTGCGTCTATTGCGCCGTCTAATTCAGTCGTTAATGTCGATATATAATGCAAGCCGTCTTGACTGCGCTCTTTACCCACAATGCACTCTATGTGGTCATCAGAACGATACAAAGGAAACTGTACTTGCTGGCCAAGGGTGACAAAGAGTTCTTGCGTGACCTTAATCGTTTCACCTTTCAACGTACTTTTAGGCAAAATACCAACGAACTGATCTTCGCCTACTTGAAGATACAAGCTGTGTGCAACGCCACTTTCAATGCGAGCACCATCACCCGCTAAAGCGTTTAAATACATCACAGCGCCTTTGGCAACCGCTTCATTTGGTTCATCCGCTGAGCACACTAATATTGGCTCGTCTGCCCATTGATTTAATTGCTCTAGCAATCGATTTTTTAAAACATCACTGTTAAATAAACCACCGTTAAAAAGCACGGCATCAGGCATAGTCGAACCTGTAGCCTCTAAAATTTCCGCTTGGTGTTGATTTAAAAAAGCCGCTAAATGTCGAGTAAAAGCAGGATCTGACTCATAAGGTAACCCTAAGGTATGCATTGCATAATGGTTACCTTGCACTTCTTCATTGGCTGACACTAACGGGAAGAAACCGCTGTGTATTTGTTCTAACAATACGTCTTTTGATACGTTAAATTTTTGCGAACCGCCAATCAACTTACTGCCGCCGCCCAGTACGGTAATACTTAATGATTCTGGCGCGTCGTCGCTTAATAAAGTTTCTTTCGCTTGGCGTGTTTGCTGAACTAAAGCCGCTAAGCGTGTCGCAGATAAGGCAGAGATCTTTTTCGGATCAAGTTGAAACGCTAACGCTTGATCAAGGTTATCGCCACCCAGCAACAAATGCTCACCAACGGCAATTCGTTTTAATGAAAGTGAGGAAGCTTGATCTGCCGTTTCTAAATGTCGAATAGCAACCAAACTAAAATCACTTGTACCGCCACCAATATCGACAACCAATAACATTTTCTTGTTTGCTATAGCAGACAGTTTTTCATCGTCATTAATATAGTGATAACAAGCTGCTTGGGGTTCTTCAAGAAGGTATAAATTCGTTAAACCGGCAAGCTTTGCTGCTTCCAACGTGAGTGCTCTCGCCTCTTCATCGAAAGACGCAGGTAAGGTTAGTGCGATAGATTGTTGATCTAAAAAAGCATCAGGAAACTGATGATTCCAGCTTTGTTTAATGTGGTCTAACAAAAAGCGACTGGCTTCGAGCGGGCTGAGCTTTTTAGTAAACTCACTGGCCCAAGGTAAAATCGCTGAACGACGATCAACTTTACGATGGCTCAACCAACTTTTTGCACTTTGCACCAACTGCCCAGCACGACGTTGACCTAACGCCAAAGCCCCCACACCAACAATGTGCGTTTTATCATGCTGACGCCAAGGTAAGGTTGGATTAAGCTTATCAAGCTCATCGTTTGCCAAGAGGTAAATCGCGCTAGGAAGGTACGTAAATTCTTGTACCGAACCATCTTCCATGACTTGAGGTATGGGTAAAATTTGTGGCGTCGATGAAAATGATTCCGCCGCGTGATTAATCGAAAGATAGGAAACAACACAGTTTGTTGTCCCCAAATCAATACCAACGCGAAAAGCAGGTTGAGCCATGGGTTAAGCCTCTCTAACTTGAAACTCGATCGTCCAGCTTAAGTCGGATTGTGTATCATGAGCTTGCAGTAACAATAAGCCCAATTCAGTGACACGCGCGGTTAAGTATATTCGTACCATTTCACCAACAGGGTAATGACCTGCATCTAAGCAAATCGATAAGGGGTTTAACTCGCTCAATTGCCCTAAAGAAAAAGAAGATATAGTTTTACCAACCGCTTCTATTTCATTATTTTTAGATTGAAAGAAACGAAATGTTACATTCTCACCAACAACAAGCGCAAATTCGTTAGGCAACATTTGTTCATCTGCCCCTTCTTCCAAACCAAAAGACGCAACACAAATAGCATCCACTGGCGGAACCATACCTGGAATAGCAGGCATTGGGCTCGCGACACCAATATAGTAATTAGCCGCTAAACCACTCTTAACTTTTACACCGCCTTGCGCTTGAACTTGGGCGTAATAGGTCGCGCCTTTTGCGACAGCGTAATCCAAATGGGATGGCGTCAACATGGTGACATCCGCACCATTTAATAGATTACCAAGACGTTCTTCCAACGTAGAACGTATTAAAGAGGCGTTAAAAACACCACCATTCAATAACACTTTGGTTGGTTTGATATTATGCAGTGCTAGGAACTCACTAATATGACGAGTAATCGCTGGGTCACTTTCATAATCTAAATTAATTTTGCTCAAGCCACTGCGCACGGCATTCTGAGCTCGCTCACCTAACTGAACTTCTGGAAAAAAGCCATCGATCAATAGTTGCTGAACATCTTTTTGAGTCAAGGTCGCTTTAATGCTTTTATTAAACAAGCTACGTCCACGACTTGGTACGACGACGGTCGCTTCCGATAGATCAGGGTTCGATAATAATCGTTCTTTCGCTTCGCGACTGGCTTGCGTCAATCCAGAAATTTGCCAAGGTTCTAAACTTGTTCCTTTCTGCGCCAGTTGACCGGCCAAATGGTAAGTCAACGTCATGTCCATGTTGTCGCCACCGAGCAAAATGTGACGGCCTACCGCCACTCGCTCTAGACTTAAAGAGCCTTCTTTCTCGACCGTTTGAATTAATGATAAATCGGTCGTGCCACCACCAACATCCACCACTAATATATGTTCATTAACCTCAAGGCTATCCGTCCATGTGGATTGATCGCTTAACCACGCATAAAAAGCCGCGAGTGGTTCTTCGATTAAACGCGTTTTCAATCCGACTTTTTCAGCCGCTTTCTCTGTAATAGCACGCGCAGCAGGATCAAATGAAGCCGGTACCGTGATGACAACATTCTGTTCTGATATAGGTGTATTTGGAAACTGATTAGACCAAGCATTGACTAAATGCAATAGCAGCATTTCTATGATGATGGCGGGAGACACTTTTTGCACTTCATCCAAAGCATCTACCGGTAATATAGTTTCATCCACATTCACTCGTGAATGACACAGCCAACTTTTAGCACTTTGTACTAAACGCCCAGAAGACTTGGTCCCTAATTCTCTAGCCAATTGACCAACAATGGAAGTTACTTTTCCCCAAGGAAGCTGAAGATCACTTTCTAAAAATTCAGTTCCGTGTGGAAAATACACAAAAGAAGGCAGCAGAGGTAAAGAATCTACTCGCCCTGCGGCGGTAAGTTGTGGAATTGTTAACGCTTGTAAATTCAGCGAATCATCTGCCGACGCCGAATAGTAGACAGCAGAATGGGTGGTACCTAGGTCGATACCAATAAAATAATCACCCATGTTTTATACCTCGACTTCAGCTGGCGCTAAAATAGTTAGGTTGTCTGTATTCGTTACTTTAGGCAGTCTAGTGTCGACCACTTTCCAACCAGGGTGAATCAAGGTACCTGAATAAGGACCTAAGCCTTCAACACGACCTTCAAGCTTGATTTGCTTAACATCGTAATCGGAAGGCACTTCAATTCGACTGCTTTCAGACGCTGTATTAACCACCTCAATAGTGAAATGTTGTTTTAATACTTTTGCGCAACCTACGTGGATTTGACGCGCCGCCGCGCCAACGTCTTCATCCGTGTAGTCATCTATGCTTTCTTGTAGAAAATCAATGAAACGCGCTTCCTGCTGCAACAGTTGTAATAATTGATGAGCGCCATCTATATTGACAGTGTCTAATGTCGGTGCAGCCACTTCAATTTCACGAATAACGTCAATTGTTTCCGTAATTACAGTAGGTTCAGCTTCACTAGCAAGTAGATCACCAGAAGCAACTCGCTGGCAACGAGCGGCGTAATCGCCGCTCCCCATGTATTTAAAAAATTGACCAAAAGCACCAAAGAATCTAGGCACAAAGGAAACTGTTTTAATTTTTTGCGTCATAATTTATCCGTTTTTCATTTCTTCAAGCTCAAGCCAACGCTCCATTGTCTTTTCGAGCTCTTCTTCTTTATGGGATACTTTTGCCAACGTTTTTTGCACTTGATCTGCATCACCAGTATAGAAATCTGCTGAACTTGTTGTCGCATGAAGCGAAGCAATTTCACTTTCTAATTTTGCAATCGCTTCTGGCATATTTTCAAATTCACGTTGCAGCTTGTAGCTTAATTTCGCTTTTGGTTTAGCGACGACAACCGCTGCGGCTTCTTTTTCCGCTTTGGCTTTTTCTTTTTTCGTTGGTTCAGCGTTTGTTTGGGACGTTGATTCCGTCGGGAACTTACCACCCTGACGAATCCAATCTTGATAACCACCAACGTATTCTTTCACTTTTCCTTCGCCTTCAAACGCGATAACGCTTGTTACGACGTTGTCCAAGAAAGAACGGTCATGACTTACCAACAGCAAAGTGCCGTCGTAGTTCATCAAAAGCTCTTCAAGAAGCTCTAGCGTTTCTACATCTAAGTCGTTTGTAGGCTCATCCATTATCAATAGGTTGGCTGGCTTGGTGAAAAGTTTTGCCAATAAAACACGGTTTCGCTCACCACCAGACAAGGCTTTGATTGGTGTGCGAGCACGCTCAGGTGGGAACAAGAAATCACCTAAATAACCAATAACATGCTTATTTTGGCCATTAATTTCAATGACATCTTTACCTTCACCTACGTTTTCAGCGACTGTTTGTTCTGGGTCTAGTTGTTCACGTAACTGATCAAAGTACGCGACATTAAGCTTAGTCCCTTGGCGAACCGTGCCTTCTGACGGTTCAAGATCACCTAAAAGAATTTTTAATAACGTACTTTTACCACAGCCGTTTGGACCAACAAGTCCAATTCGATCACCGCGGTTAACAACCAAATCCATAGGCTGCAAGATAACTTTATCTTCGAATGAATGACCCACTTGTGAGAATTCAGCAACCAATTTCCCTGACTTCTCTTTCGTTTCAATCGCCATTTTTGCATTACCTTGACGACCAATACGTTCAGAACGCTCAACACGCAAGGCTTCTAATGCACGAACACGACCTTCATTACGGGTACGACGGGCTTTAATGCCTTGGCGAATCCACACTTCTTCTTCTGCTAGACGCTTATCAAACAATGCATTCGCACGCCCTTCTTCTTCTAACAGCTTTTCTTTGAAAACAAGAAATTCGTGAATAGAGCCACTGAAAGAAATCAGATTACCACGATCGACTTCTATGATGCGATTGGCTAGTTTTTCTAGAAAACGACGGTCATGGGTAATAAATAAGATTAAGCCACGGAATTGCTGAAGTTGTTGTTCCATCCATTCGATTGTCGGAACGTCCAAATGGTTAGTTGGCTCATCAAGTAACAAAACGTCAGGGTTAGAAATTAACGCTTGCGCTAAAATAACACGACGACGCCAACCACCAGACAGTTCAGACATGAGTTTATCAGCAGGCAAAGCGAGACGTTGAATCATGTGATTCACACGTTGCTCTAAATCCCAACCTTGAATCTGATCCAATTTAGTTTGAATGTCACCTAACTCATCTGAATGGTCGTTTTCAAAGTCTTCTAAAAGTTTGAAGTAACGTGTCATTAATGAGTGTGCTTCGCCAGCGCCTTCACTGACAACGTCACGAACCGTTTTACCATTCGCTTCTGGCAGCTCTTGAGGCAACTGAGCAATCTTCATTCCGCCTTCAAGACGTACCATGCCTTCGTCTGGGACTTGTTCACCAGAAATGATTTTTAACAAGGTCGATTTACCTGCGCCATTACGACCGATAATCGCAACACGTTCGCCTGCTTCCGCTGCAAAACTGATTTTTGAAAGCAATGGATTATGACCAAAAGCAACACTAATTTGTTCTAACGATAATAGACTCATATCTATCCATATAAATGTAAAAATTTTGTGGGCATATAGTATCACCCTTCTATATGAAGGTTCAGTAAATAGAAGCCATTAGAGGTGAAAACGAAGAGTATTTTATTTTAAATAAACACTTAGCCTTATTCTTCATTAAAAAAAGCCATCCTTAACTCACAATGTTTCTTGCACATTTCAAAGAAAAAACCTTTCTTTGTCATTCTTTGGGAATATACTTAGAGCCATATAAATACAATTTATCTAGCTTGTGGAGTGTTAAATGGAGTTGAAAAGCAAGGTCGGTCCAATTATTGCTATTGTTGTCATAATCATAGCAGTAGCTTGGATGTATTTGGGTGGAAGTGGCATTACCGTTAGCCCAGTAGCAACCGACCAAATAGAAACAAACCCTAAAGTAAATGACACTTCTTCACCAACAACAGAAAGTGCTTTTATTCATTCAGTACAAGCCGCTACATTAACCGCTCAAATAATAGAAACACACTTACCATTGAGCGGAAAAACGCTCGCCAATGAAACATTACTACTTACTAATAGCTATCAAGGTCGCATTACTAAACTTGCTACTGAAAAAGGCCAGTTTGTTAAAAAAGGCAGTTCTATTCTACAAATAGATACTCGAACATTAAAAACTCAAATAGAACAAGCTAGGCTTTTAGTAAAACAAAGAACACTTGAATTAGATGGCATTAAAAAACTTGTCGCTGATAATTTTTCTTCGAAAGTCAGTTTGGCTAAAGCAGAAACAGAACTTGCAGCAGCAAAAGCAGCTGAACGCACACTGTTGGTTGATTTAGAAAATGCCAACTTAACAGCCCCCTTCTCTGGCATAGTAAACACTCTAGATGTACAACAAGGGCAAGTATTAGCGAATGGAGCCTCAATCGGCACATTAGTATCGCTTAACCCGATAAAAATTAGCGTAAACATTCCACAAAACAAAGTAGAAAAAATCAAACTGGGTATTTTAGGTGATATTCGCCTTGAATCAGGCTACGAGGCTGAAGGCGTAGTTTCTTATATAAGCACAACAGCCAATGAATCAAGTCGAACCATTACGGTCGAAATTCAAGTAGAAAATCCAGACAATAAAATCCCTGCAGGTTTAACGGCTGCTGTGAACTTTATTCTAGATGATCAAAAAGCCCATGCATTCTCTCCAGCCCTACTGACACTTGATGATTCTGGCCGAACTGCAATTAAAGTCATCGACATTGATAATAAAGTTGTTATTACGCCTGTTGACATTGTGAAATCAGAACGCGATAAAGTTTGGGTCAGTGGTCTCCCTGATAATGTAAACATTATTACTGTCGGACAAGGCTTTGTGTCCGATGGTGACAAAGTCGAAGCTCATTATCAAAACTAAGGGAATCCAGCATGCAAACATTAATTGATGCGGCCTTAGCTCGCTCACGAACGGTAATGATGTTTTTTGTCCTAATACTTCTTATGGGCATAGTGTCTTACATTGAAATTGCCAAAGAAAGCGATCCAGACATAACCATTCCAATGGCTTATGTCTCGGTTTCTTTAGAGGGCATATCTCCTGAAGACGCCGACAGCTTATTAGTTCACCCTTTAGAAAAAGAACTTAAAGGGCTAGAAGGATTAAAAGAACTAAAATCCACAGCCTCTGAAGGTCATGCCTCTATCATTATTGAGTTTGAATCTGGCGTAGACATAGACCAAGCAATTATTGATGCAAAAGATAAAGTCGATCGTGCAAAAAGTGAATTACCTGATGACGCTGATGAACCAACAGTCACAGAGATAAACTTATCTACCTTTCCTGTTTTACGTGTGAATTTATCTGGTAATGTCGATTTTGCGACATTAAGTAGAACAGCAAAAAACCTTCAAGATTCTATTGAAGCGGTTGATGGTGTTTTAGAAGCAAAAATTAGTGGTGATCGTGATCAACAAGCTCAGATCATTATTCGCCCAGAGCAACTTGAGTCCTACAACCTTTCTCTTGCCGACGTGGCTAATTTCGTGTCTGGAAACAATCGCCTAGTTGCTGCCGGAAATCTAGATACTGGCGCAGGCCGCTTCTCATTGAAAGTGCCTGGTTTACTCAAAACGAAAGAAGATATTCTTAATCTACCCATTAAAGCAGATGGCGACCAAGTTGTTCTTTTAGGTGACATAGCGACTGGTGAACTTACTTTTGAAGACGCTAGCAGCTACGCACGGGTAGAAGGTAAGCGCAGTATTACTCTCGCGGTATCAAAGCGTGTTGGTGCGAATATCATAGAAACAATAGAAACCGTAAAAGCAGTAGTCGAAGAAGAAAGTAAGCAGTGGCAAAACGGCGTCTCGTACAACCTAACAGGTGACAAATCTTCTGATATAGAAACCTCCTTAAATGACTTGTTCAATAATGTGCTAGCGGCAACGTTATTGGTCATGATCGTAATTGTATGGGCTCTTGGTGCACGCAGTGCCTTACTTGTTGGTTTAGCTATTCCCGGTGCATTCTTGTCAGGAATTTTAATCCTTGATCTACAAGGCTACACGATCAATATGGTGGTCTTGTTCGCCCTAATACTCAGTGTTGGAATGCTAGTTGATGGCGCCATCGTTGTTACCGAATATGCAGACCGAAAACTAGCAGAAGGCGCATCTAAGCGAGAAGCTTACAGTGAAGCCGCAAAACGTATGGCATGGCCCATTACAGCCTCTACTGCAACAACTCTTGCTGTTTTTATGCCTCTACTTTTTTGGCCCGATATTGTCGGGGAATTTATGCGCTATATGCCCATTACGATTATCGCCACGCTGTCTTCTTCGTTAGTCATGGCCTTAATTGTCTTGCCGACCATTGGCTCTATGATTGGCAAAAAAGGCGCGTATAGTGAAAAAACAATGCACGCTTTACGCATAACGGAAAGCGGCAATTTAAGAGAGCTAACTGGACCAACTGGCTTTTATGGCAGAATGTTAACACGTCTAGTTGAGTCCCCTATTTTGGTTCTTTTGTTCACTATAATCTTGCTCATTAGTGTTTTTATGAGCTATGGAAAGTTCGGTAAAGGCGTAGAATTTTTCCCCAATATTGAACCAGAGTCTGCCAATTTAGATATACGTGCCCGTGGCGATTTATCCCTGGATGAAAAAGACTCTTTGGTTAAACAAGTTGAACTTCAATTAATCGGCACACCTGAACTTAAGAGTATTGTTACCTCCTCTTATGCAACGCCTGGCAACAACGCTGCACCAGATAGTATCGGCTCCATTTCAATGGAATTCACTGATTGGTATAAACGTGAACCAGCCAGTGTCATTTTGGATAGAATCAGAGAGAAAACAAAACAAATTCCTGGTATTGAAGTTAGCGCTGAAAAGGAACAAGGTGGCCCACAATCTGGCGCAGACATTCAATTACAGCTAACGTCTAGTTACACTGAGGCACTCAATATTGCCGCAGATGAAATAAGCAGAAGACTACTTGAAAGAGAAGAAATAATTACGGTCAGCGATGGTAGATCTCTACCCGGTATTGAGTGGCGTATTGATATAAATCGTGCCGAAGCAAGCCGTTATGGTGTCGATGTAAACAGTCTTGGCAATGTGATTAAATTGATTACCACTGGCATTACTTTAAGTGACTTCTTGCCCGAAGGCGCAGATGACAAAATCGATATTGTGTTGCGCTATCCAGTTAATCAACGCAGTTTAGACCAACTAGACCAGTTACAAATTCCGACGAATCAAGGAAGTATCCCAGCCAGTAATTTCATACATCGTTACGCAGCGCCCAAACAAGGCACAATCAATAGAACTGATGGTAAAAAATCCATTCAAATTGATGCAGATGTAAAAGACGGTCTAGTGGTTGATGAAGTCATTAAAGGTATAAAAAATCAACTTGATGCGACAAACATAGATAAATCTGTTAGTTATGAATTCCGTGGTAATACAGAAGAACAACAAAAATCCATGATATTTTTGGTTAAGGCCTTTGGTGTGGCTTTCTTTATTATGGCGATTATTCTAGTTACTCAATTCAATAACTTCTTCCAGTGTTTATTAATTTTAAGCGCTGTAATTTTTTCTACTATGGGCGTACTTATTGGTCTAATGATGAAAGGGCAACCTTTTGGTATCGTCATGAGTGGTGTCGGAGTTATTGCTCTAGCTGGGATTGTTGTTAATAACAATATCGTTTTAATCGATACTTTTAACGGATTACGTAAACAAGGCATGAAGGTTCGAGAAGCGGCGATTAGAACTGGTGTTCAACGCCTTAGACCTGTGATGTTGACGACTATTACAACAATTCTTGGCTTAATGCCTATGGTCTTCCAGCTAAATATCGACCTAATGCATCAATCACTAAGTATTGGCGCACCATCTGCCCAGTGGTGGACGCAACTGTCGACAGCGATTGCTGGCGGCCTAACCTTTGCAACTCCGCTAACTTTAATTCTTACCCCTTGCTTGCTTGTTTTGGGCTATCGCAGAAAAGAAAGAAAAGAACTTGAAGCACTTCAACAAGAAATGACGCCACAGGATGCTATCAAAGATAATGTATCTGAAGACAGTGCATTTGAAAATAACGCATTTGAAGACAATCAGGTCGATGTTAAAACGCCAAAAAGTGAAAGCGACTAAAATAGAACATCACATAATAAAAAGCGGGCTTAGAATACAAATCTAAGCCCGCTTTTTTCTTTCTGTTTTCAGTACCGCTACTTAATAACGAAAAGACTACATCGGATGCATCATATCGCTGGCCTGAACGTCTTCTAATGCTGATTTATTCATATCATTACGTGAGCCTTCAAGACTCGCTAAATAACCTTTGTCGATGTTCCCTGTAATATAAACACCATTAAACACAGAGGTATCAAATTCACGAACATCTGAGTGCTTTTCATCAATACAAGCATCGATAAGATCGTCTAAATCTTGGAAGATAAGTTTATCTGCACCAATCAATTCACAAATTTCATCAACATTCCGGTTATAAGCAATTAACTCATGTGCTGCAGGCATATCAATACCATACACATTTGGATGACGTACTTCTGGTGCAGCTGAAGCAATATATACTTTCTTAGCACCCGCCTCTCTTGCCATATCGATAATTTCTTTACTCGTTGTACCGCGCACAATCGAATCATCCACCAAGAGTACTGTTTTATCTTTAAATTCAAACGGTACTGGGTTTAGTTTCTGACGAACCGACTTTTTACGAATTTCCTGACCAGGCATAATAAAAGTACGACCGATATAACGGTTTTTTACTAAGCCTTCTCGGAAAGGTATGTTTAACGCTTGTGCGATTTGTAATGCAGACGTTCGGCTAGTGTCAGGTATTGGAATCACTACATCAATATCATGATCCTTCCATTCACGCTGAATCTTAGCAGCCAATTTATCACCCATATTAATGCGCGCTTTATAAACTGAAATGCTATCAATAACGGTATCTGGACGTGCAAAATAAACATATTCGAACAAACAAGGACGCGCCGCTTTTTTCGGCGTACATTGACGAACATGAACTTTACGGTTCACATCAAAAAAGATGGCTTCGCCAGGTAAAATATCCCGTTCAACTTTAAAACCAGCGGCATCCAAAGCAACACTCTCAGAGGCTACCATGTATTCGACACCTGTATCAGTTTCGCGAGATCCGTAAATTAACGGACGAATACCATCAGGATCACGAAACGCTAAAATACCGTAACCAGTAATTAATGCGACGACTGCATAGCCGCCTTCAATACGCTTATAAACACGCTCTAGCGCATTAAAAATATCTTCTGGCGTAGGAACAAACTTCCCTTCTTGATGAAGTTCGTGTGCCAATACATTCACCAAAACTTCAGAGTCAGATGTTGTATTAACATGACGTAAATCAGATTCAAATACTTCACGCTTTAATTTGGCAGTATTGGTTAAATTACCATTGTGTGCCAGAGAGATGCCATAAGGAGAATTAACGTAGAATGGCTGAGCTTCGGCTGAACTGGATGTTCCAGCAGTCGGGTAGCGAACATGTCCTATTCCTATGTTGCCCTGTAGTTTTTTCATATGACGAGTACGAAAAACCTCACTCACCGGACCATTGTCTTTGCGTAAAAATAAACGTCCATTATGGCTTGTGACCATACCCGCAGCATCTTGTCCACGATGCTGAAGAAGTGTTAATGCATCAAAAATTGACTGATTAACGACCGACGTGCCTACGACACCAACGATACCACACATGCTATAGATCCTCGTGTTGGGGAATTACGGTAAACACCGTAAACATTCTTTATCTATTTTGGCGCTGTTCTATTTAAGAAACAGCACCTAATTACCAAGAACACGGTCAATGAGAGTCGCATCCATAAGATCCGAGCTCTTGCCTAACATTTCACGTGTCCATTCATTCAACTGACTCAATTGAGGAATTAGTTGAGATGTTTTCCAAAAATCTGTTTTTTCTATTGCTGGGCTAAGACTCAATAATGAAACAAAAGCCACAACAATCAAACTACCTCGAGCAAAACCAAAGAGCATGCCTAATACTCTATCGGTACTCGATAAGCCTGTTACTTGTATTAAGGAACCTAGCAAAAAACTCACTAACGCCCCTACTACTAATGAAGCAATAAACAAAGAAACAAACGCAACAATGTATCGAATCTGATCATTTTGAACTTGTTCAATTAGCAACACTTGCATTTGATCTGAAAATTTCACGGCAACAACAAAGGCAATAACCCACGTTAACAGAGATAAAATTTCCTTCACAAAACCTCTTTTCAAACTAAGAAGTGTAGAAAGAATTACCACAGCGATAATAAGCCAATCTATTGTCGACATTGAGCTTGCTTGTTCCATGTATACCTCTAAAAAAACGCTGCGGAGTTTAGCAGATCACTAACTCATTCAAAATACCGCTTTACAAAAGCTGGTCTAATTAACTGAAAATTTAGTAACAAAGCCTGCTAATTTAAATTTACTTTTAATTTCGTCTCGCACTTTTTCAGAAGTATCTCGTTTAAATTCTGGACCAACATACACCTTATATAGTGAGTTCGTTGTAATACTATAAGCGTCATATTTTGCCGCTTTTAATTTATCTACTAGACGAGTGGCGTTGTCTTTACTCTTAAAAGTCGCAATTTGCACAACCCAACGCTCTGTCGTTTTTGCAGGCGCTTTGGCCTCAACTGTTTTTTTAGGAGCAGATACCGTAGGGGTAGGTAATGTCACTTTAGAAACCACTGAGTTTGGCTCAACATCTTTCGCGGCTTTAGGTGTTGGAATTAAAGTTATATCTTGTGCTGACTTTTCTGTTGAAGCAACAGGTAAGCTTTTCACCGGCTGTACTGGTGCTATTTTAATAACAGGGAAAGCAGGCGGTTCGCTAACTTGAACTTGAATATCCAGTTCTGGAGGGCGCTCACCATCTAAAATCAAAGGCAATATAACAGCCGCTGAAAGCACCATTATGCCAGCGCCGATAAGTCTAAAAGTTATGGTTCTATCTATCATAAATCACTCTTTCGATTGACTAAATGTCAAATATTCCGAGACAGTTACAAAGGACCCAAACACTATCACTGAACGCTGATCTGCTTTCGCTTTGGATAAAGCCGCGTCATAGGCTTGATTGACAGAATGGAATGTATGAACATGAGAAGAAAGGTCATTAGACAAAAGGTTCGGTAGACATCTTACAATCTCAGCAGAAAGATCCTCAGCCTTCGCCCCTCTTGGACCATCTAAATCGCAACAAAACCAATCAGAAAAACTATTCGCCAAATGACTCACGACACTAGCAATATCCTTGTCCTTCAACATACCGCATACCGCAATAGGAGGACGAACAAGTTGTTTTATTCTTTGCGAAAGCTCAATAGCCGCTTCTGGATTATGCGCAACATCAATATATATATCTGGAGTAGAAGCTACTTTTTGAAAGCGCCCAGTTAATTGCGCCGTTTTAAATAATCTAACTAAATCTTCTTGCTTAGGGGCCATTCCCATATAGGTTAACACGGCAATAATAGTTGCTGCGTTTTGCAAAGGAAGCGAAGGAGTAGGCAAGTTATTATACTCAACACCTGCACCAGACCATGACCAAAGGCCCTCGTCAGATACAAAGTTAAAGTCAGTTCCCTTCTGTCGTAAATGCGCTCCAATCTCTAATGCTGTAGCAGCAATAGAGTCTGGTGGATTAACCACACCACTAATTAATAATTTATCTTTCCTAGCGATTCCGGCTTTTTCTTGTGCAATAACATCAATATTGTCACCTAACCAATCAATATGATCCAAAGAAATAGAAGTAATAACCGCTACATCGGTATCGATCATATTCACTGAATCTAAACGCCCACCTAAACCAACTTCTAGTATCCAGTAATCTAGATCAGACTGATCAAAAATCCATAAGGCAGCAAGCGTACTAAATTCAAAATAGGTTAATGCTATATTTCCCCGTGCTGCTTCAATTGCATCAAAAGCACGACAAATCATCTCATCATCACAAGGAGAATCGTTTAAGGCTATTCGTTCATTGAAGACAAGAAAGTGAGGAGAAGTATAAGTACCAACTGAATGATGTTGTGCACAAAGATACTGAGTTAGCATGGCGCAGGTAGAACCTTTGCCATTTGTACCCGAAACGGTAATCACTTTATTTCTTGGTCGAGATAGACCCAACCTAGCTAATACTTCATTCCCTCTGTCTAAACCTAACTCTATTTCAGAGGGATGCTGGCTCTCAATGTATGAAAGCCAGCTAGCTAATGACGTCTGCGTCATTTAATTAAGCAACCTTATTGGTAAGCAAAGATAAGATATTAAATAAGCGATCACACATTTCTTCACGCTTAATAATCATATCTAACGCGCCTTTGTTCAATAAAAACTCACTACGCTGAAAACCTTCAGGTAGTTTTTCACGAACTGTTTGCTCAATAACCCGAGGGCCAGCAAAACCGATTAAGGCATTTGGCTCTGCAACATTTAAGTCACCTAACATTGCTAAAGAAGCCGATACGCCACCAAACACAGGGTCAGTCATAACTGAAATATATGGTATACCTTCTTGTTTCATTCGCTCCAAGCCTGCACTGGTTTTCGCCATTTGCATTAAAGAGATAAGCGCCTCTTGCATACGAGCGCCACCACTGGCAGAGAAACAAACAAGTGGAATACGTTTTTCCAAGCAAACATTAACAGCTTGAATAAAGCGTTCACCAACAATAGCGCCCATAGAACCGCCCATGAAACTGAACTCAAAAGCAACGGTCACAACAGGCATACCGTTTAAAGTACCTTCCATTGCAACTAAAGCGTCTTTTTCACCTGTTTTCTTTTGTGCATCAACAATACGGTCTTTATAACGCTTTGAGTCTTTGAATTTCAATTTATCTTCAGGCTCAAGATGCGCACCGATTTCGTGACGATTTTCTTTATCTAAGAAAATATCCAAGCGACGACGAGCACCTACACGTAAATGGTGCTCACATTTTGGACAAACATCTAAGTTTTTTTCCAATTCTGGGCGGTACAAAACGTTTTCACATTTAGGACATTTTTTCCAAAGACCTTCAGGTACAGTACCTGCTGTACCACGCTTAGATTCACTTCGAACAATCGAAGGGACAAATTTATCTAGCCAGCTACTCATTTAATTCTCCACATTTCTAATTTGCTGCCGCTTAGGCGTCCATTTCACTACGCATGGGAGCTAAAATAGATCCTAAAGCGTCAGCTATATATTCTTTTTTATGATCTTTATTTTCTGCAATGGCATTCACTAAAACACTGCCAACAATCACTCCATCAGCGCATTTACTGACCGCTGCGGCGGTTTTTGCATCACGAATACCAAAACCAACACCAATTGGTAAATCTGTAATAGAACGCAATGAATCAACGTGTTTTTTAACACTATCAACATCAAGTTCAGCGGATCCAGTCACACCTTTTACTGAAACGTAGTAAACATAACCAGATGCAAGGTCACATATTTTCTTCGCTCGTGCAGGTGTTGTCGTTGGTGATAATAAGTAAATCAGATCAATTTCATTCTTACGGAAGCATTCTACTACATCTGTCGCCTCTTCAGGAGCCAGATCGACTAATAAAATGCCATCTACGCCTGCTTCTTTTGCAGCGTCTGAAAAAGCTTGATATCCAAAGAACTCTATTGGGTTTAAATACCCCATTAAAACCACTGGTGTTTTATCATCACTTTGACGAAATTCAGCAATTATTTTCAATACTTTTTTAACACTAGTACCAGCCGCTAAGCTACGCTCACAAGCAAGCTGAATGACAGGGCCGTCTGCCATTGGATCAGAAAATGGCATACCAATTTCGATAACATCAGCACCAGACTTTACTAATGAATGCATCATAGTAACGGTATAATCAGGTGATGGATCACCTCCGGTAATATACGGAATGAGTGCTTTTTTACCAGATTTTTTTAATTTTTCAAAACATTGTGTTATGCGACTCATACTTCAATTCCATCCAATTCTGCAACAGTAAGAATATCTTTATCACCACGACCAGAAAGATTGATCACAACGATTTTATCTTTTGCCATTGTTGCAGCTAATTTCATACCGTAAGCCACCGCATGACTAGACTCAAGAGCAGGCATAATACCTTCCAAACGAGTTAAATCGCGGAAGCCATCCATTGCCTCATCATCATTGATTGCAACGTAGTTTGCTCGACCAATATCTTTTAACCAAGCATGCTCTGGACCAACACCAGGATAATCCAAACCCGCTGAAATAGAGTGTGTACCTATAATTTGACCATCATCATCGGCCATTACGTAAGTACGGTTACCATGCAGTACACCTGGGCGACCAGCACTTAATGGTGCCGCATGGCGACCTGTTTCAATACCATCACCTCCAGCCTCAACACCGTACATAGCAACACCCTCATCTTTAATGAAAGGGTGGAACATACCTATGGCGTTTGAACCACCACCAACACAAGCAACAAGTGCATCAGGTAGACGACCTTCTTGAGCCAAACACTGAGCTTTCGTTTCACGTCCGATAACCGCTTGGAAATCGCGAACCAATTTGGGATAAGGATGAGGGCCAGCAGCTGTACCAATAATGTAGAAAGTGTCATCGACATTACCTACCCAATAACGCATCGCTTCATTAAGGGCATCTTTTAATGTCTTTGTCCCTGACTCAACAGAAATAACCTCTGCGCCAAGCAACTTCATACGATAAACATTCAATGATTGACGACGAATATCTTCCGCCCCCATGAAAACCTTACATTTCAACCCTAATCGAGCCGCTACCGTAGCAGATGCAACTCCATGCTGCCCTGCTCCTGTCTCTGCAATAATATTTGGCTTACCCATGTGCTTAGCCAATAAAGCTTGACCAATGGTGTTATTAATTTTATGGGCACCCGTATGATTAAGGTCTTCTCGCTTTAAATAGATCTTCGCACCACCGGCTTTTTTAGTTAATCGCTCAGCAAAATAAAGTGGAGATGGTCGACCTACATAGTGCGCTAAGTCATAATCAAAAGCGGCTTGAAATTCGGCATCCTTAGACAGACGCTCATACATTACTGTCAAATCATCTAAAGCAGACATCAAAGTCTCAGATACGAATACACCGCCATATTGACCAAAGCGACCATGAGAATCAGGTAAATCTAGATTAATATCTTTGTTATCCACATTTTGCTCCACTAATAAATTCTTGAACCTTAAGTTCACTTTTGACGCCTTTAGATAACTCAACACCGCCACTTACATCTACAGCATAAGGTGCAACTTGCTTTATCGCGTCTTTAATATTGTTTGGGGTAAGGCCTCCCGCTAATACGATAGGCTTAGTCAATTTTTTTGGAATGAGCGACCAATCAAAAACCTCTCCAGTTCCACCTGGAACACCGGCTTTGTATGCGTCTAATAGCATTGCACTAGCGGTAGGATATTGATCAACTAAGGCAGCGACATTATCGCCCTCTTTAATTCGTAACGCTTTCATATAAGGTCGTTGATAAGACAAACATTCAGCTTCAATCTCGGCGCCATGAAATTGAATAATCCAACGTGGACTCCCATTAATAACAGTCCTAATACTTGCTTCGTCAGCGTCAACAAATAAAGCGACAGGAGTCACAAATGGCGGAAGCTGAGCTAGGATTGAATTAGCCATTTCAGGGGTGACATATCTCGGACTTTTTTCATAGAAAACAAAACCCAACGCATCCGCACCATGACGACACGCCATTAGCGCATCCTCTATATTAGTTATCCCACAGATTTTAACTCGACAATTCATAGGAAGGCTCGTCTACATAAGGTAAAAAGTGAGGCCCTAATTTGCAGACCGGAACATTGAAAACTTCAGGGTATTGAGCATCAACAAAATACAAACCATCAGGCGGTGCAGTTATTCCACCTTTGCATCTATCTTGTGCTTCTAATACGTCTTTTGACCAAGTTACTGGTTTCTCACCTGCACCAATAGTCATCAACACACCTGCGAAATTTCGAATCATATGATGCAAAAAAGCATTCGCCCGTATATCAAGGACAATATAATGGCCTAATTGCTGAACATCAAAGTTTAGAATAGTACGGATTGGCGTATTGGCCTGACAACCAACAGCTCGGAACGACGTAAAGTCGTGAGTGCCTAAAAATACCTTTGCGGCTTCTTTCATGGCATCGACATTCAACTTTTTAAAAGTCCACGTCACACCTTTCGCCAATATTGCTGGACGGAGGTCAGACTGATAAATCACATAACGATAGCGACGACTAACAGCGCTAAAACGAGCATGAAAATCATCAGCAACATCACTTGCAGCAATCACCGAAATATCGGTGGGGAGATAGGTATTAACACCAAGAGTCCACGAACGCTCGTTACGCACAACATTTGTTTCAAAATGAACGACTTGTGCGCTGGCATGAACGCCAGAATCAGTTCGACCAGCACAAATCACCTTAACAGGGTGATTTGTAATAACAGCCAACGCTTTTTCTAAATTCTCCTGAACACTTGGAACACCTGTTTTTTGTGCTTGCCAGCCCTTATAAGCAGAGCCATTGTATTCAACAACCAGTACAACTTTTTTAGTCACTTGGGAACATTCGCTCCATCATACTTTGAGCTTCAGCAACTTGTTTTTCGTTGCCAGACTCAACTACATCTTCAAGAATAACTCGCGCACCTTCTTCATCGCCCATATCCATATAAGCTCGCGCTAAATCAAGCTTAGTAGCAACTTCATCGCCACTGGCATCAAAGAAGTCAAACTCTTCTTCATCATCGCTTATTTCTTCATCCGCTGCGGCTTCCGCTTCACCAAACGCAGGAACCTCAACTTCTTCCTCTGCAGCAGCTTCAGCAAGTGTCTCTTCTATTGAATCCGCTATGGACTCATTTGGAACACCATTGAACATTGACGACTCATCAACATCGACTTGCTCATCATCGTTTAATAAACTAGAAACGAAAGACTCTTCTTCGCTTTCGATTGTATCCTCGACACTTTCAACAGGCTCTTCAAGCTCTGGTTCCATTGTCGGAATATCATCTTCCGTTAAATCCTCTAACTCGTCATCTTGACTGAAACTTGCGGCTAGATCAGGTAAATCATCTGTTTCATCAAAAGAAGATATTATTTCTTCATCTGTCTCTTCCTCTACAGCACTTTCCAGTTCAGTTTCAGGGTCTTCTGAAAAATCCATATCCTCAACAAAATCAACTTCATCGACAAGGTCTGTATCGTCAACTAGATCAGCATCATCCATTGACGCAACATCTGAATCAAAAGAGTCAAACTCTTCGTCGTCGCTGTCATTATCTGGTGTATCAAAATCAAACGCGAAAGGATCTTCCTCTTGAACGTGTTCAACCTCGTCAAAGTCATCATCTAATGCATAATCCGTTACGGCAGCAGTTGCAACAACAGGAGCTGCAACGGATGAAAGATCAAACTCATCTTTTTTTGAAGGTACAGAATCGTCTTGCTTCTTTCCAGCACGGCGCATAGCCAAACCAACAAACAACCCTAGAAGCAACAGCACTACAGCACTAATAGAAACAACAATAGGATTACCAAAAATCTTATTCATCAAAGAGTCAGCTTCTACTTGCTCTTTTTCACGACGAATCTGATCAGCTTCTAATAACTGATCAACCGTATTTTTTTGTTCTTGTAGAGATTGTTGAGCACTAGCAAACTGTTTCATCAACTCAGCCATTTGCTTATCTTTTAGGCTAATCAGATCTTCTAGTGTTGCTAGCTGTTTATTTAAGTCACTTAACTGACCAGACAGGTCGCCTTTCTCACGTTGCTCTTTATCAAGCATTTCTTGTGACGCTGATAATTCAGCTTGCAAAGCACTTATTGTTGCATTACTACCATCACCTACATTTGAACTGGCTACACTTTCTGGAAGCAAACCCTGACTAGAAGATAAAGTTAGTTTATCAGCTGTCGTGTCAGTCGCTGAGGCCGCAGCCTTTGCTGTTGCTTGAGTGTTAAGTTGAGCTTGATTAACAGAGTTATTACCTTGAACACCTTTCAGGGCTATCCAAGCTTCATGTTGGCGTTGAAATTCTTCTTGTGAGGTTGTGCGATTAAAAAGTGTAATTTGCTCTTGTGTTGGAAGGCGCAGAATCGCACCTTCTTTTAACAAATTAATATTGTCAGAATAGAAGGCATCTTTATTTAATGCCTGAATCGCCATCATAGTTTGATAGATAGTTAATTGATTGCTTGGGCGATTTTGACCTGCAATAGACCAAAGTGTATTACCTTTTACAACGTTCAAATTACTTTTCGGAGACATTGTCTCAGCTTGAAGCGTTGCAGCACGGAAAACAGAATCTGTAGACGAGGCAACCACTGGATCAGTCGAAACAACCGCCGCCTGCACTACTTCCTTTTGTGCTTTTTCAACTAATGCAGATTGGTTTAACGGTGTTTGGTATTCTCGTACAACCTGACCACTAGGCCAGCGAGCAGCTAAGATAAAATGAAGTTCATCTACAACCAACGGCTTATCAGATGTCACCTCAACAACTAGGTCACCTCCTTCACGAGCCACATCAAACTTTAATTGGGACAAGACTCTTGTTGGTGCAAAGCCAGCTTGACGAAATTCACTCTCACTACCCAAACGAATCAAGATATCGTTACTTGTTAATGTACCAACATCAGAAATTTCGATTTTGCCGCGATAAGGCTCATCCAAATTTGATTGAGAGGTTAACTCACCCAACTCTAATGCATAGCCGCTGGATGCGTACAACACACCAGTTACAGCAAGACTAACGAGGGTTTTTCTGAGCATAATCTTCCCTTTATTTACAAAATTTGGACATAAATATCTAACAAGTATCTTACAC
The DNA here is from genome assembly GCF_014803385.1 of Marinomonas colpomeniae. Taxonomy (GTDB): domain Bacteria; phylum Pseudomonadota; class Gammaproteobacteria; order Pseudomonadales; family Marinomonadaceae; genus Marinomonas; species Marinomonas colpomeniae. Next base: position 138,901 of record NZ_JACYFC010000004.1, on the reverse strand, counting down.
AGGTGAGTATTTATCAATAGCTTTAGAATCAATGGTTTGTACTTATATCAAGCGAGCAGCAGATCAGAGATTAAAGCGTACAAAATCTATACAAAAACAGCTTAAAAATGCACTTAAAGAAAAAGTATAAACTTACAAAAAATACACCATAAAAAAAGCCCCACTATAAATAGTGAGGCTTTCTTAACTAACGCTGAGTTAGAGGGGAATTACATCATTCCGCCCATACCACCCATTCCGCCCATGCCACCCATATCAGGCATGCCAGCAGAATCGTCTTTTGGCAATTCAGCAATCATTGCTTCCGTTGTGATCATAAGACCCGCAACAGATGCCGCTGCTTGAAGTGCAGAACGCGTTACTTTTGCTGGATCTAGGATACCCATTTCCAACATGTCGCCATATTCACCAGTAGTAGCGTTGTAACCGTAGTTACCTTCACCTTGCTTAACTTTATCAACAACAACAGAAGCTTCAGCGCCTGCGTTTGTTACGATTTGACGCATTGGCGCTTCCATCGCACGTAAAGCTAGAGCGATACCTACGTTTTGATCTTCGTTGTCACCAACAAGACCAATTACTTTAGTCAAAGCGCGTACTAGTGCAACACCGCCACCAGCAACAACACCTTCTTCTACTGCAGCACGAGTTGCATGAAGAGCATCATCAACACGAGCTTTTTTCTCTTTCATTGCTACTTCAGTTGCGGCACCGATTTTGATAACGGCAACGCCGCCAGCCAATTTCGCTACACGTTCTTGAAGTTTTTCTTTATCGTATTCAGAAGAAGAATTTGCGATTTCTGCACGAATTTGTTCAACGCGACCAGTAATGTTAGCTGCAATACCAGCACCATCGATAATTGTTGTACTTTCTTTCGTTAACGTAACGCGTTTTGCTGTACCAAGTTGCTCTAGTGTAGTCGTTTCAAGAGTCAAACCGACCTCTTCAGAAACAACCATTGCGCCAGTCAATATAGCAATATCTTGTAACATTGCTTTACGACGATCACCAAAGCCAGGTGCTTTAGCAGCAGCTACTTTAACGATACCGCGCATCGTGTTAACAACCAAGGTTGCTAACGCTTCACCTTCAACATCTTCCGCAATGATCAATAGTGGACGAGATGCTTTCGCAACGCCTTCCAATACTGGTAGCAAATCACGGATGTTAGAAATCTTTTTATCAACCAAAAGGATGAATGGATTTTCTAGCTCTGCACTCATTGTTTCTTGGTTATTGATGAAGTAAGGAGATAGGTAACCACGGTCGAACTGCATACCTTCAACTACTGCTAGCTCATCATCGAAACCTGAACCTTCTTCAACAGTAATAACACCTTCTTTACCAACACGTTCCATTGCTTCTGCAATGATCTGACCAACAGATGCGTCAGAGTTAGCAGAAATAGTACCAACTTGCTCAACTGCTTTTGTATCCGTACAAGGTGTAGACAGAGCAGCAAGCTCTGTTACAACAGCGGCAGCGGCTTTATCAATACCACGCTTAAGATCCATTGGGTTACGGCCCGCAGCAACAGATTTAAGACCTTCTGTTACCAAAGCTTGAGCCAATACAGTAGCCGTTGTAGTACCATCACCAGCAACATCATTTGCTTGAGATGCGACTTCTTTAACCATTTGCGCGCCCATGTTTTCAAACTTGTTTTCAAGTTCGATTTCTTTAGCAACGGTTACGCCATCTTTGGTCACAAGCGGTGAACCAAAAGATTTTTCAATAACAACAAAACGACCTTTCGGTCCTAATGTAACTTTTACTGCATCTGCAAGAACATTAACGCCTTTCAGCATTTGCTGACGAGCACTGTCTCCGAATTTAACTTCTTTAGCTGACATTCTTTTATATCCTTAATAACTGTTTTAAATGCTACAAATCGAATATGAACTGAAAATATTAACGATTAAGACGGTTAGGCTTCAACAACGCCATAAATTTCGTCTTCTTTCATAATAAGTAATTCTTCACCGTTCATTTTCACTGTCTGACCTGAATACTGACCAAATAATACAGTGTCGCCAACACTAACAGCCAATGCTTGCACATCGCCATTAGATTGAATACGACCAGTACCTACAGCTAAAACCTCGCCTTGTGTAGGTTTTTCTGTAGCGGATCCAGACAATATGATACCAGATGCAGTTGTTGTCTCTTCTTCTTTACGGCGAACAACGACACGATCGTGCAAAGGACGAATATTCATTAATCACTTTCTCCAATTAAAACAATACCAGGACTCCCCTGGCAGGATTAAAACCTTGTGGTGTACACAAGAATCTCTATCGGCTTTATATACGGCTACTAATCCGTTTTTCAACCCAATCAAAAAATTATTTTTTATCTAATAAGTCACTGTCTTCGTTTACGTATTCACCTTCAATGATCTCACCCTCTGGTTGTGAGCTATTATACTGCCCACCACGCCATTGGGAGCCTCGAGCCATCATAGAGCTCATAAACTTAACAATTAGCCCAGCGGCTAAGATTTTCCTTAAAAAAGGCACTAATAACAAAGCACCCATTACATCGGTAACAAACCCTGGAATTAACAAACATAAACCCGCAAACATCAGCATAACGCCTTCAGCCACTTCAGATGCAGGCAATTCACCACGACGCATTTTTTCCTGAGCTTTAAGCGAGGTCTCTAGACCTTGCTTACGAATAAGAGTAACCCCTACAATAGCGGTTAAGAAAACCAAACCAACGGTTGCTAGCGCACCAATTTCACTACCAACTTGAATAAGAACCGTCATTTCAATAATGGGCACTAGAATAAATAGTAAAAGAGCAAATCTCATGATCACCTTCTTTGTTGCAAACTTAAATTCAACCAATAACGTCTATCTATGGGCGAAACTATGACTAATCAAGCAATGGACCACTTTAAATCACAAGTACTCCTTATTTTAAGCGAAGTACCACAAGGGGAATGCATTGCTTACGGAGAGCTGGCAAAACAAGCAGGCTTTCCATCACACGCTCGACGCGTTGGTTTTTTAATGAAGAATTTACCCAAGGACACCAAACTACCTTGGCATAGAGTTGTTAACTCCCAACGAAAAATCAGCTTTGCAGAAAATACTGACGCCTACATCAGACAAAGAGAAAGGCTAGAGCAAGAAGGCTGGACTATAGTTGGCAATAAACTAACTGTTAATGAGCTTACTAATATGTAGTAAGTTCATTAACAACTTAAGAGGTTTACATGCTACAAAGCCTTGAAAACCTCTAGAAATTTAGTCTCGAAAGTTAGTAAACTGAACTGGCTGAGCTAAATCTGCACCACGCAACAACGCCATAACTTGTTGCAATTCATCACGCTTTTTACCTGTAACGCGAAGTTGGTCACCTTGAATTTGCGCCTGCACTTTAATTTTACTTTCTTTGATCATCTTTACGATTTTTTTCGCTTCATCTGTTTCCAAGCCTTCTTTCATTCGAACAGCTTGTGATGCACGCATATTGCCTTTTTCTATCGACTCTCTTTCCAGGCTTTTTAAATCAACGCCACGAGCAACCAACTTTTGATTCAAAATATCAGACATCTGACGAAGTTGAGGCTCAGCCTCTGCTTCCATCATCACGCTGGTTTTGTCTTTAATTTCGTAATGTGCTTTTACGCCCTTAAAATCGTAACGAGTCGTAATCTCTCGATTCGCTTGATCCACGGCATTACTGACTTCGTGCCAGTCCAACTCAGATACTACGTCAAATGATGGCATTTTTTGCTCCTTAGCATGTTCAAATAGATGTTTTGGCGCGATAATAACAGGGATTGAAATAAAACACCTAATGGAAACCTATTATGAACAATACACCTTGGCTCGTTATTGGCGCCGGTGCTATCGGTCTTTTCTGGGCATGTAAGCTTCAAACGCTTGGCCACAAGGTACATCTTGTGTACCGTTCAGAAAATCCAGGTAAAAAAATCACATTAGAATCCTTTACGGATGAAAGCGGTAATCAACAGTCCACCATATCCAAACACAAGATAAAAAGTTTCACAGCCCAAGAACTCACAGAACGCGAATCAACAGAAAAGTACGACAAGGTAATGATTTGCACAAAATCATTCGACCTAAAGGATGCCTACTTACAAGTTGCATCTCAAATAACAGAAGATGCAGATATTGCATGCTTATGTAACGGAATTGGCGCTCAAGAAGAACTCCAGCACGCCCTTTTAGAAACCCAAACACTGTGGGCAGGAACAACCAGTGAAGGCATATTGAAAGTAGATATCAATCACATTAAACACACAGGGTTAGGCGATACCTATTTTGGCCAATGGATAGAAACAACACCAGCCAAAACATTCCCTCTTGATAACTTAACCGTTACCAACATCCACCAACGTGTCATCGAGAAGCTGGCCGTTAATGCCATTATCAATCCCATTACTGCGCTTTTCAATATACATAATGGTGACATTCTTAATGAAGAGTACAAGTCATTATTGGCTGCGTCTTTTATTGAACTGGCAAGCGTATTTTCGCACCCGAAATTTAGTTACATTGAACAAAGTAAACACCTCACCTCTAACAACATAAAAAACCGAATAAACACCATAGCCCAGCTAACTCGTCTAAATAGATCTTCCATGTATGAAGACCTCAAACTACAAAGACAAACGGAAAATAATTTCATTTCAGGCTTTCTGCTGAAAAACAGCCCGATTGAGCTCCCTATCCAACAATTACTCCATGACGGCATCGCTTTTCCTGAACACCGTGAAGAAAACAAAAAAAAGCTGCTAAGTATTACTTAGCAGCTTTTTAAGCAGACAATATATACCTTAAATCTTACTGACTTTTTCTTTGGTCAGTTGGATTTTTTTGTCTTTATAAAGCGCACCTAGTGCTTTTTTGTACGTTGCTTTACTAACTTTAAATACAGCATAAATTGCTTCTGGAGACGCTTTATCTGTTAATGGTGACTCACCACCTTGCGCATCCAAATAATCCAAAATATCATCTAAGATATTACGAACTTTTTTGTAACCAACTTCTTGAAGACTCAAGTCAATCTTGCCATCTTCGCGCATCTGCTTGATAAACCCAGTGGTTTTTTCGCCTTTACGAAGCTGCCTAAACGCATCTTCGAAAAACAAAACACCCCAAAAGCGATCATCAATAACGCATTTAAAACCTATATTAGTTTTATCACCAATGATGATAGATACTTTATCACCTACGCGATAAGGTGCTTCTTCACGATTTAAAAGAGCATCAACTCGTGTTGTCGCCACTATACGATTGGTAATATTATCTAAGTAGATAAAAAGTAAATGCGTTTCACCTTCTTCTACTCGGTTTTTCTGCTGACTAAAAGGCACCAACAAATCTTTTGGTAACCCCCAATCAAAGAAAGCCCCTACCTGATTAACCGCTATTGCCGTTAAACCTGCAAACTCACCAACTTGCGCTTTCGGAATCTCCGTTGTCGCAATCAACTTATCATCTGAGTCTAAATATACGAATACATCCACTTCTTGATCTACTGCCAGACCTTTTGGAACGTAACGTTTAGGCAATAAAATCTCACCTAATTCATCAGCGTCTAAATACACGCCAAAATCTTTTTCTTTCACGACTCTTAATGTATTTAAGCGTCCAATTTGTGTAGCCATGATATCTCCGGCAAGCCATTTTTTTCGAACTATACGCACTTCATTTATAAGCGCAAGATTGATACGTTGAAATAACGAACTAGTCACTACCTGCTTTCATACACACAGCAAACATATCGTCTAATTTTGTTTTTCCAAGCGTTTCCATTTTTTCAATATTTTGATTGGGAATTTTTGATGTATCACCATAAAACTCAATCGCCTTATCCATGCTCGCCTCTCTTAGTAAATGCAACATAGGATAGGGAGATCTATTGGTATAATTGGATACATCATCAGGCTCAGTTCCTGAAAAACAATAATCAGGGTGGAATGTGGCAAGCTGATAAATTCCTTCACAACTTTGATCAAACATCAGGTTTTCTGCCATTTCAACAAAGTCTAAATAGCGATGAAAATCTTTAAATAAAGTAGGGAAAACCAACAGCGTCGTTTCTGTTTCTTGCTGCTCATCTAGCCACTGTATCTCTGCCATTAGCTCCTCTAATGCCACTTCCGTTTTTTTGGAACGCAACACCATAATACGCACCCTTTCTTTTTCAACTTCACGTTTTGCAAATGGGCAAACATTCAAAGCGACAATAAAGTCTTTGACCCATTTCATGGTTTGAGTCGTTACTAATTCATCCGATAACAGCATTACATATCTTCTTATCAATATTTATGAGTATTTTAGAGCAAAGCACACAAGGGGTCTAACTTATAAAGCATCATCTGATGGTTTCGATTTCGCAACCTCTGAAAACAAGGTATCATGGCGTCAATAGAGTCCATTATAATGGTCATACACTGAACCTTACGATTCAACATCCCAATTTTAGGTGTTCGTCCAAGCAAGGTGTGCCATTTATCCCGCTACAGAGAGTTTACATGTCATTTGCTGATTTAGATCTGGATTTCACCATAGAGCGCGCTATTAGCGAGCTTGGCTTTGAAACCGCAACAGAAATCCAAGAACAAGCTATCCCTATCGCTTTAGATGGTTCCGACCTTCTTGCAACAGCACCGACAGGCACAGGGAAAACCATTGCCTTTTGTGCACCTGCCATTCAACACATCATTGATCGTGATGAATCATCAACAACGGCTCCGAAGGTTCTAATTTTAGCACCTAGTCGAGAGCTAGCACGTCAAATATTTAATGTTGTTGAGCAGTTAACTAAACACACGCGCATACCTTCTCAATTAATTATTGGTGGCACGCCCTATGGCATGCAACAACAACAACTAAGTGAACCTTGTGACATTCTTGTTGCAACACCAGGTCGATTAGTTGAGCTTGACGAAAAACAATGGCTTGACCTAAGCGATGTGTCTTACTTTGTTATAGACGAAGCCGATCGCATGCTAGACATGGGTTTTGTAAACACAATTAATCATATTGCCAAAGAGCTACCAGCAGAACATCAAACGTTGATGTTCTCCGCTACGCTTGAAGGCGAAAAAATGGGCCGCTTTGCTAGTGCACTACTAAGCAATGAAACACAGCAAATACGCCTAGGCGAATCATCTCGTACCGTTCCAAGTCAGATCAAGCAAATCGCTTACCGAGTTGATAGCGAAGAACACAAAGAAGCTGTACTAAAGCACCTATTGACTCAAGAACGCGTTCAGCAAGCGGTACTTTTTGTATCAAATCGCGAGCATGTTGACGTTTGGGTTCAACGCATTCGTAACATGAACCTAATGTGTGATGGCTTACATGGCGAAATGAAACAAGGTGATCGCAGCGAGCATATGAAGCAAATGAAGCGCGGTCGCTTACAAGTATTAGTAGCAACGGATGTGGCTTCTCGCGGTATCGATTTACCTGAGATAAACACCGTTATCAATCTACGTTTGCCTCGTAAAGCAGACTCTTACATTCACCGTGCTGGTCGTGCCTCCCGCGAAGGCGCTCCAGGTGAATGCATTTCCTTGATCGATATTAACGATCTACCTATGATCGAAAAAATCCAACGTTTTATGCAAACCAACATTAAATTTGGTCGCATTGAAGGGCTTGAAGCGAAAACAAAAGCTCGCTCACCAAGCTCGAAGAAAAACAAGAAGAAAAAAGCCTCTAAGAAATAGGTTTTAAAAAAACAAACTTAGATAAAACATTAGTTAAATAAAAAAGGCGAACCAGAAGTGGATCGCCTTTTTTATTTATTAAAAACAAAAACAATACTTCACGATATTTCGAACTGTTTACTCACCTCATCAATTTTAGCGATTTTTATAAGCTTTAACTGCATAAGCTCATCAAAAATAATTTCTTTAGTTTCTTCAATCTTGGCAGAATCATGCTCTGAAATAGCCTCATGTAATGCTTGTTCGTATAGATCCAGCAATTCATCATAATCATCCTGATAAGCCTCTTCAATGAGTGCCAACGCCATTTGATACTGGTGTATTAAAGCATCCATTTTCTGAGAGTTTAGTTGTGTAGCACTCAGTCGTGTAGCGCTTTGACCCCCTAATACTTTCTGGCTTATTTCTTCCTGCATATGAGCAACAGTGTTTTCTAAATAAAGCCGTTCTAACGGTATTGTTCCAGACTTACTGTTAAGCGTATTTTTTCTGTCATTACTGAGCACTCTTGCTTGGAGCACTTCCACTTCATAATTAAGACCCGTTTCAGCAAAGCTGACAGGCACCGTATTCAGCACTAAAATAGCAGTTAGTGAGCGCAGTCTTCTTAGAAATATTTTTTTCATAACGATTATCTTCTTGTTGTCCAAGTGTATTGGCTAATAATGGAATCTTTGCATTCATTCCCAAAAACATTCTATAAACACCTACAAGCAAGAACAACAATTGAAATAAAGATCCTTATTTAAACTTTATCTTTACCGTAAAAAACTAAACATTTATGTATGGCGTTATGTGCTTTAAAGCTCGAGCAACATAGTCTTCACCCTCTCCTACAGGTGCAACGTAATGAATTGCGTTTTTTGCCTCCTCAACACCAACCAATCGAGCTATCACCCATGCAGCAAGATAATGAGAAGCAAGACACCCTCCTGCAGTGGCAATATTATCTTTGGCGAAGAAAGCTTGATTTAAAACAGTTATGCCAGCCTCTTCAACCCAAGGCGTTGTCGTTAAATCTGTACAAGCAGGAATACCTTTTAACAGGCCGAGTTTTGCTAACACTAAAGCCCCTGAGCACTGAGCACCAATTAGTTGACGACTTGGGTCAATATTAAGCTGCTTCATAAGGGAAGTATCAGCAACAACCTCCCGCGTTTTCAATCCACTCCCAATAATCACAGCATCAGCGAGAGCAATCTCATCAAGAGGTACATGCCTTTCAATAAAAACACCATTCATAGACTCAACTCTCGTCGTTGGGCTAGCAATCGACACCTTCCATCCTGGCTTTTTAACACGATTTAAAATACCTAACGCTATCAATGAATCTAGCTCATTAAAGCCATCAAACGTTAAAATAGTTATATGCATCTTAGTCACCCTATTCGAATATGATTGTGAATTATCACCTTACAATTTAATATGATGACAATATACTTATTGTCATGGATACAATTTATCGCACCTAAAAATAGATACAAAACAATTGTCGATATTTACGCCGCTAACATACGATCAGGTCAGTTAGCTGCAGGCGAACGGCTGCCCACACACAGAGAACTCGCAAAAAAAGAGAGTATCGCCTTAGTAACGGCATCTCGCGTGTATTTAGAACTAGAAGAAATGGGGCTAATTAGCGGAGAGATTGGACGAGGCACCTTTGTTAGAGAAATAGGATTGCCGTTTGGTCATGGCATAGACCAAATCGCTACATCGACCGATATGATGGATCTAAGCTTTAACTATCCAACATTGCCAAATCAGACTGACCTTTTGAGAAACTCATTACGTAAACTAGCCTCTTCTGGTGATTTGGAGTCGTTACTTAGATACCAACCCCATGCTGGTCGCCGACATGAAAGAACCATCATTGCTAAACATCTACTTAAGCGTGGTCTAAACGTAGATGCAGAACAAATATCAATAGTAAGTGGCGCACAACATGGATTAGCTTGCACTGCGATAGCGCTCCTCAATCCTGGCGACGTTGTTGCCGTTGATGCGCTCACTTACCCAGGCTTCAAAGTGGTTGCAGAAGCGCATCACTTAGAAATAGTACCTATACCAATGACAGAGCAAGGACCTGATTTAGACGCACTACTTAATCTGTGCCAGACTAGAAATATCCGTGCTGTGTATACAATGCCAACCCTGCACAATCCAATGGGATGGGTAATGTGCATGGAACAAAGAGAAAAACTTGCCTCTATCGCTAAAAAGCAAAACCTAATCATTATTGAAGATGCGGCTTATGCTTATTTAGCAGAAAATCCACCGCCGCCTATTGCTTCACTCGCCACCGATAACACCATTTACGTTTCAGGATTTTCTAAAAACATCGCTACAGGGCTTCGCATTGGCTTTGTCGTTACCCCGTTAAAGTGGCTGTCTAATATAGAAAGAAGTATCCGTGCAACGACATGGAATACCCCTGCATTAATTACAGCCATAACGTGTAGCTGGATAGAAGACGGCACAGTTGATCTACTTGAAAAAGAAAAACATGAGGATGCAAAAAAAAGACAAGCTATTGCACGTGAAATTTTCAAAGAATCGCCTCACATTAGCCATGCGTCTTCTTATTTTTTGTGGTTACCATTACCCGAAGAAGTTAGAGCCGACAAAATCGTTTTAGCACTCGCAAAATTACATATTTCAATATCAACTGCTGAGCCATTCTCAACTTCAGAACATTTTCCACAAGCCATACGACTGGCACTTGGTTCTGTTGAACTTCAACAACTTGCTCCAACATTAAAAATAGTTAAACAAGTGATTGATCTCCACTCGGATTACTAACAAAAAAGCCAGTGCATACAGTACACTGGCTTTTTTTGATTTCATTCAATACTACCAATAACCCAACACTTTCCACCAAAGCCCACCAACGACACCCCAAACGGTTAGATTAACGATACTCATAATAAAGCCCATCACCCACCAATTCTCCATGGAAACATAGCCAGACCCAAAAATAATCGGTGATGTACCTGTCGCATAATGCGTTAGTGACATCATCAAAGAAGAGGCACCAGCAAGCAATAAACCAAGGTATAAAGGTGGTGCACCCAAAGCCAAACCTGCTGCATAAAAAGCCGCAAACATAGCCGTTATATGCGCTGTTGTACTGGCAAAAAAGTAATGCACATAGAAGTAAACAGCAACCAGAATAACGACAGAAACAGCCCAATTAAAACCCAACTGCTCTATATTGCTTTCAACAACAGAAGAAAACCATTGCACCAAGCCTAGCTTATTCAGAAAAGTCGCCATCATTACCAAAGCAGAAAACCAAACCACAGTATCCCATGCAGATTTCTCTTTTAGCACGTCATCCCAGCTTAAAACGCCAGTCATCAGCAAAATACATAGACCTAAAAAAGCCACAGCAGTTGTATTTACAATATAAACAGAACCAAACAGCATCGCTGGCACGCCAGCCCAAAGCACCAACAACAAAGCGAAAACACCGATCATTACTTTTTCGCCATAAGACATTGCGCCCATTTCTACAAGCTTAGATTTCGCATAATTCTTCGCATCTGGGGTACTTTTTATTTCTGGTGGATAAATGGCATAAACCACTAGAGGCACCAAGGCAATACAAACTAACCCAGGCAACAAAGCTGCAAGCGCCCATGTGCCCCAAGTAATACTAATGCTTGAACCTGTTGCGTCAGCAATAAGCTTAACGATTAATGGGTTGGGTGCTGTCGCAGTGATAAACATAGCTGAAGTAATAGGATTAATATGATAATTAACCAAAGCAAGGTAATGACCAATTTTACGAGAGGTCCCTTCTTCTGGTGAAGAACCAAAGCTTGTCGCAATGGATTTCATAATAGGATGAATAATACCACCACCACGAGCCGTGTTACTTGGCGTTACTGGCGCAATGACCAATTCAGAAAGTGCCAAGGCATAACCAATGCCGATGGTTTTTTTACCAAACAAGGAAATGAAATTGTAACCTATACGATTACCCAACCCTGTTTTCACCAAACCTCTTGAAATAATGATGGCAATACCAATCAACCAAATCAGTGAATTTGAAAAACCACTCAAGGCATCTTTAATTGCAGCAGAAGGATTATCATTTGTCACACCAGTTAATGCGACTAAAGTAATGGCCAAGATAGCAATCGCACCAATTGGCATAGCCTTACCTATAATCGCTACTACGGTGCCGACAAACAAAGCCAACAAATGCCAAGCATTCGCAGTCACTCCATCAGGAACAGGTATTACAAACCAAAGTAGCAAAATTGTAACAATAGAGATTAGCCCTGGAACAACACGAACATCAGTGACTTTCATTATAACATCCTAAAACCATAGAAAATTTCATCTCTCAAAATCATTGAAAGATTGTCTCATCATATTACCCTTTACACTTACCTAAAAAGGTGACCTACATCATAAAAAAGTACAAGCTTACTTTCTGATGCATTACAAACAAAAAAAGATCTGCACAAACAGATCTTTTAAACAAAAAAAGATCTGCACAAACAGATCTTTTAAACAAAAAAACGTAAATTCTTTGGAAATGAACAATTAAGAAAAAGACGACGTTAATTTTTCATTCATCAAAGTTTGCCACTCTTTATCAATCGGAGCCTCAAATAACATACGTTCGCCATTAAGCATAATATCCAAACGTGTGGCATGCAGACATAACCGCTTGAAGCCAAGTTTTTTTGTCTCTTTTAAAGATTCAATTGGCGAATACTTTTCATCACCTACAATTGGGTAACCTGCATATTGAGTATGCACTCGAATTTGATGAGTTCGCCCTGTTACTGGTTCACATTCAACGAGACTATAACCTTCAAATTGTCGAACCAATTTAAACCGAGTCAGACTTTCTTTACCATCCATATGAACTTTCACAACACGTTCACCAGATTTTAATTCGTTTTTCAGCAAAGGGGCATTTACTTGAAGTTTACGTTTTGGCCAACTGCCGTACACCAAAGCTAAATACGTTTTTTGAACGCCTTCTTTCTCGCGCAGTGCTGTATGTAATTCTTTTAGTACTGCTCGTTTCTTGGCGATCATAATAAGACCAGACGTATCTCGGTCTAAACGATGTACCAGCTCCGTGAATTTTTCCAGCGGGCGCATTTGTCGAATAACTTCAATAAGACCAAAGCTCAAACCACTACCACCATGAACCGCAAGTCCAGAAGGCTTGTTTACGACAATTAGTCCTTTGTCTTCATAAATAATACGCGACTCTATTTCACTTTTTAATCGATCAGACAAAACTGGTTTTTCTGACTCTGGTGCAATAACAATTGGGGCAATTCGAACGATGTCTTCAATTTGAAGACGGTACTCTGGCTTAGTCCGTTTTTTATTAACGCGGATTTCACCCTTTCTAAGCAGGTTGTATATCTTGCCTTTTGGCACGCCTTTCAAAAAAGTAAGTAAAAAATTATCTATTCGTTGGCCATCATTATTCTCATCAATAGTGACGTAACGAACCGCTGGGCGCTCTACTAAATTCTGTTCTGAGTCCGACATAAGCTAATATTGGTTTCCTTTATAATTGAAGCACTTAGTTTTTACTGCTATATTCACATTCGCAAAGGGTAAGAGGCAACAAAACACCTCGAAGATAAGATGCAACAATTGAATGAAAATTGCCGAAGCGACACTTTGGCCCCTATCTTACCTCTGTAACAGTCAATCTTAAATAATAAACCGCATGATTCGGAAAAATCCGCTTCAGTGGAAGGAATTCTCATTAAATTGCTTGACCTCGCCTTCGCGTTGTTTCGTAAAAAAGAAACGAGACCGGTTAAAGAAACTATTTAGTATTTATAAAGGCAGCGACCGCACAAAAACGTTTAAGAAAAATAAACGAAGAAGCGTACTCCTCTCGCCAGGAAAGACTAAATGACTTGCTCTAATACCGAGTCAGATTTGTTAATGGTTACCTATCACTGCAGTGACTCTTTTTGTATCAGCTAACAGAGTTCACACATACAATGATTAGAATGCTTATAAATGCAACTCAACAAGAAGAGTTGCGCGTCGCCCTAGTAGACGGACAACGTCTATATGATCTAGACATCGAATCCGGTTCACGCGAACAGAAAAAATCCAATATTTACAAAGGCCGTATTACTCGCATTGAGCCGAGTTTAGAAGCTGCTTTTGTTGATTTTGGCGCTGATCGTCACGGTTTCCTTCCTTTAAAAGAAATTTCCAAAACCTACTTTTCCAAAAGATCGAACAACGAAGGCCGAGTTAACATCAAAGATGTGTTAAGCGAAGGTCAAGAAGTGATTGTGCAAGTGGACAAAGAGGAACGCGGTAACAAAGGTGCAGCACTGACAACATTTGTTAGTCTGGCTGGCCGTTATTTGGTATTGATGCCAAACAACCCGCGTGCTGGTGGTATTTCTCGTCGAATCGATGGTGATGACAGATCACACCTCAAAGAAGCGATGTCTGGACTCAACACACCTGAAAATGGCGGACTAATTGTTCGTACAGCAGGTGTAGGTCGTTCAACAGAAGAACTTCAATGGGATTTGGATTATCTGGATACGCTTTGGACATCAATCACCAAAGCTGCATCAGAAAAACCTGCTCCTTTCTTAATCTACCAAGAAAGCAACATCGTCATTCGTGCTATTCGCGATTACTTACGCGAAGACATTGGCGAAGTATTGATAGATGAAAAAGACGCTTATCAAGATGCTATCAACTTTGTTATGCAAGTTATGCCGCATTTCAAATCACGTATCAAAATGTACACAGACACAACACCGTTATTTAATCGTTTCCAAATTGAAAGCCAGATCGAAACAGCCTTCCAGCGTGAAGTTCGTCTGCCTTCAGGTGGTTCAATTGTTATTGACCCAACGGAAGCATTGGTTTCTATCGATATTAACTCCGCTCGCGCAACCAAAGGCGGTGACATTGAAGAAACAGCATTGCAAACCAACGTAGAAGCAGCAGACGAAATTGCTCGTCAGTTACGCTTACGTGACATTGGTGGTCTGGTGGTTATCGATTTCATCGATATGACACCTGTACGTAACCAGAAAGAAGTCGAAACTCGCATGAAAAATGCACTAGAAGCTGACCGTGCGCGCGTGCAAATTGGCCGCATATCTCGCTTCGGCTTATTAGAAATGTCACGTCAACGTTTACGTCCTTCACTGGGTGAAACAAGTGGTATTGTTTGCCCTCGCTGTAATGGCCAAGGATTTATACGTGATGTAGAGTCATTGGCACTTTCTGTTCTACGCTTAATTGAAGAGGAGTGCTCTAAAGAACGCACTTCTCAAATTCGCGCAGTTTTGCCTGTGTCTGTTGCTACTTTCTTGCTAAACGAGAAACGTACGAACATAGCTAAAATTGAAAAACGTAATAGTGTTCACATCATCCTTGTGCCAAATCCTCACATGGAAACACCGCACTTTGAAGTTGAACGTATTCGTGATGACAGTACTGTCGTATCTCAAAATGAAAACAGCTACTCAATTGTTGAAGCACCAGAGCAGCCTCCTTACGAGCCACGCCAAGCAAATGAAACTGTTCGCCCGCAAGCAGCAGTAACAAGCATCGCACCTAAAGCGCCAGCACCAGAACACACAACAACGACAGCCGCTACAACACCAACAACAAGTAGCAACACAGTTAAAAAGAAAAAAGTAAGCCTTTTTACTCGCATCATGAAAGCGCTATTTGGTGAACCTCAAGCTAAACTAAAGCAAAGAGCGCAAGCAAAAACCAGCACAAGTAGCAAAACCAGCAAAAGCACTCAAGCAACGAAAAACGATCGCACACCAAGTAAAACCAGTGGCAATCGAGTAAACACAAATAAACGCAATGTTAAGCACCAAAATGCAACTCGTGACGATTCAACAGAGATCAGCAACCGCTCCACTCGCCAATCTCGCAGAGAACAAGCTGAATCTAAAACGGGTACTAAGAGCAACAACAATCGCCGTAATAACAATCGCGGCAACAAAACAGAACAACAGGAAACTAGAGTTGAAAAGCAAGAAGCCGCTGTAAAAGCACCTCGCCAACAACTACCACCAAAAGAAAAAGTAATTCCTGAAGTAAAAGAGCGTCAGCGTGATCGCAACGATAATCGTCGCAGAAACGGAAAATTACAAGACGAAGCGTTAGAAGCGACAAAATTACAAGAGCAAGAAGATGCCGCTCTTCTTGTGGAAGCTGCTAAGAATGCAGTAACAGAAAGCAATGAAAATGGCGATGAACCTCAACGTCGCTCTCGTCGCTCTCGCCGTTCACGTCGTCCACAGCAGGATGCCGCTGAAAGTAACAATGAGAACACTCAAGAAGAAACATCAGCAGTTGAAGCGTCAGTTGTTGAAACACCAGCTATTGAAACGCCAGTTGTTGAAACACCAGCTATTGAAACGCCAGTTGTTGAAACACCAGCTATTGAAACGCCAGTTGTTGAAACACCAGCTATTGAAACGCCAGTTGTTGAAACACCAGCTATTGAAACGCCAGTTGTTGAAACACCAGCTATTGAAACGCCAGTTGTTGAAACACCAGCTATTGAAACGCCAGCTATTGAAACGCCAGTTGTTGAAACGCCAGTTGTTGAAACACCAGTTGTTGAAACACCAGTTGTTGAAACACCAGTTGTTGAAACACCAGTTGTTGAAACGCCAGTTGTTGAAGCGCCAGTAGTTGAAACGCCAGTAGTTGAAGCGCCAGTAGTTGAAGCGTCAGTAGCTGAAGAGAAAGCAGTTAAACCTAAAGTTTCTGTAAAAGCTCAAATCAGTCCGGTTGAATCCGCTGAAGCAGAAACAGCAGATAAGAAAGAAGAAGCTCTGGTTGAAGTAGCAACTGAAAAAGCCACTAAAGTAGAAGAAAAACCAGCACCAGCAGGTCGTACTCCTCGCCGTGGTCGCGGTAAACCTGTTGTACAGGCCGCAACAGAGGCTAAAACACCTGTTGAGTTACCTGAAGCAATCTTAGCTCAACAAGAAAAGCTTCGCCTTGAACAAGAAGAGAAGCGTCAAGCGAGCACTTCTCGTCGAAGAGATAGCGCAGGTCGAGTAAAGAACGACCCAAGACTAGACCGAAAAAGCAATACATCAGAAACAAACTCAGATTCAAACATAGAAGAGTAACAACCACTTCTATTTTAATCTGAGTAAAGAGCCCGCATGATGCGGGCTCTTTTGTAAGTAACGGATACGAACATAGATAAAAAATAGGTAACACATAATGCTTATTGATTTTTCTCGTTTTAAAGATTGGAACCTTATAGGTGATTTATTTGGTGGCGCAACAACTGCCATCGTATCTCTTCCTCTAGCACTGGCTTTTGGCGTGGCATCAGGCGCGGGCGCAGAAGCGGGTTTATGGGGAGCAATCCTAGTTGGTTTTTTTGCCGCCTTATTTGGTGGGTCGACTAGCCTTATCTCGGAACCAACAGGTCCGATGACGGTTATTATGACCGCCGTTCTTACCAGCATGATGGCGAGCAATCCTGACAGTGGATTAGCCATGGCATTTACTGTCGTTATGATTGCGGGCATATTTCAAATAACGCTAGGGTATTTAAAACTAGGCAAGTACATCACTCTAATGCCGTACAGCGTTATTTCAGGCTTTATGTCTGGCATAGGCATCATATTAATTATTTTACAGCTAGCACCCTTCTTAGGTCATCCATCACCACCTGGCGGTGTTATAGGAACAATCAGCGCACTGCCTAATCTAATTGTAAACCTACAGTTTTCAGAACTGTTTTTAGGATTACTAACACTTGGGGTACTTTTTTATCTACCCAAAAAATGGCGTCGGTACGTTCCACCACAACTGGTTGCCCTAGTCGCTATTACCCTAGTCTCCATTATATTATTTAGTGAGTCAGGCGTACGACGCATCGGCCTTATTCCTTCAGGCCTTCCTTCTATCCATTGGCCTACATTTGAAAGTACAGTCATTGTTGAAATGATAATTAATGGGTTAGTACTTGGCACTTTAGGCTGTATAGATACACTTTTAACAGCTGTAATTGCAGACAGCTTGACTCGCAAAGAACATGACTCAAATCGTGAATTGATAGGTCAAGGCATAGCCAACCTCACTTCAGGACTATTAGGCGGCCTCCCTGGTGCAGGCGCAACCATGGGCACTGTCGTAAATATCCAGTCCGGAGGAAAATCCCCTCTAGCTGGCATTGCTCGAGCCCTTATTCTTTTGCTTGTCGTACTTGGTGCATCTCAACTCATTAGCCCTATACCTATGGCAGTATTAGCTGGAATTGCACTGTATGTTGGTATAAACATCTTAGATTGGAGTTTTTTAAAACGAGCTCATAAAGTGGCGCTATCACCAACCATTATTATGTACGGCGTTATGGCATTAACTGTTTTCGTTGATTTAATGGTGGCCGTTGGTATCGGCGTGTTTATTGCCAACATCATCACAATAGAGAAACTCAGCCGACTGCAATCAGGAAATGTTAAAGCGATTAGTGACGCTGATGATGACATCCTACTATCAGATGAAGAAAGAGAGCTACTTGATCAAGCTGATGGACGTGTTTTACTCTTTTACTTATCAGGCCCAATGATTTTCGGAGCAAGTAAAGCCATAGCTAAACATCACAATCGAATCCACAACTACAAAGCCGTAGTATTGGATTTAAGCGCCGTCCCTATGATGGACTTGACCATAAGCCTAGCACTGGAAAACGCAATCAAAGACGCTATAGAAGCCGAATGTGCCGTTTATATTTTCAGCCCTAATGGACAAACAACAGAAAAACTCGAAAAACTAGGTGTGCTTAAACGCTTACCACATAACGCTTTTTGCGACTCTCGAAAATCTGCTCTAATGCATGCAGTTAATGATCTATCTCAATCACTTTAGAGCACTATACCCACAATAAATTAGCCAGAATAAACTTAGTATTTTGGCTAATTTATCTTCAGAAAATCTACTCTTTTTTAATCCTCCCCTTATCAAAAATAAAAAAACCGCGTCCTTTCGGAAGCGGCTTTTTTATTTCATTAAGAATAAATCAAAGCGTCAATCGACGAAGATCACTTAATGCAGAGTTCAAGAACGTCATAAAGCGCCCTGCATCACCACCGTTTACGGCTCTATGGTCGTAAGACAAGCATAGCGGCAACATAGTACGAGGCTCAAATTCTTTACCATTCCAACGAGGCTCAATGTCTGCTTTAGAAACACCAAGAATACCCACTTCAGGACAGTTAACGATAGGAGTAAACCCTGTACCGCCAATAGCACCCAAACTAGAAATGGTAAAACAACCACCCTGCATATCAGCAGGTTTAAGTTGCTTATTAAGCGCTTTTTTAATCAATTCATTTGCTTCTTGAGCAATTTGAATCACTGACTTTTTATCAACATCTCGCAAGACTGGAACCACTAGGCCCGCAGGAGAGTCAACCGCTATACCAATATGCACATAACGCTTCTGAACGTAACTTTCACCGTCAGCCATTAGCGACACATTGAAGCTAGGATTTACAACCATTGCTTGAGCAACGGCTTTAATAAGGAATGGCAGAGGTGTCAACTTGATACCCTGTTTCTCCATTTCTCCTTTCAAGCCCTTACGGAAGCTTTCTAGATCGGTAATATCCGCTTTATCAAACTGCGTAACTTGAGGCACAACAAGAGCGTTGCGAACCATGTTTTGAGCAGTTAAGCGCTGGATCTTAGACATTTTAACAAGTTCAACATCGCCAAACTTGCTGTAATCTTGATCTGGTACAGTTGGTAAACCAGAACCTGACGTAACACCACCCGCTGGAGCTGAAGCTGCTTTTTGTACCGCTGCTTTAACATAAGCGTGCAAGTCTTCTTTCGTAATACGGCCACGAGGACCTGTAGCACGAACAAGAGCAAGCTCAACACCCAATTCACGAGCGAGCATACGAACAGCAGGCCCAGCATGAACTTTCGTTGATGGAGTAGACAATACTGCCGACTGATCAACTGGCGTGGCTGCTTTTGCAACACTTGGCTGAGGTGTCGCCGCTGCCGGAGATGCTTTTTCAGCAACTGGCGCAGGTGCAGAAACACCTTCAACTTCAAGCTCAAGAACGGCATGCCCTTCGGAAACTTTATCACCAACCTTTATAGAAACAGATTTAACCGTTCCAGATTTAGGTGCAGGAATTTCCATAGAGGCTTTATCCGTTTCAAGAACGATAATAGAATCGCCCTCTTCAACTTCATCACCAACAGAAACAGCAACTTCAATAACTTCAACGCCTTCTGCGCCGCCGATATCAGGAACATTAACTGATTCAACACCACCAGAAACAGATGCCGCTGGTGCTGAAGCAGCAACTTGAGGCGCCGCTTCTTGAGGTGCCGCAGTTTCAGTAACAGCAGAATCATTCGATTCAGCCATTAACATAAGAACATCTGCACCTTCAGAAACTGTATCACCTACTTTGATAGAAATTTTTCCAACTTTACCGGTAAACGGTGAAGGGATATCCATAGAAGCTTTATCAGTTTCCAATACGATTAAAGAATCACCTTCTTCAACCATGTCGCCTTCCGCTACACAAATTTCAATGACTTCAACATCAGTTGCGCCACCAATATCCGGTACAGAAACTTTTTTCTCACTAGAAACCGAAGCAGGTGCCGCTACAGCTACTGGAGCCTCAACCGCTGCTGGTTCTTCCGCTTTCTCTTCAGGAGAAGATGCAGAAGCGCCTTCAATTTCAACAACAAGAACCTCATCACCTTCAGAGACTTTATCGCCTACTTTCACCGTAATGCTTGTTACTTTACCAGCCATGGAAGATGGAACATCCATAGAAGCCTTATCTGTTTCTAACACAATAATAGATTGGTCAACTTCAACAATGTCACCAACCTCAATACTGATCTCGATAACTTCGACATCAGTCGCACCACCAATATCCGGTACTCGAATGATTTCAGTACTCACAGAAATCTCCTTTGTCGTATAGACGCATCAAACTTAAGAACTTATCTGACCTAAGAAAACCTCAAGTCAGATACCTAGCTTGTCAGTTAATTAGCAAGTTACTGGGTTTGGCTTTTCTGGATCTAGACCAAACTTAGCAATCGCTCCACTAACTACAGATGCATCGATCACGCCGTCTTTCGCCAGCGCATTCAAGGCAGAAACAACAACCCAATAACGGTTAACTTCAAAGAAGTGGCGTAATTGAGCTCGAGTATCACTGCGGCCAAAACCATCTGTACCAAGTACGTTATAAGTACCTTTTATAAATGGACGAATTTGATCTGCGAACAATTTAATATGGTCGGTAGATGCAATAACAGGACCTTTACCATCTAAACAAGACTCGACATAAGACTGACGAGCTTCCTCTTCTGGGTGAAGCATACTCCAACGACTTGCATCAAGACCTTCACGACGCAATTCATTGAAAGAGGTCACACTCCAAATATCAGAGTTCACACCGAAATCATTGAAAAGAATCTCTGCAGCGGCTTCTACTTCACGAAGAATAACGCCAGATCCAAGTAATTGAACTTGTTTCTTATTCGTTTTCTTAGCATGAGATTTAAGCTTGTACATTCCTTTAAGAATACCGTCTTCAACACCTTCAGGCATATCTTCGTGAGTGTAGTTTTCATTCATTACTGTTAGGTAATAGAAAACACTCTCTTTATCCTGATACATGCGACGTAAGCCATCTTGAACAATAACAGCTACTTCGTAAGAGTAAGTCGGATCATAAGATATACAGTTAGGAATAAGACCTGCTTGAATATGGGAATGACCATCTTCATGCTGTAAGCCTTCGCCATTTAGCGTAGTACGACCTGCAGTAGCACCAATCAAGAAACCACGAGCTTGTGAATCACCTGCCGCCCAAGCCAAGTCACCAATACGTTGGAAACCAAACATTGAGTAGTAAATGTAAACAGGAATCATTGGAAGCGCACTGTTTGCATAAGATGTAGCTAATGCTAACCATGCAGAAAATGCACCTGGCTCATTAATACCTTCTTGAAGGATTTGACCGTCTGCAGACTCTTTGTAATACATGATCTGTGTATGATCGTGAGGCGTATACTGCTGACCTTCAGATGAGTAAATACCCAACTGACGGAACATACCTTCCATACCAAATGTACGTGCTTCATCAGCAACAATTGGTACAACACGCTCACCAATTTTCTTATCTTTCACCATGACATTCAAGGCACGCACAAACGCCATAGTCGTAGATATTTCACGACCTTTAGTTCCTGCAATTTGAGCTTTAAAAGCATCTAAGGTAGGGACTTCAAGCGCCTCGCAATCGTGATTACGAATCGGGAAAGCACCATGCAATTCTTTGCGACGTGAGCGCATGTATTGCATTTCTGGGCTGTCTTCCGCTGGCTTGTAATACGGTAAGTCTTTTAGCTCTTCATCACTAATAGGTATACCGAACTTGTCACGGAACTGAGCAAGCGACTCTTCATCTAACTTCTTAGTTTGATGCGCTGTATTTTGAGCTTCAGCCGCTTTGAACATACCGTAGCCTTTAACCGTTTGGGCTAAGACAACAGTTGGTTGACCTTTGTGAGAAGTCGCTTCGGAATACGCTGCGTAAACTTTATAAGGATCATGTCCACCACGATTAAGATTCATGATCTCATCGTCAGTCATGTCTTTAACCATTTCTAGCAACTCTGGATATTTGCCGAAGAAATGCTCACGAGTATAAGCACCACCATTTGCTTTGTAATTCTGAAGTTCACCATCGCAAACCTCATTCATACGTTTAACAAGCAAACCGTTGTGATCTTTCGCGAAAAGAGGATCCCAATGACGACCCCATAAACACTTGACTACATTCCAGCCAGCGCCACGGAACACACCTTCAAGTTCTTGAACAATTTTACTGTTACCACGAACAGGGCCATCAAGACGCTGTAGGTTACAGTTGATCACGAAAATAAGGTTATCTAGGTTTTCACGTCCAGCAAGAGCAATAGCCCCTAAAGATTCTGGCTCGTCACACTCACCATCACCAAGGAACGCCCATACTTTACGATCACCCTGATCGATAAGACCACGACTATGCTGGTACTTCATTACATGCGCTTGATAAATAGCTTGTAATGGCCCAAGACCCATAGAAACCGTTGGGAACTGCCAGTAATCAGGCATTAACCAAGGATGTGGGTAAGAAGAAATACCTTTGCCATCAACTTCACGACGGAAGTTATCTAGCTGCTCATCAGTCAAACGACCTTCAATATATGAACGAGCATAAATACCTGGAGAAATATGGCCTTGGAAAAAAACCATATCAGCTTGTTGTTTACCATCGTTACCACGGAAAAAGTGGTTAAAACCGATATCATAAAGTGTTGCCGCCGAAGAGAAGCTTGTAATGTGGCCACCAAGTGTTGAATCAACACGGTTTGCCTTCATTACCATAGCCAATGCGTTCCAACGAATTATAGAGCGTATACGACGCTCCATAAACACATCACCCGGTAATGGCTTCTCATTTTCAGGAGCTATTGTATTCCGGTATGCCGTCGTAATAGACGAAGGCATTGATGTACCAGATTTACTGGCTTCACTTGATAAACGATCTAAGATGTATTGCGCGCGATCAGGACCTTCTTCACGAAGGACAGACTCAAGCGCATCGACCCACTCTTTGGTTTCAATTGGATCGATGTCTTCGAGAATATGCTGCTCAGTCATCGTATTAATAACTCCCGCTATTAGAACAGAAACTTAACCACCCAAGGATATTTGTGTGTATTTTGGCCTTGGAGGCTACTTAAACGAACCGTCGAAATTTATATTTATAATAATATAAACCTCAGCCGACATAAGATAAAACGACACATTACTTCGTTGATTTTAAAGCGTCGTTGTATCTATTCCAATGGTAACTATTGTTGTTTTTGTATTATGTCCATTGCATCAACCACTAATATATTTAGTCGATTCGCTTCCATTTTGGGCTTGTTTTACCAAGCCCAGTATTAAGTTTTTACGCACATGTAGCTTTACTAGATGCACATAAAAATTCAAAACTTTTACTCTGTAAGAGCCTGTAGTATTGATTATTCCTATTATTTTCATCTCTATACAGATAAAAAACCGATAACAAATAAGCTTTTATTGCATCTACAAGTCTTCCAATATGGGCGTAAGGTTAACACCTAATCAATGAATCGCCTAGCCACCTAGCTCAAGATTAAAGTGAACTAGGTATTTTTGAGTCTATCTATTTTCTCAACGATTACTAAAAAACGACACTAAAGACTGAGACAAATACTTCAAAACGAAGGCGAACACTAACATTCACACAAAAAATCAGGTCAATAAACAAGATGAATACAACCCACATTTGTATGATAATTAAACAACCTTATTATTAATGACTATAAACATATCAAAAAAGTACGATAAAGAACCAAGCTAAACGTCTAAAATTTATTAATAATTATCGAAAAACAGCCAAGTGAAAGACTTGATGTACCAATCGATACATAAAAGCCATACATATCAATGAATATAAAAAAACAACACTGACTCATTAACTATATCAGGCTACAATAACTGTTTTATTACATGGTAAATAAGGACGGTATATGACCCTTTTGAACACTCTATTAATTGAGCATATTCAATCGCAAGTTGCTTTTTCACTAGAGGAAGATGTGGGCTCTGGCGATATCACCGCCCAATTAATACCTGCAGACCAACAAATTACCGCTACAGTGATTAGCCGTGAAGAAGCCGTTTTATGCGGCCAAGCTTGGGTCAACGAAGTTTTTTCTCAGTTAGGCAATCAAGCTTCTCTTGAATGGCACAATCAAGAAGGCGACCTACTAAAAGCAAACCATCCGTTTTTAACAATTAAAGGTAACGCAAGAGCTATTTTAACAGGTGAAAGAGTTGCCCTTAACTTTTTACAAACACTGTCTTATACCGCCAGTGTGACTCGCCAATACAGTCAAATCGTAGCCGATACTGAGCTAACAATTCTTGATACACGAAAAACACTACCTGGCATGCGCCAAGCTCAAAAATACGCCGTTACTGTTGGCGGCGGAAAAAATCATCGCATGGGTTTATATGATGCCTTCTTAATAAAAGAGAATCATATTATGGCTGCTGGCTCGATTGCCAACGCCGTTTCAATGGCTCAAAAAATAGCGCCAGGAAAAACAATCGAAGTTGAAACAGAAAATTTAGATGAGGTTTCCATGGCGGTAGACGCTGGTGCAGACATTATTATGCTAGATAATTTTTCATATGATGATATGACGAAAGCTGTCTCTGACTTTAAGGGTAAAGTGAAATTTGAAGCGTCAGGTAATATGACTAAAGAACACCTTTTAAAAGTCGCTAAAACAGGCGTAGACTTCGTCTCTATTGGCGCTTTAACAAAACACATTCAAGCAATAGACCTGTCTTTGCGTGTATCTCAGGATAAGTTATGAAAGATAGTATTTTAGTCATCAATTGCGGCAGTTCCTCTTTGAAGTTTGCCGTTTTATCTAACTCTGGAAAAAACACACTGGTAGAAGGCATTGCGGATCGCCTAGGATCGCCAGAAAGTAGCGTCACCTTCAAACATGAAGGCAGCAAGAATGAAATTTCATTAGCTGATGGCAATCACAACAATGCCGTTACCGAAATTAAAAAATGGTTAGATAAGCATCCTGAAATTGAAAGCTCGATTGTTGGTATTGGTCATCGAGTGGTTCATGGTGGAGAGACATTCACCGAATCCGTTTTGATTGATCAAAACGTCATTGATGGCATAAGAGAATGTGCGCAATTTGCGCCTCTACACAATCCAGCCCACATAAAAGGCATTGAAGTCGCGTTCAATCTTTTCCCTGGGCTCCCACAAGTAGCCGTGTTTGATACCGCGTTCCACCAAACACTCGCACCAGAACAATACCTATACCCTATTCCAATGAATCTTTATCGCGAACATCATTTTCGAAAATACGGATTCCATGGCACTAGCTATCGCTATATCAGTCAACATCTAGCAACAATTGTAAAAGATAGCGACAAGCAAGGTGTCTTAGTTGCTCACCTAGGCAATGGCGCTAGTGTTTGTGCAATAAATCAAGGAAGGTCATCAGATACAAGTATGGGTGTCACACCTTTAGAAGGCTTGATGATGGGAACGCGTTCTGGCAGCCTAGACCCAAGCATGGTTACATTTATCTGCCAGGCAGAGAACATATCATCCGATGACGCTCTAAATATCCTGAATACGAAAAGTGGGTTGCTTGGTGTCTCTGAAATCTCAAACGACTGTAGAACATTAGAAGAAGCAATGGCATCTGGAGATTTAAGAGCAAAACTGGCTTTGGATATGTTTGCAGCTCGTGCGGCTAAGTTCTTAGCAAGCGTATCTACTACACTAGACAGTATTGATCATTTGGTTTTTACAGGCGGTATAGGAGAGAACTCGAACTATTTGCGCCAAACTATATGCAATCACTTGAAAGCGCTTAATATCAATATAGATTTAACACTTAACAATAATGCTCCTCGTGGCGAGGTATCAAATATTAGTTCTCAGAACACAAACACTAATGTTTGGATCATTCCAACCAATGAAGAACTAATGATTGCACTTGATACTATTAGCTTAATTCAACATTAATCGAGACCATAGATTCCATAACGGACTATTTTAGGATTAGACATGTCAATAAATGTACTCATGACGGTTCCTACAGGACCAGGCGTCGGCTTAACCTCAGTCTCCGTCGGACTTGTTCGAGCACTAGAGCAACAAGGCTTAAAAGCCAGCTTCTTTAAACCTATTGCCCAACCACAACCAGGTGATAAAGGCCCTGATAAGTCCACTGCCATGGTGGCACAAGGGTCAACCCTGTCACCAGCAGAACCTATCCCTCTGCACGAAGCAGAACGCTACCTTTACAATGACAATATCGATGAATTAATGGAAGAAATCGTCGGCCGTTTTCAAGCTAGCGTAGAGCCTGATTCAACCGTTATTGTTGAAGGTCTTGCGCAAATTGCCGGACACCCATACGCAACACGACTCAACAAAGCCATTGCAAGAACATTAGATGCGGGTCTTGTTCTTGTCACCGCACCCAACAACATGCGCGTGAATGAATTAGAACACCATGTTGAGATTGCCGCCGGATCATACGGAGGTCTTAAAGCTTCAGATGTTATCGGTTGCATTCTAAACAAAACAACGCCGGGCTCATTAGGAGTCAAGTCTTATGGGGATCTGTTCGCGCAAAGAGACATTTTTAAACGTAATTTCAGTTTGCTTGGCCAAATTCCGACATCAGACGAACTCACCTTCCCTCGTGTCAAAGATGTCGCGGACTTTTTAAATGCCCGTATCATTAACGCCGGAGAAATTGATACCCGTCGAGTGCAGTCCTATACATTATGTGCCCGTGGTGTCGAAAACATGCTTGCCGCATTGCGACCAGGTGTATTGGTTTTCACCCCAGGAGATAGAACCGACGTAATAATGGCTACTGCTATTGCCGCACTAAACGACATTAAAATCGCCGCGCTTGTCCTCACTGGCGGTTACCAACCAAGTGAAGACCTAATGAACCTTTGCGGTAAAGCGATGGCGAAAGGTTTACCCGTTTTATCTGTAGAATCAAATAGTTGGGAAACCGTTATCAATATGCAATCTTTTAACCAAGAGATTCCATTAGATGACAAAGAACGCGTTCTCATGGTGAAAGAGCACATTGCTCGGTGTATCGATCATGACTGGATCAACTCATTCGCCATGAATCAGGATGAAAGAAAACTTTCTCCACCAGCATTCAGATTCCGATTGATTGAATTAGCTCGCTCCCTAAATAAGCGTATTATTTTGCCTGAAGGCGAAGATGTTCGTACCATTCAAGCGGCGTCCATTTGTTCAGAACGAGGTATCGCTCGCTGTACTTTGTTAGGTAATGAAACCGAAATTCTTCGTATTGCTCAAAACAATGGCATTGAACTGAATCATGGTGTCGAAATCATCAACCCAGTTAGTATTCGTGAGCGTTATGTAGCACCTATGGTTGAGCTGAGAAAAAGTAAGGGGTTGACTGATATAGTAGCCCGCGAGCAACTGGAAGATAACGTTGTTCTTGGCACTATGATGCTACAAGTGGGTGATGTTGACGGGTTGGTCTCTGGTGCAATTCACACAACAGCAAACACAATTCGCCCTGCCCTTCAGCTTATCAAAACATCACCAAATGCGAGTTTGGTATCTTCTGTTTTCTTCATGTGTTTACCAGATCAGGTATTAGTTTACGGTGATTGCGCTATCAATCCAGACCCAACTGCGGAACAGCTCGCAGAAATCGCCATTCAGAGTGCTGATTCAGCCGCCGCTTTTGGTATTACTCCTAAAGTTGCTATGATCAGCTACAGCACGGGCGGTTCAGGTATTGGTAATGATGTAGACAAGGTTCGCGAAGCAACCACTATTGCGCAAAATCTTCGCCCTGATCTTTTGATCGATGGCCCATTGCAATACGATGCCGCTATTATGGAAAAAGTAGCAAAGCAGAAAGCGCCTAACAGCAAGGTTGCAGGTAAAGCCACTGTCTTTATTTTCCCCGACTTAAATACAGGTAATACCACCTACAAAGCGGTACAACGAAGTGCAGACGTTGTAAGTATAGGCCCTATGCTTCAAGGTATTCGTAAACCTGTAAACGATTTGTCTCGCGGCGCATTAGTAGATGATATTGTCTATACAATCGCTATTACTGCCATTCAAGCAGGACAAAAAGAAAACGCATAGAACAAAAACCAATGTGGGTTATTTATCACCCACATTGGACATATTGCTTAATGGCAATTACTATTTATAAATAATCATTTATTGGTGGTCATCATGTCAGGCAGCCTTCCTCATACCATTGCGCTATCAAATAATACTTCGGCGAATACTACTCAGCCTGGGTATATTCCGTTTGATTTACGTTCGGATGAAGACACCAGCATAACAGCCCTAAATGCACGTAATGCAAAAGCCTCCAGTGATCACGTCGTAACCATATCAGAACAGGGCCAAGCGCTTTCCCAACGTAAGCAAAAGAAAGCAGATGAAGTTAAAACAAACAAATACAATAAGCTTTTAGAAGAACTAGAAGAAGAGTTTATAGGAGGAGACCTCCCTCTACTAAGTCATGCGAGTAATAAAGATATAAAGGGAAATTACGAAGAAAAGAAACCGACTGGCGATTATCTCGACCAAATCGTTTAACTTCATATTATGTAATATGAGTTTATTGGCAGGATGCTAATAATTAACAATCTTCAAGGAGTGAAGAATGCTACTTTCTCGCCTAAAAACGCGAGGCTTTACGCTATTAGAATTAATGGTTGTTATAGCCATAATTTCTATTTTAGCCAGCCTATCCGCACCTATTTTTACTCGTCAAATAGCCAAAGCTAAGTTGATTGAAGTTCAAAATCTCGCCACTCAACATCAATCTTTAGTTGAAGAGTTTATCTTGGTAAACGGAGACTTTCCCAGTACCGCTGAGTTTGACTTAATAAAGCGAAGTTTACCCGAAAGCTCTATTGTTAAAACACTAGCTGTAGAAAATCAAAACGAAGGTTCCGGAAACATCAGACTAACACTTAAAAGTGATACAGGTGTCAGCGAAGGTCAATATTTTCTTTATTCTCGCGATGATGATAGAAACTGGAATTGCACATCTGATTTAGACAGCAAGCTCCTCCCCTCTCAATGTATAAACCTAGTAAATGGTGCGGGAGAATAAAGATGACTTTAGAAGAAATCATTTCAACCGCGGCAAATGATAAAGCAACCGACATACATATTAACCACTCAAACCTTGGCATTCAGGTATATCAACGTCGCTATGGGCAACTTAGTCAAACAGCAACATTACCTCCAGAAAGTAACCTTATAAATCGCATAAAAATGCGCGCTAATTTAGACCTATCAGAAACAAGAAGAACCCAAGAGGGGCAATTTTTGTTTGAAGAAAGAGATCGCTGTACTTTTATTCGAGTGAGTATTATCTCGACGGTTAAAGGTGAGAAAATTGCAATGCGATTACTCCCTGAAAAAAATCGTTTAGGACTTAATAACATCGGCATACAGCAGCCACTGCTCCAGCACTTACAATCAGCACTAAAGCACCCTAGTGGTTTAATATTGGTATGCGGGGCAACAGGCGCAGGTAAAAGTACAACCCTTTACTCTTGTCTTGATACCCTAAATAGTGGCACAAAAACCATTTTCACCATTGAGGACCCTGTCGAATATGAAATATCAGGGTTATTTCAATGCGAGCCGAATCAAGCTATCGGTCTAGACTCTGCCACACTATTAAAATCATTCTTGAGGCAAGATCCAGATGTCATCATGGTAGGAGAAGTGCGCGATGCCATCACCGCAAATCTCGCTGTCAACGCGGCCCTTACCGGCCACCTTGTATTAGCAACGCTACATACAAACTCAGCACTCGATGCAATCCACCGCTGTCATGGTTGGCAAGTGGACTTTTTCTCTCTAACCAGTTCATTAAAGCTCATTATTCACCAATCAATGCATTACAAAACAACATCACAACAACCGATATTTAATGGTTTACAACCCCTATGGCAGGAGTCTCTCCCAAGAGACTATGAAACACTCATTTCCTCCCCTGAGCTCTGGCAAGCCTTTTCCCATCAAGGCAACAACCATCAAAGTAGTAAATACCAAAATAAAGACCATGAAAAGCACCCACCTTCAAAAAGCAGGCAAGCTGATAAGGAATAGCATGCCTTGGTATAGTATTAAGCACAGTAGTGGAGAAATAGACTACCAATACAGTTCATCCGAAAATGAGCTCTTTTTTGACTGTATCAAAAATAAAAAATGGCAAATATCAATTACCCAGTGGGCCCCTAAGAAATTAGATTATAAAGTACTGCTCACGCTCTACGAAGAAATACAAAGCGCCCTACACTCTGGCTTACAGCTTAATCAGGCAGTAGCTCATCTTGCCTCTTCATCAACGCACAAAGGAATAGCAACCATAAGCAAAGCGATATTAAGTGAATTAGAAAAAGGCACTTTGTTTAATGAAGCGTTACTCAAGCTTACTAACCAAGAAGCCGCACCTTATTGCCAGCTAGTGAATTCTCAAGGTACAAGAGAAAACTGCGAACAAAGTTTGGCCATTTCTATTAACCAACTTAATACCTTGCTAAGTTGGTCACAACGATTGCTAAAGGCTCTTGCCTACCCTTTTAGCATCATTCAAATAGCACTAATTATTATGATTGTTAATCGCTCTTTTCAATCCGCCTCAACGACAGATTATTTCATTCAATTAGCCAGTGACTTAGGTCTCTACTCATTATGCAGTGCTATTCAGCTTTTAGTGATTAATAGTTTGTATAAAGGCAATGCCTGCTACTGGCTAGAAAGGTACAGCGATAACTTTAGGCTCACTAAGCTTTTTTCTTTATTAAGCAGTACTAGAAAAACAGGAATTACACTACAAGACGCACTTAAAAATATGCCTGAATACTTTACATATAAGCCTATTACATTAGAAATTTTGAAGGTGTATTACACGTTACATCTCGGTAAATCTTATGAAAACAGTTTTCCAGTACATTGGTTTCCTAATGAGTCGGCAATTGCCCTTCATTCAGCAGGACAGGATGGCGACATAGAAAGAGCTCTTGTTTTAGCCGCAAAAGAACATGAAAAACGCTGGCAAAAAAGCGTTTCTTTGCTTGAGAAGCTTATCCCTGCCTTGTGCCTATTTATCGCCGGTGGGTTTGTTGCTTCAACTCTTGTGTCCTTATATGCCCCACTGTTGGAAATACAATAAATGGACATAGCGTTTTCTATCGTTTTTTTCTATGTGTTAATCGTCTTAAGCCTTGGTAGCTATGCTGCTGCATTTACAGTTAGGTGGCCTATTAAAAGTTTATATTTATGGCAAAAAGAAGCACACCAATTACTCTCACTGCCTTTTACCGAGAAAGAAATTTTTCTTAATAAAACACGATCACATTGCCCATCTTGCCACCATCCGCTTATATGGCGAGACCTTATACCGTTAGTGAGCTATCTATTCCTATTAGGGAAATGCCATTATTGCAAGCAACCAATTTCTTATCGTTATCCAGCTATAGAGCTCTTACATCTAATTTTTTGTTTGCCACTGATGTGGTTATTTCAAGATCCCTACCAACTGTTACTACACACTCTATTAGTAAGCTCATTAATTACCGCTGCAGCTATCGATGCTGAATATAAACTAATACCGGACGAATGCACCGTCGTTATATTTGCTTGCGCATTATTAATTCACATCGATAAGCAAACATTAGAAAGTAGTATATTGGGATTACTAATAAGTTACGGTTTTCTCTATCTTTTACATTGGTTTTATCTGAACATTAGAAAACAAGAAGGCATAGGATTAGGGGATGTAAAACTTGTTGGTGCATTAGGGTCTTGGCTCGGATTAACAGGCTTAGCGCCCTTGTTGCTTTATGCAAGTTTAATTGGAATCCTATATACTGCGGCTCTTAACAAAAATAAAATGGAGCAAATAGCTTTTGGTCCTTTTTTAATTCTATCCTCCATCTTGGTATTTTATTTTTAACCTATGAAAAATCACTCTCCCCCTATAATTGGCCTTGCTGGCGGCATAGGTTCAGGTAAAAGCACCATTACAAAATGCTTTAACGCCATTGGTATTCAAAGTGTAGATGCTGATGATGTAGCTAGGCTTGTCGTTGAACCAGGATCGAATTGTCTTCATCAAATTCATCAACGTCATGGCAATGACATTCTTTTAGAAGATGGCTCCTTAAACCGAAACGCTCTTCGCACTATTATTTTTAATCAACCAGAAGAACGATTATGGCTTGAGTCAGTAACACATCCAGCCATTAGAAAAGAAATTCAATCTCAACTTAACAAAACATCATCAAAATATACGCTTCTTGTTCATCCGTTACTCTTCGAAACAAAACAAAACACCCTTTGTCAGTTTGTGATTGCTATTGATGTTCCAATAGAGATTCAACTACAACGAGTGATGGCCAGAGATAAAATAAGCCAAGAAAATGCAGAAAAAATTTTCATAACCCAGTTAAGTAATAAAGAACGGATGAACAGAGCAGACCTAGTCTTGGAAAACTCTGGTAATATTGACAAAATGAATGCTAAAGTCATTAAATTAAATACAAAAATTTTAGAGTTATTAGTATGTTAAAGAGTAATACCGTAACCTTAGTTGCTTGCCCAACGTGCCAAACTAAATCACCTTGGTCTCAGGAGAATCCTGATAGACCATTTTGCAGTGCAAGATGTAAATTAATTGATTTAGGTGAATGGGCCAACGAGTCTTATTCGATTCCTCAGCTGACATCAGATGAAGACGAAATTTTTTCCGAAGACCTCGTTGTTGATACAAATAAATCTTTTTTACAATAGCTAAACCTGGAATGTAACTATTTATGGCTCAACAAGACTTCTCTAATAAAAAGGCCCTACTCATAGAAGATATGGCCGAAGCTCGTATTATGCAGAGAAAGATGCTGACAGACTTTGGCTTCACATCAATAGACATTGCAATGAAAGCTGAAACAGCCATAGAGCTTCTACAAAGAAATTCCTATGATGTTGTTTTATCTGATTACAACCTTGGAAAAGGCAAAGATGGTCAACAGCTTTTAGAAGAAGTAAGACATTCTAAGCTCATTCCAAATACCGCTACTTATTTAATGGTGACTGCTGAAACCTCCATTGAAATGGTAATGGGAGCTATTGAATATCAACCAGATGGTTACGTTACTAAACCCTTCTCTCAAGCTGTATTACAACGCCGCCTATCCAAGCTTTTAGAGACAAAACAACGTCTACTCGATGTAAATACAGCGCTTGACGCAAACGACCTTTCAGCTGCAATAACCGCGGCAACACTAGTAATGGAAAAATACCCAGCTCTCATTGGAAAATGCGAGCGTATCATTGGTGAAAGCCTTCTAGAGTTAAAAGAATATGAAAAAGCACTAGAGCTTTTTGAAGGTACAATTAAAAGCAGAAAAATGCCATGGGCCTTATTTGGTAAAGCAAAATCTTATTTCTTAATGGGTGACTTAGGAAACGCGGAACGATATTTTCGTCAACTAATGCTCGACAACCGCTTTTTCGTTAATGCTTATGATTGGCTCGCTAAAACTCAGCTTGCTCAAGGAAATCCAGAAGGCGCTCAAAATACGTTAATTGAAGCTATTATGAAGTCTCCAAAAAACCTATTGCGTCAAATGGAATTAGGCAGAGTGAGTCTTTTATTGAAAGACAGCATGACAGCAGAAATGGCTTATCGAAGAGCTGTATTTCTGGCAAAAAACTCTTGTTACAACACATCAGAACCCTATCTTTGCCACTTAGAGTCACTCGCTAGAATGTCTGATGAAGGTCCATTACAACAACGTCAAAAAGACAACTTTAATAGCACTCTCAAGAAAATACATGATGCTTTTTTTGATGATCCAGCGGATAAAGCAAGAACCTACAGTTATGAAATGGATGTTTATTTGGCTGAAGAAGATATTCTTACTGCAAAGCAGATATTCGAAGTTTGGATTGGTGAGGTAAAGTCTGGTGCAACTATCGCACCGACGCAAGAACAAAGCTCGACATACCTTAGCGCTTTCGGAGATTGATATAATGAAAAAAATGGAGATTAGCACCATTCTAGCCAGCGCAATACATGAAAGTAAAAACCAAGTTGGTACCCTGCTATATCAACTACAAGGCTTAAAGGAAACAATAGATAATAAAGGACCAAACCAAAAAAAAATCATCTTAATTGAAGAGTCCTTGAAAAAACTCAATGATGAATGGGTAGAATATCTATACCTCTATAGGTTAGCGTCTGATGGTTACGAGCTGCATGTAGACACATTTTTAATGGATGAGTTTTTAGACGATCAAGTATTTGCTTTGCAGCCTTCAGCTACAGCAAAAGACTTAGAATTAAGTTATGTATGTGATCCTAGCTTAACTGGTGTATTTGATGAGCGACTTATGACAGCCGTAGTAGGTACAGCTGTTTATAATGCTTTTCGTTTTGCTAAATCTAAAATCGTCATTAATGCAAAAAAAGAAAACAACTTCCTCGTTATTTCGATAGAAGATGATGGCAACGGTTTTAATTCACCTGAAGAGGAACATGAAGATATTCATGGTGAAGCAAACACAGGCTTAGGGTTATATTTCGCAGAACTATCAGCAACTGCACACACGGTTAATGACGTGCATGGCAGTATAAAAAAAGAAACATCTTCAGCCCTTGGTGGTGCAAGTTTAACGGTCTACTTGCCTCAAAGCGCTTAAATAGAAACCTAAAGACAACTATTATTCAGTTTTTATCTTTTTTAGATAATTCGTTAACAAGACTCCAGCCTCTTCTATGTGCTGTCTCAAATGTTTGAGCGCAGCACTTTTATCCCTTCTCTCAATAAAGCTAAGTAAAACCTCATGCTGATTCTGGCTTTTTTCTCGATGGCCTAAAGGCCCATACTGGAAGCCAAGGTAACGTACAGCTTGTGCATTTAACCCTTCCACCACACGTTGTAGTGTTGGCCTTTTCGCCACTTTATATAAGGCATTATGAAAACACCAATTAAGCTCCCCTCGACTAATAAGAGGTAAGTTTTTCTGATCTAATTCCAATAAGAAAGACCTCGCTTGCTTTACCTCTTGTTCACCGATTAAATCAAACGCCATATTGAATAACAGACACTCTAGCTCAGCTCGCATCAAATATAGATCTTCGGCTTCCTTCCAGTGTAAATCAGGAATCATCACGCCCGCTTTACCATGGGGTGACAACCAACCATCCGCTTTTAAAGACAGTAAGGCATCTCTAATTGGTATTCGGCTCACGTTATATCGATTCGACAAGGCTGTTTGACGTAAAGGTAAGCCTCTTGGGAGCTGGTTATTAAGTATGTCTTCTTTTATTTTTTGTCTAATATCCATAGGATGAGCATCTACTTTTTCTTAATATTTGAGACCAATAAACAAATCGCACCGAACACTATCCCCCAAAAAGCAGACGCAATCCCACCAAATGAAACACCTGAAACCGTCACTAAAAAAGTAACCAAAGCAGCTTCCCTATTAGTATCTTCCATCATCGCAGTTTTAAGATTCATTCCTATGGTTCCGAGTAATGCGATACCTGCCAAAGCGGAAATCATGGTTGCTGGAAAAATGGAGAATAAGGCCACTACTGATGTTCCAGCCAATCCTGCCAGCACATAAAATACGCCAGCAGACAATCCTGCAATATAGCGGCGTTTAGGATCTTTATGACACTCGTCTCCTGCACAAATAGCCGCCGTAATAGCAGCCAAATTGAAGGCAAAGCCTCCTAAAGGAGCCAAGACTATTGAGGTAAATCCTGTCCAGCTGAGTAGTGGTGAAACAGGAGTGTGGTAACCGCTACTGCGCATAACAGCGACACCAGGAATATTTTGAGCCGTCATGGTAACTATGTATAAAGGCAAACCAATACCGATTAACGCACTGATATTCCACTCCGGCCAAACCCATACAGGTGTTCCCAGATTAAAAGGAATATTAGATAAAAGATGAGCGTCTGATCTAGTCAAAACAAACACCACACCAGAAGCTAAAACAAACAAAACAGCATAACGAGGAATTAAACGTTTGCTCACCAAGTACGTGATAAGCATGACACCAACAAGGAATACATCGCTCATCATGGAATCAAAAATAGAAAGACCGAACTTAAAAAGAACGCCAGCGAGCATAGCGCAAGCAATTGGAAGAGGAACCAAACGCATTATTTTGTCAAACAAACCAGACAAACCGGTCAACAAAACAAGTACGCCGGAAAATACAAACACCCCTATAGCCTCAGAATAACTAATAGAACCTAAACTCGTAGCAAGCAAGGCAGCACCAGGAGTCGACCAAGCGGTAATAACAGGCGACCGATACCAGAGAGAAAGAAAAAAACAGGTAACGCCCATACCAAAGCCAAGCGCCATAATCCAAGACACTATAATACTGGCATCAGCTCCGGCAGATTGAGCGGCTTGAAAGACAATCGCGACCGAGCTAGCAAAACCAATAAGAACGGCAACAAAACCAGCAACAACAGCACTTAAGCTCGCATCATTCAAGATTCTTAGCACGGTTCCATCCTTTATATTGCAAACAAGAATGACAACTATATTCTAAGAAAACTATTTTTGTATACATTTTTATTTTATTTTTTGCATATATTTTAAATGCATATTATTGCGTCAACATGTAACCAACAAGGCCTAAAACAAACCCCATTACCGCCCCCATTGGTGGCGCCCAATGTTTTTCCAGTGTGACTTGTGGCGCTATATCTTGAAACACAGCGTACAGAATTCCACCAGAAGCAAACAACATGACTCCAGACACTAACGCAGGCCAATCAGACAACCAAAGATACGCCATTCCGCTTGCAACTGGACCACACAGCGCCAAGACAAAAAACATAAATAAGATC
Organism: Marinomonas colpomeniae; assembly: GCF_014803385.1. Lineage (GTDB taxonomy): Bacteria > Pseudomonadota > Gammaproteobacteria > Pseudomonadales > Marinomonadaceae > Marinomonas > Marinomonas colpomeniae. Next base: position 101,607 of record NZ_JACYFC010000004.1, on the reverse strand, counting down.
TTTAATGAAGAATAATGAGACGACGCTTTTAGTTCTCGAAAGGCATTAAAACCCTCTGGCAAATTTTGCATCGCAATAAGAGCCGCAATCAAAATAGCATCCGAACTGCCCAAAGCAAACGCCGCACCCAACGCCAAAGACTCAGGAATAAAATCAGACAACATAGCAACCAGCTGACTCATTGATGCTTTGCTTTTTGACAACAAAATATCAAGCGACATAAATGCCGCACCGCCCAATAAAAATAATGCCGCAGCAGGCAAAGGAGAGAAATGAAGAATTCCTTCGGGCACCAATACCAAAGCAACCGCTGACAACAATGCACCGCCACCAAAAGCGGTAATTCCATGAGTCAGTTCGCTTTCAAGCCATAGAGGTCGAATTTTTTCGTACTGAGCAATCAAGGCACCCGCAGGCATTGCTAGCCCAGCGAACAGAGCCAACAAAATGACACTATAAAAAGGGGTCATACAGGCAACACTCCATAAAATATGATGCCATTATTAGTGAGGAGGACATTATTTGTCACGCATAAAATATCTTATAACCGCTTTCTAATATTCTATTGCAAAGTAAGTATTTAGAAATGCACACACATTGATAGCAAAACATGCACGATAGAAAATTTATAAACATTTTAGATCGAGACGTGTAGGATAAAAAAGACGATTAATTAAAAGGAAAGAAGTTGGCCTATCTTAAGCAAATATTCGCACTCTGTTTTATCTGTACGAGTTTCCTACTTAACGCTCAATCAATAACCATTACTGAAAAACAATACCAAAGTGGTGGCTATGTTGTTATTCAAACAGCTCCTGATTCCACCGTTGAGTTTATGGGCACACTTTACAAGCTAGATTCAAAAGGTTATCTCGCCATTGGGTTTAGTCGAGAACTTTCAGGCAGCCATAAAATCATCATCACCTCATCTTCAGGTTCTGTTGAACGAAAAGAAATTAAGATTGCCTCACGAAAATACAATATTCAGCGAATAAAAGGTGCTCCATCCTCACGCGTTACTCCGCCACCTGAAGTAGCTAATCGAATTAGTACAGAAGCAGCACAAGTAAGAAAAGCACGTGCAATTATCGGTGATTATGATTTTTGGCGAGTTGATGAATTTCAGTGGCCCGCTAAAGGCCGTATTTCAGGTGTTTATGGAAGCCAAAGGTTTTATAACGGAAAACCTGGAAACCCTCACTGGGGAGTCGATATGGCAGCTCCCAAAGGGGATCCTGTCTATGCACCAGCCGGTGGTAAAATTGTATTGGCCGAAGATGATTTATATTACAGCGGCGGCACCATCATTTTAGATCACGGTGCAGGTGTAAGCAGTACCTTCCTACATTTATCAAGTGTAAATGTAACAGTGGGACAATACGTTAAAAAAGGCGATTACCTTGCTGCTATCGGCTCAACAGGCCTATCTACAGGTCCGCACCTTGATTGGAGAATGAATCTTCATGGGGTACGAATTGATGCCGCTTTATGGGTCAACGAATAAAGCAGGACGAAGTGTATTCCGTACTTCATATTACGATTTATCTAAAACGCTTAAATGACTCGTTATTAGTGTCACTATCATCAACTCTATTTGTTTAGGAATAACATGAATAAGAATAAATTAGCCGGAAAAAACGTTCTCATTACAGCAGGCGCTCAAGGAATTGGCGAAGCCATTACAAGACACTTTATAGACAGTGGCGCTCATGTTGCTATCCACTATTTTTCCAGTGCGGATACCGCGAATCAATTAATCGAATATGCAATCCAAAAAGGACAAAGGGCCATTGCAATAAATGGTGACTTAACCAATGAAATCGATGCAAATGCAGTAGTCGAAAAAACAGTCGAAACACTTGGTGGTTTAGACATACTCATAAATAACGCAGGCTCCCTAGTTGCACGTAAAATGCTAAACGAAATGGAGGCGGAATTCTGGCATAAGGTAATGGATATAAACCTTACCTCTATGATGTTTGTCACACGTGCTGCATCACCTCATCTAGCAAAAAATGAAAACAGTAGCATTGTTAATTTAGCGTCACTTGCTGGACGAAAAGGTGGCCACCCAGGATCTCTAGCCTACTCGACTAGCAAAGGTGCAATCTTAACCTTAACACGGGCACTTTCTGCTGAATTAGGGCCTCAAGGAACTCGCGTCAATGCCGTCGCTCCAGGACTTATTCTTGGTACGTCATTCCACAACACGCATACGTCAAAAGAATCAGCGGATGAAACAACGGCTGGCATTCCAATTCAACGAGCAGGAAACGCAGACGATGTTGCAAGAGCTGTTACTTACTTAGCGTCTGAATACGATGGTTTTATTACTGGAGCAACGCTCGACATTAATGGCGGCGTTTATAACATGTAATAATATCTAAAAGAACGATGTAATTTTTTAAAAACAACTAAGCTAGGTTTTAAGAAAAAAGTGCAATATCACTCGTTACTTTAAGAAAATCATTAAAATTTTTTATAGAAGAGAAAAAGGCTCTCTGAACGACTTGAACTTGGTTGACATAAAAAAGGCCTGCTAGAATAAAGATCTTTATATAAACGTTGTTCGATGAACCAACCTATAAGATCTGTCTAGCAAGCCTTCGACATTTACAATTTATTACTTAGAAAAAGCTTTTTACTGTGTATCCGTTTTCTTTATTTTTGAAAATTTCTAAATCTCTAGGAAATTTTTCAAATGTATAATAGGTAGTGTTTACAACACTTTTTCTTGATTTTGTGACCTTACAAACAGAATCATTGAAAAGCTTTTCAGCTTTCTTACGTTTCGTATCGTTTGCTAACGTTGCTTTTAACTTAGCAACATCTCTATTTTCTAGAAATACGCTGATTCTTTCTACATCAAGACTAACAAATGCTTTACATGCTTCTATCGCTGCATCATTCATAGATAGTTTAGATACATCTTCTTTGTCCAGAGCATCTGAACAACCTACAAGACCTAAAACACCAAGAGAAAGAACTAACGCCAATGATTGCTTTTTCACTATAAAATCCTTTTATAAATAATCCATTTTTCAACAGTGTTGCTGAAAGTGAACTTTATAATTTTTATATTGATTTTGTCAATAAAGTTTGAAGAACATAAGGTTATTTAGCTTTCTATTTTTTAAAATAAAAAGAAAAAATCCTAATTAAAAAATAAAAACCATACTAAAGTATGGTTTTTATCAATTGGAGTGGATAACTGTATAGGAAGATAACATTAGAAATTTAATTTGAATTTTAAATAAACATCAAACACATTAGATAAACCTTAATAAGATCCAGCTTAATCTATTATCCATTAATTCCTGATAATATAGTCGTGCTTTAAGTTAGTGGAAATATATTATTTATGAGTGCCTAACGTAAAAGCGATGTCCTTCATATAAACTAAGCGTTTTTTTGATGATATGCTAAAAATTCATCAGCTAATTTCTAGTGCACTAAGAGAGAGTTTTGAATAAAGAATAACAAGTACGATTGAGGGATACCTACTTAAAGATGTGACGCATGAAAATAAACACATTCAAAAAAAATTGACACGTCAAATTATGGTGCAGAAAAAATAGTAATGAATTTTTGATAAATCATAAAAAAGACAAAAAAATATTAGATTACAAACAGAAACACCTAATCTACACATTCATAGAACACTCTTTTCACCCTTTCTTTCCAAAGTAACCACTGTCACCTATTAGAATTCATGTAATTTTATGACATAATTACCGACTCTATAAGCAGTAAACCTAAGCTGCTCAAAACCGACTTTATATAGACTATTTTAATGCCTCTAGAAACAAGCTCTGCGCCAAATAATTCAAGCTCTAAGATAGATCGACGTTTCTCTATCGCACCAATGCTCGATTGGACCGTTTCCGATTACAGAGTATTTGCCAGAACGATGACCAAGAACACTTTGTTGTATACCGAGATGGTGACAACTGGTGCGATTTTATACGGCAACAATCCTGAGCGTTTTTTATTTCATGACGAATGCGAACACCCTGTTGCCTTACAGCTTGGTGGTTCCAATCCAGAAGATTTAGCAAAATGCGCAAAGAAAGCCGAGCAAGCGGGTTTTGATGAAGTAAACTTAAACGTAGGTTGCCCAAGCGATCGCGTACAAAACAACATGATTGGCGCCTGTTTAATGGAACACCCAAACATGGTGAAAGATGCTATGAAAGCAATGCAAGATGTTTGCAGCATTCCAGTGACAATTAAACACCGCATTGGTATAGATGACCAAGAAGAGTATAGCGTTGTACGTGATTTTGTCGGTGACATTGGGACAACAGGTACTAAAACCTTTATTGTTCATGCTCGCAAGGCGATTCTTCAAGGTTTAAGTCCAAAAGAAAACCGTGAAGTACCACCGTTAAAATACCATTATGTACATCAGCTTAAACAAGATTTTCCAGACCTTGAAATCATTATAAACGGTGGTATTAAAACGATAGCGGAATGCCAAGAACAGCTAAAACACGTAGACGGTGTCATGGTTGGTCGTGAGGCCTATCACAACCCTTGGATGTTAAGCCAAGTAGACGAGCAAATTTTTGGTGGCCAGTCCATCGTGACAGACCGCTATGAAGCATTGGAAAAATTCGTGCTTCACATGGAACGTAGAATGGCAGACGGTGTGCGTTTATCGCACTTAACTCGCCACATATTAGGAATTTTCCAAGGAGAAATGGGCGGTAGACAATTCCGTCGTTATCTTTCTGAAAACGGTCATAAAGCCGACGCAAAGCTTCATGTATTATTAGAGGCCATTGACTTGGTCAAACATCATCAGCACAAAGGATAAAAACAATGAGCAATAAATTATCTCAGTTAAAAGAGTTCACGACCATTGTGGCCGACACAGGTGATTTCACAGCGATTAAAGATTTTTTACCAGAAGATGCAACGACTAATCCATCTTTGATGCTGAAAGCGGCACAGATTCCTGAGTACGCACCTTTCCTAGAACAAGCGGTTGCTTGGGCAAAAACGCAAAGTAATGACAAAGCACAACAAATCCTAGACGCTGGCGACAAACTTGCCGTTATCGTAGGAACGGAAATTCTTAAATACGTTCCAGGTCGTATCTCTACTGAAGTGGATGCGCGTTTGTCTTTTAACAAAGAAGCGACTCTAGCAAAAGCACGCAAACTGATTGCTTTGTACGAAGACGCAGGCATTTCCCGTGATCGCGTTTTAATTAAGGCAGCATCTACTTGGGAAGGCATTAAAGCAGCAGAAGAGCTAGAAAAAGAAGGCATCAACTGCAACCTAACGTTATTGTTCTCTTTCGCTCAAGCTCAAGCCTGTGCTGAAGCAGGTGTTTACCTGATCTCGCCTTTCGTAGGTCGTATCCTTGATTGGTACAAAAAATCTACTGGCCAAGAATACACTGCTGAAACAGATCCAGGTGTTGTTTCCGTCACTGAGATCTATAACTACTACAAAGAGCATGGCTACAAAACAGTTGTTATGGGTGCGAGCTTCCGTAACATCGGTGAGATTGAGCAACTTGCAGGTTGTGATCGTCTAACCATTAGCCCGAACTTACTTGAAGAATTGAAGAAAGACGAAGGGACACTTGAGCGTAAATTACTTCCTGCTACAAGCGTAAAAGCCGCACCGGCTCCTGTTACTGAAGCAGACTTCCGTTGGGCAATGAACGAAGACGCAATGGCAACAGAGAAGCTGTCTGAAGGCATTCGTAATTTCGCTGTAGATCAAAGCAAATTAGAAGTTACTCTGGCTTCTATGCTTTAAGCATAACGATGATCTATAAAAACGCGGCTTAGGTCGCGTTTTTTGTCTCTTCTTTTTGACTTATCGATAGGCAAACAAATGACCGAATTTGAAAAAATGCTCAATGGTGAAAATTTTAACGGAATTGATACTGACCTGAGATTACGTCGAGAAGCCGCTCGCCTTGCATGTGCCAAATTCAACGCACATCCAAGTAAAGGCAACTTACGCCATGTAACGCGTTTATTTTCTGAATTTGGTAGTGTCGTCATTGAACCAGGTTTTCAATGTGATTATGGTTCTCAAATTCACATTGGTGAACGTGTCTATATTAACTTTCAATGTGTGTTTTTAGACAGCGCAGCCATTCATATTGGTAATGATGTATTAATTGGCCCTGGTGCTCACCTTTATACCGTCGATCACCCAAGAGAAGCAGATTTACGCGCAGTAGGACATTGCTTTGCCAGACCCATTCACATTGGCAATAATGTTTGGATTGGTGGTGGTGCTAAAATTTTACCCGGTATTTCCATTGGCGATAATGCCATTATTGCAGCTAACGCCATCGTGACTCGAAATGTCGAAACCAACGAGCGTTATTTTAAATAGCACGTTATGTAATGTATATTTACATAGTCTCTCTAAAAAACCTCTTTTTCATTCTTTAATGAACGTAAATATGAACACTTATCACAACTAGGCAAGCAATCAGCAATTGTAAAGGAAGCGCTTTCACTATCCTCTTTTTCACCCTCTTCTTCTATATACTGAGCTCAACACTTGCGGGAGGGCCGCCATATGAAAATTTGGATTGTATTTTTAGCGAGCCTTTTGGCTTTCAACACACAGGCTTCAAACATCGTAAATAATGATGTTCTGAACATTCAAAAAGTTTCTCAATTTAATGGAGTTCCATGGGCAATAGCCTTGGTTACCGACCAAGAAGCGATTGTATCGATTAAGCATGGGAACGCATATCGCGTAAATTTACTCAGCGGAGAAACACAAGCGCTATCTGGGTTGCCAGAAATAGACAATAGAGGCCAAGGTGGTTTGCTTGATGTAGCAAAAGCACCTAACTTTGAACAAGAAGGTTTACTGTATTTTACTTATTCAAAACCTTCGCTTGCTGGAACAAAAACTACACTAGCAAGAGCAAAGTTAGTTTCTAACACGCTCAAAGATTGGCAAGATTTATTTGTGGCTGATGTAATGTCCCCAAATCATGAACATTATGGTAGTCGCATAGCCTTTGATGATAAAGGCCATGTATTTCTTTCTGTCGGTGATGGCGGTATTAGAGAAAGTGCTCAGGACTTAACAAATCATGCAGGTTCGATCATTCGTCTAAATTTAGATGGAAGCGTACCAACTGATAACCCTTTTGTAAGACACGCCAGTATTAGAAATGAAATATGGAGTTACGGACACCGTAATCCTCAAGGCTTATTTTACGACAATAGCACGCATACGTTATGGTCAAACGAGCATGGTCCAAAAGGTGGAGATGAGATTAACCTTATTCGCCCAGGAGCAAATTACGGCTGGCCAATAGTGTCATACGGAAAAGAATATTCAGGCTCTGCTAGTATTGGAGAAGGCACACAAAAAGAAGGCATAGATAACCCAGCAAAAGTGTTTATTCCTTCTATCGCGCCAAGCAGTTTATTACGCTATAAAGGAATGCTGTTTTCCAATTGGAATGGGGATTTCTTGTCCACCGCTTTAGCCCTAAGACATTTGAATAAAGTGAAAATCGAAGCAAATGGTAAAACAACAGAAACGAGATACCTTGAACATTTAGATGAACGTCTACGTTCTATCGCTGAAGACTCACAGGGCGCGCTTTATATAGGAACAGATTCAGGCAAGCTATTGAAAGTGACGCTTTCTAACTAGCTACACAGTTAAAAAGGTATGTTTTTAACTGTACATTTCTAACTGAGTACTCCTAATAGTACAAATAGGTAAAGACTCAAAGATTATTCTCGAACAATAAAAAAGCACCTTATAGATGCTTTTTTATATTTGATTTATGTGTGTTTTATAACCTATTCGTCGCCCCAAGAATCCTCTTCGACTTCATCACCCCAAGAGTCTTCAACCTCTTCATCGCCCCAAGAATCGTCCTCAGTTTCATCTCCCCAGGAGTCATCTTCACTCTCTTCTCCCCAAGAATCACCATCGTCTAAGCTGATATCTTTCTTGGTTTTTTTAGGAGCAGGGGCACCATCATTAACGGCATAAGCTCGGTTTTGTAAATACACATCTCGGATAAAGGAATAAGAATCACCAATAATAAGAGATTCAACACTGAAAAGATGAACACGTGTTTGCACAACATCCAATGCTAATAAGGCTATTTCTTCTTCTAGTGTTAAATGAAGAAGATCAATTTCTTCTTCATAAAAGTACTCTACAACAAGCCCTGTACCATCTCGTACAGTAGAAGGCCCAAAGAACGGCAACATCAAATACGGACCTGACGAAACGCCCCAATAGCCGAGCGTTTGTCCAAAATCTTCATCGTATTCGTTTATACCCAACGCACTAGCAACATCAAAAAGACCAAATATACCAATCGTACTATTGATCAAAAATCGTCCTGTAGAAGCGACCGTTCCAACAAATTTCGCTTGCAAAAAGTTGTTAGTAACATTGGATACTTCACCAAGGTTAGAGAAAAAATTACTCACCCCTTTTTGAACAAAATTAGGCGTTATCCAGTCATAACCTTTCGCGACAGGCTTAACAATGGCATTGTCCAGCGCAGTATTAAAAGAAAACATAGAACGGTTAAAACCTTCCCATGGGTCTTCCTCTGTTTCTGCAAATATTGGTTGAGAAAGAACCAATAGCAAACTCAAAAAAGCAGAATGTATTACCTTAAACATTTTTTACTTTCCTCATTTTCAGTATTTCTACTTTTTAGTATTGTCTTGCGCTGTTTCTAACATGTTATTTTTACAATAGAACTTCTAGCAAACTACACAAGTTTTTTGACTTCTTGCCACTGTTTCGCCAATCGTTTATCTGAGATTGGCTCTAACGTACCAACAGATTGAGCAAACAAAGAAATTCGATATTCTTCTAGCATCCAACGGTACTTAATCAATTCAGGATCATAGAGTAACTTTTCTTCATGAGCTTTTAATTGCCTTGCGTACATTTTCCAAAGCTCTTCCAACTGAGACACATAGAGGTTCTCTTTGTTCAAATGATTTTGAAAACGCTCTAAACGAACTTCAATTCCTTTAAAATAACGAGGCAATTGGCCCAACCAAAACAAAGGTGTATTCCCGATAAAACCTGGATAAATAAGCTGACCAAGTTGAAACTTAATATCACCATACACTCTCGTCCATGGCAGAGGCATACTGCCCTTCATTTTTTTCGCGACACCTTGGTAAGAAGACAATACTCGATAAAGCTGTTCTGCCATATCATTGCCAACCGACACTAGGTTGGTTTTATGAGCGAGTACAGATTGCTCAAATTCATCTTTGGTACGTGGTAAGGGTCGACCATCTAAAAAGACTTTATTCAAAACCGCGTTAAGTAAATCCTCTAGTAGGGTTTCTTTTTGCCCAAGTGGAGAAAATATCAACATAGATTCCCTGAGATGAGGAAGATTTTTCTGTAAATATCGCATATCTTTACTAAGCGTTAATTTAAGTAAAGTAATCACACCTTTTCGGTGTGTTTCTATTGCAGTATTTTGATCATCAAACATCTTCAACGACACACTGTCGCCTTCTGACACTAACGCTGGAAATGCCGTTACCTTAATGCCAGCTTGTTTGATTTCCTGACGTTCAGGAATGTCTTGGTCTGGCCAAACCGTTAGACCTTCTTGCTCATGTTGCTTGGTACCGAACTTCGCAAAACTTTCTTGAACAAGATCACTAAACTGCGTTTGTAACTGCCCTAAGTCTTTGCCAACACCTAACACTTTACCTTGTTCATCAACCACTTCTAGGTTCAATGTAAGGTGCGAATCAAGCTTTTCTGCATTCCATTCATTAAGTGGAATATCAATTAGCGTTTCACGTTTAATTTGTAAACTGAGCTGTTGTAGTAATTCGCCTTTGTCTTTTGATAAATTCGGATACACTTTATCGACAAACTGAGGAATCGGTACAAAACGACGACGTAATACTTTTGGCAAACCTCGTAATAAGGCTTCGCAACGTTCTTTAATAAAGCCCGGAACCGCCCAACCAAGATCATCTAAACTCAGCTGCCTTAGTAAACCAACAGGCACTTTAAGGGTTGCACCATCGGTTGCTTTACCTGGATCAAATTTATAATCAATCGGCAATGCTACACCATTCAAACCAAAGGAATCAGGGAACGCCATATCATCAGCTTTCACATCTTGATTCACTAAGTCTTCCCTTGTCATAAACAAGGTATCAGGTGTTTTTTTAACGAAAAATTCTAAACTTTTTAAATTACGAACATCGTCTGGTAAGCGTTTATCATAAAAGTTAAATACCGTTTCATCATCGACTAATATATCGCGTTTTCGTAACTTAGCTTCTTGGGTCTCTAGCGACTCTATTAACGCTTGGTTCTTACGGAAGAACGCTTGCTTGGTGCGCAATTCCCCTTCTACCAAACCTGAACGGATAAATATCTCCCGTGCTTCTTCAGGATTCACATGACCATAATCGATACGACGTTTGGCAACGATAACCAAGCCGTAAAGCGAGACTTGTTCGCTCGCCATGATTCGACCTTGATTACGCTCAAAATGCGGATCAAAGTATTGGCGTTTCACAAAAGCCGCTGCGTATTCCTCGATCCAAGCGGGATCAATTCGAGCCGTTACACGAGCATAAAGTTTACTGGTTTCTACTAATTCTGCCGCCATAATCCATTGCGGCGGTTTTTTGAATAACATAGAGGCTGGAAAGATAGCCAGTTTACGAGAGCGGCAACCCAGCATCTCTTTGCTTTCTTCCATCTTGTTCGCTACTTGAGTAAACAGACCGGCCAACAAAGAGCGATGAATCGCTTCATAATGACGCTCTTCATGCTCTACTTCTTTAAAACCAAGTTGCTTGCAAGCAATCGTGATCTGACGGTGAATATCTCGCCACTCGCGCATTCGCATGAAATTCAAAAATTGCTTGCGGCAATATTGGCGTAAATGATTTTGTGACAACTCTTGGCGCTGAACTTCATACCGCTCCCACAGGTTCAAGAAGACAGCGAAATCAGAATCTTCATCCTTGTCTACCGCGTGAGCTTGATCAGATTGGGTTTTCTTATCTTGTGGCCGTTCACGTGGGTCAGGAATTGATAACGCACTGACAATAATCGACACTTCTTTTAAAACACTGTGTTGCTGAGCGGCAATAAGAATTCGACCGAGCTTAGGGTCAATAGGTAACTTAGCCAACTGACGACCAATTGGCGTGAGTCTTTCTTTATGTAAGGCGCCTAATTCGGTTAACGCTCGATAACCATCGTTGATCATGCGCTTTTCTGGCATTTCAACGAATGGGAATTTTTCCACAGAACCCAGTTTAAGGTTCGCCATCTGCAAAATAACAGAAGCCAAATTGGTACGAAAAATTTCTGGATCGGTAAATTCAGGACGCGTACTAAAATCCGCTTCATCATAAAGACGAATACAAATACCATCGGCTACACGACCACATCGCCCTGCTCTTTGGTTCGCACTGGCTTGGCTTATTTTTTCAATAGGAAGCTGCTGTACTTTAGAGCGGACACTGTAGCGACTGATACGAGCCAAGCCCGGATCAATCACATAACGTATACCCGGAACCGTCAACGAGGTTTCTGCCACGTTCGTAGACAATACAACTCGACGACCTGAGTGGGACTTAAAAATTCGCTTCTGCTCGCTTGCGCTCAATCTAGCGTACAAAGGTAAGACCTCAAGAGATCTTAATTCGGCACGACGTAAAATTTCTGCGGTTTCACGAATCTCACGCTCACCCGGCAAGAAAACCAAAATATCACCCGCACCACGGTAGCCAGATTGTCGCTCTTCGGCGATAAGTAACTCAACCGCATCCAAAACGCCTTGCTCCATGCTTTGATCTTCATCCAGCGCTTCTGAATCAGACTTACTGAGCAAAGGCTGGTAACGCACTTCTACAGGGTAGGTTCGACCAGACACTTCAATGACGGGAGCGTTATCAAAATGCGCTGAAAAACGGTCTACATCGATGGTTGCCGATGTGACAATGACTTTTAAATCTGGACGAGCAGCCAGTACTTGTTTCAAATAGCCCAGTAAGAAATCAATATTTAAGCTGCGTTCGTGGGCTTCATCTATGATGATGGTGTCGTATTTATAAAGCAGATTATCCTGTTGAATTTCTGCTAACAAAATACCGTCTGTCATTAATTTGATCAGGGTTTCTTCTGTGCTTTCGTCACTAAAACGAACCTGAAAACCGACCTGCTCACCAAGACTCACTTGCAACTCATCACTGATACGTTCTGCGACACTGCGAGCTGCCAATCGTCTTGGTTGTGTATGACCAATAATGCCCGCGATACCGCGTCCTGCTTGTAAACACATTTTAGGCAATTGAGTGGTTTTACCAGAACCTGTTTCACCCGCAATAATAATGACTTGGTTGTCTTGAATCGCTTTAATTATTTCATCAGCACGAGCGGCAACAGGCAAGCTTTCGTCGTAGGTTATTTTTGGCATGCGAGCCGTACGAGCTTGATACAAGGCACTGGACTTTTTGATCATGGCATCAACTTCATCCACCATACGATCACTAGGTAAACCGTCTTTTTGACGTTTCGCGAGTTGCGCTTTTTTACGGACAATAAGATGACGGTCTCGTGTCATCACAGCATGATTTTCCATGGTATCTAAAAAGGTATCCTGTCTAATGGGCGCTTACATCACTTAATACATTAGTGGTGCGCGTATCTTCTATCTATATAGTTGGAAATTCTAACATTAATCCCCATCAAGAGGTTATAGTGAAACTCATACGCTGTAATGATAATCAGCAACCAATCGATTAACAAAAGGAAATGGTATGTCTAACCACGTTTTTGAAGATAATTCCCTTACCATTGGCAACACGCCACTTGTGCGTCTAAACCGCATAGGCAATGGCAATATTTGGGCAAAGCTTGAATCCCGTAACCCTGCATTTTCTGTTAAATGTCGTATTGGTGCCAACATGGTTTGGGACGCAGAGAAAAAAGGCATTCTATCGAAAGGTAAATCTCTTGTAGAGGCATCAAGCGGTAACACAGGCATTGCTTTATGTTTCGTTGCTGCGTCTCGTGGCTATCCTATTACCATCACAATGCCATCTAGCATGAGCGTAGAGCGTCGCCAAGTAATGAAAGCGCTAGGTGCGACAATTGTATTGACTGAACCCGCTAAAGGCATGAAAGGTGCCATTGCTAAAGCAGAAGAACTTGCACAAGACGACAACGTCGTACATCTTCAGCAATTTGATAACGCTGCCAATCCAGAAATTCATGAGCAAACAACAGGCCCAGAAATTTGGAAAGACACAAATGGCGAGATTGATGTTTTGGTTGCTGGTGTAGGTACTGGCGGCACAATCACAGGCGTGAGTCGCTATATTAAAAACACTCAAGGCAAAGCGATTATCAGTGTTGCCGTTGAGCCAACGACCTCTCCTGTTATTACACAAACAATGAACGGCGAAGCGCCAACTCCAGCACCTCATAAAATCCAAGGTATTGGCGCAGGCTTTATTCCTAAAAACCTTGACTTGTCTATCGTTGACCGTGTTGAACAAGTGTCCAATGAAGACGCTATCGCCATGGCAAAACGCCTAATGCGTGAAGAAGGTATTTTGTGTGGTATTTCTTGTGGTGCAGCAGTGATTGCCGCAGAACGCCTAAGCCAATTAGATGAATTCAAAGATAAGAAAATCGTCGTGATTTTACCAGACTCTGGCGAACGTTACTTATCTACCGCACTTTTCGAAGGCGAATTTACGGACAACGAACTAGTACAATAAGTCGTCCTTTTAAATACAAAAAACCCGCTTGATTGAAATCTAAGCGGGTTTTTTTATGTATAAAAAATCAAGAACCGATTAACAGAATTAATGCGGTTTTTTAGTACCGTAGCGAACCATGTCTTTACCATTTTCGAATACATCTTGGGTTACCCAACGACCCAATACTAACTTCTGCTTGTCATCTAGTACCGCTACAAACGGACGACCATTAGTATTGTTTGTCGCCAACGCCACACCTTCAACGTTATTAAGGCCTAAGCCACCCATTTCAATCAATCGTAAAAACGTCTCAAGCTCGTCTAATGTTTCAATTACATCATTGTCATTAATCATTCTGTCTACTCTGTTACATCAATAATGGCGCTAGAATAACAGTAATTGCAGCTCGATAAAACGAGAACTAAAAACATCATCTAACTTGATGACAGCAATGAAGATGGAGGTGTTGTTTTAGAATTGTTAATTTTAAGCTCTCATAAAACACCTATAAAGACGTAAAAATAATTTCACTCTCATTCTTATTTAATCATGCACGAATTATATATTGTCATCCACTGGTCATAACTCAATGTTTCATCAAAATCATTCTGACACTGGTTCTGAGACTCAGTCGACTGCAATGCTTCAAGATCAGACACTAACTCTGTGACACACCCAGACATAAAGTCATTATTTAATACCGTTTGATTAAGCTCTTCAGACTCTAGGCTGTTAAATTTAGTAACTGGAGGGCAAGTAACCTCTTCCATATTGGAGCAGCCCTGCACAAGTAAAATCAAAACAACCACTAACAACTTCATTTATACGACTAACGCCTCATTAAGAATGAAAAAAACCTAAAATAGAAAACGAGTGAGCCTTATTAGCACTTTATTAAATACCATTGGGACAGAGCCAAAAATAGCTGAAAACTAGGTATATGTCGTTAATTTCACTCTGCCCCAATGACCAGACATTGTCTTTAAAATGATTCGCTAAACACGCTGCTCTCAGAACCACACAAAGTTCTCATAGATACAGATTGGTTATAAATACTCATATAATTTGATCCAGAACCTTCGCCTGGATCTAGATCAAAATAGTCATAGCTTCCATCTTCATACTCAACCCTCACCTTGCAATAATCTTCCCCTATGTTCTTAATATCCTGAAAACCTTGGCCATTTTTAACACCTGTCGTCCATCTAATGTCGCCGGTATAATCAGTATCACTTTGATCAGGGTAAGTTACCTGATATCCATTTTGTTCGCTCAAGCTATCATTAAGTGACCTCAAGTCACCCGCACTACACCCATAAAGAAACTGAGTAATTAATACAGCCACAATAAAATGAATTTTTTTCATATTTATATTTCTCCATAATAGGGATATGTAGTGACTCGTTTAATCACTGACTCTAAAGTTATTAATAGCACCACCAATAGGGTCTAAAGCTAAGAAAATGAGCGCAGAGATTATCTTAAGAAAGACAAAAAGAAGAACGCTAAGAGGGAAAACCATCCATTAACCGATTGGCTTTTCATTTCTTTATGTACAAAATGTAGCGTGAGTTTGTATGAATTTCCAGAAGGAAATTAAGTAAACACGAATAAATTGTCGCGAAAGTTGTGGCAAAAATAGTGAGTTATAGCAGGATACTCAGGTTAAAAACGTGGCTATTTCTAAGTAACCACGGTGATGGTTCAATTCTCTTAACGCTTTACTGGACAACCTGTCATATCGGTAATGAATAATTATGGAAATTTTCATTAGTCTTTTTATAACCTAGTTTTTCATACAAGTGTTGCCCTGCTTTATTAGAAAAGGCGGTCATTAAATCGATTCTGGAAGCACCTTGCCCCTTTGCGTACTCTTTTGCTTTTTCCATTAATAAAGTCCCCACGCCTAAATCACGAGCACTGCCATCAACATATAAATCATAAAGAATAAAAATACTTACCGCTTCCACAGAACAAAATGAAGGATACATTTGAACAAAACCTAAGTACTTTCCGTCACTTTCTGCAAAAAATATAATCGATTCATTTTGGTTTATACGTTCCAATATATACTTAGTTGCTAACTCAATATCTGGTTCACATTCGTAAAACTGCCTGTATAAATCAAATAGTCTAGCAATATCAGGGATGTGTGCTTTATCAGCTTGACGAATTAACATATCCACTCCATGTATTAAGTAAAGAAATAACGAAACTGTAGAACCACTTCAACAACCAACCTACGCAGCTAATTAAAAACCTAATGAATTTACCATTCGATGTTTTATAGGGCTGGACGATTATATTTTTTTAGATTAATGACGAATAAAATCAACCACAGTATTGGGATTATTATAAATAAAATTCCAAATGTAATCTCTGAGGCTTCGGATGGCGCTATACCTATTACCCGCTTTAAAAATAGCTGTCCATTAGTGGATGTAAAACCAGCGAACAAAGTAGTCAAAAATAACGTAACGCCTGCAGATAACGCCCAATAAACAGACGTTACAGTCTGCTTGGATGTTCTTTTAAAAACGATAAAAACAACGAAAAGGACACCAATGTAAATTAACTTATCTAATATTACGCTAAAAATCATTTCAAGCTTCTTGTAGCTACATTCATATATCTAACGCCGCGCTCTGCGGCAAATTTGGAGCGCAGCGGATAATTTGTCCGACAGCAGCGCATTGTTAGCACTTTAGCTTGCGCCGCCCAAGCAAGACGAACTGCTGATGAAGCTTATAGCACTCGGTGCTTTTCTCATTAAGTTCTTTAATTCGTAAATCGACATGTTCAGGCCAATCCCAGGCTTCTCGGTAGGCATCGGGAACAGCGGAGAGCATAGGGCCTGTGTGAATATACCCAGAACTTCGGGCTAGCTTATATATGAATTCATGCATTTTTTGGTATAGCTCTTTGCGGGCAGCCTCAAGCTCCTGATCCAAAAACTCTGTTTCTGCGGTATTCCATGTGTCTACGAAGTAATCAATTTCGTCGGTATTGTTGTCATGGTAGGAGTTACCGAAGTCATGCTCTTTTAGAAGAACCACCGATCTTGAGTTAGAAGGGAACGCTGCTAAAAACCTTTCAAACAATGCACGATCTACAGCCTCTAGCTCCTTTGCTTCGATTGCTGCAATGTCACCGGTTTTATAAATAAAGTACCTGCTTGCGACGTTATCGATTAATGCTAATGCGATGAGAGAAAAGCCTAACATATAGTCAGCTGTACTAGATTCTAGCTCTGCAAAAGTGAATTTCGCCCCAGAATTCAAGTTAAAGGTTGCTACTAGCCAGTTATAAAATATCTGTTTAAAAGCAGTTGGGGTCAAAATAATTGTTCCCCCTACCGTAACAACAAACCACGTGAGCTTGTTGGTAAAGTCTGGGAACAAATATTTTTTACCAAGAGCGACTGCTAGATCTTTTAGCTCTTTCTTTGATATCACTCAGTACTCCTAGAGAGTGCTAACGAGGCTGTAGAATTACTCCAACAGCCAAATTCAATTAAAAACCGAGTCTCTGAGCTCAATCCTAAGCGTTTTTAACGCACTAGGTAATGCATTTCGATCCCATAAAACAGGCTGATTTTCTTAAAAAAGAGTAATTCTACAGCCTCAACACCTCACTAAGAGGCAAAAAAATATTAGCCAAAATCAGCGAGGCACGAGCATGGCCAACTGTTTTTTGTCCTTGAATGCCTTGTTATAAGCTGGTTTCTACTAACTCCCATTCACGTACTCTACTTCGTATTATCTTAATAGCAGTATCAGCGTTATTAACCACTTCTTCTTGCCTTTTTTCCGCATCTTCCCAGTAATCATATCTATCATCATCACGGAATGGATCACGATGACGATATCTGACTGATTCACGGTGAGTAGCATTTTCAACAGAAACAATCGCTTCGTAAATTTCTTCAGGATAAAAAGGTTGCTTAGTCTCACGAGCTAAATAGAGTTCACGCCGAGCTTTATAAAACCGACCTAAACGTTCTTTTTTTCGTTCTTCTTCACTTTGATTTGGATCTACATGATCCATTATAGGTCTCAAGCTTAAGCACGTATCTCGTGTCTCTACCAATAAAGCAGTTAACTCCTGCAATATTTCAAATTCCTTTTCGTATCTGAAACCATGATTTTTTAACTGAGCATTAAAATGAGTTTTCGAACGTTCGAGTTGACCTGCATAATCAAATCTTACATTTTCTATTTTTTTAGTTATTTCGGAGATATCTTCTTTTGTTGCAAGATTTTTTCCTTTCTCTGATGCATAACTGAACAAAGCTTTTCGAAAAAGCACCAAGCATCCCAATGCCAGTAATATTAGGATCTCTAATATAACGATAACTATATCCATACACGCGATTCCAATTGAAGCTTATAATGCCCGCGTAAAAGGCGCGAGCTTGCGAGCGTCCTAATTGACGCGTTTGTTAGGTTCATCTTGTTCCGGATATTGAACACTTACTTTAATAATTGAAATATACGGCAAACTGCCTGAATCAATTATCTCATCATTTGGGTAATAAGATTCTGCATTGAACTGAGGATTTTGCGAAAAGCGTTTATTAACAGTAAAGGAGAAAGTATCTGACGAATAATGGCGTTTTTGTCTGTCATATCCTTTCATTTCTACGCCTTTATACCTGTTCTCTAGGTCTAACACCATTCTTGACCATTCGCACTTCGTAGGTGCAATGATTTCCTTTCCAAGGCCAGTACTACTATACATCTCTAAGATAGCTTCGGTTAAACCTTGCCCAAAAACCATCTCATTAGATGTTTCCCTTTTTGGCCAAGTTACATGAAAGGGTGAGCAGTTAAAAATAAAATCGTGAAACCAGCAGAGCTTCTTAGGCATCAGCAAAAATCGAGCACAATCTGAAAGCCCTTCTTTTACAACTGAGTCGAATAAATATTGGCCTATGATTGTAGAAGTCTTACTCATGCCAGCATTTAAAGTTAGCTTATACCTTCTATCAAGTTTCTCAAATAATGCTCGCTCCTTCCTTGTAGAGTTACCACTATCAATCTTTCTAGGGTGAATGGTGTTTTTACCCTGTAGCAATATACCTTTTCTACAAACAATATCCCCCTTATGATTTAACTCTTCAACTATATAAAGTAGGTCTGCCAATTCACACTTGACGTCCTTAGTTCTAGCTTTCGCAGTTGCTTGTGGGGTGCCATCAATCCAGATAGAATTTATTTGTACATGGCATGGTCGGCGATGAAGCTTATTAAATTCAACAACTCTTTCTGCTAGTAAGTTTAGATAGTCTTTATGGTGCAGATGACGTAAAGCCCACCTTTCTAAAGAGTGCCCTTTCTGTAACCTTTTAATCCAAAACCAGTACTGCCAATCAGAATATTGCACATACTCTCCAGTGAACCTAATATTTTAATAGTGCGCATGCGCGTTTACACATTTCAAAAAACTCTAAATATTCCTATAACCAATTGAATTTTCAGTGTTTTATAAAGCTATTCACAAAATTAAAAAATGGATAAACGAGCATGCGCGTTATCACTTCTCTTTATCAGGAAAGCACCGCCTGTTATCTCAGTATGATAAATTCTTATTCATTGATACTAAAAGACTTTTTATTTATCTACCAGTACAAACGCGCAAAAAAAATGGTTATTTTTTAAACAAAACGCGCAAAGATTTAGCTACTATAAAAATAAACTGTATATTCATCCAGTTTTTTTGTTTTTATCCACAAGGAGTGTCTGCCGATTGTTTTTGAAATGAAGGTTCAAGCCCTTTTCTCAACTTTATACGAACCGAACTTCGCTTACGCGGTTATAGCTTAAGAAATAGAAAAGTCTTATCTGTATTGGATTAAATACTTTATCCGTTATCACTAGCTCAAACGGCAGTGTCTAGCGGTTGGGATTGCTTTGACGAGATAAATAACGCGAGCATTTCAGTTACCCCTAAACTCAGAGATATAATTAGTCTTTAGGTAATTTTTTCTTTTATCGTTTCTTTTACAAAATGGCTTATTTACTTAGTTCAAAACGATCTTTAAGGCAGTTTTAATATTCCTTTAATCTATATATAATTCATGCCTATATTTTAATTATCTGGAGTGCTCTCATGCGCCGATTCGTGACTCTAACGGCTTTGTTTTTGTTTGGCTGGAGTGGTTTAGTGACTGCTGCTGACAAATCCCTTGAAATTGGCTATATGCCCATTATTCCGATTTCCCAAGCCTTTATTGTTTTGGAAAATAACGCCTTGGAAAGTGCTGGTGTTAGCGACCCTAAGTTGTTCCAATTTCAAAATGGTCCAGCTATTGTTCAAGCCTTGTTAGCCGGTCAGTTAGATATTGCTTACCTTGGTATTGGGCCAGCGATGGTTGCCCGCGCTAAAGGTGCAGACATTAAAGTTGTCGCTTCAAACATTGTTGAGCAAATCAGCATGGTTGCCCTAGGCAGTTTGTCTCCTTACTTTGATAATGGTGATGCAAACACAGCCTTTACTCGCTTCAAAGCAGATAAAGGTCGTAACGCGGTTATTTCCACTTTCCCTAGAGGCTCTGTGCCAGAAACCGTATTGCAGTATTGGTTGCAAAACCAGTTAGGCATGAGCCGTGATGAGATTAAGCAAAACATCGACATTATTTATCAAGGTGCCGCTCAAGTTCAACAAGCCCTAATGACTGAAGCCGTAGATGGCGCGGCCATTCTAGAGCCTGTTGTTAGTATTATTAGTGACCGGAAATCCGATGCAAAAGTTGTCGCGTCTGGTTCTGGTATGTTCCCTCATCAACCCGGTGCAGTGTTGGTTGTGCGTGAATCATTAATTAATGAGCACCCTGAGTTAGTGAAAGCGTTAGTGAAAGCACACATAGCGGCTACTGAACAATTGCGTGATGATCCAGAAGAAGCAGTAAAATCTGTTGGTAAATATGTCGGCGGTGGTCGCTTACCTGCGAAGATCGTTTTGAATGCACTGAAAAATTCACGCGATCAATTCGAAGCTAATCCGAATGCCATTATTGATGGCACTCGTACCATGCATGATTTCCAAGCAGCCCAAGGCACACTTAAAGTCAAAGTAGACCTTGAAGCCTTGTTTGATGTTCGTTTTTATAACGATCTAGTTAAGGAGTAATTCCCTATCATGGCATCACAGGCTCACCCTTTAGCACGAACACCATTAGGTCGTGCTTTATTGGGAATCATCGGTGTGGCAGCGTTTGTCATGCTCTGGAAATATGCCCAATCGGCAGGTTGGGCGGCAGCAGGAACTATTCCAGATCCTTTTAAATTGCCACAAGCACTGGCCGATGAATGGACATCTGAGCGTTTGATGCCGGCCGTTCTTTCTAGCTTGGTTCACTACATTTGGGGCTTGGCGATTGGTACTTTTCTTGGATTCTTGGTCGGGACATTGGCGGCCTCTTCATCCCTGCTAGATGCACTACATGCTTGGTTGGCACGAATTCTTCGACCGATTCCACCTTTGGCTTGGGTTGTCTTTGCCATTGCTTGGTTCAAAGTAAGCCATGCTGGCGCTGCCTTCGTTATTGCGATAGGCGTGTTCTGGGTAAATTACTTTGCGACCTATTCTGCTGTACGCAATGTGGACTCTCGTTTTTATGAATTGGCTCGTGCTTTTGGTCAAAACGGGCATTTACGTCAAGCACTTCAAGTAACCTTGCCGGGAGCGGCAACGGGTATTTTTTCTGGTATTCGTACCGGTATTGGCCAAGCTTGGATGACGTTAATCGCTGCTGAATTGTTGGGTGTTCCAGGTATGGGACAAGAGATGAATTCGGCCGCTGGCGTAGGTGCTTACGAAGTGGTTGTGGTTTACATGCTGATTATTTCTCTGGTTTACACCTTGAGCGATACCCTGTTTGGTTTTATTGAAAAGCGAGTGCTGACATGGCGTCCATCCTAAATATTGAAGGCCTGAGCTATCATTATGGTAACAGTCCAGACCCCGTTTTTGCCGATTTGAATCTTCGGATGGAAGACGGTGAGTTCATTGCGGTTGTCGGTGGTTCTGGTGTTGGCAAATCAACTTTATTACGTTGTGTTGCAGGTCTGGCTACGGCGAGTCATGGCAGTATTGCTATTCATGTTGAAGAAGACGATACGCGACGCTCCCGTGGCGTTGTGTTTCAAGATGGTCGTTTAATGCCTTGGCGTCGATTACGCAGCAATGTAGCTTACGGTCTAAAAGGACTTAAGCTAACAGCGGAAGAAAAACGCGACCGCGTAGATGAAGTACTGAAACTGGCTAGACTGGAAGAATTGGCTGAGCGTTGGCCACATCAATTGTCTGGTGGGCAAGTTCAACGTGGCGGCATTGCGAGAGCATTGGCGGTTCAGCCTCACTTATTATTAATGGACGAACCTTTCAGTGCGGTAGATGCGATTACTCGTCAACATTTACAAGATCAGTTACTAGCAATCTGGGAACAGACTCGCAAAGCAGTGATGTTTATAACCCATGATATTGAAGAAGCGGTGTATTTAGCGGATCGTGTCGTTGTGCTGTCTGGCTCACCTGCGAACATAGTGTTAGATAAGCGAATCGACCTGCCTCGTCCACGTCATCGCGGCACAGACGGATTACAAAAAATGGCTCAAGACATTGCAAATGCACTTTAATTTTTAAGAGGATATAACTATGGCTGTTACTCAATTATTGATCCATGCACCAACAGTAGATGCTTTGAAACGAGCTCAGAATAACGCGCGTAATTTGCTCAAATTAGAACCTGATGCCCAAGTGGAAATCGTCGTTAATGGCCCAGCGGCGGCATTGGCCGTCACCTTAACTGATGAGGATATTTTAAGTCGGTTGGTGATTTGTCGTAATAGTCTTCAAGCTCAAACACTGTCACCTCAACCTCAGGTTAAGCTAGTCGACGCAGCGGTTCAGTATCTTGCTCATCAGCAAGCGAAAGGTTGGGCTTATATTCAGGCCTAGGCTGTTTCCAATCGCCCAGTAAACCGCCTTGAAGTACGCCGAAGAAAATACCAAAAGCGAGGTCAAACGATAGTATCGAGCGGCTGGGATTACTTTGGTTGTTTGAAGTCGCCGTAATTTATCAGGCTATAAAGTCTAGAATTTTTTAACTACTAAGCTATTTCTAACAAATCACTAGTTTTGATCTGACAAACTACTTCGCCACCATCAAACGCACACAACTCGCCCTCTTCCATTTGTTGCCAGCTTTCATCTTGAGTTAGAGGTTACGTTGCAATAACAGTAACAACGTCTTTATCTGTAGTGACTTCTTTGAAGTCGATAATGACATCTTCGTCAGATAAAGTTGCTTTTTCATTAACAGGACAGGCACCATAAAAACATGATACCGAAATTCAGTAAAGCGGATCAAAGCTTACTAAAAAGTCTTTTTATTGCTTTTAAAGTAGGGATATTACAGAAAGGGATTTAATAGCTAAAATTAGAGGAATACTGAGCCAAATAACTATTATAATTAATGGATTTTCATTGAGTTTTTATAGCAGGTTAGGTGATTAGTTGTAAAACTTACCTTTTAGGCTTTCTCTATCATTAGTGTCTCTCGCAGTAATGGTCTATTGGTTATGATACATAACCAATTTTCTGAGAAAGTATTTAAAATGTTCTTAGGGTGTCTGTTCCAGTAAAACCGTTTCTTTATTAAAAAATGTGCTTTTATGTTAATATTTGTATTCTAAGTGTTAGATATAACTATAAGATCATAGAGGATTATATGAAAAAAATATTATTGAAATTAAGTGCATCTTGTCTTTGTTTAGTCGGAGTTGTTGCTTGTAGTAGCTCGCCTTCTTCTGATAGTTCTTTACCTTCAATTAAAACTTCTGAACAGTTTAGAATTGAAAATGTGGCATTGAATGTTGAACAGCTTGTTACACCTGATATTCAATATCATACGAGTGCAGAGATTCAGTCATTCGTTACTGATGGTATTAAGGAAAACTTATCGCAAGCTGGGTTGTTAACACAAGACGGCACTATGGACTCTTTAAGTATTGTTATTACTTATCACAGAAGGTTTGTTGGTGATAAAACGCCAATTCCATCAGACTCTTTAGCGTACCCATTTTTTGATTATGTTATAAAAATTAAAAGTAATGACAAACAGATTTCGACAATATCGAAACATAACCTAACATACCGCGGTGGTTTCACAATGAATCTTAAAGTAGCTGGTGGATTGTTAAGAGATAAATCAGATGAAATTGCATTTATTGATGCGTTATCTCGTTCTGTTTCAGATACGATTGAATCATTGAAAAAGTAAGATTATTGTTCTCAAAACTTAAAAAAGGTGACGAATTAAAACTCAATCACCTTTTTTAAGGTTTAACAATTCTCAAATCATTGAATAATTAGCGTCAATTAAGGTACAAGGCTTTGATCTGACAAACCACTTCGCCACCATCAAACACACACAACTCGCCCTCTTCCATTTGTTGCCAGCTTTCATCTTGAGTTAGAGGTTGCGTTGCAATAACAGTAACAACGTCTTTATCTGTGGTGACTTCTTTGAAGTCGATGATGACGTCTTCGTCTGACAAGGTTGCTTTTTTGAATGGCGCTCGGCGGGTTATCCAATGTAGCTTGGTTGTGCAGAAGCAATATAATCGGTCGCCATCAGACAGCATCATATTGAAAACGCCACGGGCTTTTAACTGTAACGCTAACTCAGACAAGGCCGTAGAAATAGCATCTAACGAGGGCTCATTCTCACCAAAGCGTGATTGTAACTGCTCGATGATCCAGCAAAAAGCACGCTCTGAATCCGTACTGCCCAGTGGGTGATGAACAGACACTGGTAAAGCCATTGCGTCTTCTAGTTGCCCATTATGGGCATATGACCAAGTTTTACCCCACAATAAGCGACTGAATGGATGCGTATTTAATAAGCAAACCCCACCTACATTGGCTTGGCGAATGTGGCTAATCACTATGTCACATTTTAATGATGTGCTGCTGATGATCTCCGCCATGTCTGAGTCTGCACTGGGTCTTGGGTCATGAACAGACCATACATATCCATCACGATACATAGCCATTCCCCAACCATCTTTATGAGGACCTGTACGCCCGCCACGAGCACGTAAACCAGAAAAACTAAAACAAATATCCGTTGGCACATTCGCGCTCATGCCTAATAACTCACACATTTTCTATGTCATCACTCTTAGCAGATTTATTTTTCTTCGAGAGGCGATACAAAAAGATACCCGCCCCAATAAGTAGAAGAACACCAAAGTTTAATGCACCGTACATAATCCATTCAGACGTAGATAAACTCTCTGTCTTTTGGTCATCCTCTTCCGCTGTTAATTCCTCTTCTGACATTGCTTCTTCATTTGGCACAGTATAATTAGAAGGCTCACTGTCTTCTTGATCATCAACAATAGAAACAGCAGGAGGAACCAGCATTGGCATTACGTCTCTATTCTGTGACGGAACAGACGTTAATAAAATACCAATAGGGGCAACATCACCTAAGATCACGGTCGCTTCGTTGTCACCTTCTCGGTTAAAGTTCCAATAAGGAGTCCAATAGTCAAAACGCAATCCAGTTTGTGTGACACCAATTAATTTGGCTCTCACTTTCACTTGGTCACCAGAAGAAACGGGGACCACTTTGTTCCAGTAGCCCTGACCTAGCAACGGCATTAATTCAGTATCTGTTGAGCCATTTTCGTAGGTAAATTCAATTTGTACGTTAGAACGCATCACATTGAGTTTTAGGTTTACTGGTTTAGCAGAAAACTCAACTAAATTACCACCTGTGTTCATTCCTTTAAACTCTATTCCAGGATGAACGGTGAAGTATTGACTCAATTGACGAGAGAAGGTTTTTCCATCCACAACGCTGATCAGTTCATAATTACCTGCGGCGGTAATGCCTTCTAAACGTTTTTTAAATTGGCTGTTCGTCTTGTCCATTTTATGAGAAAAAATCGTTTCCTTCTTCTCTCCATTTAACAAAACAAGTGTTTGCGTCACGGTTAATAAATCAAGAACGCCTTCATCTTGAATAAGAGTATCTTTTTCAAACAAACCTACTGTGGAGTAAATGGGTTCATTCTGAAAAATAACCGGAGCAACTTTGGTTGCCTGCGCACTCAAATGAGTAATGATGCGAATACTACTGCGCTCAAGATCAACATTATTGATTTGCCAATTGCCAATATCAGGCTTGCTAACTGTGATAAGTGTGTAATGGTCTGATGCGGATACAGACACATTAGTATCATCGATTAGAGAAAGAATTTTACCATTCGGTTTGATGATATGAGGTTGTATACCGTTCTCGTGGAATACGACTAATGTTAATTCGTCGATCGCGTCATCTACTGTAAAACGATTACCATCAAAAGGTAATTCATCGGACGGTGATGCTTGTGAAAAGATACGGTCGAATGTGTCTAATAAATCTTCTGGAATGGCAACTTCGGTGTGCGTTGCATCGGTTCTTAGGGAAATGGACTCAAGCAATTCTTTGTCTGTGTAGCCAGTCATGGAAATGGTATGAAGGTGTATACCGTTTTCTTCTAGCTTTTCAGTTAAACCATTAAGAATACGGTCACGGGATGCTTTGTTTACGGCTTCATCTAAACTAATGTCGACCATGCCATCGGTCACTAGAATCCAATGACGATTAAAACCTGCTTCAAGACCACCAGCGTCTGGTGTGTCTAAAAGAACCTTAACAATGGCTTCTAAATCGGTTTTAACGTCTTGTGTGACGTAACTATCAACATAACTCGCTAACTTAGCTTTGGTCGCTTTATTAACGATAGATTCTGGCAATAAAACACGAGGCGCTTCACCAAACAACCAAATACCCAAAGTGGCTTCTTCTTCAGGCGCAAGATTGGAAATAAGTCGTAATGCTTCTGACGTTAACTTATCAGGATCACTGATCAGCATACTACCTGACGCGTCCACAATAACGCGAAATTGGGTATCAGCTTGACTCACTGGCGTCCAAAATGACACAACAGCAGATAACAACAACACAGTATTTATTTTCAACCACTTCACGTTTGCGAACTCCTTGAACTACTTTGCTGAAATTAGCGGCCGTTTATAATCAGGTTAGATCATAAGGCTCTGGCATGCCATGTACCCATTTAATAATATGGGTTTCCCACTCTTCTTCGTCGACTGCATTTTCATTTACAGCGTAATGCTGAACCGTTAAACCTTGGCTCAACATTTCTTTGTTATTACCAACAATCAAAGGGTGCCAGTTAGGCAGTTCTTTGGTTTCATGCAATACACGATAGCTGCATGTATCTGGTAACCAATGAAACTCATCAATTTGATCTGGTGTTAACGTAATGCATGTTTCTACTTTCTTTTGTCGTGTCTCGTAGACCTTACATTGGCAAGTCGCTACGTTTAGCTGCTCACAAGATAGGTTAGTATAAAAAACCTCTTCTGTTTCATCATCTTGAAGTTTTTGTAAGCAACATTTACCACAACCATCGCAAATAGACTCCCATTCTGTTGGAGACATTTGCTCTAACGGAATGGTTTTCCAAAAAGGCTCTCGACGCTTAGCAATCATAGTTAATAAACAGCTTGTGTTGGTGTTTTATAAAGATCTAACAAGTAGTCGTCTTTCGCTGGCGGTAGCTGCAAATAAAACCCTTTTTCGCGAATGCCTTTGATCACGTTTTCAGGGGTGGCTCTGGCCAACTTACTTTCTGTCGTCAATAACATTGTCATTGCACTAATGCCTTTTCCGAAGCGCGTCATTAGCTCTTCAGGTATGTCTTTAAGACCTAGGCTTTTTTCCACATACAAGTACATTCCGTCATGTTTTGAAGAACGAAAAACTTGTACGATTAAATGCTGTTTCATAGTTTTCTCTAGGCGATTATCGCCATTTTCAGGACGTCTTATGTTCTTAAGACTGTTTAAATTGCTCTAACACTGGATCAATAATAACGTCACGACGCCAGCCTGTCATAGCAGGGTTAGTCCAGTCCACTTCAGTACCATCAAACAAATGACGCACTAAAGGGTCTAATAACTTACGTTTCATCATGGCTTCTGGTGCAATATTTAACGCTTCAGATTTTTCACGTACAAACGCCTTAATTTTTTTGCTTAAATCACCCGTCTGAGATGGCAATGGCATTTCTAATGGCAACTGATATTCATCTTCAGACAGTTCATTCACTAAGGCTACATTTTGCAAGATAACATCACCGTATAAACGATGTTGACGACCTGTTAACTCTTCTGCTTCTGACACCGCTTTATTGTGCGTTGGCAACGTACTCGCCAATGACCATAAAGTACGGTCTTTTAGAATTTGGCCTTTTGGCACATCTTCTTTGCGAGCTTGTTCGTCACGCCAAATAAACAACAAACGCAACAGGGTTAATCCTGCTGGAGACAAACGCCAAGCGGTTTTAATGTTCGCCCAGTTTTGTTCAGGATTGGCATTCATTCGATATTGCCATTTCAATGAGTCACCGTCTTCTATGACCCAATCCAGCATATTTTTTTCTTCTAGACGAGCAATCTGCAAAGGATAAAGTTTTGCCAAATACACAACATCTAAAGCCGCATAGCGTTTTTGAGCATCGGTTAACGGACGTTGAATCCAGTCTGAACGCGTTTCATCTTTGGCGACTTCTATTTTTAAATATTCATGCACTAGCTTCACATAGCTCAATGACCATTGGCCACTTGCGTAGGCTTCACCTATTTGAGTGTCGTAAAATGGCGTTGGTAGTACGCCCAGCAAACAATCAAATACATCTAAATCTTCAGAACAAGCATGAAACACTTTCATCACGGAAGGGTTAACCATTAAGGTTCTCAATGGCTCCCATTCATCAATGCTCAGTGGATCAATAAGGACAGCTTTATCACCTTCACTAATCTGGATGAGCCCTGTAATAGGGAAGTAGGTCGAACGACGAATAAACTCCGTGTCGACAGCAATCACTGGCAATTCTGCCCAGTAATTACACCAACTTAATAGAGATTCGTTATCCGCTACCCAAATAATATTTAGAGCATCATCTTGATCATTCATACTAAAGTGTTTTCCGTCCCTCTAGCGCTAACGCCAGAGTATTCCCATCAACGTATTCCAGTTCACCACCCATAGGTACACCATGGGCAATGCGGCTGACGTTGATGTTCAATGTTTTTAATTTTTCAGCGATATAGTGACAAGTTGCCTCGCCTTCTACCGTCGAATTGGTGGCGATAATCGCCTCTTCTACTTCGCTGTGCTGAACCAATGCCTCTAGACGGTCTAAACCCAACTCTTCTGGGCCAATACCATCGATAGGCGACAAATGACCAAGCAATACGAAGTAACGCCCAGTAAAAGTACCTGCAGATTCGATTGCAACAACATCTGCTGGTGTTTCAACAATACACAGATGTTTGGCATTTCGTTCTGGGTCTTGGCAAAGCTGACACTCAGCTTCTTCTGTCAGAGTACGACAGCTTGAGCAACGCCCAACTTTGTCGAGCGCCTCACGCAACGAGTTCGCTAGCCTATCCGCCCCTTGATGATCACGCTCTAATAGATACAAAGCCATTTTTTGAGCCGACCTTGGCCCAACACCTGGTAAGCAACGCAATGATTCAATTAATTCTTTAATTAAGGGACTAAACACAACAAACTCCTAGAACGGCATCTTAAAGCCTGGTGGCAAAGACATACCTGCTGTCGCTGCATCCATTTTTTCTTTTTGGCTTACTTCAATATTACGTACTGCATCATTTACTGCGGCTGCAATAAGGTCTTCTAACATTTCTTTGTCGTCTGCAAATAAAGAGTCGTCGATAGAAACGCGTTTTACGTCATGTCGGCCTGTCATTAGAATTTTCACAAGTCCTGCACCGGCTTGTCCTTCGACTTCCATATTGCCGACTTCTTCTTGCGCTTTTTGCACGTTTTCTTGCATCTGTTGCGCTTGGCGCATCATGTTACCCATACCACCTTTAAACATAACTACCTCTCTCTAAATTAAGCTTTAACTTTAACAGTATCATAAACCAATTGTGCGCCCATTTTAGTCGATAAAGCTTGCACAACTGGATGTAAATTTAAGTGTTCTATTGCTACCTGTAGGGCTTCGGCACGTTTACTGGCTGCAAATTCTTCTGCGGTAACACCTGCTGTCTCTTCTACCGTATCGATAATTAAAGGGACGGTTGTCGAGAAATAATCGCCTAGTGCACCTTGTATTTGTTCGTAACGGACTTGGTTGAGCATATGCCCGTATTCTAACGGAACCTGCAAACGAATACCTTGATCACTCGCGTCAACCAAACTGGAGTTCATTAAAATATTTTGAACCATGCCAGTTAAAGGCAAACGCGGAGCAACAAGCCACCAGATTTTCATGGTGAGCTCATTATAATGACTCATCTCTGGTACAGGTAGACCTAATGCAGGTTGCGCTATTTTATCTGGTACTTTTGATAAGCGTGTATCAGGTTCTTTTTCCCCATTACCTAAAGAACCATCCTCAGAAACGGAGTCTTCAGGATCATCAATCGAATTTAATGCATCGACTAAATCTGCAGCAGGATTAAAAGGGTCGATCACATCGGCAATCGCTCGCTCTTCCGCTTCTTCTTCGTCTTCATCATCCGAGTCTTGTGTATCGTCAGAAAAATCAGACTCTGCCACAACAAAGGGTTTGGTATTTTTTGTTTCTTTAATGTCTTCAGTTATTACAACTTCAGATGTATTTTGATCTTCAACAGCTTCTGGTTCTGTTGTTTCCATATTGGAAACGACCGCTGAAACCAGTGTCTCAGCGTTTACAGGTTCTTCTGCAGAAAATTCCTCAACAACTGCTTCTTGATCGACTTCACCGTCAAGGGTTGTTTCATTTTCAGCAGCAGTTTCTTCAAGGATTTCATCTTCAATTATAGTCTCTGCAGGTGCATCTGAACTTACTGTGCTTTGAACCTCTTCGTCCTTGTTTGGCTCAACAGCAATAAGTTCCATAGAAGACTCAGTTTCTGGAGCGGCTTCCCAAGGTGGACGTTCTGAAGCGGGTAAATCTGCCAACACTACAGGCTCTTTCGAACTTAAATCTTCAACATTATCCGTTATTGGGCTTTCATTATGTGTTTCCGTAACTTGTTCTGTTTTTTTTTCTATCGTTTCTTCTGCTACAGCCTGCGTTTCATTTGGCTCATAGGCGTTTGACATTTGGTTTGTCGCTGGCAGGTCTTCAACCATTACGGGTGGCGTACTGTGGCTAACAACCATTGGAGGAGTCGGACGAAAAGCGATTAGCCTTAACATCAGCATCTCAAACCCTGCACGAACAGAATGCGCAAGGTGTAAATCACGACGACCAATTAATAAGCTCTGATACATGATTTGAATTTCTTCAGGGCTTACACTGGCTGCAATGGCTTTTATTCGATCCAAATCCCCTAGCTGATCTGACAACGCATCTGGCACTTGTTGCTCTATGGCAACACGATGGAGGCTTTCTAATAAACTGCCACAAATAGCGACAAAATCAGGTTGATAATCGGCTAGCAGTTCAATTTTAGATAACACATCAGCGGCGTTTTTTGCCCCAACAGATTCTAATAAATCCAACACCTGGGCCTGATTGACTAGACCTAGCATGGCAGTGACGCCAGATTCAGAAATAGAGCCATTACCAAAAGCAATTGCCTGATCCGTCAAGCTTAAAGCGTCACGCATGCTGCCGTTTGCGGCTTGGCCTATTTGCCACAATGCGGGTTGATCATAATTAATTTGTTCGCTACCTAATACGGTTTGCAGATAGTCCACCACTCGTTCTGGTGACATATTCTTAAGATTAAATTGCAAACATCGGGATAAAACAGTGACAGGAAGTTTTTGTGGATCTGTCGTCGCTAAGAGGAATTTTACGTGTTCTGGCGGCTCTTCAAGCGTTTTCAATAAGACATTGAAAGAGTGAGTAGACAACATATGCACTTCATCTATCAGGTAGACTTTAAAGCGACCACGAGTTGGTGCGTATTGTACATTTTCTAAAAGTTCTCGGGTGTCTTCTACTTTGGTACGAGATGCCGCATCGACTTCAATTAAATCGATAAAACGACCTTCTGTAATTTCTCTGCAACTGTCGCAAGTACCACAAGGCTCAGGAGAAATACCGTTGGTTTCACAGTTTAAGCATTTAGCAAAAATACGCGCAATAGTTGTTTTACCGACCCCGCGGGTTCCGGTAAACAAATAGGCGTGATGTAAACGCTGTTGGCGTAATGCATTGACCAATGCCTGAAGAACATGGTCTTGGCCAGCCATTTCAAGAAATGTCTGTGGACGCCATTTGCGTGCTAAAACTTGATAACTCATGATAGGTACTTGCTGATAAAAAGCGATTTTTTATTGTACGGCAGTCCGAACAATTTCGAAACCACTCTTCGCATTCTGAAGGGAGAGTAATACAAAGAAATGACGAAAAACTTCATCATAAAGATCAATAGCTTGAATTTAGGATAAAGGTTTCACCTTAAATGATGAAACCCTCAGTCAATCAGTTCACAAAACGGTCGATAATATTAATTCGTTTTAGCTTCTCGCACTTTACGCTGGCGCTCTTTTTCTAGTGTTTTTTCTTGGCGATGCTTTTCAACCGCTTCCGATACTTCTGCGCCAATATGTTCTTCACCACGAGAACGAGCCAACTGAACCTGATGTTCACGCTCGATAAAACGCTTACGTTGTTCGTCGGTGAATTTTTCAGCACAATGAACACAGCTTACGCCTTGGATATAACGCTCATCTTGTTTTTCTTCTTCTGTAATCGGCATACGACATGCGTGACATTGGTCGTATTCGCCTTTTTCAAGGTCGTGATTAACAGAAACACGGTTATCAAAAACGAAGCATTCACCTTCCCACATGGTCTCTTCTTTTGGCACTTCTTCTAAGTACTTCAAGATGCCACCTTCAAGGTGATAAACCTCTTCAAACCCTTGCTCTAGCATATAAGCGGTGGACTTTTCACAACGAATGCCACCTGTACAGAACATAGCCACTTTCTTTTGTTTGGCTGGGTCCATGTTTTCTTTCACGTAATTAGGAAATTCACGAAAGGTATCTGTTTTTGGGTTTACGGCGTTTTGGAAAGTACCAATTTGAACTTCGTAATCGTTACGAGTATCCACTAAAACCACATCAGGATCAGAAATTAACGCATTCCAATCCGTTGGCTTTACGTAAGTTCCTACCACTCGCTTAGGGTCTATGCCTTCTACCCCCATGGTGACGATTTCTTTTTTCAATTTCACTTTGGTCCGGTAGAAAGGCATATCTTGGTCGTAAGACTCTTTCGTTACTATGTTATCTAAACCTGGCTGCAGAGCTAACCAAGCTAGCATGATATCTATACTTTCTCGAGACCCTGCCACAGTGCCGTTAATGCCTTCACTTGCTAACAACAAGGTGCCACGAATTTCATTATCTTCTAATGTTTTTTGAAGTGGCTCTCGGATGGATTCAAAATGAGGCAGTTCAACAAATTTATAAAGGGCACATACAACGACTTTTGACATTTCTATCTCCTATGCGATCTGGAACGTAAAACCAGAGCAATTAAACAAGGCGCGCATTATAGAGACTTATTGCGTGTTTTTCGAGTTTGTTTTGACCAAAAAAAACGTGTAGACCACTCTCTAGATAGATCAACACATCAAACTATTGATCTGGATCAAGCGTTTTACCTGTCGTGTTATTCACTCGATACCAACCCGCAATACTGTGGCGAGTTCGTTTGGCGACATTTACTTCATGATAAAAACACTCGCTTAGAAAAATAGCCAAGCGGCCTTTTATAGGAGGAAATCGGCCAAGTTCTATTTCAGGATTATGTTCGTCATAAATGATCAATTCACCGCCATCGTCCTCTTTCCAGTCTTCATTTAAATACAAGACCATGGATAAGATTCGATTACTTTGACCTTTAAAAGCATCTATATGCTTCTCATAAAAAGCACCTTCTTCGTAACGAGCAAAGTGTGCTTCATAATCAAACAAGCCTAGAAAAAGACGACGATTGAGAGCTACTCGAAAGCTCTCCATCATTTTTAAGTAATCAATTTTTATGGCTTTATCAGGATCTATCCACTGAATGTAATCTCGACGAGCACCTAATACTACTTGATGGTCTTGCTTCCGCCCTATGCCCGCCTGCTGCATATAGTCATTTTGTATGTTTTCTACCTCATCCATTAAAGCCTGAGTGAAGCCTTCAGAAAAAAAATCGTCTTGGATACTCCAACCTTGAGTTTGCAGATCGATTAGTAATTGTGAGAACGGCTCTATTCGAGTGAAAGCAGGAATAGAGTTTTCAACATAGGGATCTCTGCTCAGGGGAAAGTCAATAGACATAGATTAATCATTTTTAAACAGGCAAAATTACCATGGCGTCATAATACTGCAGCCTCACCTTTAACACACCAAGATTCCAAACATTATGAACCAGGCATTCGTATTACGAGATTATCAAACACAAGCTGTTGAATCGGCTCTGGCGCACTTCCGCCATACTGATGATCCTGCGGTAATAGTACTGCCTACTGGCTCAGGTAAAAGTTTGGTTATTGCCGAGCTAAGCCGACTTGCCAAAGGCCGTGTTATTTGCCTTGCTCACGTTAAAGAATTGGTTGAACAAAACCACGCTAAATTTTTAGCAACAGGCTCAGACGCAGGCATTTTTTCAGCAGGGCTTAGCCAAAAAAATAGCATGGCCAAAACCACTTTCGCTAGTATTCAATCCTTGTCTGCAAATCTCGATGTTTTTCAAGAACCGGCAAGTTTAATTATTGTCGATGAATGCCATCGAGTAGGCATGGAAGACAGTGGACAATACAATAAGACACTTGAGCATTTTCGTACGCTTAATCCACATGTAAAAATTCTCGGTTTAACCGCAACACCCTATCGACTAAGCAGTGGTTGGATTTATCGACATCATTACCATGGTTACACACGGCAATGCCCAACGTCTTTTTTCAAAAAATGTATTTTTGAACTACCACTTCAACACATGGTGAAAAACGGTTACTTAACACAACCAATTCATTACGACGCAGCGATTGCCCATTATGATTTCAGTCTACTAACCGAAAGTTTAGACGGTGAGCAAAACACCGACGACATTGCACTGAACGAGTTAATCCACAAACATGCACGGGTAACAAAAGCCGTAACAGAACAAATAATTCAACTAAGCCAAGACAGACAAGGCGTGATGATTTTTGCATCTACCATTGATCACGCCAAAGAAATCACTAGTTACTTACCCGTCGACGAAACCGCGTTAATTACAGGCACTACCAAGATAAAACAACGAGATGCATTGATTGACTCTTTCAAGGCGAAAGACATTAAGTACCTAGTCAATGTGTCTGTATTAACAACAGGGTTTGATGCGCCACATGTTGATGTAATTGCTATTTTAAGGCCAACTCAATCCATCAGTTTATTTCAGCAAATTGTGGGACGCGGTTTACGCTTAAGTCCTGGTAAGAAAGACTGTTTAGTGTTGGATTATACGAATAATGGTTACAACATTTTTCAGCCAGAGGTTGGAGAAAAGAAACCGACCAAAGACTCTGTTGCTGTACAAATCCATTGTCCCCAGTGCGATTTTGCCAATACATTTTGGGGAAGACAGGATTCAGAAGGAAATGTACTAGAACACTTTGGACGACGCTGCCATGGCTTAATCGACACAACCGATGGCGAAGAGCAATGCACGTATCGCTTTCGCTTTAAGCGCTGCCCACACTGCAATGAAGAAAACGACATTGCTGCAAGACAATGCCAACACTGCACTGAAAAGCTAATTGATCCTGATGATTTATTGAGAAGTGCGCTAAACCTTAAAAACAATAAAGTGCTTCGCTGCTCTGATATTACAACGCAGATTAACTGGGAGGAACAGAGCTTAAAAGTCACTTATCACGATGAAGATGGCATCACCCTGTCAGAAACGTTTAAGTTTAACTATAAAAAATCAGTACAGGCATTTAATGATACTTTTGGAAGAAGGATCGCGAACGGTAGCCAATCTATTCAATTTGATAATTTAAAAGAAGTGGAGAAGTTTTTGCCTTATCTTCCCTCTCCAGACTTTGTTATTGCTAAAAAGCAAAAACAACATTGGCAGGTCACAGAAAAGTTATTTGATTACCAAGGTCCATATCGTAAAGCCAACGAGCTTAATTAGCTGTTTCTAAGCGCATTACTGTACGAAGCTTCAAACGGTAAATTTAAGCGCTTTAAGTGTTCAATAGACGACTGGCCTAACACACCTTTTGGAACGCCATTCAACAAAACATACCAATAGTTGGCGATCATATTGTTAGTAAAAATAGTGGCTGCGTTATCGTCTACACCAACCTGCTTAAACCGTTTTATAACACCCTCAGAAATCACTGCCATTTGGTTGGTATGAAAACCACCATTCGCCAAACTGTCTAACAATACTTGCCGAGTAAATTCTGCATATTTATCATAAAAATCAAACAGTACCTGAGCCATTTGTAATAAATAATCGATAGGAGAAGTACAAGCAGTTTGGGCTTGAGCACCAATACGAAGAGCCGCATCCATTTCATCAAAGAAAATATCTTTAACTAAAGAGAGTTTATCGGGGAAGTGAACAAATAAGGTGCCTACGGCTATGCCAGCTTGATCACTCAAATAACGAGTGCTAGTGGCCTCTATGCCTTGTTCTAAAAAAGCGTGTTTGGCAATATTTTTTATTTTCGAACGAGTATTGGCTTTTTGTTGCTGACGAAGACTCACAGGAACATTCCCCTAAATAATATATAAAGAGAGTCTAGCCTGTCTCATTTTCGATGACGAGAAGAAAATTAACGTGCTGAGTTGATTGTTGGCATAGGAACCACCGTTAATGTCTTAGACAAGTCTTTCATAAAAGATGAAACGCGTTCAGCATTAAGGCCATAATCGCCATTGCCGGTCCTTGAAGATGAACGCATGTCTACTCGAACATTATCACCTTCAAGTTTTGTCACCCTAATGATGACATCATCACGAAAGCCAAATATAGGAGTACGCGCCGTCGCCTCTATCACACCAACTTGAGTGTAATCAGCAACAACTTCCCAATTACGATCTTCTACTATTTTTGTCACAGCAGCATACACAACTGTTTTCTTTTCAGTGGTATAGAAGGGTTTTATATCGCCGTAATATTTTTGTTGAATAGGAATAAAGTCTCTGTTGTAGCCGACATCGTTCTCATTCGACTTGCGAATAAAACTGACATTCATGTAAGCAGGAGGGGTATAAGTATCAGTTGTAATATCATTAATTTTAGGCAGTTCTGCTTTTTGTATATAAAAAGCGATCCACATCGAACTGTAAACCAAAGATACGGTTAACACCAACATGAAGAATCGCTGACTAGCAGCATTACGTTCTTTTCGACAAATACCTAATGAGCAAACTGCAAGCAAAGATAAAATCAAAGACGCTATAACACTTTTCCTTAACATGGAAAAACCTGTCAAAGGTTCAAAGATTCCAATTCGAACACCTGCAATAGATATAAACGCCATACAACCGACTAGCATTAAAAGGATGTATAACATTGGAGATATATAACGACTCATAAACAACTCATAGTACAAAAAGAATATCTCACACCATATCCTGCTCTGATCAGAACGAACAGAAGCAACTGGCTTGTTTTAGTTCATTCCTTTGTATTTGCATATTTTCTGTAAAGGTTTTCCTTAAAGGCTCAATAAAAGCGAATATTAAGATAGCCATTTATGAAAATAAATTACAATTTAAAAATTAATTAAAAATAATTTCTCACAGCAAAAAAGTTAAAACTAAGATTCCCTAAACAACAAGTTAACCCAACCATTAGAATGAAATTGTGCAGCCTGTTTTTTCTTTTTACCGACCAAGACAGGCCCATTATCTAAAAACAAAAATGCTTTCCAAGTACGCTTAAACACTCCCCACGTCAGCTCAAATACCAACTCATTATTGCAGCAAAAGTATACCGAAGTATCATCGCCCCAAGAGGCAAAGTGCTCAACCAATTCATCTGGTAATGAAGACTGCTCACTGTCCCAGATTTTTTCCCATTGAACCTTTGGTTTAGGGGCTTGTGCGCTCACTTTTTTCATCCAATCATAATCAGTAAAATGATCAGGATGAATTTGCTCATCACTTATATAGTCGCGCCAAATCTGACCCGCTCTTTGCTCACTGAATAAACGTATATTCTCTAGATCTTCAGATTCTATTTTTGGATCATTTCGTTTAAAAATCCAACTTTTTGTAAAACACTCTAACGGTTGATACAAATCTATTTCCTTAGTGAAATAAAATGATGAAAAAAACTAACCTTAATCGTGAAAAAGGATCGTTTGCTCAAAACCTAATGCCTGTCTAATATTGAAAATGTTGTAATAAAACAACATAAAACATTTTTTACAGGGGAATATTATGGACTCTCAAGAACAATATGAAGCGTTATTGGCACAATGGGGCTTTAAAGACACTACAGTTGAAGACCATGCTCGTCGTCAAAAACGCGCTCTTAGAGTTAAAGCGGTTATTGCTTTCTTTAAAGTATCTGTAAGTTCAATCCAAAAAATCAGCACTCGCCCACAACAACTAAATCAAGCAAACCTATAAGCCCATATTAATATGGCAATAATTATATAGTAAATGTGAATTTTAAAGGGGAGAAAAATAATAAAACTCCCTCCCTTCCTTTCTTTTTCTTTCTTAAATAGATTCAAATTCGTTATGATTCATTATCATTCACAACGAAATTTATTTTTTATGCCCTATTCCTACAAAGCTATCATCTTTGATTGCGACGGCGTCATTGTTGATACTGAAACCATATCTAACGACATATTCACATCCATGTTACGTCAACAAGGATTAGACATCGATGAGAAAACACTGCTTGAGCAATTCACCGGCTTCACGAACGAAGTAACCCTTAAAAATGCTGAGAAACTTCTCGGTAAGCCTTTACCTGATAATTTTGATACGGACTACCGAAAGCAGTTTCACGACCGTATAGACAAACACTTAGATACGATTGAAGGTGTTCGGGAACTACTCGAAAAAATACCATGCCCAATTGCTATGGCAACAAATGCTCGCCGTAAAGAAATGAATTTCAAACTAAACAAAATCAAATTAGTCGAAGCATTCAGTACACGATTTTGTGTTGAAGATGTTGCTAACGGTAAGCCAGCACCGGATCTATACTTAAAGGCTGCTAAAGCATTAAACATTAATCCAAAAGATTGCTTAGTAATAGAAGATTCTGTTGCAGGGATTACAGCGGGTTGCGCAGCTGGAATGAAAGTATTGGCCTATAGCGGAGCAATCAGTAAAGAGATGCAAGCCGCAGCAGGTGCTACGGCTTGTTTTGATACGATGCAAGAACTAGAGGTTTTACTGGGTCTTTAACTCTCCCAGTAAAACGAATTTGACACTACATCGATTGCAGTTGTTTAAGCAGGCTCTTAGGTAACTCTTTAATGACAAGCGTTCCTGAATCTGCATCAAAAACGACGGACTCACCTAATAATTCACTATCAAAGCTCAAGGTTAATGCTCTAGAACTACCTGACAACCGTGTGAGCTTTTTAAGTGCGGCTTTTTCAACGAAGATTTCTTTCTCCATCTTAAAACTTTCAGAATCCGCAATTTCTAAAAATTTGTTCGCTTGTTCTACCGAGAAACGTGATTCAACTTCAGACGCAATGACTTTAATTTCAAGAGGTTCACGATCTTGAACTTTTGCCTGACAATGCTCAGAAACCACTTTTTTAAACTCATTTGCTTGCTTTGATGGCAGCCCTTCTGACTGACAAAATGCAGACGTTAAGTCCACCAGCTTGCGCGTTTCTTTAGCTGCTACTTTCGGTTCATCACAACCGATAAATTGAGTAAAGTATTCACTTTCAAATTTCGGAGCCCGGCCAAAGCGAAAAGCAATGTAACGCCCTTCATCACCAGATTGCCAAGCAGTTAAATTTATACGCAATGCCATATGCAGCTTTTCCATCTCAATCTGCTCGATTTGAGACAAGCTAAGATCAGCACCAAGGCCGATACCATGTTTACGTTTGAGCATTACTATGTATAAAAAGTGCGTATCGTGTAGTTCATAATGGTTAAACCACAACAAGCCGCCTTCCGCCTCTTCCACAGGCTCAAGGTGCTTTAGATATTCTGCGGCGCAATCTTTAGTAAAGCCAGAAAAGTCCACAAACGCATCATCTTTAAAATGCTTAACCAGTAAAGCTGGGAATTGCGAACCTTCATCACTTCCTTGAGGATTAGCAAAACGCCCTGTATTCATACCTGAGCGATTAAATAGATTCGTCACCTGAGCAGAAACAGCTTCGGCTTGTCCATCAACAGGGTTCTCATTAGGACGTGCAATTAATATTGCTTTGCGTTCGCCTTCGTGTTTTTGAATCTCATGCACAATTAAGTTGCTAATAGACACCAGCTACCTCTTACGTTTAATATGGATAAATTATAACCAATTCCCAAGCTACTTACTTTACAGCAGGATCTCACCTAATTTAGACACTATGATAAATCCCAAGATAACGAAAAAAGACACACGAAAAGAACTCGAGTCTTTGGTAGATCAATTTATCAAGGCAAAAGGAGAAATCCAGCAAGTCGATATGGGTGAATCCGGCTTAGTGGATGGAAAGTATAACACGAGCCACATGGGCTTTAGCGAACCAAAACAAGATCGCACCCCATTAAACCATGTTGTTGCAGCACTTCAACAAAGAAAAAACAGTAAATCTCCTCCTAAACCACTCGTGAAAAAGCGGCCTAAGAAAAAAATCATCTATGATGACTTTGGTGATCCCTTAAGATGGGTATGGGAAGAATAAGAAGAAATAAGTCATTTTTCATCATTGCTTTGAATTAAGTTATTCATATTGAGACAATGACTTAATTGTTTAATCAAATTGAGGATCGACACATGTCTATTTCATACTTACACGCCATGATAAGAACGAATAAGCCTGAAGAAAGCCATAAATTTTACACTGAAGGTTTAGGCTTGATAGAAACAAAGCGCAAAAACTATGAGAAAGGCCAATTTTCACTTATCTACTATGCAACAGAACAAGGTGCACCAGAAGTAGAACTTACTCATAATTGGGGCGATCACAGTTATTCTAATGGGGATCAGTTTGGTCATCTTGCTTTTGAAGTAGACAATATTTATCAAACCTGCGAAAAGCTACAAAATATGGGAGTTACTATATTACGTCCACCACGTGATGGGCACATGGCTTTCATCAAAGACCCAAATAACATATCTATTGAACTTCTTCAGAAAGGCGAGAAACTTGAAAGTGCAGAGCCATGGTCTTCAATGGAAAATGTTGGAAGCTGGTGAGTTACATTTCATTACAAAACTGGTTTTTTTATCCGGTAAAGCTACAAAAACATCGTAGTCTCAGCATTTTTATTTCTTTAAGCTTAGTGTTATTAGAAGTAGCTCACGCGGAGTGGTAACCACCATATGAAAACTATTATTAAAACTATAAGCCTAGTTGGAATATTATTTTCTTTCAGTCATCTAGTTTTGGCTGAAAGCCTTTACTCAGAAAACCTTCAAGCTCGACTTGTTGACCTTGATAAAGATGGCGTTATTGACGCACGAGACCTTTGCTCAGATACGCCTCGTGGTGCTGCGGTTGACAACAATGGTTGTCCAAACCAATCTACAAAACTCCTTTCTCTTGAATTGAACGTATTGTTTGATTCTGGAAAATCAACAATTAGCCCTGTTTTTTATTCTGAACTAAAAGAACTAGCAACTTTTTTACAAGATCATCCAGACAGCAGTGTAATTATTGAAGGTCATACTGATAATAAAGGATCAGACGCCTTAAACCGTTCGCTTTCTCAAAAACGCGCCGTCGCAATTGCAAATGTATTAGTAGATAACTTTAGAATAAAAGCAGATCGAGTAGAAGGTGTCGGCTATGGTGAAAGCCGCCCTATCGATACTAATGACACAGAAGAAGGTAGAGCTAAAAATCGTAGAGTTGTTGCTGAAGTCATTGCAAAGCAAGCTATTAGAAAACAGCGCTGGACTATATATACTGTAGATACTCAGTCAAATACAGCTCTAAGTAAATACTAATAAGAACTCAGTATTTATAGCGTTTACAGTTTTTGATTATCCAATCATTGTAAATTGCTATAAACTCATCCCTTCATAACACTGTATTTCTGATAATTTTAATCACCTAAACTATTCCAACTACCTCTTAATACACTTCAACAAAGCTAACCTACTTTAATATAAACAAAAAAACATGAGCTAGATTCTTTAGATAACCTGTTCTTCATGAATTTTTATTTACGTTAAAAAATAATATTGAAGATACGCTGAAA
Organism: Marinomonas colpomeniae; assembly: GCF_014803385.1. GTDB lineage: Bacteria > Pseudomonadota > Gammaproteobacteria > Pseudomonadales > Marinomonadaceae > Marinomonas > Marinomonas colpomeniae. The sequence continues at coordinate 59,394 of NZ_JACYFC010000004.1, read as the reverse complement.
GAAAGTAAACCAAATGTAAGCCTGTTTGATTAAGGTCTGCATGCCGATCATTTACGTCTAAATAAATGATCGGCATGCAGACAAAGTTAAAACTTAGTTAACTAAACAAACTCAGAAGCGGCATCAGCCAAAGAGTGCCATAAATAGTCTGCAGTTGCAGAGTCTGAAAGTACTAAAAAAGTACTACTCTTATCGCCTTCCATTCGTACTATGATGGCATTTACTCGCGCAACTGAAGTCTGTGCGATAGCTCCTTCAGAAAACGAATCAATATTCAAATCAACAGCGCAAATTTTAGCAAACATATCAGCAATAGGTGCCCCAGAAACAATGAAGGCTCCATGACTGTGCTGACAATACAAACGATAAACAGCATCTTGACCATTAGACGCCAATTCAAGGCTCTCAATAACAGATTGGTTAGTATTACTACTATCTATAAGCCAAAACTCTGTATTGCTAAGCCGTAAAATACAGATACCCAGCTCTGTCATTTTTGCTTGATTAGGTTTATCTGGCGCCGAAAAACCATTTTCTTTTAAAAAATTCAACGCGCCTTTTCCTCGAAACCCCACACGAGCACTGACACTAATATCACCCATTGTAATCACAGGGCTCAAGTTTATTGCCGCTTCAGACACCATACTACGACGGGCATTAGGTATTGCACTCAAATTAAAAAATGCCATTACTGAATCTCCTGACGTGCATTAGTTGGATCATAAAATGGCAATTTAACAACTTCCGCCATTACTATTTCACCATTATCTATCCTGATAGGAAAAGTGGAGCCAATGTCTTGTTGATCAATACCAACAAAAGCCATGCCTATGTTTGCCCCTATTGTGCTTGAATATTCAGACGACGTAACATTACCTGTAATAGCGCAATCAATCTGACTAGAAGACGCCAATACAATATGACCTTCTTTTGGTCTATTACTTTCAGCGCTTAGTTTAAAGCCAACTAATTTTCGAGTTTGCTTTCGAGCCATAACAATATCAACAGATCGACTACCAATAAAAAATGGCTTTTTACGATTAATAGCCCAATTTAATGACAACTCGCCAGGATGAGACATTCCATCGGTATCTTGACTAACAATAACGTGTCCTTTTTCTAATCGAAGTAGTCGTTGTGTCTCTACCCCGAATGGCTTCATATTAAATTCTTCTCCAGCCTCCATTAGTAGATCCCAAATACCTTCCCCAAACAGACTAGGCATATGAATTTCATAGCCCAGCTCACCAACAAACCCAACTCTTAATAAGCGGACAGGTACACCCTCAATAGTGCCTTCTCTGTAAGCCAAGTAAGGAAAAGATTCGTTTGAAAAATCAACATCAGAGCAGACTTTTGTTAGTACCTTTCTTGCTAGAGGGCCAGCCACATTTACGGCACAAAAAGCGGATGTTACATTGGCAATGTCGACACTCAAGCGCCACTGTGCATTCCATTTGGTCATTTCACGATATACAGCGTCTACACCACTGGTGGTTGCTGTTATGTAAAAGTGATCTTCTGATATACGACAAGAAACACCATCATCCACCACAACACCTTGCTCATTCGTTAGTACGGCATAGCGTGTTTTGCCAATGGGTTGTTTTAAAAAGCCAAAAGTATAAATACGATTAACAAATTCAGCGGCATCTGGACCTCGAATTTCGAGACCACCTAGGGTACTAACATCAATAATACCAACCGTATTACGTACCATTTTAGCCTCTTCCTGAATCAGATTATCGCGGTTTATAGGGTCACCGTAGTAAGCTGGACGACGCCAAATACCCGCAGCTATCATATGAGCATCCAACTCTAGGTGCCTCTGATGCATAGGCGTTAATTTATGCGGACTGAATATACGACCAGCGATGTTAGCCAGCTTTTCAGGCACAAATGGTGGACGCGCTGTGGTCACTCCCGTTTCCGTTACCGTTCGATTGGTCGCGTCTGCCACCAAACGCGCTGTCGGCAAAGCAGAATGACGACCTTGAGATGGCCCCATGCCTACAGTAGAGAATCGTTTTACAAGTTGAACATCGCGATAACCTAAACGTGTCGCATTCACAATATCCTTAGATTGCAGATCTTCGTCGAAATCAACAAAGTCTTTACCTTTCGGATGCTTGAAAATAGGCCAAGGAAAATTCGTCTGTTTAACACAGGATGCCACTTGCGGCTCATTACTAGACAAACCTAATAACATTAAGCTTTTATAGGCCGCCTGCTCACCATCGTTAATGACAGAGTCTAATTCGTGAATACCATTTACAGACCCAGCAATGTGAAGGTTTTTAGGCAAGTTCGTTAAAGAAAAACGAGCACTGTCATCGTCATAATTCAGTTTGGCTCCTGCCTGACAAAGAAGCTGATACACAGGCATATAACCCGCTGACATACATAACAAATCACAAGGAATGGTTATACCACCAGCAGAGACTTGGCCTTTTCCAGTAATGCTATGAACCTGAACCGCTGAAAGACGTTTTTTATCTGAACTAGGTAACGCCTCATAGACGGTCGAATTGAAAAGCACCTTGATGCCTTTATCTACAACAGCTGAATGCAATACTGAGTCCGCAGTTTCTATTCGCATATCAACGATGAGAGGTACTTCGACACCGTTTTTGATTAGTTCTAAAGCACATAAGTAACCGTCATCATTACCAGTAAGAACAACCGCTTTATTACCCGGTTTAATCGCATACTGAGACATTAAGCGCATCGCAGCACTCGACATCACAACGCCTGGTACATCGTTATTACGAAACACTACATGTTGCTCAAAGGCACCTGACGCCACAATACATTGCTTGGCACGCACTTTGAACATGCGAGTACCTTGAATAACAGGCAAGTAGTTGTCTGTAAACCAGCCATTACACGTCGCATTTGTGAGAATCTGGATATTAGAATGATTTAGAGCTTTAATTATTAAATCTTCTCGTAGCGCTTGAGCACGAACACCCTCAATATCAAAACGATGATAAGTAAGCGCACCACCTAGAATAGGATTTTCATCGACTAATAAAACACTCGCGCCAGCATCAGCGGCTTTTAATGCAGCGGCTAACCCTGCAGGCCCCGCCCCAATCACAGCGACATCATGGAACAAATACGCTTTATCATGATAAACAGGTTTAAATGTTAAATCCGCAAAGCCTAAACCTGCTTTTTTACGAATGAAAGGTTCCCATTTATCCCAAATGCCCGTTGGCTTATAAAAGGCACGATAGTAAAAACCTACCGGCATAAATCGCCCAGCAAGGCCTAGTTTTGCGTCTTTATCATTTTCAAGAGAGCCATTATAGTTTTGACCCTGTACATCCATATCACGAAATATTTGCTGTTTATCAGCTAAGACATTTGGTTCGCTTTTAAGCTGAACTAAGGTATTAGCGTCTTGACCCGCCATCGTCAATGGCCCACGCGGACGATGGTATTTAAATGATCTGGATATTAACCATTGATTATTAGCAATCAAAGCGCTGGCAATAGTATCACCCTCAACCCCTTGATATTCTTGTCCTTCAAAAGTAAAAGTGACTTTTTTTTCTCGTTGGATATATAAGCCTAACGGGGCTGCTAATCTATTATTAAGGCTCATGCTGATTTCTCCTCAACAGGCTCTGGCTTGCTTTCAAATTCTATACGTTCATTAAATAGTTCGGATGGATCATAGGTTTTAAAAATCTCATCACTTGCTGTATGTCGTTCTGCAATAAACCAGTAACCTGAAGCAGAGTGATACCACCACTCAGTGATCACACGAATAGTGTTATCGGAATAAAAAACATAATCAGCCCATTCTTTGTCAGAACAAGTCAAAGAGTTAGGCATCGTTTTAACTTCGCCGCCGTAAACAAACTCACTGATGTTTCTAGGCCCATTTAATGGGCAATTCATAATTTTCATAACATGCTCCCTAGTGGCTTGCCGCCGTTGCGCCCATCTCATTTACTTGACGAAATTCGTCAAAACGGTCCATCGCGAATGGCGCAATAAGCTCAGGTACTTTCCCACCACTTGCCACTAGTTCAGCCATGCTTTTTCCACAAATAGGTGTTGATTTGAATCCCCATGTCCCCCAACCAGCGTCAAGGTAATAGTTCTCTACCGGACTCAATCCCATGATAGGGCTGTAATCTGAGGTCATGTCAGTAATACCGGCCCACTGACGCATCAGCTTTAAGTTCGCCATAAATGGAAACATTTCAACGGCACTTGCCAATAAACTTTCTTTTAAATCCAAAGTAGATCGTGTGTTATAAAGTGGATAAGGATCAGACCCGCCACCGAAGACAATCTCACCTCGGCCAGTTTGTTGAACATAACAATGCAATGCAGAAGAGCTAACCAATGGATCTAGGAATGGTTTCACAGGTTGCGTCACCATGGCTTGCAATGGATATGTGGTAATAGGCATTTTGATTCCAGCCATTGCTGCGACTATCGAACTATGCCCTGCAACAGCCTGTACAATACAACCGCAACTCACTGTACCGCGGTTAGTTTTTACACCTGTAGCCTTACCATTTTCGACAATTACATCCGTCACTTCTGTTAACTGATGAAGTTCTACGCCGCGCTGAGTTGCGCCTTTCGCGTAGCCCCAAGCGACCGCATCATGGCGCGCTGTTGCGCCATCGATGTGCCAAAGACCCGCTAAAACAGGCATATCAGCTGGGTTCATATTAAGCGTAGGCACAAGTTCTTTAATTTGTTGGGGATCAATCAGTTCTGTTTTTCCTCCAAAGTGCGTGTTTACTTCTGTACGCTGTCGAAATGAACGAATCGTAGAGTCTGTATGCGCTAGAGTAAGCTGACCACGAGAGGAATACATTATATTGAAATCAAATTCGTTAGAGAGCCCTTTAAACATATCCACGGACTCTTTATAAAACTTAACACCTTCAGATGTTAAGTAATTAGAACGAATAACCGCCGTATTACGAGCTGTATTACCGCCGCCTAAATATCCTTTTTCCAATATAGCAACGTTAGTAATACCGTGGTACTTGGCAAGGTAATATGCCGTTGCTACACCGTGTCCACCACCACCAATAATAACCACATCATAGTGTTTTTTTAATTCCGTCGGTGATGGTAAATCCACATCATTTTCAAACGGATAATCATTTTTCAATCCATACTTGAGCAGCGAAAAAGGCATAGTACATTTCCTAAATTAATCTAATTTTTCTTAATTTCAGTCTAATGAAGCGCTTAACTGGTGTTGAGCCGCCGTAAGCGTATTCTTCATAAGACAAGCGATGGTCATAGGACCAACGCCTCCTGGAACGGGCGTAATAGCAGACACTTTTGACAATACAGAGTCATAATCTACATCACCAACCAAGGTTCTTTTGCCATCAACCTCTATGGCATTAATACCCACATCAATCACAACCGCACCAGGCTTAACCCAGCTTTCGGTAATCAATTTAGGTTGCCCTACTGCGGCGATTAAGATATCAGCTTCAGCACAGGTTGCTTCAATGTCTTTTGTTCGAGAATGTACGATTGTCACAGTGCAATTTGCTTTTAAAAGTAAACTCGCCATCGGTTTACCAACAATATTAGAACGACCAACAACTACGGCCTTTTTACCTGACAAGTCACCAAGCTGACGCTCTAACATAATCATGCAGCCGAGTGGTGTACAAGGAATCAGAGATTGCTGACCAGTAGATAGCTTGCCAACATTTTGTGGGTGAAATCCATCCACATCTTTTTCAGGAGAAATTGCTTCAATGATTCGATTTTCTGATAAATGAGAAGGCAATGGCAACTGGACCAAGATACCATGCACTGAATCATCCTGATTAAGGGATGAAATTAGGTCATCTAGAGTTTTCTGGTCAACATCTGCTGGTAAGTAATGTTCAATAGAATTCAGACCAGCTTGCACTGCTCGCTTTACTTTATTACGAACATAAACAGAGCTTGCTGGATCGGCTCCAACCAAAACAACAGCTAGCCCTGGTACAACGTCATACTTAGCGGTGAAATCAGCAACCTCTTTGGAGACTTCTTCAACAATTTCATCCGCCAATAGCTTGCCATCGATTCTAAGTGTCATTACCTTCTCCTATTCTTTCAATATATTTAAAAACGACGAATTAAAAACGATCTACTTAAACACAATCGTTTTATTGCCATACATAAATACACGATGCTCTAGGTGTAACCTTACCGCTTTTGCCAAAGCAACGGTTTCAGTATCACGACCCGCAGCAACCAATCGCTCAGAGGTATATGAGTGATCAACAGGCTGAACCGATTGTTCAATGATTGGGCCTTCATCAAGATCAGACGTCACATAGTGAGCCGTTGCACCGATAAGTTTCACACCACGTTCATGCGCTTGGTGATAAGGCTTAGCGCCTTTAAAACCAGGTAAAAAAGAATGGTGAATATTGATTGCTCGGCCATGTAACTGCTTACACAAAGAGTCAGATAAAATTTGCATATAACGTGCTAATACAACTAAGTCTGTTTTAGTTTCTGAGATAATATCTAGTAACGCGGCTTCTTGTTCGGCCTTATTGTCTTTCGTTACTGGAAGGTGAACAAATCGAATACCTTCTCGTTCCGCCATTGGCCTTAGGTCTTTATGGTTAGAAACGATTGCAGTCACTTCCATTGGCAGCTCGCCTTTACGATGGCGATAAAGAAGGTCGTCTAAACAGTGGTCAAATTTACTCACCATTAGAAGCACTTTTACAGGTGTATCTTTGTCTAGAATTTCCCAATCCATTTTGAATTTTGCAACGACAACATCAAGACCATCTCGAATCAAAGCGATTGCATTGTCATCGCCTTCTATTCGACAAACAGCTCTCATAAAAAAGCGATTATTATCGTCATCATCAAACTGATGCATTTCTGCAATGTAGCAGCCATGTTCGGCCAAATAAGACGTTACTGTTGCAACAATTCCACTTGTCGCCTCACAAGACGCTTTTAATACAAACTCTTTCGACATCACAAAATCCCCTGCATATAAATCATTTAAGTAATAATTTTCACTTTAAAAAGTCACTACATTCAAATATATTGGAATAATTACTTTTTGGAAGTATAAATTCAAAAAAACACCAATATTTTAAAACTAAATACATATACGTAAAAACTAATCATATTTGGATAAAAAAATGACAAAAAGCACCGAGTACCAGGTTCCAGCGTTATCTAGAGGTCTCCAAATAATTGAGATGTTTGATAAAGATCACAGAGTTTTAAACACACAAGATTTTGCAGATCATTTAGGTGTTAGTGCATCGTCCACTTATAGAATCGTGCAAACCCTATTGGACATGGATTATCTGAAAAAAGTCACTAGGAATGCCTACGAGCTTGGCCCGCAAGTTGTTTCTCGTGGCTTTGCATTTCTAGCTGGAAAAGATTTAGTTGATATTGCAGCGCCTCACCTTAATGAACTCAGAGATCAAACTTCCATTTCTTGTCATTTAGGCATTCGCGATGGACTAGAAACGGTCTATATATATAGAGCTCAAGCGTCACAACGCTTATCCGTCAACATTCCACTAGGTTCCCGTTTACCTTGCCATACCAACGCAATGGGTCGTGTTTTACTTCAACAATTAAGTGACATTGAACTGAATGCAATGTATCAAACACTGCAATTAGACTTATATCCAGGTCCTCATCCACAATCCTTACCGGAATTAAAAACACTATTAAGAAAGGAGCAAGAACAAGGCTTCTCCAGTAATCGATCCGACAATGCAACGGCCATTGCGGTACCGATCACCAACTATTTAGGAAAAACAATTGCCGCTATTAACATATCAGGGGCGGATCAAGTCATGAACAACCCAGAAAAATTTGAAATTGCTAAACAACAACTTTTAAACATTGCAAAAGCCATCTCTAGAGTGACGCCCTAAACGAAAAAGGCACCTCAAAAATGAGGTGCCTTGACACCCTTCTAAAGAATATATTTCAGGCAAAAAAAACCACGCATCACACGTGGTTTAAAACAGAAATATTATCTAATATCTAATATCTAATATTTCTGACCTGGGATCCAAGTTGTACCTGCTAATGGAACACGCGCCATAGCAGCCGATTCAACCGTTAAAGCAACAAGATCTTCTGGCTCAAGGTTACGTAAATCATTCTTACCACAAGCACGAGCAAGTGTTTGCGCTTCTAGTGTTAACACACGCAAGTAGTTTGCCAAACGATGCCCTGCAGCCACAGGGTCAAGTCGCTTACTCAACTCAGGGTCTTGTGTTGAAATACCTGAAGGGTCTTTACCGTCTTGGTAATCATCGTAAAAACCTGCTGCAGAACCAATGGCTTCGTAATCTTTTTCCCATTTTGGATCGTTACAACCCAAGGCAACCAATGCTGCTGTACCAATCGCTACGGCATCTGCTCCTAATGCCATACATTTCGCTACATCCGCACCATTACGAATACCACCAGAGACAATCAACTGAACTTTACGATGCATCCCCATTTCTTGTAAGGCTTGAACCGCTTGAGGAATGGCGGCCATGGTCGGAATACCAACATGCTCAATAAACACATCTTGAGTTGCCGCAGTTCCGCCTTGCATACCATCAACTACAATAACGTCTGCACCGGCTTTTACGGCTAATTTCACATCATAATAAGTACGAGTTGCACCGATTTTGATGTAGATAGGTACTTGCCAATCAGTAATTTCACGCAGCTCTTGAATCTTAATAGCCAAATCATCAGGGCCTGTCCAATCAGGATGACGACAAGCAGAACGCTGATCGATCCCTTTAGGTAGGTTACGCATACTAGCAACACGATCTGTAATTTTTTGACCTAGTAACATGCCGCCGCCGCCAGGTTTAGCACCTTGGCCCAGTACTACTTCGATGGCATCTGCCTTACGAAGGTCATCTGGGTTCATACCGTATCGAGAAGGCAAATATTGATACACCAATTTACTCGATTGACCACGCTCTTCAGGTGTCATACCGCCATCACCCGTTGTCGTAGAGGTACCGACAATAGAAGCGCCACGACCTAATGCTTCTTTCGCATTAGCAGACAAAGCACCAAAACTCATACCCGCAATCGTCACAGGCGTTTCAATCGTAATCGGCTTTTTAGCAAAGCGATCACCCAGTACAACAGAGGTATTACAAGTTTCACGGTAACCTTCTAGTGGATAACGAGACATACTCGCGCCCAAAAAAAGAAGATCGTCAAAATGTGGTAATTTACGCTTTGCACCAAACCCACGAATGTCGTAAATGCCTGTATCTGCTGCCCGACGAATTTCTGCCATTGTTGCACGGTCAAAAGTCGCGGATTCTTTCAAATTAATATTTTTATCGTTGCTCATAATAAAACCTCGTTAGAAATTAGTAAGCGGATGCGTTATCAACTTTGAATGTATAAAGCTGACGAGCAGAACCGTAACGTTTAAATTCAAGTGGATTCTCATCCACTCCCGCTTTTTCTAATAAGCCTTTTAATTCAATAACATGCTCATCTCGCATGTCTTTTTCAATGCAATCTGCACCTAAAGACTTTACAGAGCCTTTCACATAGATATGCACTTCGTATAAGGAATCACCCAAAGCTTCGCCGGCATCGCCACATACCACAAGTGATCCAGATTGCCCCATGAAACAACTCATATGTCCAATACTGCCTTTTACGACAATGTCCACGCCTTTCATGGAAATACCACAACGAGCACCAGCATTTCCTTCGATGACTAACAAGCCACCATGAGCTGTCGCTCCGGCGGCTTGAGAAGCGTCGCCTTTTACTCGAACAACGCCCGACATCATATTTTCCGCAACGCCTTGGCCAACATTGCCATGAATAGTAACGTTGGCCTCTTTGTTCATGCCAGCGCAGAAATAGCCTGCGTGACCTTGAATATCGACATCCAGATCAGCATCTAAACCCACCGCAATATTATGACTGCCTTTTGGGTTTGTTATTGTCCAGTTCTTTTCGCTCACACTGCTGCTTTGCTGATGTAAAGCGTGATTCAAATCTTGTACAGAACTTGTTGTTAAATCAACTGTTTTCATTTTTAGGACTCCTGAACTATTTGCGTTCCCAGATGTAGAAAGTAGCCGCGTCTGGCTCCCAAACTTTAGCGTTTTCAATACCTGGTAATGTGGTTAACGCTTGGTACTCTGATGCCATCGCAACATAGTCTTCTGTTTCTGCCAGTACAGCAGGTTTACACGCAATTGGATCTCGCATTACGGCAAAGCCATCTTTTGTTCCGATGGTAAAAGTAAAGAAACCATCTAGGTCTTTTAGGCCATTTTCCAACGCTTCTTTCAATGTATCGCCTTGCTCAAGACGCCATGCAAGATACCCTGCTGCAACCTCTGAATCATTCTCTGTTTGGAAAACAATGCCTTCGCGCTTTAGGTTTTCACGCAGACGGTTATGATTTGAAAGCGAACCATTATGAACAAGACACAAATCAGAACCGGTAGAAAAAGGATGACTGCCTTCCATGGTTACAGCTGATTCTGTCGCCATACGAGTATGACCAATAATGTGTGTGCCTTTCATGTTACTTACGTTGTACTTTGAGAGGATTTTTTCTGGCAACCCAACTTCTTTTAGAATTTCAATAGATGAGCCAGCACTTAAAATTAATACATCTGGATACAGTTCAGACATACAATCACGGGCTGCTTTTTCATCACCATTAATTTTAAGCACAGCAACGTCAGCATTATTAGTCCACTCAACTTTGCAGTTAAGCTTACTGGAAAGAACGTCACTGATTTCAGCCCAATCACACGATTCATCTAAATGACGTACTGTTAATTTCACCCAGCCTTCGCCCACTTCATCGCCATAAACCGCAAATCCAGCACTGTCTGGACCACGGTCAGTCATGGCAATTAACATAGGCGTAAATAACTCACCCAGTCTGTCTTTATATTTGTCGTTTTTTAAATAAAGTCCAACAATTCCACACATAGCAGAAACCTCTATAAATATTAAAATGCTTACAATTGATTACTTATAAAAAGCTAAAAGAACTCTGCGTATCTTTCAATTTCCCACGTAGAAACCTGACGGGAATACTCATTCCACTCAGCGCGTTTCACATCCACAAACTCAGCAACAATATCTTTGCCCATGGCTTCTACAAAAATCTCATCTTTCTCAAGTTCGTTTAGTGCATCACCAAGGGACTGTGGAAGAATGGAAATATTTTTAGCAAGAATTTCTTCAAGAGAAAGATCGTATAAGTTGATATTCATTGGTTCGCCAGGATCAAGCTCACGCTCAACACCGTCCATACCTGCGGCAATAATAGCGGCATGCACTAAGTAAGGATTACAACCAGAATCAGGAAGACGGAATTCCAATCGACCATAAGGTACACGAACCAATGCGGAACGATTGTTATCGCCGTAACATACGTAAGCAGGTGCCCATGTTGCGCCAGAGCTATTACCACCAACAACAAGACGCTTGTATGAATTAACCGTTGGCGCTGCAAAAGCACACAAGGCTTTAGCGTGAGCAAGAATCCCCGCCGTAAAGTGATAAGCAAGCTTTGAAAGACCCATGCCATTTTTATCAGAATCATCGTTAAATAAATTTTTACCAGATTCATCTGTAATAGATAAATGGAAGTGCATGCCATTACCTGTTGTATCAGGAGAGGGCTTTGGCATGAAAGAACAAATCATTCCCATGTCGTTAGCAATTTCACCCGCCGCCATTCGAACAAAGGTAAATCGATCAGCCGACTCAAGCGCTTCACCATAAGTGTAATTGATTTCAAATTGACCGTTCGCATCTTCATGATCGATTTGATAAACATCAAAATCAACGGCCTGTAATGATTCAACAAGAGTCTCTAAGAACTCTCTAGAACGAGAAAGTCCTTTATAGTCGTAACAAGGTTTATCTAGTGTGTCAGATTTATCGACTGGAAGTAGCTCGCCGTTTTCACCTTTCTTGAATAAGTAAAACTCTGGTTCCAGACCCGTGTTAAGTGTCCAACCTTTTGCCTCTAAGCGCTTAAGTTGATTCTTTAATACCACTCGAGAACAATATGGATGAGGTGCATCATTAACATAGCCATCACAAACCAGTCGAGCATAGCCAGGTTGCCACGGAACAATACTTAAAGTAGAAAGGTCTCCACGCGCTAAAAAGTCGGGACCATGTGGCTCCATTGCCAGCCCAGTCACTGCAAATCCAGCAAATCCGGCGCCCTTTTCTACTACATCATAAATATTTTTTGCAGGAACGGATTTCGTTTTCGCAACACCATGAATGTCTACAAATTGAGCCAACACGTATTTAATCTGGTTGTCTTTTAGAAAGCTGTCTACTGCATCGGATTGCATTGTGAATCTCCTAACTTTTTATGAACGTAAAGTATGCTTAAGCTGATAAATCAATTGAATAACATTCAAATCACTTACAATATGAAATACCAATAAACACTAAGCTGTCATTATTCGTCACCAAACTGAGGTGGAAAATAAATATATAAAAACCCAATAATTTCCTACTAGGAATTTTTATTTATCTATAGGAAAGCAAAATGTTTGCCAAATATGGCAGAAAAATATTTTTTTTTCCTACCTGTGCAAACACATGATTTTTATAGTGTATTCTTATTAGATAAATAGAGTGGTTGATTGCCCTGAACACTAAAGGCCTTAAAAAATGGAAAAAAACGCACCGTCGCAGCACGCAGAAGCACTAAATAAGGGCGACATCATTCAAGAAAGGGTGTCATCACCTAAACTTAAGCTAGAAGAATACATAGCTTTACAAGTCAGACGAAAACGCATTGCACAAGGCCTAAAAATTACCGATGTCGCTCGCATAGCGAAACTCAGTCAAGGTATGGTCAGTAAAATAGAAAACGCTCAAGTCTCGACTAGTCTAGATACGCTTAGTCGACTGTGTGACGCTATTGGCTTGTCCATTTCTCAATTATTTGCCGACTATGATCGCCCAGAAGGCGGTGCTCAGCTCACAAAATCTGGGCAAGGTATGGAAGTGGTTAGACGAGGAACGGAGAAAGGCCACACTTATCAATTATTGAATTATAACCGTGGTAGTAAGCAGACATTTGAACCGTTCATGATCACAATGGATGACGCTAGTGAAGTCTTTCCAACATTCTCTCACCCAGGCCAAGAATTCATTTACCTATTAGAAGGTGAAATTCTATATCGTCATGGGAATCATCTATATAAAATGGAAGCTGGGGATTCTTTATCTTTCGATGCAGAAGTTCCTCACGGCCCAGAAGTACTAGAGCAAGTTCCAATAAAGCTGCTTTCATTCATCATGCATGAGAATAAAGATTAAACACCCTTATAACGTCATTAGAAATAATAAGCATACCCACTAACATATAATATTTAGGAGTTGTGTTAGCCAAGGTTGCTTAGGATTACAATGAGATCGAAAGCTTGGCCTCAAACATTGAATATCATAATTAATTTGATCCTTTAGCGACATTAATAAGATAAATGCCGCATCTGGAAGAACAAACTCAAAACTTAAATAAACCCATTCTCTAATATTTCAATCTAGCGATGATTTACACATGGATTTAATAATCACTAACGACCTCTCAAGTTTATGATAAAAAAACATCTACCCTATGCTTCACACTCTATAGAAATAAATTTAGTAATAGTTCTCATTAAACATACTGACCTGCGCAGTAACCACTCGCCCAAGCCCATTGGAAGTTGTAGCCACCAAGCCAGCCCGTTACGTCGAGCACTTCACCTATAAAGTAGAGACCTTTTTGTTTTTGTGACTCAAAGGTTTTAGACGACACTTCGTTGGTGTTAATACCACCCAGGGTCACTTCTGCGGTTCGGTAGCCTTCTGTTCCGTTTGGTGCAATGTCGAAATGACTGAGATATTGATATAACGCTTCTATTTGCTCGTTAGAGGTTTGCGCTGAACGTTCGTTTAGCCAAGGAAATTCGGTTTTGATAAGGTCAACCAGTCGTTTAGGTAAAGTAGTCGATAAAACACCTTCAAAGCTTTTCTTGGGCGTATTTTGACGCACGGCAAACAGTTCGTCTAAAGAAAGCTCTGGTGTGATGTTGATATCAAGAGCAACACCCGGTTGCCAGAAGTTGGTGATTTGCAAGATGGATGGGCCACTGACACCTCGATGAGTAAACAACATAGGTTCGGTAAAAGTGGTGCCATTAGCGGTGGCAGAAATGTCACAAGCAACACCAGAGAGTTCGGCCAGTTGTTCTTTACGATCTGGTTGTATCGTAATAGGCACAAGGCTGGCTCTGGTTGGTAATAAGTCGTGACCTACTTGTTTGGCAATATCGTAACCAAAACCACTCGCGCCCATACTAGGAATGGATAATCCACCTGTGGCAATAACCAATGACTCACAAGCAAACACACCTTGATTCGTTGTGACTAACGTGTGGTCGTCTTTATAGTCGATGCTGATGATCTTTGTGTTGAGCTTAAGCTCTGCGCCAGACCATTCAAGTTCGGTCAGTAGGATCTCAAGTAGGTCTTTGGCAGAGTGTTGGCAGAAAAGTTGCCCCGGTGTCTTTTCGATGTATTCCAATCCGTGGCGATCCACTAAATCTACAAAGTCTTGAGAAGAGAATCGACGTAACGCAGAAATACAAAAATGTGGGTTCTCAGACAGAAAGTGCTTTGGCGCAGCGTCCATGTTTGTAAAGTTACAACGCCCTCCTCCTGACATGAGGATTTTTTTACCGGCTTTGTTCGAATGATCTAAGACGACGACTTTTTTTCCTCGGTAACCAGCGGTCGCGGCACACATCAAACCAGAGGCGCCGGCCCCAATGACAACTACATCTACTTTATCCACAACCTACCTCATCGCTTATTTGTAGCCGTATTATAGTGTTTAGGCTTTTTATTAGCAGTAAATCTGAGAGCTTTTCTTTCCTCTTAGTACAAAATTCAACACCTATAATGTTGTCCACAGAAACCGTTAAGAAGGCTGTGGGAATCATTGATTTTCCCTTTAAATTCAATCGATTAAATAAAATCAAACATTATTTAAAATTATTTTTAAATAATGTTTTCATGCCAAAACCAGAAAATCATTTTAAAAAAAGCAATCTATTTTTGAAAATATCACTATACAATTTAACTGTTCATCTATACAGTACTGTATAAACAACCAGTTAAATATTTTTAAAGGATATGAATATGATTACGCTAAAGACCCCAATTCGCACTATTCATAAAGTTGCACTTCTAGCCGTGATGACATTAGCCTTGTACGCTCCAGCCAAGGATCTTATACAATATGCAGAAACACGTTTTGCAAAACAAACCATTCAAATAGTTGACGCTTCCTTTGGCACTAATATGCCATGGCAAGAAGCAACTTCTTCTTATTTAAAGGTGAGCCAAAATGCACAATCCAGCTTATCTCGCTCTCAAATGATCTACACTAAATTACGCTTTAGTAACCCAACATCGGAGCCTCAAACTTACCGCAAAATTTGGTTAAACTTTGCCCATAAAAATGGCGATCAGGAATACACTACCGATTACACTTTATACAATACGGAAACTCGCCAACGTTTGATTGGGCAATCTATTGAGTTAGGGGCAAACAGTGAGATAGATGTCGTGGCAGCGTATCGCTTTATTCCCAGCTATAAGAACAAGTCGCCGATCAGTATGAGTGTGTCTTGGGAAGGTCAGGGGTTACTAAGAGAAAAAGCTTGTGAATACAACCTTAAGAACACGTCAGAAAATACTTTCCAGTATCAATGTAACTAAATAGTACCTCAGTAAAGAGTATTCAAAAAATGTGCAACGCAGAACATTGATAATCGTTTTCATTTGCAATACTATTGCTTCACGAATCAAATTGATTTTAGAAATTATATTTTGGAGCTCAAAAATGAAACGATTGTTAACCCCTGTTGCAATTTGTGTTGCTGCCACAATGCTTACTGCCTGCCAAGTTAAAAATGACTCTACTACTGCAAGCTCTGTTACCGCAGACGCTGTTGTTGTGCATTATGCTGATATTGCTGAAGCGATTTACAGTGACTCTTTAACGACTGCAAAAACACTTCGCGCAACAATCGCGACTTTTTTAGCAGATCCTACTGAAGCTAATTTGCAAGCGGCTCGTACATCATGGATTGCGGCTCGCGTACCTTACCAACAAAGTGAAGTTTACCGTTTTGGTAATGCTATTGTTGATGATTGGGAAGGTAAAGTTAACGCTTGGCCATTGGATGAAGGTCTTATCGATTACGTTTCAACAAGCAGCTACGGTACAGAGTCTGATTTAAACTCCCTTTATGCCGCAAATGTTGTTGCTTCTAAGCAACTCCATATTGGCGGTGAAATGATTGATACAACTGATATCACTCCCGATCTTCTTGCTAACACTCTACAAGAAGCTGACGGCGTTGAAGCTAACGTAGCAAGCGGCTACCACGCTATCGAGTTTTTACTTTGGGGCCAAGATTTACATGGTACTAACCCTGGTGCAGGCGAACGTCCAGCAACAGATTACGACTTAGACAATTGCACAAACGGTAATTGTGATCGTCGTGGTGATTACTTAATCGCTGCCACTAATTTGATGATTTCTGACCTAGAAGAAATGGCAAATAATTGGAAAGAAGGCGGCGCAGCTCGCGTAGCACTATTAGACCAAACGACTGATGAAGGTCTTGCAACTATCCTAACAGGTATGGGCAGCTTGGCATATGGCGAATTGGGTGGCGAAAGAACCAAACTTGGTTTGATGTTGCACGATCCAGAAGAAGAGCATGATTGCTTCTCTGATAATACTCATTGGTCTCATTACTATGATGCTAAAGGTATCAAAAACGTATACTTGGGTGAATACAAGCGCGTTGATGGTAGCTGGGTAAAAGGCCCATCATTGTCTAAACTTATTGCTCAAGAAAACATTGAACTTGATGCTAATATGAAGCTTAAGTTAAATAGTACTGAAGCAGCTGCACAAGCAATGGTAGATGCGGCAAAAGAAGGCCAAACATTTGATGTTCTTATTGCTATGAACAACACTCAAGGCAACCAGCTTGTTCAAACATTTGTTGACTCTTTGGTAGATGAAACTCGTGTTACAGAAGAGATCATTCATCAATTAGACATTCAAGGCATTGCTTTAGAAGGCTCCGACAGCCTTGATAACCCAAGCTCTGTATTTGAGTAATATTGTCATCCCAATATAATAATTAAATGGGGTGTCTGAAAAGCTATGTCATTTAGTCAGTTAATGGTATTTGTCTATTTATGACTTTGTATTTGAAAAAATGTACTTTTTGTATAGCTGGCGCTTTCGCCAGCTTTTTTTGTTTTCAGCCCGTTGCTTTTGCCAGTGACTATTCGAAGCCTATTAAAGGTATAGATGTAGAGGATAAACTCGACTTTAAAATTGGTGAAGGTATTTTCCAAAAGTTTTGGGTGCCCTCACCCTCTTCCACCACGGCAAGTGATGGCTTAGGCCCTCTACACAACACTCGCTCATGTAATAGCTGCCACCTTAATAATGGTCGAGGCCATGCCCCAGAAGCAGATGTCAATGGCGCTTCGATCCCTTCCTTTTTAATACGTATTGGCCAGTCTTATAAACAGCCATCTCCCGTTGCCGATTTCATGTATCCAAATCTTGGAGATAAATTTTATGGCAAGCAATTACAAGGACACAGTGCCCAGAACGTTCTTCCTGAAGGTGATTATTATCTTTCCTATGAGACTCGCAGCGAAACTTTAGCCGACGGTACTCGTGTTGAGCTAAGAAAACCTCATTTACACTGGAGCATTCTTAATTACGGTCCTTTCGAAAAAAACACTGGTTTTACCATGCTTGTATCGCCCGCTTTAGTAGGTATGGGTTTATTAGATAATATTCCGAATGATACAATTATCGAGAACTCAGACCCTGACGATAAAAACAATAATGGTATTAGCGGCCGCGTCAGCTGGGTTCCTAGTAATGATGGAAAAGAAAAAATTATTGGTCGCTTTGGCTATAAAGCCTCGGCACCAAGTGTAACGGCTCAAAATCAAGCTGCATTTAATACTGATTTAGGATTATCAACGCCTTTAAACCCTGCTGCATCAGGCGATTGCACTGAACTTCAAAAAGAATGTATTGAAAGCCCTAACGGCAACAGTAAACATTTGGATAATTTAGAAGTCGATAAACAGCAAACAAGACTAGTGGACCTTTTTGTATCATTATCTTCACCACCATCAATGCGTAACTTGAGAGAATCAACATTCCTCGAAGGAAAAGAAATTTTCGACAACGGTGGTTGTGCAAGTTGCCACATACCAAAAATGGAAACAGGAAAAAATTCATCTTTCACTGTATTAAACAACCGCACCTTCTATCCTTTTACCGATATGTTGTTGCATGATATGGGGCCAGAATTAGCTAGTGGTTTCCCAATTTTTTCAGCTATGCCAAATGAATGGCGCACTGCGCCGTTGTGGGGAATCGGTTTATCCGAAAAAGTTTCTGGTAGAGCCGGTTTTTTACATGACGGTAGAGCAAGGACGATAGAGGAAGCAATCCTCTGGCATGGTGGAGAAGCCAAAACAAGCCAACAATTTTATAAACAATTAAATAAAGAATATCGGAAAAAACTCATCTACTTTTTGGAGTCGCTTTAATGAAATATTTCCCTCAGCTTGTTGCTCTAGCTGTTTGCATCACTACCCCTTTATTCGCGTCAGCCGGCCAATGGGAAGGCCCACTTAATGGCATTGTTAAAACAATAGTAAATGACGGTTATAAAAATTATGCGTCATCCTCAAAAGCATTAGAACAAAGCAGCTACACACTTTGCACTTCACCTTCAGAAAAAACGTTAACCGCTGCGAAGCAAGCCTTTGAAATCAATGCATTAGACTGGCAACAAGTACAGTGGCTTAACTTCGGCCCAGTTACTTACTTTATGCGCTATTATGCATTTCAATATTGGCCAGATAAAAAAGGCGTCACTCAGCGTCAATTAAGAGCATTAAGCCAAGGTGACCCTTCTATAATGGACGCCCCTAAATTTTGGACGTCTGCCAGCATTGCTGTACGAGGCTTAACTGCAATAGAAAGCCTTCTTTATCATCCAGATTTTGAGCCTGTCAATTCAGCTAATCATTGTCACTTACTTGAACGAGTAGCGACGCATCACTTTGAAAGTTCTGATGCCGTTGCTAGTCAATGGCAAGAGAGCAAGGCCCAAGATTGGGTATACGATGAAGAAGGAGCGGGCTTTGATGCTGAAGAAGTTGCTTTAGAGCAGTTTTTACAGCAATGGATCGAACATATGTCCGCTGTGAAAGATGCCAAACTTGAAACACCTATTGGCTATAACGGCCGAGAAAACTTAAAATTGGCTGAGTTTTACAGAAGTAACCTATCACTTAAGACTATTCAAAAAAACTTACAGTCTTATCGCGAAATTTACCATGCAGGATCACCTTCTTTATTTGATATCGCAAAACAGTCTAACCCTGACGTTGCCGAACAATTTGAACAACAGCTTCTTCAAAATATAAAATTGTCATTACAACTACCGAGTGACTTTTTCCACCCAGGTAAAACAAAAGACGAACGTATCGAACTTGCTAAACCTTTGGTTAAATCCATTTCTAATAGCCAATCTTACCTTTCTAGCCTTGTTACTCAGTTAGGCTTTCAAATAGGCTTTAATAGTAGAGACGGAGACTAACCCATGCTATCAAGGCGGTCTTTTCTTGCCTTGAGTGGTGCTATGGTTACAGCACCTTCATGGGCAAGCATGATACAAAAAAACACAGGTAAAATACTTTTCGCTTCTGCCTACTCTCTGAGCAAGCAAGAACATTTTTTTGGTGTTTTTGATGATAATGGCGAGATGGTATGGACATCTCCCCTTACAGACAGAGCTCACGCGCCTGTTGTCCATCCCAATCAAAGTGTTGTTGGTATTGTTGCTCGCAGGCCTGGTTTTTTTATCGATTTCTTTGATGTTTCTACTCATCAAAGAATCAAGCGTATTGAGCCAACGCAAGATCATCATTTTTACGGCCATGCACTTTTCACAAAAAATGGTACTCGACTACTAACTCAAGAAAATCATTACCCAACAGGGCAAGGCAAAATCTTTGTTCGTGAATGGCCTAGTGGTAATGTGCTCAATGAATTCAATAGTAATGGTATTGGCCCTCATGAATCTGTCTTTTTGAACGATGATGTTTTAGTAATCGCTAATGGTGGTTTAAAAACACATCCAGATGAAGACAGAGAAATATTAAATCTCGACAGTATGAAACCAAATGTCACTTACCTTTCACTAATAGATGGCAAGGTTATAAATCAAGCCTCTCATAGTGACGAGCTACATCAGTTAAGTATTCGTCACCTTGATGTAAATTCGCAAGGCATAGTTGCACTAGGTTTTCAGTACCAAGGTGAAGTATGGGATCAAGTTCCCTTAATTGGGCTATCTCGTATTAATCAACCAGAGATGGAGTATTTGCCTATTCCAGAAAACGTTAGAATCCGTTTTAAGCAATACTGTGGCAGTGTCTGCTTTGATAAATCAGGCAAGGTATTGGCCATTAGTACACCAAGAGGCGGTTTAGTGGCTTATTGGGATATAGAGTCTAAAACTTTTTTAGGCATAGAAAACTGCCGGGATGTGTGTGGACTTGTCGCAACCGATAATGCACATGAATTTTTATTAACCAGCGGCACTGGTGCTCAATTAAAAAGCAATCCAGTGCAAAGCACAACAAATCCGATCAAAAAACATACAAACATTCACTGGGATAATCACCTGAGACAAATCATTGCATAATTTCACTTATAAACTCGAGCCTAGCGTAGTCAAACCAACACTTTTTAGGTAATGTGAAGTTAGCTCTAAATAATTACTGTTTTTATTCTCCCATTATATAAAGTTGAATAATGTTTATACAATTTTTAAAAAACTATTTTTTTGTTGATTCTAATCACACCTTTGGATGTGACGACAAAGCATTTCATCAGAGTGCACTTAGGATTTTACTTGCACTTACTGTCTGTATTTTTGCCGTTTCAGAAGTCCACTCCATTTTTGCATCCAAACCACTTACTTTTCTTGGGGTTAATAGTTTTTATCTTGTATTGCTCATAGGGCTACTTTTTTTTAGTAAAAAACACACACAAATCACCGCCGTTTTATTTACTGCAACACTAATAACAACAAGCTTCTTGCTATTAACTCTTAGTGACCAACTTGACGCAAAAAAATACGCCTTAATTTCTTTATATTCATTACCTCTAGTCATCCGTTTATTATTCAGTTTCAAAGCATCTTTAATAGCAATGGTTATCAATCTTTACCCTTTCTACTTTATGACAACTGAATATTTGAATATCTCTAATCCAGATACAACACCTTCGTTCTATTTCCAACTATTAACATTTGTTACGCTAAACATAGGTCTACCTCTTGCTGTTTCTAGAATCTTCCACACTCTGGAAAGCAACACAATTCACATGAAAGAACTTTATAAAAAGCTAAATGACAACTACGCGTTACACGAAGAATTTTTTGAAAATACAGGATCACCGACTTTATTCTGCGATCAGCATGGCAAACTTCTTAAGACTAATCAGCTAGCACGAGATTTATTAGCAACCGTTGAAAAAAATGATTTTTCAGACACTAAAATATCTGATTGGTTATCGCCTATTGAGAATAGCAGTAAGCTATTCTGGCAGTCCAACGTTGCAGAATGTACATTAAAAGCAAATACAGGCACTCATATAGAAATTCGAAGGGCCACTTTAACAAAGCACAATCATTATGTTTTACATTTACAAAACACCACTCAATTACATGCGATACAGCAAGAACTTGAAAACACTCAACAAACAAACAGCCGTCTGGCTCATTTTGATTTACTAACATTACTACCTAATCATAGAAATTTTTGCCGCCAAGTAAATCAACTTATTGATAAACCTAGCAAACACTTAACTGGCGCGATGTTTATTATCCGCATTCGTCAGTTTAAGCTACTCAACAAACAATATGGAAAAGACAGCGCTAACAAAATCATTTTAAATTTCTCAAAAGCACTACAGAAAAACGTTTCTGATCAGGCAATAATTGGTCGATTACGAGGCGTCAAATTCGCTTGTTTTGTTCCATTAAACCAAACTCATCTTATTCAAAAAAATCTATCCGCGTTCATTAATTCCATTTTGCCAGATCAAGTTAAGGTTGATGGCAGACCTTTGAATATGGATTATCAAGTGGGCATTTCCTACTACCATACTGATGGAAATACGGCAGAAACTTTATTAGAACATTGTGAAATGGCTTTAGAGTACTCCAGTAGCACTGAGCACCTTTCCTACTATAACCATGAACTTGAAAATAAATTAATCAAAGAGCATGAGCTTGGCTTAAAACTCAGTTCTGCTATAAAAAATAAAGAAATAAAAATGTGGCTTCAACCTCAAGTGAATCAAAATGGGCACATATGTTCATTTGAAGCACTTGCCCGTTGGAAGATCGATGGTAAATACGTCCCTCCTATGACTTTCATTAAAATTGCAGAAAAACAGGGGCTTCTTTCTCTTCTTGCCGTAAATTTAGTACGAGAACTTGTTGAAACGCTAACCGAATGGCATAAGGAACATATACATACACCAATCGCATTTAACTTAGCAGGTCAAGAACTCATGAACGATTCTTTCTTTGCTTTATTAATGACATTAGTAGCTGATAAGCCTTGGCTAAGTAAAATGCTTGAACTCGAAATTACGGAAACCAGTTACGTTATGACAAACCCTCTGATTCATAAACGCTTGAGAAGCTTATCGCAATATGGTTTCTCCATTGCTATTGATGATTTTGGTACTGGACAGGCCTCTTTGGGTCAGCTTGTTGATATTCCAGCTAACATCTTAAAAATTGATCGCCGTTTCATTTCCCCTTTACCAAATGACCAACGCCATGTTGATATTGTTAAGTCGACTATACAACTAGCGGAATCATTAAATATGAAAGTCATTGCAGAAGGCATAGAAACCAAAGAACAAGCAACCCTGCTTATCGCATTAGGCTGTCATACCCTACAAGGTTATTACTTCGGCAAACCATCCCCTATGTCTGACTGGACAGCTCGTAATCACGAAAAGGCTAAAGAGCTGCGTATGGTGTATTAATTAAATCTATACTCTATATAGAGCCTAGAAAAATCACATAAAAAACAGAATTCGTTAGAGCTCTGTTTTTTATGTGATTTAAAGTTGTTACATTAGAACGCCATATTCATAGCAACCGAAAATACATTAGCTTTAGACTCATAGTCTGCCTCTAAAGTACCACGAGAGGCGTCCTCACCTGTGCCATCTCGACTCACATTAACGTCATCAATCATTACGTGAGTAAAGGCAAACGCTACGGAGCTCATATCGTTGAAGTCATACGTTCCACCAACAGAAATCCATTTTCGATCTCCATCTGGTGTGCGTGCTGAACTATATTCATCTTTTACTGGCGAATCATCCATTGCCACACCTGTTCGTAAGGTTAATTTATCTGAATAATCATAGGTAAGCCCGATGGAGTAAAACCATTTATTTTCAAAACCAAAAGACAATACAGAGTTATCTTGGGAACTATCAAAGTCTATATTGATGCCGTCCATAGAATCCCAGCCCGTTCTCATTGCGGTTAAACCAAGAACCAGTTTTTTTGTTAGCTCTTGATCCAAACTAATAGTAAGTACTGACGGAAAAGTTAAAGAGTCAGAGACAGAAGTATCAACTAAATTTGCAAGGCCATAGCTAGTAAGTGTTGAGTTTAATGAATCTACATCGGTATAAGTAATATCACCCTCAAAATCAAAATCTACTTTACTGCGATAACCAACACCAATTCGTGTTCCTTGCATTGGCTCAAATAAAGCACCTAAACTATAACCATAACCTGTTGCATCTGCTTCAATAATTCCATCCCCTTCGAGACCAGGTGCTCCAACAGCTGATGCCAGAATAACTTCAGCTTCATGTAATTGAACACTTGCCCCAATAGAGAGTTGTTTATTCATTTGATGCGCTAATGTGAAACTTAATGCAATATCTTGAATGCCTGTTTCTGTCCCGTGAAAACGCCCCGCCCAGTCATCCCCATAATCACCAGAAAGTCCAAAAGGTACATTTAATGAAATTCCTGCGACTGTATTACTCGACAAGGGCTTTGCGAAATAAATAGCTGGAATTAAAGCATCGGACACAGAATCGGAGGAAGAGTCTGCCCCAATGTTAGTAGAGCCTAAGGCTGATGCACCACTCGCTGATGTGACGGTAGCCTCAACACTAGGCATTACATAAGCACCAGACGCATATACAGTTGTTTCTGAGGCATTTAGGAATAAAGCAGGGTTCCAGTAGCTAAAGGAGATATCAGCACCTGATGCTGCAGCACCTGCTAAAGCGTTACCAGAAGCCGTTGCACTATGGTCATTAAGGGCAAAGCCTGCTGAGTAAGTCGATGAAGCTACAGCTACAGAAGCAGCAATGACACTTGCTTTAAATAAGTTTTGTGAAGAGGTTTTCATAAATAAGCCAGACTATTTTTATTAGATATTTTATATACCTAAATAAATTATACATTTGATTATAGAATAGCACGTCATAGCGTTATCAGCATAAATACCTAACTCACACAGTATTTAAAATACATTTTGTATTTTTCTAAACAAGACAAGAGTTTTATTTAGTAAAAGGTCTAGTTGAGAATGGAAAACTAATAAACTAGTTTTAGTTTATTTCAAATAATAAACACTCTTAATAAGCCTTAGATTACTCTTTCGTGAATTCTTTCAAGCTTTATTATACTAATAATGGTGAATAGAACATCATATAAAAAGTCCTAACCAGCCTTAAATGATTCTTGATGATAATTGTCGAGCCGCTTGCACTAAGTTTTTGGAATATTGGCGTGCGTCTGCAGGGTCAAACACCTTACTTTTTATCACGATGCTAATCGCTGCCACAGGTTCATTGCGTAAATTCATCACTGGCGCAGCCATAGTACTGATGCGCCCATCAAACTCACCGTAATTGACGGAATAACCCAACAAAGCCGCCCGATCCAATTCACTCAGCGTTTCTTTTTTATCACTTTTCGACAGTGTATTTGTCACCGAATCGAGCGAAAAATAATTCTGTCTAAACTCATCCGTTTGCATGGATAACAGCGCCTTCCCAGAAGCCGATTCGTGCATGCGTATCGTTTGTCCGATGTAAATATCAAAAGCGTTACCCAATAAAGGCTCTACTTTAGAAACCACCACCATTTGATTCCCTACTGGTACGCTTAACAAAATCGATAAATGAATTTCATTTTTTAGAATTTCAGCGATCGGGTAGAAAAAAGGAATCAAACTTTGCTTACTAAAAACGGTGGAAGCCACTTCAAATATACGAGAACCCACACTGTAAGAACGTTTCCGACGTGGATCCAAAGACACCATTTGGTGCTGAACTAAGGAGTTAATCACTCGATGCGCACTGGCCGCAGGGATATTGGTTTGTTTGCAAATCTCAGACAAGGTTAATGGAAAAGAAGATGCGGCAATCAAATTAATGATAGCAACGGCATGGTCAACCGCAGGGGCTTGCGTTTTATTCCTTTCAATACTCATCGCTACAAAATTTCCATATATAGAAAAACAAAGATTATAAAGAGTAGGAAAATAGCTTCTTTAAAAAACCATAAAAAAATAGCCATTTATTTCGTTTGGAGATGGCACTAACCAATAAAAAAATCATAAGTCAGATCTAGATTAGCAACAGGAACCGTTTTCTTTCATCATCACAAATTAAATCATTTAATAAAGCCATTAATAATCATAATCTTACAGTATAAATTCCATATATAAAAATAATATTTCGCCTATAGAAATAAATTTGACTCACCTGATCTATGCTCCTTACTATCCATACAAATACATTTGGGGTGCCGCATGAGAAACGATACAAACTTTATCAAAAATCAATTCATTCATTCTGATCAAGCAGAGCTGATTCCTGTTTACAACCCAGCGAATGAAAAACTCGTTGCGAACGCTCAAGCCGCTACTGAAGCGGATGCGCTGTCCGCCATCGATGCCGCTAGTATTGCTCAAAAAAAATGGCGAAAACTGACGAGCGTAGAACGTGGTCAGTATTTGCATAAACTGGCAGATGCCTTGGTGACGCTTAGCCCTGCTATTGGTAAAGCGTTGGCCGAAGAGTCAGGTAAAAGTCTAGAAGACGCCACCAATGAAGCCATTTATGCGGGAGACATCACTCGCTATCACGCTGAGTGGGCGCGCCGCATTGAAGGCGAAATCATTCCAAGCGATACACCATCAGAAAACTTGTTATTACAGCGTGAGCCTATTGGCGTTGTTGCTTGCCTAATCCCGTTTAATTTCCCTGTTTACACCTTGCTTCGTAAGATCGCACCGGCCCTTATCACAGGCAACAGTGTCATTGTGCGACCGAGTAACAATACGCCGTCTTCTGCCTTCGAAATTGCCAAAGCGGTTCAGCTTGCGGGTTTCCCAGAAGGTGTGATCAACATCTTAACCATGTCCCATGCAACAGCTGAAATTGTTTGTACTCACCCAAAAGTCGGCATGATTACGTTAACGGGTAGCGTTGGTGCAGGTCGTAAAGCGCTGGAATACTCACAAGTAAACATTGCCAAAGTGTCCCTTGAGCTTGGCGGTAAAACGCCAGCGATTGTCGAAGCAGATGCCGATCTAGCGAAAGCCGCCAAAGAAATCGTCGCGTCTAAAACCACTCACTGTGGTCAGCTTTGTACCGCAGTAGAACGACTTTATGTTCACGAATCCATCTATGACGAATTCATCACCCTATTAAAAGCCGAATTCACCGCAAGAGAGTTTGGCAATCGTAAAAACAGCCCAACGCTAATGGGGCCTTTGGTCAATAAAGCCGCTCGCATCAACATTCATCAGATGGTTGCGCGCGCGATTGACGACGGAGCTCAATTGGAAATTGGTGGCTATATTCCTGAAGGCGAAGGGCATTTTTACCCGCCGACCTTGCTTACAAATTGCCGTCAAGACATGGAAATCGTACAAGAAGAAATTTTCGGTCCTGTGTTACCGGTTTTAACTTACAGCACCATTGATGAAGCCTTGGAATTGGCCAATGATCACCAGTTCGGTTTGGCATCGGTTATCTATACCGAAAATTACCGTACAGCAATGAAAGTAGCGAACAACATAGAAGCGGGGGAAATTTACATCAACCGCACACCGTCTGATCCTTATCAAGGCTACCACGCAGGCTGGAAACGTTCTGGGTTAGGTGGCGACGATGGCAAACACGGTATGTTGGAATTTACCCAAACTCGCCTTGTAGTTCTGAACTACTAACACTGAACTACTAACACAGACTTAGAGGATTCCCATGAAAATCATTTCTTGTGAGACACACGTTGTTGCCACACCGCCGCCTCATGTTGGTGGTATGTATTGGATCTTTGTGCAACTACGAACGCAATGCGGTATCGAAGGTGTCGGTGAAGTCTACGCTGCGACCTTCCATCCTAATGTGATGGCTTCCGCCATTGACGATGTATTTACCACGTATTTAGAAGGTCATGATCCTCATCACATTGAACGCTTCTTCCGCGAAGCCTATTCCAGTGGTTTCACACAAAGACCAGACCTAACCATGATGGGCATTATCAGTGGTTTGGAAATGGCCTGTTGGGACATCATAGGCAAAGCCGCTGGCAAACCTGTGTATGAATTAATTGGTGGCAAGGTAAACGACAAACTTCGTACCTACACCTATTTGTATCCAGAAGACGAAAACGGTGATTACGATTATGACAATCTTGATCTCGCCGTGAAATGCGCAGTGAAAAACATGGAAATGGGGTTTACCGCGCTGAAATTTGATCCTGCTGGCCCTTATACGGCTTACTCTGGTCATCAGCTATCACTCAAAGACATTGAAAAAAGCGTCGCATTTTGTCGTGAAATACGCAATGCCGTCGGCACCAACTGTGATTTATTGTTTGGCACTCACGGGCAAATGACACCAGCAGGCGCGATCCGTCTTGCTAAACAACTCGAACCTTACGATCCATTATGGTTTGAAGAGCCCGTCCCACCTGGTAACAACAAAGCCATGGGCAAGGTTGCTCGCCAAACCAGTATCCCAGTCGCTACTGGGGAACGCCTCACCAGTAAATACGAATTCCACGATGTGTTGATGAACGATGGCGCAGCGATTTTGCAAATGAACCTCGGTCGTGTGGGCGGTATTTTAGAAGCTAAAAAAATCGCAGGCATGGCAGAAGCCCATTATGTGCAAATCGCCCCACATTTGTATAACGGCCCTGTTGGTGCCGCTGCCAGTATTCAATTGGCAACGGCTACCCCTAACTTTTTGATTCAAGAAAGCATCGGTACTTGGGATGGCTTCCATGCGGAAGTACTGCAAGAGAAAATCGAATGGCACGATGGTTGTATCATTCCTTCTGACAAGCCGGGCTTAGGTATTGAATTGAATATGGACGTGGTGAAAGCCAACTCACCTTACAAAGGCAAACGTCTGCATTTGCAGATGGACCCAAAACCTTACGATACTAAAAAGCAAAGCGCTGGCACGTATTAACGTCAATACCACAGAAAGCCCTTGATAGTGTGCGATCTATTCATAGTTTAAAGGCGAGTAATCATTTAGATGAATAAGTACGATTTTATTATTGTTGGAGCAGGATCAGCTGGCTGTATTCTGGCAAATCGCCTTAGTGAATCAGGGCAGTTTTCTGTCTTATTATTAGAGGCGGGGCCAGAAGATCGATCGCCTTGGATAAAACTGCCAGTGGGGTTTGCAAAGACTTACTACAATCCTACTTACAATTACATGTATTACACGCAACCCGAACCGGGTATGAACGGTCGCTCTCTGTATGCACCAAGAGGTAAAGTAGTAGGCGGTTCAGGTTCCATCAATGCGATGATTTATGTCCGCGGAAACCCTGTTGATTTTGACGATTGGGAAGCCGCAGGCAACCCAAGTTGGGGCTATAAAGAGGTATTACCCTATTTTAAAAAATTAGAGTCACACCCAAAAGGCGACACGGAATACCATTCCAGCAAAGGGTTAATTGGTATCACACAAATGAAACAGGGTGCACACCCTATTTGTAATCATTTTTTAAATGCAGCAACAGAATTAAACCTCCCCATCAATGATGGCTTTAATGGTAAAGAGTTTGCGGGTGCCGGCATTTATGAAGCGAACATTCGCAACGGTGTTCGCGCCTCAAGCAACGCCGCTTATTTAAAACCCGCACGCAGCCGACACAACCTAACCGTCAAAACCGTTGTTCAAGTAGAAAAGGTTTTGATCGATGACAACCATAACGCGATGGGTGTCGAAGCCAATATACATGGCACTATCACTCAGTTCCACGCAACAAAGGAAGTGCTACTTTGTGCGGGTGCGGTTGACTCTCCTAAGCTGCTGCAACTCTCTGGCATTGGTGAGCCAGAGTTACTCAAACAACATGGCATCAAGCTCGTCAACGCCTTACCTGCGGTGGGTGAAAATTTACAAGATCACCATTGTGTCAGTTATTACTTCAAATCGAATATTAAAACTCTCAATGACGACTTTCGCTCCTTAATCGGCCAAGTTAAAGCCGGCATTCAATACGCTTTATACCGTAAAGGGCCGCTTTCCCTCAGTGTGAATCAAGCTGGTGGGTTCTTTAAAGGCAGCGAGCAAGAAGAGCAGGAAAACATTCAGCTCTACTTTAACCCCATGTCTTATAAAATCCCCAATGACCCAAATGCCAGTTTAAAACCCGAGCCTTATTCTGGTTTTTTAATGGCCTTTAATGCCTGTCGTCCAACCAGTAAAGGCTCAGTTAAAATAGCGTCGGCCATGCCAAGCGATGCGCCAGTGATTCAACCAAATTATCTGTCTACCGAAAAAGATCAACAAGAAATGCTTCAAGGCTGCAAATTAATTCGTCAATTTATTAAGACCGCCGCCTTACAAAAAATCACCGTTGAAGAAGTGACCCCTGGTGATACGGTAAATAACGATGACTCTATAATGAAATACTGCCGTGAAAACAGTGGTTCTATTTATCATTTATGTGGCACCTGCGCCATGGGGCCAGACTCCAATTTACATGTTGTAAACCATGAGTTAAAAGTCCACGGCATAAAAGGGTTAAGAGTCATCGATGCGTCTATTTTCCCTAACATTACCTCGGGTAATATTAATGCGCCAGTCATGATGGTCGCCGAAAAAGGCGCCGACATGGTGTTACATGACCACACTTAAGCATTTCATCAATGGGCTTCAAATTGATACTTCTCATTCTACACCCTTACTAATAACGGTTAATTTTTCTTACCGATACCGCAGAAAAAAATCAATTGTTGCACCTTTAGCAAAACACTAACTTAACTTTAATTAATGTCTTACTCCCAATAAGGAGAACTCTGTTATGAAACAGCTTGATCACGCCTACATTGATGGTAATTGGCATCCACTCCAAGGCCAAAATAAATTCTCACTCATTAATCCAGCAACACAAGATAGCGTTGCACACGTTACAATGGCGACAACGGCAGATGTTGAACTTGCAGTTGATGCCGCAAATAAAGCCTTTCCAGCTTGGTCAAACACACCCGTTTCAGAACGAGCCAAATACCTAAACGCCATCGCCGATGAAATGCTAGTTCGCTATGACGACTTGGTCGAAGCGCACGTTGTCAGCATGGGTTGCCCTGCTCATCTAGTTGGTGCCTACCATTTAGACTGCGCCATTGACGCTATGCGTTATTATGGCGAGCTTGCCATCAAGACCATGGATAAAATAGAAGAAAGAGAAAACATTCTCCTGACCAAACAACCTATTGGGGTGTGCGCGCTGATTAATCCTTGGAACTACCCTCTTCACCAGCTTGTTGGCAAGCTTGCTCCAGCATTAGCCGCAGGCTGCACCGTGATAGAAAAACCAGCCGAACAAACCCCACTGGCCGATCTCATTATGGCGGAAATTTGTTATAAAGTAGGTTTACCTGCTGGCGTGTTCAACCTTGTTTTTGGTTATGGATTCGAAATTGGTCCAATCATGGCACAGCACCCAAAAATCAATATGATCTCTTTCACTGGTTCCACCCGTGCTGGCATTGAAGTAGCGAAAAACGCCGCATCCAGCGTGAAACGCGTGTGCCAAGAACTGGGTGGAAAATCTGCCTACATCATCACCGAAGACGCCGACATCGATGCAGCGGTTCGTTATGGGGTAGAAGATGTGATGGCGAACACAGGCCAAACCTGTAACGCCCTAACACGCATGCTAGTCCCTACAAGCCGTTATCAAGAAGTGATCAAAAGCGCTAAAGAAGCAGCATTGGAACAAGTGGTCGCAGACCCTTACCAAGCCGATGCCACCATGGGGCCACTCGCTTCTGAAAATCAATACCAGATTGTAAAAGACTATATTCAGCTTGGTATAAGAGAAGGCGCTGAATTACTAGTGGGTGGCATTGAGCGACCTACGAACGTAAGCAAAGGTTATTACATCAAACCAACCATCTTCACCAAAGTCACTAAACACATGCGCATTGGCCAAGAGGAAATCTTCGGGCCCGTGTTATGCATTATGGAATACGACGACATAGAAGAAGCGATTGAAATCGCCAACGACAGCCAATATGGATTATCCTCTGGCGTCTACGCTAAAGACAAAGCCGCCGCCCTACCTATTGCCGCACGTCTAGAAGCGGGCCAATGCTACATCCAAGGCGCTTACTTCTCTATGCACGCCCCTTTCGGCGGTGTGAAACAGTCTGGTAATGGCCGTGAATGGGGAGAAGAATCCCTACAAGAATACATAGAAATCAAAGCGATTATTTGTTAAATCGAGTTTCAAGTTTGGTGCATCGCTCTAAAATATTAAAAAGGCGACCTTAGATATCTAAGATCGCCTTTTTAATGCTTACATAAGCGGAAAATTATAGTTGGCTATAATGTTTGAGGAATGAAAAACAGCAAACTGTTTTTTGTCCTTGTTTAATTTATTGTTATTTTTTTATTTGCGCCTAAAGCAACGAAATAACGCATTCAGGTTTACACCTAACCCAAAAAAGTTTGGCTTTAATTCCACTATATCCTCTGTAGATTTAGTGGAATTAACTTGAGAATCAAATGATGCCAGCCATTCACGACCGCTAAGACTAATTCTTGGTTCAAGAAAGCAATAGCCATCATCTGAACAAGCATTAGCTCCGTTAACTAAACCTGATTGAATCAAATCCTTAAGAATCGTCACATCGATATCAGAAGTTTCATTGATGGATTTTATGTCCGGATTATCAATTAAGTATTGTAAAATATATTTATGTGCTTCCATAGTGTCCTAAAAACATAACGAGGCTGTAGAATTACTCGAACAGCTAAATTCAGCTAAAAAACGAGTCCCTGAGATCAATTCTAAGAGGTTTTAAGGCATTAGGTAATACATTTCACTCCCATAAAACAGGCTACTTTTCTTAAAAAAGAGTAATTCTACAGCCTCAACGCCACAATCAGCCGACGCGTTAGCGGTCGGCTGTATTGTTTTGTTATGCACTCTCGCTAGCAGTTTGGAACCATTCTACATACTGGAACTGAATAACACCTTCTCCAGCGATTGCCTTGAGCATCGGTGTACCAATCGCACACTCGTCTAGACCCGTCACAAACTCGTCTATAACCACAGCCAGCAGCAGCGGCTTCCGCCTTGACATCGCCAGGAATTTCGCTGATCTCCAACGATGCCGCATAAAACTCGTCTCCGAGACCGGCATCCTCTAGAACTTTTTGCGCAGCATCTAAAGCTTTTAAAACAATATCATCCTTCAAACTATCTGCGCTTAGACCTTCAGTACTAAATGTTTCAACACTCATAGATTCCTCCAAATTTTGAGGGAGTTGAAATACGGATAGCACCCCCATCACGCTCCGCAACTTCGGAAACTTTTATGCATAACATCTATGGCACCGTCTATTATCTCAATACGGTGAATTCTTAATAGTTGATCTTAGTAAGGCTTTTCATTTTCTGCCAGTACAAACACGCAAAAAATAAATTATTTAAAATGGCTAAACGCGCAAATAATGGTCTGAATGAAAAATAAACTGTCTATGCATACATGTTAGGCTGTCGCATTAGTCTGAATGAAAAATCGAGTCAGGGTCAAAGCCCTTGTTGATTAGTGCTTCTGTGATCAGGAGGTTTCGAAGGCAAAAAGGGGTTCGACCCTTTGCGTCGATAATAAACTTATGTAAAGAAATAATGTGAGACAAAGCAAAGCCCTTGAGCGAGATCAAACGGCAATGTAGAAAAGTAATGTCGAGCGGTGGGGTTTGGTTTTTTCACATTTCAACAAGATCGTCGAATTCCAAGTCAGGGTCAATATTCCCACGCAGGAGCATGGGAACGAGAAATTTAGAGCATAAAAAAGCAGCTTTATTTCTAAAGCCGCCTTTTCGTGTGGTTTGCAGACGTTTTTTATCTGCTTATTCGGTAGGTTTTAGTAATCGCTACGGAATGGGATTTTTACTTCGTAGCCCGGTTCTTCTGGCTCATCATCAACCATTTGTGCTGGGAAGCCTTTGCCTAGTACTTTAACACCACAGGCGTCTTCTAGACGACGGATGATGTTTGGTGAGAACTCGCGGTCGCCGTAACGTGCTTGGCCGTCCTTAAAAATGTCAACAACAAGCGGGGCAAGTTCTAGTGGTAAGCCGTGGCGTTTCGCAACTTCGTCGAACAAACCTACGTCTTTTGATACTAGATCCAATGTGAAGCTGATGTCGCGGCTACCGTTCAAGATAACTTGAGATTCCGTTTCATGCACAAACGAGTTACCAGAAGACGCTTTGATCGCCTCGTAAGTTACGTTCATGTCCAAGCCCATGACTTGTGCAGAAGTTAAGGCTTCAGACAAAGCAAGCAAATGAACACTGCATAAGTAGTTAGTAATAATTTTTAGTTTAGACGCACTGCCTAATGGACCCGTATGAATGACTCGACGACCCATAGTAGTTAGGATTGGCAAGACTTTATCAAATGCACTGCGCTCACAACCCGCGAAGATTGAGATGTTACCGGTTCCCGCACGGTGACAACCACCAGACACAGGACAATCTACTGCTAACGCGCCTTTAGCTTGTACTTTTTCAGCAATACGACGAATTTCAGCTTCGTCTGTGGTACTCATTTCTAACCAAACAGCGTCTGCTTTAATACCAGCAATCACGCCGTCGTCGGCTTCCATAACATGGGAGCAAACCGCAGGAGAAGGCAAACAGGTGATCACAACATCACAGGCTGCAGCGAGTTCTTTTGGAGAGCCTGCAACTAAGGCACCTTTCTCTTTAAATGTCGCCATTAAGGCATCATCAAGATCGCGCACCATGACATCCAAGCCGTTACGCAACAAGCTACCTGCTAATTGACCACCTACATTTCCTAATCCAATAAAACCGACTTGCATAATGACGCCCCTTCAATCTAAATGAGTGACTCTTCCTTTGCCTTAAGCGAAAAAGGAAAACCACATGAATAACTCATCACAGGTTAACCATCGGCTTCTTGCTTAAAAATTGATTTTTTTTGAGGGCTTTGGTAAAAAAATATTTCCAATCATTTATACTCATGGTGAGCAGAAAAAAAGACACTAGCGTAACGCTAAAACAGACATGGCAGGACAAACGTGGATACTGACGATCAGCAAAATGAAAAACACTTTGAGAAAATGGATCTACGTAAGCTTCCGCCATTGAAAGCATTAAAAGGCTTTGAAGCAGCAGCAAGACTGTCTAGCGTGCGTGGTGCGGCAGAAGAGTTAAACCTGACTCATCCTGCAATCAGCCATCAAATACAAACTCTAGAAGCCAGCCTTGCAAGCAAACTGTTTACACGAGAAGGCCGACATATTCAGCTCACGGAAGCTGGAAAACAGTATTATCAATTTGTACGAAAAGCGCTTGATATATTGATCACAGGGTCAGAAGAAATTAGAGATAATACCAGTCAACCTGCGCTTAGAATTCAGACCTATATCACTACCTCAATTCGTTGGCTTGCACCTCGATTGCCTAAGTTTAAAAAGCAAAATCCAGACATCCGTTTGCAAGTCAGCACCTACAACGCTGACTGGAATTTTGACGAAAAACACGCCGATATTGGGATTATTTGTAAGACTCAACCCTTACCTGATCATCTTAGCTGGCAACCTCTTTTTCAGTCTCAGGTTTTTCCTGTCTGTAGCCCTGAATTTTTCACCACACTACCACAAGATATTCAGCCGAAAGACCTACCCCGTTATCCACTTATTTCTGTGTATACGGAAGACAAATATTGGACTTGGATAGATTGGTTTGAATCGGCCAATGTACAGGTATCACAGCAAGAGCTTAACCCCAAAATCCTTGAAGTAGATACGCTCGCCGCTGCGCTGGAAATGGCCGTTGTCGGAGAAGGTATCGCCTTAGTGAATGGCCCTTTTGCAGACAATGACCTCGCTACAGGACGTTTGGTTGTGCCGATACATCACTACACTAAAGGACTGGGGGAATGGGGAATTGTTTGTCATAAGAACCTAACAAAGGATAAACGCGCAAAAGCGTTTATTGACTGGCTAGTGGCTCAAGCATCTTAACATCATAAATCCATAGTCAGTGAAACGCGTACCTTTCTGCTTCAAATGGTCTTATGTCTGCTTTAAATCGTCTTATGAGGCACGAATTTTTCTTATTGTCGTGGCTGGCGTTATACCCCAGATCATCTTAAATACCTTGTACATTCCCAATAAAAACACGACAGGAATAATCATGGTTTTAAAGATAAACAAAGCCATAAGATTTAAGAAATTATCCATCGCCAAATTCAGAGAATCAACAAAACCCACGATCTTGTTTTTCGCAGCAAAGGCTAAGTTATTAAAGCCATTCTTCAAATTCTGAAGAGTACTAACATTATCATTTTTATACTGCTCTTTTAGTGATTCATAATCATTTTGATGACCTTTCATGTCATTTTGAATGTCTCTCATATCACTTTCGATCATATAGAGTTCATGACGTAATACATTTCGCTTTTGCTGCAATCGTTTTAGCTCATCAGATGGGTTTATTAAATTATTGATCATTGAAGATTCAGCTGATTGCTCATCAAGTCGACTTTCTATTTCAACAAGATCAGATTCCGTAATGCGTTTGTCTTCCTTTAAGGTATCTATCTCAACAGAAAGGAGCTGTATTTGTTCTTCTTTAAGATCCATATCCAATTTGATTTGCTGCTTGATCTCACTGGTTAAATCAAAGCTTTGATTCAATTTTGAAGCAGAAACAGGAAAGGTGTTTAATACGTTATTTTCTTTTTCTATCGATTCATTCAAAAACGCACTGTCGACAAAACTCGTCGCAATCGCCACCAGCGCAATCGAAAACTTGCACGCTAAGGCAAATACAAACACTTTGTAAGTAAACACTCGACGTTCTTTAAACATGTATTTTGTGGCAATAAAAGCCAGACCAGAAAGGGTTAGGAAGATCTTGAAATGAATCGTTTGCAGTATTTCGACAATGAGCTTTTGAATCAATAAAGAAGAGATTGAATATTTCATGATGGTAGAAAAGTCTTCTACCAAATCATTCAATGGATCAAGCAACTCACCGATCTGGATAGAACCGACAAATGGCGCTTGCAAAGTAATCGTAGACAACACAGAAACCGTTGCATTAAAGCCTTTTGCAATTCCAAATGATACTAAAGACGTCGCAATAGAAGCGTTAATGTATTCCTCTGCGTATTGGTCAATAAAACCAAACCAACAGATCAGAACCAAAAACATAACCGCTAACATATCTCGATTGCTCTTCACGAAATTCATCATCTTCACAGCCTTTAAGTATCAGTTACCTTTCCTTTAAATCAATTTACCATAATTCAGACAAGAGAATTTAAACATTCCATTATTGGCTCTAAAACGACTTCATTTCGTAGTATTCTTTTGGAGTTAATCTGTAAAACGACATAAACGAGAATTAAAAAATTGACGCGCGCTCAGGGTTGCTTCTAGCATCAGTTTTTGAACGGTTTGTGGTTTACTGTTAATTTTCGCTAGATAGAAAATCGGTGGTAGAAAAATATAAGAAAAAGAATATAAAAAAATTGGTAATTGATATAGAGAATTTACTAGATAGGATAATAGAGGTATGAAATTTTTAATTTAACTAAATGAGTAATACTGTCACGATTTGATACATTATTATTTGCTAACTCTCTTTCTTAGTCACTAAAAGAAAGATAATGGCGGAATGGACGGGACTCGAACCCGCGACCCCCTGCGTGACAGGCAGGTATTCTAACCAACTGAACTACCACTCCAACACAATCTAGGACTTTTGTTTATTTTTAATTCTCTGCAGAAATAAAAACAAACCCACTGTCTAGTTAGTGGTGGGTGTGGAGAGGTTCGAACTCCCGACATTCGCCTTGTAAGGGCGACGCTCTCCCAACTGAGCTACACACCCATTTTAAGCTAAACTCTTTTCTTAACCTCTTACTTATTGCTTAGATAAGTAATGGCGGAATGGACGGGACTCGAACCCGCGACCCCCTGCGTGACAGGCAGGTATTCTAACCAACTGAACTACCACTCCAACACAATCCTGAACTGTTTTTAAGTCATTGCTTCCTAAGTAGAAATGACCTTCGCTTCAAGACGAGGCGTATATTACACCAACTAAAGATAATGTCTAACGTTTTTTAAAAAATCATTCGTCTATTTTTTTACAGTGTGCGTTGTACCAATATTAACCCTCATAAAAATAGAAATATAAAGCCATTTTTGATGCTTCCAAAGTAAAAATGAAACCATTTTAACTTGCTGTTGGCAATCTAGCATTTCATGCAAGAGGCTTATTCGCATGCATATTAAATTCAATTTAGGCAGCGTTTATTTGTTTTTCAAGCTTACAATATCGCAAGATTTAAGGAGTTAAGTTCTGCTAAAACCTTCCTTATGGCCACTTCGGCTACGATGATTTTAGCATCGAGTATTATCTTCGCTAATGTCTTAAAACTTCCTACTGTGAAAGACGTGCGCTTTGTTTATCACTGCTTCCGCCTATAATTGACTCGTAGGGGGTAAAAGTTAAGAAGTATCAGAATAGATATCTCACATGAGACCATTTACTTTTTAATAGCCAGATAAGCATTTCTAGAAGGTATTTTTTAATAACCAAAATCAACCTATTCATTAATAGAAAATAAAAACGAATTAGCATAAAGCTGACATGCCACCAGCCAAGTTCAAAACAACTACTTCCTAGTAACACTGTGAAGTCTATAACCGAATTTATTAAGTCGAAAAAATATTTAGAAATAGACTTATAAAGTACATCGCTGCCTTTTTTTAATCACAGGGCAATCATGAAACACTCTTGATGTACAAGCAGTACATGATTCAGCACTAATGTGTTGAATCATGTCGCTTATGGCTTGAGAAGTGGTATCAAACAATCGGTCATCATCTAGCTGATTTTTAAGCTCTGTTTTCTCCAAGTCATCACACACATTGCCTTTTAAAGAACTGAAAATTATCCTTCCGCCCTTCTTTTCAATGCGCTCTATCTCATTAATCAGCATGTGCTGACCTGTTGCGTCAATGAAGTTAATGCCTTTTGAGATGACAATGACTTTATCGTGACCTTTATCGCCTAGCCCTTGCAGGGACTTTTGCAGATGTTCGGAGGAACCAAAGAATATAGAACCATCTACTCGAATCATTTTCACCTCAGGACATTCCTGCAATGCGTATCGAGCAACGTTTCTTATTCGTCGCTTGCCTTCATCACTCACAAGAGGCGCCACTAAGGTCACTTTAGGTCGTGATGTTTTATGCAGATAACAACCGATCGAAATCAAAACGCCTACATAAATGGCGAACTCTAATTGAATGCATAAAGTACAAACAAACGTCCCTAAAAAAGTGATGACTTCCGCTTTCTCTGACTTAAGGGTTTCTATAAAGCCTTTTACATCAAAAAGATTCCACGTGATAACAATAATGCTTCCTGCCATCACAGGCACAGGAATGAATCGAGTGATGGAAGGAATAAACAGGACAAATAAAATAACAAGAAGAGCAGAAAAAAGGCTCGCCAACGGTGTTTTTGCACCTGCGTCGTAGTTGCCTCCTGAACGAGTAAAAGACCCAGAACTTGGATAACAAGATAAAAAACCACCGATCACATTAGACACACCCTGCCCGATAAACTCTTGATTGCCTTCTATCTGCTGTTTTGATCGCATGGCAATGCTTCTCGCAATAGACGCCGCTTCAATCAAGCCCAACAGTGCCACAGCAAATGCGCCTGAAAGCAAAACTGACAAAACATCAGAATCGAAGCTAGGCAAACGAAAAGGCGGTAACGTCCCAGACAATTCATCTAATAAGAAAACGCCTTTTACTGCGCCATCAATCAGGAAACACAGCAAAGCACCCAACACCATCGCGCCTAACAAATAAGGAACGCGCTTCACATATCGTTTAAACATGAAGGCAATGGCCACAGTAACTAATCCGATACTTAACGCGGTTATGTTCGTTTCTTTGATATTGTCCAGCACCCCCATGATGTAGCTCATCAAGGTGCCATTGCTTTCGACTTGAAAGCCCAATAAATTTTTCATCTGGCTTGCCGCAATAATAACCGCAGCGCCAGACGTAAAACCTTGTACGACAGAGTGCGAAATAAAATTAACCAAGACACCAAAATTCAAGAAGCCCAAAGCCAACTGAATAACACCTACCATGAAAGTCAGTGTGATCATCAGAGTAATATAATCAACCGCGCTGTTATCAACAGAAATATCCGCAGTGACACTGGTGATAACCGTTGCAGCAACAATCGATAACGCCGCGGTTGGCCCCGATATCATGTGCATTGAACTACCAAAAAAAGATGCAAACGTCGCCGAGACGATCGCGGTATAAAGGCCAAACTCTGGCGGTAAACCGGCAATCAAAGCGTACGCCACGCCTTGAGGTAAGACCAAAATAGCACCCGTAATACCCGCCATTACATCTGCTTTAAGAGTCTCTTGATTAACGTCTTTTGACCAACGTAAAAAAGGTAGCAATGAATAAATAAAGGTTAACATCAAGAATTCCAAAAAATAAAAATGGCGGTTTCAAAGGCCGCCATTAGTTCAAACATCACCATCATTGATTATGCTGTCAGTGCTTCTCGTTTTCTTTGACGTCGTCTCTGAGAAAGCGCAATCAAAACGATCAGCAACACACAGGGAAGATAGACAAATACGGTTGACGGTTGTTTGTTGGCAACATCGACGCCAACTAACACCTGAAATGCTTCGAATCCTGCTTCATAGGCGTCACTGCCAATATCCACACTATCCACTTCAATCCGTTCATCTTCTTGAT
The DNA here is from genome assembly GCF_014803385.1 of Marinomonas colpomeniae. Lineage (GTDB taxonomy): Bacteria > Pseudomonadota > Gammaproteobacteria > Pseudomonadales > Marinomonadaceae > Marinomonas > Marinomonas colpomeniae. The sequence continues at coordinate 18,846 of NZ_JACYFC010000004.1, read as the reverse complement.
AGAGATTCAATCCTGAAGCCATAATCACATCGGAAGCAGAACCCTGTTCTCTGGCAATAAGCATGTGAATAGAAATATCCTTTTCACCTGAATAACTGTCTTCTTCTACATGAATTCGTAAAGGCGTACCAACGGGAACTCGCTCTTCTTGTTCCAAGTACTCACTCAGTGCCATATAACGATGTGGTTCAACCATCTGGTTTACCCAGAAATCCGGTCTAAAAATACTAAACGCGATTAACAGTAAAAGCCCTCTTTCCCACAATTTACAGCGGTCAAAGAAATAACCTTGAGTTGCGGCAGTAAAAATCAGCATGGCTAATGTGGCAATAATAAAGATAAAGATACCGTGTAAAACGGTTACATTAATCAGTAATAAATCAGGATTAAAGATAAACAAGAAAGGTAAAACCGCGGTTCTTAACGCGTATTTGAAAGCAATAATACCAGTCGGAATAGGTTTACCACCCGATACAGCAGCCGCCGCAAAAGACGCCAATCCGACTGGCGGAGTAACATCTGCCATTAAACCAAAGTAGAAAACAAACAAATGCACCGCAATAAGCGGAACCACTAAACCATTTGATGCGCCTACTTCCACAATGACATTCGCCATTAAAGAAGACACAACAATATAGTTCGCTGTAGTCGGTAAGCCCATGCCCAGAATCATACACAGCACAGCCACCAGCAATAACATCAGCGTGATGTTTCCGAACGACAATACCTCAACCACATCAGCCAGTACCGCACCCACACTGGTTTGGGAGACAACACCAACGATAACGCCTGCCGTTGCAGTAGCGATGGAAATACTCGCCATGTTTCTCGCGCCACTTATCATGCCATCCGCTAACTGTTTGAAACCAGTAAAAAAAGGTAAGGAGGCAATCGTATTTTTCGTGTCTGTTTCTTGTCGAAAAAACACTTCCAAAACAGGCTTAGCGACAATCATAAACATGGTCAGTAAAGACGCCCAAAAAGCACTCAAACCTGGGCTTAATCTTTCTATCATCAAGCACCAGACCAACACCACCACAGGCAATAAGTAATACAGACCTGAACGAAATATTTCTCCTGGAGGTGGCAAAGCACTTAAATCTTGATCAACGTCATCCGACAACTTCGGCAACTTACAACCAACAAATAACAAGCCAACGAAGGCGGAAATAACAAGGCCAGAAACCACATAAACAGAAGCATCACCGGCAAGGTCTTTTATCCAACCCAAACCATAATACACCGCCGCAGAAAGCACACAGAGCATTAAGAAACCAAAGAGAAAGCCAGTTACTTTCGAAACCGCACTTCGTGATACGGCTCTTGCCGATTTAGGCAAACCTTGCATATTGGCTTTAATGGCTTCCAAATGAACAATGTAAACCAAACCGATATAAGAAATCAGCGCAGGTAAAAAAGCGTGTTTGATCACATCAAGATAACTGATGCCGACATATTCAACCATTAAGAAAGCAGCAGCACCCATAACAGGTGGCATAATTTGCCCATTCACAGAAGCAGCCACTTCTACTGCCCCAGCTTTCTCTGCTGAGAACCCTACCTTTTTCATCATGGGAATGGTAAAGGTACCAGTTGTTACCACGTTCGCAATGGACGAGCCAGAGATAAGACCCGTTAGACCAGAAGCAACCACGGCCGCTTTCGCTGGACCACCACGAAAGTGACCAAGGCAGGAAAACGCCAATTTAATAAAATAATTGCCCGCACCGGCTTTATCGAGTAAAGAACCAAACAAAACAAACAAGAAGACAAAGTCAGTAGATACACCCAGCGCAATACCAAACACACCTTCAGTGGTGATCCATTGATGATTAACGACTTCTTGCAAACCAAACCCTTTGTGAGCAATCATCTCTGGCATGTAATTACCAAAGAAGTTATAGGCTAAAAACACAGCAGCGATGAGAGGGAGTGTAATACCTAAACTGCGTCGAGCCGCTTCAAATAAAAGAGGAATACCAATACAAGCAATAATAATATCTTGCAGAATCGGTGCACCAACACGAGTCGCAATATTGTCGTATTCGATTAAATAGTAAAGAGCAGCAAGACTCGCAGAAATAGCAAGTAGCCAGTCTATTAGAGGAATTTTTTTAACAGACGATTTGGCACTAAAAGGAAAGCTCAAAAATACTAGAAAAATAGCAAATGCTAAATGTATTGACCTTGCTTGGTTACTGTTCCAGCGCAATAAATCTGAATCCATCATGTAAGGAAAGGGAGAAGCAATCCAGACTTGAAATAGCGCCCATAAGAACGCGACACAAAGAATAATATTAAGCTGAATCCCACTCGTCTGGCGCCCTCCAATATCGTTTGAAGTAACCAAACTATCAACATCTATCGAACTTGTGTTCTTTTCTAATAGACTCATATTTACGCCTTAGCAGAGTGCTTTTAAAAAAAGCCGAGCTACAAGAGCTCGGCTTACTAACCAATTAAATAATTTACTCAGTTATTTAATCCAACCACGTTCCTTGTAATACGTCACTGCACCGTTATGCAATGGCGCAGAAAGGCCTGCTGTAATCATTTCTTCTGGGTTCAACTGTGCAAAAGCAGGATGTAAACGTTTGAATCGCTCAAAATTTTCGAATACTGCTTTAACCATGTTGTAAACAACTTTATCCGATGTATCTGTAGAAACAACTAGGGTCGCTTTTAAACCGTAAGTAGTAACATCGTTAGGTGTGCCTTCATACATGCCACCAGGAATTTTTGCTTCACTATAATAAGGGTATTGTGCAATTAGCTTATCAACTGCAGGGCCAGTCACATCAATAATATGAGTAGAACAAGTACTCGTTGCTTCTTTTACATTCGCAACTGGGTGGCCCGCAACCATGACAAACGCATCTACTTTGTTATCGCACAAGGCTTGAGATTGCTCTGCAGACTTAAGTTCACCTGCTAATTTAAAGTCAGACAATGTCATGCCTTTCTCTTTCATTAGAGTCAACATAGTGGCACGTTGACCAGAACCAGGATTACCAACGTTTACCCGCTTACCTTTCAAATCATCAAATGTTTTGATGTTCGCATCCGCACGTGTCACTAAGGTAAAAATATCAGAATGCAAAGAAAAAACAGATCTCAGTTCTTTATAAGGGCCAGCTGCTTCGAAGTTTGAAGTGCCATTAAGTGCATGGAACTGCCAATCAGACTGAACAGTACCAAAATTCAAACCGCCAGATCGGATAGAGTTAAGGTTAGCAATAGAACCACCCGTTGATGGAGCAGAACAACGTAAGTTATGCTCTTTTGTTTCGCGGTTTACCATTTTACAAATCGATTGACCGACAACATAGTAAACACCCGTTTGCCCAGCCGTACCGATAGAAAAATGTTCTACCTCACTTGCGTAACTTTGCGTTGCACCAAGACCACTAAACAATAGTGCTGTTGCCGCTACCTGTTTGAAATTTATATTTTTCATTAGCTCATTTCCTCGTTTCTTTTATGATATTTTTTTAATTTTTTTTACGTTCTATTTGTATTGCCTTACTACACTTTAATCCGTCATCAATAACGAATCTGAACAGTATTCCACCACCCTATTACTCATCGAACTTTCCGTTCAACTTAGGATAATTGAATACTGCGTTCCTTAGCTGCTTTACAACAATCAAGAAGTTGTTCCATAAAAATATCATCTGCCATCAAAGCTTCTAAACCCGCTTGCGTTGTGCCATTCGGGCTAGTGACATTTTCACGTAGCTTAATAACATCATCGATACTTTGATCAATTAATACAGAAGATCCAATAAGCGTTTCTAATGCCAAATCTTTAGCTAAAGCATCAGGTAAACCCAATGCCTTTGCAGACTCAATAAAACATTGAGCAAAATAAAATACATAAGCAGGACCGCTACCACTTATTGCCGTCACACTGTGCATATGCTCCTCACTGGTGACCCAATAAAATTTACCCAAAGAATTGAATAGTCCTTCAACCAAATTAGTAAAAGCAGATTCCTGCTCCTGCGCATAACCAACAAGAACGCCTTTACCTACCATAGCTGGTGTATTCGGCATTACTCTAATGATGTGTTTCGCATTCGTCATTAGCGAACGTAATGTATTTACAGTGACGCCCGCAGCAACGGAAATTAAGCAAGTATCTTTATTAATTAAGCGATTAAAATCACCAACACGTTTCAGAATAACTTGAGGTTTAAGTGCCAAAAGAAAAACGGAAAAAGATTCGCTAACCGATATCTGATCAACGCTTGAAAATGTATTGACGCCCTGAGCCTGATAGCCATCCAATACACTCTGATTTTGATCAATCAAATAAATGGACTCTGCTGCGATACCCTTAGTAAGCCAACCATTAATGATTGCTGCTCCCATTCTTCCGCCACCCACCACAAGAATTTTACTTTCTGCGCTGATCTCGAATGCTTTCATAAAACGAATCTCTATTAACTAGTTGATGCCCATTAATTCATGCAATGGTTTTCGACCTTTTAAGACGCCGCTAACGCTTTATACAAAGCACTGATACGCTTAAAGATTGGTCCAGGCTTACCGTCACCAACAATACGTCCATCAATACTATTAACAGGCGTTTGCCCAGCGAATGTACCAGTGACAAAAGCTTCATCTGAGCCATACACTTCAAAAAGAGAAAAATCAGTTTCGTGAACGACAATGCCATCGGCTTTACAGACATCGATTACTTTTTGACGAGTAATTCCGTTCATGCAGTATTTAGGTGTAGAAGTCCAAACTTCGCCCTTGCGTACAATAAAGAAATTAGTGGAATTACAGGTCGCAACGAAACCATGAGGATCAAGCATAAGTGCTTCATCCGCACCGGCTTTTTGCGCTTGAATTAAAGCAGTGATGCAATTGATTTTACTGTGTGAATTTAGTTTAGGGTCTTGGCTATTAGGCTGACCTCGAACGACATGAACGGTAAATAGACTCATTCCTTCTTCTTTTACTTTTTCACTCGGTTTACTGTGCTCTGCAATAATGACAGTCGTTGCGCCATAAATACTCAAACGAGGATCTTGAAAAGGCTTCTTCTTTTTACCTCGAGTAACCATTAATCGAAGATGCGCATCGTGAGTCATGGCATTCGCTTCTAATGTCTCATAAAGCGCTTTAACCATATCTTCACGGGATAAACCCAACTCAAAATCTAATACCTTTGCCGATGCATAAAGTCGATCTAAATGGTCGTCTAAAAAAGCAATTTTGCCATTATAAATACGCAGCCCTTCCCAAATACCATCACCAAGCATAAAGCCACTGTCATAAACAGAAACCATCGCTTCGTTCTTAGGCAATAACGCCCCATTAACATAAATTTTAATCGACTCGTTACGGTTATCTTCTTCAGCCGTGTGGGCACTAAATGAATGGGATGACATGCTTTACTCCAAATAACCAAGGGTGAATTTGCTCTTTCCAAGAACAATATGATGAATTCAGAGTAAATTTATAAAAACAAATTGTCAACTGTATGATTGTTAACAACCATACTAAATACAATAAAGTATTCTCTCATCTCATAATATTTGCTACTCTTGTCTTTCATAACTGTTCTAACTTATTTATTAAAATCAGGAATTTATGTCGGTATTAAACTTAAAACCTATACATAAAAATCGCACACTAAGAGCCAACGTTGCCGAGCAACTTAAAGACGCCATCATTAGTGGTGACCTACCTCCAGGCACCAAGCTTGTTGAGTCACAATTATCATCATTATTAGGCGTTAGCCGAGGCCCACTAAGAGAAGCCATCAGTCAACTTGTTGATCAAGGCCTAATTGAAAGCATTCCCTACACAGGAACGTACGTTGCGAATATCACAGTAACGGCGATTCAAGAGCTCTACTCTTTCAGGACAGAACTTGAACAATTTGCGTTTAAGCTGGTATGGGGAAAGAGAGATGATGCTTTTTTTAACGAGTTGGATTTACAGCTAAAGAAACTCACTCAAGCAGTGAAAGATAACGACCGAAGCGCGACTATATTTGAAGAATTAGAATTGCATAATGTTGTTTATAAGCATTGTGGACACTCGCTTTTACAAGACTCGTGGCAAAGACTCAGAGGCCGACTTCACCTTTACTTCACCCTACACCAGCAAGCCCACAACCGAGCCGGACCACTTATCAGTGCCCATGATAAATACGTCAACCTTGCCAAAAGTGATAGTTTAGAGGCCATGCTCGACCATGTTACCGAGCACATGCAACAAGGTTACAACAAGGTGGAGCAACTGGTTTCAGGGATTGAATCTAATAACTAGATACATCAGATCACTAAAATGGACTTCACTAGACACCCATAAACAGTAAAAACTGACAATCGTTACTTAAAAAGTGTGATGTTCCACAGTCATGAATGGGTTTATCAATATATTCATGATGACAAAAAATAAAGGGATACTCTATCGTCATTTAGTCCCCTACCATATCAAGGTTATGATGAATATTCCCCTACATGACGATAAACTACTTTATATAATGTATTCAAAGTCTTAGTAAACACCTACCCTTCGAATCAAAGCATTTCAAAATACCCCATACCAAAAGTCAAAAACACCCATAAATACATGGTTTTAATTACTTTGAATCAAAGTATATTTTTGGACATATTTATTGCTTTGATTCGCAGTAAATTAGGGTATTTCTACATTAACATAGCTTTGGCTGACATCCCTTTCCTCAAGACAACTAACATTATGACTTAGTTCACATATTGCACTACCAACCAATAGCTTTAGGCAACCAAGTAGCAAGACTTGGAAAATTAAACAAAACTAATAATGCGCAAAGTTGCAATATAACAAATGGTATTGCCCCTAAATAGATATGTTTAATTGATATTCCCGGTGGCACTACTCCTTTCAAAAAGAAAAGAGCCCAACCGAACGGTGGTGTCAAAAATGACATTTGAAGATTCATGGCAACCAAAATAGCCAACCAAACCATATCCGTTCCATAATTACTAAAGACAGGTAAGAACATGGGTAAAGCAATATAGGAAATTTCAATCCATTCCAGAAAAAAACCTAGAATAAACAATAACGCCATTAAAAAGATAATGGCACCAAACTCACCACCGGGCAGAATATCAAAGAAACCGTGAATGACCTGTTCACCACCCAGCCCTCTAAAAGCCAATGAGAAAGGCTGCGCACAAAGTAAGATAAAAAACACCATAGCCGATATGGTTAACGTACCGTGTAGCACCTCTTTTAGCATGACTCTATTCAGCCTTTTCATAAAGGCAGCTAATAGAATCGCTCCTAATGCTCCCATTGAAGCGGCTTCTGTTGGTGCTGCGACCCCCCCAACAATAGACCCTAGAACAGCGACAACTAATAATAACGGCGGACAAACATTTCGTAATAAATCTTTGAAAAGCTGTGATTTACTTGTTAATGCCCGCTCTTCCTTTGGTATAGCAGGCACCCAATCTGGTTTGACTAAACCTAAAATCAATAAATACAGAATGTAAATCACCGCTAATACCAAGCCTGGAATAAATGCGGCAGCAAACAAGGTACCAACCGATTCACCAACAATATCTGATAATAGAATGAGCACTAAACTCGGAGGAATAATTTGTCCTAATGTTCCTGACGCGCAAATCGTCCCACAGGCAATACTTGGGTGATATCCACGTCTCATTAAGACTGGCAATGTTAAGAGTCCAACGGTAACGACAGTAGCGCCAACAATGCCAGTTGATGCACCCATCAAAACACCTACTAAGATAATGGCTAGACCCATACCGCCATTAACGCCTCCCATGGCCTTGCCAATAGTCTCAAGCATATCCTCAGCAACCCGAGATTTTTCAAGCATGACTCCCATAAAGACAAATAAGGGAATCGCCAATAATGTGTAGTTTGTTACCACACCATATAGACGTGCCGGCATCAAATTAAACAGTAACGGGCCAAAACCCAAGTAACCGGCGACGAAGCCAGACACGGCTAATGATATTGCCACTGGAATGCCTATGATCATCATCGACAAAAACCCAGCAATCATCCCTAAGATAATCCATTCGTTGCCTGTCATACTGCACTACCTCTATCGACTTCTTTTACGGAGACATTTGGCTCAAGTTCCACAGAAACTTTTGCTTCAGTAATTTTCAAAATCGATCTCATAATATCAGCAACACCTTGAAGCACTAATAAGCCAAAACCAAAGGGAATAAACCCTTTAAGGAGATAACGCATGGGTAATCCACCAGGATCAGGTGAACCTTCTTGTAGATTATAAGATTGCCCAACATATTTTATTCCCAACCAGCAAATATAAACGCCTATAGCGATGGTAACGATGGCGGTTATTAGATCAACAACGCCTTGCTTGCGAGAAGAAAACTTATCGTAAAAAATATCAACACGTACATCTGCACGATGCTTCATAGAGTATGAAAGGCCGATCAGTGCAATAGGAGAAATTAAATGCCATTCAAGTTCCTGCAAAGAAACAGGCCCTATAGAAAACAAATATCGTAAAATAACATTAGTAGCGACGAGCAAAACTAGGGCTAGCACGCAAAAACGCGCTAGCCCTCCGAACCACTCAACCACCCGTTCAATAAGTTGAATAAGGGCATTCATAAGAGCGACCAGTTAGAGGTTTAAGAAAGGTTTCTCGCTAAGAGCAGCCCAAGATGAATGCTTCTCACGGAATTTCATAAAAGAATCGTATACTTTCTTAGTTTGAGGATCTGCAGCAGCCATGCTTGATAATGTATCAAAAGTGGCTTCTTTTAAATTGCTGACAATTTCTTGTGGCAATGGTTGAGCAATCACACCTTCATTTTCAACTAAATCTTTCAGTGCTTCAGCGTTCACAGATTCAGACCATGACAAACTTTCTGTAACGCTTGCTTGAGCAGCCATTTTGACGATCATTTGTAAGTCTTTAGGAAAAGAATCCCAAACGTCTTTGTTGATCAATAGTTCCGTCACGTTAGTCGGCTCATGCCAACCTGTTGTGTAGTAATATTTAGCGGCTTTATGAAGCCCAAGACGGCGATCTTGATATGGCCCAACAAACTCAGCCGCATCAATTACGCCTCTTTCTAGCGCTGGAAAAATCTCTCCACCTGGCAGCAAGCGTACGGTTACGCCTAATTCACTGTAAACCTTCCCAGCTAAACCAGGAATTCGCATTTTCAACCCTTTTAGATCGGCAACGGTTTCAACAGGCTTTCTAAACCAACCTGTCATTTGCACACCGGTATTGCCCATCGGAAAAGCGATTAATCCATGAGGCTCATACAACTCATGCCATAATTCCATACCACCACCATGGTATAGCCAAGCATTCATTCCCTGCGTATTAAGACCAAAGGGGACAGTTGTAAAAAATTGAGCCGCTGGAATCTTACCCGCCCAAAAATAAGCATTAGCCGCATTCATTTCAATCGTGCCACTTGATACTGCATTAAAACCTTCTAAAGCAGGTATCAACTCTCCAGCTGCAAAATGATTAATATTAAGGCGACCATCCGACATCGCGGTAACTTTTTCACAGAAATCCATAGGACTACCCGGCCCTTGTACATAAAAAGGAGAGCCTGGTGGATAAGCATTAGTCATCCTGACATTAAAGCGCTCATCACCTTTAGCTTGCGCTAGTGAAGGTGTACCTACAGCTGCACCAGCTACTGAAGCCGCAAGCGCATTACCTAGAAATTGACGTCTACTATTAGTCATATTTATGCCCTTTACATTTGAGTAAAAATAAATCGATAGGAATCGATCTAGTTAACTGAACTTTGCAGAAAGCATGCCAAAGCAAAAAATACAAATAACATATTGATTTATAATAAATAAAATATTTTTTTAATTATTTCTAAAATAATATGACGAAAAAAGTATGGTTTGAAACGAAAGTTTTTAATGCAGATAATAAATAAAAAGCCATTATTAAAATCATTTGTAAACTATATGATTACAAATAAAATCAATTCGATAAAAAATATGTAAATCTAGAATACAATCGCTATAAGTGATTCAACAAGATGCTTTAATTGGTAATTTGCACCACGACAAAGCATAGATTTGACAAAAATCTACAATCTAGCTCCACCACGCCTATGTTTAACTCGTTTCAATAAGCTACCGCATTCGACCGAAATAACCTCTTTACGCCCAAGCAAAAAGTCTTTGGAAAACTTATCAAAAGCCTCATGGCTATCGGTAAGTGTATGGATGTGTAAGCTTCTTAAATCCGACATAATATACAAGCTAACAACCTCTTGTTTGGCCGCAAGCTCCTCAGCAACCGCCTCTATATGTTGCGGCACGACTTTTAAATCGATAAAAGTTGAAATAACCTTACCTAATTTTTCAGGATTTACTACCGCTGTGAATTTCTCTATTACACCTTCATCAACAAGAGCATTCACTCTTGATCTTGCATGCGCTCGTGAGATATTTAACTTTCTTGCAATATCAGCAAAAGACGCTCTAGCATCTTGTATTAAGATACTAAGCAAAGCTGTATCATTTTTGTTCATTATAAAGTCTCCTTATTTCTGTAATCACTGACCTTTAAAGCAACTCAAATTCTTAAACTATAATGCAAGCTTTCTGCCACCCTGCCATCGGTTAAGAATGGTTTCTCTTAATTTTTAATTAATTAGGCACAATATTTAAAGGCTATTTTTAAAGATAAACATGCTTAATCGGTTATTTTTACTCGGAACATGGTAGGTATGTTAATTAGACCTTTGTCTATTACCTACGTTGGTTAGAAAGGAAAAATCTCTTACGAGTTGATTGTATGTGTGCAGCCTAGATATCCTCTAGCATTTTTTGACCTTGATGCTCTAACGCCACAATAAGTGCACCAAGAACATCTTTGCGACTTGAATTCTCTCGCTGAACCACGCCAAGTCTTCGATAAATTGGCGGAGAACCAAATGGAAACCAGTCAAGTGAAGTAGTAATCGTATCTTGTAACGCCATTTTTGGAACGATAGAAAAACCAAGTCCAGCTTGAATACATCCCACCACAGCGGTCATTGTATTTACTGATACTACTTCTATTGGTTCCGATGAGAGTTGTGCAATCTCAGTATCAATTTGCCTAGAAAGTTGCACCTGCGTGCGGTAACGAATAAAGGGGATTTTACGTACCAATTCTTCAAGAGTTCGTACACCTGTTCCTCTCGGTAATAAAACCACAAGAGGCTCATTAACAACAGGAGTCCAAGTCAAGCTTTGCGGCACAGCAACATAATCAGCAACGAGTGCGGCATCAAGCTGTCCTGAAACAACTTCATTCATAAGTTCTTCAGACATACCTATACGTAATCGAAAGTTTAATTCTGAATATGTCTTACGTAAGCTTGCAAGTGACCGTGGAACTAACGAGTTTGTACCCGTTCGGAGTGAACCAAACGCAATAGTTCCACGCACCTGCATGCCCGAAACCGATGTCTTGGTTTCGGTCATAATTTGCAATATAGCTCGAGCTGAGCGAACGACCTCCTCCCCTTTAGCTGTAAGCATTGGAGGACGATAGGTACGATCAAAAAGTGTCGCGCCAAGTTCTGACTCTAATGAAGTAATCTGCTGACTTACTGCAGAAGCGGTAATATTCACTATTTTCGCCGCTGCAGCAAAACCACCGTACTGCTCAATAGCAAGAAGTGTTTCAAGTTGTTTTGTATCCATAACCTTAAGATAAGTTTTACTAAATATAATGTCAAATATTTCGAGCTTTCCCTATGTTTTTCTTGTGTTAGTATCGATTGGTAACCTTTAGCTGTGGCATTAACACTGCGGCCTCATTTATTCAGGAGTGTTCCAATGAAAAACTGTAGTATTTCCATGAAAATCAGTGCGGCTCTTATTGCCGTAGCAACTATGTTCGCTACACCAAGTAATGCAGAAGTTTATCCAGAACGTGCAGTCGAATTTATCGTCCCTTGGTCACCAGGTGGAGGGTCAGATACGCTAATGAGATTAATCGCCAATAATGTGGAACCTTTTCTTGGTGTAAAAATGCCAATCATAAATATGCCTGGGGCTGGTGGAACAGTTGGTCTGCGTGAAACATCTCGTCGCGATACAGATGGGTATACAATTAGCCAAATTCACGAAGGCCTTCTCGTGGCGACTGAAACTGGCATCACTGATATTGCTTGGGATGATTTCGAACCTGTTGCATTGATGACATCATCACCACAATACCTTGTCATTGGAAAAAACAAGAACTATAGCAATTTTGAAGAGTTCGTCTCATTTGCTAAATCTCATCCAGGTGAAATAACAATGGGAGTTACTCTTGCTGGTGTACCACATCTTCATGCCGCTATGATCGAGCAAGCATTTGGCCTTCAATTTAAGTACGTAGGATACGAAGGAACAGGGCAACGAATAAGAGCTCTGGTTGGTGGTAATCTAGATTCTGCTATAGGTGATGTTAGCTCTTCTAAGCAATTCGTTGATAATGGTGACCTAATTTTCCTTGCAGTTGGATCAACTGAGCGAATGACCGAAACTCCAAATGTTCCAACATTAGCCGAGCTTGGTCAGAATTTAGAACTTAACGTAACTCGCGGAATTGTTGTACCTAAAGGAACGCCTAAAGAAATACGCGATGCACTTGAAGTAGCATTCGAGAAACTATCTAAAGACCCTTCCTATATTAAGCAAACAAACAACGCTGGTGCTAACGTTGGGTTCCGAGGTCAAGAAGACTATAAAGCTTATCTTCTTACGCTAGAAAAAACAGTTTCATCCCTGTCTGAAGTACTTGCTCCATGAGTAATTCAACTCATGACAAAGTGCTGGAGGCGGGCGAAATTGCCCGCCTTCTAAGCTACTTTATTATTCTGATTGCCTCTGTTGGATTATTCTTTGCCGCTTATAACATACCAACATCTCGATTTGAAACACTTGGAGCAGGCGCTTTTCCACAGATTGTTTGTGCTGTAATTGGGCTACTCACTATGTTTGCTATTGTCGATTCCTTGCGTAAAATTTCTTACCTAGGCTATGGTCGCTTTTATACTGAAGTAAAAGCCTGGATGCACCGTCGTTATCTTGTATTTATAACACTTGGAGCGCTTGCACTTTATATTCTTGTAATCCCTATCATAGGCTTCTCTATTGCAAGCATGATTTTCATATTCACAGTTCAAGTAATTTTGATGCCTCGTACCACTAAATCAATTGTGATTGCTTTCATAACGGCACTGGTCTTTTCTTTCGGACTTAATTGGCTATTTGCTGAAGTCTTTACCGTATTTCTTCCACGGGGAGTATTTTAAGATGGATGATTTTCTCATCGGAGCTACGCAAATATTTACCTTCTCGACACTTGTGTACATGTTTGCAGGATCCATTGCCGGTATTGTTGCTGCTGCAATACCAGGTTTCACTGTAACTATGGCAATAGTCTTAACTCTACCCCTTACATTTGCTATGGAGCCATTACAAGGCATTGCGGTAATGCTTTCTGTTTATGTAGGTGGATATACTGGAGGCTTAATATCCGCAGCACTTTTAGGAATACCAGGTACGCCTTCATCTGTTGCAACCACTTTTGACGCCTACCCTATGGCACGTAATGGTGAACCAGGTCGCGCACTATCGATTGGTGTTTGGGCATCATTTTTTGGAACGATAATTTCAACTGTCGTATTAATTTTTGCAGCCCCACCACTAGCACTTTTTGCTGTAAAGCTTGGTCCTTGGGAGTATTTTTCACTCATTGTTTTTGCATTAACAATTGTTGGTAGTCTTGTAGGTAGTTCGGTTGTTCGTGGAATGCTTGCGGGACTTGTTGGTCTTCTCATTTCAACCGTTGGAACGGATCCAATTTTAGGTAGAGCTAGATTCGATTTTGACATTGAAATGCTACAAACCGGCTTTCCATTTCTTGTAGTACTAATCGGGATTTTTGCGATTTCACAACTAGTCTCTGAAGTGGAAGATGCCAAAAATATACGCTCTGGTAATTCATTAGTTACTGGCGCAATAGATTTTCAGACATGGAAAGTATTTAAAGAAGTACTAATGAGACCAGTAAACTTATTAAGATCTTCAATCCTAGGAGTGCTAATTGGAGCACTTCCCGGTGCTGGTGGTTCTATTGCGAACTTACTAGCCTATGATCAAGCCAAACGTGCGTCAAAATACCCCGAAAGATTTGGTAAAGGGGAAACGGATGGCATTGTTGCTTCAGAAGCAGGCAATTCTGCAACAGCTGGTGGCGGGCTGATTCCACTTATCGGACTAGGTATTCCTGGATCTGCAGTTGATGCAATTTTAATGGCGTCACTCATGGTTCATGGTATTTCAGTAGGCCCACGCTTAATCCTTGATCATGGCGATTTAGTTTACGGTATGTTTATCGCTATGGCTGTAGCATCTCTAATGATGTTAATTGTTTCCGTTTTTTCAATGCGTCTTTTTTTACGAATTACTCAAGTACCTAAATGGGCAATAGTACCTGTGGTGATGACCTGTTGCGTAGTTGGTGCGTTTGCCCTCAATAACCGTGTAACAGATCTATACTTGTTAATTATTATCGGTATAGCTGGGTATGCGATGCGGGCCTTAGGATATTCACTTGCACCATTAGTACTAGGTGTAATTTTAGGTCCTATTGCTGAAACCAATCTACGTCGTGCTCTTATGACTGATGCTGATTTGAGTTTATTTATAAGCCGCCCTATTAGTCTAATTTTCTTAGTAGCCGCTGTGCTTTCTATCGCTTGGGCAATCCGAAGCCATCTTAAAAATAGCAAAACAACTAAAAGGACTTCTAATGAATCTGCGTCATGACCCTGTATACCCTTCTCGTCGCTCACCTATTCTTGCTGAGAATATTGTCTCAACTTCTCAGCCATTGGCTACTCAGGCAGGAATTTCGATTTTACAACAAGGTGGTAATGCTGTTGATGCGGCTATTGCAACTGCAGCGACTCTAACAATTGTCGAGCCTACAGGGTGCGGTCTAGGATCAGATGCATTTTGTATTCTTTGGGACGGTAAAAAACTACATGGTCTCAATGCCTCTGGCAGAGCGCCAGCAGCTTGGACGCCAGAGCGTTTTATTGAAGGCATGCCTCAACATGGCTGGGATTCAGTAACAGTCCCTGGTGCAGTAAGTGCGTGGATTTCTCTTTCACAACGATTCGGAAAACTCGATCTTGCTACCGTACTCGCTCCGGCTATTCGCTATGCAGAAGAAGGTTTTATTGTTTCTCCTGTCGTTGGCGCAGCATGGGCCAAAGGCGCTGAAATATTAAAAGATCAACCAGGCTTCGCAGAAACTTTTATGCCGAATGGACGCGCACCAAAAGCAGGTGAAAGATTCCGTAATCCAGGTGCAGCCAGAACCCTTCGAGCCATTGTAGAAACAAATGGTAAAGCGTTTTATGAAGGTGAAATTGCTGAAGAAATTGCCGCTTTTGCCAAAGCAAACGGTGGCGCTATGACAGTGAGCGACTTAGCTTCCCATAGCAATGACTGGTGCGGCACAATCAGCCATAATTTTGATAATGTTGAGCTCCATGAAATCCCGCCTAATGGTCAAGGAATTGCGGCATTAATGGCGCTTGGTATCCTTGAACATACAAACATTCGTAATTATGAGCCTGACGATATTTCTGCAGTTCATCTACAAATCGAGGCTATTAAGCTTGCTTATCGCGATCTTGATGCTTTTGTTGCTGACCGCGACCATATGAAAGACATAGACGAAGATGATCTACTTAATAAAGCATATCTTAAATCTCGAGCAGCGCTTATTGACATAAATAAAGCTCAAGACTTTCAAGCTGGCGCACCTAAAACGGGTGGCACTGTATTGTTAAATGTAGGTGATTCGTCAGGCATGATGGTGAGTTTTATTCAATCAAACTATTCAGGGTTTGGCTCAGGCGTTGTTGTTCCCGGAACTGGAATATCGATGCAAAATAGAGGTTTTGGTTTTACCAATAAACAAGGACACCCTAATCAGGTTGCTCCTGGCAAGCGCCCTTTTCATACTATTATCCCAGGCTTTGCAATGAAAAATGGCAAGCCTCTAATGGCTTTTGGCATGATGGGAGGACCAATACAAGCACAAGGTCATGTTCAACTATTATTACGTACTCAACTGTGGGATCAAGATCCTCAAGTAGCCGCAGACGCCCCTCGCTGGCGTATGGTAGAAGGGCTTGAAGTTGCTTGCGAACCAACGATGCCAAAATTACTTATCGATGGGCTCATAAATTTGGGTCACAAGATCACGGTTGAAGCACCTGATAATGCTTTTGGTTTTGGCGGAGCGCAAATTGTTCAGCGCTTTGAAAATGGCGGTTATGCCGCAGGCTCTGACCCTCGTAAAGATGGTCAGGCGGCTGGATTCTGATATAAGCGAGTAAGAAAGTTTCGGCACATTTTATAAGGATACTATGTGTCGAAATCTACATCATAAGTTTCTAACATTATAAGTAGAAAGTTTAGATTAATTGAGATCAGTTCCTTTAAAAATTAAAGAAGGTATATATGAATGAAATTTTAGCCGCTTGGCCCATTATTATAGCACTAATGATTACCGGGGTTTTTGCTGGTTTATTAGCGGGCTTACTTGGTGTTGGCGGTGGAATAGTAATCGTACCAGTGCTATATTTTTTGCTTCAATTTTTTGATGTCAGCCAAGAATCTGCGATTGTAATTGCCACAGCAACAAGTTTAGCAACTATTGTCCCTACATCTATTTCATCAATTCGCGCGCACTATATTAAAGGTAATGTCGACATTGGTATTTTAAAAGCTTGGGGGGGATTCGTATTGCTATTTGCCATATTAGGCAGCTTAATTGCATCAAATATCCCAGGTAATACCCTAACCCTTCTGTTCGCCATCATTGCTATTGTTGTTAGCATTAATATGCTTTTTCGCGCAGGTGCTTCAGCCTTATTTAGTAAACTACCCGGTAAATTTGGACAAAGCATTATGGCTTCCTGTGTAGGTGGTTTATCAGTAATGATCGGAATTGGTGGAGGCACAATTGGTGTACCATTATTGACTCTCTTTAACGTTGCGACTCACAAAGCAGTTGGTACTGCTGCTGCATTTGGATTATTAATTGCTTTGCCAGGAGCTGTTACCCTCCTTGCTGTTGGTGGTAGTCGTATAGATGCTCCGATTGGCACTATAGGCCTAGTCAATTTACCTGCATTCTTATTAATTATCCCGCTCACTATTATTTTTGCACCAATAGGAGCAAAAATAGGCGCTAAGCTAAACTCCGCTCAGTTGAAAAAAGCATTCGGTATTGTTCTTTTTATTACTGGTGTACGCATGCTATTACAACTCATTGGAATATAAGAAATAGAAAACATGCCTAAATGATAATAAATTTCACTTAGGCATCTTTAATTAACAGTAGTGAAAGAAAATGTTTTTTATCAATAATCCCTCCTGAAGTAATCCATAAATTTTCTAAGCTTTACTAGGCTCAGTATTTAAAGCTCCATTTGAATTTATTCGTGGACTTGTCGAATTGCTTTGTTAGCGCTTTAAGGTCTCTCTGGAGAGTACGTATTTGAACGCTAAAACCTTTCCCTTCTAATACCGTCTGAATCGTTTCGGCCGATATAGAACGGTCTGGTTTATCCGGAATAGCCCTTAGGATCTCTATTTGACAAAATAACGCAGTGCAATTAGTACCCACTCCTCCGCTCCCTGAGTAAATATTAAATCCCACACAATTAAGGCTTAATGCAAAGGCTCACGCAGAAGCATGAACAATAAAAAAATTACTTTTTTAAGCGCTATAGCCACATTGGCTTTTCAGCTTCGCCATAAAATACTAATCAACCCTAACAATTAATTTCTTTATTAGTCAGTTACTTATGAGGATGTAGAAAAACACACTTTAGGTGTATTAAAGTCACTTGGCAAAAAATTTAGTCACAGAAATCTTGCGACCAAAAACATCCTGCTTACCGCATGGACCAAAACGACCGAAGGTCAAAAAATGGGCTAAAATAGGTATCTGGGAATATTTAAATGAATGAATTAAAAATAGGAATATTCAAGATGGTCACCACATGGTCACATATTCGCCACATGATAAATTAAGACATTGAGAAGAATTCAACATTAACAATTAAAAAAAAATGACTAGGACAGTCATATGTATCAAGGCTTACTAGATGGATCTCATATGAAAAAATCAATCATATGATTGGTGGGTGTGGAGAGGTTCGAACTCCCGACATTCGCCTTGTAAGGGCGACGCTCTCCCAACTGAGCTACACACCCATCTTTAAGCTAAACTCTTTTCTTAACCTATTACTTATTGCTTAGATAAGTAATGGCGGAATGGACGGGACTCGAACCCGCGACCCCCTGCGTGACAGGCAGGTATTCTAACCAACTGAACTACCACTCCAACACAATCTAGGACTTTTGTTTATTTTTAATTCTCTGCAGAAATAAAAACAAACCCACTGTCTAGTTAGTGGTGGGTGTGGAGAGGTTCGAACTCCCGACATTCGCCTTGTAAGGGCGACGCTCTCCCAACTGAGCTACACACCCATTTTAAGCTAAACTCTTTTCTTAACCTATTACTTATTGCTTAGATAAGTAATGGCGGAATGGACGGGACTCGAACCCGCGACCCCCTGCGTGACAGGCAGGTATTCTAACCAACTGAACTACCACTCCAACACAATCTAGGCCTTTTGTTTATTTTTAATTCTCTGCAGAAATAAAAACAAACCCACTGTCTAGTTAGTGGTGGGTGTGGAGAGGTTCGAACTCCCGACATTCGCCTTGTAAGGGCGACGCTCTCCCAACTGAGCTACACACCCATTT
>NZ_JACYFC010000003.1 GCF_014803385.1 Marinomonas colpomeniae | reverse complement strand
TTGGGAGGAAACAAACCAACATAAAGCGAATTAATATGTAGACGTTTCGTAAGACTTCAATTTTTTTGATCTCTCACTAACCAACCTAAGCCAGCCAATGTAGATCTTCTGAAGTCTCCAGCGAACGTCCACACAAATTATCTGTTTAAATTCTTAAAGAGCGCGTTCAGGGCAATTGCCTGACCGAGGAGCGTATAATACAGATTATTTTTTATGATGCAACACTATCTTCAATGTAATAAAACAAAAAAGGCCATCATATAAAATGACAGCCTTTATTACCTAACAAGATCCACAAATAATAATATTTATTTAATCTCTAACGCTTGCTCTTCAATTCGAGCTTTCCATTCTGCAGGCCCTGTAATATGAACAGAAGTACCCGCCGAATCAACAGCAACAGTTACTGGCATATCTACTACATCAAATTCATAGATAGCCTCCATTCCAAGCTCAGGAAACGCAATAACATCGGCTTTCTTAATGGCTTTAGAAACGAGGTATGCCGCGCCACCTACTGCCATCAAGTAAACCGCGCCAAACTCTTTAATAGCGGCAATGGCAATTGGTCCACGCTCAGACTTACCTATCATTCCAAGTAAGCCCGTTTTATCAAGAATGGTACGAGTGAATTTATCCATCCGTGTCGCTGTAGTTGGCCCTGCAGGACCAACAGCTTCATCCCTTACCGGATCAACTGGCCCGACGTAATAAATAAAACGTCCTTTAAGATCAACCGGCAACTCTTCACCGTTCGCTAACATTTCAACCATTTTTTTATGGGCCGCATCACGGCCAGTCAGCATTTTGCCACTTAGCAAAACCGTCTCACCTGGCTGCCATTCTTTCACTTGTTCAGGTGTAATTTCATTCAAATTAACTCGTCGAACGTTTTCACCAACTTCCCAAGTAATTTTCGGCCAATCATCAAGCGAAGGCGGTACCAAATCTGCAGGACCAGAACCATCCAACACAAAGTGTGCATGGCGTGTTGCAGCACAATTAGGAATCATAGCAACAGGAAGAGATGCGGCGTGAGTTGGGTAGTCCATGATTTTGACATCAAGCACAGTCGTTAACCCACCTAAACCCTGAGCACCAATACCCAAATTATTAACTTCATCAAAAATTGCTAAGCGAAGCTCTTCTACTCTAGTTTTAGCGCCACGCGCTTTTAACTCATGAATATCAATTGGCTCCATTAAGGACTCTTTTGCCATCACCATGGCTTTTTCTGCAGTTCCGCCGATACCTATACCAAGCATACCTGGCGGACACCAACCAGCCCCCATTGTTGGAACTGTTTTCTTAACCCACTCAACAATATCATCCGATGGGTTTAACATTGCTAGTTTAGATTTATTCTCCGAACCACCACCTTTTGCAGCAACATGAATTTCAACAGTATCACCAGGAACAACTTCCATATGAATAACAGCAGGGGTGTTATCTTTAGTATTTTTACGGGCACCAGCGGGATCAGCAAGAATAGAGGCACGCAATACATTATCTGGATTTAAATAAGCGCGACGAACACCTTCATTGATCATGTCAGCGACACTTTTATCGCCCTCCCATTGCACATTCATCCCAATTTTAACAAACACAGTTACTATACCTGTATCTTGGCAAATAGGACGCTTACCTTCCGCACACATACGAGAGTTAATTAGAATTTGAGCCATGGCATCTTTAGCCGCCTGACTCTCTTCTCTTTCATAGGCTTCATGTACGGCGTTAACAAAATCTAAAGGATGGTAGTAAGAAATGAACTGCAGCGCATCTGCCACGCTATCAATCAAATCATCTTCTTTAATAATGCTCATGCTTCTCTCCTGCTGAGGATTACGATTAAATCGAAAACGAAATGGTAAAAGATGCAGACATGCAAAGGAAGCGTTAAGGGGGCTTTTAAGCAAATATACCCCTCATCAGCAGTGTGAATGAGGAGTATATTTAAAAACAATACAGTGAAACAATACTCATTTGCAATTAGCCGCTGTTTTTTTGACCTCGACCTTCTGCTTCCGGCTTCTGCACCGAATGCTGTATATACTCCTCTAAGATTTGAGCTGTAAATTTCTCACGCTCAGATAAGGAAGAAATACGCTCAGCCTCCCAATTAATCAAACGAATAAACACAGAGTATTTTTTAATAAATCCATAACCAATATCTCTAACACCAACACCATTCGAATCCATCAAATAGATCACCTGCTCGAGATTTTTTTGAGTTTCAAACTGACCACCCTCACTTGCAGCAAGAAGCAGTCGTTGAATATGCTGTATAGGATTTTCTGAAGATCTTGCCTCTTTCTTTGAAAGGCTGAATGTCAAAAATTTATCCAGCATTTCTTCTGTATGCTCTTCTCTTTGATGAACATCTTCAATTAAAGCTGACTCACGCTCTAGCAAACGAATAAACAAACTTTTGTTTTTAATATCCGAAAATTCCAGATCTTTTAAAGAAAGACCATTCTCTTCCATCATATTAACTACTGTTTCATAAGACGCCTCCTCTCCGACAGAAACAGCCAAAGCCAATTGCCGACGGAGCTCGTGCATAATTTTTGCGGCTCGATAATCTTCTTTTCTCTGTAAGTGCTGCTCAAATGACTCTTTTGCCTTACTCAATGTACTGGTAATTGAATCATGACTTTGAACTGCCTCCTGTTCATCTCTCAAGCAAGACATTCGAATATTAGTACAAGCACTTTCCCAGTCTTCATAGGACTTCGCCCTAGCCTGAAAAGCCCTTTCAATAGCCTCCTCAAAACTCTGTTCAATTCTCGCACGCTCAGAACGCTCTTGAATTTCACCCTGCTCATGCTCATAACGCTTTTGTTTTTTGATTTGTAGATTTTCTTGAGCCAAAGACAACTGAGTACTTAATGATTCAATACTTGACTGAACCTCAACCTCGTCAAAATCTGCAAGTTTTTCATAGACATTCGACCAATACTTATCCTCAACAAAAGGAACAGCAGGATCACTTGTTGCATATTGCGTTTTTAATGTTTCGGTAAACTCATGATTATCTGGACGAAAAGCTTTAGCGGCGTCAATTACATTATCATTTGATGTTGTGTAATTAACAGAAGCTTCCTGCAAAAAACCATCTATATCATCCGCATCAGATACACTTTCTACAGTCATTTCTTCTTCACCAACAAAGTCAACATTCAAATCCGATTCCACTATATTTTCTTCACTCTGAACTTGACAATCTTCAGAAGTTGAAAGGTGGGCATCACAAAAACCATCTAAATCCATATCATCGAGAATAGTAGGCGCAGACTCATAAGCTCGACTTGGATCATTATTTTTTTCACTAAAGCGACGCTGATAAACAGAATCTTTTGAAGAAGTCTTTATAATCGTATCTTTTAAATATCGCGGTGCAGCACCACCCCAACTAACACGGTAAAGCATGGAAGGATCACACAATTGCAGAACCGGCAACTCCCTTTGAGCCAACTCATATTGCCTAATTAGCGATTCTGCATGGCGCAAAGCCATAGCCGATTCACTCGAATTAGTAGAGGTTGCCAAATTTAATAACTTAACAACCTTTTGTATGGCCTTCTTTCTTCTGCGCATGCTCATAAAATATGCTTTCCAAGTTGGCTAAAATTCATTCTAAAAAGAATATAAATTTAGAGTTTTCAACAATAAAGTTCTAACCCATCGCAGGGTATTTTCAAAACGCCTTTTAATAATAATTAAATCTTCTGCAAGATCTTAGCCAACTTTTCTTTTCTCATAGAGAACAGACTGCAACGCCCTCTACAATAGGCTCTAGCCAGCAAATATTTAATTCATAGCGAACAGTATTATCCAGATACAATTGCGGCATCAGCTTGCCCAAAGCGGCAACATTTGGGTCAACCTCAAAAAAAACGTCATGGAAAATGCTTAATAACAAACAATTTCTCAACATAAATTACTGACAACTCTTATCTACAAGTTGATAAATTGAAGTAACATCATTTCTTTGTGACATCGATTTATAAATCGAAGCTGATACGAAGAAAGATACATAACAAGAATATAATCACACTCTAAAAACTGCTGAGTTTAACTCAAACATCTTTTATATTCCTATTTACAAAAAAGGCTTTAATAAGCACTATAGCATCCCTATATTTATAATCACTCAGAGAACATGGAGCTCGTATGACTACTATGCAATGCGTCTTAGATGCACAAGCAAAACTAGCCGAATGCCCACGCTGGGACGAAGACACTCAAACCCTGTACTTTGTTGATATTGACTCTTTTCAGCTACATGCCTACAACACTCAATCAAAGAAAGTAGAAACTCGCACTTTCGATGAAGAAATAGGCTGCTTTTCTTTAGCTAAAAAAGGAGGCTTCATTGCGGCTTTTCGATCTGGCGTTTATACATTTACAGATTTAAACGCACCTCTACAGCCATATTGGCTTGCCACGTACGACCAAAAAACAACCCGATTTAATGATGGCCGCTGCGATGCCAAAGGTCGCTTTTTAGCAGGCACAATGTATTCTCCTAAAGATGCCTTTAACGGCGCCTTGCATCAGTTTAGTAAAAACAAAGAAAAGCTAATTGATCAAGCCGCATGGACGTCAAACGGCTTAGCTTTTTCACCTGACAATACAACAATGTATTATTCAGACACGCCAAATCATGTAATTTACCAATTTGATTATGACCTTGAGACTGGTACAGCATCAAATAAACGTATTTTCCATAAATTTCCTCATGGCAATGGACGACCAGATGGTGCCGCTGTAGATTTAGAAGGGAACTATTGGACAGCTTTATATCAAGGTCAACGCGTTGTGAAATTAAATCCTTCTGGTGTTATTCTAGAAGAGTATCCAGTTCCTGCAACCTACCCAACGATGGTGGCGTTTGGTGGACCAGAAATGAATACGCTTTTTGTAAGTACATGCCGAGCAGCACAAACAGAAGAGGAATTGAAAGCATTCCCTCAAGCCGGTGGTATATTTGCACTAACCGTAAATACAAAAGGCCAGCAAGAACCAAAATTTGCTGGTTAATACCCTAACTCTAAAATAGACCTAATTATCATGCGCGCAAGCAACTATTTATTCTCTACCCTACGTGACGCCCCTACTGACGCTGTTGTAACAAGCCATCAGTTAATGGTTCGCGCAGGTATGATTCGTCAAATTTCAAAAGGCTTATATACTTGGCTTCCAACTGGCTTAAAGGTTTTCCGCAAAGTTGAGAGTATTGTTCGAGACGAAATGGAAAAAGCAGGCTCTCTTGAAGTGATGATGCCCGGCGTGCAACCAGCTGAATTATGGCAAGAAACAGGACGCTGGCAGAAGTATGGCGCAGAACTTCTTCGCCTAAAAGATCGCCATGGTCGTGAATACTGCCTTGGACCAACTCACGAAGAAGTTATTACAGATCTTGCTCGTAACGAATTAACAAGCTACAAACAGCTGCCAATGAATTTCTTTCAAATCCAAACTAAATTCCGAGATGAAGTTCGCCCTCGTTTCGGCGTAATGCGTTCTCGTGAATTTTGCATGAAAGACGCTTACTCCTTTCATATAAACGAAGAGTCATTACAAGAAACCTATGACGTAATGCACCAAGCATATTGCAATGTATTTGATCGAATTGGATTAGATTACCGTCCAGTACGTGCAGATACCGGCAGTATTGGTGGCGCTTTCTCTCATGAGTTCCACGTACTAGCCTCTTCAGGTGAAGATGATATTGCATTCAGCGATTCATCGGATTTTGCAGCCAATATTGAACTTGCCGAAGCCGTTTGCCTTAAAGAAAAAGCAGACTCGCCGATACAAGAATTAGCAGAAGTATTCACGCCTGATTGCAAAACCATTCAAAACGTTGCTGAGTTTTTAAAACTAGATGTGACTAGCACAGTTAAAACCATGCTTATCAAAGGTTTAGACAAAAATGAAGAAAACACAATTATTGCACTTGTTCTTCGTGGTGATCACAACATCAACGAGCTAAAAGTAGAAAAGCTGAACGGCGTTCTCTCTCCTTTTGAATTCGCTGACGAAGCTGACATTGTTAATGCAATCGGCTGCGCACCAGGCTCTATCGGGCCAAAAGGCTTAAAGGAAAAAGGCATTAGAATCATTGCAGATCGCTCAGCGGCAGTTATGTCTGATTTCTGCGCTGGCGCAAACAAAGATGACTACCACCTCACCGGTTTAAACTGGGAAAGAGATTGCCCAGAATTTGAAATTGCTGATTTACGCAACGTTGTTGAAGGCGATCCATCTCCAGATGGAAAAGGCACTATCGTTATCAAACGAGGTATAGAAGTAGGCCATATTTTCCAATTAGGTCAACAGTATGCAGAAGCACTAAAAGCGACAGTCTTAGATGAAAACGGTAAAGCGAAAGTAATGCACATGGGCTGTTACGGTATTGGCGTATCACGTATTGTTGCCGCTGCGATCGAGCAAAATTTTGATGAGAAAGGTATTTTATGGCCTGAAAGCATCGCCCCATTTGACCTTGCCATCGTCGCAATGAACTATGACAAGTCCGAAGCAGTTCGTAACGAATGCGATCGATTATATTCAGAATTCAAAGCGAAAGGTTTAGACGTTCTTTTGGACGACCGTAAGGAGCGCCCAGGCGTTAAGTTTGCAGATTGTGAACTACTAGGTATTCCTCACCGCCTTGTGGTTGGCGATAAAGGATTAGCAAACGGTACACTAGAATATAAAAACCGGACTCAAGGCGAAAACCAAGACATCGCGATAGCAGACGTTAGTAATTTCATTTTAAGTCAGTAATAAAAAAGGTCAGGTACCATATCTAGGTGCCTGACCTTTTAAAATTTAAAACTGCAAAAAACCAATAAGAGTCCTGTATGACCACTATTTACCACAACCCCCGCTGCTCAAAGTCCCGTGAAACACTTAAGCTTTTAGAAGAGAATAATATTCACGCAAATATTAGATTATACCTAGAAGACACACCAAGCAAAGACGAGCTACTCACCTTACTGGATCAACTTAAGCTAACACCAATCGAGCTAATGCGAACAAAAGAAACACTTTATAAAGAACTAAAATTAAACAAAGAATCAAATGATGAAGAGCGATTACAAGCAATGCTCGATCACCCTAAATTAATAGAACGCCCTATTGTCATATACAATAACAAAGCGAAAATTGGACGTCCGCCAGAAAGCGTTTTGGAATTATTCAAATGAATGAGGCACCTTATGTACTCGTCTTATTTTACAGTCGCCATGGTTCCATTTCAGAAATGGCAAAACATATAGCCAGAGGCGTAAATAAAATCACCGGTTTTGAAGCAAAAATACGACAAGTACCTGACGTGTCAGCTACAACAATAGAAACAACACCAGCATTACCTGATGAAGGAGCACCTTACTGTACTCTTGACGAACTGGCTAATTGCTCAGGCCTAGCCATTGGCTCGCCATCCTACTTTGGCAGTATGGCCGCACCACTCAAGCACTTTATAGACCAAACAACGACACTTTGGTTAACAGGACAATTGATAGACAAACCAGCATGTGGCTTTACCAGCGCAAGCACAATGCACGGCGGACAAGAACAGTGTCTTCACAGCATGATGACGCCACTTATTCATCACGGTATGATCTGGGCTGGCCTTCCGTATAGAAATAAAGAATTAATTAATACAACAACAGGCGGCACACCTTATGGCGCAAGTCATTTAGCCAGTAGTACAAGTGAAAATATATTAAGTGAAGATGAGAAAGCATTGTGTGAAGCTCAAGGCAAACGCATAGCAGAAATTTCTAAAAAACTTCAAACGTAGCCCATTATAAATATCAAAATTAGTTAATATCTCTCAAAAAAACGCATCACAATCATGATGCGTTTACTTTTTAAGTCATTTTATTTAAACCATTTAAAAAATACTAATGCCTTGGCAGTGTTATATTTTCAAACAAGGTTTCAACATCCTGCCTATTCCCAGCATCCATTGCAGCCATGACAACATCTTTCGTAAGATGAGGTGCAAAAGATTCAATGAATTTATACATGTAGCCACGAATAAACGTATTGTTGCGAATACCAATTTTCGTACAACTGTCCGCAAACAAATGGGATGCATCCAAAGCTACCAAATCCGAGTCTTGAGTTTCGTCGTATGCCATAGAAGCAACAATACCGACACCCAAACCTAATCTCACATAGGTTTTGATGACATCTGAATCCGCTGCGGTGAAGACTACATTCGGATTAAGCTCCGCTTCTTGAAATGCTCTATCTAGTTCAGACCGCCCAGTAAAGCCAAATACATAGGTTACGATAGGATATTCTGCGAGCGCCTCAAGGGTTAGTTTTTCAACCGACGCTAATGGGTGACTCTTCGGCACAACAACCGATCGATTCCACGTATAACAAGGCAACATTACTAGGTTACCAAACTGCTCTAATGCTTCCGTCGCAATAGCAAAGTCAACCACTCCATCATTAGACATTTCTGCAATTTGCATTGGTGTCCCTTGATGCATATGCAAACCGACATCTGGGTAACCTTCAATAAATTGATTAATTACTTTGGGTAAAGCGTAACGCGCTTGTGTATGAGTGGTAGCAATATCAAGAGATCCTCTTCTTTCGTCGCTAAACTCTTTTGCTACACGTTTAATATTCTGTGTTTGGCTAAGAATCTCTCCTGCCAATGCGATGATTTTCTCACCTGCTGGTGTCACATGAGTTAAATGTTTTCCGCTTCGGGCGAAAACTTCCACACCGAGCTCATCTTCTAAAAGGCGAATCTGCTTACTCACGCCTGGCTGAGAGGTATATAGACTCTGAGCTGTCGCCGAAACATTTAGGTCATGGCGTGCCACTTCCCATATATACCTAAGCTGTTGTAACTTCATCATTTCCCTTATTCTAAAAAGAGTTAAAAACATAATAAAATATTACTTTATAGAATAGTAAAAAACATCTAGTGTTGCCAGCTTAAATAACTTCAATATGGTTTACGAATGGATTTTCTTTGGTACATTTTTGCAGGTGCAGGCGTTGGTTTAGCCGTAGGAGTCACTGGCGTAGGCGGCGGTTCGCTTATGACACCTCTGCTCTTGTTATTCGGATTTCCACCTCATATAGCGATAGGAACAGATTTGATGTATGCGGGTATAGCAAAAAGTACTGGCGTTGTGATGCATGCCAAGCGAGGCAACGTAAACTGGAAAATTGTGTTTTCGATGGCAGCAGGCAGCATACCAGCCTCTTTTATAACTGTGTGGGCCCTTTCTCGGTTTGAAAAACCAGACCACTATCAAGAGATACTAACAGGCACGTTAGGGCTAATGTTAGTCATCACTGCTTTTGTCATATTATTTAGAAAAAAATTAACGCAAACGTTAGATTTCAATATATCTCAAAAACAAAGCACAACCATCATTTTTTTCTGCGGTCTTATTTTAGGCTCTTTAGTCACTCTAACGTCTGTTGGTGCAGGTGCACTGGGCACAGCAATTATGATGATTATATTTCCTATTATGAGAGCAAAAAACATTGTTGGTACAGATTTAGCCCATGCTGTACCACTAACACTCGTTGCAGGGGTTGGGCACTTATTTTTAGGCAATGTTGATTACACCCTACTTGGAGGTTTATTAATCGGCTCTATTCCAACTATCTATATAGGAACAAGAATCGCCAGCCATGTTCCAAACAATATTCTACAGCCAGTTTTGGCAACAGCACTTCTATCTTTTGGCATAAAGTATCTTTTCTTTTAAAAAGCAAAAAAACTCCCTATTAGCGGTTCATTCAAGTCTAGAAACACGATACTGTTAACAACTACAAATAAAAAGCAACGAGCAGGAATCCCCGCAATGAGTAATAAGCGTCTCGAAGACCTAAATATTGCCTCTTTTACCCCTTTGGTAACACCGAGCCAATTAAAAGAAGAATTATCTGTCAGTGATAGTGTTAGCACCCATGTTGCTCAATCACGTGACATTATAAAGAACATTATGGACGGTAAAGACCATCGTCTAGCCATTGTTATTGGTCCATGCTCTATCCATGACACTGAGGCGGCATTAGATTATGCAAAACGCCTTAAAAAACTCGCTGCAGAATTAGACGATACTTTATATATCATTATGCGTGCTTATTTCGAAAAGCCTCGAACTACTGTTGGTTGGAAAGGTTTAATTAATGATCCAAACCTAGACGGTACATTCGATATCAATAAAGGCATCCGAATTGGACGTAAATTATTAATCGACTTAGCACAGTTAGGCTTACCTTTAGCAACTGAAGCTTTAGACCCTATTTCACCACAATATATTCAAGATTTAATAAGCTGGTCGGCTATTGGTGCTCGCACAACTGAATCACAAACACACCGTGAAATGGCATCAGGCCTGTCTGGCCCAGTTGGCTTTAAAAACGGTACTGACGGCTCAATGACGGTAGCAGTCAATGCAATGCAATCCGTTTCTCATCCACATTCTTTTCTTGGAATCAATGAGAGCGGGCAAGTAAGTATTGTTAATACAAAAGGTAATGAATACGGTCACCTAGTTCTTCGTGGCGGCGGCGGCAAGCCAAATTATGATGCAGCGCATGTAAAACTAAGTGAAGAAGCTCTTACCTTAGGTAAATTGAAACACAATATTATGGTTGATTGTTCGCACGAAAACTCTAACAAAAAGCCAGAAAACCAAGTGCTGGTTGCAAAAGATTCAACGCAGCAAATATTGGATGGTAATAACTCTATCATGGGCTTAATGATTGAAAGTAATATTGGCTTCGGCAATCAAAAAGTACCTGCAAGTTTAAGCGACCTAAAATACGGAATATCTATTACAGATGCTTGTATCGATTGGGAAATGACTGAAAAATCTTTAACGGATATGGCCAATACCTTACGCGACGTACTTCCAAAACGTTCGCGCACTTAAGACATTAAGTTAAACAATAAAAAAGGGGTTAATCATGCATATGATTAACCCCTTTTTTATTAAATTACAGACTACATGAAAGCGTTATCCGTCACAGTATGATCTGTTGAATCTTTTACCGCAGTAAGACCTGGTACTTTTTCCATTAAGGTTTTTTCAACCCCTTCTTTCAAAGTCAAATCAACAGCACTACAACCTTGGCAACCACCACCAAATTTCAATACGGCAACCTGACCATCAACCACCTCTAATAAACTAACCTCACCACCATGAGCTGCTAAGCCAGGGTTGATATCAGAATAAAGTACATAATTAATTTGATCTTCAATTGGGCTGTCTGCAGTGACTTTTGGCATTTTTGCATTAGGCGCTTTTATAGTAAGTTGTCCGCCCATTTTTTCTGTGGCGTAATCAACAAAGGCTTCATCCAAAAAATTCACAGACATCTTCTCAATAAATACCTTAAGTTTCGGTAAATTCAAGATTTCATCTGTTTCATTTATTTCGTCAGGACGACAATACGCAAGGCAAGTTTCTGCATAAGGCGTACCTGGCTGCTGAATAAAAATTCGCACAGCAATACCTTCAACGCCTTGCTTTTCAAGCAATGAAGATAGGTATTCTTGGGCACCGTCTGTAATTGTAATGTTCATAATAACCCTTCTAAATCTAGGTAACGATTAATGCCGACTATATTACCGTAGATATTCACCAATGCCAAAGACCAAGTAAAAAAGTAGGGTATTTTTCCTCTTTTTGATTTGCCATATTCTTTAACTATTCACTTTTAGCACTTCCACTCTATATTTGATAAACAACAACCTAAATAAGCCTTATTAGTAAAACCCCTAAAGATATAGATAAATATTCGTTTTTAGTATAAAGGATCTTTGCTAATATACAGTTAACTAAACTTATCAACGACGGTTCATATCTCTATGTATCAATACGACGCCATTGACCAACAGCTTGTTGAGGAGCGTGTCGCACAATATCGCGACCAAACACGCCGCTACTTAAACAAAGAACTAAGCGAAGAAGCGTTTCTACCTTTACGCCTTCAAAACGGCTTATATATTCAACGCCATGCGCCTATGCTGCGTGTTGCGATTCCATACGGAATGCTATCTAGCACACAATTACGCAAATTAGCCGATATTAGTTTACGTTATGACCGCTCTTATGGTCATTTCAGCACTCGTCAAAACTTACAATTAAACTGGCCTAAACTTGAAGACGTGCCAGATATTCTAGCCGAACTTGCCGAAGTGCAAATGCATGCGGTACAAACCAGTGGTAACTGCATTCGAAATACAACGACAGACCAATACGCAGGCGTGATTGCAGACGAAATTGTTGATCCTCGTCCATATTGTGAATTGATTCGTCAGTGGTCTACTTTCCACCCTGAATTCGCATTCTTGCCTCGCAAGTTCAAAATCGCTGTAAACGCAACAGAGTCTGCAGACCGTGCAGCAACGCAAGTCCATGATATTGGTCTTCACATTAAGAAAAATGATGCTGGCGAAATTGGCTTTAAAATTATTGTTGGTGGCGGCCTTGGTCGCACACCAATGGTTGGCGTAACGATTACTGAGTTTATGCCTCGTAAAGATTTGCTTACTTACTTAGATGCAATTCTTCGCGTTTACAATCAAAACGGTAATCGTCAAAACAAATACAAAGCGCGTATTAAAATTTTAGTTAAAGCGCTGGGTATTGAAGAATTCCGCAAGCGTGTAGAGGCTGAATGGGCCCACCTTAAAGGTAAAGAAAGCACAGTACCAATGAGCGAATTTGATCGCCTAAGTCGCTTCTTTTCTGAACCTGCATATGAAGCACTCACTAATCAACCACAGGAACTTATCAGTAAATTAGCTGATAGTGCTGGTTTTGCACGCTGGTATGAACGCAATACGTTTGACCATAAAAAGCCTGGTTACCGCATAGTTACCCTGACGCTAAAAAAACCAGGGCAAGCGCCTGGTGATGCAACTGCAGAGCAAATGTTTAAAGCTGCAGACCTTGCAGACAAGTTTGGCTTTGGTGAGTTACGTGTTAGTCACGAGCAAAACCTAGTATTAGCAGATGTTCGTCAGGATCAATTAACCGAGTTGTGGGAAGTCGCAAAAGAATTTGGTTTTGCCACTCCAACTCTTGGATTATTGACAGATATGATCTGTTGTCCAGGCGGTGATTTCTGCAACCTTGCTAACGCAAAATCTATTCCGATTGCAGATCAAATTCAAGACACATTTAATGATCTTGATTACCTTTACGATTTGGGCAATATAGATTTAAATATCTCAGGCTGTATGAATGCTTGCGGACATCACCATGTTGGTAATATTGGCATTTTAGGTGTTGATAAAAAAGGGGAAGAGTTTTATCAAATCTCTATTGGTGGCGCTTCAGGCCATGATGCGAGCATTGGTAAAATCCTTGGGCCTTCATTTGGCCAGGAAGAAGTCAGTGGCATCATTCAGAAACTGATGAATGTTTATGTCGAAAATCGTTCTGAAGAAGAACGCTTTATTGATACTTATCGCCGCGTTGGCATCACACCATTCAAAGAGGCCGCTTATGCCAAAGCTAATTAAGAACGGTGAAATCATCGATAACACCTATGTTTGGCTACAAGATGAAGAGCAAGAAATCACACCAAACAGCATAGTTCCAGCACAAAAATGGTTAGCTGAAAAAGACTCCATTGGAGATGTAGCGGGCATTTGGCTAGAAGCTGGTGATGGTGTTGAATGCCTTCAAGGCCTAGATCTAAGCGAATTAGATGTTATCGGCATCAACTTTCCTGCATTTGTTGATGGACGAGGCTTTAGTTATGCTCGCTTATTGAAAGAAAGATTGAACTATAAAGGTGAAATCAGAGCACTAGGGAACTTCATTCCAGATCAGTTAGGCTATTTACTACGTGTTGGGTTCAATAGTTTTCAATTCAATGATGAAGTGGATTTAGAAAAAGCGTTAGCATTACATCGCCCTCTATCAATAGCTTATCAAGGTGATGTTACCGACCCTAGACCTATCTTTTTACGTCGATAATCATAGCACTTACAAGAAAAATTAATAAAAGGCCATTTCGATGGCCTTTTTCTATTGCGTATTGTGCCCCTCATGATTATCGTACTGAATAGATAAAAAGTGATTGATTGCAAAAGGAAGTTATTAAGTGTCTAAAAAACGTATCATATGCCTAATTGTTGGCGCACTACTCTCTGCTACTGCATACTCTGAAACTGTGTATATTTCTGACATACAATTTGTCGCTATCCGCGAAGGATTAGACAACAGTACAAGAGCAGTAGAAAGAGGTTTAAAAAGCGGTACACCTCTAGACATTCTAGATCGTAATGATGGCTACACTAAAGTTCGAACCCCTAATGGTAACGAAGGCTGGGTGGCTGATTATTTTCTGAGTGAAGAAATAGTAACTAGAAGCCAAATGAGTACACTGCAAACACGACTTGATGAAACAGTTCAACGTCGAGTTGATGTTTCGAACGCACTTAAATCCAGTGAAGAAAAAATCGAAGAACTAAATAACAAAAACACTCTAATTCAAGAAGAAAATAGCGAATTAAAACGACAACTAGAAAGTATTTCTAAACTTTCGGAAAAAGCCAAAGCGATTGTTTCTCAAAACGAGAATGTAAGTTATCAAATTGCCAGTCTTAAACAGCAGGCTGAAATAGCAACATCTCAGGCTGAACATTTAAAGAGTTCCACCGAACAAAAATGGTTCATGATAGGAGCCATTACTCTTTTCTCAGGCCTCTTTTTAGGTGTGTTAATACCAGCATTACGCCGCAAGAAAAGTGGCACAGGTTCTTGGTCCTAATTAGCTGAGGAAATAACATGGAAGCATCGATAGTCCACTCCTTCTTTTTAATATTTGCAGGAGCGGCTGTCGTTGCGTCTATCGCTTTATACACAAAACAACCTATGATTATTGCCTACATTGCACTCGGTGTATTGTTTGGCCCCTCATCACTCTCTCTTATCGATGAACCTAAGCTCATGGATGAAATGAGTCATATAGGCATCATTTTCCTGCTTTTTCTGCTTGGTTTAGATATGCAGCCAAGTCATCTTATCAATATGCTTAAAAAAGCCTCATGGATAGCACTATTAAGTTCTGCCATATTTGCACTCGTTGGATATGTCGTTGCCATACTCTGCAATTACAGCACTACAGAAAGCCTGATCATTGGCATAGCGATGATGTTTTCAAGCACAATCGTTTGCATAAAGCTCCTACCGACGACCGCACTACATCACAAACACACTGGCGAACTCGTAGTTGGGTTATTACTTCTGCAAGATATGATTGCTATCGCGGTATTACTCGTTTTGTACAGCTTTTCAAGTAATGACGACAACAGCGCTATGCAATACATTAAACCTTTGATTAGCTTACCTCTGCTGATTGCCGGTGCATTTTTATTCGTTAAATATATCCTATTAAAACTCATCGCTAAGTTTGATCGCTTTCATGAATATATTTTCTTAGTCTCTATTGGTTGGTGTCTGTCTATGGCAGTACTTGCAGAAGCGGCTGGATTGTCTGCAGAAATGGGGGCATTTGTCGCTGGAGTGGCTCTCGCAACCAGTCCAATTTCACAGTACATAGCTACACACCTAAAACCGTTACGTGATTTTTTCTTAATCTTATTTTTCTTCACTATAGGCGCTAGCTTTGATCTTAGCTTACTAGGCTTGGTCATCGTACCAGCCTTAATCTTGGCAATCAGCACTATGCTGATCAAACCTGTTGTTTTCCGTTTTTTATTAAAAAGCATTAAAGAGGACTCAAGCACTTCTTGGGAGGTTGGCTTTCGCTTAGGTCAGGTTAGTGAATTTTCATTACTCATTGCATATTTAGCTGCGAATATTGGACTGATTGGTGAAGAAGCATCCCATGTAATACAGGCAACAGCGATTTTGAGCTTCGCTTTATCTACCTATATTGTTATTTTGAACTTTCCGACGCCTATCGCCATATCAGATAAATTACGTAGAGACTAAGAGCTTTAAAGACCTTTTTCACCATGATTAAAGAGGTTTCGGGCTATTTATAAAATGCTTTTGATTCCCCTCTTCCTTTAGTTATATAAAATATAATAGAATAGCGCCAAATACTTGACTACGAGTGTAAGAAGTCTTGTATACTAACGCGCAAATTTCGTCCTCACTATTTAGAGTAATGTAATGGCTGACTTATCAAAATACAGAAACATAGGTATTTTTGCTCACGTTGACGCGGGTAAAACTACTACTACAGAACGTATTCTTAAACTTACCGGTATGATCCACAAAATCGGTGAAGTACATGAGGGTGAATCTACTACTGACTTCATGGAACAAGAAGCTGAGCGTGGTATAACCATCCAGTCTGCGGCTGTAACATGTTTTTGGAAAGACTACCGCTTTAACGTTATCGACACACCTGG
This sequence comes from Marinomonas colpomeniae, assembly GCF_014803385.1. Taxonomy (GTDB): domain Bacteria; phylum Pseudomonadota; class Gammaproteobacteria; order Pseudomonadales; family Marinomonadaceae; genus Marinomonas; species Marinomonas colpomeniae. The sequence goes on along the minus strand of NZ_JACYFC010000003.1, from coordinate 570,238 downwards.
GCACGTTGACTTCACAGTAGAAGTATATCGTTCCCTTAAAGTTCTTGACGGTGGTATCGGTGTATTCTGTGGTTCTGGTGGTGTTGAACCACAATCAGAAACTAACTGGCGCTATGCAAATGACTCTGGTGTATCCCGTATCATTTTCGTTAACAAACTAGACCGTCTAGGTGCTAGCTTCTATCGTGTTACTAAACAAGTAGAAGACGTTCTTGGTGCTACTCCTCTTATCATGGTACTACCAATCGGTACTGAAGATGAGTTCGTTGGTGTTGTTGACCTTCTTAGCCGTAAAGCTTATGTATGGGATGATACCGGCCAGCCAGAAAATTACAGTATTGAAGACGTTCCTGCTGACATGGTAGAAACTGTTGAAGAATACCGTGAGAAGTTAATCGAAACAGCTGTTGAACAAGACGACGAAGTTATGATGGCTTACATGGATGGCGAAGAGCCAGCTATGGAAGACCTAAAACGTTGTATCCGCAACGGTACTCGTGATCTTGCATTCTTTCCAACATACTGTGGTTCTGCCTTTAAAAACAAAGGTATGCAACTTCTTCTTGATGCAGTTATTGACTACCTACCAAGCCCAACAGATGTTATTCCACAAGATCTTACGGACGAAGAAGGTAATCCAAACGGCGAAAAAGCGATTGTTGATGCAAGTGCACCATTCAAAGCACTTGCGTTCAAAATCATGGATGACCGTTTCGGTGCTCTAACATTCGTACGTGTTTACTCTGGTACGTTAAACAAAGGCGATACGATTCTAAACAGCTTCACAGGCAAAACAGAACGTGTTGGCCGTATGGTTGAAATGCAAGCAGACGATCGTAAAGAAATCAGTTCAGCACAAGCTGGTGATATCATGGCAATCGTAGGCATGAAAAATGTACAAACAGGTCATACTCTATGTGATCCTAAGCACCCTTGTACACTTGAAGCAATGGTTTTCCCTGAGCCAGTAATCTCTATCTCTGTAACGCCAAAAGATAAAGGCGGTAACGAGAAAATGGGTATTGCGATCGGTAAAATGGTTGCAGAAGATCCAACATTCCGTGTTGAAACTGACATCGATTCAGGTGAAACAATTCTTCGCGGTATGGGTGAGCTTCACCTAGACATCAAAGTAGATATCTTGAAGCGTACATACGGCGTAGACCTTATTGTTGGTCAGCCACAGGTTGCTTACCGTGAGACAATCACGAAAGAAATCGAAGATACTTACACGCACAAGAAACAATCTGGTGGTTCTGGTCAATTCGGTAAGATCGATTATCGCATTAAACCAGGTGAGCCAGGTTCTGGTTTCGTATTCTCTTCTTCAGTAGTGGGTGGTAATGTACCAAAAGAGTTCTTCCCTGCTGTAGAGAAAGGCTTTAAGTCTATGATGAACGAAGGTGTTCTAGCTGGCTTCCCAGTACTAGACGTTGAAGTTCAGTTGTTCGACGGTGGTTTCCACGCGGTTGACTCCTCTGCTATTGCCTTCGAAATCGCTGCAAAAGGCGCTTTCCGTCAGTCAATTCCAAAAGCTGGTGCTCAGTTGATCGAACCTATCATGAATGTTGATGTGTTCACTCCTGATGATCACGTTGGTGATGTTATCGGTGACCTTAACCGTCGTCGCGGTATGATCAAAGACCAAGAGAAAGGTGTAACTGGCGTTCGTATTAAAGCTGACGTACCTCTTTCTGAAATGTTTGGTTACATCAGCTCACTACGTACTATGACATCTGGTCGTGGTCAGTTCTCTATGGAGTTCTCTCACTACCTACCATGTCCTTCTAACGTAGCTGAAACAGTTATTGCAGCTGTGAAAGAGAAGAAAGAACAAGAAAAGAAAGATAAATAATTAGATCTTACTTTTTGTTTAAAAAAACCCGATGCATGTAAATGCATCGGGTTTTTTATTGGCTTTTAAAAATACGATAGAAAAACAGTCCAAAAAGATAAAAAAGGACGCTTAAAGCGTCCTTCTTATTACATTTACCACTAATGAAGCAATCATTAAAATGGCGCTGGGTATTCTCTAAAGACAGACATAACATCCGTCAAAACAGTATCCGACAAAGCAAGATCGAAAGCACTCATGTCTTCTTTAAGCTGATCTAACGAGGTTGCACCAATAATCGTCGACGTAACACCATCTACTTGATCACACCAAGCAAGGGCCAACTGAGCGGGTGTTAAACCATGTTTCTCAGCCACTTCAACATATCCTTTCACAGCAAGCTCTACTGACGGTGTATCTCGAAAAAGCCCGTTTCTCTGGGCAAAGTTCCAACGACTTCCTTCAGCTCGTGCACCACCCAAATACTTACCAGTTAACGCGCCCGTTGCTAACGGAGACCAAGGCAAGTAAGCAATGTCTTCATGTACACAGTTTTCAATCAAATACGGCCAATCTTTTGCGTGCAACAGACTAAACTCATTTTGAATAGAAGCAACTCTTGGTAAATCGTATTTATCACTAAGGCGAACATACTCATTAATTCCCCAAGTTGTGTCATCTGACAAACCGAAATGACGAATTTTTCCAGCTTTTATGCAGACATCAATACCTTGAAGAATATCCAGCATTTGAGCAGAATGTGCGTTTCTATCAACATCGCTAAAAGAGATATGACCAGGAAAGTGTTTGGCGAAATGTGGAGAGGTACGATTTGGCCAATGCAGCTGATATAAATCGATGTAATCAGTTTGAAGTCGTTTTAACGAAGCATCAACAGCTTCCACAACAGACTTCCCAGTAATAGGACCACCACCACGAATATAAGATAATCCTGGACCCGCAATTTTGGTTGCTAATATAAACTCTTCTCTACGTGAAGGGTTACGTCCTAACCAATCACCAATAATAGATTCTGTTTTGCCGTAAGATTCGGCTGTAGGCGGGACAGAATACATTTCAGCTGTGTCGATAAAATTCACACCATTTGCTAACGCGTATTCTAGCTGGACATCGGCGTCAGCTTGAGTATTTTGAGTTCCCCATGTCATTGTACCTAAGCACACACGAGAGACATTCAAACCCGTTCGACCGAGTGGAACATATTTCATCATTCTTATCCTTTACAGTTTGTCAGCGCAATATACGCCGCCACAAAATTTACCAAAGGATAAATGTAATAAAATTTGCTCCATCAAGCCAGTTTTATCAATGAAAACAATGAGGAGAAAACTACTTCACCTCTAATAAAGCTTCGTATCGTTGATCTGTTAATGTTTTTAAGAAAGCAACAATCGCATCTACTCGTTGATCAGGTAACGCAGGCCCTATTTCCAAATTTTCAAAATCGATGTTCTCAGCGACTTCTGGCTCAGCCCAAGGCTTGCCTGTTTCAGGATTAATCGTACGACTAGGGTTATTGTATTTATCATAAAATAATACAGCTGTACGTAAGTCTTGGAAAACACCATTGTGCATATAAGGCCCAGTAACTGCGACATTACGTAGCGAAGGCACTTTAAATTTACCAGCCTGCAAAGAATCAGTTATGTCTGGGTTATCTAATAACCCTTTATCAACAACACCACCGTTATGAGTCACTAATGCAGGGTTGGCTGGTACACCAATATTGCGATACTCATAATTAGTAAAGGTTTCTTGTTCATAAAAAGGTGACGCATTTAACTGGTGACAAGCGTTACAGTTAGTAAATTGCTGAGAGAAAAATAATGTTTTACCTAATTCTTCTTCCTGTGTAAATTTATCTTCGCCTCTCAATACACGATCGTATTTAGAGTCAAAAGGCATAAACAAAGCAGTTTTTTCAAAAGTGGCAATGGCATCAGCAATAGCCACATACCCTTTCTCTGAATCCTCTAAAATTCCTTCACCATATAAGCTGTTAAATAACGATTCATACCGTTCATTTTCTTTTACTCTTAATACAACAGATGCGCCATCTGCAATCGCCATTTCAACAGGGTTCAAAAAAGGCCCCTGCGCTTGCTCAACTAAACCAGATGATCGACCATCCAAGAATTGGCCTCCGCGATATTGGCCATTTTCCATACGGTGGAATGGTGGTGAAAATGCAGCATAACCAGCCGTTGGAGTATTACGTCCGCCGACAGAATGTCCATCACTACCTAAAGAAACAGCACCAGAAAGCACATCATTACGCTTATCAACAAAGCCATTTGCTATGTCATGACACGTAGCACAAGACTGATTACGTTCCTTCGATAAATTCGTATCAAAGAACAGTTGAGAACCCAATAAGGCCTTAGGATCTGTTAGTGCAATAGGAAGCTCAGAAGACGGTTTTACTTTGGCTTTAATAACATTAGATTGATCGGCAGTTTGTGTAGACTCTCCACAAGCTGAAATTAACAAAGACACAGCAATAACGCCAAAGGAAACACGGAACATTTAAGATTACTCTAACAGTCAAAATAAGTGTAAGGATCATACACTTCTCAATAATTCGAGTAAAACAATGATAATCACTTGCACTTCTTTTTCATAAAAAAAGCACTAAACAAGATCTATATCAGATACCTTGTTTAGTGCTTTAGTTTTAACGTCTACAAAACAGTAAATTCACTTAAGAATTTTAGTTCTGCTCTGGTAAAGTCACATTCAACTCTAATACAGAACAGTCATCTGTATTATCAAGTTGTATTTGCACATCTTCATTGCCAATCTGCACATACTTACGGATCACCGCAATAATTTCTTGCTGCATTTGAGGTAAGTAATCAGGCTGCTGCCTTTTTGTACGCTCATGAGCAACGATAATTTGTAAGCGATCCTTCGCAACAGAAGCAGAACTTGGCGTATTTTTACTTTTAAAGTAATCGAAAATCCCCACTCTAACCTCCTAATAAACGTTTTATGAAGCTTTTCTTTTGAACCTCTAAAAAGCGCAGAGGCCGTTCTTCACCCATCAAACGATCAACAGCGTCGATGTAGGCTTGGCCTGCTTCTGATTCAACATCTAATATAACTGGTGCGCCTTGGTTCGATGCCTTAAGAACCGCTTCAGATTCAGGAATAACACCGATTAGAGGAATCGCAAGAATATCTTCTACATCAGAAACACTTAGCATTTCACCGAGTGCAACACGTTCAGGATGGTAACGCGTCAAAAGAAGATATTCTTCAATTGGCTCTCTTCCATCTTCTGCTCGCTTAGATTTACTCTGCAAAATGCCCAAAATACGATCGGAATCACGAACAGAAGAGACTTCAGGATTCGTTACAACGATTGCCGCATCAGCAAAGTACAATGCCATTTGCGCACCTCTCTCGATACCAGCAGGGGAATCACAAATGATGTAGTCAAATTCCTTTGCGAGGTCTTCTAAGACTTCCTGAACACCTTCAGTCGTTAAAGCGTCTTTATCACGAGTTTGTGAGGCCGGTAGAATAAACAAACCTGGTGTACGTTTATCTTTAATCAATGCTTGAGACAGAGTTGCCTCTTTATTGATTACATTTACGAAGTCATAAACCACACGACGTTCGCAGCCCATAATCAAATCTAGATTACGTAAGCCGACATCGAAATCGATAATAACGGTTTTATGTCCTTTTAATGCAATACCAGTCCCAATGGCAGCACTGGATGTTGTCTTACCAACACCGCCCTTGCCTGAGGTGACTACTATAATTTTTGCCAATGCTCTATCCCCCGATAACCTCTTACTGAGTTTATCTTTCTATATAATAAAATGAATAATAAAATGAATAATAAAATTTAAAGCGGTACGATTTCTAAACTATCGTCAACTAATAACACTTGTGCGCTTTCTTTCCAAACAATATCTTGCAACGTATCACTCAGCATAAAATTACCAGCAATAGAAACTAATTCAGCCTCCATGCTTTTACAAAAAATTCGAGCCTCTACATCACCTTTAACACCCGCTAATGCTCGGCCTCTTAACGCACCATAAACATGTATATTACCATCAGCCAGCACTTCAGCTCCGGCACTTACCTGCGTCAATACGATTAGATCACCTTCTGAATACACTTGTTGTCCAGAACGAATTGGTTTGGTAATCACTTTTGTTGTCTGTGGAACTAAACGTTCTTCAATAACCGTTTTAACCACAACGTCAGGACACTCCTCTTTTTTGATCACAGGTGATGTATCAATTGACCTCGCCTTACTGGCAGGTAAAAGAGGAATAGTTACTGACGACTTCCATGCAGGCAGATTTTCTGGGTCACAACGCCAACCAATAACACCAAGGCCAAGCGAGCTTACAGACTGAATCAAGGTTTCAAACTCTTCAATCCTAATGCCTCGTTTCATTTTTGAAATATCAATAATGATAGGAGCCTGATTAAAGAAGTGTGGTACTTGATCAATCTTTTCTTTTAGATGAAAAACAATATCATCCAAAGAGAAGGTTTGAATTTCCAGTAAAACCGTCGTAACAACGCTTCCTTTAAGTCGGAAGCCTGAGTCTGTCATGCAAATTGTCCTTTTTTAAATATTGTAAATGTCTATAAATGGGACACACCCGCCGCAATATTCTTGCTACAGACTAATAACTCTATTCTAACAAGTTGAATGATTAAAGAAAGTCACCCAAACAATGAGTTTACACATCAAATATAGATATATTGCGCTCTTATAGTGCTAAGAATAACGTAAAATGTTCAATAATGATCGAAAGATTAACCATTTGATTTAGCTAATATTTTACAACTTACTTACAGACTTGTTCCCATTTATCTGGGGAAAACTTTTGCACCATAAGAACACATTAAAAAATCATGATTCAGTTGAGTGAACTGCGAATTCTGGTGACAATCGACTCACGCCCAAACCACTTTGCTTTGTTAATTTAATCTGTACCGGAATACGCTCTTTCAATGCACTAATATGACTGATAATTCCGATGGTTTTACCAGAAGAATGCAAATTATCTAATGCATCTAGTGCGGATTCTAATGTTTCGCTGTCCAAAGTACCAAACCCCTCATCCAAGAACAAAGAATCAATACTGGTTTTATGTGACACTAAATCAGATAAAGCCAACGCCAGAGCCAAGCTCACTAGAAAGGATTCACCGCCAGACAGCGTTTTCGTATCTCGTGATGCATTCGCCTGCCAAGTATCAACAACCGCTAATGACAAAGCGTCTTCGTGGCGCATCAACTGATAGCGACGATGTAACACATTCAAATGCTGATTAGCCAAATATACTAAATGATCTAGTGTCAGACTTTGGGCGAAACGTCGAAATTTAGCACCATCTGCTGAACCAATTAAGTGATTCAACCGATCCAAATGAATCAAACTGTCACGCAATTGCTCTAATTCTTTTACCGAAGATGCCGCTTGTTCTCGACGTAATTGCTCTTCTTTGATCTTCTGAGCCACCTCGCCTCGGCTTCGGTTCAATATAGATCGCTGACTTTCAAGTTGTTCAACTTGCGCCAGCAAAACATCAATAGAAACGTTCTCGTTTTCTTGATCCATTGTGTCATCAGTGATTTTTTTCTTAGCATGCTCATCACACGCCGCTTTTGCTTGCTTCAGCAAAGCTTCTTGGCGTGTCATTACATCTTTTAGTTCAGCGAAGTTTTTTTGTAACTGAGCAATATTGTCCGTTGATAAACAAGCCTTTCTCCACGTTTCTTCTATTTGAGAACCTTCACCTTCAAAGCCTTTCTCTTTTAAGGTGTTTAACCAAGTAGAATTCGTCTTATCCCATTCTACTTTTAATCCATTGACCGTTTTCTCTAAACTTTTTTGAGAGGTCGTAATCGCCGTTAATTCTGTCTGAGCAGCTTCTCTCGATTTAGATAATTCATCAAATTGAACCTGTGCTGATTCCAGCAGTTGATGCACTTGCGCTTTAACTTCGGCTAAGGTTTTGTCGCCGAGTATGTCACGTAAGCTTTCTTCAATCTGATGTGATGCCACTTGCCATTCTTTTGCCTGGCTTCGCTCAATTTCTACTTCAACCAAACTGTCTTTTAATTGTTTATCTAACGATGTAATCTCAAAGCGTAACTGCTCAATTTGTTGATGTTGTACGTCATAGTTTTTCTTGGCATCACGCCAAGTCGTTAACGACACTTGTAACGCCAACAAGGATTCATTCAAAGGTTCAAGCAAATACGCTTGTGGTACACCAGAAGATGCCATCGAAGCCATTAAAGACTCATGCATAGCTCGTGTTTCAGTCGTCAAACTTTGTTGCTCTGCCACTTTTGTATCAAAACGCTCGCGTAACAAATGCCCTTGCGACTCTTTCTCTTGTGACTGTAACGTCATGGCTTGCCACTGTGTCGTTACATTATTTACGTTGGCCTCTAAGGCAAGACGTTGCTTATGTTTTTCCACTAACTGACTGTTTAACTCACTGACCTTATGCCATTCCTGTTGAACAAGATTCACCGAGTCTGACATTTGAACAGGATCAAAGGTGTCTAATGGGTTGTTATGAACAAGGTTGAATAGAGACAAAAGCTGCGACTCAGATTCTGCTATTTCTTGCACCAAAGACTCGCGTTGCCCTTGGCGATTTTTTAATTCATTTTCAGTAATTCCAAGTTCTGCGCCTAATGCTTGACCAGATTTTTTTAGTGTTTCTAATTCCAATTCCAACTGATTCAAACGAGCTTGGTTTTCAACATTTATACCTTGATGTAAAGCACTTTGAAGTTCATGTTGATTCGAACCACACAAAGGACAATGATCACCTTCGCTTAGTGCATCTCGCATTTCATTCAAAGCAAGAATATGTCGCTCCGCTTCAACAAGCTTTGCCAAATCTTTGTAATGCGCATTTTTCTCAGGGTAAGCTTGACGAGCTAAAGCAATCTCATTGCTCTTGACCTCAAAGCTCTCTTTCAATTTTACAATCGAGGTATCAAGTGGCGCTAACTGAGCCAATTTATTACGATGAACCTCATATCGAGCAACGAGTTCCGTTGCTTTTTGCTGCTTATTTTCAAGACCTCTTACATAGTTTTGCCAATCATCCCATTCTCGACCAGACGACAACTCCAAACAGTCCGACACAATATTTTTTGCCTGATCAGTTAATTGATCAAGCAGAATCCTTTGCTCCTCAACCTGTTTTTTATGGGCCTTAAATTCGCTTAATGCTGCTTCCAACTGAGTTTGTGCACTGGTGATTTCAGGTGTTATAGCCACCAGCCTTTGGTTTTGACTTTGAAACGAATGATGCTGGTGTAACCAGTTCGATACTTGCGACTCTATGGATTCAGGATTTTGCCATTCCGCTAAACTTTGTTTGCTCGCTTCATATACGGCTTGATGACGCCCCAAGGTTGCTAATTGAGATTCTCGCTCTTGAACTATTGAGTCATGTCTTTGTTCTACTTTTGCCAATCGCTCTTTTGTCGCGCCTAGCTGTTCATTCACATTGCTTTGTCGAGAAATTAACGGCTGAATTCGAACAGTAATATCTTCATCAAGCTTTTTCCACGAGAGCGTCTGTGCATCAACGACTTGCTTGGCCTCATCAACCTTCGTTTCCAACACTTTACATTGTGCGTTTTGACCTTTTTGTCTAGCTGTTACTTCAAGTAACTCAGCGTTGGCATTCACCTTACGACTTTCTATGTCTTTTAAGGTGTGAAACTGAGGTTGTAAGCGATTCGCTTCTTCGGCTTTTTCTAAAAGACTTTGCTGAGGTTTAAACGCTTCTAACGCCAATAGCGCCTCTGTATTTTTCTGTTCGTTGATCTGTAATTGTGTCGTAAAAATCGCTTCAGTTTGTCGCCAATCTAAAATGTTTTTCAGCTGTTTCAAAGTTTGGATTAATTGAATCTCTTGATAATCAAAGTCTTTTTCTTGCTCAATAAAAATGTGAAGTTCGTCATCAGATAAAAGCTGACGTTGCTCATTAGCCGCTTCTAATAGCTTAATTTTCTGACGTTTTGCTTTGTGCTTTTCAAATACCCACTTCGAAACTTGACTGTATATTTCTGTGCCCGTCAGTTCTTCTAATAAAGAAGCTCGTTCGTCAGTCTTCGCATTCAAGAAAGCTGAAAAACCACCTTGAGCAAGCAACATAGACTTGGTAAAGCGAGAAAAATCTAATCCCGTAATCTCAGCGACCTTGTCGATCTTCTCATTTATTTTGCTGGTAATAATCGTGCCGTCTATTTCACACAACTCACAAGTCATTGGCTGTAAATTACCATCACTTTGACTTCGTGCACGGCGCTGTCCCCAAAAAGCACGATAGCCTTTGCCTTTTATCTCGAATTCCACTTCTGCCAAACATTCTGACGTATGACGAGTCATCAATTCATTTTGACTAGGAGAGACTTTTAAGCGTGGAGTTTCATGGTACAAAGCCAAACAAATCGCATCGAGTAACGTCGACTTACCCGCACCTGTAGGACCGACAATGGCAAACACACCCGCGTCATCAAATGGCTCTTTGGTGAAATCAATTTCCCATTCACCCTTAAGTGAATTCAAATTCTTCAGTCGGAGTTTACAAATTTTCATGCTTGCTCTCCTTCACCATTTTTTTGATATTCTTCCATATCCGTTAAACAGGTATTAAACAATTCCGTTAAGGTTTTAGCTTCACTTTCATCTATATCTAGGTTGGTTTGTAAACTCTTTTCGAATACATCGTTCACGGTTAATTCAGTCAAGGTTTTACGAGATTCAAACACATCATTCTTTTTATCAAGCGCGCTTTTTCTCATGACACGAAGCAATTCAATTGGTTTATTTTCGATTACTTCCATGATCCGCTTATGCACATCACTTAAATAATCATCAGCAATGACAGTCACTTCCAACCAAAGCGTTTTTTTATCAGCTGAACCTTCCGTCAAACCGTCAACCAAATCCAGCTCACCTATTTGCTTGATGACCTCTTTCAAGCTGCCTTTTAAGCTGGCCATAGGCTGGAATATTGGAATCGTCACAAGATGAACAGGCTCAACTTTCTCTTCAAACAAATCGTCTGCAAAAAGATCATCCGCCAAAACGGTTACTTCAAGTAACTCAGAATCGACAATAACAAGCGTTTTTTCTCGACCCAATTCATCAAAGCTCAAAGGAATAGGCGACCCGCTGTAACGAAAACGACCATCTTTAGTGATTGGCTGCGCACGATGTATGTGCCCAAGCGCCAAATAATCAAACTTAGGAAACACAGATGTCGGTAAGGCTTCCAAAGTACCCACATACAAATCACGAACAGACTCACTTACTTGTCCGCCCATCGCCGTAAGGTGACCCGTTCCAATAATAGGAACAGGCGTTTCAAGTGTTTTGTTTTTATCGCAAGCAAGCTGATAAACCTGCTGATAAAAATCGCTAATATGTTGTAGTAAGCCTATTTTTTTATCTTGTTCGGATTGTCCAGACGCACTCTTCATCACATCTTTCGGACGCAAATACGGCACAGCACAAACCCAAGCAGAAATATGTTTGGCTTTGTTATAAAGAGGAATAACGTGCGATTCGATATTGTCTAGGTTCGCCTGAGTAGACACCTGAGTATCCAAGTAAGAAAGCAGGCTTTTGGATTCATTCAACATACTCACAGAATCATGATTACCAGCGACAATTACTAGCTGACATTCACGCGCCTTCATATCTAACACGAGTTGATGATACATCTCACGGGCATAACTTGGTGGCGATCCAGTATCGAATACGTCACCCGCAATAATCACAGCGTCGATAGATTCACTATCCACCAGCGCAAGTAACCAATCAATAAAAGCCTTATGTTCATCACGACGGGATTTGCCCATAAAATGTTGACCGAGATGCCAATCAGACGTGTGTAGGATTTTCATATAAAACCTTTTCAATTAAATCGATAAAGCCAGATATAAGTTAACGAACAAAATGCAATTGGTTTGTTCGTAGTCTCAAAGGGCGAAGCGCTTGCTCCCAATCCTTTTCAGGCAGGTTTTGACCGTGATAAATAATATGTAATGCAGAGCCACTAGACTCAACAACGGCGTTATTAAGAAAAGAGATGAATAACTCGTCTTGTAGTAAATTATTCATACTCTCAGGGGAAGACTTCCTATAGGAAGAAAGCATAAAGCATTTAACTCTATGGTTAGAAAATTCTTGTAACACATCACGCCAATAAGATTCAAATACCGCATTTTCAAAAGAAGAAACCAACAAAACGGCACTGTCGCTCAAACCCATTTCATAAAGTAAGCGCCCTTTTCTCACACCAGACTGAACTTGAACACGCAAGAAATCGTTAACAGAAAGCTCTGTTATTCTTTGCCACTCCGTCTTGGAGAACGCACCCTGTTGTAAAATGATTTTAAGCGGTGCACCTGCTTGGTTTAATGCCATGCACTCTACAAAGTGGTCACCTTTTTCTAATAGACCGCCTAGTAATACAGCCACAAAAACACGATCCCCAAAAGAATCATCACTTGGCCCTAACAAGGTAACTTCGACATTAGATTCATCAAGTGGATTCAAGGCTAAAATAGAAAACTCAACAGACGTCGCAGGCGTTTGTGTACTCAACGCCAGACTAGAGGAAATCGTCGTTTGGCAGGATAAAATAGATTCACAGTTACTTAAGTCATAAAGACGACAAGCACCACAGGCACCAGCACGACAACCGTAGCGAACATCGGCGCCTTTAGATAATAAAGACGACAGTAAGTTATCTCCGCCATCAACATCGAAGACATTATCATCCAATTTTACGGTCAATCCTTGAGAACTCATTGTCCCAGCCTAATCAAACTATAATAAGGCTATTATGCCACACTCTATTCGTCTCACCCTCCCTAAAACGAAAAAGGCAACATAGCTAACAAATGATGTTAGTTATGTTGCCTTGGAGACACTGAAAAAGTTAACTTTGAAAAAATCTTTTAAATAATCCAACTATCAGTCAATAACAAATCACTCTAAATATATTAAGCGCTTTGTACCCGTGAAATTTGATTTTCAACATCTGTTAAATGACCTGTTTTGAGCCATACTTTTGCCCCTTCTTTACCCGCTTTCAGTTCAATAGCGCTACCAACAGGAATACGTAACCAACTGTGCTTAATGAGTGTGTCAGCCTGTTCGTCTAATGAACCTTCCAACACAAGAAGCTCTGCACCACCTTTTGTATCAAATGATACTTCTGCATCTGGTTCAAGGTGCAATAAACTTACCTCTTCAAACTCATCTTTGTATAAAGGCGTAATTTTTAAACCATTAAAATCACTGTGTGGAACACTGCCCATAAAATGTGTTTGAAGGCGTACATGTGTTCTATCACTAGGTTGAAATTGCCATAACTTTACCAACATGACACACCCAGTGAGTGAACTTGGTTGATGCTGTGATTGTGGCGGGTTTCTTATATACGAACCAACAGGAAAACTACCGTGTTCATCTTGAAAGGTTCCTTCAATAACAACAAATTCTTCGCCTCCGGTATGCACGTGAGGTGAAAACTTACTGCCCGGAGCATAACGTACAATAGTCGTCGCACGTGCAACCTCAGCTCCGACTCTATCAAGCGCTCTTCTGTGTACGCCTTTCATAGGTGATTCAACCCACTCGAGTGAGTCACTGTGTACAACAACACGCTGGCTAAAGTCTGCAGCAATTTTCATTTTTGACTCCTCGATCTATTGCAATAATATAATTCGTAACAGCATAGATAAAATCAGAAAGGCCAATACACTATCAGCCTTCTTGACATATTACGTTGACAATTACGTCATGTGGAAAAAGCAAAGTTTGTTACCATCTAGGTCATATACATATGAACCGTAAAAGAAATCAAAACGCTGTCCTGGCTCACCTGCATCAGTAGCACCCAATTCAATTGCTTTATTATAAAGCGCTTGAGCACCTTCAATTGAACCACCAGGGATAGCAACTTGCTGCCCATTACCACAACTTTGATCATTGTTATCATGAGGAGTACAAACCGCTAACATTGCACCACCGGCGTCTGTTCCGTAGAACTTAATTCGATCCATTTCCATTAATCTTTTACCGCCTACCAATTCAAGCAGTGCATCATAAAAAGAAACGGCTTTGTCTAGATTTTTTGAACCAATAGTTGTGTATCCAATCATTGTTAATACCTTCGTGTAATAAGTTAAATTTTTAAATGTATTTTTAAGCTCAGCATTCAATTACGTTGCAAACACATTTTGGCGTGAACGATTGAATTATTAACTACCTACCAGAAGGTAGTCAATAATTATTTCACTCTTTTTCAACTTAGGTTCTGTAAAGCAAAAAAATAATAAACATAAACAACTGATTTATATGTATTTTTCATTCTAAAAAAATCCGCGTTGAATTTCTTAGTGATTTTAGATCAAAAGTATTGAGCCCATAAATCGGAGATAGAGTCATAAAAGTGAGGATTGATCGCTAATTCAGTACCTGTATATGATGAAAGTATTCTTTCAAAACATATTCAACATTTGAGTAACCAATTGCGATTCTAGAAACAGCCATGATGATTTTTCAAATAGAAATGACGTTTCTCGAACCTAAGTGCAAAAAACATGAAAGATAATAAAAACCTCATTTAATGATCTTCCAAAATTGACATTCTCTTAAACAACAAACTAATATATCTACCATCAGGTAGGTAGTTTAATTGTTTTTACTTATGTCCAATCAAACCAATTAGAAGAGAATGCTATGAAGTACAAAGCTGAAAAAACGAAGCTTCACTACATCAGAAATGAATCAACCACGACTCCCGTCATTAATTATTCAGGTCATGATGAATTACAGGAATATAGTGATGGCTATCGCTTTCAAGAAACCGATATTATTAACGCTAGGTCTGCAACCGGCACTGCTTTTAACCTAGATAAACAAGGTTTTGAATTGGTCTCATTTACGCCAAATGATGTAGATTTTCTAGATCCAAAAGCAGTAAAAAGTTCCTATTACACTGAGGTAGAAGCGCTAATAAAAGAACAGATTGGGGCAACGCATGTGTTTGCTTTTGACCATACTGTCCGTCGTGGATTAAAAGACTCTAACCGACATCCGGCTTATCATATTCACAACGACTATACTCATGAAACAGGCTCAAGCAGAGCGGTGTCAGTACTTGGAGAAGAGATTATTAATCGCTTCGCAGGTAAAAGAATGGTTCAAATTAATGTTTGGCGATCTATTGCAGGTGTTGTTAACAAAGATCCTTTAGCATTTATGGACCATCAGTCACTAGATGAAAAAGACTTAGTAAAAGCCAAAATCGCCTTTAATGATATAAAAACAGGAGAAAAGCACCACGGTGAAATTTTTGCGGTGAAGCAAAATCCAGCGCAAAAATGGTACTTCTATCCACAAATGGACTCAAGCGAAGCAGTGTTAATCAAAGGCTTTGATAGTGACAAGTCTAAAGCACACTTTGCAATGCACACCGCGTTTCCATTAGCAGATCAAAATGAGAACAGCGTACCAAGGCAAAGTATAGAAACGAGAACCTATGCTTTCTTTGATGTTTAACTCATTGTCAGTATACAAGCGCTTGTAATGGGGTATTTGCTATTAGATAATTACTATCTTAGTCGTAGGAAGATGATCATGGGTAAAAGAGAAGAACTCTTAAAAGTCGCTGAAGATAAGGTACGCTCTGGCGGTTATAGTAATTTTAGCTTTAGAGAGCTGGCAAATGAAGTCGGCATCAAAAACTCCAGCGTTCACTATCACTTTCCAACTAAAGCCGATTTAGGCGCCGAATTAGCGCACCAATATACAAATGCCTTTTTAGCAGCATTAGGTGATATTGACGACATAAAAGCACAAGGTAAAAACCCAATTGATGTCTATACTGAAATTTTCAAAGGGGCTTTATTAAGAGACAATCAAATGTGCTTATGTGGCCTTTTAGGGGCACAAAATGAAAGCTTGCCAGAAAAAGTACAAGTAGAGGTAAAACGTTTTTTTAAGAAGAACCTAGCGTGGTTAACCGCGGCTCACACAGCTAATGGCGAAACCGATCCAGCACATGCAGCCATTACGACGGTTAGCTTACTTGAAGGTGCAATGATGATTAGTAAAGCACTTAATGATCACAGTTACTTTAAACTTGCCACTCAGTAAATATAACTATTCCATAGCACTCATTTCTTATATCTACATCTTTCTTTTTGACAATATTTTTCAATAAAAAGCCAGTTTGATTAACAAACTGACTCTTCGTCAAATTCATTAAGAATTAAAAAATCTCGTTCTATTTTTCGTAGACCACATACAATTTTTTAGCTTGTTCTACCGTTTCCCAAACACCTGAAAAACCAGCAGGAATAGCAAACATATCGCCTTTATTTAAGGTAATAGAGCCGCCTTCAGAATCGTAAACAATAACTTTACCTTCTAATAAAAAGCAGACCTCATCTTCCGTATAGCTAACTTTATGAGACCCAGGCTCGCCCTGCCAGATACCAGCACCAAATGTTTCGTCTTTATTGTCAAAGCAATGCCAAATTAATTGAGCAGGATTTCCAGACACGATTTTATCTTTATCAGGCATGTAATGTTCTAACTCTGCCTTATCTTCCCCAATAAGCTTGATATTATTAACTGACATACAACTTCCTTTGACAACTGCCCTGCTTTATCAATTTATTAGAAAATCAGAGCGTACTATTAAAAAAATCATGATAACAAAAAAGCGCATCAAGTACCCAAAAGAACAACATTACTTAATCGCACTATTTACTCATATTGTCTGTTCAAACTGTCTGTTCACATTATATGTCTACATAAAAAAAACAAAAAAAGAGGCCCGAAGGCCTCTTTTTTAAGTAGCAATACTTTAGATTTATTTCAAATCTTTAGCGTAGGCTTCTGCAATTTCTTTTTCAGCTTGGGCAGCAGATGTTGATAGCAAGTTAAACCACTTATCACCACCTTCTATGTTGCCTTTAAACCAGCTGTAAACAGGTTCTGCAGATTTTTTAAACTCTGCTTTTTCTTCTGGTGTTGGTACATATAAAGTACCACCACTTTTAGCAAACTCTTGATAAGCATCAATAGACTTACGTTTTGGAGAAGCGAAAGTCGCTTGTTGCAAAGCATCAAAACCATCAACCATTACACGACGTAAATCTTCAGGCATACTCATAAACATATCGTTGTTCATGTACCAAAGTGCAGACATGTAAGCATGGCCATCAAGCGTAAGGTATTTCAAACCTGCTTCGGTGAACTTCATGCCCATGATATCAGTGATACCATTTTTAGAGCCTTCTACAACACCGGTTTGGAATGAAGTAAACAAATCACCCCAAGGAATTGGCGTTGGACTTGCGCCCATAGCACGTACTAATTCTTGTGGTAAATCAGCAACAACCGTACGCATTTTAAGACCATTCAAATCGTCTGGTGTTTTTATTGTGCGCTTAGTGTTGGCAAAGTTACGCCAGCCGCCAGTATTACCAATAGTCATTAGACGTACAGTATCACCAGAATCTGCTAAGATTTGTTTACGTAGTTCACGAGTGAAATCACCTTCTAGCACTTTCTCTGCAACACGGTCATCAGGTAACAAGTAAGGTAAATCCAATACTTGCACATAAGGGTACATAGACGCGGCCCCACCTGTTGTTGAGATATAAACATCTAATGAGCCATATTCAAGCCCTTCAAGACATTCAACGCCGTTACCACAAAGCTGTGTACCCATATAAATATCAATGGCAATACGACCATTTGAGTGAGCTTCAATGAAATCTTTAAACACGACCAAACCATCATAGTCTTCGTCGTTTTCATTAGAGTTGGCGACTGCACGCAAGTTAAATTCTGCGGCTTGGGCTGCACCACTAAGTAGTACACTCGCACCAATTAACGTAGCAGCAATAACATTATTTATTTTTGTTTTCATGAACATGATGTGTCCTTTTGCTATTTTGCATTTCTATTTAAAAATACTACCCTGAAACCAGCCCTAGTAGCCTAGGAATCGTCATGGATAGAGAGGGGAAAAAGGTTATTAAAAAGATCACCACAACCTCAACCGCAAGGAAAGGAAGTATGGCCTTTGAAATTGCTTCGATGCGCTCACCAGAAACACTCGATGCCACAAATAGCACCAGTCCCATAGGTGGCGTTGCTAAACCTACTGTTAAGTTCACACTCATAATGATAGCGAAGTGAACAGGGTCTATACCTAAGCTGATAAAGATAGGTCCTAAAATTGGGCCTAAAATAATAATGGCAGGGCCAGCATCAAGAAACATACCGACAATAAACAATAAGATGTTAATCAAAAACAGTAGAATTAATGGGTTTTCACTAATAGTTAATACCCATTCAGCCAGTATCTCTGCACTATGAGACAGACTAACCACTGTTTTAAACGCAATAGCCGAACCGACCAACAAAAGTACAACAGCGGAAGCTTTTGCACCTTTTATAAATATGGCAGGCAAATCTTTCAAAGTAACGGTTTTCATTACCCAAACACTAATAACCAAGGCATAAACAGTGGCAACAGCGGAAGCTTCCGTTGGTGTAAATATCCCACCTATAATACCGCCTAAAATGATAACAGGTGCAAACAAAGGCAAGATGGCATGACGAGTCGCATGACCACGCTCTTTCCAAGAAGATTTAGGCCCAGCGATAGGAAAGTCGTACTTTTTAGCCATTAACGCCACGATAATCATCAGTGAAACGCCAACTAGAATACCCGGTACAATACCCGCCGCAAACAAAGCGGCCACAGACACTTCCATAGTATAAGCATAGATAATCATAATGCCGGAAGGTGGGATAATTGGACCGATAACCGAAGACGCAGCCGTTATCGCCGCCGCAAACTTACGGCTATAGCCATTCTTTTCCATTGCTGGAATCATCATCGAACCAATGGCGGAAGTATCTGCGACAGCCGAGCCAGACATACCTGCAAATAACATACTTGATAAGATGTTAACGTGAGCCAAGCCGCCACGAACGTGACCAATAAAGGACTGAGAAAAATTCACTAAATTAAGTGTAATTCCACCTCGGTTCATTAACTCGCCCGCTAACATAAAAAATGGGATAGCCATTAAAGGAAAGGAATCAATGCCGTTATAAATATTCCTAAACAACAAGGAAAGATCACGTTCCATACCTGTTGAGAATAAAAGCACACCAGGCGCTGCCAGCATGGCGAAAAACACAGGCATACCGATCAGCAAAAGTATTAAAAACAAAGGTAAAAATAGCGCTAACATAGTGTGTACTCTTGTTATTTTTTTCGTCTATGTATTATATAAAATAGATCCGTTTATTCTGGAATAGCTGGTGCAGAAGCATCTAATACACTCAACTCAAAATCTTTTTTATCCCCAAGAAGACAGCCTATTTCTCGCAAGCAAAGTTCAATATTGGCTAACAGCATAGTGAAAAAGCAGACAGGCATTGCCAGATAAATCCAAGCTCTAGAAATATGAATAGTGGCTGCTCTAGATCGAAAGCCACGCTCAAAGAAATCGATACCAAGAGTCACTAATTTATAGAGGACAATTCCGGCACCAATATAGAGTAAGAGTTTTAAAATTCGGGAAGCGCGCTCAGGAAGAGCATATATCAACATGTCGATGGCGACAAAAGAGCCTTTTCTATAGGCTTCACCAGCCACAACAGCCATCATCCAAATCATAAGAGCACGAGCGGTTTCTTCTGGCCAAGGTAAGGCATTGTTAAGAACATAACGGCAGAACACCTGTAATAGAATGACACTAACCATTCCTGTCACTAGTACCCAAGCGATATTGCGTCCAATAAGGCCAATCACTTCATTTAGTCTTGCTAAATAGTGAACAATTTTTTGCAAAAAAAACATTTTTTGCTCCATGAAAATCTTATTTTTATTTTTATAACTCCTCTACACCAAATAATAAAGACACAATGATCATTATAAATAGTGTAAAGGGCTTTTTCTAAAGGTTACGTTTACTTAACGTTCGGCCTATGGCACTTCTTGACCAGCGGCAGCCGTTAGTAATTCAAACCATGTTTCTCGATCTATTTGAACATTCATCGCGTTTGATAACGTTTTGATACGTTCTGGATGATTAGTCCCAACAATTGGCAAAATATTAGCTGGATGCGCTAACAACCAAGCAATCGCTACTTGATCAACTGTGCAATTCTGTTGCTGACAAATACGATCAAAAATCGGTTTCAATCTTGCTGTTTCAGCAGACTGTTGGAACAATGCCCCACCCGCTAAAGGTGACCATGCCATTGGCGTCAATCCATCTAACTGGGTTGCAGACAAATCACCATTAGTAAATACATCACGGTTAAGCAGGCTCATTTCAACTTGGTTAACAACCAATGGGTGTTTCATGTGTGATTGCAATAAACGCCAATCCCACACTTGAAAGTTTGAGATACCTACTGCACGCACTTTGCCAGAATCAATAAGGGCATCAAGCGTTTTACCTGTTTCTGCAGCATCCATAAAAGGATCTGGGCGATGAATAAGTAATAAATCTAAATAATCTGTGTGTAAATTTTTCAGACTATTTTCAAGGCTGTTTTGAATGTATACGGCACTAGTGTCGTAAAACTTACCTTGTCGTTGTGGGTATTTATCAGAAGGTATTGCAATATCGCACTTGGAGATTAACTGCATTTTAGAACGAAGACTCGCGTCTTGCGCTAGGGCTTGACCAAAAAGACGTTCGCATTCGTAATCGCCGTAAATATCAGCATGATCAAAACTTGTAATGCCTTGATCTAGGCAAAGATCAATTTTTTCTCTGACATGGGCAGTAGATAGGTTGTCTGCATCAGCTAAACGCCATACACCATAAACAAGACGGCTTAGTTGAATATCGGACTTACCAAGTTGAACCATTTGCATTCTTAATGACTCCAAAATTTTAATATCTAAGTCATTTTTCATAAAAAACGACGTTTATTTTTATTATGAATACCTCACTTAGTCTTTGTGTCTTTCACTTAATTAAGTGTGACAAGCAAACCCTAAGTGGAGTTGTATATTTACATTATCAGTGTATTCTATTGATGTAAATCAATAGTGAATGAATTTTTCTTTATTTTACATAATCCACACTTATTAAGTGGGTTTGCTAAAAAAATTGACGGCGAATAAGGCTCTAACTCACACAGCAAGACAGATAAGCCATTGGCTTTTTACTTGTATCAGGAGTCGAATAACCAGCTTAATTATCTTTAATTAAGCTGTAGAATGACAAATCATTCTACCAAACGGAGCAACTAAGTGACTGATAAAAAAACAAAAAAACAGTTACCACTTTATATTCAAATTGGTGAGTTATTACATAGGGAAATTGCCGCTGGTCATTGGCTTCCAGGTGAACGATTACCTGTAGAATCCAGCTTAGCTGAAACTTTAGGTGTTGCCATTGGCACACTAAGAAAATCATTAGCAAAACTAGAAGAAGATGGTCTATTAGAAAGACGACAAGGCTCTGGCACCTATATAAAAAGAGTCTCTGGTAGTCGTGCAATTTACCAATTCTTTCATTTAGAACTACTTGGCGGTGGTGGCGTTCCTACCGCAGACACAATTTCTTTAGAAGTTGATAACGACTCTTTCGTATTAGATCAATTAAAAAACGGTGACGCGCCGAAGCAGCTTTGGTGTATCCGTCGATCTCGTTATTTAAACCGTCAACTGGTGGCCGTTGAGCAAATATGGTTCCGCCACTCCCATGCGACATCATTGAAATTAAAAGATTTACATGAATCACTTTACCTTCACTACCGTGAAAACTTCTCCTTTTGGATAAGTCGGGTTGAGGATGAAATTGATTGTTTAGAAGCGCCCGATTGGGTTTCTGAACAATTAGGGCTTAAGCCACAGCAAGTAATACCACGAGTACAGCGACGCAGTTGGTCGAACGAAGGAAAAGTAGAAGAGTTTTCTTTGACTTGGTACGACCCAAAAAAATGCCGTTACTTTGCCCGTTGGCACTAAGCACATGTCATTTAAGTACATGTCATTTAAGTACATGTCATTTAAGTACATGCCATTTAAGTACATGTCATTTAAGTACATGTCATTTAAGTACATGCCATTTAAGTGCTAAGCATTTAAGTGACAAACATTTAGGTTTTAAAAAGTTACGTATTAACAATGCATAAACAACTATCAATCATTAACAAAAATAATAAGAGGTTATAACAATGGAAAAGTCTGTTCGCTATGGTTTGCTAGGTTGCGGCATGATGGGCCAAGAGCACTTGCGAAATATTGCCCTTATCGAAGGGGCAGAAGTCGTTGCTATTACAGAGCCAGATGAACAAATGCGAAAACGCTGTACGGACCTAGTGCCAAATGTACGTTTTTTCGATTCATTAGAAGCCATGCTCGAATCAAATCTGATCGATGCTCTTGTGATTACCACGCCAAACTATCAGCACGCTGATCAGTTACTGCAATTATTTGAACAAACCAAACTGCCTATCCTAGTTGAAAAGCCTGTGGTTAGTAATCTAGGCCAAGTGGCAAAAGTAAGACAAGCCGCAGCGAATCACCCTGCTCCAGTTTGGGTTGCCATGGAATATCGTTACATGCCACCTGTCGCACAATTTCGTAAACAGATTCTCTCTGGCGACATTGGGCCGTTAAAAATGCTTAACATCCGTGAGCATCGTTTTCCTTTCCTTGAAAAAGTACAAGATTGGAACCGTTTTAATGAAAAAACAGGCGGCACGCTTGTTGAGAAATGCTGTCACTTTTTTGACCTAATGCGTTTATTAACACAATCTGAAGTAACACGTGTTTATGCCTCCACAGGACAAGACTGTAACCATCTAGACGAAACTTACGATGGCAAAACGCCAGACATTATCGACAATGCTTTTGTAGTTGTAGATTTTAACAGCGGTCAACGCGCTTCCCTTGACCTAAACATGTTTGCTGAAGGCTCTCGCTATCAAGAAGAGATATGCGCTATTGGCCCACAAGCTAAAATAGAATGTTTTGTACCTGGACCAGGACGTTTTTGGCCAGAAAAAACATTAGGACCAGCACCTATCCCTAAAGTGGTTCTAAGTCCTCGTCATCCAAAAGGCCCAATTGAAGCAGATATTCCTGTTGATGAAGCCTTGCTCGATGCCGGAGATCACAACGGCTCAACCTATTACCAACACCTAGGTTTCTTTAACGCGATTACTCAAGGCACGCCTGTTGATGTGTCCATTGAAGATGGCTTAAGAGCGGTTGTTATTGGTCTTGCTGCGCAACATTCAGCACAAACAGGCCAAGCAGTTACCTTACTAGATGATGGTTTTAGTTTCTAAAACCATCACTCGATATAAATTTATTTAATACAGTAATATCAATAGCTTATGAATTAATACGGTGTTTTTTAATTACAATTCATTCACTATTGATTTACTTATTGGGATATTCTGATTAGAGTGTTTTACAGATTCAGCCCTAACCCCTTTTTCAAGCGGTTAGGATTTTGCCAACACACCCTATTTAAATTGGGAGCAAACATGAGCGTTATAATTTCCAAACTAGAAGAACAAAAACAAGTAAATGGGTTGGATTTTCCGTTATTAGTAACACCTGAAAATGCAGAAACAGCTCAAAACGAAGCAAGTTTTTTAAAGTGGATTGAAGATAACAAAGCAGAGCTACATGGCTTGTTAATCAAACACGGTGCGGTTTTATTCCGTGGTTTCCCTGTTAGCTCATCTGACCTTTTTGAAAAAATGTTAGATAAGACAGACTATAAGAACATGCCTTACGTTGGCGGTGCTGCACCTCGAACGCAAGTAACGGCTTCTCGTATAGTAACGGCCAATGAATCACCAGCGACTGAAACTATTCCATTTCACCATGAGATGGCACAAGTCCCAACGCCTCCAGGTTACATTTTCTTTTATTGTGACAAAGCATCAAAAACAGGTGGCGCCACGTCTATTTTGCATTCTGGCGAAATTTGTAAAAAATTCTTCGACCTTAATCCTACCTTTGCGAAAAAAGTAGAAGAACAAGGTGTTCGTTATATCCGCGTTATGCCAGAAGTAACAGACACGAGCTCTGCTATCGGACGTTCATGGAAAGAAACCTTCAATGTCACCACCAGAGAAGATGCTGAAGCACGAATGACAGAAGCAGGCATGAACTGGGAATGGCTAGAAGGCGGTGACTTAAAAACCGAAACCGCTGCATTAAAAGCCGTTCGTTTCGATGAAGAAACGCAACAAAAAGTCTTCTTCAACTCCATTGCTGCCGTTTACTCTGGTTGGGACGATGCCCGCAACCAAGGTAAAAAGGCCGTCGCTACAGCAGATGGTGAGCTAATGGACGATGATGTTATGACGGCGTTGATCGAAGAAATGCGCATTAATTGCGTCAACTTCAAATGGCAAGATGGAGACGCACTTTGGATTAACAACCATACGGTACTTCATGCACGCCAGCCATTTGAAGGCGAACGCAGAATTCTAGCGTCTATATCGTTTAAAGAATAATTAACACGATTGACATAGTAGATAGAAGACAGAAAAAGAAGACACAAAAAAAGCAGAATCGGTTGAATCGCATTCTGCTTTTTTATTTCTCAAATTTATAACGCTTACGCTTTCGGTGTAGACGCCAACAAGGCGGTTAACAAATTCCAAAAATCCGCAACAGAATCTATTTCCATGCGTTCGGTAGGAGAATGCGCACCACGAATATTCGGGCCAAACGACACCATTTCCATACCAGCGTATTTCGCACCAATAACACCACACTCTAAGCCAGCGTGAATCACTTTTACATTCGCTTCCTGACCCGTTACGGTTTTATGCACTTCAAGAAAATGCTTTAACAACCCCGCTTTAGGGTCTGGACGCCAGCCCGGATAACCATTTTCTAATGTCACAGTCGCTTCTATTAATGAAAACGCCGATGTCGCAACATGAGCAAGATGCTCTACCGCAGAATCAACCAAGGAACGCACCAACAAACAAGCATCAAATACTTTTTCACCTTCATTCGAGCTAGCAAGATTAATCACCCCAAGATTACAAGACGTCTCTGTCACACCTTCCAACTCAGCACTCATACGATGTACGCCATGAGGTGCGCAATAAATCGCACTCAACAATCGATTCTTCGCACTGGCTTCCAGCTCATAATCCAACTCGGCAGGCACAAGGCTTACCGTCAAATTTGCTTCTATGCTGCTAAATTCTGCTTTTGTTGCTTGTTCAAAACCCGCAATGAAAGACAACAAAACCGCTTCGTCTTTTTCATCTACATTAATGGTCGCATTCGCATCACGGGAAATAGCATTACGCAAAGTACCGCCAGAAAACGCGCTTAAACCAAATTCACATTTTTCATTGAGCAAATTCAACAAACGGATAATCAACACATTCGCACTGGCAAGGCCTTTATGTATATCCAAACCTGAGTGACCACCACGCAAACCAGATACCGTAATTTCAAACGCTTTATTGTTATTTCCAGCAGGAACAGCGGCATAATTTTTCTTAATATTAATATCCACGCCACCAGCACAACCGATGTAAACATCACCACGGTCTTCGGAATCTAAATTAAGCATTATCTTGCCATTCAGAATCCCCTCTTCTAACTGCAAGGCACCGCGTAAGCTTGTCTCTTCTTCAATGGTAAAAAGCGCTTCAATCGGCCCATGAGCCAAATCAGTAGACTCCAACACAGCCATCGCAGCGGCCACACCAATACCATTGTCTGCGCCCAGCGTTGTACCGGTTGCATGAACCCAACCATCGATAACCTGAGTCACGATTGGATCTTTCGTAAAATCATGAAGGACACCCGCATCTTTCTGGGCAACCATATCTAAATGGCCCTGAAGCACAACGGTTTCCCTGTCTTCCATGCCTTTTGATGCCGCTTTACGGATCAAAAGATTGCCAACAGGATCAACGTAAGTTTCCAGCCCTAATGCCGTCGCCCATTTAATAAGATGATCTCTCAACTCTGCTTCGTAGTAAGACGGTCTTGGTGTATTACACAAAGTTTGAAAATGTTTCCAAATCGCACTAGGTTGTAAGGTGTTTAATACTTCGTTCATCACGCTTCCTTTAGACCGTTAAACAATAATGAAATCAACAATAAAGAAGAGCACCGATTGAAGCAATCGAAATAAAGACAGGACTGATAGAGAAAACGTATGTAGAAGACTTTAGCCACCCGATACAGAGTTATGTTGAAACCACCAGAACTTGAATGGACCACAGAGGCTATAAGCTCTTACCGTTCGGCAAAGAAAACAGCAAATTTTTAGACGACGTCTCAACACTCTGGACATGGCTAATGACGATTAATTGACTACTCAACCTCACTCGGGAAGTACAAGGTAAACTTACTGCCTTTTCCAAGGACGCTTTTCAGTTCTACTCTTCCTTTATGATCCTGCATGATTCCGTAGGTAATAGATAAACCGAGACCGCTGCCTGTGCCAACTTCTTTGGTGGTAAAAAAGGGATCGAATATTTTTTCTTGAATATCTTTAGGTATCCCTGTGCCGTTGTCTTGCACTGAAATAAACACTTCTTTCTCAATAACACCACTTATGATTTGTATACGCCCATTTTCTTTTAAGGCATGTCCAGCATTAATAAGAAGGTTCAGAAGCACTTGCTGAATCTGACCAATGTTGCATTTCACCTTAGGAATATTGCCGAGTTTTGTTTCCACTTTCACTTTGTACTTTAATTCATTGTGGGTAATTTTTAAGGTCTTTTCTATTGCTTCATTCAAGTTAGACAATTGCATTACTTGACTGGGATTCGAATGGGAGAATTCTTTTAACCCTGCCACTATATCGCGTATCCGTTCTGTTCCATCAATAGTATCGGTAATTAACTGAGGGATATCTGTCTGTATAAAATCAATATCTTGTTCTCGAAACCAGCGATTTAGATCTTTGATCGGCTCGTTAAGATCACCTGTCTCTTGGTCGATTAATTGTTTGGTTTTGTCTATCGCGTCAATGTAAGTCTGGCTGTATTCTTTAAGCGTGCGCATGTTACTCATGACATAACCGACTGGGTTATTTATTTCATGAGCAACACCAGCAGCCAGTGTCCCGATAGACGCCATTTTTTCGGATTGAATAAGTTGTTCGTGCGTTTCTTGCAGTTGTTTGTTAGTTGATTCGAGCTTTTTAATGTTTTTCTCAAGCTGAAGCGTTCTTCGTTCGACTCGGCTTTCCAGTGTTTGATTAAGTTGCTTCAATTCTTTTTCATAGGCGTCTCGACGCTCTACAGCTTCTGTCAGCCGGGATGTCATTTGATTAAAGGCATCGGCCACCTCGGCCACTTCATCATTACCTGTTATAGGAATGGTTATGTTTGTGTTACCAAGAGAAATCTGATTCGCCGCTTCTCTTAACTGCCCCAATCGGTTTGTTAAGTATGTACCAAGTAAAAAAGAAAACAGAGCAACAAGTAGCATTTCACCAAAGGCAATTGTCGCACTCCAATATCGGGCTTCTTTAATCGACTGACTTAATGTCGAAGTATCAATACCCAATTCAATTATGCCGAATACCTGACCGCCCTCTTCGATTTCAGTTCTAATATCAAACACACCATCGGTTACACTAGAAACATCTTGGTCTTCATTAAAAGGACGCTTTAATAATACTTCATCACCAGATTGAGCAAATACATCCCCTTCCGGTGTCAGAACTTTCACGTACACCAAATCAGGATTTTTCATCAGTTCATTTGTGTAGTCATCCAATGACGCTAAATCATAGGAAATAACCGCATCTTTTGTCGTAGTAGAAAATAAAGTAGCCGTTGTCGTGGCGCGTTTATATAAGCCATCGTAATTGGTTGATTCCAGATAATTTAATGTCATCGAAATCAAAATCACCAACAAAATAGCTTCTATGAAAGCAACACCCAATATCGTCTTTAACCTTAATGACACCTATAACATCCTATCCATTGCTCTGTTTCGTGGGTCTATCACTCAAGTAGGTGATCCAACAACGTAATATCAAGTTTGCGAATATCATCCCACTTTTCATTTGACGCCGCTTCTAGCCCCATAAAATTTAAGCGTTTTAGTAAAGCCATTGCTTCGGGGTCATTGTTCATTGCCAGCATGGCTTGAACAATTTTGTCTTGAGTCACTTGAGACACTCTAGGATGTGCAGCAATCGCATGAGAAGTGTATGGATTGGTTTGCCATAATACTTTTAACTGCTCTCGTATTTCTGGAGCGGTATTGTTGAAGGTTCGCATGACACCACCGCCAGCAGGGAAAAATCCGCGCGCAACATTGATATAGACGGAATCATGTGATGAGACATACTTCGGAGTGAACTCAATATTTTCCTGAGCAATTTGTGCTCTGGGTAAAATACTGGCCGCAAATGCCGCAGGAGAAGGAAAAGCCATCTGGCTATTTTGAAGGTCGGCTATAGACTCAATTGAGCTGTCTTTACGAACCACCAAAATACCTCTGATTTTCTTATCTTTTTGCTTTGCTATGGCTTGATATCCAGGTTTCTGATGGAAAACCACATAGTGATATGGGTTCATATAAGCAAGGTCATATTCCCCTGCTAATAAACGTTTCTCAAATTCAGGTATATTCTTTGCTGTTGTAAACTGAATCGTCACGCCGGCATATTCACTAATATATTGAAGTACAGGTGACCATAGTTCAGCCAGCTTTTTAGCTGATTGTTGAGGCACAACGCCAAAGTTGAGCGTTTGTGCATAGCTCATGGTTGAGAACAAAATAGACACGATTAACAGTAGACGTATTTTCACTCATTTCTCCTAAAAAATTAGAATTATTAATCTAACTGTAGGGCTTTTATGAGAAAAAAACATTCGATCTAACAAGATTTTACACAATGCCTTATCGTTACTAACAAACCCAATAACATGGCATTTTTCATGGCGGCTACATTTGCCAATATAGAGTTAAAAAAGATTGGAACCCCGCCGAACACAGCAAGCCATATAGTGGTAATAAGGGGTGTCTTATAAACTAATTTACTCTTTCCTTAACCTTGGCATATCCAACTCATCTTCCTTGAAAAAATGCACGGTAAGCCCTTGAAAATACTAAATTTTAGGCTGAGTCCTGTTAACGCCCGCCTAACACACAATGTGTTGACGTGGCTTTTTGCGTTGTTTGCCAAAACCATGACAACTCAACATTGTCGGAGTTTAGGCGCTTGTTAAATGTTGATTCTTAATTATTAGGTTGGTTGTTTTCAAGCCAGATTGAGACAACAACAGTAATAGTTTCTTTTACAGTTTCAAAGTTATTGTAATCGCAGCCGTGTGAATCCAATCCATTTAAAGTTTGGATGGCTAGCTCTTTCGATTTCTTATAATCAAGATCGAATTGCCCCATGATTTCGTTTGTAGCTCTTTCGATATGTTCTTTGCCATATCTATCTTCATATTTTTTATTCATAGATAGTACATTTAACGCTTTGCTAAGCGGCAATAAAATAGCAGGCTAAAATTAGCGAGGAACGAGCAAAAGCCAGCTGTTTTTTGTCCGTTTGAGCAACTTGTTAAGTGCCTTGTTCCACCAATGCCCTGTATACAGACTGCCCAACACGCTCAGCTAGTTTTGCTGGAACGGCATTCCCTAGTTGTCGCATCACTTCCCCCCAAGAACCCTGAAAGTTAAAGTGATCAGGAAAAGTTTGTATTCTCGCGCTTTCTCGAACAGTAAAATATCTAACGCTACCATCTTCATAACGAATCATATTTTCCCCTCCGGGAACGCCATGCGCACCAGCTTTAATAGCTTTTGATGGTTCATCAATATAACTGCCTGTATGACCAGGATACATTTTGGCGCCATCTTTAAAAATATGCTGATTGAAATGTTGGGCATCAGCATGCATAGGATCTGGTAGATCAGAAATAGCATCACGGACAGTCACCCAAGGCAAACTTTCTGGTTTAAATAATCCATATTTTTTGCGAATTTTTTCTGCTTTCTTAGCTATTTTTTCGTCAGGAACAGGCATTGGTAATTGATGTCGATTCCAATATTCACCCGAAACCCATTTATCCCACATTAGTGAATCTTCTGAATGAGTAACTTCAGGAAAAGTCCAATTTGCATCAATATCAGATCGATAACCAATAAAAAAAATTCGCTCACGTTTTTGAGGAACACCGTAATCTGCGGCATTTACCAGTCGATATATTACTTTGTATTCTAATTCTGTGTGTTCACATTGAGTATGATAACGCTCAAGTCTAGCCCTATGTTGCTCCCAAGACTCATCAGCTTCCTTATCAAAAGATGGGTATTGAAGTTGTAAAACGATATATTCAAAGTAATCTACAAATGACTTTCTCATTAACCCTTTGACGTTTTCAAAGACAAATGCCTTAGGTCGCTTTTCACGGATTGCACGGACGGCTTGAGGAAACATATCTCTCGTATCTTCATTACCTTTAGCTTTTCCACCCATGGAAAATGGCTGACAAGGCGGCCCTCCAGAAATTAGGTCAATTTCATCTGATACACTCATGTAATCGAAGTTGACAACACTGCCTTCATATAGGTTTTTACCAAAATCAAATACACTATTTGCTCTGATAGTTTTGCAGGCATCTTTGTTCAGTTCTATAACAGCTTTGTGGCGAAAACCACAATTTGATAAGCCGAGAGCTAAACCGCCTCCACCAGCAAAAAGTTCTATTGAATTCATGTAACCTCTATAATGTTTGAGCTTTAAACCTTGTGAGTGTAGTTTACTAGTTTTTCGAGAATAAAGCTCTCATCCCGAGGTGCTCCAGTAAGCTTTTTAGCATAGTCTCTACCCGGGTGAATAGTATCCCATTCTGAAGGCTGTTGATTATATCGTCCTGCGCCGGGGGCATTAATACCGAAACCATCGATATAAGAGTTCCATAACGGATTGTACTTTCGAATTAAATACGATTCGATAGCACTAATCATATCTGTAGCAATTCCTTCAATAATCATAAAACGACAAACAAATTCACTTTCATTTAAGTTTTCAGCTTGTTTGATACTACTTAAATGTTTAGTAAGTCTACTCCTTAGCTGTTTGCCTGCTTCACTCTTTATTCCTTGCCTAGAACCTGTAGGAACGGCTTTTCCTACATAAATGGGCTGCATAGGCTGTAAGTAACCGTCATAACATGTATTTGATGTAGATTTTAGAAAAAGCGCATAAACTCCAGCCCCAGAAAAACTAGGTAAATTGTCCAATTGATGAAATGGAGATCCTTCAAAGAATTCAAATGTTGGTTTTACTATGGCATCAATTGATTCATCTGATATTTTGGCTATGTGTTGATTAATGTCGAACAAACTAAATTTCCTTAATAATGCTTGCAGATTTGGGTAGGCACTTAACAGTTTAATAGTGCGCATGCGCGTTTACACATTTTCAAAAGCTTCTAATTTTCCCTATAACCTACTGAATTTAAAACTATTAACATTGATATCAACAAAATCCAAGACAGGCTAAACGAGCATGCGCGTTATCACTTTTATCCCCAGCGAGTTATCTCCACACTGAAAATGCTTATCCATTGATACTAAAAGACTTTTTATTTATCTACCAGTATAAACGCGCAGAGCAATGATTATTTTTTAGACAAAACGAGCAAAAAATTGGCAACCGAAAAAATAGACTGTATATTTACACAGTGCTTTTACTTTTATACACAAGGAGTGTGTGCCGATTATTTTTGAAATGGAGGTTCAAGATCTTTTCTCAACTTTATTCGAACTGAACTTCGCTTACTCGGTTATAGCTTAAAAACTGAAAAATTTTATTTGTATTGGATTAAGTACTTTATTCGTTTCCACCAACTCAAACACCCAACGAATATGGGTTCAAATGGAACCTAAATATCTCACAACACCATCTTCCGCATTCCTCTTGAAGAAAAACACTAGACCCACCAGCGGTAATCATTCGACGCAATCCCGATTGCGCGACCTCATGACGTTTACGAGTCAGTGTTTGAGACAAAAAAAGCAACCAATAAAAGCTAATCCATACCTTACGTAATATATCGACTAGGAAGTGTTCGTGGTATCTATAAGCAATGAGACGCTAAAGATCTAAAAGAGAATTTTTGCTTTTCTTTTAAAATGAAGTTTTGCGGATCTGGGCAAACGTCACCCACCCAGCAGGGCGGAAAAATACTCATGAATACAAAGCATTTGAACGGAGTTTGATGTCCTTACAAACAACAAAAACAAAAAAAGACGCACCTCTGCGTCTTTTAAAAACCACCTTAGAACTAGGTTCTACCCTATTTACGTTCTTTTAACGCACCTGCAGAGAAGGTAACGAACTCTTCTGCGCTGGTTGGGTGAACACCCACTGTGGCATCGAAATCGGCTTTCGTTGCGCCTGCTTTTAGCGCGATGCCTAAGCCTTGGATAATCTCGCCAGAGTAGTCGCCTACCATGTGCGCGCCAATCACTTTTTCATCGGCATTGTTAACCAGCATCTTCATCAAGGTTCTTGATGTACCGCCACTTAACGTATGTTTCATCGCACGGAAGTCTGTCTGATAAACACGGAAGTCTATACCGCGTGCTTCTGCTTCCTGTTCAGACAAACCAACTGTACCAATGGCTGGTTGGCTGAATACAGCCGTTGGGATGTTGTCGTAGTCAAAGTCAACTTCTTTTCCATCAAACCAGTAATCGATTAACGCCATCGCTTCTTTGATCGCAACAGGCGTTAGCTGAATGTTGTCAGTCACATCGCCTAAGGCGAACACGCTGCTTGCTGTGGTTGTGAAATTTTTATCGATTTTCACTGCGCCGTTTTTACCGAACTCAACGCCTGCTTTATCCAGTTCTAACGAACCCACGTTTGGCACGCGGCCTGTGGCGTATAAGATCAAACCAAAGCGTTCAGAAGTGCCGTCTTTAAAGTGAACCATACGCTCGCCTGCTGGATCTTTTGGATCAAGCAATTCAATACGATCTACATCAGTATTCAAACGAACATCGATGCCAGATTTGTTGTACTCTTCGCTGGCAAATGCACGAACGTCTTCATCAAAGCCACGTAGTAATTGATCACCACGATAAGCAAGCGAGGTATCCACACCTAAACCATTCAAGATGCCAGCAAACTCAACGGCAATGTAACCGCCGCCGACTACCAAGGCTTTACTTGGTAAGGTGTCTAAGTAGAACATTTCATTAGAGCTAACCACCAAATCGCTGCCCTGAAATTCAGGAATAAAAGGCTTCGCGCCCACAGCGATTAAGATGCGCTCTGCTGTGTAGGTTTTGCCGTTAACCATAACCGTGTGAGCGTCTACAAAGCTCGCAAAACCAGAAATAACTTCAACACCTGCGTTACCCAGCATGTTGCCGTAAATACCGTTTAGGCGTTCGATTTCTTTGGTTTTATTGTCTCTTAACACAGACCAATCAAATTGGATGCCGTCGTGCTTCCAACCAAATCCAGCCGCTTCACCAAAGCCATGACCATATTCAGACGCATAGACAAATAATTTCTTTGGGACACAACCGATATTGACACAAGTGCCGCCTAACGCGCTGCCTTCAGCAACCGCGACTTTATAACCTTTAGATGCCGCAACACGACTAGCACGTACGCCGCCAGAACCTGCACCAATAACAAATAAATCGTACTGATAAGCCATTAAGCTCTCCAATGTTTGTTCATTAAAATCATCCCTTGAGTGTAACAGGGGTTTTTGAAAATGTTAAAAAGAATCACTTTATTAGCATGATCAAAAAAACTAACCAATTCTAACGGTTTAAGCACTTTATGAGTGTGTAACATCTAGGTATGATTAAGGAAATTAAACGTGGAATGATTATCATGAAGTTTGTCTCTTTTAACATTAATGGTTTACGCGCTCGACCACACCAAATAGAAGCCTTAGTAGAACAACACTCGCCAGATGTTATTGGCCTACAAGAAATTAAAGTACATGATGATGCGTTTCCTCATGAGATCCCTGAATCTGTTGGCTATCACGCTTATTATTATGGTCAAAAGTCTCACTACGGTGTGGCTATCTTTAGTAAGCAAGAAGCGACAAAAGTAGAATACGGCTTTCCAGGCGATGATGAAGATGCTCAACGTCGTATGATTATTGCCACTTTTGATACGCCTCAAGGTCCTATTAAAGTGCTGAACGGTTATTTCCCTCAAGGTGAAAGCCGTGATCATGAAACCAAGTTTCCTGCAAAGCGTAAGTTTTACGCGGATTTAATGGATTATCTTGCGTCTCATTCAGCAGATGAAAAAATTATTGTAATGGGTGATATTAATATCTCACCAAGTGATTTGGACATAGGTATAGGCGAGCCTAATGCAAAACGCTGGTTAAAAACGGGGAAATGCAGTTTCTTGCCAGAAGAAAGAGAATGGCTTAGTACACTGATGAATTGGGGCTTCACTGATACTTATCGTTCACTGAACCCGACAAAGAATGATCGTTTCAGTTGGTTTGATTATCGCTCAAAAGGTTTTGACGATACGCCTAAACGCGGCTTAAGAATCGATGTTATATTATCATCAACGAGTCTAACGCCTTACTTAAAAGACGCCGATGTAGATTACGATTTACGCGCTCTTGAGAAGCCCTCTGATCACGCACCAATTTGGACTAGTTTTGATCTAAATAAATAAATATTACTATCAATACAACTGTTCAAATTTTGCACAAAAGAATGGAGCGGCCGCCCTATATGATAAGAACCACTATTATTTAGGTCTACCCCCAGATTTATCCACAGACAATGTGGATTGTTTACACAATTCAACGCAACACAAACGAGAGTAACAATGACAAGCGAAACACTTACCATGGAAGATATGTTGAAGCAGTCGACGGAAGCGGCGGTTTTTTTAAAAGCACTCAGTAATCAAAATAGACTGATGATTTTATGTCATTTAATTGAAGAAGAGCTTTGCGTTACTGCATTGAACGAAAAGCTCCCTTTAAGCCAATCGGCTCTTTCTCAGCATCTTGCGATATTAAGAAAAGATGGCTTAGTCACTACTCGACGTGAGTCTCAGACTATTTACTACAGCCTAGGCGATAACAGAGTAAAAGAATTAATCCAAACTCTGCATCGCCTCTTTTGCCCTACTCTGTAGGGTTAAAGCTCCAATTAACCTCCTATTTATTGTAGGTAATTAGAACTTGCAAACAGTCTATGCTTACAGAAGATCATAGCTAGTAGCTTATATTGCGATACCGTATAAAACTGGCAAACCTCGGTACACCACGCTTCGTAAAGCCATGATATTTATAGGTTACCAGATCGCCTTTTTCTGGCGGAGAACGTCGTTCTTCGTCAGAAAAACCACTGCCTATTTTGAAACGAAGACCAGATGGCATTTCAACCAAAATAGACCCCATCATGTCAGCGTATTTTCCTGTGCTATTTAACACTTCTACCACTGTCGCTTCTGCGTCCATATAAGGCTTTAGCTTGAGTAAGTTGTCTGTGCGACCATTCACAAAGCGCGCTAGCTTACGATGCAATATAAGACCCTCTGCACCTTCTTTAACGTAATCCTCTAGTACTTGATTCAATTCTTGGTTGTTTTTGACTGTGAATTGTTTGATAGGAATAACATGAGGTAATTCGAGGGAGTTTACGATACTGGTATACCGTTGATACCTTGCTTCAAATGTCATGATTTTTTCTGCATCGGGCGCATCAAAGATCATGTAATGAATTTTTTGCCACTTTTTATCAATGGGATCATTTTTTCTTACGGTCGACATGATGAAGGAAAAGTCATTACGTTTTGACCATAGCTCACCATCCAACCAAATTTGAGGGAGTTTTTCAGTAAACCAGCTTGGCGCATTAATAGGATTTCCTTGACGAGTAACCAGTGCCTCACCCGTCCATATGGCACGAATTCCATCGTACTTTTCACTCACTAAATAGTCTTCTACCTGAATGCCTTCTATGAATGTATTGGCTAGCTGAACATCTGGCTTGGCTTGTATAAGCATGGGAAATAAACAAAGACATAAGGCGACATATTTTTTCCAGTGTTTTTTCTCCCAACAACTTTCTTTGCCGTTTTCACCTTTCTTTTTGCTTATGTTCAGACGTCCGCTGTTTAAAAACTTCCTTTTAAAATACATAGCTCACTCCCTTGAGGTTTATAAAAGTGCTGTCCATAGCACTCAATTAAACTAAACAATTTTATTTAAGGAATCAAATTCTTCAATTTGTCTGTCTGTTTGCTTTTTTGTTTGCCTGTTTATCGATGCCATAAAAAAAGCCCATATTCGTCACGCTAAATTAACGTGAAAAATATGGGCTTTGATTTTATAAGGAAAAACTAACTATTTAGTGAATGCCTTATAAGTATCTTATTGGCTTAGCTGAACAATCAACTTGTTCATGCGGCTAACGAACGTCGCAGGATCTTCAAGTTGACCGCCTTCAGACAAGGTCGCTTGT
Source organism: Marinomonas colpomeniae (assembly GCF_014803385.1). Classification (GTDB taxonomy): domain Bacteria; phylum Pseudomonadota; class Gammaproteobacteria; order Pseudomonadales; family Marinomonadaceae; genus Marinomonas; species Marinomonas colpomeniae. The sequence continues at coordinate 533,836 of NZ_JACYFC010000003.1, read as the reverse complement.
TCAAACAACAACCAAGCCATGTCAGCGAAACGTTCTTCATCAGATTCTTCATTCATTTTAGCAACAATCGGATGATCAGGGTTCACTTCAAGAGACGGCTTAGAATCAGGAAGCTGTTGACCAGCTTGCTCCAATAAACGACGCATCTGTAAGCCCATGTCGTTCTCGCCAACCACCAAACACGCTGGTGAATTAGTTAAACGATTGGTTGAGTTTACGTTTGCAACTTTTTCAGCCAATACTGTTTTCATGCGATCAAGAAGCGGCTTGATTTGCTCTGCTTTTTCTTCTTTCTCTTTTTTCTCTTCTTCGTTGTCTTGATCTGTTAGGTCAAGCTTGCCTTTGGTTACGTCTTGGAAAGATTTGCCTTCAAATTCTTGTAAAGAAGACATCATCCATTCGTCAATACGATCGCTTAGTAGCAAGACTTCAAAGCCTTTCTTACGAAGAATCTCTAGATGCGGGCTGTTTTTCGCCGTGTTATGGCTTTCCGCATAGATGTAGTAGATCTTGTCTTGACCTTCGCTCATACGCTCGATGTAGTTAGCAAGCGACACTGTTTGCTCAGGAGCATCTGTATCTGTGGTACTGAAACGTAGCAAAGCGGCAATTTTATCTTTATTGCCCATGTCATCTGCTGGACCTTCTTTGATGACATTACCGAACTCATCCCAGAATTTTTGGTAATTTTCTGGTTCGTTTTTCGACATTTTGCTTAGCATGTCCAAAACACGTTTCGTCAATGCAGAACGCATAGAGTCTACCGCGTGGTCGTTTTGCAAGATTTCACGAGATACATTCAAAGACAAATCGTTTGAATCAACCACACCTTTAACAAAGCGCATGTATGGAGGAAGGAATGCTTCAGCTTCATCCATAATGAATACGCGCTGTACGTATAATTTAAGGCCGCGCTGCATGTCACGATTCCAAAGATCGTAAGGTGCTTTTGCAGGAATATACAGCAAGCTGCTGTATTCCAATTTACCTTCTACTTTGTTGTGAGACCACTTCAAAGGTTCTTGATAATCATGGGAAATGTGCTTGTAAAACTCTTGATATTCTTCTTCTGTCACGTCGTTACGAGGACGTGTCCAAAGTGCTTTCGCTGAGTTTACTGCTTCGAATTCTGCAACTGCTGCTTCATCAACAGGTTTAGGGTTACCTTCTTCGTCCATTTCTGGATAAACCGGTTTTTCCATTTCAACAGGAATAGAAATATGGTCAGAGTATTTTGTCACCAAAGAACGAAGACGGAAATTATCGGCAAAATCTTTTTCGTCTGTTTTAAGGTGTAATGTAATGCGTGTTCCGCGAGTCGCTTTGTCGATGTTTTCAATTGTGAATTCACCAGAGCCGTCAGATACCCAACGTACGCCTTCTGCTTCAGTAGCGCCTGCACGACGAGTTTCAACCGTTACTTTATCCGCAACGATGAAAGCGGAGTAAAAGCCTACACCAAATTGACCAATCAATTGGCTGTCTTTTTTCTGGTCGCCGCTCAATTTTTCTAAAAATGAAGATGTTCCTGATTTCGCAATCGTACCTAAGTTGGTGATTGCTTCTTCACGAGACATACCTACGCCATTGTCATCAATGATCACTGTATTTGATTCTTTATCAAATTCAATGCGGACACGTAAGTCTGGGTCTCCAGCGAGAAGGTCTGCGTTAGCGACAGACTCAAAGCGAAGCTTGTCTACTGCATCCGATGCATTAGAAATAAGCTCTCTTAGAAAGATTTCTTTGTTTGAGTACAAAGAATGGATCATCAAATGAAGTAGTTGTTTAACTTCCGTTTGGAATCCTAACGTTTCTTTTTGAGTATCAGTTGCCATGTTGTAGCGTGCTCCTATTTGAATGAACCTTTGAACAAAATTCAAAGGTGTATTTCTTTTGACTAGTGCACTGTAAATAAAGCCTCTTGGCGTAATTTCAAGAGGCTAAGACACAATATTTTTGTGGTTTTTTAAAACAAAGCTTGGAATCGACAAAAATAAAGCGAGAAAGAGCCTAGAAGTAAGCAATTATTTCGCTGAGAAATATCAACATTATTGGACGAGCGATCGAATAAACAAAGGAAGGGGGAATTTATTTTTTTCTAATCAGGGTTAATCCGTCACCAATAGGAAGCAGTGATAACTCCACGTTGTTGTCTTGATGTACTGTACTATTCAACTCACGGACGATACAGGTGTCTTTGTCCGTAAATGCTTCATCAGCCACGTTACCCCACCAAAGTGTGTTGTCGATCACCATACAACCGCCAGATCTAAGCAACGACTTACTCAAGTGATAGTATTCCAGTAGATTTTTCTTATCTGCATCAATAAAAATGAAATCAAAAGGGTCTGATTCATGGTTATTAATGGATGCTAATAATGTCTGCATGACAGGCAAAGCTTTATCACAATAGGTTTCGACTCTGTCTTTGACTCCAGCTTGTTCTAAATAACGTGTCGCGATGTCTAACCACATTTGCTTTTTTTCAATCGCAACCAAGCTGGCATTATTTGACATTGCCATGGCCATCGATAAGGTGCTGTAGCCCGTAAACACACCAATTTCAAGAATCTTCTTTGGGGCTTGTAACTTTATTAATAACGATAAAAACTGCCCTACTTCTGGAGAGAGTTGCATTCTCGCCATGTGGTATTGCGCGGTTTCGCGTCTTAATTCTTTTAATAGATCAGTTTCTCGAACGGAAACATCGACTAGGTACTGATAAAGCCGATCATCTACCTTAACGGTACGATTAACCGGCCTATCATCTTCTGGTAATGGTTTAGGGAAATTAGGAAGCATGGGATTTCATCACGAGTCCACGGCTCAATGTTTTAAATGTTTTAGAACGGAATTCACGACGGTAAAGTACGGCAACTACCATGATACTTGCTGCCATACAAAAGTAAGGTCCAAGAAACCAACCGCAGAATGCCATGCCGAAATAATATGACCTTAATCCATAGTTAAATTGGTTCGCTGCTAAGCTACAAATTTGCGCCATATGATTGGCGTACAATTCTCGCTCGCTGTCTTCTATGCCTCGTTCTGTCGCTAAAGGTGCGCTTCCTACTAATACGGAGCAAAAATTATATTGTCGAACAGACCAGGTAAAAGTGAAAAAAGCATAGGCAAAAATAACCACCAACACGATAATTTTAAGCTCCCACTCTTGTGGACTCATTGGTGCTAGGAAGTAAAAATCAGACAAAATACCCAAAGCTTTTTCTGAGTAGTTAAATGCGGTAAACAAGCCAGCGATTATCAATAAACTGCTGGATGCAAAAAATAAGCTGCTTCGTTCTAAATTCGCCATCACTGAAGCATCGGCAATTCGATTATCTCGTCGTAACAACCGAGACATCCACGCCAACCTAAATTGATGAAGCACGCTGACTAAACATGCTCGACGCTTAGAGTTATATTGCGCGAATAAAGAGTAACCCCACCAAGACGCAAAAAAAACAAACAGCGTGGCTAGGTCAAGGGTGTTAAACATTAAAGAGATCGAATGGCTTTCCATAATTCTACTCTGCTTAGATAACCGTTTTTGAAGATATTATTAGACCACTTTTCATTTTATATGTCCCTGATTACTCTTATAAAATTAGCAATCTATTTGCTATTCATTAGGAATAAACTAAATCCAAAGGTGCAGAAGAAAAGTCTTGCATAGACTGTAAATATCGGTAATATTCGGCCTCGTCAACACGACATGCGGATGTGGTGGAATTGGTAGACACGCTGGATTTAGGTTCCAGTGCTTCACGGCGTGAGAGTTCGAGTCTCTCCATCCGCACCATTTAAATTACTGCCCTCCTTTTTATTTCTAGTTTATTTTTTCTTACCTTACTTTTCCTATTACTTATTTTGCTACAAAAAAACCGAACCCATTGCTGAATTCGGCTTTTTATATTTACGCCTCTACTAACAACACATCTTTTAAAACGTCAGAATTCATGCTGTTAGTATTTTAAGTAGACGCTTATTTTAATTTCCAAGCGACTTCTTTACCTGCAAAAAACGGCACGATAAGCTCACCATTCGGTAAAGTAATATTTCCTGGCACTTCCCAAGATTTACGTATCAAGGTGACGCTTTCTGTATTACGCGGCAATCCGTAAAAGTCTGCCCCATGAAAACTCGTGAAGCCTTCTAGCTTATCTAACGCATCTAGTTCATCAAATACTTGCGTGTACAGCTCTAATGCCGACCATGCACTGTAACAGCCAGCACACCCGCAATCTGACTCTTTGCGATCCTTAGTGTGTGGCGCTGAGTCTGTTCCTAGAAAGAACTTTGGCGAACCAGATTTTACGACGGCGCGTAAGGCTGCTTGATGCGTGCTTCGCTTTAATACAGGTAAGCAATAGTTGTGGGGGCGCATACCGCCGTCCAACATGTCGTTACGGTTTAATAATAAATGCTGTGGCGTAATTGTTGCTGCAACACCATCACGGGCAGACAAGACAAAGTCTGCAGCGTCTTTTGTTGTGATATGTTCAAACACGATTTTAAGATTTGGTACTCGGTCGACAATTTTCACCATATGCTGATCAATAAATTCTTTCTCGCGATCAAAGATATCAATGTGTTTTTGCGTCACTTCACCATGAATTAGCAACAACATGTCGTTGTCAGCTAAGGCTTCAAATACTGGGTAAAGTGATTCAAGTGAATTTACACCTGAATCTGAATTTGTCGTTGCTCCAGCAGGGTACATTTTAGCGGCCAATACACCTGCGGCTTTCGCGTCTTTAATATCTTGTACGCTGGTTTTATCCGTTAGGTAAATCGTCATGATAGGCGTAAAAGAGCTGCCCTCTGGACGTGCCGCTAATATACGCTCTTTGTAGCTTAAGGCTAACGCAGCTGTTGTAACTGGCGGCACCAAATTAGGCATAACAACCGCACGGGCAAAGCATCGCGCTGTTGCAGAAACCGTTTCAAGCAACATGTCTTGATCACGAAAATGTAGATGCCAATCATCTGGCTTAATTATAGTAATTTCGTTCATCATTGGCCTTTTTGATTTTTAAATTCAGGATGGAAAGAGCAAAGCAAAGCATATTAACAGAATCTTATCTTAAGTAGCAGAGCCGAACACTCTTGTCTTGAATCATAGGCAGACGAATAGACATAAAAAAACCGAACCCTTAAACAGGATTCGGTTTTTTAAGATTCGCAACTAGCAAAGCAGATTAACTGTCTTTACGTGGCGCTCTTGGGCGACGCTCTGAACGTTCGCCCGAAGGACGTCTGCGCTCGCCACCATTTGATGGACGACGATCACCGCCACCAGAAGGGCGCTTACGAGTTGAAGGTGCTGCTGCACGTTTATTCAATTCGTCTGCATTTTCTAGTTTAGCGATATCAGTACGCTGCCCACAAATACGAGTTTTGCTTAATTTACCCAATACACCTGATTCTAGGTTGGTCGGTAAATCAACCGTTGCAAAATCTTCATAAATTTCGATATGGCCAATATAACGGCTTTCAATTTCCGCTTCATTCGCAATTGCACCAACGATGTTACCTGGTTTAACACCAGCACTGTAGCCAACTTGAACAACATAACGAGTCATTGCTGTACTTGGATCGTCTTTCAACGGCATAGCATCAGCAGTTACTGGGCGAACTTTACGTTCACGCGGTGCGCCACGCTCACCACGATCGCCTCGGTCACCACGATCTCGTGGGTTACGGTCGTTACGATCACTGCGCTCTTTACGTTCGTGACGAACTTCCATTTCAGACAACAACAATGGGTTCTTACCTTGAGCCATATGAGCTAAAGCAGCCGCCATTTTAATTGGATCAACTTCATTATCTTTCTGGTAGCTCTGTGCAAGCTCTAGGAAGAAATCAAGGTTTTCGTTGTCCATCACATCAGTGATTTTTTGCTTAAAGCGATTAACGCGATGTTCGTTAATATCTGAAGCAGTTGGAAGTGTCATAGCCTCAATTGGCTGACGAGTTGCACGCTCAATAGCTTGCAACATGCGACGTTCACGTGGAGCAACAAACAAAATTGCTGTACCTGAACGGCCTGCACGACCAGTACGACCAATACGATGAACATAAGACTCTGTATCGTATGGAATATCGTAGTTTACAACGTGACTAACACGCTCAACGTCCAAACCACGTGCAACAACGTCTGTTGCAACAAGGATATCAATTTGACCTTTCTTGATACGATCAACCGTACGTTCACGTAAATTCTGGCTAATATCACCATTCAACGCTTCACAAGCATGGCCACGGGCACATAACTTTTCAGCTAGCTCTACCGTTGCAGCTTTTGTACGAACAAAGATGATCATGCCATCGTGTTCGTTCATTTCAAGAATACGAGTCAAAGCGTCAAGCTTATGCAAACCACTTACTGGCCAGTATTTTTGAGTAATTGTCGTTGCTGTTGATGTTTTCGTAACGATTTTAATTTCTTTTGGATTTGTTAAATGGCGGTTAGCCACCTGACGAATCACATTAGGCATAGTCGCAGAAAACAAAGCGATTTGACGTGTTGGTGGTGTTTGCTCCAGAACCCACTCGACATCGTCGATGAATCCCATGCGCAACATTTCATCCGCTTCATCAAGAACTAGGGCTTTAAGGCCATCTAGCTTTAATGTTTTACGACGAATGTGGTCCATAACGCGACCAGGTGTACCAACAACAACTTGAACGCCACGCTTAAGCTGACGAAGTTGAGTGTCGTATGACATGCCGCCGTAAATTGGCAGAACATGAAAATCTGGAAGGTGGCGAGCATACGTTTGAAATGCTTCAGCGACCTGAATAGCAAGTTCACGAGTTGGAGCTAGCACAAGTAGTTGTGTCGTTTTATCTGCGATATCAATTCGAGATAACAAAGGAAGCGCGAACGCTCCTGTCTTACCAGTACCCGTTTGCGCTTGCCCTAGAAGGTCACGACCTTCTAATAAATATGGAATACTTTGCGCTTGGATAGCAGATGGTTGTTCATAACCTAAGTCGGCAACTGCCTTAAGAACAGGGGCAATTAAGCCCAACGAAGCAAATGTAGGCTGAGTTTCAGCATCAGACATGTAAATTAGTACCTTTTTTTAAATGAGTATAAGGCCTGTAATCATTTACATGCCTTAATAAAATTCCCTAGAATCCGTCGGACGAAAATCCGATGGCGAAGTATATGCGAATAAAGACAAAAAAGCCAGCAAGATCGAGAATAAGATCGTGCTGGCTTGTGCATTCTCAATTAGATTAACGCTTAGAAACGTCCGTTTCAGAATCAATCATAATCGCCAACCACTGAGTTTTTGGATTTGCCTCAAGCGCTAGCTTTACAATAATAGTAAGAGGAATAGAAAGCAGCATACCAACAGGGCCAAATACCCAGCCCCATAACAATAAAGAAAGGAAAACGACCAGAGTAGATAACCCTAACCCCCGCCCCATGTAACGGGGTTCAATCACGTTACCCACGACTAAATTCACAAAAACAAAACCTGCGGCAGTCAATCCGGCCGACAAACTACCAAGTTGAACAAAAGCTAACAATACAGCCGGAACCGCAGCAATAATTGATCCAATGTTTGGTACGAAATTCAACAAGAAGGCACTTACGCCCCATAAGATAGGGAAATCAACACCCAATATCCACAACCAAACCGTGATTAATACACCTGTTAATATACTTACCAGTGTTTTAATGACTAAGTAGCGGTTAACGGATTTGATAAAGGAGTTAAAGTGGCCCATTGACTGGGACGCATCGGTGAGTGCTAAAGACAGTTTTTTAGGTAATTCGACGGCTTCAAATAAAATAAAGATGACAATCATCACCACTAAAATAAGATTGGTCAATGCACTCCCTATTCCTCTCAACGCATTCGCTACCATCTGCATTAGAGCTGACGGGTCCACATAACCTTTCACTTGGTCATAAGAAATTTGTAAACCAAATCCATTAAGTGTCGCAATCAGGTTAGACATTTCTTCGGCAAATCGTAGTTTATAATTTGGAAGCTGACTAGAGAAGCTGTCCAAAGAAGCGCCAACCAACACAGCGAGAGAGCCAACCCCAATCAATATCAACAAGACGACTAAAATAATAGACAACCAAGTCGGTACTTTACGTCGGCGTAAAGTAGACATAGCAGGTGCACAAATAATGGCAATAAATATGGACAACATTAAAGGCACCACAATTTGAGATGCGGCTTTTAACCCTGCAATAATAATTATAAAAGCAGCAAAACCAACCAGCCAATGGACGCCTTTATGCTGTTCACTCATATCAATTCCTTATAATGCTATCGGGTAAATGCTTTGAGCATAATCTGCTAAATCTTGTAGCATAACTTGCTTAGCAGGTGGAAAATCAGGCGTTTGAGCGAGTTGATTTAATCGTTCAAAATATTGATCCATATTAATAGAACCTCCTCCGTCTTTTTCAATTAGTCGTACTTGACGATATTCTTCCCATTCCATTCTCTGCTGTTCGTTTAACTGGTCAGGATAATTTCGACCAATATAACGCATCAACATTTCAGGTAAACGACGATCATCAAATGACATTGCCAATTCAGATAATGCATTTTCAGGCGTAGTTCGAATTGTCTCCATTCTGGATTTGTCCTCACGTGAGAAGAAACCACCCGCGTATAGCATTAAATCAGGGTCTTTTAATATTGGGCGATCTTCTTGTATAAAAACATCACTCAGTTTCGCAGCCAAACCAGTATAACTTTTTATAATGGCAAGATTATGACGACAAACGTCGCCATCTAACTCAAGGCGTTTAGCGACTTCTGCGTCTTTAAGAAAAGTGGCAGGAGCAATTGCAGGTGATTTGTTGTAATGAATCACCTTTAATGGCAATCGCTCTACATCACCCAGCTCGTCTTGACGAGTAAAGACCCGATGACGAATTTCTTCTACGCTCAAGTCAATTAATGGCTGAGCATCTGCCATTAGATCGAACACTATCACACCATTTTTATTGGTAGGGTGAGGCACAATAGGTACAACAAAAGCTGCGTAATGTTTTGCTTGGCCAAACATTCCAGAAATATGTAAGAAAGGCTTTAAACGGACAGGATCGATGAATTGTTGAAGTTCATGCTTTTGACGCATTTTAAGATAATAATTAAATAACTTAGGCTGCTTTTCATGAATCAATTTAGCAATTTCAATGGTGCCGTATACATCAGAAAGCGCATCATGGGCTTGCTCATGGGCAATATCATTCGCTTTTGTTAAGGCCTCAAGTTTCATTGAGACTTGACCGTCTTCGTTTTTAGGCCAAACAATACCTTCTGGGCGCATAGCATAAGTCATACGAACTAGATCAATAATGTCCCAGCGTGAACAGTTGTTCTGCCACTCTCGGGCATAAGGGTCAATAAAGTTACGATAAAAACCATGACGTACCACTTCATCATCAAAACGAATAGAGTTGTAACCTAGAGCACAAGTACCCGGTAAAGAGAGTTCAGCTTCTACCGTTTGCATAAATTCCGCTTCGCACAAACCTTCGCGATTCGCATCTTGCGGGCTAATACCCGTTAGCAAACATGCGTCTGGTTGGGGAAGAACGTCTTCAGCCAACCGACAATAGAACATAACAGGTTCGCCAATAGGATTAAAATTAAGATCTGTTCTAATTCCTGCAAATTGCATAGGACGATCTTTTGCTGGATCTACTCCAGTTGTTTCAAAATCAAACCAAAAAAACGAAGTTGGGCCCGATGAGGTCACAAATAATTCCTGTTAGCCGTTGAATAAAAAGGTATTATACGCACCTTGAAGTCGATTTGTTAAAGTGTATTTGGTGATGAGAGGAGTTGATCCATGCCAACCCCAGTAAACTGCCCATGTGGAACGGGAAGCCCTTATGAGATGTGTTGTGGTATGTATCACAACAATCCAGGTACTGCACCAACAGCAGAAATATTAATGCGTTCTCGTTATACCGCTTTTGCGATTGGTGATTTTAACTACATTGCCATTACGCAAAAACTAAAAGAAGACCCTAAACAAGCTGCGGCTGATATAGAAGCCAGCAATGCGCACACACAATGGATCAAACTAGAAATAAATGAAACCGAAGAAGGTCTAGAAAAAGACAAAAAAGGCATGGTTTCTTTTTCCGCACATTTCAAAGAAGGGAAACACATAGGACGTTTAAGTGAGCGCTCTGTTTTCAAGAAAGTAAAAAAAGAATGGTTCTATATTTCAGGCGAACACGAAGTAGAAAAAAACACACCACTTGTTAATTCCGATGCAATGAAAATTGGTCGAAATGATCCATGCTTGTGCGGATCAGGTAAAAAATACAAAAAATGCTGTGCGGTTAAATAGCCGCACTCCATTTTGCTTTGATATCTCGTACTTCATCTTCAATCGATAAGAAGCTGTCTACTAAGTCAGGATCAAAATGTTTATTGGCATCCTGCTTTATATGCCCAAACGCCTCTTTTATCGTCCAGCTTTTCTTGTAAGCTCGCTCCATTGTAAGAGCATCAAAAACATCAGCAAGCGCTACAATTCGAGCTGATTCTGGAATTTCTTTACCAGACAAGCCTGACGGGTAACCAGAACCATCCCATTTCTCATGATGCGCAAGTGCGATTTCAGCTGCCAATTGAAATAAAGGAGAACCACCCTTTTCAAGTATTTGATGCCCTATGGCTGGATGCTGGCGCATTACTTCCCATTCGGCATCTGTTAACTTATTAGGAGATTTTAAAATAGAATGCGGAATCCCAACTTTGCCAGTGTCGTGCATTGGCGCAGCAAGCTTAAGTAACTTCACTTGCTTATCATCCCAGCCAATTGCTCTTGCTAAAGCAGCACTGTAATCCGCCATTCGCCACATATGAACACCTGTATCTGAGTCATTAAATTGACCCACTTCCCCAAGCATACCAATAGTAGATTGCAGCGCTTCATCTAGCTCTTTTGTTCTACGTTCGATAATCAGTTTATTTCGTTGGTTATTTTCAGCCAATTTCAAATGCGTTGACACTCTAGCGAGAGTTGTTAATGGCGTAATTGGCTTAGTTATAAAATCAACACAACCAACATTAAACCCTTCTTGCTCATGCTTTGCTTCTGTAACAGCCGTTAAGAAAACCACGGGGATGTCTTCAGTTATAGGGTTTGCCTTTAACCTCTTACATACTTCAAAGCCATTCATATCAGGCATCATGATATCTAACAAAATAATATCAGGTAAACGCCGATCAATAATATCCAAAGCAACTCGACCAGACTTTGCAATTTGAACTTGATAATGCTCTGAAAGAATATCTTTAAGCAGATCGATATTTTCAGGCATATCATCAACAATAAGTACACTTTTACGCTGATAAACCAATTTTTCAACCTCTACTACTGAATCAATCAACTAGCAATCCTCTCTCAACATTATGGCAATGAACCCGTTTAAAGCGTTTAATTTTCATCAGTGCATCTTGATAATCATAGTTCTCAATATCGTCAATTGCCAATTTCATCGAATCAATACCACTGTAGTCTGAAAAGGTATTCATTAGTTTTTTAACCAAGACTCCAGCACTAACATCGCCATCCATAAGTAACCCTTGAAGCGAGTCTAACTCAGAAACCAATTCAGAATTTCTGCTCTCTATAATCTTGAGCGCATTGTCACTTGGAATGTCACTAACCTTATTGAAACTTTCATTTTCAAACCAAAATTCCATTTTTTTAATAAATGCATAAGGGTCTAATGGTTTATATAAAACATCATCAAAAAAACTATTTTTAAAATCATCTTTATTAATATTAATTACGTCTGCCGTTAATACGATGATTGGAGGCTTCCTTTCCTTTAACATGTAATATATTTTTTCGCTTGCTTGATATCCATCCATTACTGGCATTCTGATATCCATAATTATTAAATTATAATTATTTGAAGTGGATTTTTTATATGCTTCTTCACCATTCTCAACCCAATCAACAGAGACTTTCATCTTATTTAAAATTGCCATCACTATATTGGCGTTAATTTTATTATCTTCTGCCAGTAAAACTGTTTTGCCTCTATATGGAAAAGACTTATTTGATTTACTAAAAGACAATCTGTTTTTTCGTACATCTATGGCTTTTATTTTTGTCTCTTCAAAGCTTCGGTATAGGTTTCTTGGAGTGACTAAACCTGGCTGTGAAGATTCTCCCTCTGAATGAACTTGCCCATCAAAGAAGAAAAAAGTTTCATTTAAAAGCTTACCTTTAGGTTGAAATAGGCGAGCATTTGAATTAAAAAAACTCAAGCTTGTTAAGAATATTTTTTTACATGTAGAAATATTTTCCGAATCCAAAGTAAAAAAACGATCCATATTTAAGCCGTCTAAAAGACTAGAAGTAACTGCATCTTCTTTAATTAGAGCGATAGTCTCAGCGGCGGGCGATATTTTTTGTGGGTCAGGTAAATAAGGAAGAGTAACGGTGAATTGGCTTCCTTTGTTTTCTTCACTTTTGTAAGAAATAACACCACCAAGAAGGTGCACCAGTTTTTGGGTAATACTTAACCCAAGACCTGTTCCTCCGTAAATTCTTGTCGTACTACTATCTGCTTGCTTAAAGACATCGAAAACATCAATGCCCTCTCGAATACCTATGCCTGTATCGCTCACTTCAATAATCAGTTCACTATCATGACTTTTATAGACTCGAACAGTAATAGAGCCTACTTGAGTGAACTTGATGGCATTACTAACTAAATTAATAAGAACTTGCTGTAAACGCGTTTCATCACCAATTAAAAAATTGTCCATGGAAAAATCACGGTAAACAAGAAAATTTAACCCTTTGTTTTTAGCTTCGGCTTCATTGACCTGATAGACGTATTCTAGAACTCGATCTATCTCAAAAGAACTATTTTCAAGGTCGACTTTACCCGATTCAATTTTTGAAAAATCTAGGATTCTATTAATAATAACCAACAGACCATCTGCTGCTTTTTGAATGCTGTGTATTTTATCTCGATATTTCTCAGGAACATCGCCGCTCATTAACAAGTAGCTAAAACCTATAATAGCGTTCATAGGTGTTCTTATTTCATGACTCATAGTGGCAATAAAATCGGACTTAACTCTCAAGGCTTGTTCAGAGAAGACAACAGCTTCTTCTAATTCAATCGTTAGTTGTCGAGATTTTTCATAAGATCTTTCAACAACTTTTAGCTGCCTGAACAATATATATACAATAAACATCACAGTGACAGTAAGAAGCCCAATTAGGCCACCTAAATAAGTAAGTAACTTTTGATAGTCGTGTCTATTTTTTTCTTTTTCTAAAGCCCGCGTGCCTAGAGCATCTAAGATAAAGCTTTCTGTTTTATTAACTAACGATTTACTTTCTTTTAACAGTGAATTCACATCAACGATATTAGTGGAGAATAAGATAGAGTCCATCTCATCCACTTCCTCTCGGATGTGGTTCAAAATATCAACAGCATTAGATGACCGACTAAATAAAACCTTTAATTTACCATTTTCTAAAACATTGACTCTGCTATATAAAATCTCAAAACGGATTCTGGTTTCTTCAAGGTTAACTTCGTTATAGTTTTCTTCTAGAGATTGAAGAGAGGTTCTTAGCTTTATTAACTCTTTATCCAACTGATAAGATGCCCATAAAGCATCTTCCTCTGCTGCAGACATGACTTTTTTCTGATATTGAACAAGTTCAGAGAAAACCAATATAGAGGCGAACATAAACACAATAGCGAGCGTGACCAATAGCAATATTGGTGCAGACTTTTTGTCATTTAAGTTCTTTGAGGCCGAAATAAGAGGGTTACGCATCAGTCTCTACTCAACACTGATTGCTTTTATTTGCCACACTGAACGATTGTAGATAACTTCATTGCTTAAGTTAGGATCTGTGTCGAAAGGATAAAGGACGAAAATCGGGCCCTTATCTCTAATGCGCATTGCTTCTCCATTCATATCAATGGCTAAGATAACGTCGTAATCAAAACTGTCCTTTACTGGAACTAAGGCACCGTAATCATTAAGCGCCGTAATAGATAGAGTATCTGTATTTGCTCCAACAGCATTAATCAAAGATCTCAACAAAGGACCTTCATACAAATCAACACCCTCACTCCAAGGCGTTCCTGTTTTGAGGCTGGTCATCCCTAAATTAACCAACATTTGACGATCGAACACGGCAGCGCCACCAGCCGTGTTTGTATTAGAGATTGCACCTGTAACAGTTAAAATCACTCGCCCTGTCGGATTAGGCAATTCTTTTGCTTGAAGATTTGAAAAAGAAGCCATTCCTAAAAAAATCAAACCTAGCATTAAAATTCGTTTCATTTTACACACCTTTAAATACTTTAATATTTAGGTAGTATAAGGAAAAAAGAATGTTGTTTCGTCAAGCACTTACGAAACAACACTCTTTAACAACTAAGAAAAACAAAGACAAAACACTGGATACAAAAAAGACTTCAGAAAATCGTTTATCACTCCATGTTTTTCAACAAGTACCTTGATAACTGACATAACACTTTATCAAATGTATACTATCTAGTATTCAAGACCGACCTCTATCACAGAGCGACGCGACCACCTACAGACGGATATTTTAAAAACAAATTTTAATACTTTTTAACGCATTCGCAGCGTATAGCTCATAACCAATAAACATAAAATTACTGTGACGGACTTAATCATGAATTCAATTACATTAGGACCACTTTCAAAAGCTGAAGGGGAGATCCAAATTCCAGGCTCTAAAAGCCTTTCAAATCGCATTTTATTATTAGCAACATTAGCGAAAGGCACTACAAGAATAACCAACCTATTAGACAGTGACGATATCCGTTACATGTTAGAAAGCCTTAAAAAACTTGGTGTCAGCTATACACTAGAAGACGAAGGCACTACCTGTATTTTAAAAGGTTTAAATGGCCCTATTGAGGCCGATTTTGGCGACCTATTTCTTGGTAATGCTGGTACAGCAATGCGACCTTTAGCTGCAGCACTTTGCCTTGGCAAAGGTGAGTTCCATTTACATGGCGAACCTCGTATGCACGAACGTCCAATTGGCGACCTCGTTGACGCACTAAAAGATCTTGGTGCAGACATCAACTATGAAGGCGAAACTAACTATCCACCACTGCACATTAAAGCAAATGGCTTATCTGGCGGTGAGGTTTCTATTAAAGGCAACATTTCCAGCCAATTCCTTACCGCTATCCTTATGAGCGCACCACTAGCACAAGGCGATTTAACTATTAAAGTAGATGGTGAGTTGGTATCTAAACCATACATCGACATCACGCTTCACGTAATGAAACAATTTGGTGTGGAAGTGGAGAACCAAAACTACCAAGCATTTTTAGTTAAAGGTCAGCAAACTTATCAGAGTCCAGGCGAGATTATGGTAGAAGGCGACGCATCCTCTGCATCTTACTTTCTTGCCGCAGCAGCCATTGCGGGCGGAAAAATAAAGGTTCATGGCGTGGGTTCAGACAGTGTTCAAGGAGATGTAAAGTTTGCTGATGTTCTTGCCAAAATGGGCGCAAGAATCACCTATGGCCCAACATGGATTGAAGCGGAGCATAACGAATTAAACGGTGTTGATTTAGATATGAATCACATCCCTGATGCTGCGATGACCATTGCGACAACAGCTCTATTTGCAAAAGGCACCACCACAATTCGTAATATATATAACTGGCGCGTAAAAGAAACAGACCGTTTATTCGCAATGGCAACAGAGCTTAAAAAACTTGGCGCAGAGGTTATTGAAGGTGAAGACTTTATTACAGTGACGCCTGTAGCTAAGTTACAACATGCCGCTATCGATACCTATAATGACCATCGTATCGCTATGTGCTTTTCCTTAGTCGCATTTTCCGATACGCCAGTCACAATCAATGATCCAGGCTGCACATCAAAAACCTTCCCAACGTATTTTGAGCTATTCAATACTATCGCTAGCTAATAGCGTGTATCACAATAAAAGAGACTGTCTTTTGTTGTATAAAAAACCAGAGGCCTTAACAAAGGAACTCTGGTTTTTTTTGACTTAATTTTTATGGCTAATTAATCGAAAAACCAAAGAACCCAATCTCCATTTCATAAGGCACTTCTAATGAAGACTCTTTCAGCTTGCTAATTAGAGTCATATAAGTAGTCATTTTGTGTGCATTCAAATTTTTTTCACTTGGTATCGATGTTGTAAATTTAGTCGCTCGCAAAGCACTTTTTACGCCGCTCGTTTCTGCGTACTCACCATTGCCCATAAGAATAACTTCTACCCCCATATGCCAATAGATATCTAGCTCTTTTATTTGCAAGGGACTCAGTGGCGGCACCAAAGGCACAATATCATTTGGCGTTACTACTCTGATTAAAGGTAACTCAGTAAATTTAGCCGCACCTGCTACGTTTGTTACTTTCGGCTGTCCAAACGTAATAACCTGCGTCACATCAAAACCATCTTGCTGTAAATACATTGCTAGAACGACAGCAATAGCACCACCTAAACTGTGTCCAGTAAGGTGAATAGGTTTGTCCGCCACAAGATATGGCTTAATATCACGATAAACAGCTTTCGCGCTTGATGAAAAGCCATTATGTAGTTTGATATTTAATTGCGTATCTAGTTGCAAGGCAACATCTAAATCGAGCATGGCGTTTGTTAAATTAGCAGTACCTCGGACACCGACAGTCTGTGCATCATTCGATTTACTTAGAAAATAACGCACTTGAATGTCTTGAAGTACCGCTTGATGAACATATACCTGACCTTGCTCTAGTAGCGAAGCTTCTATTTCGTCTGCTGCTAAATACGTATCATTCGAAAAAACGGCTTGAGTTTGAATTGCTAAAAAATTTTGGACTGCAAAAGTCCACTGAGACAAAATCAGTAAAAGAGCAGACAGAATAGCGGGACGTATTTTTAACATAAATTAAATTAGCAATCACAGATTAGAAAAGTGTGAGGATACTAAAAAACGACCTATACGGACACAACTATCACCCATCTCAGGTTGTTATTACAATGGATGAATAACTGCATCTTACAAACCCGACAAGGATGGATCCCAATCCTTCCAAACAACTTCCTTGCCTTGTGAACGAATCATTTCCGCAATTTCTTGCACAGACCTTTCATCACTTATTTCAAATTGTTCTAGTGCAACTTCCGCATCATCTGCATAACCGCCAGGCTGTGTTTTAGACTCTGCACTCATGGTAGTAAAACCCATGCGAATGGCATGGTGGCGAAATTCTGCAGATTCGCGCGTTGAAAGACTCATTTCTAGATCTCTATCAAACAGTCGCCACGCTGCAATAAGCTGAATCAGTTGACGATCTGAAATCACAGATTTTGGCTGAATTCCTCCTTCACAAGGACGAATTCTTGGGAATGCTACGCTAAAACGGCTACGCCAATAATGCTTTTGTAGATGTCGCAGATGATGCGCCATCATAATGGAGTCAGTACGCCAATCTTCTAGACCAAGTAACACACCTAGACCTATTTTATGAAGTCCAGCCTGACCAATTCGATCGGGTGCATCTAAGCGATGATTAAAATTCGATTTATTGCCACGTAAATGATGTTCAAGATACGTTTGTCGTCGGTAAGTCTCTTGGTACACCAAGACGGCGTCTAATCCAATATTCTTAAGTCGTTGATATTCATCAGCTTCCAATGGCTGAACTTCCATAGATAGCTGACTAAAAGATGGCTTAATTAGAGGAAGCATACGCTCAAAATACGGCATAGAGACTCTTTTCGTTTCGCCTGTAACCAATAAAATATGATCGAAGCCTTTGCCCTTTATCGCTGCGACTTCTTTTTTGATTTGAGCTTCATCTAATGTAAGACGCTTGATGGCATTACTCATAGAGAAACCACAATAAGTACACTCATTGGCGCAAGTATTAGACAAATACAAAGGGGCAAATAAACTGAGAGTATTGCCAAAGCGCTGTTTAGTTAGCGCTTCACTCTTGGCAACCATATCAAGTAAATAAGGTTCGGCAGCAGGAGAAATTAACGCGGTAAAATCATCAACAGTTAATTTATCTTTGGCTAGCGCTTTTAGTACATCTTGTTGTGTTTTTTCTTGATGTGAACGGGTGACTTCATGCCAATCTGAATGCTCAACAACCCGGCTAAATTGACTCTCTACTGAAGGACTCTGCTCTAGCGGATGATTTTTTGTCCTATCCGTTTTAATCAGTTGGCCATCTATTTTTTGGCTCATCAGTTTTTTACCTTGTTGGTCACTGAAGAACATATTATCGGTCACGATAACGCACCTATAAAATCAGTCAGTGGACTGGATGCTTGAGCCTGAACACGTTTTTCACCCAAACCAGATTCGTAGGCTATCCGCCCTGCCTCTACCGCTAATCGAAATGCTTTTGCCATATTTTCAGGATATTGAGCTACTGCCATTGCGGTATTCACCAATACGGCATCGGCTCCAATTTCCAATGCCAAAGCCGCATCCGATGGCGCACCGATACCCGCATCAATAATGACAGGAACATTGCTTTGTTCAATAATAATCTCAAGGAAGGGACGACTCGCTAATCCCATATTTGACCCAATAGGCGAACCTAACGGCATAACACACTGGCAACCCACTTCTTCGAGCCGCTTACACAAAACAGGATCCGCATGTACGTATGGCATTACTATAAAACCTTTTTTTATCAACTCTTCTGCTGCTAATAAGGTTTCCATTCCATCTGGCATCAAATAACGAGGGTCTGGATGAATCTCTAGTTTTACCCAATTTGTGTCTAAGGCTTCTCGTGCTAATTCTGCCGCAAATACAGCCTCTTTAGCCGTTCGTGCACCGGATGTATTAGGCAATAATTTCATGCCATTTTGTTGCAACGGCACTAATATATTGTCTGTTTTATACTGTAAATCCATACGTCGTAAAGACAAGGTTACCAGTTCGCTGTGACTGGCCACTAACGAAGCCATCATAGCGTCAGCACTTGCGTATTTTCCTGTGCCGGTAAAAAGTCGAGAATGAAACTCATGTCCCGCAATAGAAAATGATGACATGTTAACCTCCAGCTATAGATTCAAAAATGAAGACCTGACTACGTTCAATTAGTTGAGTACTTTGCCATTGACTCTTTGGTATTACTTGCTGTTCAATCGCGATCGCAATACCCTGCTCTTCTTTTTTCAAAGCAGACAATAAATCCTTTAACGTATTACCAGAGAACTCATAAGGCACATCGTTTAAAATGATATTCATATACTCACACTCTTTTTAGTCTGTTCAGCTTTAACAAGATTAAACTTCGATAAAAGCAGCGTTGTAACCTCTTCAGGGTTATCCGCTTTAGTAATTGCAGACACCACAGCCACACTGTCCACCCCTGTTTTTGCAACATCGGTAAAGCGTTCAATACTAATACCACCAATAGCGACAGTTGGTACTTTGCCTTTAAGCAAACGAGCATAATGATTGAGTCTATTTAACCCCTGAGGTTGAGAAGGCATGTCTTTAGTTTGTGTCGGGAATATATGTCCAAGAGCAATATAACTGGGTTGTATATTCTGCGCGCGAGCAATTTCATAATACCCATGCGTACTGATACCAAGACGTAACCCTGCCTGTTGAATTTTAGATAAATCGGCAATGTCTAAATCTCCCTGCCCGAGATGAACTCCATAAGCGCCAAATAGAATGGCTTGTTGCCAGTAATCATTAATAAACACTTGGGCATTGTGTTTTTCACCTAGAGCGATAGCTTTTTGAATTTTATTTTCTAGATACGGATCTTCTGGGTTTTTAATGCGAAGTTGAGCTATTTTAACGCCTTGCTTTAGTATCAAATCTAGCCAATCAATGGTGTCTACAACTGGGTAAAGCCCCATTTTATCAAGATCCATTTTTGCAAATGATTGATCTGTTTTTTGTTGTCCGGTTTCTTTCAAAGAGTCTAGCATCTGTATTTTTTTACTATAATCACCATTTATGCATGAGGTAATTAATGGCAGGTTTTCAATCTGTAATGGCCAACCAGGACAACCTACTAACGCTGCACTTTTTGTATACGCTTTTGCCATCGTTGTGGCATCTAATACATCGTAGCCATGAGCGAGAAAACACGTAAAAGAGGAATATAGGCCATCGGAAGTTTCACTCTGAATTCCTGTCTTTTTACGCTGATCTGAAAATAAATAAGTAGAATGAAAACCAACAATTGAGTCTTGATCTAACAACCAATTTGTCCATGTATCAACACTAAAATCACCGTCTTGAATTAACCAATGACAGCTTAGTGAAGAATGTTTCATTTTAAGGAGTAAATGGAGTTCTGTTATTTTTGAGTCTACAGAGGCCCCCACTAGGGCGTTAATATCTATCATATTCGATGTCACAATATCGATATAAGGTAAGATGTTTTCAGAAAATATATTAGCCTCTGTCTCATCTGAAAAGGTAAAAGTAAATACCACTAGTAAATTTGGATAGTGATTTTTCATTTCTTTCAGACTTTCAATATTTACCTTAGATGATGGTAGAACACTAAAATAAACAACATCAGGACAATAATTGCCTAACAATGCATGCCATTGTGTATTAAACATATCAGTAGAGACTGTTTTAGCATGGCTACTTAAATTATGAAAAATCTGATTCTTCGTTTGATTTTTCGAATTACTTGTTAAACCGGGATCACAAACATTCAAAATCAATGGAAGCTTTTTAGACATAACTTCTCTTCCTTAAGTAAGTTTAACTATCGAGTGATGGACACAATTTTTCAATCTACAAAATCGATTAAACCGGTTGATACAATTGATAAGAGGAAAACTAAAGAAGCAATAAGAGTTGATGCTTGAGTTCGACTCAACGCTAGGAAGGAATATAGTGTGGAAAAATCGAATAAAGAAAGTGGTAATTAAATTAGCCCTTTCTTTTAATATTCTATTTTTTTTAAGTTGTTTTTTTTCATTATAAATTATCGACATAAGCAGTTTCCTTTAAACATAGAAAATTGCTTGTCTAAGGTGCTATTTTACTGACAAGCACGCTATATAGCGCTGGAAGTAAAATATGAATTCTGAATAGAAAAAAAAGAGGTTAACCGATACAACAAAGACAGCATCAAATCTCTTGTTTTAAAAAGACAGAAGTTCATTCGATGCAGAAAAGAAAAATTGAGACTTTCTTGTTTCCTACGCGGGTATAAGCCCGATCAGGTTCTGCGGATCCCGCATTTAATTATGCGATCTCAGCCAAATGGCACTCCGACAAGTAGTAAGTGAGTATACTCACCCTAGTCGCCTTGTAAACACAGTTTTAGAATCTGTTGCTACAAAACTACATTTCTACTTATCACCAGTACCTGCTTTATTGCACTAACTTATTATATTGCTATTCAAACGATAAATTTACGCCATCATTATGCATTATTCATTTCTAAGGCAATTTTATAAAGATAATTTTTCTTTTCACCGGTTAACTTTGCTGCCATTGCTGCGGCTTGCTTCACAGGAAGATCTTCAAGAAGAATACCTAAAATACGTTTCGCCTCTAATTCAGCTTCGTCCCCACTTTCTTTCGTGAAGCTAAGCATTACAACAAATTCGCCACGTAACTGATTAGAATCGGCATCAAACATCGCCAAAATTTCGGCAGCAGTACCTGATAAGAAAGTCTCAAATGTCTTAGTTACTTCTCTAGCCAACACTAATTGAGCATCATCACCATAGACCTTTAATACATCTGCAATAGAGTCATACACTCGGTGAGTTGATTCATAAAAAACCACAGTACCAGCTTGGGCCTTCCAAGACTCAAACAAGTCACAACGCGCTTTAGACTTAGCAGGAACAAAGCCTGCAAAGAAAAATTGATCTGTTGGAAGCCCAGACGCACACAAAGCAGAAATCACAGCACAAGCACCTGGAATGGGTACAACTTTGTGCCCTTTACTGCGCAAAGCATGAACAACGTGATAACCAGGATCAGAGATTAACGGGGTGCCAGCATCAGACACTAGAGCAACACTTTTGCCTTCATCTAATAAGCTGGCCACATAGTCCGCTTTGTCTTTTTCATTGTGATCGTGAATTGAAAATAGTTTGGCTTCTATACCGAAGTGATTTAATAAACGACGACTGTGTCGCGTATCTTCAGCGGCGATATAATCGACATCTCGTAAAATCTGCTCCGCTCTTCTACTAAAGTCGTCTAGATTACCTATCGGCGTCGCAACTATGTATAGCGACCCTCTCACATCATCAGAACTATGTGGTACCATATTACCTCTTTTATTTGTCATCTATATAAGCTTATGAGCCTAATTAATTACCGCATCATATCATTAACTCTTTGCGCTTTTCTTCTGAGTGCTTGTAATTCCATGAATTTAAATGTGGAACAACAACAAAACAGCTCTCAAGCTGCTGGTAACGGCACCTCACAAGAAAACACCTTACCCACAAGTATCTACCACCCTCAAAAGTCGTCTAAGATTTCTGCAGAATTGAGCACAGCTTATGAATTGGCGAAATCACTTTACCAGCAAGCTAACTACGAACAAGCTATTGAAAAATTAGACAAAGACGTTTTAGTAACACCATCACCAATACAGTTTGAAGCGTATCTACTTGCGGCTTTAGCTGCATCAAAATTAGAAGACTCAATTAAATCATTCGATTATTTAAAAGAAGCTGAATTACTTTCAGTTGCTCGCCATCCTGATAATCAAAATAAGATAAAAGAAATTAGAGCCTCTATTCTTGAGCATTTTGGCAATTGGCGCGCAGTGGTAAGCACTCGCATGGATTTATCTTATAATTTACCTTTCAATGAAGGCGAAGAAAACCAAGGAAAACTTTGGAGAGCCATTCAAAATCTGACACAAAATGAGATAGATGAGTTTTATCAACAAGAAAACGCATTATTACATGGCTGGTTAACCATTAGTGAAACACTAAGAAATCAAACTCTGTCGATAGACCAACAACTTAAAACATTTGAACAATGGAGATTAGAAAACCCTAATCACCCAGCAGCCCTATGGCCTCCTGAAGATTTCCAGATAATGTCTTCTATTAAAGCAATGGCACCAGAACGCATTGTCCTGATGCTTCCAATGGGAGGTAACTTAGAACGCGCCTCTCAGGCTATTATCGATGGCTTCTTTGCGTCATTTTACAATCAGAAAGAAGGTAGGCCACAAGTATTCATAGTTAACGTAAATGATTACGCAAGTATTGCCGATGCACTTGCAGTCGCTAACGAAAAACAACCAGACGTTATTATTGGGCCTTTACAAAAAAACAATGTCGCTCAAATCAGCCGTCTTAGTTTACCTTACCCTGTCATTGCTCTAAATCAGCTCGATATCAATCGACACTCTAATCAGCTTTATCATTTTTCCTTAAATGCTGAGGATGAAATTCACGAATTAATTACCTTTGCCAAGCAAAACGGCGCAACCAAAGCCGCAATCCTAAGCACTCAAGACACTTGGGCATTAAAGCAAAGCGATGAATTTCGCGATGCAGCAATAAAAGAAAATATCACCATTACATCTAATCAAGCCTATTCAAATACTCCAAAAGGTAGACAAGATGCGATACAAAAATTACTTTTGATTGATGAAAGCCATGCTCGTAAGAAGCTTGTTGAACAGTGGAGCAGAACGAAGGTAGACAGTATTGCTAGATCACGTGAAGACCTAGACTATGTTTATTATGTCGGCAAACTGAATGATGCAAAACAAATACGACCGCTACTCGACTTTTATTTTGCCGATAAAATTCCGATGTTAGCCAGCAGCACCCTAAATGACAGTGCACCAGAAAAATCGACCAACCCAAGCGACATAGAGCGTATTCTTTTCACTGAAGCACCTGCACTAACTCCAAATAATAAGATGCTAGTTGGGCTCGACAAAAATCAAAATTCGAACATTTTACGACGACTACAAGCCTTAGGAGCAGACTCATATTTGCTCGCTAACAAGTATCAACTCTTCATTTTACTCCCTAGTACAAAAGTTTCTGCAAATACAGGCATTATTACTATAGATGATAATGGCATATTTCATAAAAGACCTGAGATTATGACTTACCGAAAAGGAAATTTGGTATATGCGAATATTGAACAGTTTTTTGAAAACGAGGAAAGCACCGAAAAATAGCGGTGAACAGGCAGAGCAGGAAGCGGAAAAATTTTTACTTTCAAAAGGCTTGCGCTTTATTGAAAGAAATTTCTTTTGTCGTATGGGCGAAATTGATTTGATTTTTTCAGATAAAAATACGTATGTTTTTATAGAAGTACGCTTTCGATCTAACGCCAATCACGGAAGCGCGGCAGAAAGTCTTGGTAAGTCCAAGTTGATAAAAGTACGGAAAAGTGCCGAATTATGGCTACAAAAAAACAATAAACTGAATTGCGCAAGTCGTTTTGACGCAATCCTGTTTGATCAAAAAATTGACACTCATCATTTAACTTGGCTTAAAGCAGTATTTTAATCACTATGGATTTTCAAGAAGCTATCTACACACAATTTGCCCAGAGCTTTGAAGCACAGCAACAAGCACTGGAAAGTTTACCTCCTTACATAGAGCACGCCGCCAAGGTGATGTTTGCAAGTATTGCATCTGGAGGGAAAGTCATTTGTATAGGCAACAGCACTGGTTCACACCTATCCCAATATTTTAGTACCTTGATGCTAGACAGAATGGATCGAGAACGTCCAGGCCTTCCAGCCATTAATTTAAGTGGAGATGGCGCAGCTTTACTCGCAATTACTCATAATGACAGCTTACATGATGTTTTTTCAAAACAAATTACAGCACTAGGCAGTCCAGGTGACATACTCTTCGTTATAGCCAATCGCGGTAATACCTCTCCCATAATACAAGCTATACAGGCTGGCCACGAACGCAAAATGAACATTGTTGCACTAACTAGCCCAGAAGCAAAAAATGTATCATCCCTTACCTCTCAAGATGACACAGAAATAAAAATTAACCTTCTTGGCACCGCTAGAGTTCATGAATGTCAATTGACAGTCATTCATACCTTGGTTGATTTACTTGAACGTCAGTTGTTTGGTTATGAAGATTAACAGCCTACAAAACCCTTTATAAAACATAAAAAAAAGAGCCATAGGCTCTTTTTATTTATATGTATTCAGAAATAACAACAAACAAAGTAGAATTTATTTAACTACTTTCAATTGAAAGCCTTTTTTAGGAGCGGGTGTCGTTGGTGCAGGAGGCTCGTCTGAAAACTCTTCATCAGGAAACACAAAACCGTCTCCATTTTCTTTAGCGTATAGCGCAAGTGCTGCACGAATAGGTACATAGACCTGCATAGGCTTACCGCTAAATCGAGCTTCAAAAGACACAGCATCTTTATCCATAATCAAATGACGTACAGCCGACATACTAACGTTTAAAACAATCTGCCCATCTTTAACAAATTCTGTGGGGATTATTACGTCTTTTTGCTCTGCATCCACTAAAAGGTAAGGTGTCATATCATTATCAGCAACCCACTCATAAGCTGCATTCAATAAATAAGATCGCTTTGGTAACATGTTATTCCTTACTTAATGTATCGTAAAAAAAAGGAGCCATAAGCTCCTCTTTTGCCACTAATCTACAACCAAAGAAGTTTTTAAATTAGTCTAAACGCATTTCCTGTTCTGCTTCTGAAAGACTCTCTTGGAAAGACTCACGAGCAAAAACAAGATCCATGTATTTATGTAATGCTCTTGCTTGATCTTTAGGTATTTCTACACCCAAGATCGGCAAACGCCATAAAACTGGAGCCAAACAGCAATCAACAATCGTGAAATCATCACTCATGAAGTAAGGC
This sequence comes from Marinomonas colpomeniae, assembly GCF_014803385.1. Taxonomy (GTDB): domain Bacteria; phylum Pseudomonadota; class Gammaproteobacteria; order Pseudomonadales; family Marinomonadaceae; genus Marinomonas; species Marinomonas colpomeniae. The sequence goes on along the minus strand of NZ_JACYFC010000003.1, from coordinate 507,963 downwards.
TTCTCTTCAAAAATAGGAGAAACGCTGATTAGACCTTCACGCAATTCTTTTTGCGCCTGTGCTATTGCGTCTTTATCTTTACTAGAAAGAATCAAGTCTGCCAATTTCGCCCAGTCACGTTGAATACGGTACATAAACAAACGACTTTCTGCGCGTGCTACAGGATACACTGGCAACAATGGTGGATGCGGGAAACGCTCATCCAAATATTCCATCATGACATTTGGCTCATAAAGAACCAAATCACGATCTACCAATGCCGGCAATTCATTGTATGGATTAACATCAGCCAATTCTTCTGGCTTGTTAAACGGGTCTACATCTATGATGTCCACTGTGACGGCTTTTTCAGCCAATACAATACGAACTCTATGGCTGTAATGATCTTCTCCATCAGAGAAGAACGTCATTGAGGAGCGCTTTGCAATAACACCCATGTCTAACCCCTATATTGAAAACATCCACATCCTCTATTAAATAAGAGGACAATTTATAATATGGCAACGTGATTGCAAAATACACTACCATCACGTCAGCAGTAAAATTTTTCATGGAACAATGAAGCATTACCACATACCTTCTTATCAACAAGGCATTAACCTTTCACTGAGCCTTATTTAGGTCACTAAACTAATGACAATATAGCTCAAGTTAAACGCAGTAAATTCATAATGTCTCTTAGAAGCCCATGAATTCCAAGAGTGCTTATTCTAACATCATTTTCAAATGTTTTTTCTTACAAAAACCATTTTGTTTAGATGAATAAAACAACAAACTTTATTTCAAGCAAAAAAAACGCTTGGCGAATACACCAAGCGTTTTAAAAGTAGCTCTAAAACAAATATTAACGTTTAGAGAACTGAGGACGACGACGTGCTTTGCGTAGACCAACTTTCTTACGTTCAACTTCACGAGAATCTCGAGTAACGAAACCTGCAGCACGAAGAGTACGACGTAGCGTCTCATCATATTGCAGTAAAGCACGTGTGATACCGTGACGGATCGCACCAGCTTGACCAGAGATACCACCACCTTTAACAGTGATGTAAACGTCAAATTTCTCAGTAGCGTCAACTAGCTCTAGTGGCTGACGAACAATCATTTGAGCCGTTTCACGACCAAAGTATTGAGAAATAGTACGGTTGTTGATAACAAGATTACCAGAACCGGCTTTAAGGAAAACACGAGCGGTAGACGATTTACGACGACCTGTACCGTAGTATTGAGTAGCTGACATAATGTTCTTCCGTATTAAATGTTAAGTTCTTGAGGCTGTTGAGCTGAATGTGGATGCTCAGTACCAGCGTACACTTTCATTTTCTTGTGCATTGCACGGCCCAAAGGACCTTTTGGCAACATACCTTTAACGGCGAGTTCAAGAACACGCTCAGGAGCGTGAGCAATCAGCGTCTCAAAATTCATAGAGCGCAAGCCGCCTGGATAACCAGTGTGGCGGTAGTATTGTTTCGCAGCAGCTTTGTTACCAGTAACACGAACTTTTTCTGCATTAACAACAACGATGTAATCGCCAGTATCAACGTGCGGAGTATATTCGGCTTTATGCTTGCCACGTAAACGGCGAGCAATTTCAGTAGCCAAGCGGCCTAGAGTTTTGCCTTCAGCATCAACCACGAACCAGTCGCGGCGCACTTCAGCAGGTTTAGCTGTAAAAGTTTTCATCAAAAAACCCTTTCAATACACGTGCTCAATGGCACGCTATACCTATTATTATTGGTTTATCGGACATCAAAATATTCGATAAACGTAAACTTACCTTTAAAAAGGCGAGCGCAGTATACAACAACAAGTCAAAAGAAGAAAGTCAAAATATACTTATGGTCGATGCTCTAACGACAAATATTCTTCAGATTGCATTTCCAATAATCGACTAACTGTACGATCATATTCAAAAGACAATCGTGTCCCTGTATAGATATCAGGAATAGCGACTTCAGCAGAAATAATTACCTTAACTTGACGATCATAAAACTCATCAACCAAGTTAATAAAACGTCTCGCCAAATCATCTCGAGGCGCATCCATTTGCGGCAAATTAGAAATAATAATTGTCGAATAAAGACGAGCAATCTCAATGTAGTCAATTTGACTCCTTGGACCATCACACAAGGCTTTCATATCAAACCAAGCAAGCCCTTCACAGCTACGAATAAGTGGAATTTCTCGTCCTTCAATCTCTACAGAACCTCCCTCTTCGATGTGTGAAGCATCGGAAATAAGACTCATAAACCGCTCATCCAATGCATCCGATGCGGTTTCACTTAATGGGTAATGGTACAGCTTAGCTTGCTTCAACGTTCTCAATCGATAATCAACGCCACCATCTACATTCATTACCTTCGTATGCTTGTTGACCAAGTCTATAGCAGGTAAAAAGCGCGCGCGCTGCAGACCGTTTTTATACAAGCCATCTGGCTCAATATTTGATGTAGCGACTAATGTTGTGCCATTTTCAAACAACACTTCCAGTAGGCCCGCCAGTATCATGGCATCCGTAATATCAGTTACAAAAAACTCATCAAAGCACAAGACTTGGGCTTTAGATGAAATTTCTCTGCCAACGATTTCAAGAGGGTTTTTAACATCATGTAATTTACGCAACTCCTGATGCACCATCTGCATAAAACGGTGAAAATGAAGGCGCATTTTTTTATCGGTTGGCAAGCAATCGAAAAAAGTATCCATTAAATAAGTTTTACCTCGACCTACTCCCCCCCAAAAATACAAACCCTGCTCTACTGTAGGAGACTTCTTTTTACGAAACTTGTTTAAAAAACCACTAGAGGCCTGATCTGATTGATTTGCAACTAAACGATCAAACAAATCTTGAAGCGCCTCAACAGCCTCTTCTTGGGCAGGGTCATAATTAAAGTCGTCTCTTGTTAAATCTTGCTTATAACGCGTAATTGGTGTCATTGTTACTCTTTAGTTCGAATAAATAAATTATCACTATTCTAACAAATTGCGACTCAAACAACACCTATCAAGCTATTATCTAAAGCAAGGTTTCGGCTATAATGTGTTAACTGCTTTTTGGAGAGAGACATGAACTTAGAAGAATTCAATATTATTATATTTATTACAGGCATCATCAGTGGCTGCCTTCTTACTTTAGCGTTTAAAAACCTCATCGCAAAGAAAACGAAACAAACACCAAAATCAAACTCCGAGCTGGTTTCTATAAAATATTTGCAGCAGGAGCTGGATAACAAACAAGTCATTATTGATAATTTTATCTCAGACAGTAATGAACAATTAACATCAGTCGAGAAACGCCTAGCCAATTTAAGAACAACGCTTTCAAATAACGCTAAGCAATTAAGCAACGTGGTAATAGAAGACAATAAAACAAGTAAAACAGACACACCAGAGCCACTTGATGTTGCCGCACCACCAAAAGACTACGCCCTAAAAACAGATAAAGAACCAGGTATGTTGAGCGAGTCATTTGGTTTAACAGAAAAAGATTCTGACATAGAACCTAAACGTTCGATTTAACAAAATTAAACCAGCATAAAAAAACGGGCATTGATAACGCCCGTTTTTTTATGCTGGTTTAATTTCTTATTAGGCAGGGTTATCAATATCTATAAAGGCAGCATCTAAGCCATACTCTTCCGTCAAAAACTTAGCAATGGACTTAACCCCAAAGCGCTCAGTAGCATGATGGCCTGCTGCAACAAAATGAATACCCATCTCTCTCGCTATATGGATGGTTTGCTCAGAAACCTCTCCAGTAATAAATACATCAGCATTAACAGCTAGCGCCTGCTCTATATAACCTTGCGCACCACCCGTACAAAGAGCCACTCGAAAAATTTTATTTTCATTTACTCGCTCAAACAGAATATCCCGACCTACAACCTGTTCAATAAGCGCTTGAAAATCATTCGCTGATAGCGCTTCCTTTAATTCGCCAACAATACCAATAGACTCCTCAACCACAACACCTATTTGTAAGCCAGATCTATTCACAAGACCTATTGCATCAGCTAACCCAGCATTGTTCCCGAGTGTAGGATGAGCATCCAGAGGTAAGTGATAACCATATAAATTAATATCATTTTTAATCAAAGATGAAATACGTCGATATTTCATACCAATAATTTGAGGGGATTCGTTTTTCCAAAAATAACCATGATGAACAAAAATGGCATCCGCTTTATATTCTATAGCCGCATCAATCAGCGCCTGGTTTGCAGTCACCCCCGTCACGACACGGTTAATTTCTTTTTTTCCTTCCACCTGCAAACCATTGGGCGCATAATCTTTAAAACGACTTGGGCTCAATGTTTGGTTGAGTATTAATTCAAATTCACTACGTAACAAAATAACCTCTTATATTTTATGAATCAAAAGACCTACTTGACACCTATCATTATCTCTATTCTCGCAGGTACTTGTATAGGACTAACAACATTACTCATACAAGAGAAGAAAAAAACCTCGGATTTTAGTTATTCAAAATCAGTAGAGATAGCCACTCCTTCTGTGGTTAATATTTACAGTCAAATCCTTCAAAATAAAACTACTATAGAACCTGATAAAGTATCACACGATCTTAATTTAGGCTCAGGTGTCATCGCAACTACGAATGGCTTTATCTTAACCAATCACCACGTCATACAGAATGCGGAAAGCATTGTGGTTGCTCTAAATGATAACAGGCGTGTCAACGCAAAAATCATAGGGTCTGATCCTTCAACCGACTTAGCCATTTTAAAAATAGACCTACTAAATCTGCCCAGCATTCAAATCGGAAAAAGCAGTGAGGTATCTATTGGCGACCGCATACTTGCCATTGGCAACCCTTTTGGAATAGGTCAAACAGTAACAGCAGGTATTATCAGTGCAAAAGGAAGAAACAGCATTGGGCTGAACACTTATGAAAACTTCCTACAAACAGATGCAGCAATAAATCCAGGTAATTCAGGTGGTGCGCTAGTCAATTTGAAAGGTGAATTAATCGGCATTAGCTCCGCCATTTATTCAAGTACAGGAGGCTCACAAGGAATAGGGTTTGCTACACCTGTAGATGATGCAATTAAAGTCATGAAAGACATTATAAAACATGGAGAGGTTGTTCGCGGATATTTAGGAATGGAAGCTCAAAAGGTGACGCCGTCATTAGCCAAAAACCTATCTTTATCAGTAAATCATGGATTAATTGTTAACGACGTAACCAAACAAAGTCCAGCAGAAAAAGCAGGGATAGAAGTTGGTGACATTATATTAAAAGTAAACAACAACCCCAGTGAAGACCCTTTTCAAGTCAAACACCTTATCACTTCTTTAAAACCTGGTACGAGTATATCTATTTTTGGTATTCGTGGTCAGCAGTCATACCAAGCAAACATATTGTTAGAAAAGCAACCTACTATGCGTCGTGCTGCAAACCAATATTAAAAATCATTTTTGATCTTCAATCTGCTCTTTTAAATTCCGTAGGCTAATTTCAAAATTTTCACCTGCAATATCATTAGCAAAAAAAGCAAGATAAGGCCCCAATAATCCAGCGCTAAGATTGCCTTTAATAGTCCACTTTACAAAAGTGCTATTACCATTCGGTTGCAGCACTATTTCATTATGAACAAGATTGTTTTTCAATTTTGGACGAACATCAAAACGTATTAGACGATCAGACAACTTAATTAAGATTAATTCACCCACATCAGGTGTCTCACTATAAGACAACCCAACCAAATCGCCCTCTTTAAGCGCACCATCAAATACATCTACTTGACCACCCTGTATAAACATCCATTTAGACAAGTACTCCGCTTTAAACATATCATCATAAACTACATGGCTAGGTGCATTAATTACAATACGCCTTTCAACACGGTAATCTGTTGGTAGAAAAAAACCAACAACCACTAACAATATAATAATTAATGCTGAAATTCGCGTCACTTTTCTTAAGTGATAAAGAGCCGCTGGGTGTGAGGTATCACTCAAAATCAAGAGCCCTTTAATATACGATATTCTGCCGACATAGCATGAGCTTCCAATGATTCGCCACGCGCTAAAGGAGATGCGATTTTAGCCAATTCACTTGCCCCTTCTGGAGAGCAGTAAATCATCGAGCTACGTTTTTGAAAATCATAGACTCCAAGTGGAGATGAGAATCTTGCAGTGCCTGATGTAGGTAAAACATGATTTGGTCCTGCACAATAATCCCCTAGTGCTTCTGGAGTATGCCTACCCATAAAAATAGCACCAGCGTGACGTATTTTTTCAGCCCACTTTTCTGGCTCATCAATCGACAACTCAAGATGCTCTGCAGCAACTACATTAGCAATATCCATTGCCTCATCCATATCTTTGACATGAATAAAAGCGCCGCGCCCTTCTAAAGAAGCCTTAATGATATTTTTACGACTTTGCGTCTCAATTAAGCGCTCCATGGATAACCTAACTTCTTTAATGAAAGCCAAATCAGGAGAGATTAAAATAGATTGAGCATCTTCATCGTGCTCTGCCTGCGAAAACAAATCCATTGCGATCCAATCAGGATCTGTTTTGCCATCACAAACAACTAGAATCTCAGATGGGCCAGCAATCATATCAATACCAACAACACCAAATACCATTTTCTTAGCCGTTGCTACATAAATATTGCCTGGTCCAACTATTTTATCAACTTTAGGAATAGTTTCTGTACCATAAGCTAAAGCAGCAACAGCCTGTGCGCCACCTATAGTAAATACACGATCTACACCAGCAATATAAGCAGCCGCAAGAACGATGTCATTTACAAAACCATCAGGAGTAGGTACAACCATAATGATTTCGCCAACGCCTGCTACTTTAGCTGGCATAACATTCATCAAGACAGAAGATGGATAAGCCGCTTTCCCACCTGGCACGTAAACACCGACTCTATCTAAAGGTGTTACTTTTTGCCCAAGCACAGTACCGTCATCCTCTTGATACTGCCAAGAAGGTTGTTTCTGACGTACATGGTAATCATAAACGCGTTTTGCAGCGGCCTCTAAACTGACGACTAAATCAGTGCTCACCCGTCCTTTTGCCAGCGCCATTTCTTCTTTAGATATTTCTAATTCTGATGATAAAGCCACCTTTCGACGATCAAAACGGTTTGTAAACTCAATAACCGCATCATCACCCTTTAAGCGTACTTGCTCAACAATATCAGCAACCGTTGTGTGAACCGTTGCATCTGAAACCGAGTCCCAAGCAAGCAGCGTGTCTAGTTCATTACGAAAACCATCAGAACAAGAAGAAAACTCTCGAATATTAAGGTTCAACTATTTTTCCTCGTTATCTTCAACAGCACGTTTTATCATTTCTAAAATTGGTTCAATTTCAGAGTACTTAGTCTTATAAGCCGCTTTATTAACAACTAAACGAGTACTAATAGGTGCAATAAGTTCGCGCGCCTCAAGACCGTTTGCTTTCAAAGTATTGCCAGTATCAACAATGTCTACAATCAAATCAGCCAACCCCATAATAGGCGCTAATTCCATCGCTCCGTATAGTTTGATAACGTCAGCTTGAATACCTTGCTCAGCAAAATATGCTTTCGCCGTTTTAGAAAATTTAGAAGCTACTTTTAAACGGCGAGTAGGCAAAGGTGCACCAACCACGCCTGCCGTCATCAAACGACACTTGGCAATTTTAAGGTCTAGTAACTCATAAAGATTTTTAGTAGATGCCTCCATTAGGACATCCTTACCAGCAACACCAAAATCTGCTACGCCATGCTCAACATAAGTTGGAACATCCGTCGCTCGCAATATAACCAACTTAATGTGTTCATGGTTAGTATCAAAGATCAACTTACGGCTTTTACTAATATCTTCAATTGGAACAATATTCGCTTTTTCTAAAAGCGGTAAAGTTTCACCAAGGATGCGCCCTTTCGATAGCGCAATCGTCAATGTTTTAGTCATTTTAATTTAAAACCCGTGAAATTTTCGCGCCCAATGAACCAAATTTTTCTTCAATACATTCATAGCCACGGTCAATGTGATAAATGCGATCTATCTTTGTATCACCCTCTGCAACCAAGGCAGAAAGCACCAAGCTTGCTGATGCACGAAGATCGGTCGCCATTACTGGCGCGCCTTTTAATGTTTTACAACCACGGACAATCGCAGTATTTCCAGTCACTTCAATATCTGCACCCATGCGAAGCATTTCATCCACATGCATGAAGCGATTTTCAAATATATTCTCGATAACTCGTCCAACACCATTTGCAATAGAGTTCAATGCGACAAATTGCGCCTGCATATCAGTTGGGAAAGCAGGATAAGGAGCCGTGCTAATATTAACAGCTTCTGGTCGACGCCCTTCCATATCAACCTCTATCCAATCCTCTCCACAAGTCACTTTTGCACCAGCTTCTTCTAGCTTAGCCAACACAGCTTCCAGAGACTTAACATTGGTGTCTGTTACTTTAACTTTACCACCTGTAATAGCGGCAGCAACCAAGAATGTACCTGTCTCAATTCGGTCAGGCATGACAGGGTAAGTCGCACCATGTAGAGCCTCAACACCATCAATAATAATTGTGTCAGTACCATGACCTGTGATTTTTGCACCCATTGCAATCAGACATTCTGCCAAATCAACCACTTCAGGCTCACGAGCAGCATTTTCCAAAATCGTTTGGCCATCAGCTAATGTCGCAGCCATTAGTAGATTTTCTGTTCCAGTCACAGTGACTTTATCAAAAAAGATACGAGCGCCTTTCAGTCGCCCATCAACACTCGCAACAATGTCTCCATTATCAACAGCAATAGTGGCACCCATTGCTTCTAGACCACGAAGATGTAAATCAACAGGACGACTACCGATAGCACAACCACCAGGAAGAGAAACAACCGCTCTACCAAAATGGCTAACCAATGGGCCAAGAACCAAAATAGAGGCACGCATTGTTTTAACAAGGTCATAAGGTGCTTCACAGTTGTTGAGTGTTGAAACATCTAGTTGAACGCTCATTTTTTCATCGACAACAACACCGCAACCCATAGAACCAAGCAATTCGAGCATCGTTGTAATATCGTGCAGGTGAGGTAAATTTTTAATTGTGATCAAGTCTTTTGTCAGCAAAGTAGCAGCTAGAATAGGCAATGCGGCATTTTTTGCACCCGAAGCGCGAACCACACCATTTAGACGAGTACCACCAGTTATTAAAAGCTTTTCCATATTAATTAATCTCTTATAATCGCTTTTTATAGCGTATTTTTTTGTTCTTGAGTGTAGGTCTTCATCGTAACAGCATGAATAGCACCACTAGCAATAGCTTCTTGAAGGTGTGAGTACACTAGCTGCTGTCTTTTAACAGTAGACAGGCCTTCAAATTCATTTGTAACAACAACTATTTGAAAATTACAGCCTTCGCCCTCTGCGATTACTTCGCAATGTGAGATAGAGGATTCTAAAAGTGCTTTAACTTCGCTTGCGTTCACAATGACTCCAATAAGTAAAATATTTTCTATTACCTTTATTCTACCTTAGTAAAGCCAACTACTTAACACCCATAAGACCAACTGCGTGGAAAAAACCTATGTTTTCTCACATTTTATTCAAGACTGACAATTTCCTACCAATAAAAACAAAAAAATCCGAGCTTATCTGTTATAAGCTCGGATTTCTGTTTCATTAAATAATGTTAACGATATTAACTTTTCTTAGCTAGAGATTCTTCCCAAGCACCAATAGCAGACTCGATATCATTTTTGTTTTGCTGCATCATAACGGCAAACTGTTTACGGAACGTCAGACCAAAATTAATATTATTAATAACAATATTACTTAGCATCCAGTCATTACTGTCAGACTGCGCCATGTAAAAAATAATATTTAACAGGCCTCCAGATTCCATCTGAAAATCCACATTAACCTTAGTTTCTTTACCGTTTCCTTGAGGTCCAAGAGGTAAAATATTAATGCGTTCAGCATCTAATTCAAGCAAAGATGCTCCGTAGGTTTTTAACAAAGTATTTTTCGTTACATTTGCAAAATCCAATCGCTGTTCAGGAGAGGCTCTTCTGTAATACTTGCCCATGACTTTCTTAGAAAAATCATCAAAATTAATCACTTTATCTAAAATTGAATTCACTCGAGCTTCCAAAAGCTGCGGATCTTTTGACAATATAGCTTTATCTTCAACAATATCAGTACGAAAAGCGTCGACCATAGTGACGACGGCGTCTCTAGCACCTTCAACATTAGAGTTATCGCCTGCGGACCAGGAAAGACTGGTCCAGAGAACAGCAACAACGCACACAAAACTTGATAATTTTTTAATCACACCTTACTCCTCTGAATCATCAGATTTAAACAGAAATTGACTAATCAAAGTTTCTAATACAAGCGCAGATTGAGTATCATAGAGTTCACTGCCGTTTGTTAGCATGTCGTCTTCAGCACCAATTGAAATACCTAAATATTTTTCACCTAGCAAACCACTCGTTAGTATCGCAACAGAACTGTCAGACGGAATATTATCAACATCAGAGTTAATATTCATTTTAACCAGCCCCATGTAAAGCTCTTTATCGAACGAAATTGACTCTACATTACCAACAGCCACACCAGCGATAGTAACTTTAGCTCGACTAGTAAGCCCACCAATATCATCAAAACGCGCCATTATTTGATAGGTGTCTTTCTTACCCGCAAAAGCAAGGCCACTTACCTGAACGGCCAAATATACGAAAGCTAAAACACCTAAAACAATAAAACACCCAACAAACAGTTCAGTACGTTTATTTCTCATTCTAAAAATCTCCAAACATGGCGGCGGTTAATACAAAGTCCAACGCCAGAATAGCCAATGAACCTAACACAACAGTACGTGTGGTTGCCTTACCAATTCCTTCAGAAGTGGGTATGCATTCATACCCCTGATAGACGGCAATCCAAGTCACTACGACCGCAAAACATAACGCTTTGATAAACCCGTTAATAATATCCGTATCGAAATATACAGACTGCTGCATCAATGACCAGAAGGCGCCATCATTGACACCAAGCCAACCAACAGAAACAACCAAACCTCCAACAATACCCGTTGCAGAAAAAATCAAACTCAATAAAGGCAAACAAATAACACCGGCAATAAATCGTGGAGCAATCACACGTCGTAAAGGATCCACTCCCATCATTTCAAAACTCGACAGTTGCTCAGTGGCCTTCATCAAACCAATCTCCGCAGTTAAAGAGGAGCCCGCTCTACCGGCAAACAAAAGAGCAGTCACAACTGGAGCAAGCTCTCGCAATAAAGAAAGCGCCAGTAACTGCCCTACCGCTTCTTCAGAGCCAAATTTAGCAAGAATACTATAACCCTGTAGCGCCAACACCATACCAATAAACGCACCAGAAACGATAACAATAACAAGTGATAGAACACCAACAGAGTAAAGTTGCTTTACCAGCAAGTTAATTGACTCGCTAAAACGAACAGGCACCCTGACAATACTTTGAATTAAGAAAATTCCAGCTCTACCTACCGCTTCCAACCAATCTAGAAGACCTCCACCTAAAAGCGCAATTGTTTTCATGATGCAAACCTATTGGAAGAATCTTCTTCTGGATAATGAAAAGGAACAGGGCCGTCAGGTTCACCATTTAAGAACTGAATCACCTGAGGGTCTTTAGAGGCACGTATCTCATCAGCAGAACCTTCTGCAATAACGCCTCCACCCGCTAAAATACACACATGATCAGCAATGGAAAGAGACTCTTCCACATCGTGAGAAACTAGAACAGAAGTAATATTTGCCGAATCATTAAGTTGGCGAATTAATTTAACCAGCACCCCTTTTGAAATAGGGTCTTGCCCTGTAAATGGCTCATCATACATAACCAGCTCAGGATCTAGAGCAATGGCTCGAGCCAAAGCAACACGTCTTGCCATCCCACCAGATAACTCTGCAGGCATTAACTTTGCTGCACCTCTTAAACCAACACTTTGGAGCTTTTCAAGAACAACATGTTGAATTTCAGCCTTAGTTAACCTTGTATGTTCTTCCATTGGAAAGGCGACATTTTCCTCAACCGTCATATCACTAAACAGAGCACCACTTTGAAAAAGCATCCCCATTTTTTTTCGCACTTTGTAAAGATTAGAACGAGACAAGGCATGTACATTTTCCCCGTCAACAAGAATAGTACCCTGATCCGGAGCGAGCTGTGCAGCGATCAAACGCAGCAATGTCGTTTTACCCGTACCACTAGGCCCCATAACAGCGGTTATTTTTCCTCGAGGAATAGAGAGGGAAATATTTTCATAGATGATACGCCCACCTCTAAAAAAGCTAAGGTTTTGAACTTTTATATAAGTATCTACCACTGACACACCTTTTTTATCCCTATCAAATATCACTGAATACTACCACCACCCTATGAGAAATAGAATCGAAGCAAAACCAAATGCTCTTTGTTTCTTAGATCAAGTCTTGAATTTCAACCTCAAACCTCATTAAATAGTAATCCCTATCTCTTTGAGTAATCCAAATATCATGCTGTTGTTTTCCATCGCCTTAATCATAGGGCTTGTTCTTTTGGTCATTAGCTCTGACAAATTCATAGAAAACGCTGCTTTAGTTGCAGAAAAACTTAACGTTAGCCCAATGATTATAGGGATAACCTTGGTTGCACTTGGTACGTCAGCACCAGAAATGGTTGTATCTGCTATTGCCGCTTTTGATAACGCACCTGAGATTGCGGTAGGGAATGTGCTTGGCTCCAATATTGCGAATATTGCCTTGGTTTTCGGAATCACACTACTTTTTTCATCGATACCTATCGCGAAAGGACTATCCACAAAAGAAGTACCACTTGTTTTGGCTATAACGGCATTAACAGGTTTCTTACTTTACGATCAAAATTTAAGTGCTTGGGACGGCATCATCTTAATTATTGCTTTTATCATTGTATTAAGCCTTTTATTAAGTGGTAACAAAGATCTAGCAAGTGAAATCGAAGATGAGCTACCAGAAGATAACGGCTCTTCTGTAATGAAATCGCTAGTGATTGCCGCCATTGGATTGGCCGTATTAATTGGAAGTTCTAAACTCCTTGTATGGGGAGCTATTGGCATAGCAACAGCTCTTGGCGTTAGTGAACTTGTTATTGGTCTAACCATTGTTGCAATAGGAACAAGTTTACCAGAGCTAGCCGCTTCAGTAAGCAGCGTAAGAAAGGGTCATCATGATATTGCTATTGGTAATATTTTAGGGTCTAACATATTCAATTTGGCGACTGTACTCCCTCTACCCGCATTAATTGCACCGGGATTAATAAATGAAAATGTTGTAAGCCGAGACTATCCTTGGGTTTTAGGTTTAACTATTGCTTTAGCCCTTGCTGTGTATGTATTCAAAAAAGCAAAAAACAATAGCATCCCTAGATGGATCGGGTTGCCATTACTCACCTCTTATGGCGTTTATTTATTCATCGTCAGCACGAGCGGTTCAGTTTAATGTTTACATATGTGAGAGCACTCAAAGTGCCACTAGTTATTGTAGCCATACTTACTTTAAGTGTGGCCTTATTCTGGCATGGCGCAACACCTAAAAAAAATCTTGTTGAAGCTAATTCATTAAACAGCTCTCCAGACTATTTTATAACCAAGGTAAACGTGAACAAATTTGATATTACGGGCTCATTGATGGAAACACTCAATGCAGAACAAACATTGCATTATATATCCGATTCCAGAACATTATTAAAATCACCTAAGGTTAAACGAAAGTCAAAATCCGGTAGCTGGAGCGCAACAGCAGATAAAGGGGTTATCCATGATGGAAGTAATGATATCCTATTAACTCAAAACGCCCGCGCGACTAAAAAGTACCTACAATCTGAAGACCTCATTCTGAGCGCAGATAATGTACATTATTTAGATAAGGATCAATCATTAACAAGCTATGGAAATGCAACACTTCTCACTACTCAAGGAGAAACCTTTGCTAATGAGATTACCACTTATATAAATTCAGAAGAAGTTGTAATGACAGGATCTGTAAGAGGAAACTATGAAACGATTCATTAACTTAAGCGCTTTACTCACCTTAATATCAATTAGCCATTATACTTACGCGCTCCCTGAAGACATAAATCAACCGCTAGAAATCCAAGCGGATGAAGCGTCTTTTGATCAGAATATTGGAGAAGCCATTTATAAAGGCAACGTATTCGTAAAGCAAGGCTCTATTGAAATCCAAGCTCAATACTTAAAAGTATCCACAGATATTAACACTAGAAAATTCAGTAATTTAGAAGCCAGTGGCACACCTGCAAAATTCAGCCAAAAAATAGACAGCAATAATATTGTTATCGGCAAAGGAAATGACATTCACTACTCAACTAGCGAATCAAAACTCGAAATCCTAGGCAGCGGATACTTAAGCCGCATGGACAACTCTATTTCTGCTGATCACATTACTTATATGATCAACGATGGAACGTTTAGCGCAGAAAAAACAGGTACAGGACGAGTATCTATGACACTGCAACCACAAGCTGATAAGGCAACTAAATAAATGGCCTTACTAGAAGCAAAAAATCTCGCTAAGAGTTATAAAAAGCGACAGGTCGTGAAAGATGTCTCCATTTCTGTTGAGTCTGGACAGGCTGTTGGTTTGCTTGGCCCTAATGGCGCAGGAAAAACAACTTGTTTTTATATGATTGTGGGCATGGTTACTAATGATGCTGGCGGAATATTCATTGATGGACAAGATATAACCAGTAATGCAATGCATACTCGCGCGCAAAAGGGCATAGGCTACTTACCTCAAGAAGCATCCATTTTTCGAAAAATGTCTGTTGAAGACAACATTTCAGCTATTTTAGAAACACGCAAAGAGCTCACAAAAGCACAGCAAAAATCGAGGCTAGAAGATTTACTAGAAGAATTTAATGTTACTCATATCCGAAAAAATCTTGGGATGGCTTTATCTGGAGGCGAAAGGCGACGGGTTGAAATAGCAAGAGCGCTAGCCATGAATCCAAAATTCATTCTTTTAGACGAACCTTTTGCTGGCGTTGACCCAATTTCTGTTGGTGACATAAAGCTAATTATTAAGCATTTACAAGAAAGCGGAATTGGCGTTCTTATCACAGATCATAATGTGAGAGAAACATTAGATATTTGTGATAAAGCTTACATTGTGGGTAACGGATACATTATTGCCTCCGGCGATGCAGATACCGTCATCAACAATGAACAAGTAAAAAAGGTCTATTTAGGCGATGACTTCCGCTTGTAACCTCTTATCATTGCTGTAGAAAGGGAGTAGTATGCATAACTCGTTCCAATTCATTCAAATAAAAAGAGTTGCTCCATGAAGCAGTCTTTACAATTAAAACTCGGTCAACAACTGACCATGACACCACAACTGCAACAAGCGATCCGTTTGCTGCAGCTTTCTACGTTGGATCTAAAACAAGAAATACACGAATTCCTTGAATCAAATCCGCTTCTTGAATTGGATGATGATGAACAACTTCATATAGAAGCCCCTTCAAGTATTGAGTCAAAAAGTACCATTGACTCAGATTCTCCGGTTGAAAACAATATCAACGAAGAAGAACGCGTCGAATCAGAATGGACAGAAAGCATTCCTGAGGAACTGTCTATTGATAGTAACTGGGATGACACCTACCAAAGCTCCGCCGCAGTTAGTGACAGTAACAACTATGAAGGCGATGGTGATTTTGAAAGCCGTAACGCACCGTCAGAAAGCATACAAGACCACCTTATTTGGCAATTGAACTTAACTCACATGTCAGATAGAGACATTGAAATCGCTTACGCCACGATTGAGTGTGTTCAACCTGATGGATATCTTAGTATTAGTCCTAATGACATATGGGAATCACTTTCCATAGAGCTAGAAGACTTAGATCTAGAAGAAGTTGTTGCTGTTCAACATAGACTTCAGAGATTCGATCCTGTTGGCGTATGCTCTATTGATTTACGAGATTGTTTATTAGTGCAACTGGAAGCCTTTCAAAGCCATCCCCTTTATAAAAGCACGCATAATTTAATCGATCACTATTTACCATTACTAGGTAATAGAGATTTTGCTCAATTAAGTAGAAAAACAAAACTCAAAGACGAAGCCCTAAAGGAAGTTATTGAGCTAATACAGCAACTCAATCCACGACCAGGTTCCGTGATTGACGCAGACGACACAGATTATGTCATTCCTGACGTCTCGGTAAAAAAACGCAGCGGCGTATGGCAAGTTGAGTTAAATAACGATGCTCTTCCTCCAATTAAAATTAACGAAACCTATTCCGCGATGGCCAGCACAGCAGCTACGCCAGAAGATGCCAGCTACATAAAAACATCGTTACAAGAAGCTAAATGGTTTATGAAAAGCCTTCAAAGCCGTAACGAAACCCTTTTAAAGGTAGCAAGCTGCATTGTAAGTAGACAAATTGATTTTTTCGAACTAGGTGAAGAAGCCATGAAGCCCATGGTTCTTCACGATGTTGCAGAAGAAGTGGGTATGCATGAATCGACTATTTCAAGAGTAACCACTCAGAAATATATGCACACACCAAAAGGAATTTTTGAGCTTAAGTATTTTTTCTCAAGCCATGTAAATACTGCATCTGGTGGAGAATGCTCTTCAACTGCAATTCGAGCTATGATTAAAAAGCTCGTAACAGATGAACCCGCAAAAAAACCACTAAGCGATAATAAATTGGCAACTATTTTGGCAGACCAAGGCATACAAGTTGCTCGACGCACTGTTGCTAAATACCGAGAGGCGATGAATATTCCGCCGTCCAATGAACGCAAGAGATTGATCTAAACGGATACTATTTTACCATGCCATTGAAATCACTATTAAAAGCGGAACTTGTTCTTGCCAAGCAAGACATTGTTAGCAAAAAACGTGTTTTAGAGAATTTAGCGGAAATCGCATCAAATAGACTACATTGTAACAATGAGGCTGTTTATGATGCGCTATTAGGTCGAGAAAAATTGGGTAGCACAGGTATTGGCAATGGAATAGCCATTCCTCATTGTCGACTAGAATCAGCCAATCATACGGCCATTGTCGTCATGTCACTCCAGAACCCAATTGATTTTGACTCGATTGACAAAAGGGCTGTTGACCTTATTTTCGCACTCATTGTTCCACCCCACGAATGTGATGAGCATTTAGAATCTTTGGCCCAAATTGCTGAATTAGCTCAATCCCCACAATCACTAGATAGACTAAGAACAGCTCAAACAAACGAAGAATTATTCAATATTTTCGACTCATTAATATAGGAAAAAAGCATGCGAGAAGAGTCTATTACCATCATCAACAAACTTGGTTTGCATGCCCGAGCCGCAGGTAAACTAGTCGAAACTACATCACGCTTTTCTTGTGATATTACCATCGAAAAAGAAGGCCGTAATGTCGATGGGAAAAGCATTATGGCCATGATGATGCTCGCCGCAGGCAAAGGAACTCAAATTCATATAAAAACCAATGGTGATGATGAAGAGGAAGCAATTAAAGCTATAGTCGAGTTAATTAACAACCGCTTTGGTGAAGACGAATAACACCCTATGCAAGACAAAACAACTCTCACTCATCTTCAAACGGTAACCGAATCCCTCGGCTCCGGTGCAACCATGCAAATCCGTTATTTACTTAATGGAGCATTGCCTGCACAAGATGTTGCTAGACTATTAGAATCATCCCCTCCAAAAGAGCGTAAACTTCTCTGGGAACTCATTGACCCAAAGAACCAAGGCGAAGTCCTACAGTACTTAAACGAAGATATTGCCGTTCAATTCATGGAAAAAATGGATACAGAACGACTTATTTCTGTATCTGAACATTTTGAAAGCGATGATTTAGCCGATTTACTGCAACACCTACCAGAAACAGTAGTAGCAGAAGTGCTCGCATCAATGTCTGCCCAAGACAGAATGAGAG
This sequence comes from Marinomonas colpomeniae, assembly GCF_014803385.1. GTDB lineage: Bacteria > Pseudomonadota > Gammaproteobacteria > Pseudomonadales > Marinomonadaceae > Marinomonas > Marinomonas colpomeniae. The sequence goes on along the minus strand of NZ_JACYFC010000003.1, from coordinate 490,012 downwards.
TCGAAGCACTCTTAAGCTACTCGGAAGATTCTGCCGGTGGCTTAATGAATACGGACACTATTACTATACGTCCGAACATTACAGTAGATATTGTCTTTCGATATTTGCGTAGACACACCAAGCTACCCGAAATGACAGACAGCCTTCTCGTTGTCAGCCGTTCAGACAAATTATTAGGGACACTACCGTTAACTCATTTATTAATTTCTGATACAAACGCAACAGTTCGCGACATAATGGAAACAGAGTTCACGGCTATTGCCGCCGAAACACCTGCAAGTGAAGTTGCGCAACTTTTTGAGAAAATGGATTTGGTTTCCGCTCCTGTTATTGATAGCAACACCAAAAAGCTTCTTGGTCGCATCACCATAGATGATGTTGTTGATGTTATACGAGACGAAGCAGAACATTCGATGTTAAGTATGGCTGGCCTAGATGATGACGAAGATACCTTTTCGCCTATTATTAAGACCTCAAAAAGACGTGCTGTTTGGCTAGGTATAAACCTAATAACGGCATTTATCGCTTCCTATGTTATTGGCCTTTTTCAAAACACGTTAGATCAAGTCGTTGCTCTCGCCATCCTTATGCCAATTGTTGCAAGTATGGGCGGAATAGCAGGCTCTCAGGTACTTACGCTGGTTATTCGAGGCATTGCACTCAATCAAATTGGCACTACCAATACCCGCTGGCTATTAAACAGAGAGATCATTGTAGGGCTTATTAACGGAGTATTGTGGGCTACAGTTATAGCAGCCTTAACGGCCCTTTGGTTTGACAATATAAAGATTGCCTATATCATTGCAGCCGCCACTATAATAAATCTGCTATTTGCAGCAACCACTGGTACACTCCTTCCAATTCTGCTAAAAAAAATTGGTATCGATCCAGCTCTTGCAGGCAGCGTAATTTTGACTACCGTGACCGATGTTGTTGGGTTCCTTTCCTTCCTAGGTCTCGCTACTATTTTTCTAATATAGGTTCCCATGACAGACTTTGATCAACTTGAAAATGACGAAGAACTCCCTAAAAGCAAATCCCAGATAAAACGTGAAATGGATGCTTTACAGGAAGTTGGTAAAAAACTATTAAGCCTAAGCAAAAACCAGCTTAAAAAAATTGAAATGTCTGACACATTAAAAGATGCCATTATTGAGTCTGGCCGCATAAAACAAAATGAAGCGAAAAGAAGGCACTTACAATATATAGGTCGTGTGATGCGCACAGAAGATCACGAAACTATAGCGCAACGAGTTGCCTTACTTGATACAACATCTGCAGCTTACAATAAGCTTTTTCGTCAAATTGAGATAAAGCGAGATTCACTAATTGGCGAAAACAGTAAAGAAGCGCTTTCTAAATATCTAGATGAAAACCCGAACATAGATGACATTCAACTTCTTAGGCAGCTTATTCGTCAATCCCAAAAAGAAGTATCACAAGAAAGTAAGACAACTAATCGTAAAAAACTGTTTAGTCTTTTACGTGAAATAGAAGAAAAACGATTAGGATTAAAAGATTAGATAACACTGCACTGCGATATATAAAAAAACCTAGCTAATGCCAATCAGCTAGGTTTTTTTATAACTATAATCTACTATGAAAAAGGCAAGGTATTTTAATTAGGCATTCAGTTAATACTTGCTTAGTAACAGTAAAAAAAAAAATAACCAGGCTCTTCGCGTAGCTTCGCTAAGTTCTCTCCAAATCGCCGCAACACATGAACTAATCATTAATTATCACTTTTAACTATTTATGCTTCATAGGCGTCATAGTTGGATTGTCGAATGGACCCTCTATCTTATATTCGATACTGGTTACTTTAGATAGCTCATCTCCAATTAACATATCAGTAATAAAAAGTAATCCTGCAAGCTGAGGTGTTCCCCACAACAAGCCTGCTAAAGGTAAAGCACCGGTAAGAGGAAAAATTGCAGTTAATTTTTCATCCAGTGTTTCATTTACAATATTTGCCTTCCCTTCCAACAAAATATTAGCGCTCGGCGAATCAATTTTAATCGGTTTCGTTGTTCTTAAAATTCCATCCTTAAGAGTAAGTGCACCTGTAAACTCGTCATACGTTAAGCCTGATGTATAAATATCAGAAAAATCCAATGTCAGACGCCTGGTTAATGCCCCTACGTTAAAAATACCTAGCACCTTCAAAAAAGCAGGTAACTCATCAACCTTATGAAAAACACCATTCTCAGCAAAAAACTTTATCCCGCCCAAAACAGTCTGTCGATTAAAGTAAAATGGATGCCCCTTCCAGCTCAAATCCACATCTATATTATATTTCTTTGAAGAAAGAAAAGCTTCGCTTGAAAATTTCTCAGTAAGCTCAGAAAGGTCCTCACCACTTACTGCCACTTTAAAATTAACGGCTGAATCATCCCCTGCATCTAACCAATATAAGCTCCCAATGAAACGACCAGAAATTAATTTTGATGAAATAGGGTCGACACGAACTAAATTATTTTCTCGTGAAATCTTAAGCTGCCAATCACCATAAGGTTGTTCATTTAAATAAAACTGATTAATAGATAACGTCATATTCGGAATTTGTTGCGCAGATATAGGAGCTTCTGATTGACTATCAGGCCGATTATCAACAGCTGTAGACGCAGTATTCCAACTTAAAAAATCAAAGTGTAGATCTGGGAGATTATTTTTCTTTCTAAATGAAAAATTAACTTCATCAGAACTAACAAATAAAGAGTTATCCTTAGCTGGGTTATATGAAACTTTGAAGTTATGCCAAACGTTATCAGGGTTAACAACCACCTCATCAACGATTAAATCTACACGAGTAAGCCATTTAGGAATACTAGGCATTTCAATATTATTAGAGCTCCCACTACTTTCATCAGGTAGATCATTGAGTGTAGAGAACCACTCTTGCACATCAAACATATTAAAATCACCGCTAACTACCAAACCACTCGGAATAGCTGAATCAAATGGTTTACCTGAATTCCTATTAAAATTCACTTCTCCACCAATAAATTCACCATCATGAAGTAAAAATCGAACATCAGACAAACGGTTATAATCAGCATCAACAACAATATCACCTTCATGCTGCATCAGCTTAACTCGCAATAATTTAGCTTCTTGAGGACTTTTCCCTACGGGTTCAGGTAGATCAATATTTACTCCAATCAAATAACTATCAATAGTCAAATCGACTTGACCATTCTGCGTTTGATTAACCGACAATTCACCTTGATAGGAAGTTTCACCTGATATTTTATTAATGACAGCTTTAGGTACCTTTTGCCACTCCGCTATTCGACGAATATCTGTGGTACCTGATAAGGAACCAGTTACAGCAAGTCTGCCATCGGGCGTTATATTAGAAGACAGTACTAAACGAGATGGACCTCCCAAACCCTGTATATCAAATATTGAGTCCGTTATACCCAAATTTGAACTGTAATTTAAACGTCCATTTTTAATAGTGGATGGTAGATTTAAATCTTTAATCAACAGGTGATTGTCTTTAAAAACTAAACCTAATTCTATTTTCGGATCTACGCCTTTTGAAAAAGGCACTGAAATATCAAATTGCCCTTCAATATTCCCCTCCAAATCCCAGCTTGAAAAAGGTTGAAGTACAGAGTCAATTAGTGGGGTATTCTCCAGCATACTTAAAATAGTAGAAGAATCGTCAGCAACCTCACCTTTCACATTTAACCAATCAACAGAACCATTATTTATAGGTACAGACAGCTTAATATCAGTAACAGGTAAATCCGATAAATAAGCTGAATCTATTTGAACGGAAACTCCCATTTTATCAAATTCAAACACTCCACTAACACGTTTTGCTGTAGGCCAATTTTCATCGAAAGTAATTTCTAGATCACTAGCCTCCACTCGCACTCGAACATGGGGTTGTGCATTATCAATTAACTCACCTTGCACCAGAACATTAACATCATCTGCTTGCCCTGCTTCTGAAATTGAGGCATCAATCCAAGTCTTTAGATCATCATTCAGAGCATTAGGAGGTATATATGTTAAGCGATCAGACGCCGATATATTTCGCCCATGTAAATCTAGCGATACCCAATCGGGAGCGTTGTCCCGAACCTCCACTCTAAACTCACCATCAAGATCCGCCTCGTTTCTCTGCACAATAAGATCTCGACCACTCAATAACAAAGTTCCTTGCTGATCACTCCAACTCACATGACCAGATAAAAAGTCTGTAGCCCATACATCATCGTAAGCAACATCAAAATGAATATCACTTTTAGTCCCTTCAAAATCAATATAACCAGCACTCTTGGACAAACTAAAAATAGCATTGATATTCGTCGCTTTTGGTATACCTTTATAGGCATTAATTGATGCAGTTTGTAAATTACTCAAATATTGAAAAGATAGCTCATCATTTTCATGCGAGAAATTAATAGAGCCATTTTTAGCGGTGCCTATGGGTGACAACCCATTCAAAATCGCTTGAGCACCACTTTCTGCGGGTAAGAAATATGAGCCTAATTGATGGCCTAAATCAAGATCCATTTGATCAAAGCTTATGGTTGAACGGTTTGAAACTGAAGACCAATCAAACACAACATCTGTTGGGAGGTAATTTTTTCCAGCTTGATCTTTGACCTGTAGGTTATCTATATCAATTCGTAAACTAGGGTGACTTAGGGAATAATTAAGCTTTATAGACGAAGTAATTTCATATTGCTGACTATCAGAAAAAGACACATTAAAATGTGTCGATTCTGTTCTTAATTTAAACTCTTTATCTACCACAAAATCTAACCAAATATCCCCTCCCACCTCAACAGATGATAAAGAATTAGTTTTAAACACTTTAAGTGGAAGTGAGATAAGAGGAGATTGTATAGCTGCTTTAATACGATAACTACCAAGAAGACGAATAGTTTGATCAAGACGGGCATCAACCTTAAATGGCGATTCATAATCATCTAGATAAAAAGTTGAGCTGAGTAGAGAGCCAAACTCCTTTTGGAAAATATAAACGTACGGGACTCGTATAATATGCTTACCGAATTGATCACTATGAGCATTAATTTCAGCATTGAGTATTGAAAAATTGCGCTGTGCGGACAGATAGTCCAGCACCCTCTCAATACCAACATCACTATTAGCAGCCTTACCTTCATTTAGACGCCACAGCCCTTCAACTTCTTGAAGAGAAGCAATAGGTCTTAAAAATCGAATGTAGGTAAACTGAGGGCTTAAGCTGAAAATAGATTTTATGACATCTAATCGAACTCGTATTTCATCAATAGTAATGACAGGCTTATCATTCACAAATAACTGAAAGCCACTGACCGAAACAGTTGGATCAATCCCCTCTAGACGTCCATCTATGTTACCTAATTTAATTGGGTAGCCTGTAATTTGATGTAAATTACTTTCTATTTGTGGACGATAGTTATCTAAATAAGGTATTAGCTTGCCTACACTTACAGACAATATCGCCAGCAGCGCGGTAAAGGTAATAGCACCCCAGAAAAAAAATAGAATTATTTTGCGCAATAACCAATTCATTTTTAGACCTATTTTTCTCTCGCTTTCGATAGCTAACGTTAGTTATCGAAGCACAACATCGTATTGATCTTGTGTATAAACAGAATCCACTTGAAAACGAATACTCTTACCGATAAAAGCCTCTAGTTCAGCAACACCGACACTTTCTTCATCTAAAAATCGCTCTACTACAGTACTAGAAGCTAACACTGTATAGGTTTGTGAGTCATAAGCACGGTCTGCTCTTAGTATCTCACGAAATACTTCATAACAAACTGTTTCTGGTGTTTTAACCAAACCACTACCACGACATGATCGACACGGCTCACACAAAGTTTGACCAAGGCTTTCACGTGTTCTTTTACGTGTCATTTCAACCAAACCAAGCTCAGATACACCCGTTATTTTTGTTTTAGAGTGATCAACATCCAAAACCTTCTCAAGCATTCGTAGCACTTGCCGTTTATGCTCTTCATCTTCCATGTCAATGAAATCAATAATGATAATTCCACCAAGATTACGCAACCTAAGCTGCCGGCCTATAGATGTTGCAGCCTCAAGATTCGTTTTATAAATAGTTTCTTCAAGATTACGACTACCAACGAAACCACCCGTATTTACATCAATCGTCGTCATAGACTCAGTCTGTTCAACCAGTAAATAGCCACCTGACTTCAATTGAACTTTTCGATCTAATCCTTTCTGTATTTCGTCTTCTACACTGTAAAGGTCAAATATAGGACGTTCACCAGGATAGTATTCAATTCTATCTTTTAACTCAGGGATGAAATCATCAGCAAATGAACGTAATTTGGCATAATTTTCTTTTGAGTCTATACGGATTTTTTCAGTAGTTAACCCAACCAAATCTCTCATAGTACGTAAATGCAAAGGCAGATCTTCATAAATAATAGAAGGCGCTTTAGCATTTTGCATACGACGCTTAACAGATTGCCATAATCGAGTTAAAAACTTGATGTCAGAACGTATTTCATCCTCACCAACTTTTTCAGCCGCAGTACGCAAAATAAACCCACTGGTTTCATCTACATCAATTAACGCTTCAGAAACAAGTGCCTTAAGCCTCTCACGCTCCTCTTCGTCTTCTATCCGTTGACTCACACCAACATGCACTTGATCAGGCATATAAACTAAATAACGAGAAGGAATAGATAAGTGAGTAGTTAAGCGCGCGCCTTTTGAGCTAATAGGGTCTTTAGTAACCTGAACGACAAGGGATTGCCCTTCACGTAAATAATCACCAATTTGATCGCTAGGATTAATTGCATCACGATCCGCAACCTCAGAAACATGGATAAAGGCAGCACGCTCCAAACCGATATCAACAAATGCAGCCTGCATACCAGGAAGCACTCTCACTACTTTTCCTTGATATATATTCCCTACAATCCCTTTGCGACTAGAGCGCTCAATATAAACCTCTTGCAACACACCATTTTCAACAAGAGCAACACGAATTTCCATGGGAGTGACATTAATAAGTACATCTTCACTCATGAGACATATCCTCTAAAGAATGAATTCCAAATTGCTTTAATAGTTGCGCAGTTTCAAATAAAGGCAAGCCAACTACAGCGGAATAAGAACCAGACATCGTCTCAACAAACACAGAACCTAATCCTTGAATTGCGTATGAACCCGCCTTGTCTTGTGGCTCCCCTGTTCTCCAATACTGCTCTATTTCTACATCTGATATAGAGCGAAAAAAAACATCACTAACAACACATTTAGTAACTAAATGTTCGCGATCTAGATTGCAAAGACAAAGAGAAGTAATAACTTGATGGGAACGACCAGACAAAAGCCTCAACATATTTTTTGAGTCTTCAAGTGAAGTAGGTTTACCTAGAATATGACCGTCGATAACAACACTGGTATCAGACGCAATAAAAACAGCTGTAATATCAATATCTGATTGTTGTTTATATTTAATTTTTGCTGCTATGGCTTTTTCTACCGCCATTCGAACAACATAATTTTCAGCAATTTCTTGTGTATGCGGTGTTTCATCAATATCAGCAGGCAGAACATCAAAATTTTTCACCAAAAGATTGAGCAGCTCTTTTCTTCTCGGCGAAGCTGAAGCCAAAACAAGCATAAACGTTCCCTAAAAAATAGCCTAATGGATAGCGTACATACGACGCACACTACGTAGAACAATAAAAGACCAAGGCCATAATAAACCAGTGATAATCGCTGGCATAAAGATCATCAGAGTGGGCTCTGCATTACCTATATAGTGATCAACCCAAAAATCGACAAGTTGATTGACGCTCACAAGGACACATACAAAAAAGCCTTGCTGCCAACTATGGTACATTCTCAAACGTTTATAAAAAACAGCACAAGTATAAGCGATGATTACATAGGTTAGAGAGTGCTGACCAATAATTCCACCCTGCAATAAATCCACCATCAAACCCAAAAACCAGGCAAAACCGACACCAACTCTAAATGGTAAAGCGATTACCCAGTAGAGAATGACGAGCAAAGCCCATTCAGGTCGAAACCACAGAAGTTCCTCAGGAAAAGGAACAGCCTCAAGCATCAAAGCCGTTAACAGGGTAATAACAAATACAACAACTGACTTCATTTTTTCCCTGCTTGTGGCTTATCAATTAACATAACATGTCTACTTCGGCCTAGTTGGGCTAAAGGAACCACATCAATATCAGCGTAGGCCTTACCTTGGGTATACTTAACGCTTCTCACCACTCCAACAGGATAACCACTAGGAAATCGGTTATCTAGGCCCGACGTAGTGAGTATATCTCCCTTCTTAATATCAACTGATCGCGGAACACTCATCAATTCCATTAGCTTTAAACTTCCAGTCCCTCGGAGAATCCCTCTAAAGCCTGTTCTAGAAAGTTGTACAGGAATAAAATGACTGGCATCAGCAATAAGTAATACACGGCTACTATATGCGGCAGTTTCAACCACCTGGCCTAAAACACCGGTAGCATCTAAAGCGGGCTGACCAACATAAGCACCTGAAGAAAACCCTTTATCAATTAATAACTTATGGCTATAAGCATTTTGATCAAAACCAATAACTTCGGCCATGACAATTTTTTCATCTACGCGTTGAGAAGCATCAAGTAATTCTCTTAGACGTACATTTTCTGCTTGTAATGAATCTAATCGTTGCTGACGACTACGTAACAATAAGATTTCCGCCTGAAGGGATTGGTTTTCAGCTACCAACCCTTCCCTACTAGCAAGATGCTCATCTGCCCAATAAAAAACCTTTTGAGGCGTATTAACCACAACCTGTATAGGTGCCACCAACAAGGTTAAATAAGGTCTTACTTGAGAAAATACAGAATAACGAACATCTGCAAAAATCATAGCCACAGATAAAGTTACTAGCACACAAAAGCGAACGCTAGATACTTTTCCGCCAAAGTGAAGCGACTTATTTATGGGAGACTCCTAAGCTTTACTCGTTATCTGCTGTAAAGAGCTCAGATGCATGCTTATCCATTAATTCTAGAGCCATACCGCCACCACGAGCTACACATGTCAAAGGATCATCGGCAATAATGACAGGTAAGCCTGTTTCTTCACTGATTAAACGATCAATTTCACGTAACAATGCACCGCCGCCCGTTAATACCAAGCCAGTTTCACCGATATCGGCTGCCAATTCAGGAGGTGATTGCTCAAGAACCCCTTTAATAGCTTGGACAATTTGTGCTAACGGCTCTTGTAATGCATCTAGAATTTCAGTACTACTCAAAACGAAAGAGCGTGGAATACCTTCAGCTAGATTACGACCACGAACATCGATTTGTAGCTCTTCACCAGTGTGATAAGCCATGCCTATTTCTGTTTTAATACGCTCAGCTGTTGCATCACCAATCAAACTACCATATTGACGACGAACATAAGTCGTAATAGCTTCATCAAAACGGTCACCGCCGACACGAATAGACTCAGATGTCACAATACCATTCAAAGAAATAATCGCGATTTCAGTAGTACCACCACCGATATCAATAACCATTGAACCTGACGCTTCAGCAACAGGAAGTCCTGCCCCAATCGCAGCAGCCATAGGCTCTTCAATAATATAAACTTCACGAGCGCCAGCACCTAACGCAGACTCTTTGATTGCACGTCGCTCAACTTGAGTAGACTTACAAGGTACACATACAAGTACTCGTGGGCTTGGTTTTAACCAACTATTCTCATGTACTTTTGAAATAAAATACTGAAGCATTTTTTCTGTAACATGAAAATCAGCAATAACACCGTCTTTCATAGGTCGAATAGCAGTAATATTACCCGGTGTACGACCAAGCATACGCTTTGCATCTACACCAACCGACGCCACTGTTTTTTGATTCCCATTGTGACGTATCGCCACAACAGAAGGCTCATCAAGCACAATCCCGCGATCTCGAACGTAAATGAGGGTATTTGCCGTTCCTAAGTCAATAGACAAATCACTTGAAAACATTCCCCTGATTTTCTTAAACATGAATTCTTACATCCTGATAAATACGATACGAATAGCTTCAAAATGTAACAATCGCCAGCCCAATGGGCAAGTTGATTCCGCGTAAATTTGAAAAAAACTACTATGAACTTTACTACTCATAGGTTTTCTTGCAAAAAAACACAAATAAACTAGATTTTTCACGTCGTTAGCTTTATAGCGGTTCAACTAAGAGATACAATATTTACTATTTTTTACGACAATCAAAATCAGGTGGAACATGTCCATAGACAAACAAGACGTGCAAAAAATTGCACACTTGGCACGCCTTGCTCTAACAGAAGAAGGTGCCGATCAATACCAACATTCACTATCTAGTGTTCTAGCGCTCGTCGAGCAGATGCAATCTGTTAATACCGATGGTGTTGAACCACTTTCAAACCCACTTGAAATGACACAAAGACTAAGAGACGACATAGTCACAGAAGAAAATCGCCGTGACGCTTTCCTCGCCAACGCCCCTCAAACAGAAGCGGGTCTTTTCCTAGTACCAAAAGTTATAGATTAAGAGAGCCAAGCATGTTCGAACAAAGCATCTCGACATTAGCGCAAAAATTACGTAATAAAGATATTTCAAGCGTTGAGTTAACACATCTTTTTTTAAACCGTATTGCAGAGATTGATCCACAGCTAAATAGCTATATTACCGTCAGTGAGCAACACGCATTAGAGCAAGCTGCAGCAGCAGACATCCTAATACAAAGCGGAAAAGGTACTAACTTAACCGGCATACCAGTTGCTCACAAAGATTTATTTTGCACCCAAGGAACACTAACAACCTGCGGTTCAAAAATGCTAAGCAGTTTCATTCCACCTTACGAATCAACTGTTACTAGTCGTATTCAGCAATCTGGCGCGGTTATGCTAGGAAAAACCAACATGGATGAGTTCGCCATGGGCTCTTCGAATGAAAATAGCTTTTACGGAGCCGTAAAAAACCCCTGGAACCTAAACACAGTCCCAGGTGGATCATCTGGCGGATCTGCTGCTGCTATCGCTGCTGGCCTTGCTGTTGCAGCAACAGGAACAGACACAGGGGGATCTATTCGCCAACCAGCATCTTTTTGCGGCATTACAGGTCTAAAGCCGACTTATGGTCGCGTTTCTCGCTTTGGTATGATTGCTTATGCATCTAGCCTAGATCAAGCGGGTCCAATGGCAAAAAGTGCCGAAGACTGCGCGCATTTAATGCAAGCTATGAGTGGTTTTGACGAAAAAGACTCAACATCTTCCGAAACACCTACTGACGATTATTTAACCAACATTAACACCCCTCTAACAGGTCTAAAAATCGGTCTACCTAAAGAGTATTTTGGTGACGGTCTAGACGCTGACGTTGCCGACGTTATTATGGCTGCCGTTAAAGAATTCGAAAAACTGGGTGCAACCGTAAAAGAAATTTCATTGCCAAACCTGCAACTGAGCATTCCATCTTATTACGTGATCGCTCCGTCTGAAGCATCGTCTAACCTATCTCGATTTGATGGCGTACGATTTGGTCATCGTTGCGACGACCCGAAAGACTTACTAGACATGTATACTCGCTCACGAGCAGAAGGCTTTGGCACAGAGGTACAAAAACGCATTATGGTCGGCACTTACGCCTTATCAGAAGGCTATTATGATGCTTATTATTTAAAAGCTCAGAAAATACGCCGCTTAATTAAAGAAGATTTCGTCAAAGCCCTCAGTGAAGTCGATGTCATCATGGGCCCTGTAGCACCAACCACGGCGTTTAGCCTTGGTAGTAAAACCAGCGACCCTGTTGCCATGTACCTAGAAGACATATACACACTATCTGTCAATCTTGCTGGCATACCCGCTATGTCGGTCCCTGCTGGCTTTGTAGATGGCATGCCTGTCGGCCTTCAAGTCATGGGTAATTATTTTGCCGAAGCTAAACTATTAAACGTAGCACACCAGTATCAACAACATACTGATTGGCATTTACAATCACCAGCAATGACAAAAGGAGCAAAAGCATGAACTGGGAAGTTGTTATAGGCCTTGAGATTCATACTCAGCTCTCTACAAAATCAAAATTATTTTCAGGTGCCGCTGTTGGCTTTGGCGCCGAACCAAACACTCAAACAACTTTGGTAGATTTGGGGATGCCAGGTGCTCTACCTGTTTTAAACAAAGAAGCACTTCGTATGGCAGTTATGTTTGGCCACGCCATTGATGCAGAGATAGGAATGACGTCAGTTTTTGCACGTAAAAACTATTTCTATCCAGACCTACCAAAAGGCTATCAAACCAGCCAAATGGACCACCCAATTGTTGGTATCGGTCACCTTGATGTGACATTGGAAGATGGCACAACATCACGCATTGGCATTACTCGTGCGCATCTTGAAGAAGATGCTGGAAAATCTTTACACGAAGATTTTCAAGGTATGACAGGAATAGACTTAAACCGTTCCAGCACACCATTACTTGAGATTGTTTCAGAACCAGACATACGCTCAGCGAAAGAAGCTGTTGCCTATGTCAAAATGATTCACTCTATTGTGACTTATCTAGGCATCTGTGATGGCAACATGGCCGAAGGCTCAATGCGTTGTGACGTAAATATTTCATTACGACCTAAAGGGCAAACCGAATATGGCACACGCACAGAGATAAAAAATGTAAATTCATTTCGCTTTATTGAAAAAGCTATTTATACAGAGATTGAGCGCCAAGCAGATATATTGGAAGACGGCGGAAGAATCATTCAAGAAACTCGATTATATGATCCAGAAAAGAATGAAACTCGAAGCATGCGCTCCAAAGAAGACGCAAACGACTATCGTTACTTTCCTTGCCCCGACTTATTACCAATTGTCCTGACACAAGATTATGTAGACGAAATAAAAGCAAGCCTACCTGAGCTCCCTAGCCAGAAAGCTGAGCGATTCCAAAGCGAACATAGGCTAAGTGAATACGACGCCCATGTCCTTTCATCATCACGGGCAATGGCAGACTATTTTGAAGCCGCTAACACCATCGCTAAAGATGCAAAACTAACGGCAAACTGGGTGATGGGTGAGCTAAGTAAACTCCTCAACCAAGAACAATTAGACATACAAAACACCCCTGTTAAGGCCAATAGTTTTGGTGAGTTAGTAGCCAGAATTAAAGACAACACCATAAATGGAAAAACAGCAAAAGACGTACTTCAAGCAATGTGGGAAGGCGAAGGCTCTGCGGATAAAATAATTGAAGCAAAAGGCCTAAAACAGGTTACCGATACTGATGCAATTGAAAGCATGATTCAAACTATTTTGGACGCAAATGCCAATCAAGTTCAACAATATCGCAGCTCTGACGAAGATAAACAAAAGAAAATGATTGGCTTCTTCGTTGGCCAGGTAATGAAAGCCTCTCAAGGTAAAGCAAACCCAGGAATCGTCAACCCGATTCTTGCTAAAATGCTAAAAGGCTAAAAACACTCATCAAAGAAACAAAAATGCCGCTTAGTTTATTAAACACAAAGCGGCATTTTTTATAACTAAAAATCAAGCATCAGAAACAATCTGATCTCGCCCTAGGCGCTTAGCCTCGTAAAGATTAGCATCTGCAATCCTAATAGACTCCTCAAGAGAAGTTACAGGGCGACAACAAACCCCTACGCTGCAAGTTATAAGAACTTTAGCCTCTGTTAACTCTTTCGATCGCATTTTTAGAGAGAAGGAGTTCAGTAACCCCTGCAACTCCTGCTCACCTACACTGGCAATAATACAGAACTCCTCACCACCAAAGCGAAAAGCCAAAACATCAGGAAATGATGCTTTTATTTCAGAGCCAACAGCCTCTAACAACTGATCACCAACAACATGACCATAAGTATCATTTACTCGCTTAAAGTTGTCTAAATCAAGCATAGCAAGTGAAACATTAGGCGAGTTTTTCCGAAAAAATCGCTCACCTTCATCAAATAAATAACGTCTATTTTTCAGCTTAGTCAGTGGATCAATATTTGCCAAATCTCTTATTGTTTCAAGCATCTCTTGCGCTTCAAGATTGTGAATAACCCGACAATGGAACTCTTCATGGTAAAATGGCTTTTTAAGAAAATCATTCGCACCTGCCTTAATAAACTTAGCCGATAATGCATTGTCTCCTTCAGCGGACAACCCAATAATAACTAAATCTTGAAACCGTGAGTTGTGCCTCAACATACGAACCAAATCATAACCATTTACCAGAGGCATATTATGATCGGTAATCAGCATACTAATATCAGAATCGGCCTCTAGTTTAGCCAGAGCCTCCTGTCCGTTTTCAGCCTCAATGACTTTAAAACGATATTGTTCTAATAAAATTTTAATAAAAAGCCGGCTAGTCGAAGAGTCCTCAGCAACCAGAACCTTTATGCCTTGATTCTTATTTAAGCGTTCAATAACCTTGATGACATGATTAAAGGAGTATCGACTGTCTTTGATAATGTAATCAAGAACCCCTTTATTCAAAAGACTAAGTCTTAAAGAATCATTGATGTTTCCAGTCAATACCACACAAGGAATTTTATGAGATAAGACAAGATCAACGATTTCACCGTTTTCTGCGTCAGGTAAATTTAAATCCACAATCGCTGCAAAAAACACTTCTTCAAGATTGTTTAATTTGCTTTCCGCTTCTTTATAACAATCACATAGCACAGGAATAAAAGTAGGATTTTGTAACAACAGGTGGTTTAACACTTTAAGAACAACAGGACTGTCCTCCACCACTAGTATTTTTAACCTAGTAACCATTAACAAAACCTTATATCAAAAAAAAAAATGATTCATTAGCTTGTAATTATATACTTTAATGGCCCACAACGCCCTAAAATTTCAACGCTCTAAACCATCACAGCCAGTGTTATTTTGTAAATGACCGATGTAATCATATTTTATTTTATTTATAATCATTCGTTTAATATAAGGCAAAAAATCATGCAATGCCGATCTAATTGTGGTGCCTGCTGCATAGCACCCTCTATTACATCTCCAATACCAGGAATGCCTAATGGAAAATTGGCAGGAGAGCATTGCATACAGCTTTTAAGCGATTTTAGTTGCGCCATATTTAAAGACCCATCACGGCCAAAAGTATGTAAAGATTTCATGGCTGAAAAGTACATTTGCAATAACAGTAAAGAAGAAGCTATTACCATATTAAACCATCTAGAAGACTTTACTCGCCCACTAAACGCAAGCTCACACACAGGAACACATTCATGATATCGGTGAATAAATTTTTTTTATTAATATGCATCAGTGCATTACTTAGTGCTTGCTCCTCCTCAAGTAAACAGCACCTTATAGAGCCACCTAGCGAATCTCAAATAGAGTACACCGTAAAAGAGCAAGTATCATTAACACTGAACGCTTTCACTCCCGTTGCGGGCCAAGCAATCCCCAACAATAGCGTTCTTGAAGCATACAAGGCTCGTGGTTATGAGCCGATATGGATTGAAAACCAAAAAATTAACAAATCGATTTACAAACTAGTCGACATACTTGAGCAATCCTACACCCATGGACTCAACCCTATTCACTATCACACAAATATAATTAAAGAATATTTAGCGCTGAAAAAACCATCACCTCAACAACTCGCCGAAATGGACGTAATTGCCACAATAGCACTAACTAGCTACGCACATGACTTAAGTAATGGTCGTTATGAACCACTACTCATAGACCCCAATTGGCAGCTTGATGCACCGAACGATAACTGGAGAAACCTACTTTACCTTAGCTCTGCAACAGGTATGGTCGACTCACTCCCAATGCTCACTCCGAGAAACCCACAATACCAGATACTACAAAAATGGCTGGTTTATTATCAAGATCTAACATCGAAAGAAAAAGACATCTTCGTTAGCACCGGATCAATCCTATCCATAGGGGACGAAGGGCCACGGGTTGCACAACTAAGAGCCCGCTTAGTACAACTTGGCGATATTCGACTCTCCACTCGCAAAGTAAATGAGGAACATTTCGACATACGCTTGAAAGAAGCATTAATACGCTTTCAACGTCGCCATCACATTTCTGTAGACGGCTCAGCCGGCCCTAAGACAATCCAAACACTTAATGTCCCACTAGAAGTTAGAGCAAAGCAAATCACTTATAACCTAGAAAGATGGCGCTGGCTGCCAAGTGATTTGGAAGCTAACCGTGTTTGGGTAGATTTAACAAACTATACAGTCGATATGCATTTAAATGGCGAACTTACATCAATGAAGGTGGTTATCGGCAAGCCTGAAAGGAAAACCCCTGTATTCAAGGGGTTAATGACTTACATGGTCACTAATCCAACATGGAGAGTCCCTCACAGGATTGCAAGAGAAAACCTATTACCTAAATTGCAAGCTGATCCAAATTACTTGGTGAAACACGGTTACAAACTCTATTCAAGCTGGAGCATTGGCGCGAAAGAACTTGATTCAACAAAAATAAATTGGAAAAAAATCACAGAGAGCAAATTAAGCTATCGCTTTGAACAGCAACCAGATGAAGATAATGCTTTAGGGCAATATAAATTCATGTTTCCGAACAAGAATGAAATTTATCTACATGACACTCCTGCAAAACATTTATTTCGTAAAACAGACAGAGCATTCAGTTCTGGTTGTGTCCGCCTAGAGAACCCAACTGAATTTGCGAGAGAAATAACCAAAGGCAGTAAACGCTTTAACGAAATGACAAAGGCACTAAAAAGTAAAAGCAACAGTGTTATTACTCTACCTACCTACATACCTGTTTATTTAGTGTATTTCACCGTTGTTCCAAACGCTAATGGCATGCTGGAGTTTCGCAATGATATTTACGAAAGAGATCAATTAATGGAAGACGCAATGGGATACAGTTTTTTCAATCCAAAAGAATCGATCTAATTAAACACAGCATAAAAACAAGACAATAAAAAAAGCCCGATAAATACATTTCTTATTTATAGGGCTTTTTTGCTACAGACTTTTAGTTAAATCTAATCTCTATTTGACAATGATACAGACAGTAACCTCTTCACGATCATGATAAAGATGCTTTACTTGATAGTGATAACTTATCCCAGCTTTTCTCAGCGCAGCATCAATAGCCTCTAAGCACAAAGATACTTCTTGATAGCGTTTCTTCATCGGCAACTTTAAATTAAAAATAGCCCTTCTTGCCCAACAATTAGCCAGCCACTTAGCCATCAGCTCAGCCACCTTTATAGGCCTTTCAACCATATCACAAACAAGCCAATCAACCGTGTAAGGAGGCTCATATTTAAAGCCATCAGCTTTTTCATGCTCCACTAGCCCGCTAGACATTAGTTCCTTTTGCATTGGTCCATTATCAATAGCAATAACATGAATGCCTTTTTTGACAAACTGATATGTCCAACCACCCGGCGCAGCACCTAGATCAACAGCAGTCATACCTTCAATTAAATTTTCTTCGCGGATACGCTCAGGAACAAATTGTAGAAACGCTTCTTCAAGCTTAAGTGTAGAACGACTAGGTCCCGCAGCAGGAAAACGTAAACGCCTAATTCCCATAGGGAACTCACTGCGACAAACCTCATAAGACACACCTAAATAAGCCGCTTCACCACTCAACATAAAGACATGATGCCTAACACCGACGGCTTTATTACGTAATACACCAGATCGCTTCCAACCCTCTCGCAAAGGTTTTTCCAGTTTTTTGATTAGACCAGACAGAGCTTTCGCTTCATTAGTATCAGCAGTTTCAATCCATATTTCTTCAGCCAAAGGCAACTCGCGAGCAGCTTCAAGCAGTAACTCAACTCGCCCACCCTGCTCTAACTCAATTACATCATTAATAGCAATAATCTGGCGAGCAAAAATAAGACGATTAAACTGTAATTGCTTGATTAAGTTTTCGCCCGCATCTGCTTGATCAAAGTTATACACAATATAACCCGCATCAGGAACCACCTTCGCATAACCATAAAAGCCCTTGCTACTAGCAACTTCCGACAGTTCTGCCGCGCAATCTTTTTCAAAACCCTGACGGCAATAAACTAAAACATTTTTCATTCACATTCCCTCTCAGTAAGAGCTAATCTTTACTGAGTTATATTAATTACTTTTTTAGAGGGCCACTTTAAATAAGGACTCATCAAATTGCACCCCAACAAATTCAGATAACTCTCGCGAAAAACACTTACCAGATGCAGGAAAACTAATACCCCAGGCTTATTAAGCACCTAACAGTCATCACAACAAAATAATACTTCGATCAAAGACACCTCATCACGAAAAATAAAGGGAAAATAGAGTAGCTAACAAGCTTATCCACAGAGAAAGTGGACAACTCATATGTCAATACGGTGAATCAAATATATTCAATTTTTAATAATCAGATTGTACAAAGACACGGTTCCGTCCATTACGTTTGGCGATATACAAACCTTTATCCGCTTGCGCCAATATTTCTTCGTAACGAGAAACACTAGAAGTAATTGAAGCTAAGCCTGCACTGATGGTGACAGGAATAATAATCCCTTGCTCTGTCTCTATTAACATATCTTCAACAGACTGACGAATACGCTCTACAACACCTTCAGCTTGCTTCAAGTTAGTATCTCGCATAATCACAATAAACTCCTCCCCACCATAACGACCTATTTCATCTTGAGGACGTATAACAGAACACATCATATTAGCAACCTGAGCTAAAACTAAATCACCTGCTTCATGACCATAGGTATCATTAATTTTTTTAAAGTGATCTAAATCTACAATAGCAAAAACGCAGGACTCTCTATTAATAACAGAATCTGCAAAAATATTAACCGCATCAGCCAGCACTTTCCGCCTATTCGATAAACCTGTTAATTCATCTTTTTCGGCCAAGGTTCGTAAATGCCTATTAACAGATTTCAACCGACTCATCACTAAGTTAACAACTACTGAAAAGTAAAAAGAAACAGAAAAAAAAGTAATAATCTCTACAAAGCCTTGATCTTCTGCAGTTAAATATAAGTCTTTTAACGTCAGAAATTCACAGACAAAAAATAAAACAGTAGAACTAACAACAATTAGATATTTTGAAAACGCTTGATCAACTCTAAAAACAACGACAGCGTAAAGAATCACATTAACAAAAACCCAATGAAAGCTACTACTGGCTCCAAAATAAAATAAACTAAGAATGGTTATTTGAATAATTTTAGCAATAGGAATTAATAATTGAGCACGGCCAAAATCACCCAAGCAATTAGAACGAAAACCTATAAGTGCAGATATTAAACAACCTAAAGAGAAAATGCCCATAAACGGCATTTGGCGAAGGAAGAAAAATACCAACATAGAAAAACAGCTTATGGCGAATACTAAATATGAAAAAACCACCACATGCTTCTGATTGAGATCGTTATCGAACTCATCTGCAAAACCAGAGTTAAGTAGCTTGTCTATAGTTTTTTTTGTTAAAGAAAACACGGTATTCCTAATCAAGGTCGGACTTAAGTAACCACACCACAAATGACGCGAATCTCGATGCAATTGAATTTCAATGACGCATTCTACAGAATACGTCATATCTTTTCTATTAATTCAGATAACGATAGCCTCAATATCAAAATACGAATTGAAGAAATCAGTTGAAGACAAAAAAGTTAAAATTTCGTACTCTACGCCACCTAAAAAAACCCAATAATCATTGGCATGAATATTGATAAGTACACTCCAATAGTAGGGTTTAAAACTTTAACTGATTGGTCAAGTTAAATATCACAGGCATCACGAACCAAATTAGTGCGCGGCACGTTTATTTTGGTGCAAAAAAACATAAGATATTTGCTTTTATTAGCAATATAAATAAACCATATAGAAAAATAATATTCTTTCGTCCAACTAAACCCTAGAAATAAGGTGTCGGAACATTGAAAACACACAATTTAGTATCTCGCCTTGAATTGGCGAATATCACTAAACAATACCCTGGTTGCTTGGCTAATGATCGTATTAGCATCACTTTAATGCCTGGCGAAATTCATGCTCTATTAGGTGAGAATGGAGCAGGAAAAAGTACACTAGTCAAAACTATTTACGGCGTAGTCTCTCCCGATAAAGGAGACATCATATGGAATGGCAGAGAAGTTAATATTAAATCACCCTCTATTGCTCGTGATTTAGGAATCGGCATGGTGTTTCAGCATTTTTCATTGTTTGAAACATTAACTGTCAGCCAAAACATTGAACTATGTCTAAGTAAAAGCCAACTGAATAATATTGGGGATCTAGCCCAAAGAATTATTCAACTGTCTGAAGAATACGGTTTAAATGTTGATCCAAGTCGATATGTGCACTCCCTTTCAATTGGCGAAAGACAACGTGTTGAAATCATGCGTTGCCTTGTTCAGTCCGTGAAACTGCTTATTTTAGACGAACCGACTTCCGTTTTAACACCACAAGAAGTCGCTGGACTGTTTAACGTCTTACGCACCCTATCAAAAGAAGGCTGTAGCATTTTATTTATCAGCCACAAACTCCATGAAGTTACCGAAGTTTGTCACAAAGCAACCATTCTTCGTGGCGGCAAAGTGGTTGATACATGTGTACCAAGTGAAGAAACACCTGCCACTATCGCAAAAATGATGGTCGGTGACTTGGCAGATCAAGACGCTGGTTATTCGAAAAAAGAAGGAACCGTTGAAGTTTTTAATGTGAGCGACCTATCTTTACCTTCTAAACAACCCTTTGGTACAGCACTAAAAAATATCAACTTCGACTTAAAAGCTGGCGAAATATTAGGCATTGCAGGTGTTGCAGGTAACGGCCAAGACGAATTGATGGCTATAATAAGCGGTGAAGACGAACGTAATGTCAAAAACGCCCTAACGCTAGGCAAGCTTAAGATTGGACATTTACACGCTGGAGAAAGGCGGCAGCTAGGCATGGCTTACGTACCAGAAGAAAGACTTGGTCGTGGCGCAGTACCCGATATGAGTCTGACAGAAAATACGCTACTGACTCACAGCACGGGTTTTGTTAAAAACGGTTTAGTGCAATGGCAAAGCATCAAGGAATACACCACGGAACTTATCGGTAAGTACAAAGTTAAATGCCATGGTGAATTTTCAGAAGCTCAAAGTTTAAGTGGTGGTAATTTACAAAAATTCATCATGGGTCGAGAAATTGGTCAGCACCCAAAAGTATTAATTTGTGCTCACCCAACATGGGGAGTTGATGTGGGTGCCGCACTTGCTATTCATCAAGCACTACTCGAACTTCGTGATGAAGGCGCTGCAATTTTGCTTATTTCAGAAGACATTGATGAACTTTTTCTATTAGCCGATCGAATGGCAGCTGTTTGTGATGGGTATTTATCACCATTAGTAAAAACAGAAGAAACCAATATAGATCAAATAGGCCAATGGATGGCTGGTACCTTTATCAACACAGCAGTTCAAGAGGCTCAGGCATGATCCGCATTCAAGCTCGTACAGAGCCAAGTTCTTTAATGAAAGTAGCCTCACCGCTGCTTGCTATCGTACTGACCCTCATCTTTGGTGCTATTTTATTTTCTGCTATTGGAAAGTCACCAGTTCAAGCTTTGCATGTGTTGCTTATTGCACCATTAGCTGACAGCTACAACATTGGCGAAATGTTTGTAAAAATGGGACCTCTACTACTTTGTGCAGTGGGCTTATCATTATGCTATCGCGCTAACATGTGGAACATAGGTGCAGAAGGACAGCTTTTAGCCGGCGCATTGGGCGGTTCGGCTATGGCGCTTTACTTTATTGATTCAGAATCTGTATTCGCACTTCCAATCACTTTATTAGCAGGCATCATTTCCGGTATGGCTTGGGCCGCGGTTCCAACTTTCTTAAAGTTACGCTACAACTCAAATCTAATCTTAACCACGATTATGTTTAATTATATCGCTCTATACCTTCTTATCTGGTCTGTCCATGGTCCATTAAGAGACCCTGATGGTTATGGCTTCCCAGAGTCCGCGCTGTTTTCAGATATAACACTATTACCTACATTATTTGAAGGTAGCCGAATTCACCTTGGTATTCTTTTCGCGATTATCTCAGGTATCATTGGTTGGTTTATTTTGAGCAAAACACATCTTGGTTTCCAAATTCGTGTTTTCGGTGCAGATGAACCTGCTGCAAGATATGCAGGGTTTAGCAGTAAAAAACTAAGTTGGTTTGTCATGTTGTTTGCAGGTGCATTAGCTGGCTTAGCGGGTGTAAGTGAAACGACAGGACCAATCGGTCAATTAACCCCAAATATTTCTCCTGGTTATGGTTATTCCGCCATCATTGTTGCTTATTTGGGAAGATTACATCCTATTGGTGCCATTATCGCGGCCATGTTCATGGCAGTACTTTATATGGGCGGTGACTTAGCTCAAATTGAAATGGGTATTCCGGTTGCTGTTATCAGTATGTTTCAAGGTGTTTTATTGTTCTTCTTATTAGCATGTGACTTTTTTATTAATAATCGCCTCACATTCACCAACCAAGCGACAAACTAGGAGCTTATTTTGGACGCAGATCTAATAGTACAAATATTGTTTGCCGCCATTAAAACTGGTACCCCTTTACTCTTTATCGCTTTGGGAGAAGTTATCTGTGAAAAATCTGGCGTATTGAACCTTGGCCAAGAAGGTATGATGCTAATGGGAGCGGTTGTTGGTTTCCTTGCTGCATATGGCTCAGGCAATATGGGGTTTGGTATTATCGCCGCTATGGTGATGGGGTCAATTATGAGCTTGATTTTTGCCGTATTGGTTCTTCACATCGGCGCCAATCAAGTTGCTACGGGCCTTGCCTTAACTATTTTCGGCACTGGTTTAAGTGCTTTTATTGGTGCTGATTTCGTTGGCCAAACCATTCAAGGCTTCCAACCAATCGCGATCCCACTTCTTTCTGATATTCCTTATGTTGGTCAAATTCTGTTTAGCCATGATATTTTGGTGTACTTTTCTTTCTTCATGACCGCCCTATTAGTTTATGTTGTCAATAAGACTCGTATCGGTTTGACATTAAAAGCAGTAGGCGAAAACCCACATGCTGCTAACGCCATTGGTATTAAGGTACTAAGAGTTCGTTATTTAGCGGTTATGTTCGGTGGTGCAATGGCAGGAACCGCTGGCGCTTATATGTCTTTAGTTTACACACCTATGTGGGTTGAAGGTATGACAGCAGGTCGCGGCTGGATCGCACTGGCTCTTGTTGTATTTGCATCATGGCGCGTTGGCCGCATTATGTTAGGTGCTTACCTTTTTGGCTTAGCTAGTATCATGCATTTGGTTTTACAAGGATTAGGGTGGTCAATTTCTCCAAATTTACTTGCCATGCTGCCATATGTTGCAACCGTCGTTGTGATGGTAATCATAGGCGCGGACCACTTTAAAGAAAAATTACTAGCGCCACGATCTCTGGGCAAACCTTTTGACCCAAGAAACATGGCATAACTCTCAATTTTAATAACGACTTCACGATTGAAGAAAAACGCCTACGGGCACAAATAGGAGCTAAAAATGAAATTTAAAAGTTTACTAGTTGGTCTAGGACTTTTAGCAGGAGCAAACGCTGCTCTGGCTGAAGATCCATTAAAAGTTGGATTTGTCTATGTTGGCCCTGTTGGCGATTTAGGCTGGAGTTACGAGCACGACTTAGGCCGTAAAGGGCTAGAGGAATATTTTGGTGACAAAGTAGAAACAACATTTGTAGAGAACGTTCCTGAAGGCGCGGATGCAGAACGTGTAATCACTCAATTAGCTAAAGCAGGTAACGATCTAATCTTCACAACCTCTTTTGGTTTCATGAACCCAACGATTAAAGTGGCAAAACGCTTCCCTAACGTGACGTTTGAACACGCAACAGGTTACAAGCTTTCTAAAAACGTAGGTACATATGTACTACGTACTTATGAAGGTCGTTATGTTTCTGGTACAGCAGCGGGGATGATGACGAAAACTGACACGATCGGTTACATCGGCTCTTTCCCAATTCCTGAAGTAATCCGTGACATCAACTCAACTTTCATGGCCGCTAAAAGCGTTAACCCTAACGTAAAAATGAAAATTGTTTGGGTAAACTCTTGGTATGATCCAGGTAAAGAAACAGATGCAGCTAATGCTCTAATGGATCAAGGCGTTGATGTTCTAATTCAACATACTGACAGCCCAGCACCACTTATTGCTGCTGAAAAACGTGGTTTACGTGCAATTGGTCAAGCATCTGACATGAGCCAATTCGCACCTGAAGCACACATGTTTTCTGTTCGTGATAACTGGACACCTTATTACATCAACATTGCGAAAAACGTAATGGATAAGACGTGGGAACCAAAAGATTACTGGGGTGGATTTGCTGATGAAATTTTAACAATTGAATCTATCAATCCAAATCTTCCAGAAGCGGTTAAAGCAAAAATCAGCTCTACTTTTGCTGCGATTAAATCAGGCGAACTTAAACCATTCACTGGTCCAATCAAAGACAATAAAGGTAACCTAGTTGTTAAAGCAGGCCATTCAATGACGGATGTAGAGCTTGCTCAAGTAAACTGGTACGTTGAAGGTATTACAGACGAAGTTCCTCACTAGTCGAATTTTAAAAACCTCTCTCTGAGATGCTTGTTGTGTATAGTCGGTATTAATTACTGGCTGTACACAATACTTTATATCCCGCATTTATAGTAAATTCAGCTATTCCTAAGAATCTTCTTTTTCATATTCGTTTTTATTGTATATTTCCAATCAAGCGACTGAAAATTAATATAAAAAATTATTCGAAGACCACTAAACGTTATTAACACACACACACGATATGGCCATTTTATGAACACAACAAAAGCATTGGTTGCCTTAGCACAGAAAATGCCAAAGACTGAACTTCACCTACACATTGAAGGTACTTTCGAAGCCGATCAAATGTTTGCTATCGCTCAACGTAACAAGGTTGATCTAAAATACAAAACCGTCGAAGAACTGAAAGCGGCGTATCAATTTACACAGCTCCAAGATTTTTTAGATCTCTATTATCAAGGTATGTCGGTACTTTTACATGAAGTAGATTTTTACGATTTGACCATGGCTTACTTAGAAAAAGTACACAGCGAAAATGTCGTTCACGTAGAGATATTCTTTGACCCTCAAGGGCACCTCTCTCGAGGTGTTCCGTTTGAGATTCAAATCTCTGGTATCTATAATGCATTGCAAGATGCAGGAAAAAAATGGGGAATGACATCTAAGCTCATCATGTCTTTCTTACGACATTTAAGTGAAGAAAGCGCATTTGAGACACTGGAGCAGGCAAAACCTTTTATAAAATGGATTGATGGTATTGGTCTTGATAGTTCAGAGCTAGGTCATCCACCTAAAAAGTTTACTAACGTATTCAAAGCTTGTCGTGACTTACGCTTAAAAATAACAGCCCACGCCGGTGAAGAAGGCCCTCCGGAATACGTATGGCAAGCAATTGACATCATTAAAGTGGATCGCATCGATCATGGTAACAGAGCATTAGAAGACGAACTTCTGATCGCTGAAATCAAAAAACGTGATCTCACGTTGACCGTCTGCCCTCTTTCTAATTTAAAGCTATGTGTTGTCACTGATATGAAACAACACCCTATCAGAAGCATGCTAGAGCTTGGCTTAAACGCTACTATAAATTCAGATGATCCAGCCTATTTTGGTGGCTACATGAATGACAACTACACCGCTCTAATAGAAAAAACAGGCATCAACAAAGAAGAACTTTTTCAACTGGCTAAAAATGGTATTTCCTGTAGCTGGATGGATAAAACAGCGAAAGAAATCCACTTAAAGCAACTAGATAATTTATTTCATTAATTACGTTCACTTTCTTTAAATTCTAACGCCATAAACTCAAACGATAAAAAGAATGACCCAATAGGTCATTCTTTTTTAATCTCTTGTTTTCATGTGTTAAGATCCTTCTTTTTTATAATTCGAGCTAAATTCATGACCGCAACAACAATTTTTGATGACTCTTTCTACCGCCTACCAAGTAGTGAACGCTACACTCAAGTGATTGCGGCCATCAAAAAAGGTCAATCTATATGGGCTCTAGCGGATGCCGAGGGCTGTTTAATCATTGACTTAGGCAGTGACAAAGTACTGCCTGTTTGGCCATCAAAAGCGATGGCTACGGACTGGGGCAGAGCAGATCATGAAGGATTCAACGCATTAGAAATTAATGCCGAAGACTGGCCTGAAAAGTGGCTTCCTGGGATGCAAAGTGATGGTTTCTCTGTTGGAATTTCGCCAAACTTAGCAGGTGAATGCATCGTCTCTTCAGCAGAAGAACATGCCTTTGACCTAAACGCCAAATAAATTCAGTTTTATCTAGCGGTTAGTCTTAAGACGCATGGATATGCGAAAAACCACCTTTCGTTTGAAACAAGCAAAGATACAATTTGCCGTATGTCTTTGCTTGTTTTCTGTGCTTATTATTTATTTCGCCCCTCTTTTTTCACAAATCGCTCAAGCCTTTCCAGAAGCAATAAAAACACAGTCAATCGCACCGACAAGCATAATGGTGATGCAAGAACACGACCATGAAAAAATGGGACATCACCTTCAAACAAGTAATATCAAGCAAACGTCTGCTCAAATCTCAGACAAACATGTTTCTATTAATGAACACAGTGGCCATCAGGGTCATCATGCTGAAGGAGCAGCCACCAATCTATTAGAAGCCTGTGGTTATTGCGCATTACTGTTTCACTTAAGCTGGCTTGATGTGAAAACCTTTAACATCACTCCAATCAAACCAATCCATTACCCAAACTTGGTATTTTCAACGGTTTCGCGTAAATACCATTTACCTTTCACCTCTATTTTACCAAGAGCGCCACCTCACCTAACAAGTTAACTCATCAGTCAATACATAACATGACGCCTCTTCTTTTTTGCTTTGATCACCAAGCAAGAATACGCGTTTGTGTACTTTCACAACTTTAGGAAAGTGAGTTTTTAACTCAAAGGCTTTGTATTGCCCTTTTCTAGTATGAGAACAAACTATGCCAACAAATATAAATAAGACAGCATCCGAATCATCTTCGAACGCTATGCTTTTATTAATAACAAGATTACATTTTTATATTGGTTTCTTCATTGGACCATTTATTTTTATTGCGGCGTTAACAGGCACCCTCTATGTGATATCTCCTCAGATAGAAAATGCCATCTACAAAGATGCATTAACTACTCAAAGTACAGGTGAAATACAATCACTTGCAGCACAAATCACGTCAGCACGATCTTACTTGCAAGAAGATCTTAAACTCTTTGCAGTTCGACCAGCGCCGGAACAAGGCGACACAACACGAGTTATGTTTTTAGATTCAACAGCCGGATTTTCTGGTGCTCGTGCCTTATTCATTGATCCGGTTACCCTTGAATTAAAAGGAAACTTGCCTGTTTATGGAACCAGCGGTGTATTACCGATTAGAACCGCTATCGATTATTTACATCGCCAACTTTTATTAGGTGAAGTGGGTCGCTATTACAGCGAACTAGCGGCGTCTTGGTTATGGATTGCTGCATTAGGTGGTTTGTTTCTATGGTACAAAGGTGGCAAGAAAAACACTGCAGAAGCCGCTAAAAAAACAGAGTTACTAAACAAACGAAGACGCCACTATCAAGTCGGGTTATGTTTATTTATCGGTCTTATTTTTGTGTCTATCACTGGATTAACTTGGTCCAAATGGGCTGGAGGAAATATTGGTACTTTGCGTACTAGCATTGGCTGGGTAACTCCCTCTGTGTCTTTAAACCTAGCACAGAAGAGCGATGAAATAGTTTCTTCAGACGAGCATGCACATCATCAGAATGTCGAGTCAGAACCCCATGTTTCGACTCACAGCATTAATACAGATCTTTTGTTTGATGGCGTATTAAAAAGTGCTCGAGATGCAGGTATTGATTCCAATATATTAGAAATCAAACCATCAAAAGGAGAAGGTAAAGCTTGGTTCGTTCGTGAAATTGACCGCTCGTGGCCAACTCAAGTTGATAGCGTTGCTGTTGATGCAAGTACTATGACAGTAACCAGTCGTGCCGATTTTAAAAATTTCCCTTTAGTAGCAAAATTAATTCGTTGGGGAATTGATACCCACATGGGTATTTTATTTGGTGTCGTTAACCAAATTATTCTCGCGGCATTTGGCTTATCTTTATGCTTCATGATTATTTGGGGCTACAAAATGTGGTGGATACGTCGCCCTTCTGCAGCGTCTACGTCAAAGCCGCTAACTCAAGCATGGAAAAAACTCTCAACACTGCAAAAAACTATGACCTTTATTATTGCTATTGCATTAGGCGTCAGTTTACCAGTAATGGGGGTGAGTCTATTAATTTTCCTACTGATTGATATTTGGCGAGCTAAGCGCGCTTAA
Organism: Marinomonas colpomeniae; assembly: GCF_014803385.1. Taxonomy (GTDB): domain Bacteria; phylum Pseudomonadota; class Gammaproteobacteria; order Pseudomonadales; family Marinomonadaceae; genus Marinomonas; species Marinomonas colpomeniae. The sequence goes on along the minus strand of NZ_JACYFC010000003.1, from coordinate 461,591 downwards.
GATTTCAATAAGTACTACTAGAGTGTCTATTGAGCTTTAAACTAAGTTCAATAGACCTTCTTATACACTGTGTCTTACCCTTTCCTCTTATAGTTTCTGCTGGCACCTCTGCTCGTTATCAGTAGAATACGCTGTAATCAAATTAGTATTAGAATCCGACTCTATGGACTTACAAGCCTTATCCACGCTATCAGAACGCCTCTTACTTAAGTTAGAACAGCAACCTCAGGGTGCCCAACGGTTATTTCATGGACGAGGTAAATGCTTTCCAGGATTGGAGCACATCACCATTGATTGGTTAGACGGGCAAGTATTAGTCTCTCTTTTCAAAGAATCATCCGACGAATTTTTAATACAATTAAACCATGACTTAATCAATTGGACGTCTCAACCTGAGTGGGTTTCAAGTAAAGCAACATCTCTACTTTTACAACATAGACACCAAGAAAAAAGCCCAACAGAGTGCTTATGGGGAGATTATAAAGCCTCTCAAGTCGTCGACGAAGATGGTCTTCTTTTCCAATTAGATTTAGGTAAGAATCAAAACTCAGGCCTCTTTCTAGACATGCGCTATGGACGCCGTTGGGTCAAAGACAACAGTCAAGATAAACGAGTGCTTAACCTATTCTCTTATACTTGCGGTTTTTCTGTCGCTGCTATTACTGGTGGTGCAGATTTCGTCGTGAATTTAGACATGGCAAAAGCGGTATTAAGCCGTGGACGCGACAATCATCGATTGAATAAGCACGACATAAACAACGTGAAATTCTTTGCTCATGATATTTTTAAATCTTGGGGGAAAATCAAAAAATACGGTGAATACGACCTTATCATTATAGACCCACCTACTTTCCAGCGCGGCAGCTTTGCTCTCACTAAAGACTACCAAAAAATATTACGCCGCTTACCAGATTTGCTGACAACGAATGGTCAAGTGATGGCTTGTGTTAATGACCCAACACTTCCTGCTCAGTTTCTTATTGATGGCATGAATGAAGAAGCACCAGAGCTTGTTTTCCAATATCGCTTAGACAATCCACCAGAGTTTCAAGATATTGAGATTGAAAGTGGCTTGAAGGCACTTATATTTCAAAGAATACTTTCAGATAACGCTTAACAAAGGGAAATACTATGTCTAAAACTACCGTGACATTTGAATACGAAAAAGAAACGAAGAACAGCGTACGATATCAAGAAGTGCCAGAAGAAGGTAAAGCGCCAATAATGGGGACTCTCTATGTACAAAAATGGTTTGCAGGCAGTACAAAAAACCTAGAGATAACCATAGAAAAGAAAGACTAGTTTTTAAACGCCGCAGTAATCATAACAATGATATTATTACTGCGGTTTTACTCTGTCGCTATTTCACTTTTATCATTGGCGCCTTAATCGGTAAAAAGCTCCCTACTAGAGTTCCTACAGAAATACACACTAATGCAATCACCAAACCTGTTGTCACAGGTTCTCCAAATAAAGGCACTGCAAACACACTTGCTAGCATTGGAACCAAAGCCATCAAGGCTCCCATTTTAGTGGCCCCCAATATATGCACCGCTTTACCATAACAAACAAACTGTACTGCAATCGCCATAACACCTTGATAGAAAGCTTGTAGTGCAATCATGCTATAAGCAACGCCTTGAAAGGCATTAGAAAGCTGTGTAAGGTAATAAGGAGTGAAGACCAAGGTTGTTACAGTAATCACTCCTAACGTGGCATGCCATGGTGCAAATCTCCATCGTCTAAGTAAGACAGTAAAAATCCCCCAAAATAAGCAAGATACAACAAAACTGATATCACCAACCAAATAAGACACACCAGACAGTAACGTTTCTAACAGCAAAGCTAGAATCCCTAAACTACTAATACCAATGCCAATCCAAGCAAATCTAGTATGCCTTTCTCCAGCCAAAAAATACGCTAATACAGCAATCATAATCGGCATCAAGCCAGGTAGCAGTAATGCAGCGTGGGTTGCAGGTGCATATTGAAAACCGTTAAATACAGACAGAGAATATGCTAAACCGCCAATCGATCCCAAAATCACCATACGCCATTGAAAAATGGTTTTTCGATGAATCCAAATAGCAGGACAAAACAAAACAAACGCCGTACCAAATCGAATCATCATCATGTCAGGTAAAGACAATGAAGCCAGTGCTCCTGCCCGTGAGATCAAAATAAAACCAGTCCAAATAAGAACGGCTACGAAGGCGTAGATATAACCCTGCATCATTGTTTTGCTGTTGCTCTGTACTAGACTATTCATACCTATGAAATCTCTATCGTAAAAAAACGCTGTTAAGTATACCCTTCATCAATACCTAGAAAGTAGCTTGCAAGTAAATATGCCACATTTAAATTAAGACTAGACTTCAAAAAATTAAAATTTCACTCTATAAATACAATACGTTATTAATTTCTTGCACGACTATTTTTAATAAACTTTCTTTAGAAGCAGTGCAATTTTGGTTAAAAAAAGGGCCAGTTCGTGAAATCAACTGACCCTTTTCGTATTTATAAGCGAGTAGCTATATTTAACTGGATGCCATACCGCCAGTTTTAAACGATTCACGAAGGAACGCACCAGTATCCGTATAGTGTCTCAATAGTATCTCTACAGCTAGATCGGCTTTCCGGTTGATAGTGGCATTAAAAACCTCATCATGCTCATGACGAACATCACGAGAATTATAATTAGAATTTTTTTCCGCTAAAAAACGATAACGTATATTCTGATCATATAAATTATTGCAGTAGCTTAATAGAATTGGCGACTGGCACGCCTCTAATAAACACATATGAAACGACTTGTGCATAGGCTCCCAAATATCAAAGTCTTCCATGCTTGTTCTTGACAGTCGATGATGAAGTAAAACCAATTTTTCTTCCCAGGCATCACCGCCTAACTCTATACTTTTACGTAAGGCAAGATCTTCTAAATTACAGCGCAGCATAAAAATTTCATTGAAATTTTCAGCACTGACAGCAGAAACTCGAAATCCTTTCTGATCAATACGATCCACTAACTTATTCGACGTTAAAAGGCTCAAAGCTTCACGAATAGGAGAAGCGCCAGTATCAAATAGTGGCTTTAATGTTTCGACTTTTAATCGCTCGCCGGGGGAAAATTCACCTTTGATAATTTTTTGTCTCAGCTCTTGATACACTCGATCGATGGCTGTTTTTGTCATGGACTGATTGCTGTTTGGAATGATCTCTACACCCGTCATTATGTTCTAATTCTCAAAATGGTTCAGTCTTGGAAAAATGATATTAAATCACTAAACCAAGACCGAAGTTCTAATATATTATTTACTCTCTGCTGGCCAAATACCCATCTCTTTATAGGCTTTTATTGCACCTGGATGATAAGGAACCACATTTTTTTGGACCATATTTTCTGGCACATATCGATTAAAGGCACCAAATGATTTTGCTAAAGCCGCTTTATTCGAAGCCATTGTTTTTACTAATTTATACACTACATCATCAGGCACATCTGCACCAGAAATCAAATAAAAGTCGACTTCTATCATATTTGTTGGATTTTCAACAACACCAGTTAACGCAGGTGATGGCTTCATACTAACGATACGTGCTGACGGTAGGTTTTTCTCAACTTCCACTCTAGCAAGTTCATTATCATTTAAGCTAATGTAACGCCAACCGTCACTCATGGTTGCCATAGCTTTTTTACCTGCACCAACATTCATAGGTACCAAAGCCGCATCAACTCGATTTTCTTCTAACGCACCCAATGCTGCAACAAAATTTGGTGTTGGTACTTTTCTCGTTTCATCAATATTTAAAAAACCAGAAGCTAATGCAGCATTAGAGTAAAAATGGAAAGTTCGTCCCGAATTATAACCTGATGGTAATCGTTTACCTTTTAAATCTGCGATTGATTTTACATCTGAATTAGTCGGAACAGCGAAGGAAGTCTGAGTTGGAATAACAGCACCCACTAAACGTAGATTTTTATTTTCATGCCCTTCAAAATTTTCCATGCCTAAATACGCAAATGTCGCTTCCCCACCATTAGACAAACCAAAGGCAAGACGCCCTCTATTTAACAAAGGAATATAAGTAGAAGAGCCAGCATAAGGCGCTACTCGATATTGCTCTCCTGTTATTTCTACCATGGTTTTGGATAACGCGGCACCCATAGAATAAAATAAAGAACCTTGCTGATTTGTCCCAATACCGTAAGTTGCAGCGTTAGATAAACCAGAGCACGTCATTACCAATGTTGCACATATCACTAATGTTTTTTTCATTTTAATCACCTTATTTTATTTATTTTTATGTGTTTTGTGTATTTATATGATTTTTTTGAGAATACGCGAGCCAAGAAAGAAACATCACACCTAACACTATAGCCATGATGGAAGGCAAGTAACCAAGATTAACCAGAGATTGAGGAGCCATAGTAATGACACCAATTAATACTAATATTAGGCGTGCAGAGGCTTTTAATCGTTTTGCAAAATACCCGACCATAGCAACAGAAATAAAATGCACCGCTGCAACAATAATAATAAAGGTCAGAATAATGTCGATCGTATCTGCATCCATCAATAATGCGGGTGTAAAGATAAACAATAGAGGCACAAAATAAGCTAGCCAACCGAGCTTCATAGCTTCTACCCCCGTCTTCATGGGCTCATCTTCCGTAATTGTTGCTGCGGCAAAGGCAGCCAGTGCAATAGGCGGTGTAATCATCGACATCATGCCAAAATATAAAATAAACATATGCGCCGCTAAAGCAGGTATACCAGCCTCTACTAGCGCTGGAGCGACTAACGCTGCCAATAAAACATAAACACCTGTGGTTGGCATCCCCATTCCTAATACGATGCAAACAAAAGCTGAAATTAATAATAGAATGGCTAAACTGCTCTCCCCTAACTGAACCAAAGAAAGCGTCAAAGCAAAACCACCTGATGAAATATTCAGCAAGCCAATAACGAGACCTGCCCCAGCCACGATCATCATGAGTTCCATCACCGTATAACCAGTGTCTGGAAAAGAAGTGCAAAGAGATTTAGCCGTTAATTTATGTCCCTGATAACTGCGCAACGATCCTAAGATGATCACAGCAACAGAACCATACAAGGCAGCTAATTCAGCGGAGGTGTTATGAGCAAACATTGAATATAGCAAGACGACAAATGGGAGGATAAAATGCCAGCCTTCAAACAATACTTCTTTAACCGATTTCACTTCCACATCACTGCTAGTGATGTTATCTCGTGCTGCAATTAGATCAACTTGAATAAAAACAGAGATGTAATACAACAGAGCTGGTAATAAGGATGCAACAACCACTTCGCTATAAGGAATTTCTAACGTTTGCGCCATTAAAAAAGCAGCAGCGCCCATAATAGGTGGCATTAATTGCCCGCCAGTAGATGCAATCGCCTCAACAGCTCCAGCTTGAACCCCTGTATATCCAGATCGTTTCATTAAAGGAATAGTCATGACACCTGTGGTCACCACATTAGATACAGCACTGCCTGAAATAGAACCAAACATAGCAGAACCGACTATAGAAGTTTTTGCTGCGCTTCCGCGTCTTTTACCCATAGAGGCCATAGCCAAGTCTATGAAAAATTCTCCACAGCCTGTTCTTACCAATAATTTCCCAAAGAAAATAAAGACAATAACAATCGTAGCCACCACACTAATAGGCGTACCTAATAGTGCATTTGGGTCAAAGGTTAGATAAACAGCGATTTCGCTTAAAGAGCTTTCTGTGCCCGTTAGTGGTGAAGGTATTAAATGACCAAATAGACTGTATAAAAAAAACACACCCACTACACTAAGTAGAATCCAACCGGTAGTCTGTCTAATTGTATCGGCAATAATTAAAAGAGAAAGAAAGCCAAGAATCTGCATCTCTGTTGTTAGGTAAGGAAAATCCATTTGGAAACGTTGGTACTCCCACCCTATCCAGGCAAAAGTCCCGAAAGAAATTAATGCAAAAAAATACTGGAGCGGTTTATTGCCTTTTTTTCGGGTTAAATATACCAAAGTACAGCCAGTACCCAGTAGCACGGCCAAAAACTGTGTTCTTGCTACTTCTATTTCGAGTAGCAGGGGCAGTTGTAAAGCCCATAAAATACTTAAAATTGGAATGCAGGCAGCTATTATTTTTGTACATTTCTGCATGTTATGTCTCTCTTATTTTTATATAAAACACTAACTAATAATGATCAATCAGAACTATCAAAGAATAGTACTGTAGAGCAATGGCATGAATTTGATCCAGCTAAAGCCATTGCTCCTATTACTTATTTACTCGTCTGCCACTGTATTTATTAATACACCCAGCCCTTCGACTTCAATTTCACACACATCACCTGGTTTCATGAATACTGGAGGGGTTCTTGCGTAACCAACACCTGCAGGTGTTCCTGTTACAATTACATCACCAGGCATTAATGTCATGCATTCACTCAGCGTCGCAATAAGATAATCAACAGGAAAAACAAGGTCTCTAGTATTAGCATTTTGCATTACTCGGCCATTTAGTCGAGTTTGTATTTGAACTTCTTTCATACCTAAAGGCAGCTCATCACTAGTCACAAGCTCTGGACCAAAAGCTCCTGTCCCATCAAAAGTTTTACCAATCGTCCATTGAGAGCTTTTACGTTGATAATCACGAATCGTAGCATCATTAAAAATGGTATAACCAACGATATGATCAAAAGCATCTTCTTCCGATATATGGCGACCTTTTTTGCCAATAATGACTGCGACTTCACCTTCATAATCAAGACGATCAGAACATTTTGGTCGAATAATATATTGTTTATGTCCGATAAGAGACTCAGCACCACGGAAGAAAATTTCTGGGTATGTTGGAGTCTCAGCACCACCTTCGGCAGCATGAGCAGCATAATTTCTACCAATACAAATGATTTTTGGAGGTCGAGCAATAAGAGGGGAAAATTCTACATTTTTATAAGGCTTGCGAGCTTCTTTCGGTGCCTTGCTAGCTTCCGCTTTAATCTTAACCATTAACTCAGGACCGGCTTGTAAAATAGCCAACAAATCTTGAGGTAATTCTGGCATTGCAATGCTCAGATCAATAATGTCATTTTGATCGCGTACACCAATTCTACTTTCACCGTTGTCTATAAATGAAACAATTCTCATAAGGATTCCTTTTTATTATCGATTTTTTATACTTTTATATTAAAATATAGATTATTACAAATAAAAAACAAATAAAAACGTTATTTTGTTTTATTTGAATTAAAATCGATTTTGAAGTATAAAATTCATCATCATAAAAATGAACCGTTACGGAGTAAAGAATGTCCGATTATTACGTTAAAAAATTATCAGTAGCACTCAACCTTAAAGATGCATCCAACATTCTAGACACAGCACTAAAAGTTGGGCAAGAAGCGGAGATGTTGCCTTTAACAGTTGCGGTTCTCGATGCTGGTGGTCATTTATTAGCAATGAAACGAGAAGATGGTAGCGGCATTATGCGTGTTGATATCGCCATAGGCAAAGCATGGGGAGCACTTGGCATGGGGATTTCTAGCCGAACCATTCGCGATAGACTTGCCAATCGCCCTGCTTTTCAATCCGCATTAGGAAGCGCGGCGCAAGGCCGTTTTATCCCGGTACCAGGTGGCGTGCTCATTTGTAATAGTAATCAAGAAGTCATTGGCGCAGTAGGAATAAGTGGTGATGCTTCCGATAAAGACGAATATTGCGCTATTACAGCAATCAATCAATGTCAGTTTACCTCTCATCCCGAGACGCCAATTGAAAATTGGTCTGAAGCTGGACTTTAAACCGGAGAAGGTACACTTCTATCCATTGCTAAAGTCGCTTAGGTTTATTAAAGCCCTAGCGGCTAAGCCCCTCCTCCGTAACATCCACTGACCTTACAGAAATAATTACTGTTTTATTTAGGTAAAACATAACCACAAATAACGATATTTTATTTTATATTGTAATTTTAGCGATATTTATTGATTTTAAAACATTAAAACGCTATTTTTAATTCATTGTATGAGGCTATGAAAAATCAACTCACGGTAAATTCCCATCAAAGGTATTTTCTGAAAATACAATTTAGGTAACAAAAATAATAAAAAGCATTGCCACAACAGTCTTAGATTGAAGATGTAATTCAAGCAAGAATCGACTCTATATTCGCTATCTTGTTACACAGCAATGCTTCTATAACAAACCGTGGAGGAAAATATGTCACGTTGGACCAATATTATTGAAGACTTACTGTCTCGAGTATCTGATATCGGTAATACAATTCTCGTTAACTCTAATACGGATTCTGAAAAGCTTTGCCTATCACAAAAATGCCTAGCATTATTGTCGAATGTTGGTGAAGCAACCGGCCTGGCTCGCTCAAGAGATATTTTAGAAGATTACAAGAAACTCGATAAAAGCGAACAATTAGCTTTTTTCCAGCAAGTCTATACTGATTTCGGTGTCGATGAAGCTCTACTACGGAAAACCGTAAACGAGTGGCTGCTTCATCCTAAAAAAATAGAAGCCAGGCAAATCCATTCACTGTCAGAACCTCGATCTCAAGAACTTATCCGTCGTTTAAATCTCGCTTATGGTGGCACAGCCTCTTTAGTTAAAATGCGTGAAGATCTACTTCAGCATACAAAAGAAGACCCTAGTTTATTGGCGCTAGATAAAGATTTTCAACACTTATTTACCTCTTGGTTTAATAATGGTTTCCTACGCCTAGAACGTATTAACTGGTCAACGCCAGCAACCATCTTAGAAAAAGTAATTGCCTATGAGGCCGTACATGAAATACAAGGTTGGGATGAACTGAGACTTCGTGTTGCAGCAAACGATCGTCGTTTATATGCTTTTTTTCATCCTTCTCTCTCTGATGAACCTCTTATATTTGTTGAAGTGGCTTTAACTAATGACATGCCGGATCAGATCTCAAGCATTTTAGCAGGAGACCGTGAAAGCCTAGACCCTCATTTTGCAACCACAGCTGTTTTTTATTCTATTTCAAACTGTCAAACAGGATTAAGAGGAATTTCATTCGGAAATTTCCTAATCAAACAAGTCGTGGAAGAACTAAAAAGGGAATTACCTAACTTAAAACGCTTTGTCACTATGTCTCCGGTTCCTGGACTACGTCGTTGGATCGATTCCAAACCGACATTAAATAAAAACATGCAATCATTAGTAAATGAGTTAACGCCACTCACCAGTAAGCCGGATAATGCATTTATAGAAAAAAACCATCACTCCCTCTATCAGCTTGTCTCTTATTACTTATTGGAAGCTAAAAACAAAAAAGGCGGTCCATTTGACCCTGTGTCTAAATTCCACTTGGGGAATGGCGCAAGGCTAGAGCAAATAAATCTCTGGGCAGATAACTCAAAACGAGGGTTTTCAGGCTCTTGGGGAATTATGGTGAACTATGAATATGACCTCAATAGCATAGAGATAAACCACGAACACTTTTTACGTGAAGGCATTATTAGCACGTCACCAACGATTAAACGTTTGAATAAAAATTCATAAGGGAGAAGAACATTGTACCCATTAAATTATTTAGCCAATCAACTTAGTAATGCCTCCGAAAATGATAAGAGTCGTGTTTTTGCAGTATTACCAGACAATACAGAAATCAATTATGGTGATTTATTTGAAAATGCAGAAAAAGTAGCGGCTGCATTAGTTGCCTCAGGCTTACAGCCTGGTGACCGGGTTGCCGCACAAGTTGAAAAATCGATTACGACTATTCAACTCTACTTAGGATGCGTGATCGCTGGTGGCGTTTTTTTACCACTCAACACAGACTATACACCGCCAGAGGTTGAGTATTTCTTGGTTGATGCAAGTCCGACTATCTTCGTATGTACTCCAGAAAAAGAAGGCGCATTAAAACCAGTAACAATCAAAGCGAATGTAACAACAGTATTAACACTTTCACCTGATGGCAAACAAGGCTCTCTGGTCGACGCTTGCGCAGCTCAACAGACCGGTTTTGAAGCTATTCCAAGAACAGCTGATGACCTTGCTGCAATTTTATATACATCTGGCACAACAGGTCGTTCAAAAGGTGCCATGCTAACTCATAAAGCACTGGCGTCTAATGCTCACACACTCGCCAAAGTATGGCATTTCTCTGAAAGTGATCGACTTATTCACGCTTTACCTATTTTTCATATACACGGTTTATTTGTTGCTATTAACGTTACTCTTAGCGCTGGATCTTCATTATTTCTTTTACCTAAATTCGATATCGATACCATATTAAAACTTTTTTCAGATGCTACCGTATTAATGGGCGTTCCCACTTTTTACGTACGATTGTTAAAAAGCCAAGCTCTTACCCATGATGCTGTTCAAAATATGCGTTTGTTTATTTCCGGTTCTGCACCCTTGTTAAGTGAGACACACGCACAATGGCTAGATAAAACAGGACATGCCATTCTAGAACGTTACGGTATGACTGAAACTAATATGAACACCTCAAACCCTTATGTGGGTGAACGTCGCCCAGGTACAGTTGGAAAACCCTTACCGGACGTTGAAGTAAAAATCACACACCCAGATACGGGTGAAACTTTGCCTATTGATGGCATTGGTCATATCCAAGTTCGTGGCCCAAATGTGTTCTGTGGCTATTGGAAAATGCCTAAAAAAACAGCAGAAGAACTCAGTCCAGACGGATGGTTCTTAACAGGAGATATTGGCGTTTTAGATGCCAGCGGTTATTTATCAATAGTTGGTCGATCTAAAGACCTTATCATTTCAGGTGGTTACAACGTCTACCCAAAAGAAGTTGAATTGATTATTGATGACATAAATGGTGTTGTAGAATCTGCCGTTATTGGTGTACCGCATCCAGATTTTGGTGAAGCTGTCGTGGCGGTTGTCATCACTAAAGATGATGTTAATGAAGAAAAGATTAAAAGCATTACTAAGCAAAATCTTGCGGGATACAAACAACCTAAAAAAGTCATTTTCATAGACGAACTGCCAAGAAATACAATGGGGAAAGTCCAGAAGTTGGCACTAAGAGAACGTTTCGATGACCTTTACCCTAAGAAATAATTAATTAGTAAAAATACACATTCTAATGATGTAAGTACGAACTTAGAATGTGTATTTCTCTCCTCATTTACCTCTTTTAAACCCCATATAAAGCACTTATGTAAATTAACTTAAAGCCCTTTGAGCGCGATTAAAATAGCTACCTATACTTAACTTATGAATTATCGTTAGTACGTTGATTCTATTTAAAAATATAGTTTATTTTATATACAAAGGATTAATAATGTTATTAAAGCATTTGCTGACATCAGGTTTATTTAAACAAGGAGCATCCTATTTATACCCTCGCTCCTTACTACTTTTTGCCACTATTTTCCTGACGGCTTGTAGCTCAACCGCTAACGAAAATGTTGCTAAATCAACACATACTCATGATGGCACATCACACAGCCATAATGAGTCTACAAAGACAGCATCAACCACATCTCAAATGAATCTGTCTCAATTCAACCGAAGCGCTATGATAAAAGAGCCTGAAGTGGTTTCTTGTTCGTTAGAGAATGGGGATAGGGCGAAATGTGCAAAGCTAGTTGTTAAATACCTACCGGATAATATTGCAATTGGGCCTTTTTGCCCTGACACCCTAAGTGACGAAGGTGGTATTTGGAAATGGGATGGTGATGAAGAAGGCCTTTATCGTGTTGATGAAACTTTTTTACGTATGCTAAATGCGCAAGGTTATAGTTTTTATGATGAAGATGGAAAAGTTCACATCACTAATAACGCTACGACTCCGCCTGAATATGATCACTCTTGCATTAATGTCGTTGCTGACAAAAAAGTCACTATGACCCTACTTATTCCGACAGAACCGGTTATGGCGGATGAAGTAAGTAATCTAGGCGTCGTTAGTAAAGTGGGAATTTCTGTCTCTGGCGTGCCTATTTTTTCAGATGCACCCAGCGTACTAGAAACAGGTCACATGCCAGTGCTTGATACCTGTTCAGGTCATGTTGATCCAGGCGGTTGGTACCACTACCACGGAACAGCAAGTGATATAGACACTGTTTATGATCATGAAGATGTAACAGCCGGCTGTAATTTATCTCAAAGCTCATCCGCCCTATTCGGCTATGCCTTTGATGGTTTTGGTATTTACGGAAGCACAGATGAAAATGGAAAAACGCCGACTGATCTAGACACTTGTCACGGTCATGTAGGCTATGTTCCAGGAAAACCAAAAGAGCTGTATCATTATCATGCTTCAAAAGACTTTCCAAATTTACCTGAATGTTTAGTCGGTGTAGTGGCTAAGAATAATTTTTCTACTACGGCTGAAGCCGGTGTTGGTGCTGCACAATCAGATCGAAATGGCCCTCCTTCTAGTGGCCCTCAAGGTCAATCAAAAGAAGGTCAACAACAGGGTATGCAAAGCCAAAACGGACAACAAGGTACGCCTCCTGGATTTGACGATGCAGCTGAAAAATTAGGTATATCAACAGAAGCCCTTTTAAACGCGATGCAAGAGGCAGGCGGGCCAAGAGCGGATCTTGCTAATGTGGCGAAAGCATTAGGAATAACAGAAGCTGAATTAAAAGCCGCTTTGCCTGAGCCTCCAGGTAGGCAAAGAAATTAAAAAACAATCAACTATCTATAAAAAGCCTCACTCAATGGAGAGTGAGGCTTTTTTACAATATTTTTTCATTCTTTATAAGAGAACAATTATATTAACGCCCTTTCCAAGGAACCAATTTTTTCTCCAGATAACGCATAAACATATCAAATAAATAAGCAATAATACCAATCACGATAATGCCCATAATAACCACATCGGTTACCAAGAATTCAGCAGCATTCAAAACCATAAAACCTAAACCAGCTTGCGCGGCCACCATTTCAGCGGCCACTAAGGTTGTCCAACCAAAACCAACACCAATACGCAATCCAGTTAAAATCTCAGGTAACGCATTAATCAAGATAATATGACGAATAACCTGCCAACGGCTCGCCCCCATAGAATAAGCAGCATGAATTTGTTCTATAGCGACTGACTTAACACCGGCACGAGCACTCAAGGCAATAGGTGCAAACATTGCTAAGTAAATCAGTGTCACTTTTGATACTTCGCCAATACCCAACCAAATAATAACCAAAGGCAAATACGCTAGTGGTGGTAATGGACGGTAAAACTCAATAATCGGGTCAAATAGACCTCGTACAATCCGATTAACCCCCATGAGTATTCCAATAGGTACCGCGGTAATAAGAGCAAGGAAAAAAGCAGAAAACACCCGCATCATGCTCCAGCCCGTATGTTCAAGAAGCGTTGCATTACCAAAACCTTCCGTTGCCACTTCCCAAAAACGCTGAATGACAGAAATAGGAGAAGGTAAAAAAAGCGGCTTAACCAGTTGGAAATACGTCGCTATATGCCAAACGAATAAAAGAGTGAAGGTTGTAAATAAACTAATGGCTAAGCTTTTTCCTTGCCCCGGTGCACCGTATGATTCGCCCGGTTTTACCGGCCCAGCGGCAAAGATAGAGAAAAAGCGTTTTAGTAACGTCGAATTTTGCTCAGTTACATCCTCAGTCATTGGAAGAGTTTTGGCATTCGTTAGGTCTAATGAGTCCATTGGATCAGTTAATTTTTTCATTAGTGAGCACCTCCGTTTTCTGCTTCATCACCGTGAATGATGCCCAACACCTTTTCACGCATTTCAATAAATTCTGGCATAGATTTCACTTGCCGAGCGTCTCGAGTTTCAAGGAAAATTTTATTAAAATTCAAAGAAAAATCATGAGTAATACGTCCAGGACGAGGCGACATAATAATTAAGCGAGACGCCATAAATAAAGCTTCTTCAACACTGTGCGTAATAAAGAACATCATTTTTTGTGTCTCTTGCCACACTTCTAGCAAAAGCTCTTGAAGTACCTCTCGTGTTAACGCATCCAACGCACCTAAAGGTTCGTCTAACAATAACATTTGTGGATCATTGGTTAACCCTCTTGCAATACCAACACGCTGCTGCATGCCGCCTGAAAGCTGATAAACAGGATGGTTATGAAAATCTTCTAAGCCAACTAACTTCAAAAAATCAGCTGCTCGCTCATTACGCTCTTCCTTACCAACACCTTGAAGCTTCAAGCCAAACGCTGCGTTATCTAATACATTGAGCCAAGGTAATAAGGCATGCTTTTGAAAAACAACACCACGGTCTTGTCCCGGCCCTGTAATTTGATCCTTGAGTTCCAATCCACAAGCAACACGAGGCAAACCAGATATACCACTGTCACCTAAAGTAAGATAACCTTCACTTGGTTGAATAAAACCTGCCATCAGATTTAACAAGGTTGTTTTACCACAACCTGATGCGCCTAAGGCTACAACGAATTCACCCGGTTCTATTTGAAAATTGATTCCAGAAAGAGCAGTTACGGCTTCGCCACCGTTCATCCCTGGAAAACGGACAGACACGTCATGAATTTGTAATCGGCTCATAGCTTTACTCCAATAAACTGCCTATAAATTAAGTTGTTATTTCAATCAAACTGACGATGAGTATCAGCTTGATTGAAACTAGCCTTATCTAAGATAAAAAAACTAGATAAGACAAACAAAATAAAACCTTAGAATTAAAGTTTTGATGCCGCTTCAGCAAAAGATGGATTAACAAAAACACCGTAATCATCAGCAAGCGAAGGTACCTTGCCTTCTTTTTTCAAGAATTCAGAAGTGAACTGCAATGCTTTTGCTGCACCGCCCTCTGCACCACAACCTAACCAAGCACAGCTCGTTTGTGATGCTAAATCAGGAAATTCATAAAGAGCCAATACACCAGGCACGTCTTTAGCGGAGCCACCTGTCATTTTAGCGATATTTTTAACCATCATAGATTCTTCAGTTAGAGACTCTTTACTTGTTCTGTATTCTGAATCTGCATCCGCAATCAATTTGATTAACTTAGCAACCACTTCTGGTTTTTCTTCACCAAATGATTTATTAATCACCATGCCATCAAACGTTGCTTTACCCCATGCACTAAGGTCACCAGAACTGATTAACACCTGACCTGATTGTTTGATACGGCCCAACGCTGGATCCCAAATGAAAGCACCATCAATGTCACCACGTTCCCAAGCGGCTGCAATAGCATTAGGTTGCATGTTTAACAAACTTACGTCTTTTTCAGTCAGGCCGAATTGCTCAAGTGCAAACAACATATGGAAGTGTGTTGTTGATACAAATGGCACCCCTATTTTTTTACCTTTAAGGTCTTGTGGTGCTGAAATACCTGAACCGTTACGAACAACCAAGGCTTCTGCGTCATTGATATTTTCTAAAATCCATACAAGCTCAATCTCTAAACCGCGGTTTACCGCCGCTGCAATAGGGCTAGAGCCCGCCGTGGCAATATCAATATCACCTGATGCCATTGCTGTAATCACCTTCGCACCAGAGTCAAAGCGGCGCCATTCAACGTCCATGCCTGTTGCTTCTTCAAATTGTTTCTCTGCAATTACAGATTTCCATGGATTCATCATGCCTTGATAGCCAATTGTGACCGTTTCGGCGCTAACGAATTGGGACAAAACAAGACCACCAGCAAGAACTGACAGTGTTACCGTTTTCTGAACAAGTTTAGTAATGCTTTTTGCTTTCATTTTGAGTCTCCTTGGATGTGAAGTCGGTTAGAACACCTTCACAGTAAGAGCAGTTGTTCACCAAGTGATAGATCCAGTTATTTAAAAGAAGGAGTCCAGATAGAATCCATGGTGTAAAAATTGCATTAGATTAGAGCAGAATGGCGGAAAAATAAGAGGATGTATTTTGCTTGATCAACACTTTCACATAGAATTCGACCCTGAACGAACACTTCAAGACCAAATTCGTGAATACCTTGTTAACTTGATTCTTTCAGCACGATTACCTATGGATCAGCCGTTACCCTCTTCACGTAATTTGTCCCAGCAACTGGGGGTTTCACGTAATACCATAGTGTTGATTTACGAGAGTCTAGTAGACAGTGGTTTTATTGAGTCTCGCCCTAGAAAAGGCTTTTTCGTCGCTCAAATTTACCGGAATCCAGAAACCATTAGCACTAATCTAGTGCATGATGGCGAAGAAGCTCATCCAGACTGGTCTCAACGCTTTAGAAAAGAACCAAGCAACGAGCGTAACATTGTGAAACCACATGATTGGCAAGGATTCGAGTACCCTTTTATTTACGGGCAGATCCAACGAGAATTTTTCCCGTTAGAGCAATGGCGTGATTCTGTTCGCAAAAGTATGTCTGGTAGATGGAATAAATACTGGATCAACGACATGGTAGACTCCGATGATCCACTATTAATTGAACAAATCCGAACCCGTCTTTTACCACGCAGAGGGATTTATGTAGAGTCAAGTGAGATCATTATCACCATTGGCACACAAAACTCACTCTATTTATTAGCAAACTTGTTGTGCAATAACAAAACCAAAGTCGCGATAGAGAATCCAGGGTTTCGAGATGCATTAAATATATTTTCTATTTTCGAGAGTAATATTCACCAACAACCCGTCGATCAAGACGGCATTATCGTCGATGAAAGGCTTAATTCTTGTGATTACCTCTACATCACGCCAAGTAACCAAGTTCCAACTGGGGCAGAATTGAGCGAACTAAGGCGCCAAGCTTTATTAAATATGTCCGTTGAAGAAGATTTTGTGATTATCGAAGACGACTACGACGCTGAAATCAACATCAAGAAAAGCCCATTACCAGCATTAAAAGCCCTCGATAAAAATAACCGCGTTATCTACATTGGTAGTATGTCGAAATCGATTTCACCGGGACTAAGAATTGGTTTCATGGTAGCGGATGAAGAATTAATTACCGAAGTTCGTGCATTAAGGCGACTAATGTATCGTCATCCTCCCGTGAATATCCAGCGCCAATTGGCTCTCTTTTTATCTCTCGGCTATTACGATACGTATCTACGCAAGCTGCGCGTTATTAACTCCTCAAAATTACAGCGCATGGTTGAATCCGTAGAACAACACCTTCCTCATATGCTTACCGCTGACACAGTTGCAAAAGGCTCAACCTCTATTTGGTTAGAAGCGCCTGATGGTGTCAATACGGAAGAAGTGTCATGGCTGGCCGCACGTAAAAGTATTTTGATCGAACCTGGTGCAGTACACTTCACGACTAAGAACCCGCCAAAAAACTTTTTTCGTCTAGGTTTTTCAGCCATTGAAGCCCATAAAATAGAGCCTGGCATTGCTGCCTTAAAAGACGTTTTCACTCACTTTTAGATATGTGGTACTACATTCGCTTTAAGCTGGACCTATAGAAAAGTAAAGCTTCCCCTTTACCGTATCACTGCGCCCGAACATCAAACATAGCAACAATACATCACTTTTCTGGGCCAGTGATCACGGAGATAGTGTTAATGCCTCATCTAGAGTTAGCCATACTGTTGGTTTTTATTGCTGCCTTAGTACGTGGCTACACAGGCTTTGGTTTTGCGGCAATAGCAATATCTGGTTTAAGCCTTATTTGGCCTGCGCAAATCAGCGTTCCTGTTATTCTCATTCTAGATTTAATTGGCTCAATTGGTTTATTAAAAGGCGCATGGAAACACGCGGATCGTAAGCTTCTTAGAAATCTAGCGACCGGTGCTATTGTCGGCATTCCTGTTGGTTTGCTTATATTAATAAAAGTCCCTGATGCTATTCTCAAATTCTCCATCAGTGTGTCCATTCTCATCATGGCATTCTGGTTATTACGTTCTCGTACACCGAACTTATCGCCTTCCAATTGGCTCACACAGATTATCGGCAGTATCTCAGGTGGCTTTACTGCTGCGGCGTCTGTCGGAGGCTTACCTGTAGTGTGTTATTTATTAATGACCGCCCATGTAGCACAAATACAAAGAGCAACCTTGGTTATTTTCCTCAGCACAACCGACCTTGTTTCTGTTGGTTTAATGGCTGCCAGTGATGTCATCAGTTTCGCGCTTTTACAACCCGTATTATTACTATTGGTTCCTTGTCTTATTGGCGTGCAATGTGGTCAATGGCTGTTTAATCGTAGGCCACCACAGTCGTTTCGCCCTATTGCGTTACCCGTATTAATCGTTCTTTCAACCATCAGTCTTTACTACAGCAGTACACAGATTTTTTAATAAGGAGTTCATATGAATAAAACCGCTGTCATTACAGGTGCAACCTCTGGCTTTGGTCTCGCTTCGGCACGTATTTTTGCGGATGCCGGTTGGAACCTTATTCTTACCGGCCGTCGTGAAGAACGCCTAGCGGATATAAGTGAAGAGCTCTCTTCAAAAACATCCGTATTAACATTGGTTATGGATGTATGTGATAAGGAAGCGGTATTAGCCGCTTTCAATCAGCTTTCAGCTCCTTTTGATCAAATAGATCTGCTTATTAATAATGCAGGTTTGGCTTTAGGCACTGAGCCGGCACAACGCTCAGATCTTGCCCAATGGCACACCATGATAGATACCAATATCAAAGGGCTCACCACCGTTACTCATGCTCTATTACCTAAACTAATAGCAACAGGCAAAGGTGCCAGTATCATTAATATCGGCTCCATTGCCGGTCAGTGGCCTTATCCCGGTGGCAATGTTTACTGTGGCACAAAAGCCTTTGTTGAACAGTTCTCACTGGCTTTGCGTTGTGACTTGAGCGGAACGGGTGTGCGAGTCACTTGCTTAGCGCCAGGGCTGTCTGAAAGTGAATTCACGTTAGTAAGAACCGGTGGTGATAAAAAGGCTTATGACGCGCTATACGGTGGCGCAGACGCTATTCAACCAGAGGACATTGCTGAAACGCTTTTATGGATTGCCCAACTGCCCGCTCACTTAAATATTAATCAACTCGAAATCATGCCAGTCAGCCAGAGCTGGGCACCTTTTGCCATTAAACGTGATGCCTAATCAACCATATTGAAGGAGATAACCATGTCACAATACAGCGAATACACGAATGACCAAATTAAAGCATTCGACAAGTCCAGCGTTTGGCATCACCTTACTCCGGGTGCTGCTGCAGAAAATGGCTTGCCCATGTTTGTAAAAGGCAAAGGATTAGACCTTTGGGACATCGATGGTAACCAATACCTAGATGCCTCAGCAGGCGGTGTTTGGGTGACAAACACAGGTTATGGCCGCAAAGAAATTGTAGATGCAATGAGTGAGCAATTACTGGAACTTAACTTCTTTGCCAGCGCCATGGCAAACAAACCTGCTGCGGTTTTTGCCAATCGTTTATTAGAAAAAATGCCGGGCATGCAACGTGTATTTTATTCAAGCTCCGGTTCAGAAGCGAATGAAAAAGCCTTTAAAATGGTGCGTCAGATTTCTCATAAAAAATACGGAGGTAAGAAAAACAAAATCCTTTACCGTGAACGTGATTATCATGGCACCACATTGGCTGCATTAAGCGCAACGGGTCAATCACAACGTCGTGATCAATTCGGTCCTTTTGTACCGGGTTTTGTCGAATTTCCACATTGCTTTGAATACCGTAGCCAATTTGAAGACACAACTGACTATGGATTGAAAGCAGCGCAATTAATGGAAGAGGTGATATTACGTGAAGGTCCAGAAACCGTTGGCGCGGTTATTATTGAACCCATCACTGCTGGCGGCGGTATCATTACGCCACCAGATGGTTATCTCAAAGCTGTTGAACAGATCTGTAAAAAACACCACATCTTACTGATTCTTGATGAGGTGGTTTGTGGTTTAGGTCGTACAGGGAAATGGTTTGGCTACCAACATTATGATATTCAACCAGACATAGTCACCATGGCAAAAGGCGTTGCATCTGGCTATGCCGCCATCTCTTGCACAGTGACAACCGAAGCCGTTTATAAGATGCTTCAAGAAGATGCCAGTGATGACAAACTTGGCTACTTCCGCGATATTTCAACTTACGGTGGTTGCCTTGCTGGTCCTGCAGCTGCCATAGCCAATATGAAAATCATCGAAGATGAAAACCTTATCGAAAACTGCGCAGCATTAGGTGATGTGTTTCTTGCTGGTTTACAAAAACTAAAAGCAAAATACCCGATCATCGGTGATGTGCGTGGTAAAGGTTTATTGTTGGGGGTTGAACTGGTTCGAGATCATCACACGAAAGAACCTGAAGACGAATCTGTAGCGATCAAAATATTCATTGCCTGTAAACAAGCAGGCTTATTAATTGGGCGCACAAACAGAAGCTTCGAACACAATAATATACTTAATATGAGCCCTGCACTTTGTGTATCAGAAGCTCAAATTGAAAAAATATTGTCCATTCTGGATCAAGCTTTTGCAAGTGTAACAGCCTCAAAATAAAAGCATGGCATTAAAACGGTAAGTACAGCAAAAAAACGCCACTTTGTTTATGCGAACTGCATACAAGGTGGCGTTTAACTGCATAGAGAACTTACAATTTAATGCTTTTACCCGTTATTATGCTTATGTTGAGAATGGTCTTCTACTTCAATTGGAGGCAGAAGATCCAATTTAATACTCTGTTCTGTATCACTAGTAATATTGAAGGAAGACATCGCGGTAACACTCTCCATGTCTCTTTCCGTCCACAATGAAATCTTATCCCCTTTTCTAGCGGGTAAACGTACCTTGCCATCTTTATCTGTTTTGGCTGCAAAAGTGTTATCAGCAATGATGATATAACCAATCATACTGTCATGAATATTACAGCCTAAAACAACAATTCCGGAAGTATCAAATACTACTGGTGGAATTTCTTTGCCTTTATAAAGTTTGATTTCAAATGCTTTCGGGATAGAGAAGCTATAAACGTGGTGACGAATATCATCACTGTTTGGAAAACTAACACTTTGGTTTTTCTGAATAACTAACACTCTAGGCACAAAAGAGGAATAGATTTGATTCATCACCGCAACAGACTCTGGTGTCGATACTGGGCTGTCAGATAAAATAATAACTGAATCTTCTACAGGTAAACCATTTTGGTCAAGCACAGTTAATGTCATATCTGCCCATGCTGATTGTAGTGAAAATACACAAATAAGACTTAATAAATAACGCATTTCATTTCCTTTTTATTCAATGGCATCATGTTTTAATAAAGCAGATAAAAACACATCGTAATTCATTCTATTTTTCAAGTTAACTTAATTTCAAATAATAAGATGTGATTATTCTATCTTCATTATTTGATTATCTTCTTTCACTACGTCTTCAACATTAGCTTGAATTGGTTCATCGTTTATTTCCAATGCAACTTCCCAGTTATGAATAAAACGCTGCTGCTTTGCATAATCTCGACCAACTAATAGCTGCTGATCTAATTCAATAATTCCTGTAGGACCTGGTGCATGAACAACGTAATGATCATCATCATTATTGAAATTAGGTCTAATAGGAAACAGTAAACCTTGGTTCTGCATCATAGCTTGTGCTTTATCTGACAATAAAAAGTCTAAAAAAATCCCTGCATCACGAGCATTTGGAGCACCTTTTGGTATCAGTGCGGCACGCATTAGCATAAGAGTGTAATCTTTTGGCAAAATCATCTTTAATCTATCGTCATCACGAGCACGTTGCGAGGCGTAAGAACCTAGTAAGTTGTAACCCAATACCAATTTTCCATCAGCAACATCATCAATGATTTCATGAGTACAACAATACGTTTGTATGTCGTGACTCCCAAACGCTTCTAATAACCGCCCCCATGTTGCATCTGCCTGTCGTGCATCTTGGCTCGCTAATAAGTACCCCACACCACTTTGGCGGATATCGTAGGTACCAATACGCTTACGCATGTATTTTCCGTGCTGCCTAATTGTTTGTAATAAAGACTGCCTGTCTTCTGGTAAATCTCCTGGGAAGGCATTCTTATTAACCAGCATAACAATAGGTTCTAATGAAAAAGCAAACAACTGATTACGCCATTTGAAATTATTAGCCAATTGATCCGTGACATCAGATTGGTAAGTTTGAGCATAACCATCATTTACCAGTTTTAAATGTAAATCCATCGCACTACTAATAACCAAACTCGGCACAGGTGCAGCTTGTTCCGCTATCACTAGATAATATAAATCCAATGTATTTACGTCTCGGTAGGAAACGCGAATACTGGGATGTAACGCTGCAAATTCTTTTAAGATCGGTTCAAAAGAAGCAAGATCTAACGCGGAATTAATCGTTAATATACGCGGCGCATTCTCATCACCAAACCAGACAGGTTCTGCTGCTCGCAAGGAGCCATTCATAAACAAAGAAATAAGAATAATTAACAAAAAATACGACTTCATGCTGATGCCTCATCTGTTTTAAATTTCGCAAAATCAACTTGAAATGTTGTACCTTGAGGTTCGTTATCTAATATCAAAATCCGTGCTGAATGGTGATCGACTATATCTTTCACCATAGCCAGACCTACACCACTTCCAGCAATATCATAACGCCCACGATAAAAGCGCTCGAACACTCGTTCTTTTTCTATGTCTGGAATACCATCACCGTAATCAATCACTTTAATGCGATAGAAATGATCAAACTCATTTACTTGAACAATGATTTCTGAAGCGTGCTCTCTATCAGACCCACTGTAACGAACTGCATTTTCGATAAGATTTTGCATCATCTGCTGAATCGAAAAGCTATCACCTAATACAAAAGCGCTTTGCAGCTCACAGTCCAGAGACAAAAGTATGCCTTGATGTAAAGCAGTTACTGCTTGTTCTCGACAGGAAGCTCTAATAGGTTCTAGCAAGTTAACCGATTCTAAGTGGTGAGTTTGTAAACGGTGAGAAACCACGGCTTGATTCAGCAATAGGGTAATTGTTTGGCTAAGAGTATCGCATTGAATGACGATATTCTCTAAATCCTGGTGATGTTTTTTTGATGAGACACTGTTTGATGAGAGAATGTCTGATGAAATAGGCTCTGAAGAAATCTCACCTGTAGTAATATTGTCACGGGCGTTCTCAGCCAAAGCTCGTAAGCTTGCTAATGGCGTACGCAGTTGATGTGCCGCATCCGCGGTATAGTTTTCTAATTGTTCTAAGTTTCTTTGCAGCCGTACCATGAAATGATTAATGGCAACTTTAAGATGATGGGTTTCTTTCGGAGTATTAATATCTATTGGGGTAAGGTCACCCATTGCCCGTTCTTCTAATGCTCTTTCAATACGGTGTAGAGGTCTTAATACTAAATGGCTACCGATCACGATTAAGGTAATTGCCACTAATGCAATTAACAAAACAATTTCAATAGCTCTTTGAGTGACAGAAGATGCCATCTCTTCTCTTGATAAGCGTGTCTGACCTAGGATAATTCGCACTGTTTGTGCCGTTTCTGGGTCTGTTAAATGTCGCTCTACCCAAGCAAAACGAACCATTTCACCAGAATATTCTCGGTTATAAAATTGAATTTCATCCAATACCGGTTTTTTGGGTGGTTCGCTATTAAGGTCTCTATAACCTGTTATAAAGCCTTGCTCTACGCTTTCGACTTTATAAAACACACGGTCTTCATCTGCTTGTGCCAAGGTAGCAAACGCCGACCAAGGAATATCAATACTCACTTCATTACCGATCAAACCGACGTTTTCGTCCATTTGTAACAAGGCACTACGTAACAAACGATCATAGGATAAATCAGCAAGTTTCTGGCTGTAATCGAATACTAAGTTGACTGCCACACCAGCAATAACGCCAATAACTAACACACCAGCCAAAATAAAGCGAAAGCGTAATGACGGTGCTTTTCTTAAGGCATTCCTTTCCTCTTCTTCACTGAGGTTTTGATGGTTTGGCGATTTCTGCCACATAACCAATTCCTCTTAAAGTATTAATGGTTAAGTCACCTTTGATCATTTTTTTGCGTAAACGACCAACATACAACTCAATAGCGTTAGGGCTAGGCGTTTCATTAAAATTAAATAAATGATCGGTAATCTCATCTTTACTGAGCACTCGCCCTAAATGGCCAAGGAAAATTTCCAATAAGCGGAACTCTCTATTTGTGATGGCCGTCAACTCGCCTTCAATAAATATCTGTCGGCTATCTCTGTTTACTGTGATATTTCCATGTTCCGTGGTGTTAGCAGCGTATCCTTGTTTACGACGAAGTAGAGCCCGACAGCGAGCCTCTAGTTCACCAAAATCAAATGGTTTGGTTAGATAGTCGTCTGCACCTTCATCAAGTAATCGAATGCGATCTTCTATTTTATCTCGTGCCGTTAAAATCAAAACAGGTGTATCATCATCTCGCTGGCGTAATTTTTGAAGTAGTTGCAGCCCAGACAAACCAGGTAAATTCAAATCCAATAGAATCAAGTCCACAGATTGGTATTTTAGTAATTCATCAGCACGTTTACCGTCGCCAATTAAATCAACCCCATGGCCCAAACTTGTCAACCTTTCACAGATTGCTTGGCCCAATACTTGAGTGTCTTCTACCACTAGAATTCGCATAAACATCAGCCATATTATGGTTATTATTTTTATAGTAAAAACAAAAAAATTCGAACAGCCTAAACTGTCCGAATTCTATAGTACAACATACTGCGTATTCAGCATTTAAAACTTAAGTCATATAAACTTAAAATTCAAAGCATCAACGCTTAATCACCTTTCGTTGCTGTTTTGGATTTTGCCATTTTTGCTCGTACAATCGGACCAACAATAATAGGTAGAACTAAGCCAAGTATCGCAACAGTCCAAAGACCAATACTCAATCCACTATTAAACAATGCAGTCCAGTCACCGTCAGACAAAACTAAAGTATGACGTAGACTTTTTTCCATCTCAGGCCCAAGCAGCATACCAAGGATAATGGGTACCAATGGGATATCAACTTTACGGAAAATATAACCAGCAACACCAAAACCAACCATGAAGTACAAATCTAGCGCACTATGGCTAACAGCATAAATACCAACCGAAGCAATCAAGGTTACAATTGGCATTAGATATTTAGGTGGAATGCTCAGTAATTTAACGAAAATACCGATCATAGGAATGTTTAACAAAAGCAACACAAGGTTACCAATAAACATCGCAGCAATAACACCCCAAACAAGATCTGCATTCTGTTGGAACAACATAGGGCCTGGAGAGATATTTAACGAGATCAACATCGCTAACAAAACAGCCGTTGTACCACTACCAGGAACGCCAAGAGTTAGCATAGGAACCAAAGCACCAGACGCCGCACCGTTGTTACCCGCTTCAGGAGCAGCAACACCACGAGGATCACCTTTACCAAATTCGCCTTTATCAGATACACGTTTTTCAACAGTGTAACTAATAAAGCTACCTAAAGACGCACCAGCACCTGGTAAAACACCCGCAACAAAACCTAATACTGCACCACGAAAAGACGCGGGCAGAACTTTGATAATATCTTTGGGGGACAGTTTAAGTTTATTAATTGCAACTTGTTTTAAACCATCGCCAGCATGGCGTTCTAAGAAGAAAAACAATTCACTAATCGCAAATAAACCGACAATAGCAATGATGAAATCAACACCTTCGAACAGCTCCAACGTATTAAAAGTAAAACGCTGAACACCTGTAGAAATGTCGATACCAACTGTCGCGATCATTAGACCAATTGCTGCCGCCATTAATGTTTTAAACTGATTTTTACCAGTAATGCCACCTAATGTTGCAAACGCTAAGGCAAACAAAGCAAAGTATTCAGCAGGGCCAAACTTAAGTGCGAATTTCGCCAAGATAGGTGCCAAAATAACCAAGCCAATCGTCGCGATAAAACTACCAATAAAAGAGGCAATCGCTGATATAGCTAAAGCTTCAGCCGCCTTACCTTTTAATGCCATTGGATAACCGTCTAAACAGGTCATCATGGCTGGTTCATCGCCCGGTATATTCAACAGAATAGAAGAAATTCGGCCACCGTACATGGCACCCGCATACACAGACGTTAATAAAATCAAAGAAGATGTTGGTGATAACCCAAGGCTAAATGCCAGTGGAATTAAGATAGCAACACCGTTTGCAGGGCCAAGACCCGGCAATGCGCCAATCAAAGTACCTAAGATGGCACCGATTACCGCGAACATAATGCTTTCAGGCGTTAACGCAACGGCAAAGCCCTGCATTAATAAGCTCATAGTATCCATATTAAAACTCCAATAGACCTAGAGGTAATGCTAATTCAAGCACGTTATTGAATAGGAAAAAGATAACAACAGAGCTACTTACACCAGTAATTAGACTCTTTGTAATACTCGCTCCCATGCGCCAGCTTAAAAAACTAACAACCAACGCTGCGGCTGGCATAAAGCCAACAGGTTCAATTGCCCATGCAAAAGCAAGTAGAGACAGAACGACAATCCCTAACTCTATTAGCATTGCAGATGGAGCCCATTTTTCATCTGGATCTGGGCGAAGAATCATATAAATAGAACTAACACCTAAAAGGAGTGACAACATAATAGGAAAAGTTTCTGGTCCTACACTTTCTTGTCCACCAAAAGGAATGGGGAATTGCGTTGCTTCATAGCCATATGCAACGGCGATGATCAGCATCAGCATGCCAAACACACGATCATTAATACGCATGTCTCTGCTCCATGTGAATAAATTAAAAGGGGAAAAAGATCAAAAAAAGGAGGGGTTGCCCCCTCCAAAATAACAGTTTTTTTGAAATTATTTAATTAGACCGATGTCTTGAGAAAGAATACGGATATCTAATGTTTGATTTTCTACAAATTGAGCGAATTCAGCACCAGATTTATGGAATGAAATAAGACCATTTTTAGTCATAACATCTTTCCATTCTTGAGTTTTGTATAACTCGTCAATTGTGCTTACCCACCAGTCATAAGATTCTTTGCTTGCATTACCTGGTACGTAAAACCCACGCCAGTTTGGCGCGATAGAGTCAACGCCCTGCTCCATTGCTGTAGGAATGCCATCAAATGGTGTTGGCAAACGTTGTTCAGACAATACAGCTAAGACTCGTAAGTCACCAGACTCCATAAAACCTTTAACTTCAGAGATATCACCAGTAAAAGCGTCTACATGACCACCAACAACTTGAACCAAAGCTTCAGAACCACCGCTATAGGCTAGGTAACGAATTTTCGGTAAGTTCTCAACACCTGCTTTTTGTGCTGTCATTAGAACTTTCAAATGATCCCAACCACCAGAAGCACTACCACCAGCAAATTTAACTGCGTTTGGATCTTTCTTCAACGCTTCTAATACTTGAGTAAGAGAGGTATATTTTGAATTTTTACCTACAGCGATAATGCCGTAGTCAGCGCCTAATGTACCAACCCATTTAACTTGATCAGCGTTCATTCCTGGGAATTGGCCTTGAGCAAGACGAGTTGTTGTCGCAGTACTAGCCGCAACAATTAGACTGTCATCTTTATCACGTTTACTAATCGTATGAGCAAACGCAACACCGCCACCAGCACCTGGCATGTTTACGGTTTGAACATTACCTTTAATGTATTCTAGGTCAACCAATACTTTACCAACACTACGGCAAGTAAAATCCCAACCGCCGCCTGGATTAGCAGGGGCAATACATTCTGCACTACGAGCAGGCTCGTAAGCGTAAGCTTGTCCAGCGATGGTAAGTGCCGCAGCACTTGAAATAAGAATAGATTTCATAGAAAAGGTATTAAGCATGTTTATCTCCTGCTTGTTATTTTTTTTGTTAAGCATTTTTGTATGTAATTACGTCTCGGAAATTAGACATTTAGTTAACGAGATTAGGTAGACCATAACCTCTAAACCTGTCACCACCCTGTCATCGCTTATTTTTTTTAATTTATAATATTTAAAAAATAAGAAATATCGCTTTTTAAAATAACCAGTACAATGATTTTTAACCATTCGAATCACGTTCTTTTGACAACGTCACTCAATAAAAATCGAGTAAGATTCTTCGCCTTACACTGACATTAAGAAAGACATAAATATATGAAAAAAAACAACCAAAAAGCTACCTTAATTGGCTCTATTGCTGTTCTCCTGTGGAGTACGCTTGCCCTATTCACCACGCAGGCGAACTTGGTTCCACCTTTACTGTTGCTCACTTTGACATTCTCTGTGGCTAGTGTTTTGTTTTTTCTCGTGTATGCATTAAAAGGCGAACTGAGACGTTCTTGGGAACAAACACCAAAAAGCGCTATTCTGATGGGTGGATTAGGATTTTATTTTTATCACTTTTTCTACTTCTATGCTTTTCAACACGCATCACCTGTTGAAGCTGGATTAATCGCTTATTTATGGCCTTTGTTCATTGTATTAATGGCGGGAATGACGAAAGGCAATTCTTTGTCTTGGACCCATTTAGTTGGAGCTGCCGTTGCTTTCGTAGGTACGGGAATCATGTTGCAATCCAAAGGATACACAGACGATTCGATAGTAAATGAAGCTTATGACTGGACAGGTTATGGTGCTGCGTTTGCCTGCGCTTTAATTTGGTCTAGCTATTCAGTGGCAAACCGGCGTTATCATTCTGTTCCATCTAGTTCAGTTCTTTGGTATTGCATAGTTACCACATTATTAGCAGGCATCTCACATCTTGTATTGGAAGAGAGTTTTTTTGAAAACTACGGTAGATCTTTTCCAATCGAAACATGGATAGCAATTTTAGGATTAGGGCTTGGCCCTGTTGGCATGGCGTTTTTTTGTTGGGATTTTGGTGTAAAAAAAGGCAATTTGTCATTACTTGGTGTTTTAGCTTACACCGCGCCTGCTCTGTCTACTGTTTGGCTTGGATTCTTTACAGATGCTCAATTAACTACTGGGCAAATCATTGCTTGCATTCTCATTACTGCAGGGGCCTTATTCGCAAGCTTAATGCCTAACAAAAAAATACCTTCTACTTTGTAGAAGGTATTTCGTTTTAAACCTGTTTCAAGAATGGTTGTTATGCAACTTGATAGAGAGTACGCGGCACTCGTTGTAAATAGCTTTCCATCTCTGCCATCCCGTTTGGTTGGTCTACTTTTACGCCTAGATCGCGCATCGTGCTGCCAAAGGCATGTAAGGTACGGAATAAGTTATGTTCTCGACACTGCTCACCCATTTGGCCAATACGAACTATCGGCTGGCCAAAAGATCCCGCTATTTCAACACGATATACACCAGAAATATGGCTGCAAATTTGTTCTGCGGTCAAACCATTAGGAATATTAATCCCTACCACAGAATTAAGGCGTGACTCAGAAGGAATAAATAACTCAAGCCCCATTCCTTCGATACCAGACTGCAATGCTTTAGAGCAACGTAGGTGACGCGCAAAACGATTCTCTAAAGTTTCATCACACACTAACTTTAGCGCTTCATGTAATGCCATAATGCCGGATACTGGCGCGGTATAATGATAACCGTCTTTATGCCAAAAATTCTCCGCAAGCTGTGCATCAAAACACCATTGAGCCGTTGGTTGAGTACGGTTTTTTACTGCCGCCCACGCTTCATTTGAAAACACTAATAACGAAACACCAGGAATTGAAGACAAACCTTTTTGGCCGCCTGTAATAACCACGTCAACTTGCCATTCATCCATTTTTAACGGCATTGTGCTCAAGGTACAAACAGCGTCCACAACCACTAGACAACCGTAGGATTTAGCAATTTTAGTGATTTCTTCTAATGTGTGATTAAACACAGTGTTAGAGGTTTCACCTTGAACTAGAGTAAGCACTTTTGGTCGAGTTTCTTCTATCGCTTTACGGACACGCTCTGGGTCCGCCGCTTCATGAATACCTACGTGTAGCTCGTGTACGTCAGCACCAACACGGATCGCCATTTCTGCCATACGATGACTAAAAAAACCGTTGTTAATGCATAAAATTTTCTCACCCGGCTGCAGCAAGTTCGCTACTGCCATCTCCATCGCAGCCGAGGCAGGGCCGGCAACACCAAGAACCCATTTAGATTCAGTTTGAAATACATAACGCGCCATCGATTTCACTTGATCGATAACTTGCGCCATAACACCACCCAAATGATTAATGACAATTGAGTTGGCTTTAGCAACACGTTCAGGAATGGGTACAGGACCAGCCCCCATCATTAAAAGAGGTTCATGAGGAAGGATTTCATCTAAAGTTTTCACCTGGGGACGAGGAATACCCATTGGCGATGAAGCAGTCATTTTATGCAGCCTTAAATTAATTAAAAAATAGCCAGTTTGAAGGAAACGCCTTAACCATAAAAAGTAGAAAATATCGTTTTTAAGATTTTAACGAAATAATATTTTGAAATAATACAATATTCTTCGGAATAACAAGAAGTAATAAAAACAAAATAGTGAAATAAACCACAAGCGTTAGAGTTAACCTTAGATATGACGCGTTTCTGCTAGAACAAGCAGTATTTTTTACTCTGTGATTGATTTTCGGAGAGGGGCTTTCATGGTTTTTTTTACTGGATCTGATGAACAGTCTATTGATACGCTCTCTTTTAATAGCGTTAGGCGAGTTTTGTAGCTGGTATAAATAAACACACAAATAAAAGTAGCCGACATAAGCATTACAATAGTAGGGGCAGGAGCACTATCAATTATAAAACTTAAATAGATGCCAAAAAAAGCACAATTAATAGCGATAAATACAGATAGAACTATCATTCTCAAAAAACTTTGAGTCAACATAAACGCGATCGCACCTGGTGCTATCAACATCGCAATAACCAAAATCATTCCTACCGCTTTTAACGCACAGACTATCGTGAGAGATAAAATAATTAATAAGCCGTAATGTAAAAAAGTCACAGGTAAACCTATCGCTTTAGCATGCTGCTTATCAAAGATAAAAAGTAATAAGTCCTTACCTTTAAACAACATAAACAACACGACGACCATCGCGATAACCGCGCTCTCTTGTACGTCATGCCAATCAACACCCAAAATATCGCCAAAAAGAATATGATCAAGATGAACAGCAGCCTGAACTTTTGTCATTAAAACAATGCCTAAGCCAAACATGCCAGAAAAAACCACACCCATAATAGTGTCTTCTTTAATACGGCTATGTTCCGTCAAAAAACCTGTTGCCAAAGCGCAAAACATACCCGCAACAAAAGCGCCTATAGAATAAGGAATGACCAGCACATGGGCTAATACAACACCCGGCAGTACCGAATGGGAAATGGCGTCACCCATTAACGACCAACCTTTTAATACTAAGAAACAAGATAATAATGCCGTCGGCACAGCAATCAACACTGCCATTACAAAGGCTTGCTGCATAAATACAAATTGAAAAGGTTCTAATATCAGTTTAAGTAATTCATCCATAAAACGTTCTCCTAATTAACATCACGGCTACTGTTATTAAGGCCATCTGCATCAGCTTTATAGCCAGATACACCATGGTGAGCTTTCCGTTTTGCAACAAAGTAGCCATGTTTGGGAGCAAATAGAAATGTTGTAACAAATATCATGGTCTGTAACACAACTATTACGCCACCCGTAGCACCATCTACAAAATAGCTCAGATAAGCGCCTAAAAATGATGTTCCAGCCCCAATAACAACACTAATAATGATTACTCTAGGAAAACGGTCACTCAATAAATAAGCTGTTGCCCCTGGTGTCACTACCATAGCGATCACCAAAAAAGCACCAACGGTTTGCAGTGCGGCTACCGTTGAAGCACTAAGCAAAGTAAAAAAAAGAACTTTTAATCGATCAGGATTCAAACCTATACTTCTTGCGTGGTTTTCATCGAAAAAAACTACCATAAGGTCTTTCCATTTCAATAATAAAATGAATAAAGACACACCTCCAATCAATACTAGTTGCAAGGTATCAGCAGGCGTTATGGCTAATATGTTACCTAGTACAATGGTTTGAATGTTTACGGAGGCAGGACTTAGGGAGATCATAAATAAACCCAAGCCAAAAAAAGAAGTAAATATCAAACCGATAATAGCATCCTCCTTTAGCTTGGTTCTTTGTGTGAGGAACAACATAGAAGAAGCAGCAAGGCCACCAGCAATGAATGCGCCAAATGCAAATGGAAGCCCTAGCATATAGGCTCCAGCAACGCCTGGCACAATAGAGTGGGACAAGGCATCCCCGATTAAAGACCATCCTTTCAACATCAGGTACGCGGATAAAAAAGCACATACGCCACCCACAAGAGCACTAACCCAAATGGCATTAACCATATATTCATATTGAAACGGCATTAAAAGAAGATCTGTCATACCTATGATTTCGCCGCGAAATTAGAGTTGCCATCACCGTATAAAACAACAGGCCTTTCATCATCCGTTAACACCGTTACTTTACGGGTGTCATCGTCATCATGAAGGTCACTCCCTCCCAGAACGAAATGACGTAACATTCCACCAAAAGCTTGCTCCAGATTGTCTTTAGTGAAAATTTCCTTGGTCGTTCCAGAAGCTAATACAGTGCGGTTTACCAATACGGTACGGTCGCAAAATTCGGGCACACTTCCTAGATTGTGTGTTGCGACCAAAATAGATTTTCCTTCATTTCTCAACTCTCGCAACAACGCCATGATTTGTTCTTCTGTTTGCACATCAACGCCAGTAAAAGGTTCATCCAGTAAAATGAGTTCTCCTTTTTGAGCTAATGCTCTCGCTAAAAAAATTCTCTTTTTTTGCCCACCAGATAATTCGCCTATCTGACGTTTACGAAAGGCACTCATACCGACTCTATCTAGCGCTTTAGCAACTTCATCGTGATCAATCTTTTTTTCCATACGTAACATATTCATATGCCCGTATCGCCCCATCATCACAACGTCTTCGACTAATACAGGGAAATTCCAATCTATGTCTTCACTTTGTGGCACATAGGCAACCAAATTACGCTTAAGCGCCTTATTAACTGGCATACCAAATATTTCCACCGAGCCTTTGGCTAGGGAAACAAAACCCATAATGGATTTAAACAAAGTTGATTTACCACTGCCATTTACACCAACTAAAGCAGTAATAGTACTTTTGGGTAGGACAAAGCTAGCGTCTTTAATCGCCGTGTGACCATTTTTATAGACAACACTGACATCATTCACCGACAGGCCATTACCCGTATACCCACTCACTTGGAAAGCCCATCAGTAATGGTTTTTAAAGTAACCTTCAAGAGATCTATATAAGTAGGAACAGGCCCATCTGGGGAACTCAAAGAGTCAACATAAAGCACACCTGAATATCTCGCTCCTGTTTCTCTAGCAACTTGCTGTACTGGCGCTGGAGAGATGGTACTTTCACTAAACACATCCGTTATTTTATGCTCGCGAATTTTATCTATTACGTTACGAACTTGCTGAGGCGTACCTTGAGCGTCTGCATTTATGGGCCATAAATACAGTTCTTTTAATCCAAAATCTCTTGTTAGATAACTAAAAGCACCTTCACTCGTCACCAACCAACGATTACCTTCAGGAAGTGCTGCAAAAATGGCTCGAAAAGGCTCAACTGCGGCAGTAATTTCTGCTGAATACTTTTGAGCATTAGCATTATAAGTAGCTGCATTTTTGCCATCGTACTTGACCAGTGCTGCTCGAATATTATCTACATAAATCAGAGCGTCTTTAGCTGACATCCACGCATGTGGGTTTGGCTTACCAGCATAAGGACCTTGGGTAATCCCCATAGGAACAATCCCTTCGGTTACGACAACCCTGTGAACACCATCTAAATTTTTGAAGAATTTATCAAACCATAACTCCAAGTTCATACCATTGTAGATAATTAAATCGGCGTCTTGTGAGCGCACAATATCTCTTGGCGTTGGTTGGTAATTATGGATTTCAGCATCAGGTTTCGTAATTGAACTAACAACGGCTGCGCTACCTGCAACATTACGAACCATGTCCGCAATAACGGTGAAGGTGGTAACCACTTTAAACTTACCGTCTTGAGCAGCATAAAGTTGAGGAACAGCCAATAAGAAAAGAAACAGAATGATAGATGAGAAAATAGAGCGATACATATTCTTTCCTATGGATTAATAGTACAAACATAGGAACAAGCATAAGACAGACATCAAATGAGAACAAGAATGATTTGCATTAAATTGCAATTATTAATTTTTCCCTTTAACTTTTTTCCTTCTTTAGTGTATTAATAAAACATAAATGGCTTATCAAGCCCTCTATAAGGTCAGGATAAGCCATTTAGTAAAATAGACGTAATACAAGCGCTTAAAATGCAACCCTTAGGCTTGATTAACCGCTAAACCTTGTTGCCAAAAAGCAGATTCCATTTTAGTAGCCGTGCAAAAAATTCGCTGTAATTTAGCCCAACGAGGTGAATCTAATGGGATTTCAATTAATTTTTCTTCTAAAAATGACAATTGATTATTCACAGAAGAAATAAAGTCTTCACTCGCATACATTTCAACCCAAGGCCAATACGGGTTTCCTTCTGGAACACTACTAGTCGCGCTATACAGCCTTGTGCCTATTTCAGCGTAGCCTAATGCGCAAGGAGCAAGCGCCACTAACAAATCAAGTAAGTCACCTGCTACACCTGTATCTATCACAAAACGAGTATACGCAACAGTCGCAACGCCCTCTTCCAATGCTTCAATGGCTTGAGCGTCTAACCCCCACTCTTGGCAATAGCCTAAATGCAACATCAACTCACCGCCAATTAAACCCTGTAAACATGTAAAACTCGGTCCCATATCAGCAATATTATCGCTTTTATAAATAGCTAAGGCATACGCTCTGGCATAGTGTTTCAAGAATAAATAATCTTGTTGTAAGTAATGCTGAAAACAAGCTTCTGGTAAAATACCTTTCGCTAATTCCTCCACAAATGAATGTTGAGTGTAGTCTTTCCAAGCGGCGGCATTAGGTTCAACTAATCGTGTTTGTAGTAGATTAAATTGCGTCATTTCGGGCTCTTTTTATAATATAAGGGATAAAAATCATTTACTTTAAATAGCTGTCACTGTTTGGAATCTGCTTTATTAACCCAGTGGCTTTCAAAAAAGCCGCGTATTCATCATAACGCTGAACATCTAAAGCTGCAGGTCGTAAAGCAAAACGAATAACCGTATCTTTCCACGCTAAGCGGTTTAGCTCTGTATCTAAATCACTCTTATAAGATTTAAAAACATTCCAGGCTTCGTCTTGATGATTCACTATGTATTGTGTTGCCAACTCTATCGCACGGTTAAATTTACGAATTGTCGTCGTATCTAACTTATCTCTTTTCGCTACAACAACAAGCTCGTCATATGGCGGAACCCCTTCTTCCTCAACAAAGAAAGCACGTCCTTTAAAGCCTTCTGTCGCTAACTGGTGCATTTCAAAGTTACGGTAGCCGCCATAAATAGCATCTACTTGTTTAGAAGCTAACGAGCTAGAAAGCCCCCATCCCACATTAATAATGCTCACATCACTTATAGATAATCCTGAGTTTTTCAGCATAGCGTCCACAGTCGCTTCACCAACCCCATCAACAATTGCTGTACCAATCGTTTTACCTTTTAAATCTGCAATGCTCTTAATATCACTCGAATCCAACACCATCAGTGTATTAAGCGGCGTACCAATTAAAGTAGATATACGCACGAGGGGTAAACCAACGGCAACATCTTGAATAAGCTGAGGCTGGTAAGAAACGGCTAGCTCAACATTACCTGCAGCCACTAATTTAGCTGGCATACTGGGATCAGTCGGTTCTTGAATCGTAATGTCCAACCCCTGATCTTTAAACAAACCTTGTTGCTGAGCCACAATTAACGCCCCATGATCTGGGTTAACAAACCAATCGAGCATCAACGTCATTTTTTCTTCGGCATGAGCACTAGTAAAAGCAAGCATCATTAGCGATGTTACTATCAGACGAGAACATGAGTTTTTCATGTGTATTTTCCTTTTCGTGTTTTTGAATTTATTATTGCTTTGAATTTATTGTCACTTCTTAATCATTAACGCTGCTCTTGGTTCCAAGGTATTAACCTTTTCAACACTAAATCTGTTATGTAATAAAGACCGATAGATAACCCTGCTAACAGGATCAACGCAGCAAACATTTCCGCCACCTGCATACGTGCATTGCTGTGTAACATGTAATAGCCAAGCCCTGCGCCAGACCCGACCCATTCCCCAATAATTGCGCCAATAGGAGCCACGACAACGGCCATTCTCAAACCAGAGGCAATAACAGGTAAAGCGGCAGGAAACCTGATACGCAAAACAACCTGCCATGTTTTTACATTCATCGTTTTAGCAAGATCTAGGTATCCAATAGGGGTGTGGCGTAAGCCATCGAAGCAGGTCATTAAGACGGGAAAGAAGATAATAATAGCGGCCATCACTACTTTAGAAAACATGCCATAACCTAACCAAAGAACCAAAATAGGCGCTAATGCAAAAACAGGAACAGCTTGACTGAACAGCAAGATAGGTAACAACCAAAGCCTCACGGAATAAAATAATTGCATGTTAATCGCAAAAATAAACCCTAAGAGAACGCCTAATAAAAGGCCGCCGACGATTTCAAATAAAGTGACTAGTAAGTGGGAAAAAAGTAAGGCTTTTAATTGCCACAATTTAATAAACACCATTTGAGGAGCAGGCAAAATAAAACTTGGAACATCCGTCAAAAAGACCATTAACCACCAAAAAAACAACAAGACAAAAGCAATACAAAGCAGTCTAGCAATACTAGATAAAGACCCTTTTTTCGAGAATCGACGTTCTAACATGAAACAACTCCCATGTGCTCTAGCAGCTGAGCTTGATAAAGTCCAAGCTCAGCGTTAATAGCTCTAGGGATAGTGGTATTTGGTAGACGTGGCTTAATGAATTGAAACGCTTCTCGCCCTTCATTAGGTTTTTTTTCTACGTTAGGAAATAGAAGAATTTGCTCACCCAATCGCAAGGCTTCTTGCGCATCATGAGTAACTAATACAACCGTTTTATCTGCAAGCATCTGAGCAGCAAGGTCTTGAAGTTTGTATCGATTGAAAGCATCTAACGCAGCAAAAGGTTCGTCCATCAAAACGATTGGCTTATCTTGGATTAGGGTTCTTGCAAGTGCGACTCTTTGTCTCATGCCGCCCGAAAGCTGGTTCGGTTTATGATAAGCGGCTTCAGCAACGCCTAACCTTGCCAGTAACAATAAAGCTTGCTCACGCTTCTCGTATTGAGTACTGGTTTTCTTATGAAACAAAGGTCGAGATAAATCATCACTCAGTAAAACATTATCAAGTACATTCATCCAAGGCATTAGTAAATCTTGCTGAGCCATGTAAGCCACCTGGCTAGAAAGATCTATTAGACTCGGCTCTTTATTGTCATCCGTTACAACAAACTCAGAAGAAGAAACGTCATCATTAAAACCAGCAATTTGTCTTAAAAGGCTGGTTTTTCCACAACCACTCTCTCCCAACAAACAGGTAAAAGTGTTTTTAGGCAGTTGCATTCTTAGCTTTGTGTATATTGGAATCGAACGGCCGGAATAGCGTAAACTGGCTTCAATGCAAAAAGTAGATAGTGATGACATAGTAAGCTCCCGCGCAGAAACGGCAGCCTAAATAAGAATCACCACGATAAAATCCGTGATGATTTATAGGATAGGTTCGCCAGTTCCCTACGCCAGTATTAACTGGTTCAGGTTCAACGGGTATAGAAAGCATTCACCTTCAGTCTCAGCTCAATTGAGCTCCCCGACTAACTTTAAATTGTATTTTTTCGCCGCTTACAGAAAAAACATAAGCTGCGAATTGCGAAAAATCATGCCCTTTCAATTAAACAGTGTCAACTCATTTAAAATTCTTTCATTGAGGAAAGTCGCTTTGTAAAATCGAAAACATCACGATTTCGGTAAATTGTGCGATAATGCCCGAAACCACCCTATTCAGGATCTTTTTATGATTACTTGCGGTATCGACATCAAAGGCAGTGAAGTTATTCTTTGCCTTCTGTCTAAAGAAGACGGACTTTTTCAAATAACGGAATGTCGTCAAATACGTCACACGTTAAGCAACTCAAACGACACAGACAGCGTGCGTAAATTTCAGTTTATGCTTAAAAAACTGTTCGAAGATTATAAAGTTAAAAAAGCGGTTATTCGCGAACGTCTCACAAAAGGTAAATTTGCAGGCAGTTCTGTTGGCTTTAAAATCGAAGCAGCAATCCAATTAATAGATACAGTTGAAGTTGTTCTATTCAATAGCACTAAAATCAAAGACATTCTTCAACATAATCCAATGCCAATTCCGTTTAAAGCCACTGGTCTAAAAGCCTTTCAAGAAGGGGCTTTTACGGTTGCTTACGCGTCACTATCTGAGCATATTATTGAAGAATAAGCTCTAATTAACACTCTACTTTTAGAACGAAAAATAAACATAAAAAAACGGACCAAAATATAAAAAGGGTCCGTTTTTTTATGTTTTTCATCACCAATTTTTTGTCTTATTAAACTACTATAGTACATAGGATCAGTTATAATAGCCGCCATCAAATCAGCACATCCGAATTCACAATATATCTGTAACTTGTCGACGAAAAACACATGGAAAAGTAATGACAAAAAAATACACGGAAGTAACAACAGTTGAAGATATAGTTTATACCGCAGGGTATAGGCGCATTATTTTCAAAGGCTCCTTGCTTGGTTCAATGTTTCTAACCGTCTTCTCTCTTATCGATTTTTTTTATACAGAATTGTATTTGGATGCCACCATAGAAGCGATTGGGTGTGTCATTCTCTTATCAATAGCCTACGTTGAAAATAAAAGAGGCGTTAATTCTTTAGCTGTTATTTTCGGTCTTATCGTTATCTCGACCGTAATAGGATCAGGAGCATTTTCTAATCATGTTGAGGAAAGCGGCATAGTTTGGTTTGCATTAATTCCTTTCTTATCATTTTTTCTATTGGGTGAAAAACTAGGCCTTAGAGTTTCGTTATTAATAAGTACCGTATATATAGCTGGCCTAATCAATATCGTCATCCAGTACCCAGAAAAAGGATTTACCACCAGTGCAATTTTTGGTGTTACTGGAGCATTATTTTGTAGCATATTACTGTCTATAGCCTATGAAAAAAATAGAACATCAATGATTCATCTTTTATCAAAACAAGCTAAAACAGACTCATTAACCTCCCTCTTGAATCGTAGAGGGTTAATGATTTCTTTTGAGAAGCTTTTACTGTTATCCCAACAAGATAAAAAAGACTTATATTTATTAATTTTAGATTTAGATAATTTCAAATTAATAAATGATAATTTTGGTCATGATATTGGTGACATAGTAATAAAAGAAACGGCTAATGCAGCTAAAACTTACTTAAAAGATATTGATCGTATTGCTAGAATAGGCGGAGAAGAATTTGTTGCAGTATTATCAAATGTTTCTTCGGAAGAAGCATTAAAAATTGCAGAAAGAATTCGACGAGCAATAGAAAATCTAGAAATAGAAGTTCCTAGTGGCCCTCCTCTTCAAGTAACGGTAAGTATTGGCGTTACAAAAAGTACTGAAAATAAAAAACTGTTCTCTGATTTCTTTAAAATCGCTGACAAAGCGCTTTACGAAGCAAAAAACAATGGCCGTAACCGTATAGTCTTCAAAGAGGACAATTAACAAAACATTTATTCCTTCAATAGCTTGGTATTTCAAGTTGATATAGCCCATAAAAAGCGGATTCAAGCCCAATCTTCACAAAATAAACGATACAGACTTACTCAATAACAATTTCATTTCCTTTTATATGTCTAATAATCTAGGATTAAGGACACAATTCAAAAAATTAGAACCATTAAACATCAAACGGCTTTAATCAATTAAACATTCAGTAAAGAGGTAATACATGAGCTTTTTAAAAAATGCATTAACATCAAGTCTACTGGGCATGGTTATTCTTTCAGGGTTAAGCAGTGCTGTATCAGCAGCTGACTTAAAATTCTTCACTATAGGAACTGGTGGCACAGCGTACACTTATTACCCAGTTGGTGGTGTTATCGCCAATGCGATTTCTAAGCCACCAGGCTCTCGCGCTTGTTCTGAAGGCGGTAGCTGTGGTGTTGATGGTTTAATTGCTTCTGCAGTTTCTTCTCGTGGTTCAGTTGATAACATTAATGCTGTAATTTCTGGTTTACGTGACTCTGGTTTTGCTCAATCTGATGTAGCTTATTGGGCTTACACTGGAACAGGCACAATGGAAGGTAAAAAACCATCAACTGACTTACGCGCTATTGCTGCTTTGTTTGAAGAACACATTCATCTTGTTGCATTAGCAGACAGTGGTATTAATTCTGTTGCAGACCTTAAAGGTAAGCGTGTTTCTCTTGACGAGCCAGGTTCTGGTACTTACGTTGACGCTAAACTGATTCTTGATGCTAATGGAATATCTGTTAAAGACATTCAAGCTGAAGCCTTAAAAGGTAACGCTGCATCAGAAGCTCTACGTAACGGTAAAATTGATGCATTTTTCACTGTAGCGGGTTACCCAACAGGTAGTATTGTTGAATTAGCTTCTGCTGAAAAAATCAAACTGGTTCCTATTGATGGCGCAGCAGCGAAAAAGCTAACAGATAAATATGGCTTCTTTTCACAAAGTGCTATTCCAGAAGACGCTTACGAAGGTGTTGCTAAAACAGCAACAGTAGCCGTTGGCGCTCAATGGTATACAAGCGCTAAGCAAGATGATGAATTAATTTACAACATCACTAAAGCATTATGGAATGAAAAATCTCGTACATTATTAAATGTAGGTCATGCTAAAGGGAAAACAATCACAGTAGAGACAGCATTAGATGGTGTCGGTGTTCCTGTTCATACTGGCGCCGAACGTTTTTATAAAGAAATTGGCTTAATAAAGTAAGGCGTTTTACATCAATACGGATGTCTTTCTAAAAAGGCATCCGTATTTTTTTATGTGTGAAGCACCAGTAATATAGCTTACCGTTGGAAAAACTTATGTCATCAGATACAACCCCTGATTTAACACCTGAAGAGCTCGAAGCAATAGAGCGAAAATACGATCCTGAACTCGCTTTTAGACCGACAGGTAAAGCCATTGGATTCTTCATTAGCTTCTTACTTGTTGCTATGTCTGCTTATCACTTTTATGCTGCTGGTTTTGGTTTAATTAGAGAGGTATTACACCGAGGCATCCATATCTCGTTTGTACTTGGTCTCGTCTTTTTATTATTTTCATGGCGTAAATCGACCTCTACCGAATTTATAAAATCAAAATGGTACCAAATTGGTGGCATTTCGATTCTTGACCTTATTTGCAGTGTCTTAACGGTTGCTTCTGCACTTTACTTACCTTTATTGCCTCCTGAAATACTGGCAGACCGAGTAGGCAACCCTTCTGATATTGATATACTTATTGGCTCAACATTACTAATACTGACTCTTGAGGCAACACGTCGCTCTGTTGGCCCGACTCTGCCTATTATCGCGCTTATCTTTATTGCGTTCGCTTTATTTGGGCCTTACGCACCAGGCGCTTTAAAGCATGGTGGCACAAGCTGGCTTGGCCTTATTAACCATTTATACCTAACAAACCAAGGCATTTATGGTGTGGCGATTGGTGTAATGGCTCAATATGTTTTCTTATTTATTTTGTTTGGCGTATTGGCGACTCGAATTGGTTTAGGCCAATTATTTATTGATTTAGCCATGGTCATTGCTGGTCGTTTTTCTGGTGGCCCTGCAAAAGTAGCCATTTTTTCATCGGCCTTTATGGGAACCATATCTGGTTCATCCATCGCCAATACCGTTACGACTGGTGCCCTCACCATTCCAGCCATGAAAAAAGTAGGCTATCCAGCCCATTTTGCAGGTGCAGTAGAAGCAACATCATCTACTGGCGGTCAGATTACTCCGCCTATTCTTGGGGCGGCTGCATTTATCATGGTGGAATATTTAGAAATTCCATTACGTGATATTTTGGCCGCTGCCCTTTTTCCAGCCTTGTTGCACTACTTTGGTATTTTCATCATGGTGCATCTTGAAGCGAAAAAATTAGGCCTACGTGGATTACGCGCTGAAGAGCTTCCAAAAGCCGCATTGGTGCTAAAACAGCACTGGCTATCACTCATCCCACTAGCAATTTTGGTTTACTTTATCCTAGCGGGTCGAACACCTGATTTTGCTGCGGTTTATGGCATTATTGCTTGTGTCGTTGTTGGCTTTTTAAATCCAGTCAATCGACTAACCATTCCTGACTTATGGTCATCACTGTCTGCTGGCGCAAAAAATACCCTTGCTGTAGGTGCTGCAGCGGCAACCGTTGGCGTTGTTGTGGGTGTGGTAACGCTGACAGGAGTAGGATTCAGATTAGGTTATGTTGTGGTACAAACAGCAACAGACATTGGTGATGTGCTAGGTAATATTTGGCCACTTAGTTACTTTAGTATTGAGCAATGGGCTTTATTCGTTTCTCTAGTCTTAATCGCTCTAGCTTGTATTATTATGGGTGCGGGTATTCCAACAACCGCTACTTATATCATTCTCGTTGCAGTTGCCGCACCAGCACTAGCACAGCTGCAAGTAGAACCTATTGTGTCGCATTTCTTTGTGTTCTATTACGGAGTATTGGCCGATATAACCCCACCCGTTGCACTGGCTGCTTACGCCGCTGCAGGTATTGCTGGCTCCAACCCATTCAAAACAGGTAACACAGCCTTCCGTCTAGGGATTGCAAAAGCACTAGTACCATTCGTGTTTGTGTACTCGCCGGCATTGTTATTGGTAACAGATGGATTCACATGGAGTGCGTTCTTTATTACCTTGATAGGCGCTATGTTGGGGATAGCAAGTCTTGGAACCTCATTTGCAGGCTACCTATTCGCACCAATGAGTATGACTCAGCGTTGGTGTTTTGCTTTGATTTCTTTCTTGTTCATCGCACCAGGAATAATCACTATGGTCATAGGCCTAGTATTGGTTACGCCATTAATCGTACTGCAATTAAAGCAAAAGAAAGCAGCGATTCAATAAACACACCCACGCAATAAAAGAAATAATTTAAGCAGCAAACATCTTATGTATTTTTAGATATAAAAAAATATAAGGTGTTTGCGTTTAATCCATCTAGACTATTACCTACTTACCTACTTACCTAGCCTGCTCAAACTGCAATTCACACAAACGCTGATAAAGCGGCGATGTAATCAATAAAGATTGATGCGTGCCTGTATCTACAATTCGGCCTTTGTCCATCACCACGATTTTATCTGCGTGAATCACCGTAGCGAGACTGTGGGCAATGACGATGGTGGTTCGATTGGCCATTAATTTATTCAGCGCTTCTTGCACATGAAACTCACTTTGAGCATCAAGCGCACTCGTCGCTTCATCAAGCAATAAGACATCAGGGTCTTTTAAAATGGCGCGAGCAATGGCAATCCGTTGTTTCTGACCACCGGACAAGCGCACACCTTGTTCTCCCAAGAAGCTCTCATAATCTTGTGGTAATTGTTCGATAAATTCATGTGCATTGGCGCGTTTCGCCGCGTCGATAATCTCGGCTTGTGACGCAAGTGGTTTACCGTAACCAATGTTATGCATAACGTCACTGCTAAATAGCACAGGATGCTGCGGCACCATGCCCATCACGTCTCGTAATTCAGACAATGGTAACTGCTCAATAGAAACGTCATTCAAAGTAATATGACCTTGTTGCGGATCGTAAAAGCGCTGCAACATTTCAAACATGGTTGTTTTGCCTGCGCCAGACGGGCCAACCAAGGCAACCGTTTGTCCATGCTCTATGGTGAGGTTTATATCTTGCAGAGCCGCCACATCAGGGCGAGAAGGATAATAGAAATCAAGATTATAAAAGCCAATTGCAACCGTGTTTTGCTTCGACTGTTGTTTAGAAAAGTGCTGCGGATTGCTAGGAGACGTAATCATGCTTTCAATGTCTAACAACTCTAACAAACGTGTGGCAGAACCTGCGGCGCGTTGTAACTCACCGTACACTTCTGCGACGGTTGCCACAGACATAGCGACCATGATGGCGTAAAAAACAAA
The DNA here is from genome assembly GCF_014803385.1 of Marinomonas colpomeniae. Lineage (GTDB taxonomy): Bacteria > Pseudomonadota > Gammaproteobacteria > Pseudomonadales > Marinomonadaceae > Marinomonas > Marinomonas colpomeniae. The sequence continues at coordinate 417,589 of NZ_JACYFC010000003.1, read as the reverse complement.
AGCACCGAGTTCACCGCCCGTCATCTTGCCCTCAATCACGTCCATACCACCAACCAACAGCATGACGCTAATTGCCGCGAAGGTTAATAAAATCACCGCCGCAAACAAGAACGAACGCTGTTTGATGCGTTTTTTAGCAACATCAAACGCTTTTTCTACTTCATCACCGAAGGCTTTTTGTTCAAGAATTTCATGGTTATAGCTTTGCACGACTTTTATATTTTGAATCATCTCGCCAGCGTAAGTACCAATATCGGCAATCGCATCTTGGCTACTAGACGCCAGTTTTCTAACCCTACGACCGAAGATCACCATAGGAATCAAAATAAGCGGAACACACACCACAACAATCATAGAAAGCTTGAAATTGGTGACAAACAACATCACCAAACCACCAAGTAACATGAAAAACGAACGCAGGGCCATTGAAAAAGACGAACCAATAATAGACTGCAATAAAGCGGTATCAGTAGTGAGCCGAGACATCAATTCGCCGCTGCGGTTTTCTTCAAAGTAACTTGGGTGCAAATGGATAATTTGATTAAACACCGCGGTTCTAATGTCCGCACTCACCCGCTCACCAAGCCATGACATTAGGTAAAATCTAAAAAAAGTACCGAAGGCCAACAGAAAGATCATGCCTATCAGCATCAAAATGGTACTGGTGAGTTGATCAACTGAGCCTGAAATAAAGCCACTATCAATCACCATCTTCACACCCTGCCCCAAAGACAGGCTGATACCCGCCGTGAACATCAGGAAAAACAGCGCCAAGGCAACCGTGCCTTTATAAGGTTTAATAAAACTAAAAATAGGCAACAAGCTTTGATAAGCGTTCGTCGGTGTTTTGGATTCTGAGGAATGTGGCAAGGAAAGGCCTTTTGGTAGACAGTGCTATAGTAAAAATATCATCTTAGTAGACACTGTATTTCAATTTACAGGAAAAAAGAAAGAATACTTGATATGACAACTAGAACTTAAACAGCAAATCACCAAAGCCCCAAATAAATGTTCCCGTCATGAGAAAAATACCTTCGTGCTTCATCGTGGTTTTTTCAATGCTGTTTTTAAAATCATCCTCTAACTCTTCAGCGTTCTCCTTCCAAATTTTAACTTTCTTTTCATCAAGGTGCTTATGTTCATGTTTAATGTCTGCGAATAAATTTGGAGCCTGACGTTTAAGGGTTTTATGGTCATATTGATGCTCATAAAACTCTAAAATTGTGTACAAAATACCAACGATCACGATGAGAGACCCACTGCGTGCAAACCAGTCAATATCATCAAGGAATTCAACGTAAGACAGCGCTGCGCCCAAACAAGCAATAAGGACAGCGACACAGTAAGTAATATAAGTATTCATTAGAGGTTTTGTTCCTTTAAAAAAGCAGATACGTACAGAAAATTGTGCATGCGTTTAAAGTAAGAGCCAAAACAGGAGTTTGGCTTTAAGCTAAACTCGACCTTCTTCGAACGCAGGTAAATCAGGATCTAAATGACACCAATTTGAGCGATAACGGGTATATATTTGAGCATCAATTTTTACAGGAATATCATCATTAAAAGTAGCAATGGCTAACTCAATGTTTTCCATCGGTGCGTCTTTTACTCTAAAACCTAAACTTGAGCCACATTCGCTACAGAATGTACGAACAGTACCGTTATCAGCTTCATAATATTTTAAGAGTTCAACGCCAGAATTCCATGTTAATCCAACAACACTCACTAGCGTTCCAAACGCCGCTCCATGAAATTTTTGGCACATAGTACAATAGCAATTAGCGGCTTTTTCACTGAATCCGCTAACGCTAAAAGTGACTTTATTGCATAAACAAGAGCCATTGTATCTGAATATCATTGCGCTGACCTTAGGTGTGAAGTTGGATGGTTGCTTTATCTATTCTCAGGTGAAATGTGCTTTGCCATTGCTGAGAATTTTTTAACTCAACAAAGCTGTATCTCGTATTATCCCTTTGCCGAAAAAGGCTCATGGTTAGTAACGATTCCTTGCGGTAAGTTCTCTTGAAATAACAAGACTTGAAAATACTCTGGTGGTACATCTGAGAGCACTTGTTAACTTTACTAAGTTAAAAGAAACCGTCTAAGGTCCTGTTCTTGACGCATTACATGTAATATGAAGACTTTATCGCTTTCAAATTTATAGAAAATTCGACACGGATTTACCACAATCTTTCGGTAATTTAACGTCGGAATTTCAGCTGGTACTTTCCCTGACTCAGGGTGACTTTCTAATCTCTCTATTGTTTCAAAGATGCTTGTGACCAGCTTTTCTGCTACATTTTGATTTGATAGCGAAATATAATCCGCTATATCGTTAATTTCATTTAGTGCTGGAACGGTCCAAACTATTTCAGCCATTTTTTCATTTGCTCTTTGGCTGACTCATTTGAAAGTACCTGACCTTCCTTGATCGCTTTTTCACCACGAGCAATGCCTTCTAATATCGCCATACGCTTTTGCATCATCTCAAAGTCATCGACATCGATTAAATACGCTGAGGGCTGGCCGTGCTCAGTAATTAACACAGGTTCTTTTGATGTATGAAGATCCGCCAATGTTTTTGTAGCTTGTCTTTTTAAAGTAGTCACTAATTCGACTTTCATGATGTTCACCTTAAGCACTAAAGTGTCACTTGCGTACAAAGACTCAACAGGAAGGCTGGCGCCAACTTTTTCGACTGATTTGGATCGCAGCGGAAAACCAGTCCGGCAATATGCGCTTGTTGGTGCTGCCGAATTCATGTACTAACCGCGACAACTTTTAATAGTAGAGATGATTCTGAAGGTTTAATCATATTGATAACTATATGCATTCAATAAGTTAGAAGTTTCATAAGGATTTCCTCCCTGTGTTCTACGACCATACTCTGCAAATAAATACAGTTTTTCTTTTGCTCTTGAAGCGATTACGTAGAGCATTTTTGATTCTGCATTTTGTCCAACATAAGCTGGTTGGTTAATTATGTCGCTCCAATGTGGGATAAACCCTTTTAGCAAACCGAAAGCAATTACAGTTTTATATTCTTCGCCCTTTACACCATGGCAAGAGTTAACAACTATACCGGTGGACTCTTTAAAAAAACTTTTTAGTGCAACAACAGAGTCTTCATATTGACCATTATTATTTTCTATATTTGAAGTGGCTTTTTCAAAAAACAAATCAAATTGCTCCTTGAGAGCGACATCACTTACTAAATCTAAGTCAAGTTCATCTAACATAAATTCAAAACACTCTTTAAGATATTCAGTTCCAATCCTAGTTTCGCTTTGGAAAGAATTAATTACCTTAAGTAGCTTTTTGGCTGTTAGCTCACTGGTATGGTGATAGACATCTGATAGATGATTTAATATTTCGTTTGCCCATCTTACTCGAACACTAAGTAACCTTCCTGACGGTTCAGTTAGTGCTAACTTGGAAACTATCAGCCAAAAGTTGTCATGTTGTCCGTGAAATGGTGATAAGGCGGGTGCATCAAACCTGACATTAGGAAGCAAGGCTATAAGCTTTTTAGTCATTGACCTAATTGGTGCCCATTGTGGAGCAATAACACAAATATCATTTTCACTAGAACCATTATTGAGTTCACCTTTAATTAACTCTGCTATAGCTTCCGCTAATTGATCTTTATCTACAGCTTGATTGAAGAAGCTTATAATTCCTTGGTTATTTTTGTGTTCAGCTTTTGATAGCCCCCCCTGAACACCTCTAAATACCGAAAAATAGTCAACTAACCTTTGTGTAGAGCGGTAATTATCGCTAAAAGTAAAGTAGTTGATATTACTGCCAATAAACTCGGCGTTTAATTCCGCTAAAGAAAGAGATTTCCCTCCGATACCTCCATAAATAGCTTGATTTCCATCACCCACAATAAACAGTGTAGGTTTATGAAAAGATTCGTTAAATATTTTAGCCAATATTGCATACTGTAGATCTTGCGTATCTTGAACCTCATCGATACATATATTGCTAAAAATATTGCTTAGCGTGTGAGCTATTTCAGGTATCAGTTCCATTAACTGAAAAGCAAAATATAGCGATTGGTCAAAATCAATTTTCTTACGCGATTTAAGTATGTGGCGATACTCTTGCTCCACCTCTTTTGCTCGTCTATCAGAGTTCTCAACCACACCTTGACGATTAAAAGTCGTATTTATTTCATCGAAAACTCTTAACCCTTTGTCAGCTTTTAGCTTATTTAGTATTTTTCTGGTTTCAAATTCATCAGCTATTGAATAGCCAGCATTAAGGGGGGGAGAGTATGAAGCGTATGGCTTTATTATCCACTCAAGTGCGAATGAGTGGATAGTTCCTGCCCAAATGCGACCACTTTCAATAGTGTAGTTTTCTTCAAGCCTAGACTTTATTTCATTTGCTGCTCGATTAGTGAACGTTACGGCAAGAACTTTGTTATTCCGATGCTTTAATTCCTGAACATTTTTTGCTATTCGTGCTGTAAGCGCTCTAGTCTTTCCACTACCTGGGCACGCCGTTATATAAGCATTTCCAATACAGTTTACCGCTGCTTGCTGCTCAATACTTAATTTCATATCTACCTATCCAATAAGCCAATTAAATAGGATAAATCGTCATCTGGGCATTGCTTTGTGAATTCCACAATACAGGCATTAATGTCATCTTTATTGTCGGCAAAGAACTGTTTTGGCTTGTCTTTGTCTTTAAATGCAGGCATTGGATTAATCAACCTGTATTTGCACATTTTATAAATAACTTGCGGTGCAAGTTTATTACCGCAGGAAAAAGCAATAGCATCTATTACGTATTTAGGGATGTAAGTTTCAGACGAAACACACTCGGTAATCAAAAGTGATAGCCACCCCTTGCCAACCTTATCAGCAAGTCGAAGTATTTCCTTTCCGTAAACGTCAACGCCTTTGTCTTCTAGTAGCGCTTTTGATTTTTTAATATAAGCCTTTTTGTTATAAATGGACTCAAGAACCTCAACTGCTTCAACGACGTTATCTGCAATCAGAAAATCAACTTCAAATGTATGCTGTGCATAGAATGCTTCAATGTAGGGGTTATCCTTAGTATGCTCATCTAGTTTCCTTTTTCTTATTACTCCTGATTCTTGAGAGTTACGACAAGAACGCAAATATTCATTATCTTTTGTTTTGTCAGCAGGAAGTTTAGTAATAGAAGTATCGAAGTCTGTAATTATCGCGCAATGTTTACGTATTCTATTAGAATGGAATAAGTTAGATATATGCTCAAAGAAAGCACTATCCATGCTTATTAAGCTAATGCCTAATTCATCGAGTGAAATACCTAGAACCTTCTTTACCAAAGCTGGTATTAGTATTAACTCAGCCTCCCCTTCGACTAGAAGCACTCCTTTAGCAAAAAGTAACGTTGACCGAGTTGCATTTAAGTATCTTTCAATGCGGCCGCATTCTATCGGATTTAAGTTAGTTGCAGGCTGGAAAACGTCTACTTTACTTTCGTCTAACCCTAAAATATTCATTTCCGATATCTTCGCTACAGAAGAAATGTGTGTTGAGTGCGTAGATAAAAATACTTGAGTTTTGTTTATTGCATGGTTTTCAAATAATGTTTTCTGTATGTGTGTGTGAATGTGGGCTTCAGGTTCTTCTATTACTAAGAACTGCGCTGCTTTATCTGCTTCTTGCTTTCGCTCATACTCTAAAAGTTTCAGTGCGACATAGATTAAGTTTGCTCCACCGAGGCTAAGTTCATTTAGATCTCCGCTATACCCGTCAACATAGTTGTCTCCAACAGTTAACGAAAGCTTTTGTAAAAGCTTGTCTAATTCGCTTGGCAATGACGACTCTATATCTATTATTGGAGAAAACGTATAACCGACGGTTTTGTGCAATGTATTTTGAATACCGCTAGAAACCTGCTTTATTTCATCCAATTCTGAAATTGTATTGTTTAAATCTGATACAAGCGTGGTTATATTTTCAGAGTCTTCGTCAGATATTTCTGATTCTAACCCTTTTAATAATGCTATTAGAGGACTGTTTCTATAGTTTTTAAGGTCCGAAACAACGTCTCGTAAAGCTTTTACAAAAGTAAAAGAAACTTCTTCATGCAGTGGAGAAAGTTTAACACCATATGCCTTGAAATCTTGATTGTTCGGGTCGGGAAATACAAGATTATCAAAATCACCGACTAGTTCGCTGTATGCTTTATCACAAAGAAAATCGGCGTTTGCTCTCCCGGTAAATATTGGCTCATAGTCATCAATTTTGATGTCATCAATAACTTGTTGAGATAAATCTGCGTTACCGTTAGCTTCGAATAATGCTTGCCTTACTCTAAGACATGGCCTGAAATAAAAAGTTAATGTACCTTTTTCACTGTTGTCCATGTGCCCAGTATCATGCTTTAATATTTGACAGCCTTCGTGTGACGACAACTCCTCAAAATCTACTGATATAACTATCCAGTGTCCTTTCCAATCATCTAGGTTACGGCAGAAATCGCTGTCTCTTAACTTTGTAATGTTTCGAGGTAATGATTCGTCAAGTAGCAGCCTGAGAGCAAAAAGTGCGTTGGTTTTACCTGAACCATTCTCACCTAAAACGGTATTAACGCCTTTTTTGAACATGAATTTTGAGCTTAGAAAATTTCTAAAATTTCGTATTCTTAATGAGCTTATATACATTCCTTTACCTCAAACTTGCATAGGCATGAGCACTAACACTGTATTAATACGTATGCCGTTTACACATTTTCAAAAGCTCTCTAAATTCTTTCTAAGTAGTTAACTTAAATATATTTTTCTAAGTTATGAGCTTTTTAAAAAACTGGAAAAGCGAGCGTGCGTGTTATTCCTTTAATCCCCAGCGCGTTATCTCTGCACTGAAAATGCTTATCAATTGATACTAAAAGACTTTTTATTTATCTACCAGTACAAACACGCAAATTCATGATTAATATTTAGGCAAAACGAGCAAGGCTGAGGTTATTGGGACAAAGCACTTTTTGATTATGTCTTCGGTGATTATGAAGTTTTAAGGGTAAAAAGGGGTTCGACCCTTGGTGGTGTGTCGGCCTAAAGGCGAGACCTACTATGAGAAGTAGAAGATGAAAACTTCGTTTTCAGTGTCAGATTACGGTCGTGCCTTCCTAATCGTGACCAACGAGTTTCTGTTCAGTGAAATCGAATTTTGATGTTGTTTCGATGTTTTTTAAAGCACCCTATTTTGATTCACGGGGTTGTCTATTTTGATGCGCCAGAATAAAAGCGCACCAAAAATGAGCAATTTAGTTTTTCTTTTTTCTTCCCATGATGACTAATAACACGCCACCTAATACACCACTGGTTGCGATTATTAGGTGTAACGTCACGGCTTCGCTGGCGAAGATGACGCCGCCTACTGTGGCAATTATGGGTACTAATAATTGCAGTACAGCGGCTAACGATGCGGTTAATGAAGGCAGTACGGCGTACCAAAGTGCGTAGCCTATTCCCGACATGACGGCACCAGATAAAACAGCAAATAAAATGCCGTCAAAACTTGCACCATTTACACTGTAAGCGCCGCTAAAATGGATACCAATCAAGGCAATCACGAGTATCGGTAAAGTACGAATAAAGTTCGATGTGGTGGCGAATAAAGGTTTAGAAGAGATCTTTCCTCGCCATGTATATAACCCCCACGCAATACCTGCGAAGGTCATTAAGATAAAACCGATTAACGACGGGGAAGATAAGGTAGGAAGCACCAAATACACAAAGCTACCAAAGGCCACCAGTAAGCCTAACCATTCAAGCATTCTAAGCTTCTGCCCTGCCCAAACAGCAAACAGTATAAGCGTTAGCTGAACAGCACCAAAAAGTATCAAGGCGCCGATGCCCGTTTCCAATGTGACATAGGCATAGGAGAAGCCAATCGCATAAATGAACAACGACAGTGCGGATAGCCAACTGCCTTCTTGCCATACGGTTTTTAGTGCGTTTGTTTCTAAAGAAACGGCGTTTTGTTTGATGCTTTGAAAAGCACAAAGTAACGCCAATGTGACGGCGCCACTGAGTAGACGCCATAAGGTAAAGTTAGCAGGATCAATTAACCCACCAGCAAGAGCCAAACGACATAAAACGGAATTAGCCGCGAACGCTAACAAGGCAAGTGTGATCAGGATGGGTAAACGTAGCGAACTTGTCATCAAATTGTTTAAAAGCTCAGCTATGCTTGAGCCAGTACCTCATAGTGAAAAAAGCCTAGTTTCGGGCACTGGCACCAGATTTGCAAGTCTAACCCTAACGCAGACCAATAACATTTTGATCTGCCTATATATGGAACTTACATGACGAGTCTTTTAGTATTTTCAGATCTAGATGGCACTTTACTTGACCATCATACGTACAGCTTTGAACCTGCATTGGTGGCATTACAGTCACTTAAAACCTTATCTATTCCTTGTGTGATTAATACAAGCAAGACGTTTCACGAGCTTATTAGCCTTCGTAAAGAGCTTAATCACCAAGACCCCTTTATCGTTGAAAACGGTTCTGCGGTGTATATCCCTAAACAACTCTCACTCGTAATTGATGAAACCTTAGAAGAATGTGGCGATTATTGGTTAAAGGCTTTTGGGCCAAAACGCGACAAGCTCATTGAACTCACTAATGACCAAAAAGGCCATTATACCTTCACGCGCTTTAGCGATATGACGTATCAAGACCTTATGTCTGTAACAGGATTGGATGAGGCAAACGCTAAGATGGCAATGCAGCGTGAATTTACAGAACCTATGTTATGGACAGATTCTAATCTTGCGTTAAGTAAATTACGCGAGCATATGGCTCAGTTCGACATTCAGATTCAAAAAGGCGGTCGTTTCTCACACCTGATGGGGAAACACTGTGACAAGGCAAACGCCATGCTTTGGTTAACAGAAGTATACGCGAGCCAGAACGACGAAAAACTTATTACTATGGCATTAGGCGATGGAGAGAACGACATCGGCATGCTAAGCAAAGCAGACATTCCTGTGGTCATTCGTTCACCCGTTCATGCTCCACCAGAAGTACCTAATCGCAGTGACGCGTGGCTTACTGATGCTTACGGTCCTGAAGGGTGGGCACAAGCCATTGATTTGGTATTGAGCAAACAAGGCATTATGTAAAAAGGCCTTTTTATATTAGTGTAAAGAGGATCAGGAAGATCAAACAAGAAGACGTTATCAAACTATAAAAAATAAAAACGACAAAAAACGATCATTGATATTATTTTATTAGGAGAATTTTTATGGGCGACTTTCATCAAAACGGCATTATCACCACACTTCATAACTTGGCACACCGTCCGTTAGAAGAAATGGAGAAAGAACTGTGTGAATTTGCTAAAACACGTCCTATGTCACTTATCCTTCCGTGCTTGTATTCTGAATTAGAAACAGATGCTATGCCGAATATTTTGAAGCATTTGCAGCAAGTCCCTTATTTGTCTGAAATTATCATAGGGTTAGACAGAGCAACAGAAGAACAATACAAACACGCGTTAGAATTTTTTAGTGTCTTGCCACAAAACTACAAAGTTCTTTGGAATGATGGCCCTCGTTTACGCGCTATTGATAGCGTATTAAAAGGCGAGCACCTTTCCCCTTCTGACCCTGGCAAAGGTCGAAATGTTTGGTTCTGCATGGGTTACAACCTAGCTGCAGGTAAGGCCGAATCCATTGCCATGCATGACTGTGACATTGTGACTTATGACCGTGAATTATTAGCGCGTCTTATTTACCCTGTGGCAAATCCAAACTTTAACTACGAATTCTGTAAGGGCTTTTATGCTCGTGCTGCCAATGGCAAGATGAATGGCCGAGTGAGCCGCTTGCTGGTTACTCCATTGCTTTATTCATTGAAGAAAGTTTTTGGTCAATTAGATTACTTAGATTACCTAGACAGCTATCGTTACCCGCTTGCTGGTGAATTCTCTTTCCGCCGCGACGTAATGACAGATTTACGTATCCCGAGTGACTGGGGATTAGAAATTGGCGTACTAAGTGAAATGTACCGTAACTATTCAACCAACCGTTTGTGTCAGGTTGATATCGCTGATATTTACGATCATAAACACCAAGACTTATCGGCTGACAACGATGACGGTGGCTTGTCTAAAATGTCGATCGATATTACTAAGGCCATCTTTAGAAAGCTGGCAACGAATGGTACAATTTTTAATCACGAAACGTTCCGTACGATTAAAGCGACTTATTATCGTGTGGCTTTGGACTTTATTGAAACCTACCGTAATGATGCCGAAATCAATGGTCTCAAACTGGACGTTCACTCTGAAGAACAAGCTGTAGAGTTGTTCGCGAGCAACATCATGAAAGCGGGTGAACAGTACTTAGACAACCCAATGGAAACGCCTTTTATTCCTAGCTGGAACCGTGTAGTTAGTGCGTTCCCTGGGGTTATGTCTCAGCTGGCAGAAGCGGTTGAATTAGACATGGCAGAATTTGGTAAGAAGTAATGTTACGCGAGCCTTTTTCTGATTAATAACCAGTAAAGGCTCGCTATGTTCTTTGCACTTACGTGCAAAATACAGAGTAAAAAGCACATAACGCAAAGTATTTCGCGTCATATTGAGTACCGCTCAGTGATGTAAAAACGCTTATCAATAATAAGACATCCACCAATATCGAGACAGGTAGGTAATCATGGAAAATGTATCTCTGTCGCATCTAGAACAAAAACTTATTGTTCATTTACAGGTGCTTTACCCAAATTTAGACACGGCGGAGTTGGCTCGGAAATGCTTAGCTACCTTTCATCTTGATCCTGATACCGAGTCGCCTAGACCTCATAATAATTTATGGGATCAATCGGACATTATGCTTATCACCTACGCAGACACCTTGCGTCGTGAAGGCGAAGCGCCGCTAGAAACCTTGCATAAGTTTGTGAAAAGCAAACTTTCTGACAGTATATCTGCTGTGCATCTATTGCCTTTTTTCCCTTACAGTTCAGACGATGGCTTTAGTGTGATGGATTACACCACAGTTAATCCATCGAGCGGAAAATGGGATCATGTTGAAAACCTCGCTAAAGACTTCAAAGTCATGGGCGATTTGGTTATTAACCATTGCTCTAGCCGTAGTATGTGGTTTGAAAACTACAAAGCTGGCGTGCATCCGGGTGCTGACTTCTTTTATGAAGCCGATCCAAATGCCGATTTAAGTGCGGTTGTTCGCCCACGAACGTCACCTTTATTACGAGAAGTACAAACCAAGAATGGTGTTAAACACGTTTGGTGTACTTTTAGTCATGATCAAGTGGATTTGAATTTCGAAAACCCAGCTGTTTTATTAGAATTTTTAGGCATTATCCGCTTGTATCTTGAGAAAGGCATTCGCTGGTTCCGCCTAGACGCGGTGGCGTTTCTTTGGAAAGTACCGGGTACGAACAGTATCAACCTTCCGCAGACACACGAAATGATTCGCTTATTGCGTTTGATGATTGAGCACTACGCTCCAGAGTCTGTGATCATTACAGAAACCAATATACCAAACCAAGAAAACCTGACTTATTTTGGTAACGCCAATGAAGCGCACTTAATTTACAATTTTTCTTTACCGCCACTACTCATTAACAGCCTTGTGACAGGTAATTTCAGCCATTTGAAAAAATGGTTAATGAGCATGCCACCAGCACAGCAAGGTACAACCTATTTAAACTTCTTAGCGTCCCATGATGGTATTGGTTTACGCCCTACTGAAGGCTTATTGTCTGAATGGGAATTGGAAACGTTGATTAATACGATGAAGCGTTTTGGCGGAAAGCTGAGTGCTCGTACGACGCCTCAAGGCGAATCTAAACCTTATGAAATAAACATTAGCCTTTGGAATGCGTTATCGGGATCGGCCCAACAAGGCCCTGATCAATGGCAGTTTGCCCGCTTCCTTTGTGCTGCAGGTGTCATGATGGCGTTAGAAGGCGTTCCAGCCTTTTACATTCACAGTTTATTCGGTACAGAAAATGACTTAGAACGTGTTGATAACACGGGGCATTACCGCTCAATCAATCGACACATTTGGGACATGGAAGACCTTGATCATGCGTTAAATACCCCGACTCATCATCAAAAAGTCTTTCAAAGCATTTCTGGGCTAACGAAAATTCGTCGTGCTCAACCAGCCTTTCACCCTAACGCAACTCAGTATGTATTGCATATGGGAGATAACTTATTTGCGTTTTGGAGACAAAGCATAGATAGAAGACAAAGCCTCTTTGCCGTCTACAATATGACAGACCAACCACAGAGCTTTAACCTTTCTGAGCTTAACTTGATTGCGACGGACGATTGGATAGATTTAGTGACTGAACAAATTTACGAAGATCATTTAGGTAAAGTGATTTTGATGCCTTATCAGTTTGTTTGGCTTGCTAATAAAAAGGGCAAGATCAAAACAAGCTAAAAGCGATTAAAGAAGCACTTTTCTAAGCAAACAAAAAACGCGACGTTCATCATCTGATAAGCGTCGCGTTTTTTTATGCGCTTTTTATTAGTGTTTTATTAAGTGCTTTTAATAGGTAGTTTCAATGAGTAACGGTTTTAGAGAACGCGTTAATGATCACTACACCAATAACAATCAAAGATATACCGATACAAGCTGCGGGGTCTAATTTTTCATCAGCAAAAAAGTACCCATACAAAGAAATAAGAACGACACCTAAGCCAGCCCAAATAGCATAAGCCACACCCGTCGGCATAGATCGCATGACAACACTTAATAGGTAAAGCGCCACGCCATAACCTAGCACCAAAACTACAACGGGTCCGAGTTTGGTAAAGGAATCCGATGCTTTTAGTGCAGACGTTGCAATTACTTCTGCAAATATCGCTAAACACAAAAGAAGGTACGTCATTTTTTCTTCCTTACGTTTGTTTAATAAAACATCTAATTACACCGATTTAATGATATCTGCTAATTGAGTCGATGCTTGTTTCAGTCTGCGTCTTCTTCTAAATCAACGTCTTCCGCTAAAAATCCACCTGTTTGATGCGCCCATAACGAAGCGTAAATACCAGCCTGTTTAATAAGCTCTTCATGGCTTCCTTGTTCTACTATGTCGCCTTTATCTAAGACAATCAAGCGATCCATCGCCGCAATGGTTGATAGTCTATGCGCAATAGCGATAACGGTTTTGCCCTGCATCAATTTATACAGACTATCTTGTATCGCAGCTTCTACTTCAGAATCTAATGCAGACGTTGCTTCATCTAAAATCAATAAAGGTGCGTCTTTCAATAGCACTCTGGCAATGGCAATACGCTGACGCTGGCCGCCAGAGAGTTTAATCCCTCGCTCGCCAACCATGGCATCGTAACCGGCATTACCAAATGGGTCTGTTAAGGTTTGAATAAAGTCATGTGCTTCGGCTTTTTTAGCCGCTGCAATCATCTCTTCATCGTTGGCATCAGGACGACCATACATTAGATTTTCTCGTACGGTTCTGTGCAATAAGGATGTATCTTGTGTCACCATGCCGATTTGAGCTCGAAGTGTGTCTTGTTTTACAGCACTTATGTCTTGACCATCAATCCGAATTTGGCCTGATTCAATATCATGGAATCGCATCAGTAAGTTCACTATAGTCGATTTACCAGCACCAGAGCGCCCTACTAAACCGACCTTTTCACCTGCCTTAATAGACAGTATTAGATTATCAATCACCTTGGCATTCGTCTTCCCATAATGGAAATTGACCGCGTCGTATTCAATAGCACCATGAGACACATTTAATGCTGGTGCATTAATTTTGTCTTCAATTTCGATAGGGCGAGACAATGTTTTCATGCCATCATTAACCATGCCGATGTTTTCAAACAAGGCACTGACTTCCCACATAATCCACTGGGACATGCCATTCATCCTAAGCGCTAAACTCACCGCGATAGCGATAGCACCTACACTGATAATGCTGTCTGTCCATAACCAAATAGATAAAGCCGCGATAGAGAATGTCAGCAAGTAGTTACACATATGCACGCCAACACTTAACATGGTTACTAGACGCATTTGTCTATAAACAGTCTGTAAGAAACCATCCATGCCATCTTTTGCGTATTCCGCTTCACGTTGATGATGTGAAAATAATTTTACCGTAGAAATATTGCTGTAACTGTCTACAACACGGCCTGTCATGGTGGAACGTGTATCCGCTTGCTCTGCAGAAATCTTCTTCAGTTTTGGAATAAAATACAACTGCAAGCCTACATATAAAACCAACCAACCTAGCATAGGTAACATGAGTCGATAATCGGCATTGGCAATCAACACCACCATAGAAACAAAGTACACCGCAATGTACATAAGCACATCAAGCAGCTTCATAACGGTTTCACGAACAGCTAGGGAAGTTTGCATCACCTTAGTGGAAATACGCCCTGCAAATTCGTCCTGAAAAAACGACATACTTTGACGTAAGATATAATGATGAGATAACCAACGAATACGCATCGGGTAGTTACCCAATAGCGTTTGGTGAATAATCGCAGAATGCACAAAAGTCGCTAATGGCATAGCGATCAGAATCATCAACGACATATAGAATAAGTGCCAGCCTTCTTCTGCAAAAAAGGTGTCTGGGTTCTTGTTAACTAACCAATCAACTAGTTGCCCCATAAAGCTGAAAAGAGTCACTTCTAAGATGGCAATAATCGCCGTTAGAATTGACATTAGAATAAGCGGAATTTCTACGCCTTTCGAATAATAGCGGCAAAATGCAAACAGTGTTTTAGGTGCTTGCTCAACTTCTATCTCCGGAAAAGCAGATACCCACCTTTCAAAAAAACGTAACATAATATTCCTTATTAATTTTAAAAATAAACACCACTAAAACAATCAAATAATTTGAAAGGTCGTGATAAAACCTTGAAAAGATTAGGTCTATAGCAGATTCGAAAAGCGGCTTTAAAAATGAGGTGAAATTGAAACACGTAAACTGGACGAAAACCAGAAAATATACTGTATTCAAGCAAACTCTATTTGAGCTTTACTTAGTGTTTGCATAATTAAATCCGCCCTTCAATGTGAAAAAACATTATAATTTAACCCTTAAAGAATGAGACAAGAAGATTTGCTCGTACCTTCCCTAGCACCTTGTCCTATTTTTGTTCGAAAAATCCTTCATTCATCCAATTAAGCGATTATATGAAACTTACTTTACCGATCATTTTAGTACTTGGCTTACTTGCTGGTTTAACGCCAATGGCAATTGATGCCTACCTTCCTAGTATTCCAACCATTTCAAAAGACTTAGATACCGATATTGATTTAGTACAGATGACAGTCAGTATGTATTTATTGGTATTCGCCTTTCTACAAATTCTTTTTGGGCCTATTTCAGACGCCATAGGTCGACGCAAAGTCATTGTTGGCGGCCTTAGTGTTTATGCCATTGGTAGCTTGGTCTGCGCATTTTCACAGAACTATGAAATGCTACTTGTTGGTAGAGCCATTCAAGCACTAGGCGGAGCTGCGGTTGCTGTGTGTGTTCCTGCACTTGTTAAAGATGGCATGTCGATTAATCAATTTGCTAAAGCCATGTCTATGGTAATGCTGGTTATGGCGCTTGCTCCTTTGGCTGCGCCTATCCTCGGTGGTGCTATTTTAACAATTTTAAGCTGGCATTATATTTTTGTTTTCTTATGCATTTTGTCGCTTATTGCCATGTCGTTATTTTTAATTACCATCCCCGAAACTTTGCCAAAAGAAAAACGTACCCCCTTTTCTTTTGCAACGGCTATTAGTAATTACGTTAAATTAATTAAAAACCGTACTGTGATGGGTTATCTGGCGGCCTCTGCCTTCCATTTTGGCGGTTTGATGAGTTTCATTACTGGCGCTTCTTTCGTCTATATTGAAGTTTATGGCGTAGATCCTGCTCATTTTGGTTTTCTGGTTGGTATGAATGTTATTACCATGATGTTGGCCTCCACGATAAATGGCCGATACGTAGAAAGACTAGGTACTGAAATAATGTCTAAGTACGCAATTTATATTGTTCTAACCGCATCCTTCATGATGATAGTGCTGAACTTTCTAGAACACCCACCATTGGCTTATATTATTATTGCTAGCATGTTATTTACTGGACCATTGGGTATTTTAGGAAGTGGCTTTATTGCAGGCGCTCTTAAGCACGCAGGTAATCACAACGGCAGCGTTACTGCTTTAGCGGGTATGTCTCGCTTTGCTTTTGGCGCCATCGGTGGCACGATAGTCAGCTTGCTTCATAATGGCACCTACACTCCGATGCTAGGTACTATTGCTACTTTCGGGATTATCTCGTTTGTTATTTTCAAAGTGACAACACATTATGCAAAACCCATTATCGAAGATTGATTCGCTTTACGACCACACTCAACTAACAAAACGGAATGTCGATGTTAAACACTAATACGCTAATTGAAAAAGTTAAAAATACACCTGAGCAAGTTCAATTCAAAGACGTCATTGCGGTTATTGAAAATGACTATACGTTTACACCTGCTTCTTTCACCAATGGCGAGCAAAATAATAATGCAAACGAAAATAATGGCTCATGTAAAATTTTTTCTTTTGCCGCTATTCATCAATTAAACGAGTCTGAAACGTTAAACCTGTTTGGTGATTTCTATCGGGTTGATGTTCTTGAGCATTCCGAAGGCAACGATCACCAAAATATTCGCCAATTCATTAAGAATGGTTGGTCTGGCATTACTTTTAACTCTATTGCCTTAGAGCCAAAAATTTAAAGTGGGGCAAAATGCCTTCGCTTGTTTCAGTCGGTACAAAATGAGATAGTGCCAAACACTAAAAATATGAGGTGGTTATGGAGTTAGTCGCATTTGATTTGGATGGAACCTTACTTAACCGGCAGCAACGCCTATCTGCTTACACACTAGAAACACTTGAACGTCTGAAAGCCGCTGGCATTTTTTATACGGTTGCCACTGGTCGCACTCACCACGCGGCTATGTTTTGTATTGAAGATCATGACTTTCCCCATTGGCAAATATTTAAAAATGGCGTTGAATGGTGGAACCCTGATCAGAATACTTACCGCCATAGAAATCTATTGTCTCAAAGTCATATCACAGATGTGTTGTCTTCCTTTGAAGATAATCAGATTACGCCTTTTGTTTTTTGTCTTGAAGACGATGGCTCTCATAGAGTTTATCACTCGCCATTAAACAATACGCTTAGCCACAATGTGGCCAACCAGCTAAACAACAATAAACACATGAGCCTGCATCCGATGGCCGAGTTGTCTCATACTGCAAGAATCACAAATATAAGCGCGATGGGCCAGCCTGAATTTATCGATAATATAATTCAAGCAAGCCAGCAACACCTTCATTTAACCGCGTATTCAGGTGGTGGCGTTTATAGTTCTGATGCCCATTGGATTGACGTGCACCACAGTAATGTATCTAAAGGCTCTGCTCTAACGGAACTAAAAGAAGAAATTGGTGCCAAAACCTTGATCGTCTTTGGTGACGGTGATAATGATTTATCTATGTTCGACGTTGCCGATGAGTCTTTTGCGACAGAAAATGCGTTAGATCATATAAAAGGTGCAGCAACAGGTGTAATTGGTCACCATGATGAAGATGGTGTAGCAAGATACCTAAGAACAAGGTATAACTTGTAGACAATAAATTATAAATGTAGGGTTGATTTACAAAAAAATCCCTCCATTAACTAAAAGACAACATAACTATCTTTACCGAAAGATCATAATAAATTGTGATTGTTAATAAGAATAATTAGTTTGGAGAAATGCCATGTTTGAATTTTTGATTTTTATAGCTGCTTGTGCGGTTATTGCTTTCTTGGTAACCAATATCCAAAAACATATTGACCAACCAAAAGTAAAGCTTCAACCCATTAAGATTGAGCGCGAAGAAATACGTCGACCTTCATCTCGTCAAAAACGTCCTTACTAATTATCTATTGGTCGTCTTTTTATTCCCCTTTAAAGAACGATCAAACAATACTAAAAAAGCCAGATTGGAATTATTTCCAATCTGGCTTTTTTACTTTCAGGCTTCTTACTTTTTTGATTAAGCTCTTTAGATTAGACAAAAAACTAAACACCTATCTTATATTCTTTTAGTTTATTGGCTATTGTACTGTGGCTCATCCCGACCGCTTTTGCCAAACGCCTAGTACTTGGATGCTGAGGATACAAACGCGTAAGTAACTCAGCCTCCCATTGTTTTACGGTCTGGTCTAAAGAATCATTTACTAATGAAAGACTTAACCCAAAACCTGACTCTGGCAATGAAATATCTTCCACTTGCCACGGCTTCCCCTTCATTACCAATAAAGTTTGCAAACAACGATTTTGTAATTCTTTTAGATTTCCCGGCCAAGAGTACAGCGAAAACTTAGTAATGACGCCTTTGGATAGGCTAGGAGTAGGCAAACGATGTCGCTCAGACAAGGCTAAAACGATTTGTAGCACTAAGCCTTCAATATCTTCCTTACGCTCTCGAAGTGATGGCATAGACAGCTGAAGTGTTGATAAAGCAAGGTACAATTCTTTGTTTAACGTATCACTATTCAATAGCTGGTCTTCATGTAAGGAAGACACACTGATGATTCTCACGCTAGAGTCAAAACTGGTGACCACACTTGATTGGCGAGTTAACCAATGTGCTAAATCTATTTGGACGTCACTATTTAATTGTTCAACATCATCAACCGCAAACCAACCTGACAATGCATCCAATTGAGCAATGTCCTTTGATGTTATGTCTTTTGCATGACGAATGGTGAGCTGAGCATCTTGATCAGCCTGTTGTTTATACCAGTATTGAAACAAGGCCTCGATTAAGTTTTGCTTACCTGAGCCCACTTCACCTTGTACAAATAAAGGCATGGCGACTTCTGTAAAGGCTTTAGCTTCCGCTAACATGCGTTTCATCGCAGTACTTTTGATAACAGCAGCTTGAAAATAGGTTTCTAAATTATTTTCCGCGTCTGATGCTTGTTTTAATCGTGCGGTTTGTTTATCTAAACGTAATTCAGATTTTAAATAAATAACGGTGCCAGCGGCATTTTCAAAACCTTCTTCATCGCAAACAAAAATAGGCTTCATTTCAAGCAATAGGGTTTTATTGCGAATACGAATACGCTTGCTCATGCTTTCTTGTGGGTTAGCCCATGTTTCTTTAGAGAAGCTGATACCTTTGATAACCTGAGATAGAGGGCGATACAAAAGATCTACTACGGAGACATTTAAATCTTCTGCGGCCTGCTCCGTTATCATGGTAATTCGACCTTTTAGATCGACCGAAATAACCCCGTCAGGCAGAGATTCTAGTAGAGTATAAAGTGCATTATGCTCTCTCTCAAATGGCGTAAACATGGCTGTTTTGACATCTTCTACGCTTTCTAGTCGTCGAATTTCAGCCAAAAGAATTTGCAGTTGTGAAAAAGGAATATCGGAAAAGCCACAGTAAATACAGCGCTGCTTGGTGTTCATTTCAATAAGGCGCAAATCAATTCGATGAGGAATAAATAGATCGAGAATTTCACGCACCATACCGATTCTGTCTTCACACTGTATTTCTAATCTCATGTTTTTCTCTGGTCTGTGTTTTCTATCATTAAATGTGAGCGACTAACCGTTCAGATTATTTTTCTTTCGCGTTCAAGAACAATATATTTTTTTGTGGTGCAAATGTTTCGTAAAGCGGTAACACCGCAGCCCCTAGTACACCGGCAACATAGCTTGTTTGAGCAATACGAACAGGAGGAAAAGGCAATAAGCCATGTGTTTTTTGAGACGTCTCAATATGAGTAATTAAAGAGGTCAATACAGGTTGCGGTAATCGCCCTCCTATTAGAATAGCTTCTGGATCATACAAGGCCACGACAGACGCTAAGGCGGGTTTTACTTCCAATGACACTTCATTGGCCCATTGATCAATAATTGTAGCGTATCTAGTGTCTAACCAAGCACTTTCAGTTAAAGGTAATGCCATTAGATTGGCTGCAAAAAAACGATGTAATGAAGATAGCGATAAAGCCTCGAGTATCCACTTTCCATGCTTGCCCGTTGCAGAAGGAATCAACCCGAAACTACCCGCCTTCCCTGTCGCACCAAAATAACACTCCCCATTAGCAACAAAACTCCCACCACAGGCGGTACTGACGAACAAGTAGAAAAAATCCTTCTGAGAAGATTCTGTCGCCAGTAATAATTCGCTGGTTGCTGCGGCGACCGCATCAATTTCACAAAAGCATACCAAGCCTGTTACCTCTGCTAACCAATATTCAAATGCATCAGACTGCCAATATTTTAAGGCGCTTTCTAAATCATCTAAATTGTCCCTTTGATTAGAGTCTGTGACGAGAGAGTCTAACCAACCATCCATATAATCAGGCCTTGCTAAGCCTATACCCTGAACCTTATTCCAATCATCTGCTAGTGTGGCTTTTACTTCATCGATAAGATCTTGGGCGATTTTTTTAGCTAACACTTCAGAAGGAAAAGATACATCACGCTCTAATAGCAGAACACACGCCCCGCTAAAATCTAATAACGCGGCACTAATATGATCACGATCAACATTGATACCTAAACCATAGGCACCCTTTTCATTTATGCTTAATTTGATAGAAGGTTGTCCACGGCGACCCTGAACTTTACCCGTAATATGAAGAAGCTGCTGCTCAAGTAAAGAGGAAGTAATGACAGATATTGTTTGAGCACTTAAGCCTGTTTGTTCAGCAATACTTACCCTAGAAATCTCCGGATACTGTCTAACCAGATGCAGAATAATACGTTCATTATAAATTCGACTTTGTTCGGAGGTACTGCCTGATGATTTCATATAACGCTTTTACCTTCGTTTGAAGTCTGTAAATTAACCACTGACATTTAATAAATCTAATTGATTTAATAATATAACTGATTAAGATGATAGATAATTCATTAAAAAGTACATCCTTCTAACAAATATAATAACGACTCTTTCATATCAGAGAGCCAACTAAAAAGGACCCAGTCATGTCTTTCTCTTCCAAAACGCTTTCTATAAACGAATCTTGTCCAGATTTTAAATCGCCTGCGTTTTTAAAAAAACACATTCAAACAACAATGAATTTTTACCACCCAAGCTGCATAGACCCTGAGGGTGGTTTTTTTCAATTTTTTAAAGACAACGGCGATATATACGACATGGATACTCGCCATCTTGTTAGTAGCACACGCTTCGTTTTCAATTATGCGAAAGCTTGTCAGACAGAAGCCTCTCAAACTGAAGAAAAGTCAGTATATTTAGACGCCACACGACATGGCTTAGACTATTTACGCAATCGCCATCGTCGTGATAACGGTGGTTACGTTTGGCTGCTGAACAAGGACAAAAATCTCGACGAAACCAATCATTGCTATGGTTTAGCCTTTGTTATGCTCGCCTATGCTACGGCTTACAAAGCAGGCGTAGAAGAGGCAAAACCTTGGATTCAAGAAACCTTTGATCTTATGGAAAAGCATTTTTGGGATGCAGAGTTTGAACTCTACAAAGATGAAGCCTCTGGCGATTGGAAAGAAGTGTCGAGCTATCGTGGACAGAACGCCAATATGCACACTTGTGAAGCCTTGATTACTGCTTACGATGCAACACAAGAGCAACACTATTTAGAACGCGCAATTTTACTAGCGAATAACATTTGTCAACGTCAAGCAGCCCTAGCAGATGGTGAAATCTGGGAACATTACACAGAAAGTTGGCAAGTAGATTGGGATTACAATAAAGACGACCCTAAACATTTATTCCGCCCTTGGGGCTTTCAACCAGGTCATCAAACAGAGTGGGCTAAGTTGTTACTATTAATACATAAACGCTCTCCAATTGATTGGTTGATCCCGACAGCAAAACAGTTGTTTGATAAAGCTTGGGAGAAATCTTGGGACAATGTAAATGGTGGCCTTTGCTATGGCTATGACCCTCAAGGTGAAGTATGTGATGGTGATAAATATTTTTGGGTTCAAGCAGAGTCTTTTGCCGCTGCAGCTCTATTGGCTCTAGCCACTAAAGAAGAACAGTATTGGGATAAGTATCAATCTCTGTGGCAATACAGCTGGTCGCATATGATTGATCATCAATATGGAGCTTGGTTCCGTATTCTCACTCAAGATAACAAAGCCTTCGATGATGAAAAAAGTCCAGCGGGAAAAACCGACTATCACACTATGGGTGCCTGCTATGAAGTCATAGATCAATTGTCTCGTTGATAACAATTCACTACAGAATATGGGGCAATCATTCTATTCATTGGAAAAATGCAGTATGATGCAGCCCCTACGTTAGTGGATACGAGCCCCTTCTTCTATGCAATTAGATAAAATAGATCTTAATTTACTTCGTTACCTAGACTCCTTATTAAGAGAGCAAAATGTTACCCATGCCGCCAATCAGCTTGGCATCACTCAACCAGCAATGAGTAACGGATTACGACGTTTACGAGATTTATTTCATGACCCTTTACTGGTTAGAACCAGTGACGGCATGATGCCTACGGCTCTTGCTATTCAGCTCCAACCACGTGTACAAAGCATTTTACAATCTGTTGATGAAGTTCTGCATCTAGGCCAAAGTTTCGAAGCCGAGTCTAGTTCTCGCGTCTTTCGTATTATGGCTAGTGACTATGCCGAGGCGACTCTCATTCCACCTCTTATGAAGAAGCTTCAAGAAGAAGCACCTAACGTTATTCTTGATGTAATGAATCCTAGTGACGTGAGTTTTCACGATGTAGAAAAAGGCAAAGTCGATTTAGTAATTAACCGATTTGATGCATTGCCACAATCTTTCCATCAAAAATCTGTTTGGGTTGATCATTTTTCTTGTTTAGTACCTGCAGATTCAGAAATGGCAAAGAACTTCACATTAGAAGCTTACCTTGCTTCACCTCATGTTTGGGTAAGTAAAACAGGCTTTGGAGTTGGCGTTGGTATTCAGCCAGAAGAAGTTCAAAAATTAGGATGGGTTGATAGCACTTTAGCTGACTTAGGTTTCAAGAGAAACATTCGCTTGTTTACCAGAAACTACAATGTTGCTATGCGGGCGACTGAGCAGTTAGGGTTAATTTCTACTTTACCTTCTTTAGCAACTCGCTTAATGAAAGACAATAACAGCGTGGTTGTGTTACCTCCTCCATTTGATATACCACCAGTCGAATTGAAAATGCTATGGAGCCCTTTGTTGCAGCATGACCCAGGCCATATTTGGATACGCTCAACCATAGCTGGCTGTGCAAGAACCATTGCAGAAAATAACAATTTGTAAGCTGGTTTTTATATAAGTATAAAACACTAGAAAACAGACATAAAAAAACGAACATTAAGTTCGTTTTTTTATGTCTGTTTCACTGATCAAATGCCCTTATGCGGATCAAATAATACAAGTATTCAATCTATTCAAAGATTGTTCTGCATTTGATACGGTGACTTTCAAATCTTTAATGTGACCATTCGCCAAACTATAACACCAGCCATGCACATGTAACTCTTGCCCCATACGCCATGCATTTTTTACTATGCTACTCTGGCAAACATTTGACACTTGCTCAACCACATTCAATTCACACATACGATCAAATCGAGTATGTTCATCTTCAATCGCATCAACTTCTTGTTTATGCAAACGATACACATCTTTTATATGGCCTAACCAATTATCAATCATGCCGTGTTCTTCGGAGCCCATTGCCGCTTTAATACCGCCACAACCGTAATGTCCAACAACCATAATGTGTTTCACCTTTAGTACATCAACAGCAAATTGAATAACGGACAAACAATTTAAATCCGTATGAACCACAACATTGGCAATGTTTCGGTGTACAAACACTTCACCCGGTAGCAGGTCAATAATCTGATTTGCTGGAACGCGACTGTCGGCACAACCAATCCAAAGATATTCTGGTGTTTGCTGTTCTGATAATGTCGAAAAGAACTCAGGATCCTCTTCTGTAACTTTAGCCGCCCACTCTCTATTTTTGGTAAAAAGTTCGTCTAAACTATTAGGCATGATTCACTTCCTCAATTTTTTGGTACCAACGGAGCTTAATGTCCGCGGTCAGACTGATAGACTCAAGTTGTTTAACGGCTTCACGGCCATCGTAAGAAGCCTTGTGAATATGCGGTGTCATACTCAACAAGTTCTGAATGTCCACTTGAGAATTCAAAGCAAAAGAATAATTTTCGCTACTCTCTGATAACAATTCAAAGTTAGCCACGCCATCGCTGTGGGTCGGTTTATAATCATGAATTGATGGATAGAGTATTTTACGCAACTCAATAAGATGATCTGGTCCAGATTCCACCAGCAACAGTAAACCGCTCTTGCTCAGCGCTCTAGAAAACTCGCAAAATATAGGAAAACCAAACAAACACAAAATGACATCGAAGCGTTCATCAGGTACTGGTAAGCTGGCATTACTACCCACTAACCAACTGACACTTTTGTCACGTTTACTGGCTGCAGCGACAGCCCATTTTGAAATATCTAAACCAACGCGCTCAATGTTGATTTTTTGATCATGTAAGATTTTGCCTATTTTCCCAAGATAATAGCCTTCGCCACAACCCGCATCCAAAACTCGAATACCGTCGACTAAAGCTTTCTTTGGCCAGGAAGACAAAATGGCTTCAACAACTGGAAAGTAACAATCTTGATTAAGAAATGACTGGCGCGCAGCAACCATATCCTTGCTATCACCAGGATCCTTGGAGCGTTTGTTTTGAACAGGTAGAAGATTAACATAACCTGTTTTTGCGAGGTCATAAGTGTGTCCATGCTCGCACTTCAAGCTCCGTTCATAACGGCTAAGTGGTGCAGAATCAATAGGACAAGAAAGGTTTTCGAGCGTTGTCACACGGTATCCATTGTTTATTAATTGGCGCTTGCGTTGGGAGAATACCCTATTGGCGACAAGCAGAATATAAAAAATCAAACGTACTATGAAGAAAATATTAGATTTCATCAAATGTGACACTAATCACCAGTATGACTAAAGCACCTACATGACTAAAGCATCTACATTACTCAGACCATGACTTTGCATGTATAACAAAAAATCGACATTACTTAAGGGCTTAGAAAATAAGTAACCTTGAACTTCCTGACAGTCATAGTGATTTAAAGCGTCCACTTGGGAGCGATTTTCCACCCCTTCAGCAATCACATTCAGGTTCAAGCTAGCCGCCATTTGAATAGTGGCTTTTACAATGGCATCATTATCATTATCTAAACCAAGGTCATTAATAAAAGAACGGTCTATTTTTAAAGTTTGAATAGGCAGCTTTTTTAAATATGCGAGAGAGGAATATCCTGTACCAAAGTCATCTATAGATAGCGTGACACCTAGGGCTCGAAAGCTATGCAGTTTTTCAATTGATTGCTTAGCATCGGCCATCAACATACTTTCGGTTAACTCAAGTTCAAAATATTTTGGATCAACTCCCGTTTCTTCTAGAACTTGTTCAACCATATCAACTAAGTTAACTTGCATGAATTGTCGGCTAGATAAATTCACAGATAACTTAACAGGAGGATGACCTGCCTCTCGCCATTCTTGTAACTGATCACAGGCTCTGCGAATCACCCATTCACCTAAAGGTAAAATTAAGCCGCTCTCTTCCGCTAGAGGAATAAATCGATCTGGACTAATCATGCCTAATTCTGGGTGTTCCCAACGAATCAAAGCTTCAGCTCCGACAACGGTTTCATCTGGAAGTCGAATTTTTGGTTGGTAATGAAGGACAAACTGTTCTTCTTCAATCGCTTTGCGCAATCCACCACCTAGAGTTAAATGCGTATTAATACTCTCTGCCATGTGTTTTTCATAAACGCAATACATGTTATGACCTGTAGACTTAGCTCGATACATGGCAGCGTCAGCATTTTTCAATAAATTATCTATGTCATTTGCGTGCTGAGGATAACTAGCAATTCCCACACTCGCGGTGATCATCATTTCCATTTCAGCAACAGGGTAAGTATTGTTTACATTGTTAAGAATACTCTCAGCAATACCTTCTAATTCTGTTATGTCTTTTGTGTTTTCCAGTACGATAACAAACTCGTCACCGCCTAGCCGGTACAAGCAAGCACCTGAAGGAATTTTTTTCTTTATACGTTCGGCTACTCGTTGAATAAGCTCATCACCGACCCGATGGCCAAAGTTATCATTGACTACTTTGAAGTTATCTAAATCTAAATACAAAAGACCAAATTCACGATTACGCTTTCGAGCATTCAACAAAGCACTTTCTAATTGCTGATAAAGTAAGTTTCGATTTGGCAAGCTCGTTAAGGTGTCATAGTTATTAAGTCGATAAAGCGCAACATCATGATCTCTCGCTTCTTGAATATCATGAGTCAATAAATACACATTACCTGTCGAGGTATTATGAGAAGCTTCTATTCGATGCCAACGAACACCTTTTTTTGTCGATAGACTGATTTCTTGAAACAGACTTTCTTGTTTAGCAAGACGGCTAATAAAACTGGTTGCAGCACCAGACACGGCAAATAAATCACGTAAGTTTCCAATAGCACCAAAATGCTCTGAAAAGTATTCGCTCGAATTAACATGATTTCCGCCTTGGTCAAAAACGGCAAAAGACAGGCTTTTAAATTGCGATAAGAGATTAATATTGCACGTGGCATTAGATACGATGGGAGATACAACAGGGTGCGCCTCAATAGATAAACCTTTACGGTTTCCATCTAATACCACAACAGAACCAATGACATGAAACTGAGTATTATCTTTTGAGGTAAACGCCCATTTAAAGGGTAGCTTATCACCTTCGTTTAGCTCGCTTAGGTGTAAAGCTAAACGCTCTTGAAGCACTTTACCAATAGCACGCTCACCAGATTTTATATCACCTAAAGAATCAGTTAATAGGCTTTCTGCGGCGGCATTACAAAATGGAATGCTTGAGTGGTCTATATCTATAATCCACGCTGCTAAAGGCATTTTACAATTAAGTAATATTGACAGGTCGGCCATTTGTTTTTTAATACTACTGCAATGTTTCAATATTAGACTCTATTTAACCTCTCACCATAGATCAGGAACAACGAATACTATTTTGTTTATTCCTTTTACGTTATCCCATAGGGTAACGTGCTTAGGCCGCTCATCATGTAGGAATTTGACGAAAAGATTGTAGGGGTTTTCCGTACAAAAGAAAGCATAATTATTATTTATATTGGGAAAAGACATCCAGTGTGGCTTTTCCAACACTTGAAAATGTGAAAAATATGCTTTTAATAAGATAAAGTGAGATGCGCGTATCCATCCTCCATCATCTTTTTTCAACCACTCTTCAATATCAGCATTATTCTTTAAGCCATAATATAAACGGCCAAAAATCAATAAACTTGAATTCGGAGTTCTACCTTTAGCCACATTCTGTATCGCAGAACGACCTTCTTCTGTGTGTAATATGGTTAGTTGGTGCTCTCTAGCTTTCGTGGTTTTTTTTAACAAACTGTCGTTTTTATTGGGTCCAATCCAGTTATGTGGTGCCAAATCTGGTCGTTCTAAATAAAACTTAACAGCCAATTCTAACTGATGCAGTTGCCCATCTGGCGTTTCAATTAGTATATCGACTTCCCCTAACGTCTTTCCTTCAGCTTCTATTTGAAAATGCTCTAGTATGATATTTAAGGAAGAGAAATGCTCTATAGCAAAAGAAAATAATGTTTCGAAATAGCTACCAAGAAAATGTGATTTACAGTCATTAACGGCTTGAATTAGGGGTTCAGGGCTATTATCCAACTCTGATAAACGTAATGGCACATCAACAAGCCAATATGGCTGGAGGTTAAAATCTCGCTCTATATAATGACCTTCTACAAGCCAAGCAAGATCTTTTACAAATGGGTGTTGAAATTTATTTGAGCTCACGAAGTGCCGCTTAAATGTTGGTCTATACGATCCAGACAGCGCAATAAATGATGAACAGATTCTTCAGGTTTACCTTTAAAAGCTTCTTCTGCCATCGGTGATATATGACAGCGCACAGGTAATGCACCACCAGTTTCTAGCAAAGCTTTAAACCTTTCTATCATTACAAACTTCAACCATTGTTCAAATGACATAGTGTCTACACAAAAAGGTTGAGTACTTTGTAGCGCTTTAGGTGTTGGTTTTTCACATTCCCAAACACCACATTCTCCCATTGCAATTTGCAGATCCATCAACAAATCAGCCAATGTATGATGAGCAGAAAAAGTTGTTTTCAACCTAATACCTCCTTAGGCTTAAGTCAGATTTTTCTTTATTTTATCAAAGTCTTTTCGGCGTTTTATACCAGATTTTTATATAGAAAAAGAGTAAAATAGTGCACCTTTTAAAAACTGATCGCGGCACAATAGCACGTTGATTAGCAACTTGAGCCAATATTTTATCATGAACAAAATTGAATCTCTTTCTGACTTATTTGATATGGTCGGCTGTGATGTAAGTTATTACGATCTAGGTCGCAACATCACCAAAATCACACCACAACAGGCAATACAATTTGACAGGAAGCAACAAGGCTACCCTTTTCCATTCCGTCAACACGCTTGGTTAGCTTGTTTATTAAAGGCCAATAAGACATCGAAAGCAGAAACAGCAGAGCAAGGTGTCATTTGGTTTTTGAAAATGCCATTAGATGAAACAGGGTGTTTAAATTTAGGGACACGCGATCACTTCATCAAAAGCATTGTTGATAAAATTCTTCATAAAGGGGAAGAAGCAGGCTTAGCAGATGCATTGGAAGACAACCCTTATGTCTTCAAGCCCGATCAAGAACGCATGGCAAGCTTACACGCGATACTGGGCAAAGACTTACAGCAAGAACCATCTCAGTACTTCCACGCTGTGGTTAACTACCTATCATCCGATCTAACAGAGCAAAATGACAGCTGGCAAACACTAGGGTTGCAGGGAATCGCAGAATTAGCCGTTAGAGCAAACGAAGCAAAACACGAAACGCTTATACAGAATGCTATTCAACATGCTGTTCACCCAATCGTCAGTGCGTTATGTCACGCGTTAGAACATGAAATGCTTTCTGATACACTGCAAACAACGATTATTAACCAGCTACAAATAGAACAAGAACCATTAATACAAGCCAGCCATTTACGTGCTTTATCACAATCTGATTTAGACAATGAATTGTTACTGCCATTATTTGGATTACTGGGTAGCTTAACCGAATGCAAAGACGATGACCTTCATGCCATTGCCGCTTTAGCCGCAAAATGCCCTCATTGGCTCAGTCAAAACCCGCAGTTACTACGTATCATCATGGAGAAGCTCGCTCATAGAGAGGATGCCTATATTGCGTTTAAACAAATCACAGCAGAGCTAAGTCAACATCCAGAGACAAAACAACCCCTTTGGACATTGTTGCGTAGCAATCATATAAGCCAAAAACTGGCACAAGCCGTGAGCTATTTATTTACTCAAACACCTAAATCTTTGCATTAACGCAAGATGTTTTCAAGAAAAAGCAGGCATAAAAAAGCCCCAATACTTAAATGTAAAAAGCATTGAGGCAAGGAAGAGGAATACAATAATAATATTAAGAGCTGATAAAATCAGCTCACTCTAATGCTGAATGATGGATGAACTGCCTGCTTCTCGCATCCGTTTACGATGTGCCATAAACTCATCACTCAACATGTAAGATCCTTTCTCTGAACGGGCTAATGCGCCTCTACTGACTAAGGCATTTAAGGTTTTAGGTAACACTTTTTGCCGACGCTCACCCTTGATGAAGTAAAACTTCTCCTCCAATTGGATCAATTCAAAACCCGACTCTAAATAGCCAACGCATAAATTTTGAGTTGGTGTTAATTTAAGTTTCATAATCTCCCCCCCACTTACCGTTTCTTTGTTAGGTGATTTTATTAACTATAGACTCTTTTTATAAGAAGAAAGGTTTTGCATACTTAAGATTACAAAAAATAAAATAAAGTAAAAAAGGAAAGGAAAGGAAAGGAAAGGAAAGGAAAGGAAAGACAATATGTCTTTCCTTTTTAATTGATCTTATAAAGCATCTGTAAAAATCAGACTTTGCTGGTTCTTTAATCTACAAGCTTATGTTTGATTGTGTAGCACTGGTGGATTTTATTATTACGATCGAAATCAATATCGAACGTATCTTTCGTAATATTGATGATCTCAAACTCTTCTGACAGATCTTCATCAAGTATGAAACGTCGATAGTTATTAGAGAAAACCATTTCACCATCATGTTCCAGCCTTGCCATTGCCAAACGAATCAACGAACCATGATCTCGCTGAATATCTAACACATCTTCCATTTTTTTCGAGTTGGAGAATGTTGGTGGATCCATGAAAATCAAATCAAACTTGTCACGACTTTGCTTTAACCATTCAAGACAATCTGCACGCTCTACAACATGATCACGTTCTGAAAATTCATTCAATTCAATATTACGACGAGCCCACTCTGTGTAGGTGTTCGACATATCAACACTCAATGTTGTACGAGCACCACCCTGTCCAGCATGTACCGATGCAGTAGCGGTATAACAAAAAAGGTTTAAGAAGCGGGCTCCATTGGCTTTATCTTGAATCAACTTACGTACTGGCCTGTGATCAAGAAACAAACCTGTGTCCAAGTAATCTTTCAGATTAACAATGAACTCACAACCGTATTCTTCTACGATCATTTCATGTTTCGATTGATCCAACTTTTCATATTGCTCTTTACCAGATTGTCTAACACGATGTTTTACTACCACATTAGATTCAGGAATATTCAATGACGTTGGAATAGCTGATACCGCTTCAAACAAACGCTGTTTCGCTTTATCTGGATCAACTGACTTTGGCGCTTGGTATTCTTGAACATGTGCCCAACGACCATAAACATCGATGGCTACAGCATATTCTGGCATGTCAGCATCATAAACTCGGTAACACTGAAGTTTATTTTTATCGACCCATTTTTTCATTTTCTTGACGTTTTTTTGCAAGCGGTTTGCAAACATTTGTGCACCGGGAGACATAACAGATTGTGCTACAACGTCTTCTTTGATACTGCCATTTAACAATGGAAAAAGGTATGCACGACATTCAATGCCGCCATTAATTACTCGCGTGCTTTTTTCAGGTCTCACTGGAATTTGACGAGCTAAATGATCATTACTGGTTAACATCATAAACTGCCAACCACGTGCATGAGTAACAACCCATTCACCCAATTGACGATACAACGCAATCAACGCCATTTCATCGCCCATACGCTCACCGTAAGGCGGGTTACAAATAACCAAACCAGGCATATCTTCTTTGATCGTAAATTCGTGCTCTTGAAATGGTGTCATACTGACATCAATCACGTTTGTTAAGCCTGCACGTTTAACACATTCTCTTGCTGCTGCGATGGCTTTTTGCTCTCTATCAGTTCCTTGAAAACTAATACCCAATGTCTCTGGGTCTTTTTTACGGTTTTTCGCAAAATCCATGAGCTGCTGCCACACGCGGTGATCGTGTTGCTTCCAACCTTTAAAGCCCCAGTAATTGCGGCCTAAGCCTGGTGCGATATCTAATGACATCATTGCGGCTTCAACAAGAAAAGTACCTGATCCACACATAGGATCGATTAATTGTGTCAGACCACAATCTCGCCCCCAACCTGCGCGTAATAGTAAACCAGCAGCAAGGTTTTCTTTCAGAGGCGCCATGCCCCCATGTTGGCGGTAACCGCGGCGATGCATACTTTCACCAGATAAATCGATACTAACGGTAACCACTTCGCGCTTTATACGTAGGGCAACCCGCACATCTGGCTGAACCTTCTCTACGTTTGGACGTTCGCCCGACAAATCAACAAAGTAATCTGCAATCGCGTCTTTAGTACGTACTGCGCCAAATTGAGTATTTCGTATATGATGGTTTGTACCATGACAATCAATCGCAATCGTGTTTGTTGCACTCATGTGATCAGACCATTCAATCGCTCTGATGGCATCGTATAAATCATCAGCTGAATCAATTTTGAAATTAGCAATAGGTAGCATGACTCGTGTCGCAACACGAGACCAAAGACATGCTTTGTACATACCCTCTAAGTTGGTTGTTAGCTTAACTTGCCCTTCACCGAAGCGAGTTTGAGTTAAGCCTTCACTATGCAATTCTTTTTCTAATACATTTTCCAATCCAAGAGGACAAGTGATCTCTAGTGCGTAAGTCTGACCTTCTGAATCAGCTGTCTGTAATATCGTGCTCATTTTTAAATTACTTTTTTAAATTACTATGAATGTTTGACAAAAAAAGAAGGCGAGATCAGGTCTCGCCTCCTACACAGTAGGTTCAAACTTGAACCTACTGTTTTAATTTGATCTTGTTAAATCCCTAAATCACGCTCGCGAAAATAAGCATCTGTGCTCGCTATCGCTTCTTTAATTAACTCTGGGCCTTGGTAAATAAGACCAGAATAAATTTGTACCAAACTCGCTCCAGCTTGAAGTTTTTCAACCGCATCCGCTCCGCTAGAAATACCACCAACACCAATAATAGGTAAGGTACCTTTCAAATGTTCAGCTAATACTTTGACAACATGTGTTGAAGCGTCACGCACTGGCGCACCACTAAGGCCACCCGCCTCTTCTTCAAACTCATGGCCAACTACAGCATCACGGGACAAGGTTGTATTTGTCGCAATGATACCATCAACACCTTGTTCAACCAGAGTGTCCGAGACTAATTTAATTTCATCATCAGTCATGTCTGGAGCGATTTTCACTGCTAAGGGAATACGCTTATCATGCTCCGCTTGATAGCGGTCACGAGCCATTACTAACGGGGCAATTAACTCGGCAAGGCTTTCACCAAACTGTAAACTACGTAAGCCTGGTGTATTTGGAGAGCTAATGTTTGCCGTAATGTAATCTGCATAAGGAATAACAGCGGTTAAACATGCTAAATAATCCGCCGCCGCATTTTCCACTGAAGTGGTTAAATTTTTACCTATATTGACGCCTAAAACACCTGAATAGCGATGAGACTTAATACGAGACACCAAGTGGTCTACACCTTTATTATTAAAGCCCATGCGATTAATAATAGCTTCATGTTCTGGTAATCGAAAAAGTCGTGGTTTTGGGTTACCCGCTTGGCCTTTTGGCGTTACCGTACCGACTTCAACAAAACCAAAGCCTAACGCACCTAAGGCTTCGAAAGCATCTGCGTTTTTATCCAGGCCAGCCGCTAGACCTACCGCATTAGGAAAACGCAACCCCATCACATCAACAGGTTTTGTTGATGGTAATCCACCTAGTAATTTACTCAAGCCCAATCGGCTGCTGGCGGCAAGAAGGTCTAATGACACTTCATGAGCCACTTCTGGATCCAATTTAAAAAGTAATGAGCGAGCAAAATCGTACATAATAAAGATTCCTAGGCAGTTTAGTCAGACTGACGTTTATCAAGCTATGCTATTTAATTTTAGCAGAGCTATCCAATTCTGGTTACACCAATCAATTTATTCATGTCATCAAATTCCACTTCAAACACACCATTAATTCCTTGATGTGTTAGAAATCGTTGAAAAGCAAGCAAAGGTAGTTGTACCTTACGTCCATCCAAGCTGTTTGCTACCAAATTTTTCGCGGAACCAGCATACAGAGCTTCATATTTAAATGCGGGCAAGGCCACACTTAATACAACTTTTGCCATTTTTTATTCCTATGCTTACGTTACTCTTACAGACATCACTCTGTGCGTAAAGATTTGAATCCGATAAAATGAAGGCTATTATATTGCGTTGACACTTTTTTTGACAGAAGTATAAGGAATCTAGGTTAGATGGTAACTGTAATTGAACAATTAAAAGAACACTTGAATCGCGCTATCATTGGTCAACCTGATTTAACACATGAATTACTTGTTGCTTTAATCGCTAATGGACATGTACTTCTAGAAGGCCCACCAGGTATTGCAAAAACAACCGCTGCAAAAGCCTTAGCTAATGCTATCGACAGCCGTTTCCAACGCATTCAATTTACACCAGACCTACTACCAGGCGATGTCACAGGTTCAGACATATACCAACAAGAAACAGGTAAGTTTAGTTTTATCCCCGGTCCTATCATGAACGACATAGTGCTTGCTGATGAAATCAACCGAGCCCCTGCTAAAGTTCAATCCGCGTTATTAGAAGCCATGGGGGAAAGACAAGTAACAGTTGGCAACCATAGCTATACCTTATCTGATCTGTTTTTTGTCATTGCAACACAGAACCCAATCGAACAAGAAGGAACATATCCTTTACCCGAAGCTCAGCTTGATCGTTTTATGATGAAAATAAAACTGGGCTATCCAAGTGCAGCAAGTGAGCTCGAAGTATTAAGATTAGTTCGTCAACAAGATCTGCATAAAACATCCATAAGTAACTCTCAGCCTCTGTGTAAACCAAGCGATATTTTAGCGTTACAGCAAAAAGCACTTAGTCTGTATATGTCAGAAAGTGTAGAGCAATACATAGTGCAGTTAGTCATGGCAACAAGGCAGCCTGAGCACTACCTTGGTGAAGCAGGAAAAGGCACTAACTTAATTGAGTTTGGTGCCAGCCCTCGTGGCACACTAGCTCTCGACCGCTGCGCTCGCGCCAATGCCTTATTAAACGGTAGAGACTTTGTCACACCAGACGATGTGCGAGAAGTAGCCTTACCTGTTTTACGTCATCGTATTATTACTACCTTTGAAGCCCAAGCGGCAGGCCTTTCTGTTGACGATTTATTAAAGCGCTTAATCAGCCACGTTCCGGCGCTTTAATTCGATGAGTAGGAACATAAGTCAATTACTATCACCTGAGTCACCGGAACTTGATGACAAGCATTTTGCGCTATTAGGCCATTATGCTAAGCAATTAGGTCGGGCCCCTAAGGCGATACGATTTGCGACTACATCGGGCGAGCGTCGATCCCATAAAAAAGGTCACGGCATGGAAATGCTAGAGCTTCGCGCTTATCAAGCTAGCGATGATTTGCGTCATATTGATTGGCGGGTAACCGCTCGCACAGGCCAAGCTCACACTAGACTTTATGCTCAAGAAAACGACCATCAAAGATTATTGTTACTTGATCTGTCCAGCAGCGCTTATTTTGGTACTCGCCACTCTTTCATTTCTACCCGCTTTATACAATTAGCAGGTCTTATTGCATGGCGCTCAAAGCAACAAGGCGACACGCTATCTTATCGTTTATGTTATGGCTCAGAAAATCACGCTAGTAATAAGGTAGGTACACTTCCCATATTACTCAGTCAATTAAAAGACGCTTCAAACCTGAAACACAGAATGAATGATACAAGCGACTCTAGCATTTGGTCTAACACACCTGTGACTCGTAAGTCACACAGCAAAGATGTCATTATTTTGACCGACAAACAAAGTTGGAATGACGGTGACGAAGCAGAACTAATGCAACTAGCTAAACACAACAGTGTCCACTGGATACAAATCATCGACAGTAATGTTTACAACTTGCCTGCAGGTCAATATCAAATGGCGGATAGCCAGGGCATTAAACAAGTCAATATAAGTAAACAAGGCCTAAACGAAGCACGACTCGATTTTTTAACTCAAAACAAAAAACTGCACGAAAAATTAACAACGCTTGGTATTCGCCACCAAACATTTGACATAACCGAGTCTCCAGAAAAACTCGCACGTTTTTTACTTTCCCAAGGAGCCCTTCGATAATGGCTGCCGACCCAATACAAACAAGTATAGACCTGCCAAACAAAGCCTACTTACTACCTCAATCAATTCCTATGTGGCCACCGGTTTGGTGGACTTGGCTTATATTAGTCGCGATAATTTTATTAATCGGCACTTTAGTTTTCTACAAATACAAAGCTTACAAAAAACGAGCCTATCGTCGAGAAGCGCTTGCGGTTATTTCCAATATCACCGATGAGTTACCGGACAAAGACTGCATTTCGCTCTGTCATGAAATAATTCGTCGCTGCCTTATAAGTGAAGGTAAATATCTCATCGCTGCTTTACCAAGTGTCACGTTGTTAGAAAAAATAGACGGCGATATGCCTGTAAAATATCGATTCTCGTCACTTGGAAATGATTTTATTAATGGACCTTATCGACATCAAATTAAGTTAACACCTGAGCAACGTAGCGCCATACTAAAGACAACCCTCCATTGGGTAAGGAAGCACCATGCTTGAGCTTTCTTGGCCTTGGTTTTTACTTTTTTTACCCGTGCCGTTGATAATGTATTTTCTTCCAAAAACAAAACCTAAAGGTGATGGTATTTGGTGGGGGAATACAGCTCAGTTAATTCATCACCAAGATATAAAATCGGTTTCTAATCTTTTTTCTTGGCGTCTTTTGAATTTAACTATTGCTTGGATTTTATTAGTTGCCGCTTTAACCCAGCCAACTTGGTTGGGCGAACCAACAAAAATAACACCATCAGGTCGTGACTTATTAATTGCACTCGACTTATCGGGCAGTATGAAAGTCACTGACATGAGCTTAAACGGCCAAACAGCGAATCGACTCGAATCTGCAAAATCTGTTCTGTCAGACTTTATAAAAGCACGCAGTGGTGATCGTATTGGCATTATTGTGTTTGGCTCCAAGGCCTACCTTCAAGCACCATTAAGCTTTGATACAAATACTATTAATCAGCTCGTTCAAGAGACTCAAATCGGCTTTGCTGGAGAGCAAACAGCCATAGGCGATGCGATTGGGTTAGGTATTAAACGATTAGAGGACAAGCCTTCGGATAAAAAAGTACTTATATTAATGACGGATGGAGCAAACACCGCAGGTCGTGTAAAACCCGAACAAGCGGCTACTTTTGCGGCATCACAAGACGTTCGTATACACACAATTGGTATTGGAGCAGATACTATGCTGGTCCAAAGCTTTTTTGGAAAAAGGCAGGTCAACCCCTCTCGTGATTTAGATGAAACATTGCTAAGAAACATTGCTGCAGAAACTGGCGGACAATACTTCCGCGCCAAAAGCACAGAGGACTTGCAAAACATTTACCAAACCCTTGACGAATTAGAACCCACTCCAGCCGAAGATATTTGGCAACGTCCTCTAACAAGCTTATTTCATTGGCTAGCATTTGGCTCAATTGTTTTTTTTAGCCTATCAATTATCGTTTCTAAACGGCTAATTTGGCGTAAAAGGAGTCGTTCATGATACTTTTTGATTTGATTCATTTTGAACGTCCTTTTTGGCTTTTTGCCATTCCTATTTCACTACTACTAGCTTTTGTAGTGCAATCTAGTTCCTCAGTAAAAAATTCATTAAACGAAGTAATAGACCCTAATTTACTCAAACATTTGGAATACAAAAATAACGTTAGCAATGTAAATAAGTGGCTAGGGCTAATAGCAGTTTTATTCTGCTGGATTGGTCTAGCTGGTGTTAGCTGGACAAAAAATCCTGCGGTTATGTTTGCAAGTACTCAAAAAACAATTTTAATCGTCGATCAATCTCTGTCTATGTACGCTACCGACATAAAGCCTAATCGTCAGACTCAGTTGAAACAGACTGTACGAGATATTTTAGAACAAACTAAAGAAGGTGAAATAGCATTAGTGGCCTTTGCAGGCGAAGGGTTTGTTATTAGTCCTTTTAGTCAAGATAGAGAGACTATTACTCACTTTTTACTGGCGTTAGAACCTATTATTATGCCGGTATATGGAAGTAATCTAAGCAACGGAGTAGAAACAGCCCTATCTCTTAATAAAGGTGACTCAACTCCCTTTCACTTAATCATTTTTACAGATGGCTTAAGCACAAAGGATCAGCAACAAATTCCTAAGTTATTAAATGGCTTAAATATTAAGTTAGATCTTATCGCTATTGGTACAGAGAAACCGTCGACTATTGAACTTCCTGATGGAAGAACATTGAAACAGAACGGAAAGAATATAGTACCTATTACGCCTGTTAATAATTTAAAAAAACTAACTGAATCCCTAGATGGCAACTTTTATCATGGCCGACTAACAACCTCTGAATTAGCAAAAATAACCAATTTATCATTGAGCAACCAACAAACAGAGAAAGCCCAAAACAAAAGCATCAACTGGACAGATCAAGGCCATTGGTTTGCCTTACCATTTTTATTCTGGCTTGCGTTTCAATTTAGAAGAGGCATGGTGTTGATGTTTTTCCTCACCTTATTGAGCCTCCCTTCTGAAAAACTAGAAGCGTCCCCATTGGGCTGGTTCTTAACTCAAGACCAAAAAGCCCAACAGGCTGTTGATCAAGGTAACTGGAAGAAAGCCGAGCAGCTTTTCACACAGCCCGACTGGAAGGCAGCCTCCTCTTACGCACTAGAAAACTACACATCAACCATTGAAGCGCTTGATGAACTCGATAGAAACGCGACTGAAAACTACAATTTAGGTAATGCGTTAGCGCTATCTGGCGAAACAAAAAAAGCTATCCAAGCCTATCAAAAAGCCTTAGAGCAAGATCCGGCACTTGATGCTGCAAGAGAGAATCTGACGTATTTAGAACAACAGGAACGTAAAAAAGAGAAAAAACAGAATAAATCAGACTCTAATGAAAAAAATGATCAAAAAGAGCCCCTAGAGTCAAAAAAAGATAATAAAGAGAGCAAAAAACAAGACAAAAAGAAAACACCTGAGGATAATGAACCAAGCGAAAATACAGAACAGCAACACGAAAAAGATTCAGCAAAGGAAAAGTTGAATAAAGAAAAAACGCAAGCACTGAACCAATGGTTAAGACAAATCCAAGACGACCCAGGATTACTTCTTCAAAGAAAGCTTTGGTATCAGCATCAAGAAAAACGTAATGAAAATCGATTTAGGCAAGAGGATGGGCTAAACCCATGGTAGTAAAGCAACATTTTCTTTTATTTATACAAAAAAATAAAGCCTATCGGTTGCTTTTAGCACTGATGACTGGGCTGTTGCTCGCCACATTATCAAACACCCTTTACGCAGCCAGTGTTATCGCATCGTTAAACAAAAGTACTGTTACTGAAAATGACATTATACAACTTACTCTGCGAGCCGATTTCAGCGACACAGGCAACGGCCCAGATTTAACCCCTCTACAACGTGATTTTGATGTGCTTGGCAAAAGCCAGAACGGCCAATTCGGTTTCAACTTAGGCACAAGCACTACCTTGAATTTTTGGGTAGTTTCATTAAGGCCTAAAGCGGTAGGAACCTTTGAAATCCCTCCTATTAAAATAGGGGACCATGAATCACACATTATTAATGTAGTCGTCAAAAACTCACCTCAATTAATGGACAGTAACGGCAACCCTCCTGTCATCATAAAGACAGAAGTGTCTGAGATAGAGCCCTACCTACAACAAGAAGTTATTTTAAGCGTCAAACTCTACACCTCAGTCGCTTTGCAAAATGCCAACCGCTCTGTACCTTCTCATCCGGACCTAGTCATCGAAAGACTTATTGATGACCAAATGAATTACGAAACTATTAATGGTTCAGAATATCAGGTACGTACTCAAGAATACTTAGCCTTCCCTCAAAGTAGTGGAACGCTTTCTATACCACCACAAACACTACAAGCCATGATAAGTACATCGTCTGGAAGAAGGTTGATAAAAGTCCAAAGTGAGCCACTTAAACTTCAAGTACTACCTATCCCTGCAAGTTATTCAAGTGACTCCTGGCTACCAAGTCAAAATGTCCGTGTATCTACATCATTAGAACAAACTAGCGACTCACCAAGAATTGGTGATACTCTAATTTGGACAATTAATATTGAAGCGGCTGGCGCTCTACCAGAACAGATCCCAACACTGGATTTAAACAGCACACGAAGCTATAAACTTTATCCAAAGCCTCCAAAGTTCAACACTCAAAAAACAGTAAATGGAGCGATCGGCACACAAACCATTATTGTTGAAGTGGTTCCAACAGAGGAAGGCTCGCTTTCATTACCAGATATCAACCTTACATACTGGGATACAGGAAAAAGAGCTATTAACACAGCGACCGCATCAACCAAGAGCGTTAGTATTGCGCCTTTACCAGACAGCAAAGAAACAACAAAGCCCCCTAAAAATACGATCAATGAACCTCTTGCGGCACAACCTCGCTCAGTAGCGCCCATTTCACTTGCAAAAAAACCGATTAAAGAAACAACTCAATCCAATGAACCTGGTATTGTAAAAATTGAATTAGTTCAAACAGATAACACACTATCACTTAAAGACTACCTAATCGCTGCATTACTTATTTTGGCACTTTGTATGCTGGTAGTATGGTTAGTTCTATGGCTTAAAAAGAGGAAAGCTAATATCTTAGAGGCCAGCAATCATGTACCAACACTGCAAGAGTTTGCACCATTAAGCACAACAGATGAGCATAGTGCGTATAGAGTGTTAATCACATGCTGCCAACAAAACAACCTCCCCCAACTTAGACCAAGCCTTTTGGAATGGGCTAGACATCGCTGGGGGGACAATGAAATTCACAGTGTCGATGATATAAAACGATTAACCTCAGTTCATGTAACTCAACTTTTAATGGAAGCTGAGTTAATGCTTTACTCGAATAACCCAATACATGAATGGCAAGGCGACCCCCTTGCGGTTGCACTAGAAGAATACACAAGTGGCCAAGCTAAACCATCACAGGCCAGTCAACTAAAAACGCTTTATCCAAATTTTTAATATTAAACAACGCTCACAAGGACTCTTATGACGACATCATTTCAATCTGGAATTATCGCCGAAGCATCAAGTGACGCTCTTTTCATCACACTAAACGTTAATCGTTCAGAAATTGACAAAATAAAAGCGGTACTCGCTTCAACTCCGACGATTATCGATGAAATTAAACAAGAGTTTCCAGATGCTGAACTACACACTTCGATAGGAATAAGTCACCAAATATGGAACACGCTCGATTCTAAACAACCAAGCCAACTTGCTGCTTTTCCACACATTAAAGGTAAAGAAGTAGAGATCACTCCAACCGATGTTGATCTTGTATTACATATTCGCTCGTCACGTCATGACGCAACTTATCAGCTTGGTAACAGGCTTTATTCTGCTTTTGGATCAAGCGTATCTTTGGTAGATGAAGTAAGTTGTTTTAAATACAAAGACAACAGAGACCTCACAGGTTTTGTTGATGGCACAGAAAATCCAGAAGGTGAGCAACGAAAAAGTGTTGCACTGGTTGGTGATGAAGATCCAGATTTTAAGAACGGCTCTTATTTCAATTTGATGCGCTTTGTACACAATTTAGATAAGTGGGAAAAGCAAGATATTAAAGTTCAAGAAGATACTTATGGACGTACCAAGAAAGATAATCAAGAATATGCTTCTGCAGATAAGTCGGTTCACGCTCACACAAAACGAACCTCTCTAAAAGACAAAGATGGACGCTCTATGGAAATTCTTCGCCATAGCATGCCATTCGCGTCACTAAAAGAGAGAGGTTTAATGTTTGCCAGTTACAGCAAGAGCCCTGTTACGTTTAATCTAATGCTAGAGAGCATGGTAAAAGGCGATCAGGATGGTAATACAGACCATCTAATGAAATACACCACAGCAACAACAGGGCAAGCGTTTTTTGTACCAGCTATTGATTGGTTTACATCTCTATAAAACAAACCATTGTTTTTGCTACAAAAAAAGCCACTCACTTTTATTAAGTGAGTGGCTTTTTTATTATTTACAAAAAGTTAATAATAAATAGAAGCTTAACGCTCTATAGTCGCTTTACCTTGTAAATAGCTCTGCTGTCCTTGGGAACTCAAGTTAGCTTGAATCTGATTCAAGTATTGCTCATAAGCAAGTTTTTGATCATCTGACACCAACTCTTGGCCAGCCTCGACCTTATTTAACCTAATTAATGCAAGGTCACCTGAAGAAAGCCCTTTAACCGCCATAACCGGCTCTTCAGCTGGGTGTGGCAAAGTAAACGCCAATGATGTTAATTCATCTTGTCCACGCTTAGCATTCACCACAGAAGACCATACAGTGGTTTCTGAAGCTTTCGCAGCTTCTGCTTTCTCTTGAAGAGATGCCAACGCTTTATTTTGCACAACAATAGAAGTCACTTGTTCTTTTGTTTCTTCATATGCCTGGAACGCTTCTGGTTTATGATCATTCAAATGCAACACAACCACTTGATCATCATTTAGCTCAATCAAATTACTATTTTGATTGTCTTCCAATACAGACACATCAAATGCAGCGGCAACCACCACAGCACTACTTGTGATTTCATCAGAGCCACCATCTCGGCCAAAATAAGCACTTTGAAGAACATCAACATCATATTCTTTTGCGATAACGTCTAACTTGTCACTAGCGTAGGCCAAATCAGTAATATCTTCATGAGCTGTTAGCAAAGCATCTTTAGCTTTTGTCGCTACAAGTTCTTGTGTTAGCTCTGCCTCTTTAGAAGCAAAACTTGGTACATCAGCTGAAACAATGTCATTCAGTTCAATTAAATGATAACCAAATTGACCTTTAACAGATTTCACATCGCCTTTTTCCATAGAGAAAAGAGCAGCATCGAACTCATCGCCGATTAATCCTTTTTCAACATAGCCAAGATTACCACCATCATTCTTTGAACCAATATCATCTGAATACTCAGCCGCCAAATCAACAAAGCTAACCCCTGAATTCAGTTTCTCTTGAATCTCAGAAAGTCGTTTTTGAGCGTCTTCATCACTTCTATCAGATGTCTCAATTAAAATATGTGACGCCAGTCTTTCTTCAGACGAAAATCCAGAAATAGAAGCCTGATAAGCATCCTGCAGCTCTGCATCAGTAATTTTCACTTTGCTATAAAAATCCGTGCTAGAAATAACAACGTAATTTACTTTAACTTGCTCAGGTGTTTTAAAGCTTTCCTTGTTCGCTTCATAATATGCGAGCAGCTCATCATCAGAAACACTCGTATTTTCCGATTCATCCGCTAGAGAGAAGGAAACATAGTCATAAGATCGCTCTTGCGACTGCAAGGTTGATATACCATTTACCTGATATGGCAGAACAAATTCAGAACCTGCTATTGCATTACGCGGCTGCTGAATCAAAACATCTTGTTTTATACGCTCTTTAAAAGCTAATGGTGTAAAACCTAAAGAGCGAATGAAATTAAGATATTTATTTTGATCGAACTGGCCATTCGTTTGAAATTGCTCAGATTGTAATAAATAAGCATCAACTTGAGCATCAGAAACACCTAAACCTAACTCTGTTGCTTGGTTTGCTAATACGGCACGTTGAACCAATTCGTCCAAAGCACGACGCTGCAATAGATTATCTTCCAATAATTCAGGGGTGATTTGACTACCCATCGCTGAAATTAATTGACGACGTTGTGTCTCAGCACCTTGTAGCATCTGAGTTCGTGTTATTTCAACACCATCAACTTCAGCAACAGTTTCTGAAGAATTAAAGCTAGTAACCAAGGCATCTACGCCAAATAGAGCAAAAGTCACAACGATAAAACCAACGATGATCTTTACCACAATGCCTTGTGACTTGTCTCTGATATCTTGGAGCATTACTGCCTCCGAATAAGTTAATTAAATGGCAAATAAAAAAGGTGCATTCCGCTCGGAATACACCTTTTGTGTCTAATGGCGGAACAGACGGGACTCGAACCCGCGACCCCCTGCGTGACAGGCAGGTATTCTAACCAACTGAACTACTGCTCCAAAAACATTAGTTTACAGCGTCTTAGATATTTACACTATCTTTAAGACCTTTACCGGCTTTGAAGCCAGGTACTTTCGCTGCTTTAATTTGGATTTCTTCACCCGTTTGAGGGTTACGGCCTGTACGTGCCGCACGTTCTTTAACTGCAAAAGTACCAAAACCAACTAGTGTAACCTGGTCACCTTTTGCCAAAGCTGCTTCGATTGATTTCAAAGTAGCGTCAAGAGCATTACTTGCAGAAGCTTTAGATAGATCAGCAGACGCCGCAATAGCATCAATTAATTCAGATTTGTTCACGTTGTACCCCTTCAGTATATTGTCGTTGTTCCTTAGAATTATTTTCGGCTCAATATAAAATATAAATGCCTACTCACAAGGCCGAGCGAGAAGTTATACAAGCCC
The DNA here is from genome assembly GCF_014803385.1 of Marinomonas colpomeniae. Classification (GTDB taxonomy): domain Bacteria; phylum Pseudomonadota; class Gammaproteobacteria; order Pseudomonadales; family Marinomonadaceae; genus Marinomonas; species Marinomonas colpomeniae. The sequence continues at coordinate 373,445 of NZ_JACYFC010000003.1, read as the reverse complement.
AACCTACTCCCTGTCAACACAGGATATGACTTTAATGATGACTTACAGTTTCTTGTTCATCAACAGTTTTTTCATTCGACGGTAAACTTTCTACCTTTTTTGGCGAAGGAATATACTCTAATGCGATATCAAGTACTTCATCAATCCATTTAACAGGAACCACTTTGATATCCGCTTTAATGTTATCAGGAATCTCTTTCAAATCACGAGCATTTTCTTGAGGAATTATTACTGTTTTTATTCCTCCCCTGTGAGCAGCCAGAAGCTTCTCTTTCAGTCCACCTATAGGTAGCACCTCTCCACGAAGAGTAATCTCCCCAGTCATCGCCACAGAAGCCTTAACGGGCACTTTAGCCAAAACAGAGACGATGGCAACACACATAGCCACACCAGCGCTTGGCCCATCCTTCGGAGTTGCCCCTTCAGGAACATGTAAATGAAGGTCTGTTTTTTCATGAAAATCTTCATCAATTCCAAGACCAGTTGCTCGACTTCTAACAACTGTTAGAGCCGCCTGAATGGATTCCTGCATCACATCGCCAAGCGAACCCGTTTTAACATGACGCCCTTTACCAACCACACCAGCCGCCTCAATGGTCAATAATTCACCACCAACAGACGTCCAAGCCAAACCAGTAACCTGTCCAATTTGATTTTTTTCTTCTGCTTTTCCGTAACTAAATTTATGAACACCGGAAAATTCTTCTAAATTTTCACTCGAAATTTCGACTGCTTTTATATTTTTACCCTTAGCTAGGGTTTGTTTTTTAACAACACGACGACAAATTTTACTTAGCTCTCGCTCTAATCCACGAACACCAGCCTCTTTTGTGTAGTAACGAATCACATCCATTAAGGCTTCATCTGTTACTTGAATTTCACTTTCTTTAAGACCTGCCAATTTAATTTGCTTAGGTAATAAATAACGTTTTGCTATGTTTAATTTTTCATCCTCTGTGTAACCTGGGATACGAATTACTTCCATACGATCAAGTAATGGACCTGGGATATTCATACTGTTAGAAGTACAAATAAACATCACATCAGATAAATCATAATCCACTTCAAGGTAATGATCATTAAAGGTGTGATTTTGCTCTGGATCGAGCACCTCTAATAAAGCAGAAGCAGGATCACCACGCTGATCCATACCCATTTTGTCAATTTCATCTAACAAAAACAGTGGGTTTTTAACTTTTACTTTCGCTAATTTCTGCAGCAATTTACCCGGCATAGAACCAATATAAGTTCGACGATGCCCACGTATTTCAGCTTCATCTCGAACCCCACCAAGTGACATCCTAACGTATTGACGATTCACCGCTTTCGCGATTGATTGACCCAATGATGTTTTACCCACGCCTGGCGGTCCAACCAAACACAAAACAGGCCCTTTTACTTTCTTCACTCGCTGCTGAACAGCCAAAAACTCTAAAATACGCTCTTTAACATCTTGAAGACCGTAATGATCTTGATTCAGCACTTTTTCAGCATAAGCCAAATCATTACGGACTTTGCTACGCTTTTTCCATGGCAGACAAATCAACCAATCTATATAGCCACGCACAACAGTAGCTTCGGCTGACATAGGGGACATCATGCGTAGTTTTTTCAACTCAGCATCGGCTTTTTCTTTTGCTTCATCCGTCATGCCTGCTTCAGCAATCTTTTCCTGCAGTAAATCCAACTCATTACCGCCGTCTTCCATATCACCAAGTTCTTTTTGAATGGCCTTCATTTGCTCATTCAAATAATATTCGCGTTGGCTTTTTTCCATTTGTTTCTTAACACGGCTTCGAATACTTTTTTCAAGATGAGCAATATCTAACTCACCATCCATCAAACCGATCAAATATTCACCACGACCAACCAAAGAGTCAATTTCTAAAACTTTTTGCTTATCTTCAAGCTTTAAGCTCATATGGCCTGTAATGTTATCTATCAACTTAGAAAGGTCATCGATAGATTTTAGAGAAGCAACAACCTCAGCTGGAATGCGTTTACTACCTGCTACGTATTCATCTAACTGTTTAAGTAATGCATTACGAATAACACCATATTCGGCTTGATCTTCTTCGAGTGAATCTAGCTCAACAACACCACCCAACACAAAGCCATCAGCCTCTTCCATTTTTTCAAGACGCGCACGCTTACCACCTTCAACCAATACCTTTACGGTGCCATCTGGTAGACGCAGTAACTGCATAACTTTCGCTGTGGTACCAATCGAATATAAGTCTTCTAATGTTGGATCATCTTTAGAAGCATCTTGCTGAGCAACAAGAAAAACATACTTGTCATTTTCCATCGCCGATTCTAACGCTGCGATAGATTTGACACGCCCAACAAACAAGGGCAAAACCATATGAGGATAAACCACCACATCACGAAGGGGCAGCATTGGCATGAGTAAAGAGTCTGACATATTTATTTCCAATCTGGGCGCATAAGAGAAAGCGCACTTTATATTTCATCATTGATTAGGAAAGAGATAGGGGCGAAGCCCTAAATTACAAGAGTAATACACATTTGATTTTCATTTATATGAAGTTTAGACAGGGAAACACAATAAAAAAAGCCGAAACCAAGTAATTAAACTTAATTTCGGCTTTATGTGACAAATTATACGAAAATCTGTCTATTAAACGTTTTTCGTCAACTCTTCTTTTTCCAAAACCATAAGTGGAGAAGAATCTCCGCGGATAGAAGAACCATCCATCACGATTTTAGAAACATCTGTGCGAGTAGGAAGCTCATACATAGAATCCAACAAAGCAGACTCTAAAATACTACGTAACCCACGAGCACCTGTTTTACGCTCTAACGCTAATTTAGCCGCCTCACGCAAAGATTCAGGAGTAAACTCTAACTCAACACCCTCAAGCTCAAATAAATGCTGATACTGTTTAACCAATGCATTTTTAGGTTCACTCAAGATAGTCATTAGCGCTTCTTCATCAAGCTCTGAAAGCGTTGCAACAACAGGCAGACGACCAACAAACTCAGGAATAAGTCCAAATTTGACCAAATCTTCAGTTTCTACTTGATGAACTGCTTCTGAAAAGGACCTACCCTCATCTTTACTTTTCACCATAGCAGAAAAACCGATACTACTTTTTTCTGTTCTATCGCTAATAACGCGCTCTAAACCAGCAAACGCACCACCACAAATAAACAAGATATTCGATGTATCAACTTGCAAGAATTCTTGCTGAGGATGTTTGCGACCACCTTGTGGTGGAACAGACGCAACGGTACCTTCAATCAATTTAAGCAAGGCTTGCTGAACACCTTCACCAGACACATCGCGAGTAATAGATGGGTTATCTGATTTTCTTGCAATCTTGTCAATCTCATCAATATAAACAATACCGCGCTGAGCTTTTTCTACATCATAATCACAGTTTTGTAGTAACTTTTGGATGATATTTTCCACATCCTCACCCACATAACCAGCCTCTGTCAGTGTTGTAGCATCAGCAATAGTAAAAGGCACATCCAAAACACGCGCTAGCGTTTGAGCAAGCAATGTTTTACCACTACCAGTCGGTCCGATTAACAAGATATTACTTTTACCAAGCTCAATAGTGGTATCGGTTTTACCTTGATGGCGCAATCTCTTGTAATGATTATATACAGCTACCGCTAAAACTTTTTTAGCTCTATCTTGACCAATAACATAATCATCTAAAGAAGCACTCAGCTTCGCCGGCGTAGGCAACTCATGTTCAGCATCACTATCCGCATCAAGCTGAGACAACTCTTGAATAATGATGTTATTGCATAAATCCACACACTCATTACAGATATAGACCGAAGGCCCTGCAATAAGTTTTTTAACTTCATCCTGACTCTTTCCGCAAAAAGAACAGTACAGTAACCGATCCGAGTGGTCGCCACGGCTTACATTATCATCCGACATTTATTCCACCCTTTCTTAAACTTCTCGTTTTTGCAAAATTTCGTCAATCAAACCATATTCTTTCGCTGTCTCAGGATTCATGAAATTATCACGATCCGTATCAATAGCGACTTGCTCAATTGCTTTACCAGTATGAGAAGAAATAATTTCATTTAATTTATGTTTAATACTTAAGATTTCACGCGTATGGATCTCAATATCAGATGCCTGACCTTGATAGCCACCTAACGGCTGATGAATCATAACTCGCGAGTTAGGCAAACAATAACGCTTACCAGCTGCACCAGCTGTTAACAATAAAGCACCCATACTAGCCGCTTGACCAATACACATAGTACTAACATCAGGCTTAATAAATTGCATTGTATCGTAAATAGACATACCTGCTGTAACAGAACCACCAGGAGAATTAATGTACAAGTGAATATCTTTATCTGGATTTTCTGACTCTAAAAACAATAATTGAGCCACAACCAAATTAGCCATGTGATCTTCAACTTGACCCACTAAAAAAATCACTCGTTCTTTAAGTAAACGAGAGTAAATATCGAATGATCTTTCTCCACGAGCAGTCTGCTCAATAACCATTGGAACAAGACCATTACTCGTAATTGCAACAGGGCCAGTAGTTGGGTTCGTCAAATTCATATAGCATTCCTTAAAACAAAAAAGCCGACACAGCAAAAGCTATGTCGACCTTATTTAAAAAGATAAGACGAGTCTTATGCTTCTTCCCCAGCCTCTTCAGCTTGGGCATTTGGCTTGATAGCGTCTTCATATCCCAAAGTCACTTCAGTAACCTGGGCTGATTCTAGTAGTTTATCAACAACCTGCTCTTCAAGTACAGCGGATTGCACTTGCGCTAGTTGTTCTTTGTTCTTTAGGTAATATTCGATAACCTGTTGTGGTTCTTGATAAGCTTGAGCCATATCTTCTAAGAACACACGAACTTTATCGTCATCAACTTTCAATTCTTCTTGCTTAATTATTTCAGAGATCAACAAACCAAGCTTAGCGCGTTTTTTTGCTTCGTCTTGGAATAACTCTGCAGGTAATTGAGAAGCATCAAAATCTTGGCCGCCAAATTGGCTTGCAGCTTGTTTACGAAGCGCATCAACTTCTTGGTCAATCAAACCAGAAGGAACTTCCACTTCGTTGATAGAAACCAAACCGTCGAACAGAGCGTTTTTAAGCTTAGCTTTAACCGCTTGGTTAAGCTCACGCTCCATGTTTTTACGCACTTCAGCACGTAAAGCATCGATGGTCGCATCTTCTAAGCCGAACTTAGCAACAAACGCATCATCAAGCTCAGGAAGAATTTGTTCGGCCACTTCAGATACCGTGATCTTAAAGCTAGCCTCTTTTCCTTTCAAATTTTCAGCTTGGTAGTCATCAGGGAAAGTCACAGAAATAGTACGTTCTTCACCTGCTTTAGCACCAACAATACCAGTTTCGAAACCTGGTATCATAGTATTAGAACCAAGAACTAATTTATGACCTTCAGCCGCTCCACCTTCAAATGCTTCGTCACCTAAGTAACCAACAAAATCGATTGTAACTTGATCGCCATCATCAGATGCACGCTCAACAGCAGACCATTCAGCATTTTGTTTACGCAACGTTTCCAACATAGTATCAACATCTGCATCTGTAACATCAGATACAACACGATCAACTTTAATTGTTGTGTTATCGCCTAAAGTAATTTCTGGGTAAACTTCTACTTTAACAACAAACTCAAGATCTGCGCCTTCAGTAATATTTTTAGGCTCAATAGAAGGCATACCTGCTGGCTGAATAGATTCTTTCTGAATCGCTTCAACGTAAGAGTCACGCATAATTTGCTCCACTGCATCCATACGGATACCTTGGCCGTAACGTTTTTTAATTACGCTAATAGGCACTTTACCTTTACGGAAACCATCGATTTGAGCTTTCTTAGCTGTCGCAGCTACTTCAGCATTTACTTTTTCGTCAACACGAGCAGCAGGAACAGTAATTGTTAGAACGCGCTCGATTGGGGACGTTGTCGCTACAGAAACTTGCATAAAACTTCCTCTCGGGAACTTGCTTTAATTTGTTGGCATCTCGTCATCAACAAGACAGAAATTAAATTACAGCCAACAAAACCTGAATAAAAAATTAAATAAAGTAATAAGCTGAAATGGTGCTCCGTACTGGATTCGAACCAGTGACCTACCGCTTAGAAGGCGGTTGCTCTATCCAACTGAGCTAACGAAGCTAGGCTTATTACATTTCTTGTGGTGGGCTATTATAGGGACGGAATAAGAATCGTCAACAGATAGACATAAAAAAGCCCAGTAAACTGGGCTAAAATGACTATTTGCAACTAAGGAACCGAGAATAGCTAAAAGAAACCATCTCTTCTAAGCACAAACATCACAAAAGGAACGAGATAAATAATACTAGCCTACCCTGATAAAAACAAGATTAACGCTCCATTTAAATGCACGTTGCACTTTATTTGTGCATTACGTTTTTAAAAGAAGTCTTTATACTCTATTTTAAAGCTATGATATTCTGAAAGCTCATTCAATAAAGCGATACACACATGTTCAATCGTCTAATTTTTTTGCTTCCTCTGATAAAACGCTACGGATACCTAACCGCTAACCGCTTCAAACACAGCCACCTTCCACAAAAGGCCGCTCAACTCACTTTATCAAGCTTACTCGCTGCCGTGCCTATTATTACCATCATTCTTGGTATTTTGAGCTTCACTCCAGCTCTAGAAGCTATGCAGGCACAATTATTCCAACTTCTTGAGCTACACTTAGCACCAGGATCAAGCGATGTAGTATTGCCCCATTTAATTACTTTTGCATCGCAAACTAAAAAACTACCCATTGCCGGACTTGTCGTCCTTTTTATAACAGCATTACTTTTACTCAACAGTTTCGAAAGTAGTGTCCAATCTATATGGCAAATTAAAAAAGCACGAAAAATTAGAGAACGACTATTAACCTATTGGGCTATATTAACATTAGGCCCTATTCTTTTTGCCACATCGCTTAGTCTCTATGGAACACTCATATCTATGCAGATACAAGATACCGATACCAATGCCTGGCTAAACAACTTACTTGAGCTCGGTAGTATCGCCCTTTATTTTTTAATGCTTCTAACTTTAAATTTTTTGACACCTAATGCTGACGTCTCAATAAAATTAGCATCTATATCTGCCATAGTAGGAAGCATAGGCTTGTACATTCTAAATACAATATTTGGCTCATTCGCCCAGTTCTTTACTAACTACCAAGTTATATATGGCGCATTTGCAGCGATACCTATTTTTCTTGTTTGGCTACAAAGTTCTTGGCTCATTGTTCTTGCTTCAGTCTGTCTTTGCGCCACTTTACACAATATAAAAAACTTAGCATCTAGTCAGGATTAATGTAGAATCTCGAAAATTTTTCATAACAAGGCCCATTATGACGAACACAATAACCGACTTAAATACAATATTAGATGAAGCAGATTGCTTAGTCGACGAAGCAGAATTGAATGCAGCCCTTGATAAGATGGCGACACAAATAACTGCAGATCTTGCCGATAAGCTACCTCTTGTTCTATGCGTTATGAATGGCGGCCTAGTTCCTACTGCAGCATTAATACAACGCTTGAATTTCCCATTAGAGCTCGACTATATCCACGCAACACGATATGGCATGGAAACAGAAGGCAGCGTCTCACTAAATTGGCTATGCTACCCTCAGACTAGCCTTAAAGACAGACACATACTTGTTGTGGATGATATCTTCGACCAGGGCCATACACTCCAAGCTATTAACAAATGGTTGGAAGAACAAGAAACCACCAGTGTTTATACTGCAACCGTCATTAATAAATTACACGATCGTAAAACAGACATGACTCCAGACTACATAGGAACAGATGTAGCAGATCGATTTTTATTCGGCTATGGAATGGATTACAAAGGTTTTTTCAGAAACCTTAAAGGTATTTATGCCATTAAAAACAGCTAGTTCATAAATAACCATACAAAAAAAGCGCCTTATAAAGGCGCTTTTTTGTATCCAAAATAATAATTTCGCCGGCTTTTTTTAGAAAACTCGGTTAAAACCATTTAAAGCAGCAACACGATATGCCTCTGCCATAGTTGGATAGTTGAATGTTGTATTTAAAAAATACTTCAATGTATTCTGCTCACCTGGTTGCTTCATAATAGCTTGTCCAATATGAACAATCTCAGAAGCCTGATCACCAAAGCAGTGAATTCCTAACAACTCCAAAGTCTCTCTATGGAAAAGGATTTTCAACATACCGACCGCTTCGCCTGTAATTTGAGCTCGAGCGGTATTTTTAAAGAAAGCACGCCCAACTTCATAAGGAACCTTCTCCGTAGTTAGCTCAGCCTCTGTTTTACCAACAGAACTAATTTCAGGAATGGTATAGATACCTGTTGGCACCTCACTGATAAATTCCGCACCTTCTGATCCATACATGTTAGCGGCAACAGCACGACCTTGGTCATATGCAGCACTTGCCAAACTAGGCCATCCGATAACATCACCAGCAGCGTATACATTATCAACTTGAGTTTGGTAAGTATTATTCACTGCGAGCTGGCCGCGACCATTAGCCTCTAGACCAATAGATTCCAATCCAAGATTATCCGTATTACCTGAACGTCCATTACAGAACAATAAAGCATCTGCCCGTAACTTTTTACCGGATGCCATATGCATAACCACACCACGATCCGTCGTTTCTACAGAATCATAAGTTTCGTTATGACGAATTAGCACACCACTATCACGTAGGTGGTAACTCAATGCATCGGTAATCTCATCATCTAAGAAACTCAAAAGCTTTTTAGCGGGGTTAATCAGTTCAACACGAACACCAAGACCACAAAAAATTGAAGCGTATTCACAGCCAATGACACCTGCACCATAAATAATCAAAGATCTAGGTGTGTGATTTAAACTCAAAATAGTATCAGAACAATAAATACGGGGATGAGAAAAATCAATATCAGCAGGGCGATATGGACGAGACCCTGTCGCTATGACCACTTTATCAGCAATAAGAAGCTCAGGCCCTTGCTCGTAAGTATTTACCTCTATCGTATTCGCATCTTTGAATTTACCTCTACCAAAGTAAATATCTATTCGATTACGTGCGTAATACTCAGTACGACCCACCACCTGTTGATCAATAACCTTGTTTGCACGATCCAATACTTTAGGGAAAGAAAACCAACGAGGCTCACCAATGTCACGAAACATTGGATTAGTATTAAACACGATAATTTCTTTCACCGCATGACGCAATGCTTTTGAAGGAATGGTACCCAGATGTGTACAGCTACCACCAACTTGAGAACTAGCCTCGATAACAGCCACTTTTTTACCGGCCTTTGCAGCACTCATGGCTGCGCCTTCACCCGCAGGGCCTGTACCTAAAACTACAACATCATAATGTCTTGTTGTCATAATACCCTCTTCGGTTTAATTATTTGGATGCGTCGTAAAATGTTTCATTAGTGACTTTTGCAACAGCGTTCTTTTCTGTCTCTTCATCACACTTGCCTTTATCGCCACCACATATATCGCAAGCCACTTCCATCCCCAAAGAGCTCATACCACCGCAAGAGCCAGAAATAGGTTTTCTACCCATCAATACACCAACAGACATTGCAGCAACCAACAAAAGCATAAGGGCAAATGCCAAAACAATAGTCAACATAACGTTTCTCCTAAAAGCAGAATATGTAACATTTCATTTATTTCAAGTAAGACTGAAAAGCATCTGATGGACGCTCTTCAAAACCAAAATCTGTTTTCACTAATAAATACGCAGCAATACCATTTTCCTGAGCAAAAGCTAAACCTTTTTCAGGACCAAGAACCGTTATTGCCGTAGCCAAACCATCAGCCATAGTCGCTGTTTTATCAATAACAGTGACAGAAACCAAACGGTGCGTAATAGGCCTTCCAGTACTGGGGCTTATAGTATGGGAATAACGAATCCCATTTTTTTCGAAATAATTTCTATAATCACCTGACGTTGCTATTGCCACATCTACCAATGAGACAACGCGCTCCACCATCTCATGACCACCAGCCGGGCTTTCAATAGCAATCTTCCAAGAAGACCCATCAGGCTTCATTCCCTTAGATAATATTTCACCACCCACTTCAACCAAGTAACTTTCAATACCACTTGCACGTAATATTCTTGCAACCTCATCAACACCATAACCCTTTGCGATAGAAGACAAATCAACATAAATATCTTTATCTTTTGTCAGGTTACGACCATCAAGAGTTAAACTTTGATACCCAATTCGTTTTTTTGCTTCATCAATAGAAGCTTGGCTAGGCACTACATCTTTATGCTTACCTGGCCCAAAGCCCCATAGATTAACCAAAGGCCCAACAGTCACATCGTATTCGCCGCCACTTATTTGACTAATCAACAAGGCTTTATCAATAACATAAGCCATGTCATCACTAATATCTGTCGACTGTCCGGCCGCTAGTTTATTAAATTCGGACAATTCTGAGCTCGAGTCATATGTTGACATAAGCTTATTAACTTTAACCAACACAGCATCAACATCACTCTTTAAACCCCAAGGACTTTCTACATCAGACGTTGTGTAAAATTTTACAGTGTATGTTGTACCCATTGTAGGGCCAGAGAAACTAACCAACTCAGGAGAAAAAGAGGAAAAACGGTACACCACCGCCACAACAATAAATAAAAAAGCGGAAATCAGTATTTTTTTGCGCATAAAAATCTTTTTTTCTATATCCAAGAAGACAAAGACTAAAAAAATAAAGACCCACCATAAGGTGGGTCTTTATTTAGGTGCTAGCCGCCGAAATCATCAAGTAAGATGTTTTCTTTTTCTACACCCATGTCTTCTAACATTTTGATCACAGAAGCATTCATCATTGGAGGTCCACACATGTAGAACTCACAATCTTCAGGCGCTGGATGATCCTTAAGATAGCTTTCATAAAGTACATTATGAATAAAGCCTGTTTTTCCTTCCCAATTATCTTCTGGTTGAGGATCAGACAAAGCTAAATGCCATTCAAAGTTCTCATTTTCTTCTTGTAGCTTATCGTATTCTTCCATATAGAAAGCTTCACGCATACTACGAGCACCATACCAGAACGTAATTTTACGTTTTGAATTCAAGCGTTTTAGCTGATCGAAAATGTGAGATCGCATTGGCGCCATGCCGGCACCACCACCAACAAATACCATTTCAGCATCAGTATCTTTAGCGAAGAACTCACCAAAAGGACCATATACTTTGATTTTGTCGCCCGGTTTCAAACTAAACACATAAGAAGACATTTGACCTGGAGGTAAATCATCTTTACCTGGAGGTGGAGAAGCAATACGAATATTAAACTTAACCAAACCCTTTTCTTCAGGGTAGTTTGCCATTGAGTAAGCACGAATAACGGTTTCGTCAACTTTTGAAGTGAATTTCCAAAGGTTAAACTTATCCCAATCACCACGATATTCTTCTTCAATATCAAAGTCTTTATAGTGAACAGTATGAGCTGGCGCTTCTAACTGAACATAACCACCGGCACGGAAATCAACGTTTTCACCTTCTGGCAATTTCAACGTCAACTCTTTAATAAAGGTTGCTAGGTTAGGGTTAGATTCAACAGTACATTCCCACGCTTTAACACCAAATACTTCTTCTGGCACCTCTACGTCCATATCTTGTTTCACAGAAACCTGACAAGACAAACGATAACCTTCTTTTTCGTCACGGCGAGTAAAATGCGATTGCTCAGTGGATAGCATAGAACCACCACCACTCATCACTTTACACTTACACTGCGCACAAGTACCACCACCACCACAAGCAGACGATAGAAAAACGCCACTACTAGCAAGTGTTTGCAATAACTTACCGCCCGCAGGGGCCGTAATTTCTTTCTCACCATTGATGCGAATTGTGACGTCACCAGTACTTACCAAACGAGCACGAGCAGCAAGGATAATTGCTACTAATGCAAGGACGATAGCCGTGAACATCACCACACCCAGAATAATCTCTAAGTTGACCATGTTAGTTAAACCTTATTCTTGGTTGTCCCACTGTGCAGCGAATTAAAGCTGCACACCAGAAAATGACATGAAACCCAAACTCATCAAACCAACAGTAATAAACGTGATACCTAAACCACGCAATCCTGCAGGAACATCTGAATATTTAAGCTTCTCCCGAATACCAGCAAGCGCAGCAATAGCAAGCGCCCAACCAACACCAGCACCTACGCCGTACACTAGGCTTTCACTGAAGTTGTAATCACGTTCAACCATGAACAAAGACGCACCCATGATTGCGCAGTTTACAGTGATAAGCGGTAAAAATACGCCTAACGCGTTGTATAACGCAGGCATGTATTTATCCAATGTCATCTCTAAAATTTGAACTACCGCGGCGATAACACCAATGTAGCTTAACAAACCTAAGAAACTAAGATCGACACCAGGCAAACCTGCCCAATCTAATGCGCCATCCACCAATAGATTTTGATACAACAAGTTATTCAGAGGCACAGTAATTGCCAATACAACAACAACCGCAATACCTAATCCAATCGCTGTCTCTACCTTCTTAGACAAAGCCAAGAAAGTACACATACCAAGGAAAAAGGCCAAAGCCATATTCTCAACGAAGACAGCCTTAATAAATAGGCTTATATAATGTTCCATTTAGAGAGCCTCCTGTGCACGTGAATTTGCAGCAATTTTAAAGTCAGCATCTTCAACCTGATCTTTCTTATAAGCACGCAAAGCCCAAATGACTAAACCGATAACAAAGAAAGCACTAGGTGGTAACAACATCAACCCATTAGGTTGATACCAACCGCCATTTTGAATAGTAGTGAAGATTTCAATACCAAACAATTTACCAGCGCCCAACAATTCACGGAAGATAGCCACGATAATCAACATCACGCTATAACCTAAACCGTTACCAATCCCATCGAGAAAACTCATTACTGGACCGTTTTTCATAGCGAAGGCTTCAGCACGACCCATAACGATACAGTTAGTAATAATCAAGCCAACAAATACAGAAAGCTGTTTACTAATTTCAAATGCAAACGCTTTAAGTATTTGATCTACAACAATAACCAAAGAGGCAATAATGATCATCTGAACAATGATACGAATGCTGTTTGGAATATGATTACGGATAATAGCAATGAAGAAACTAGAAAAAGCAGTTACCAAGGTAAGTGCTATCGCCATTACCAAACTAACACTTAAGCTACTTGTTACGGCTAACGCAGAACAAATACCCAGAATTTGCAAAGCAATCGGGTTGTTTGCAAGAATAGGTCCAAAAAGGACTTGTTTCACATTAGACATTATTGAACCTCCCCTCTACGCAGCTTAACCAAGAAAGGTCCGAAACCTTCACTGCCTAACCAATATTGAACAAGATTAGTAACACCACGACTTGTAAGCGTAGCCCCTGATAACCCATCAACTTTATAAACAGCTTGCGGATCAGAATTGTCTACTCCACCTTTGGCTAGCTGAATAATAGCTTGACCTTGGTTGTTATAGACTTTCTTGCCTTTCCACAAAGCTTTCCAGTTAGGATTATCAACCTCACCACCAAGCCCAGGTGTTTCACCCTGATCGTAGAAACCGAAACCAATAACAGTATTGAAGTCATCTTCTAGTGCGATAAATCCATACATAGTTGACCACAACCCATACCCATGAACAGGAAGAATAACGCGATCAATACCAATATCAGATTTCACTAAATAGACAGACGCAAATTTAGCACGGCGCTTAATACTTGCAGGGTCTTCTGAACCAGCAAGAGCAACGGATAACTGAGGATCTTTTGCAGCTGCCTGCTGATCATAAGTCGCTGGTTTAATACCAGCTTCATCTAACTCAGCCTGTGTTGCAAACGCACCTGTTTCTAGATTCACAATACGTGTTTCGATTGATTCAAATACAGTGTCAATAGACGTATTAGAATCAAGCATATTTGCAGCGGATAAAATATTGCGTTTACGGTCTAAATCTTTATTGGCGTTCTGTATAGGTTTTAACCCTACTGCTGCAGCCGCAACAAAAATAGAACACACTAGACATAGAGACAAAGCAACAATAATGGTTTTTTGAATACTATCGTTATTACTAGCCATTGCGTGCAATCCTCCGCTTAATGTTCGCTTGAACAATAAAGTGATCAATGAAAGGCGCAAATAAGTTCGCAAACAAAATTGCTAACATCATACCTTCTGGATACGCTGGATTAACCACACGAATCAGAACCACCATCACGCCGATCAACGCACCATAAAACCATTTACCACGGCTGGTCATTGAAGCAGAAACAGGGTCTGTCGCCATGTACATCATACCAAAAGCAAAACCACCTAAAACAAGGTGCCAATACCAAGGTGTAGAGAACATAGGATTCGTTTCAGAACCAATAAAGTTGAATAAAGAAGACGTTGCAACCATACCCAAGAAAACACCCGCCACAATTCGCCAAGCTGCAATTCGCATAATCAATAATGCAGAACCACCTATCAGAATAGCTAACGTAGATGTTTCACCCATTGAACCTTGAATGAAGCCAAAGAAAGCGTCTTGCCATACAAGCGTCAATCCAGCCACGCCATCAGCAGCTAATTGGCTTAATGCTGTTGCACCAGAGAAACCATCTATTGCCGTCCAAACCGCATCACCAGACATTGAGGCTGGATAAGCAAAAAACAAGAACGCACGCCCGGCCAACGCAGGGTTAAGAAAGTTTTTACCGGTTCCACCAAAGACTTCTTTAGCAAGAACAACACCAAAACTAATACCTAACGCAACTTGCCATAACGGCACGGTAGCTGGCAGCGACAATGCGAAAAGAATAGAAGTAACAAAGAAACCTTCGTTAATTTCATGCTTACGCACAGAAGCAAATAACACTTCCCAAAAACCACCCACAGCAAACGCAGTAAGATAAACAGGCAAGAAGTACATTGCGCCGTAAATCATATTATCCCAAATACTTGTCGCATCGTAATTGGTTAAGCTACCAATAATTACATGACGCCAAGAATCTGAAGCAACAACACCCATAGAATCCATTGCTGTATTTGCTTGGTAACCTATGTTGTACATACCAAAGAACATAGCAGGGAATGTACACATCCAAACTAAAATCATGATGCGCTTCATATCAACAGCATCACGAACATGTGAACCATTCTTCGTTACAGAACTTGGACGGTAAAAAATCGTATCTACAGCTTCAAAAAGCGAATACCATTTTTCATATTTGCCACCTGTATGGAACGACGGTTCTATTTTATCGAGTACTTTTCTAAGCCCCATGAATTAACCCTCTTTCTCTATTAGAGTTAGGCAATCACGAAGGATCGGACCATATTCGAACTTACCTGAACAACTGTAAGTACACAAAGCCAAATCTTCATCATCTAATTCTAGTGCGCCAAGCTTTTGAGCCTGTTCGGTGTCATTCACCACTAATGAACGTAGTAATTGAGTCGGTAAAATATCCATAGGAATCAAACGCTCAAAATTACCAAGCGGCAACATAGTACGGTCACTGCCGTTTGTTGTCGTTGTCATATCAAATGATTTTTTACCCGTAAGCTTTGCTAAAAACACATTCATAATTGAGTGTTTTTCTACACCAGCACGAAGGTAGTGCATCATCTGGCGCTCACGCCCCTCAAGCAAAACAGATACTTGATTATGATAACGACCCAAGTAGGCAAAGGGACCAAATGAATTACGACCAGAAAGAACCGAACCAGAAATCACACGATTCTCACCTTCAGACAATTCATTAGCCACTAAACCTTCTAAGCTTGCGCCAATTTGAGTACGAATCAAACGTGGTTTTTTGACTTGAGGCCCAGCCAAAGCAATAACACGGTCTGTATTGAGCTCACCGGTAACAAACAATTTGCCGATAGCAACAACATCTTGGTAGTTAACAGACCATACCGTTTTTTTGTCGCTTACAGGATCTAGAAAATGAATATGCGTTCCAGCAAGACCGGCGGGATGAACACCTGAAAATTCCTCAACAGTCACATCAGACGTGGTGGGGATTTTCGCGCCAGGCGCTTTACAAACAAAGACCTTACCTTCTGTCAGACGAGTCAAAACAGTAAGACCATCAGCAAAGGCTTCAGCTTGATCTGCAAGAATCACTTCTGGAGAAGCAGCTAGTGGACTCGTATCCATCGCCGTAACAAAAATAGAATTCGGTACTGAAGCAACTTCAGGTACCTTTGAGAATGGTCGCGTACGGAACGCAGTCCACAATCCAGACTCAGTTAAATTCTCAACAACTTTACTACGTTCTAAAGATTTCAATTCGGAACCAGAATAAGCAGCAAAAACTTCAGACTCATCGCCTTCGACGTTAATAACAATCGATTGAAAAACACGTCTTTGACCACGATTTATTGCTGATACTGTACCTGAAGCCGGAGCGGTATATTTAACACCTTCCGTCTTTTTATCTGTAAAGATAACCTGCCCTTTCTTGACCTTATCGCCTTCCTTAACCAGCATGGTAGGTTTCATACCATGGTAGTCAGGACCGATAACAGCAACTACTTTTGCAGCTGCCGCACTCTCAATCGCTTGATCAGGAGCACCGGAAATCGGTAGATCTAGGCCTTTTGTAATTTTATACATACGTTCTGCCCAACAGTAGATTGAACACAAAAGCTTAATGTGCAGCGCTTACACCCCCCTCCGGGAAAACATGCATAAGCAAACAACTAACGTAAGGTAGTTGTAAAACACAAACTCACTTCACCAAAAAACCGAAGTATTATAAAGATCATTACTCGCCTTGACCAGCATACACGACTGTCTTTGCTCGCCAACTTTTACTTAAAACAGAACTTTATCCTTATCTGCTGCCTTTTCGCTTAAAAAAAGAACACTAATAAATAATTTAATAATGAAACACGACACTAACAATCATGTTTTTGCGGTTAAGTTGCCATACAAGACTGAAAACAGCACAATATCACTTAACAAACTAAACACTATGAACAAAATCACTCTTACAACTGAGTTAGAAACCAATACGCACATAAAAACTTACGTTTACGAACCCATATTGGATTCAATGATTTGTAAAAACGTACAGAGTATCGAAAAAATGCGGTCAATTTTCGACTTACCTGTAAAGAAATAATAGCTCATACAAAAATAACCGCTTTTTTAAATATTATTCGCCACTTAGAGAACAACAAAACTAACATGCCTGACACTGTATCCATTACTTTAAAAGCCGGCTTTAAAAACCTCATACATGGTTTAGATGGCAGTCGAAAAGCACTGCAATTATTAGCTATAGCGGCACAATACAAACACCCCATCCTACTCATGGCGAATACTGTTGCCGAATTAAATGAGCTTGAAGACGAAATACAGTTTCTAAATCATGACAAAAAAGAAATCCTTCGATTTAGTGATTGGGAAACACTGCCTTATGACGCATTTTCACCACATCAAGACATCATATCTCAGCGTTTAGAGACATTAGCAAAACTGTCAGAAACAAAGAATCCAATCATACTAACCACTGTCGCTTCATGTTTGACAAGGCTCTGCCCAAAGCAACACATAGACGCACAGCGATTTCATTTAAAAGAAGGCCAAGAACTCCCTTTAGAACAACTTTCAAAAAAACTAACTAATGCGGGTTATTTAAACGTAGAAAACGTCCATGGTCATGGCGAGTACGCGATACGCGGCGCCTTGATGGACGTTTACCCAATGGGAGCTGAAAATCCAATTAGAATTGATTGGTTCGACAATGACATTGATTCTATTCGCTGGTTTGATCCAGAAACGCAACGAAGCATAAATAAAGTCACTGAAATAAAGATGCTTCCTGCAAGAGAATTCCCAACCACACCCCAAGGTATACAACAGTTTCGTCAAGCTTTTAGGGAGCGCTTCGACACGGCGCCGCTCACGAGCCCTATTTACCAAGACATTTCAAGCGGCCTCATACCAGCAGGAATTGAATATTACCTTCCATTATTCTTTGTACAGACAGCCAGCGTATTTGACTACCTACCAAAAGACACTCTAGTTATTCGTTCAGACACATTTAATGAGCAATTTGGTAGCATCCAATTGGATTTCCGCAGCCGCCACGAATCACTAAATTACAATATTGAACAACCTATTTTAAAACCAGATGAAATTTGCCTAAAAGAAGACGAGTTGTTTGCCCAGTTAAACCTGTTTACTAACATCATATTTTCTGCAGAAGGCGAACACCCGTCTTACAAGGCTTTAGACCTGGTCAAAATAGACTCCAAAGCCGCATCGCCTCTTAATAAGCTGCAAGATTTTTTAAGTAAAACTAGCGCTCGTGTATTAATTGTTGCGGAATCTGCAGGACGTCGAGAAGCTTTACTAGAATTACTAAAAAAACATAAAATCATTCCAAAACAAGTTCAAGATTGGAAAGCGTTTACTAAGTCGTCTAAATCACTCGCCATTACAGAAGGCAATATAAGTCGTGGTTTTGTTATCAACGACGAATTGGTACTCATAGCCGAAAGCGAAATCCTAGGTGAACGTGTCTCACAACACCGCAGACGTAATAAGCACAGCAACATTAGTGAAGATGCAATTATACGCAACCTTACTGAGTTGCGCATGAACGCCCCTGTTGTCCACATAGATTACGGTGTAGGTCGCTATTTAGGCCTAACCAACCTACAAATAGATGGACAAGAAACTGAGTTACTTACACTAGGCTATGCAAATGAAGCAAAGCTTTACGTTCCTGTTTCTTCGTTACAACTCATATCTCGCTATACAGGAGCGGATGAAGATACAGCACCACTCCATAGACTCGGTACAGACAAATGGAGCGTAGCCAAACAAAAAGCCGCTGAAAAAGCACGAGATACCGCAGCCGAGCTATTAGAAATTTATGCGAAGCGTGAAGCTCGCGTTGGACATGCCTTCGCTAAACCTGATGATCAATATGAAATCTTTTCCGCAGGCTTCCCTTTTGAAGAAACGCCAGACCAGCAAATGGCTATCGATGCTGTCATGCAAGACATGTCGTCAAAAAAACCTATGGATAGACTAGTTTGTGGCGATGTAGGATTTGGCAAAACAGAAGTCGCCATGAGAGCCGCCTTTCTCGCTGTTCAGGATGGCAAGCAAGTGGCCGTTCTTGTTCCAACAACACTACTTGCTCAACAACATTATGAAAATTTCTGCGACCGCTTTGCCGATTGGCCCGTCGAAGTAGAATTATTGTCTCGTTTCCGCTCAGGTAAACAATCAAACTCAGCTATTGATCGATTAGAAGCTGGCACGGCTGACATTGTGATAGGTACTCACAAATTAATTCAGAGTGATATAAAGTTCGCTAATTTAGGGCTAGTCATTATTGATGAAGAACATAGATTTGGCGTAAAACAAAAAGAGCAATTCAAAGCTCTGCGCGCCGAAGTTGACATACTAACCCTGACAGCAACCCCCATTCCTAGAACACTTAATATGTCACTGTCTGGTATACGTGATTTATCTATCATCGCAACACCGCCAGCAAAACGTCTATCAGTGAAAACCTTTGTAAAAGAAAAAGACACACACCAGATAAAAGAAGCCATATTACGAGAATTACATCGAGGTGGGCAGGTCTATTATTTACATAATGAAGTACAGACTATTCAAAAAGCGGCAGAAGAATTAGAAGCCCTTATTCCCGAAGGTCGTGTCATTGTTGGCCACGGTCAAATGCGAGAAAGAGAGCTAGAGCAAGTGATGTCTGATTTCTACCACAAAAGAGCCAACATACTTGTTTGCTCGACGATTATAGAAACTGGTATAGATATACCCAATGCCAATACCATTATCATTGAGCGAGCTGATAAGTTTGGTTTAGCGCAACTACACCAATTACGTGGTCGGGTCGGTCGATCACACCATCAAGCTTACGCTTATTTATTAACACCAAACGATCGGAAAGTAACAGGCGACGCAGAAAAACGTCTTGAAGCCATTACTCTTGCGGACACCTTAGGTGCTGGCTTCACTCTAGCCACACATGATCTAGAGATACGAGGCACAGGTGAGTTATTAGGCGATGGTCAAAGTGGTCATATAGAACATGTTGGCTTCTCATTATTTATGGAAATGCTAGACCGTGCCGTAACCTCTTTAAAAAATGGCGAGTCACCTGATGTAGATCTTTTTTCAACAGAGCAAACAGACGTCAACCTAAGAGTTCCAGCTCTTATTCCTGAAGACTATTTAGGCGATGTACATTCTCGTCTAATTTTGTACAAGCGCATCGCCAGCGCAAAAACACATGAAGAGCTAAAAGACCTACAGGTGGAAATGATTGACCGCTTTGGATTATTACCCGATGCTACAAAAAACCTATTCCGACAAACAGAGTTAAAACTCAAAGCGGAGAGCCTTGGCATTAACAAAATTGAAGCGAATGCAAAAGAAGGGAAAATATTCTTTAATAGTAAAACACCCGTTGATCCAATGAAACTAATCAGGTTAATCCAAACCAAACCTGACACTTATAAATTGGTAGGATCAGATACTTTGAAGTTCTTAGCTACAATGAACACGGCTGAAGAACGTTTCCAACAAACCACTAAAACTTTGGAATTATTACATTGAAAGCCCTGACACTTATCGCTTTATCAATAAGCCTATTCAGCACTCATCTTTTTGCTGATAGTGGAAACATTAACCCAGACACAGCCAGAGCGTACGAAGGCCACATTCTTACGTTCTTGTGGCCAGACGGTCAATCAAGCGAACACATTCACTACAAAAGCGTCTTATCTTTACAAGATATTCAACATCTAAGAAATACAGCCGAAAGCAACAACGATTCTAAACAATCGGAACAAACGCCTTTTGAAAACATCAAAAAAAGACTATCAAATCATGTCACCATTGTAGCCAATCAAAAGTGGACGCTCATTTTTAGAGAAGCTGGCGATGTTATAACCAAAAACTTTCAAAGCGAGCAAAAGAAAAACGGTTATCCAGAACTAACAGGTAACATCAAGATAAAATTAGGTCGTTATTTGGAATCTAATATTCATTATCAACATTATTTATTTGATAATCTATCTCAACCTTTTATGGAAAAAAATCTTGAAAACGAAAGTAACCAACCTTCCTTTCCTATTTTGTCAGATGAAACAGAAATCAAAACATTTGGACCTGCACTCGTATTAAAACTAGACCTATCCAACAAAACGGCGAGCAAGAAGGTTAACTATTTGGACCATCCAAAAATAGGGACCTTGATTTATTTTGAGCCAATAGAACTAGAAGATGCAATGGCAGAGATAGCAGCACAATCAGTAACACCAGAGACAGGGAAAAGTCTTAACTATGATAGCCTTCGAAGCACTAACGAACTGTCTAGCTTAGGCCAATAGAATTCCGTAAACGCGTATTAAATCAAAAATAAAAAAAGGTAATATGCTTTTTTTTGCATATTACCTTTTTGTTTTTTAACTGTACCTGCCATCAAGTAACTAGCTAGAGCTTTTTAGCTTAGCATTTCAGTTACTAATAACCGCGAGATTGAGTTATTTTCCCGATCCAAGATACCGCTTTGTACTCTAACGCTGAAAACAGTGACAAGCCAAGGCGCTCAGCCATTCCTTTAGGTTGCTTATAAGTAACCTGAATAACTTCTGCATCTTCATAATGAGAGACTAAATAAGCATCGCTCGTCATTACAACATCAATCAATTTATTATCTAACGCTTCAGAGCCATACCAAGTATCACCCGTTGCAATTTCATCAATTTCTAACTGTGGACGCTGATCCGAAACAAAACGCTTAAATAAGTCGTGGGTGCTTTCTAAATCTTGTTTGAATTTTTCACGTCCTTCATCTGTGTTTTTACCCAACATAGTGAGAGTGCGTTTATAACGACCAGCTGTGTGAAGCTCCACATCAATTAGCCCTTTATCAAGTAATCGATGCACATTAGGAATTTGCGCAACAACACCAATAGACCCAAGAATAGCAAAAGGTGCAGCAATAATTTTATCCGCCACACAGGCCATCATATAACCGCCACTAGCTGCTACTTTATCAACACAAATAGTAAGAGGGATATTTGCCTCACGGATACGCTGAAGTTGAGAAGCAGCTAGACCATAACCATGCACAACACCACCACCACTCTCCAAGCGAACTACTACTTCATCTTGCGATTTAGCCACACTTAATACAGCCGTAATTTCTTCACGCATTGACTCTACTGCCGATGCTTTAATATCTCCATCAAAATCCAAAACATAAAGACGCTTTTTTGCTTCGACTTTTACGCCACTCTCTTTAGGGGCTTTTTTCTGAGTTTTCTTTTCTAGCTTTTCTTTTTTCTTTTTTTCTTTCTCTCTGTTTTTGAGGTCTTTCTTGTCCATCAACTGACTATCTAGCTCCGCCTTCATAGCATCATAGCTTTCATTCAACTTGGTGACTGATAAACTGCCCGGTTGTGACTTTCGTTTTCCACTCGCAATCAGCGCCAATAAAAAAACAATAATCAAAGCCACACTGATTAATTTTAATAAAAATCCTGCGTAGTCAGTTAAAAATTCCAATAGTGTTTCCTCTAATAAATCGTAAGTTCTTGAGATAGTGGGGCTATTTGCGCAAATAACAATACCTTTTACGCATTAATCGCTATAGATACTCATTTATTTATCCCTTATCATCTGCCCACTTATTTATCTGAATTTAAATACAAGAACAATACTTTCAAAAGGAACGGCAAATGAAAACTTCCATATCACAAGCGCTTGGTAATAATTTCCTTGGGGCCTCTCCCCTTTGGTACAAACAAGCCGTGATCGCTTTCCTAATAATCAATCCTATTGCCGTTGTGACGCTTGGGCCGTTTATTACTGGCTGGCTGCTGATTATTGAGTTTATTTTCACCCTTGCAATGGCGCTTAAATGCTATCCCCTTCAACCAGGTGGTCTTATTGCAATTCAAGCCGTTTTATTAGGTTTAACAACATCTGACGGCGTTTATCATGAAGTCATTAAAAACTTCGATGTGATTTTATTATTAATGTTTATGGTGGCTGGCATTTACTTTATGCAAGGCATGTTGCTGTTTATCTTTAATAAATTACTCGTCAAAATACGTTCTAAAGTCGCTATTTCTCTAGTATTCAGCTTAACGGCCGCCATATTATCTGCATTTCTAGACGCTTTGACGGTGACGGCGGTATTAATCAGTGTCAGTGTTGGTTTTTATTCGGTTTATCATAAAGTGGCATCAGACCAATCATCAAATAATAAACACAACCCTAACAGTGACGACAACATACTCCCTGTAAACCAACTTGATTTAGCAGAGTTTCGCTCCTTCCTCCGTAGTTTATTAATGCATGGTGCAATCGGAACTGCCTTAGGTGGCGTGGCAACACTGGTAGGGGAACCTCAGAATCTATTAATAGCTAAAGTTGCTGGCTGGGATTTTCTTGAATTTTTTATTCGCGTCGCCCCTATTTCAATGCCGGTACTAGTTTGTGGTCTACTCACCGTCATTGTTCTGGAAAAAACAAAGTGGTTTGATTATGGTGCTCACCTACCTGAAAATGTACGTAATATTCTAAAAAAATACGAAGAAGAAGAATCACAAAAAAATACCCATAAAAACAAAGCACAATTAATCGTCCAAGGCATTGTTGCTGTTTTACTTATACTTTCTTTGGCATTTCATGTAGCGGAAGTTGGTTTAGTTGGATTAATGGTGATTGTTTTACTAACCGCATTCAACGGTATTACTGAAGAACACCAAATTGGTCATGCTTTTGAGGAAGCCCTGCCTTTCACTGCTCTTTTAGTCGTCTTCTTTACCATAGTCTCAGTTATCCATGAACAACACCTTTTTCAACCGATTATTGATGTTGTTCTAAATATGCCAACACATTCACAACCTATTATGTTTTTTGTCGCTAATGGTATTTTATCTGCCATCAGCGATAATGTATTTGTAGCAACCATCTATATTGGCGAAGTAAAAGCTGCTCTTGATGCAGGCTCAATTACTCGAGAGCATTTTGAAACATTAGCTGTCGCAATCAATACAGGAACAAACTTACCAAGTGTGGCAACACCAAATGGCCAAGCTGCTTTCTTATTCTTACTCACGTCTGCCATTGCGCCACTATTACGACTGTCTTATGGCAAGATGGTTTGGATGGCTTTGCCTTACACTATCGTATTAAGCCTTGTTGGTGGCCTTTGTGTTGTTTACTTCTTATAAGTATTAATACTTCGATATAAACCAATAAAAAAGCCCTCAAAAAAGGGCTTTTTTATTGTTCAATTATGAAAGCCATTACTTAAGAATAGCTCAGTCTAATTAATATTTAATTCAACTAATGCTTCACTCGCCATAAAGATTGACCAGATTTTTTATCAATTAGATTTAGACGCTCTTCGTGCACTTTTAATTCATCGTCCGTCGCTCTAATGATTTTTAACGAAGGACGATCAGAAGCAAGACGACGAATACTTTCTACCGCCCCCTCCTCATTAGATTCTGAGTCAGAGCTATTTGCCAAACCTAAATTAGTTTGACCGCCAGTCATCAATAAATATACGTCGGCAAGAATTTCAGCATCTAGCAATGCGCCGTGTAACTCTCGATGCGAGTTATCAATACCATAACGTTTACACAAAATGTTAAGGTTGTTTTTCTGCCCTGGGTGCTTTTTACGAGCATAAACCAAACTATCAAAGACACCACATACTTCAGCAGTTTTTGGATAACCACCTAAACGAGAAAACTCATGATCCATAAAACCAATATCAAAAGGGGCATTATGGATGACGAGTTCAGCACCTTTAATAAAATCAAAAAAATCTTGAGCTATTTCATGAAACCGCGGCTTATCCGCAAGAAATTCATTACTGATACCATGCACCTGAAAGGCTTCAGCCTCAACCTCTCGATCAGGGTTAATATAGACATGAAAGTGTCGCTTCGTCAGCTTACGCCCTATCATTTCTACACACCCAATTTCGATAATTCGGTGCCCTTGTTTCGGATCAATACCAGTGGTTTCGGTATCAAGAATGACTTGCCTCATGACGCAGCCCTCAATTTATCAATGCCTTCGTTTGCCAAATCATCGGCAATTTCATTACCTTCAATACCTGCGTGACCTTTAACCCATTTCCATGTCACATCGTGTTTTTGACATTGCTCATCTAATGCTTGCCATAGATCTTTATTTTTAACGGGTTGCCTGGAAGCTGTTTTCCAACCTTTTCGTTTCCATCCAGCCAACCACTCAGTAATGCCTTTTTGCACATATGAAGAATCGGTATAAAGCGTTACTGTGCATTTTTCTTTTAATGCACTAAGCCCTTCGATGGCTCCCATTAGCTCCATCCTATTATTTGTCGTGTCGTGTTCACCACCACACAAACGCTTTTCATGCTCACCAAACGTAAGCCAAGCACCCCACCCTCCAATTCCAGGGTTTCCTTTACAGGCACCATCTGTGTACATAATTACATCTTTCACTCTTTCATCTCTTTAGTTGTAGGCTTTGTTAACGGTGGCACTCGAACTCGAGCTTTTGTCCAGCGAGGTTTTAAGGGTGTATAACGTCTCACCTGTTTTGTAGCTGTCATCATATAGACACCACTAAAAGGCAATTTAAGCGGCCTTAGAATTTTTTCTAACCATGTAAATCGCAATCGCCAATGGCTATTTTGCATTGGTGGTTCGTAATAAATAAAACGTTTCGACTCTAATGTTAAACCGGCCACTTTCAACCAGTCTTCCAATCTTTGATGAGCAATAAATCGACCGCACCAAGGCGCCTTAGTCTTTTTTGAAAACAAACGACAGAAGCCCCACAAGCCCCAAGGGTTAAAACCAACAATAATTAACTTACCGCTTGGTAATAAGGTTCTTGCAGCCTCCCGCAAATCATCATGAGGCGTTGTCGATATATCTAATGAATGATGAAAAACATGTACGTCAACACCATCTGATTCAAATGGCAACTCACTGGCTCGCGCGACAACAGTACGACATGATGCTCCAAGCTCTAATGCTGGCGAGATCAATATACTTTCACGCAAACGGTGATTACCCAGAGACACATCCTTGAGAGGTGACTGAGTCACTAAATAGTATCCAACAGCCGAATCCAACTCAGCCCCTATTGCAGCCAACTCTAATTGCAACACACTATCGCCTAAACTACTTTGATACCATGTTTGAAAAAATTGTCTTGATTGATCATTCGACATAAAATGACTTCTCTATTAAAACGGCATGACAATGTACTTATTATTTTTGATAGGTTTGTCATACGAAATGTAACTACCCTTATTTAAAGTAGACAATATATGATTCTATTTCCGCTTCCTGCCTTTGAAGACAATTATATCTGGATAATCGAAGATAAAGATAGTTCCGACATCTGGGCTGTAGACCCAGGGTCAGCGGAGGTCGTATTAAATTATTGCAATGAGAATACAAAAAACTTAGTAGGCATTCTAATCACCCATCACCACAACGACCATACAGGTGGCGTAGCTGACCTAAAGCAACATTCCAAATGTCCAGTCTATGGCCCAAAACATTTGACGTCACTTGTCACTCAACCAATGAGTGAAGGCGATCACCTTGATATTTTTTCACGTGAATTCAAAGTAATAGAAACCCCTGGACACACTTTAGACCACTTATGTTATTTCTCTGATTCTCAGCACGACAAACCGATTTTGTTCAGTGGTGACACTCTTTTTAAAGGAGGTTGTGGCCGCATAATGGAAGGCACACCTGAGCTTATGCTGACGGCTATGACGAAAATATCAGTACTGCCTGATGACACACTTATTTATTGTACCCATGAATACACCTTAGCGAACTATCGTTTTGCGCTGTCCTTAGAGCCAGAAAATACAGATTTAATAGAGAGCAATATCGCCAGCAAACAACAACGTGAAAACAATATACCTACTTTACCTTCAATATTAAGCTTAGAGAAAAAAACTAACCCTTTTTTACGCACTCATAACATCTCCGTAAAAACGCATGCGGCACAACAACTTAAAGAGCTCTTAGCGCAAAATTCAACCGCTGTATTCAGTCAAGTACGACGCGCTAAAGATAGTTTTAGTTGACCTCGTCGGTTACACCTTTAAAATGCCTAAACTTTATTTAATTTTGTGGCCTTCATGACATATAAAATCTTATGGATTTGCTTGGCAAGCCTTTTCCTTAGCGCTTGCCAAACGACGTCTAAAACAGAACAAAGCAGCACCTCTAATGCATTAGAATCGGCAGAAGAAGCTGATATTGTTGAAGCGGATAGCGAACGCTTAGGGGTGATTGATGACATCCCAACAATAGACTCGACTATTGCGTCTTCTGAAGAAATTGAACCAATTCCTATCAATGAACCTAACGTTCCTGATGATATTTGGGATCGAATCCGAGATGGCTTTGAGCTTGACTTAGACATTGATCGCCCTCGTTTAACGTCACAACTACGATGGTTCAGTACGCACCCTTCTTATTTAGATCGTGTTTCAAAACGTGGTGAGCGCTACTTACACTATATTGTTAGCGAATTAGAAAAAGCGGGAATACCAACTGAAATAGCGTTACTGCCTATTGTAGAAAGTGGTTTTGATCCTTTTGGTTACAGCCATGGCCGAGCATCTGGCCCTTGGCAATTTATACCATCAACAGGACAAATGTATGGTTTAGATCAAACTTGGTGGTATGACGGTCGAAGAGACATTATAGGCTCAACTCAAGCTGCTATTGCTTACCTAACTCGCCTACATAAAATGTTTGATGGAAACTGGTACCATGCTCTCGCCTCTTACAATTCAGGTGAAGGTAGAGTATTAAGAGCTATCAGGAAGAATAAGAAGGCAGGTAAACCAACGGATTTTTGGTCTCTCGACCTACCAAAAGAAACTAGAGCTTATGTGCCAAAGCTTATTGCTTTAGCGAAAATAATCAAAAATCCAGAAAAGTACAATTACTCAACCTACTTTATTCCAAACAAACCTTATTTTGATGTGGTCGATATTGGTGGTCAGCTTGATCTAGCACAAGCGGCTGATATGGCAGGAATAAGCATCGACGAAGTATATCTATTAAATCCAGGCTTTAATCAGTGGGCAACCTCTCCAGATGGGCCTCACCGCTTACTTATGCCAATTACAAAGGCCAAGCAATTCAGAAAAAAACTGGCTGAGATTCCAAACAAAGATAGAGTTACTTGGGTTCGCTATACCGTAAAATCAGGTGATAGTTTACTGCTGGTTGCTAAGAAACATAACACCACAGCAAGCGTTTTACAGAATGTAAATAAAATACCTTCGTCCTTCATTCGTGTTGGTCAAGAACTGATGATTCCAGTGGCAACCAATAACATCGAAAGCTACACACTTAGCTCTCATCAACGTTTATTAGCCAAGCAATCTAGCGCGCCAAACCGAAATCGCATTAAAATTAGCTATACGGTAAAGTCTGGAGATAGCTTATGGTTAATCGCCAATAAATACGATACCGATAGCAAAACGCTGGCTCGTTGGAATAGTATGGGGCTAGCAGACCGCCTAATGCCTGGTAAAAAACTTGTGGTCTGGCTGCAGCCTAAAGCATCTAAAGGCAGTTCGCGAAGCGTAGTCAAAAAAGTGGTTTACACTATTCGCTCTGGTGAGTCATTGGCTTTAGTTGCAAACAAGTTCAAAGTATCTGTAAATGACATCAAAGGCTGGAACCCTAAAGTAAGTAGTAAAAAATACGTTCAACCTGGAGACAGAGTAACTTTACTTATTAATGTGGTTGGCGGCTAAGTTTTTTAAATTATTACTTAGCAAAACTATTTTAGAGCAAGACAAATAAAAAGGGCTGATTATAAATCAGCCCTTTTTATTTGAGTTCTTATTATCTATAGCTAGCTATCAATAGATTATTCGTAACGACACAAGTAAGCAGTTGTTTCAGATACTTTGACTTGAAAGCGTTGATTTGCCTCAACGATAAAAGTTTCACCTTTAGCAAATATTTTCCATTCATTTTCAGCTGGCAACATAACAGTTAACGCCCCTGAAACAACCGTCATATACTCTTTTTGGCTTGTACCAAATTCGTATTCACCAATCGCCATTACACCGACAGTAGAAACCCCTTCGGCATTCTCCAATGCAACTGATTTTACTTTATCATCAAAATAACTGTTTACCGTTAACGCTGCGCTCATAAAAAAATTCTCATCTAGATTGAAAAACCATTAAACAAAAAAGTGATTGAATAGATTACATATAAAGTAGCTGGTAGATAATATCATTGAATTATTTTACCGCCGTCCATTTCTTCAATAATCCATTCTTTGAAAGCCATCATAGCTGAAGTAACCGAGCGACGTTTTTCATACACCAAGTAAAAAGACTTGTTAGTAATCAAATGCTGATCAAACAATATCTTCAATGTTCCCGCTTCAATTTCTGGCATGACAAGTTCAGAATCTGACAGTGCAATACCCAAACCTTGTGCAGCAGCGCCTGCAGTTAAAGAGCCACTTGAGAACATCAAACCACGACGAAAACGAGTAGGGTCCAAATCATGCTGCTGCAGCCAGTCATGCCATTCATCTTTTCGTTTCGTAACGTGCAATAAAGGGTAGAAGCGCATGTCTTCCGGTGTATTAATAGGTTGATCTGCTTTTATCAGCCTTGGGTTACATACAGGAGCTAATCGAGCAGGACGTAAATAGTGTGCCTCTACTCCCTCCCACTCGCCATTACCGAAATATACCGCCATATCAATATCATTAGCAGAAAAATCGACTAGCCCACCAGAGGAGCTTATTTCTATTTGAATATCTGGATAACGCTCTTGAAAACGCTCCATCCTAGGCATTAACCAACGAGTAAGAAAGGCAGGTGCAACCGCCAATCTAAGAGAGCCTGTTTTTTGCTTACTCTTAAGTTCTGAGGTGGCATTGTCTAGTTGTTCAAAAATACTTTTTATTGGCTTTAAGTAAGTCTCACCGGCTTCCGTCAAAATGACTTTACGCTTGGTGCGTCGGAAAAGCTCAAGACCTAGAAAACTTTCTAAGCCCTTAATTTGGTGACTAATAGCCGAAGGCGTTACAGACAACTCTTTGGCAGCTTTATTAAAGCTGCCATTTCGTGCTGCTGATTCAAAGCACTTTAATGAATTTAGTGGGGGTAAACGGTTAATAACTTTATCTCCAATGAATTAGTAGAATTAACCAATATCGTGAATATATCTCACCTTTATCCTAATAACATCAAAAAGCAGTACTTGTTCACCAATCGAAACAAACCTCTAATACTATAAGTAAGTATTATAGAGCTATAAACACTCTAGTCTTCACCATCATCAGTGTTAGCTTGTTTCTCAAAACGTTTTGGAGGCAATTTAAAAGCGTCAAAACCATCTTGTTTGTTATCATGAAAACGCGCCTTACCCACTGATTTTCTAGAGGACTTACGAGGCGTTTTACTATCTTCTTTTTCAACCGATTTTTTAGCTATTTTACGAGCAGGTTTAGGTGGTGTTAAACCTTTAAACTTGGGCTCTAATCCTACGATAACTTCGGTAGTAAATACTTTTTGTAAGAACGTTTCAATCGCTTTGAAATTCACCCAATCTTTTGGGCCGACTAAAGAATACGCATCACCTTTAAACCCTGCACGACCTGTTCGACCGGTTCTGTGTATAAACTCTTCTGCCTGCTTTGGTAAATCAAAGTTAAACACATGAGAGACGCTGGCAATGTCTAAGCCACGGGAAGCGACATCCGTACTTACCAAGACATCAAACTGCCCTTTAGCAAAACTTTCCATCGTTTTATTACGAGCACTTTGAGATAAGTTACCGTTAAGAGCTTGAGTCGTTAATCCCCAGCCAGCAATAATTTCAGCCAAGCGTACGGTATCGTTTTTCGTTGCCGTAAATATAATTGCCTGCTTAATCGTTTGACCAACCAAGATATGTTTCAACAGAGCTTCTTTATGATCCAAATGATCACAAAGTAAAATGTGTTGTGAAATATCCGTATGCTCATCAAACCCTTGACCAACGGCTACTCGTGAAGGCTCTCGCAGTAATTCACCTGCGATTTCACTCACTTCAGTATTATCAAGCGTCGCTGAAAAGAATAATGTTTGTCTTTGACGATGGCTTGCAGCAACATTTATTGCTCTCATGGCTTCTGCAAAACCTAAGTCCAACATACGATCTGCTTCGTCCAAAATAAGCAGTTCAAGGCCTTCTAAAAAAACATGGCGCTGTTTTAAATGATCAACCAAACGACCTGGTGTTGCGACAATAAAATGCGGGTCTTTTTGCAACTGCTTATGCTGATCATTAAAATTTTCGCCGCCCTGAATCAGAATAGAAGTAAAACGACTAGCTGCTAACAAAAGACGTAACTGCCCATAAACTTGTTTCGCCAGTTCACGAGTTGGTACAAGTACAACGACGCGAGGGTCACGTTTAGATAACGCTTTTTTCTTATAAACTCGATGCAAAGCAGGCAAAAGATAAGCAAGTGTTTTACCTGAACCTGTTTTTGACGATGCCAATAAGTCTCGACCAGCCACAGCCTCTGGAATAGCTCGAGCCTGAATCTCAGTTGCCTCATCAAACCCTAAATGAGCAATAGACTTTAAAATGCGATTATCAAAACCAAATTCTTCGAATAACAAAAAAACACCCCTTTAAAACAATAAGACCGCGTAAAACCATCGATTACGCTTAATTTTTGCATTATAACCTAGACACAGCAAAATCCGTTATTCATCTTGCATTAAAAGATAGGATTTACCTGCACTAACATGGCAATTCTATACCTAATTCCTTTGATAACAGTCGCTACAACACAGAATAGATTAGCCACCCTCACTTCATCTACAATATTATTCAACTTGTAAGCAAAGCCTTGAATTCATTTCACTGTTAGAATAGACATATAAAGAAAATTTACCAAGGTGAAGAACAACATTATCTGCCTTGACTACCTAGAGTGCGACATTATGAAATCCGAGTTGGCAACAAAGTTTCAAGATCCGAATCGAGGCGTTTACTTCATTGGCACAACACCGCCACGTTCATCTGTTGAAGAAGAGCAGTTAGAGCAAATCAGCAGTAAACTTTTAGAGCGACTATCTGGTGTTGAAGCAGACGGTTTAATTGTCTATGACATTCAAGACGAAACTAGCCGTATTGACAAACCTCGCCCTTTTCCTTTCATGGAAACGCATGACCCAAGAGCTTGGTCAAAACGTCTTCATACACAATCAGGAAAGCCAGTTATCACCTATAAATCGGTTTCCTCTCGTAGTTCAGAAGAATTTTCTGGATGGCTAACACAAGCATGGGAAGATTTTGGCATTCGCGATTTGGTCCTAGTTGGCTCACCTTCTTCTGATGGCGATATCAAACTACCTTTGCCAAAAGCATACGACACACTCAAAGCATCACCTCATCATTTCAACTTGGGTGGCGTAACCATTGCTGAGCGCCATGCCAAAAAAGGTGACGAACATTTGCGCTTAATGAAAAAATCAGACGCAGGTTGTGAGTTCTTTATTTCACAAGCTGTTTACAACCATCAAGCAACTGCAGATTTAATCAGCCGTTATGCAAGAGAATGCAAAGACCAAGGTGAAGCACCAAAACGTATCATTTTAACCTTTACACCTTGTGGCAGCGCAAAAACACTTGAGTTCATGGAATGGCTAGGAATTTCAGTACCAGACGCAACTAAACATCGCATTTTAGATTCAGCAACACCGTTAGAAGAATCTATTAAGATTTGCCGTAACGCCCTAGAACAAATAATAGAAGTAGCATTACCACTTGGCGTACCACTTGGTTTGAACATTGAAAGTCTAACTAACCGAAAAGAAGAAATAGACGCTTCTATACAACTGTATAAACTACTCAAGGCTACTCTCGATCTAAAACTAGCAGAACAAGGTCTTAAATAGATTTATGTAAAATGGCTAATACTTGGTCAATATGGATGTGCTGCATAGCGTTTGAATCGTGCACACGTGTTGACCAAGGCAATTCAGTTACTGGTTTTTGATACTCTTTTTCAGCTAACATATCATAAACACTCACCACCTTATCCAAATCTCGATACGGCCCTGTTCTTTGCGGATTGGAGTGCGCGTACAAACCCAATACAGGTACACCGACCAAAGTTGCCATGTGCGCAGGACCAGTATCAGGACTAATCACCAAAGCCGCACCTTTCAAAACAGATAACATTGAATCTAATGGTGTTTTACCAACTAAATTAATTATCTCTTTTTGTTTATCACCAATCACCTGCTCCGCAAAACCCGCTTCAGAAGATGAGGGTCCACCCGTAATAACAGGACAGACATTTTTATCTAATAAACATTGAATAACCGCTTGATAGCCCTCTACTGTCCAGTTTCGCTCAGTTTTAGAAGCAGATGGGTTAATCACCACATAGTGTGCGGGTAAATCAAAATCGGTTTCAGGTAATGACAACTCACAAGGTAAGGTCGGCTCCTCGACCCCTAATACACTCGCAATAGATAAAAAAGAATCCAAAACATGCTGACCTCTTGGCTCTGGAGCATATTCATTTACAAACCAGTGCTGCTTCTCACGAGAATGCGATAAAGCGAAGCCCACACGCCTTTTAGCTTTAATCATTCGAGAGACAACACTTGCACGTAATGACCATTGTAAATGCAGCAAAACATCAAAGGTTTGCTTCTTTAATAAGGTACGTAGTGCCAACAATCCTGAAAAGCCACGTTTTTTATCATAAACAACAACATCAACACCTTTAAGCAAACGAACCAAATCAGCTTCTAGTGGAGATGTTATCCACGTAACTTGCATTTCAGGGTAACGCTTCATAATAGATTGAATTACGGCCATCGCGTGACATACATCACCTAATGCCGACAATCTGACTACAGCTAAATGTTGAATATTATCTCGTTGCATGAATTCCTCTAGTGCTGCTTAAACTCAGCTAGTATTATAGAATAGACACTCTAGAATGTGTCCTAATTTATAGTCATTAGACAGAACACCATATAAAGCGAGTAACATGCCACAAATCATCAACATATCGCCCAATGCAGCGCTATTAATAAGCGATCAAACAAAACCGTTAACAAGCTCATGGTTTGATCCTGAGTTTTGGCGATTACAAAAAGCACCAATAGGCACTGGAAAAACGTTATTAGGAACAGGGGCAGGCCGTGGTGAAGTTTGGTTTATCAATAGCTTATTTGGACAGTTTGTTATTCGTCGCTACCGTCGAGGCGGTTTAGTCGGTAAATTTAATAAAAGTTCTTTCTTATTCACGGGTCAAGAAAAAACACGTCCATGGCTTGAGCTCAGCCTATTAGAACATATGAATGCGCTGGGTCTTCCTGTCCCAAAACCTATTGCAGGAAGCTACTCAGTCAATAAAGGTTTCTACCAAGCCACACTATTAACAGAAACTATCGAAGATGCAGAAGATCTATTTGATATAATCAAAAGTATTAAAAGAGATCAAATCCCATGGCAAGAAATAGGTAAAGTTGTCAAACGTTTCCATGACAATGGCATTTACCATTCAGACCTTAACTGTCATAACATCATGATAGACAGCCAAAATAAGATCTGGGTTATAGACTTTGATAAGTGTGAACAAAGAGAGCCCAACTCAAAATGGGTGCAATCCAATATTGATCGATTAAAACGATCACTAGACAAAGAGTCCAAGAACCACGCAAACTTCCATGTATCAAGTAAACAATGGCAGGCTTTCTTGGAGGGATATCATGGCTAAAAAAAGCACATTGGATACAAGCATTACATCCTACATTGGGCCAAAGCATTGGTTATCTTGGATTGGTATGGGAATAGCTTACTTAATTAGTTTCCTTCCTTGGTCGATGCTACAAACCTTTGGCGCTTTAGTAGGCCGAGCCTTATATTCTGTCTCGCCAAGACGCCGAAAAATTTGCGATGTAAACTTTAAAATTTGCTTTCCAGAAATGACAGGAATGGAGAGAAAGCAACTCACTAAGGAACATTTCGAGAGCATGGGAAAAGGGCTTTTAGAAACGTTCGCTTCTTGGTTTCAAAACAAGAACAAATTCGCATCACGTATTAGATTTGAAGGTGAGGATGTTATTAAGCGAGTACTTGAAAAAGGTCGAGGTTGCGTTTTAATCAGTGGTCATTTTTCGTCTCTCGATATTTGTGGAAGCCAAGTACCACGTATTTTAGATGTCCACCCAATCTATAAATTGCAGCGTAATCCTGTAATGAACTGGGTAATGGAGCGTCAGCGTAAAATACTTTTCAGCAAAACAATTGAGCGTAGAAACATGCGTGAAGTACTAAAATCACTTAAACAAAATAAGGCAGTTTGGTATGCGGTTGACCAAGATTATGGTCGCCCAGATTCTGTTTTTGCGCCTTTTTATGGCCGTGAATGCGCGACTATAGCGCACATTGGTAGAATAGCTAAAATGACAAATGCACCTGTTGTTCTTTATGATTACGGTCGTACAAAAAATGGTTATAAGCTAATTTTTACAGAAGTAGAAAACTTCCCAACAGGCAACGATGTTGAAAATGCCACTATTATGAATAAGCTAATGGAACAAGCTATAGAACCTAAGAAGGAACAGTATTTCTGGGCTCACCGACGTTTTAAGACTCAACCTATTGAAGGAGATTCTTCTCCTTATTAAATTTAAAAGCCACATGAAGAAAAATACTTCCTGTGGCTTTTTTCACTCTGATAAAATCGTTTAAGCAATACTATCCCGAACCCCTGCCATCAAACGTAACGACTTCAATCGTTCTTCAGGATTATGAATTGGCATAGAAACAATCAGCTCATCAACCTTGGTAATATCGACAAAGCGCGACAGTTGAAAGGCCACCGACGATTTAGACCCAACCACGGCATATTGCAACATATGCTCGACCATATTTTTTTCACTCGGTGACCAAATACTACCCATTGAATCTACAGGTTTAGGGAATGGAACGTTACGATTACGCCGTAAATTGAGAAACTGTTGCTGAGCTGAAGTAAATAAATATTTAGCCTCTTCATCGGTATCTGCGACAACAGCCATAACGCCAGCCATAGTATGAGGCTTATCACTTTGCTCTGAAGGTTTGAAATTACGACGATATAAAGTAAGCGCCTGGATAAGTTGATCAGGTGCAAAATGGGAGGCAAACGAATAAGGCAAACCAAATTCTGCCGCGACTTGAGCACTGTACAAACTAGATCCAAGCATCCAAAGAGGAACCTTAGTACCCAACCCTGGAACCGAAATCACACCATTATCACCACTATCAAGCAAACGCTGTAACTCTAAAACGTCTTCTGGGTAATTATCAACGGAGGCATTCATATTTCGTCGTAGTGCTCGTGCTGTTTGCATGTCCGTACCTGGTGCTCGCCCTAACCCCAAATCAATACGATCAGGGTAGAGCTCAGCCAAAGTACCAAACTGCTCAGCTATTACCAAGGGAGAATGATTAGGTAGCATAACACCACCTGAACCAAGACGAATTGTCGAGGTTGCAGCACCAAGGTGAGATAGAACAACAGAAGTCGCAGAACTAGCCACTCCCGCCATTCCATGATGCTCAGCCAACCAGAAACGTAAATAATCATTTTCTTCGGCAGCTATCGCCATTCGACGACTCATCACCAAAGAATCTGCAACAGAATAACCTTCGGCAACGGGTGCTAAATCAAGAAGAGAAAGAGGAACCATAATATTTACCTGACAATAAACTAAATAATAAAATCTATGTTTTAATATTTGGGCTCATTCATCAAAGATGCAAGTACTGAAGATTGCAGGAAATGCAGAAGCGTAAATGTCAGCGACCTACATGCCTTCACTTTTATCTATTTTCTAAGCGGTTATAATCCAAAATACCACTTTCTCTCGGACGATCTTGTTTGTTTAGGTTCGCAATAGAATCGCTCACAAACCAAAAATCAGGATGTGTTCGACGAATACCAAAATGATTGAGCAGTTCTGTATAATCCTCCTTAGTTTTTAGGGAGGCTATTTGCTTAGTCCAATCCAACAATTCGTCTTCTTCGACTCGCATAAAAGCATTTGGATAATCACCTAACACACCTTTAACTAAGGTAATATCATCTTCTTCTGGTAATCGTGCTGCTGCTTCATCGAGTAAACTCGATATATTGGAGTGCGCTTTATTATGTATCACACTAATAACTTCCAATGGCACGCCTTTCTCAGTGACTAATACTGTAATGACATTTGGTAAATACACCAAACCACCACCACGTGTTCTTTGGAGTTGATACAAGGCTGCGACATTTTCACTGGATAACTTACTTTGCTCTAAATCGTAACCATGATCCAAAACCTTAGCTAATTTGGTTCGCAATTTTTCATACAACTCACCTTGATGGTCGTTTGTTTTGTAAACAACATGAGATTCACGATTGACTTTAATCAAGTCGTTAAAAATATAATCTTTAATCTGTTGACTAGCATCTCGGTACCAAAATTTTCTAATATTTTCTCTGTCTTCCTTTGGTAATAACAGTAAGAAATTCATCTCACCTTCCATACGTAAAAAATCCATATATAAGCGAGTGACTAACTGATGACCTACGTTACCAAACACATCAAAGCCCGCCACCAGCAAATAATGAATACGCTCTAGCAATGGATAGTCAATCACCCAAGCTGTTTTAGGATGCTGTCCTACCATGCCTTTCACAACAGAAGCATTGTCAAAATGTCGAAAAATAGTCAGTGCAGCATTAGGATTATTACCATCTCCGTCCCAAATCAAATTGAGTCCAAGTGGAACAGCCCTGCCACGTTCACTTTCAATTAACTTCGCCTTTGCAGACAAATAAGTTTTTTGTTGTTCAGAAAAAGTAACCAAAGACGCTAATGGCAAAGCATTACTAGATTCAATGGCAGGCAAATCTAATCTCTTAATTTGCTTCTCTAAAAGTTCCGCAGAACTTTTGTTATAAGCCACTTCAGGAGTCACGAAATAGACCCAAAATTGCTCATTAATAACGTTGACAGCCACTTGCCCACGACACACAGGCCCTTTTATAAACGCCATAATAGTATTTTGAGAATGATCTAATAAGAAGCGATAACGGGCATTCGCAGGAATTTCTCGAAACGCTTTAAATGGATTTGTCGCGACCTCTGGCGCATAACCCGGATCTTTTGTTACATGATAATCCTCACCATAAAAATAGGATTGCCAACGGGCGTAACGCGCCTCATCCAATTGCATAGGAATATGGTTTTTCTGCACCTTTACTTCTGGGTCAGGCCAAAGTCGATAATAAATGCGATCTACACCAGGATCATCATAAGGACGGCGCGTGGCGATTCGATCTATCGGTTCACCCGGCGGTGTTTTAGATCGCACTAAATGAAAACGAAATGCTTCACCATCATCAAGATATAAACTGTATAAGAACAAATGTTCATAGATATAACGCAAAATTAGCTGTTTTTTAAGGTCATCACCATTTAATCGTGATTCCCATAGCACCACTTGTTTTTGAAGCTCAGCAGGAAGGACTGCCGACGCTGGCATCTTTCCACCTTTCGCTAACCAACGAGTCAATACATCGTATTCTTTTTCATTTAATGCAGGCAGACCATATGGCATACCCCAATTAGGATAGTTTTTTTCAAACTGACTATATTCCTCAACACTAGAGCATTGCTGATCTCGAGCCAGCGAAAAATCATAATCATCTGATAGAACAGGCTGAGTAAAAGCGCCTTGTTGTTTACGTAAGGCAATAGCCCTGTATAAAATACTGCCTTGTAGATTTGCGGAAGGTGATTGTCCTCGTTCATTTAAAACCGGATGAAAGCCCTTGGCCCTCCAGTCATCTGTGGTTTTTCCATCGATAAATAGTCGCGTAGGTGTAGCAGCCAGTAAACGGGTACCATCATAAACCAGATCTTTTGAACCACCTCGCTCAATCCCTCCCGATGCTGTCAATTTTAACTGGCAGGGCGCATCGTAACAGGCATGACAAGACACACAGCGATTATCTAAAATAGGCTTCACTTCTTCATTATAAAATTCGGACTCACTTTCAACAGTGCCACTCACACGATTTGCTGTGTTCTCGGAGCCAAAGACAGAATCAAATTGATGAGTAGCGTAGGCCGCACAGCCAGAAACCAGTAAGAAGACAAAAACTAGGGCTATCCATCGAGACATAAAAGGAGACTCTTTATATATTTATTCTGTTCGTTAAGTATTTCATAATAAGCATATAAAAAAACGCCAATTAAGGCGTTTTTTTATATGGTGAATTGCTTGAAGAACTTATTTTAAATCAGGATCGTCTTCAATAATGCTATCAAGATCATCTGGATATTCATCAGATAACTCAAAAGCATCATCTCCCATGTCTTCGTTAGCCAACATCAAGGCATCTTCGTAAGCACCACCAAATTCAATACGAGTAATGTCATATAAATCATACTCAAACGTGCTATCAAACCAACGGGCATCTGAGCCGATTTCTTCAAGCTCATACGTTACTGCATCAGCACGAACAACACGGCCTATTTCACAGCTATCTGGTTCTATTTCTTCACGGTGAAGCGTAACCAATCCAAACTCCTCACTAATATCAATCAGCAAAACAGCTAGATCTTCTAGATCGACTTCTGGGTCAGCAACTTCTTCACCACGCAGAGATAGCACTTTTTTCTGAAAATCATTAAAGGGAGCAGGATGTGCAAAATCACTAATATCTTCCAAGAATAAAACCTGGTAACCATTAAGGCGAATACTGTCATCCACTAATTGAAGCAAAACCATCTCTTCGTTAGCCGCAATAACAAAGCCGTCAGTCCAACTTTCTGGTCCATCCAACTCTTCACGAAAAATGCGAACAACATTATTTCGAGTACGGGCTTTTTCCAATTCGATGAGCATATCGGCTCCCTAAAAAAAACAAAAAATTAAAACATACACTAGTGTAAACCCACCCAGCGTAAGGAACAACTACTGTAGTCATTACGACTGCAGTACTTCATGCCAGTTTTCGATCATATTAATCAAATCTTCTAAACCGCATTCTGATTGAATACCATCCGTCGATGTTTGATAAAAACTTTCCTGAGAATCAAACATGGCTTTTATTTCTTCTTCTGCCGAATCCATATCCACTTGTCGAGTAACAGAAATACCCTCTTCACTTAAAATGACAGTGAAAGGGCCATGTTTAAATTCCGTTGTTTCTTTTTCAGTCTCAGCTAAACGAGCCGCTATTAATACACGCTGTATACTCTCTAGATCTCTTACATATTCAGAGATCCATTCACCTATCGCTGCAAATTCATATCCGGCATAAATGCGGTATGCATTTTCGTCCTGATCAAAGGCAATTTCATAATCCATGACCGTGAACCTCACTGATTGTCATCTGTATTTTAATCTTTCGGTGTTTCTTCAGATTGAGTATTGTGTTCGTTTTTTCGTACGTAATTACGATTACTGGCTTGCTGACGTTGAGGAACCGCGGCGGCTATTTTTGCCAACCTTTTCGCTTCTTTTGCCGCCTTCGCGTCTTCCACTAACTGTTCTTCATGGGCAATCATCGCAGGCGTTTCCATGATATAAGCACCAATAGCACCGGTTCTTACATCATGTAAAAATACTTCTGCCGCTTTATGCATCTCAACCTTACCACCAGACCGTAGCGCACCGCGCTTAGATCCAATTATTTTTAACACATCATAAGGTTCAGAATCGGCCGTCACGTCTTTTAATTTATAACGTGTCGTCAATTCTTCTAAATAATCAGACATGAAAAACTTCAAACCCACCAACGCAACATCTTCATAATCGATAGCAGTGGCACGTACAGCACCGGTTACCGCTAAACGATAGCTAGCATCTGGATTTTCAATTTTTGGCCACAAAATCCCTGGTGTATCGAGTATTTGAAAACCATTCGTTACTTTGAGTTTTTGTTGAGATTTAGTCACAGCAGGTTCATCACCGACCTTTGCCACACGACGCCCCAACAAAGCATTCATCAAACTGGATTTCCCGACGTTCGGAATACCCGCAATCATGGCACGAATCGGTTTTTCAGCAGAACCTCGATGAGGCACCATTTGACTAACCCATTGGCTGATTTTTGAAACATCGGACTTATCTAGCGTAGAAAATGGATGAGCCAAAATACCATCACTACCACGCCAATGCTCAAGCCATAAATCTAGGCGAGCCTTGTCAGCTAAGTCTTTTTTATTTAAAAGGCGAAGTACAGGAACATCACCTCGCAGTGTATTTAGCATTGGGTTTTGACTGGAATCAGGAATACGGGCATCTAATACTTCGATGACTATATCCACTTGCGTCATGACTTCTTCGATTTCTCGACGCGCCTTGTTCATGTGCCCTGGATACCACTGAACGCCCACCTAACTCCCCCTATTATTATGATCAACACGATCAAAGTTATGATCGAATACGACCAAGTTTTTTCGGTGGCGGATTCTACCACAAGTTAGAAGTAAGATAGAGAAAATACTCTATCGGTTTCAATACCACCAAATATGAACAAGGCTTTTATCCCATTGATTGGATCAACTCTGACTTAAATCAATGAGACCAAGCATAAAATACCTATACTCACTCCTCCATCTAAGTTCAAGAAAGGAATCTGCACCTAACTTGATGCTTATTTGGTTGTTCTCTAGATCGGATCGAACATAGGTCCATTTAGCCGGGGTTGTGTGTGACCTCGGCTTTTTTCATTTCTTGGTCTACAAAATCTAGTAAATCTGGATATAAAAGTAAAAATGGCTGCTCGGCCTGCTCAATTACATTCGGTAAATCATCTACAAAATCCTGTAAGTGCTTACCATGACGCCAACGCCTCATGATTGAATGAATCGCTCTATCAACACCATCTAACGTCCCTAAACTTGACAGCCAATTACTTCCTTCTAGGGAACTAATCATATTGGCTAACCGTTCAGGACTGCGATTTTTATCCATTACCAAACCTGACACTGCCTGCTCACAAAAAACAGTTAAAGGAACAGAACTAAATTTCTCCCAGTATTGTATCAACCAATAATCCATAGCTATGTCTTGAATGATGCCAGAAAATCGGCGACGACCTTTACGTGGTATAGAACGAAAAGCCACACTGGCTACATGTTGATCTACCATAACATCTACTTGCTGATGTAAACGCCACCCAGCGAATAAATCAGGCTCTAAACTATTCACATCAACAGGAAAATCGCCAAGTAAATTACCAACCCAAGAGGTATTGGTTATAGAGGCTATATGGAGATGAGCGAAATAATTCATAGATACCTATATCATTAAATTTTGACTTTTAAATAAAACACAAATCACGACACTATGTGCCTAAATAAAACCATCTTACTGTCTTTTTACTCATTTATTTGTAAAAATAGCTGGCTATCTATACGGTCAGAATTAAATGTGTAAGCGAGCAATTGATTTATTATCAACAATACCATTACTCTCATGATAGATACTTATTCCATCCAAAGAATCAAAAAGGCCTTAGTAAATGAATATAAAAGTCATGATAGCCGGCTGCTTGGCTCTGCTTTTATTAAGTAAGGCATCAGCAAGCACCTTAAGAATGGCGTTTAATGCTGACCCTATTTCATTAGATCCTCATGAACATCTATCTGAAGGGACATTACAATTTTCACATCTTGTGTTTGATCCATTATTAAGATGGAACAAACAGGGTCAATTTGAATCTCGTCTTGCTACAAAATGGCAGCGTCTAGATTCGCGTACAATACGCTTCTACTTGCGTCAAAACGTCACCTTTCATTCTGGAAATAAATTTTCTGCCAATGATGTCGCCTACACCATTAACCGACTAAAAATCTCGCCCGATTTTCGTGCTATGTTCGACACAATCGACTCTACTTCAATTATAGACGACTATACGATTGACGTTCATGCTACGACGCCAAACCCATTGTTACTTAACATCATGACGTATGTTTTTCCGATGGATAAAACTTTTTATAAAGATCAAGATCAAATTATTAAATATGGTGAAACATTCGCGTCTCGTAATGTCTCGGGAACTGGACCTTTCACATTAGTCAGTAGAGAATTAGGCAGCCGGATGGAGCTTAAAAGAAGCCCTGCATATTGGGACACTAAATCTGTTGGCAATGTTGATCAGATTATATTGACACCAATACGTGCTGACTCCACTAGACTTGCCGCCCTTCTTTCTGGTGATGTAGATTTCATATTCCCTATTTCACCTATCGATATTGAGCGTACTAAAAGAGCATCAGGCATTCAGGTAGTAACACTTCCCAGCACCCGCATTTTATTACTTCATATGAATCAAAACAGGCGAGAAGAATTTCAAGATATTAGAGTAAGAAAAGCCATAAACTTAGCCATTAATCAGTCTTTAATAGTCGAAAAAATACAAAAAGGGTATGCGACTCCAGCAGGACAATTAAGCTCCGATCGTTTTCTTGGTTACGTCAAGAATTTAAAACCAGAATATGACCTAGCCAAAGCCCTAGAGTTAATGAAAGAAGCCGGTTATGAAAAAGGCTTTCGCATTAGTATGATGGCGCCAAATAATCGTTATCTCAATGATGAAAAAATAGCTCAAGCAATCTCTGCGATGTTGGCAAGAATCAACATAACAGTCGATTTAAAGACACTCCCTAAA
This sequence comes from Marinomonas colpomeniae, assembly GCF_014803385.1. Classification (GTDB taxonomy): domain Bacteria; phylum Pseudomonadota; class Gammaproteobacteria; order Pseudomonadales; family Marinomonadaceae; genus Marinomonas; species Marinomonas colpomeniae. The sequence goes on along the minus strand of NZ_JACYFC010000003.1, from coordinate 329,638 downwards.
GCGCAATATTTTAAAGAGTTCAATAATAAAACTGCAGATATAATGATGCTTGGTTGGTTATCAGACACCATGGATTCGAATAATCTATTTGAATTTATTATTGCGTGCCAAGATGTTGAAACTGGTTTTGGGGCTTACAACGCCAGTGAGTATTGCAACCACAGCATTGACGAGAATATTAAACAGGCAAATCGTGAAATGAACCCAGAAAGACGCATTCGCCTTCTCCAACAAATTGAGCAAGCCGTTTATAATGATTCTGTAGTTGTGCCCTTATATTGGCAACAACTTACTTGGGCTGCAAAAAACAAAGTACGAATACAAGACATAGTCAACGACCAGAACTATCCCTATTTAGGGGACTTAGTCATTGAAGACGAATAGATACAACGAACTCTTTGCTAACTTTTATTCAAAGAGCATTACTCAAAAATCAAGTGGAAATAAAATCAACCAATGCTGATTTTCTTACTTCGTCGATTGATTCAGGCTTGTTTTGTTATGATCATCATCAGTGTGATCAGCTTTGCAATACAAGGCAATTTAGGCGACCCAATACAACAAATGGTTAGTGTTACGGCGTCGCAAGATGAACGTAACCAATTACGTGAAAGCTTAGGGCTAAACGATAACTTTATTAACCAATATTGGCGATTTGCCAAAAAAGCAGTTCAAGGCGATCTTGGCACTTCCTTTTATTATAAAAAACCCGTTTTAGAAGTCATTTTCCAAAAAGTGCCAGCTACTTTAGAACTCGCTTTTTGTGCTATTTTACTTATTATTTTTGTCGCGACGCCTTGTGGTGTACTAGCTGCTATTAAACCCAAAAATCCTATTTCACGGTTAATAATGATCGTTAGTTCCATTGGTCTATCTGTGCCTATTTTCATAGTAGCCATTTTCATGGTGTATTTTTTTTCTATCGAATGGAACGTCGCCCCCAGCTTTGGCCGTGGCGAAACGACTGAAATATTAGGCTTGTGGGAAAGCGGCCTTTTTACCAAAGATGGCTTAAGCCATTTACTCCTTCCTAGCTTGTCTCTAGCCATTGCTTTAATGCCAATATTTATACGTTTAATTCGAGCAGAGATGATGGAAGTACTACAATCTGAATATATTCGTTTTGCTTGGTCAAAAGGTCTATCTACGCCTCGAATTTACTTTATTCACGCGCTCAAAAATACCATGCTCCCTATTATTACGGTTGGGGGTATTCAAGCTGGTACGCTAGTGGCTTATACCATATTGACAGAAACTATATTCCAATGGCCCGGCATGGGGTTTTTATTCATGGACGCTGTTAGCCGAGTTGATACGCCTCTTATTTCTGCTTATCTAATAGTGGTTGGTGGTATGTTTGTGATGACCAATACCTTGGTTGATCTAGTGTACGGTTTAGTGAATCCTACTGTACGTTTAGCGAGCCACGGGATATGAAATACAACAAGAAAGATCTTACCCACCCTATTTCAGGCGATCGCTGGAACCACATTTGGTCAGGTTTTATAGGAGATAAACTAGCTGTCTTAGCATTATTAATTTTCCTTTTTTATTGTGCTATCTCGCTTTTAGCTCCTTTGCTTGCTCCTTTTGATATAGACGATCCTGCGTTTATGGATCTTATGAATTCTGAAATCGCACCCAGTTGGATTAGCCACGATTATCGATTCTTATTAGGGACAGACGCACAAGGCAGAGATTTATTATCTGTTATTTTATATGGCACGCGCCTATCGCTCACTATTGGAATATGTGCCGTTTTAATACAAGCCACATTAGGCATTTGCATTGGACTTATAGCTGGATATTTAGGCGGCCGGATTGATAATTTCTTAATGCGTTGTGCCGATATTCAATTGTCTTTTTCAAATATGATGGTGGCGATTGTATTCCTTGCCATTTTCCAATCTCTATTTGGTATCGCCATGTATCAGCAACTCGCCATGGTTATTCTTATTTTGGTTATTGGCTTAACTGAGTGGCCACTTTTTGCAAGGACTGTTCGCGCCTCTGTATTGGCGGAAAAACAGCAAGAATATGTTGATGCAGCAAGAGTCATGGGCATTAGCTCTAAACGCATTATGTTTCGTCATATTTTGCCAAACACCTTATCTCCTATTCTTGTTATTTTTACCGTCCAGATTGCCAACGCGATTGTCGCTGAAGCAGCCTTATCTTTTTTAGGGCTAGGTATGCCATCAACAGAACCCTCCCTTGGCTCTCTTATAGCGGAAGGAATGGCGTATATGTTTGCGGGTTCATGGTGGATTTGCGTTATCCCAAGTGTCACCTTAATCATATTAATTTTGGCAATGAACCTATTGGGAGATTGGCTGCGCGATCACCTTAATCCAAAGGTGTATAAAGACTAATATGAACCTTTTAAGCGTCACTAACTTACATGTCAACTTCCACACCAAAGCGCAAGAATTAGCAGCACTTATTGATGTGAGCTTTACATTAAATCGTGGAGAGCGCATCGCTATTGTTGGAGAGTCTGGCGCAGGAAAATCCGTATTAGGCTTTTCGATTGTCAACCTAATTGGCAAACCGGGTTACATCCATTCAGGCTCTATTAGGTTGGAAAATGATGAGCTGACAAAGATGAACTTGCGCCAACTACAAGAAGTTCGTGGCAAGCGTATCGCGATGATATTTCAAGACCCAATGATGACGCTTAACCCTGTTATAACCATTGGCGCTCAATTAGTCGAAACCATTAGAAGTCACACAAAAATCTCATATAAAGATGCACGCAACATTGCCATTGAAAAACTTAATCATGTGCAAATAGCGTCGCCGGAAAGGCGATTTGATCAATATCCTCACGAGCTGTCTGGTGGTATGAGGCAACGCGTTATCATTGCAGCTGTTTTATTACTTAATCCAGATATCATTATTGCCGATGAGCCAACAACGGCATTGGATGTGACCATTCAAGCGGAAATATTACAATTACTTTTAGCTATTTGCAGAGACAATGGCGTAGCACTGGTATTGATTAGCCATGACCTTGGTGTGGTATCTAAAGTCGCAGAACGTACCCTAGTAATGTACGCAGGTCGTATTGTTGAAGAAGGTCCAACACTGGAAATAATCAATGATCCTCAACACCCCTACACTCAAGGTTTATTGAACGCACTGCCACAAATGACATTGCCTGGACAGCGCCTAAATCAAATTCAAGGCAGTATGCCATCTTTAATAGAACGGCCTTCAGGCTGTGCTTTTCACCCACGCTGCCCTTACGCCAAAGAGAAATGTAAAAAAGAACAGCCAAGTTTTATTCATAGTGGTGTTTCTAGCGTTGCCTGTTTTCTTGTTGAAGATATGATCAATGAATTTGCCAACCAAGACCAGGAGGTAAGTAAATGACGATACCTCTTATTCAAATCAATGGTCTTGAAAAAACCTTTACCACCCATGAAGGCTGGCTTGGACAATGGCACTTTCACCAAGGTAAATTAACAAGACGAAAAGACAGTGTGCATGCACTAAACGGCATAAACCTCACCATTAATAAAGGTGAGACATTATGTATTGTTGGTGAAACAGGCTGTGGTAAATCAACACTTGCTCGCACAATAATGGGGCTAACATCACCAGACTCAGGTGAAATACGTTATCTTGATCAACGTATTGACCATCTAAACAATCAACAACGCATGCCTTTTCGCCGTCGTATGCAAATGGTATTTCAAAACCCTTATGCGTCTTTGAACCCTAGGATGACGGTATATCAGACGCTTAGTGAACCTATCTCTTTTCATAATCCAAAACTATCTCAATCACAGATTGATGAAAAGGTTGAAGTACTTTTGGAATCAGTAGGTATTTCAGCGTCTAGTTCGGATCATTACCCACATGAGTTTTCAGGCGGACAACGTCAACGTATTAGCTTAGCTCGTGCTCTTTCTGTAGACCCTGACTTCATCGTCGCTGATGAGCCTCTATCTGCATTAGACGTCTCAGTACAAGCTCAAGTACTTAATCTTATGATGGATAAGCAAGAGGAGCGGAATCTTAGCTATCTTTTCATTACTCATGACCTTGCTGTCGTTGAACATTTCGCAACCCGAGTGGCAGTAATGTATTTAGGGCGAATTTGTGAATTAGCGCCAAGGAGCGCATTATTCAACCATCCTAAACATCCTTACACGCGCGCCTTACTGTCAGCTATTCCTCGCCTAGACAGCAACACAACGCAAGCTATTCGATTGATCGGTGAGGTTCCCACACCAATAGAAAAACCTATTGGCTGTGTATTTCAAGCTCGTTGCCCTTACGCTAACCAACGCTGCTATGACCAATCACCAGAAATGATAACGCAAAGTGACGAAAGCAGTGTTGCCTGCCATGCAATTGAGGAGGGACGATTATGATACGTCTATTCCCTTCTTCTGTGCATCAGGAGGTTTCATGGAAATAAGATGGCTTGAAGACTTTATTGCGCTCGCAAAAACACGTCACTTTTCTCGTGCGGCAGACGAGCAAAATGTTACGCAACCAACTTTTAGTCGACGTATTAAATTGCTCGAAGAAGAGATGCGCGTCACCTTGATAGATCGTAATACCTTGCCTTTGTCTTTGACTCCAGCAGGGGAAGTATTCCTACAAAGTGCCGAGTTGATTACTCGACAGCTAAAAGACACAAAAGAGCGCTGCCAAGAAATCAAACAAGAAGAAGAGTCTCAAGTGCGTTTTGTTACCACTCAAACGCTCTTCCTTAGTTTCTATAAAGAAGTGATTGAACCATTTTGTAAGGATATCGAGATGGACTTAGACATTAATATGAAGTCTAGTTCTTGGCTCGGTATCGACTTTGTAAATTCATTGGTTGATCAAAAATGCGACATCATGCTGTGCTATTGGCATCCTGCCATTAACTTTATTCGCGCAATTGATGATGAACAATACGAGCACATAGTCATTGCAGAAGAGACCTTAATTCCGTGCAGTGCAACAGATGATTCTGGTGAACCTAAATTCACTTTACCAGGCGCGAAACGAAAGCAGATTCCTTATATTGGTTATTATGAAAACTCTTTCTTACAACCTGTGATACATCATCACTTACAAAGACAAAGAGAAGTCCCTCAACTACAAACCATTTCTGAGAATTATCACTCAGTCAGCATAAAAGCTATGGTAAAAGAAGGTTACGGGATTGGCTGGATTCCAAAACGTCTCATGCAAGACACGCTTAACTATGGGAAAGTGGCTTTAGCAGGCGAAGAAAACTGGAATATTCCGTTAGAAATACGTTTATACCGTTCCAAACTTAATCAGAATCCGAATTTAACGCAGTTTTGGGAAGCACTAAAAGACAAAGTACGTAGTAGCGGCCCTCTTTAGAGAAATCACTCATAACCTATTTCACCTAAAATCTATAGAAGTAAAAATAAAGAATTAATTACAAAAAATCGCCCCAAAAAAAGAGGAGTCAATAATCATATTGAGTCCTCTTTTTTATGAAATTTTTATCCATTAGCCGTTATATAAAGCACAATTTATGCCCGATTATTCAGGGCAGTCTTTCTCATTCAGAGCAACAATCATTGGATCAGTCCCCATTGAGTTTGCACCAAGGGCCTTGCTAAAAAGATAGCCTTGGCCAATATCACAACCAAATTCTTGCAACATAATTAGTTGGTCGACATTGGTGATACCTTCGGCGATTACTTTTAAATGCAAGTTGTGGCTTAAAACTATAATGGCATGGGTTAAAGCTGCGTGGTTTCTGTCTTCGGTAATATCTCGAATGAATACTTGATCAATCTTAATATAGTCAAAAGGAAGATCTTTTAGGTAACTTAAGCTTGAATAACCCGTTCCAAAATCATCAATCGCCAATTTTATACCTAAGCGGCTGATCTGACGTAAAAGCTCCGCACACCCTTCAGCATCTTCAATCAGAATAGATTCAGTCACCTCAATTTCTAACAAACCTGGATCAATCTTATATTTATCCAGTAGAACTAAAAGGTTTGGTAAAAAATCAACTCGTTTTAATTGTGCAGCGGAACAATTAACTGCGATAGGTGGTACAGAAATGCCCTGCTCTTGCCATTCCACAATATGTCGAAAAGCTTGTTCAAACACCCATTCACCCAAGGCTAAAATGATACCTGTTTGCTCTGCTATAGGTATAAATTCTGCCGGGGAAACAGTGCCGAGTTCCGCATCTTCCCAACGCAGCAAAGCCTCCATACCAACACAACGCTCAGTAACAATGTCTACTTTAGGTTGAAAGTGCAGTTCAAATTCGCCATCTGATAGCGCTTGTCGTAACCGCGTCTCTATTCGTACATTACGCGCAAACTGTTTACCCATCACACCATCATAAAAATGATAGGTTGCGCGACCTAATGTTTTCGCTTTATAAACTGCCATATCGGCGTTCTTGATAAGCGTCACAGCATCCTTACCAAATTCAGGATACATAGCCACACCAATAGAACAGCCAATATTCAGTACTCGTCCATCAACAAAGTAGCTCTGACTAATTTGCTGAATGACTTCCTTCGCTAAAATATCAAGATGTGGAATATCATGTTCATGACCGCTTGCCAGTAACACAACAAATGCATCACCTCCTAAATAGCCAATAACAGCTTCTTCTGGTAAGACAGAATTGAGGCGCTGACCTACCTTAACCAATAACTTATCACCTACTTCATGGCCAAAGGCGTCATTAATGGTTTTGAAGTGATCCAAATCCAATACTAAAGTCGCAATAGTCCCATCTTCTGCATTAGTCTTTTCTATCAACTCAGTTAAAAGCTTTTGAACCTGATAACGACTGGCCAAACCGGTCAGATCATCGGTTTCAATCCGTTTATTCAGCAAATTGAGGGCGAAATAATAGGCAGCTGATATCTTTTGCGTATAAAAAAATAAAAATAAGGCCATAAAGGCAAACAAAACAAGAGGCCAAATCACTGTATTCCAATGAACTAAATCATTAACGCCTTCTGAAGAACGTGTATCTATACGCCATTCACGCCCGGAAAAATGTATTATTTGCGTGTCATATTTTCCATCTACCCACCCAGACTCTTCGAAAGACGAACTAGTAAACCAAATCGATTCTCCTTCCTCACTTACATCGGCTATTCGATAAGATAGGTCGCTATTTTTTAAAAGACCGATTTGCATTAATAAATCATCAATTCTGAAATAAGAACCAACTATTCCATGAAAACCAAACTTGTCAGTTAACTTATAAGAACGAGCATCAAGGGGTAAATAAATAGGCGCCCTTAAGATAAAGGTATCTGTACTCGTTCTCGACTTCCAACCAGGCAATGAGATATGGGTTGGTTCGGATAAAATATAATCTAATGATGTCCGTACACGACGAATTAGATCGGCATAGCGATATTCAGGTGCTAAGAGATCATAGCCATAAGACAATTTATCAGGGTAACCAAGCGCAAGCGCAAGATAACTCGCTCTCTCTCCCTCAGGACTAATAGCAAAGCTTTCATCTTTTAGTAATCGCTTTTGACTGGTCTCATATTCAATTTTTTTATCGGCTGGGACGTACTGTGCAAAATAAAAACCTGCATTCAATTGAGTCGATAGGTTTTGAAGGTAGCGTGTAAAATGGTCTGGAGTAATATCTTCCTTACTAGACTGTATAAGGGAGGCAATAGATGAAAGCTCTAAGGCGTATTGAGATAAGCCATCATGCAATTTTTCAGTAAAATGAATACCAGCTTCTTTTTGTACTGTTCGAATATGTTTGTATTCTTCTAAATAAATCGTACTACTTGTTACCACTCCACAAAGGAAGACAACAACCAGTATGATGTAATGCATTTTTTTATTTTTCACATGGCTCCGTGAAGAGTTCATTATTTGCCCGTTATTATGTTAAAAATAAAAAAAATGTCTGTAAAATACGACGTTCTGAAAACTAGCTATATACTTTACCTAAAAATCACCTGACCGACACGGAATAAATGGTTAAGAAAAGTATTTACTGTGTAATTCTGTTATCCTCCTCTTATTATTTACTCTACTAGACAGGCCTTTTGTGACCCAATTTAACCACGATTTAACCAAACTTCTTCCAACAAAACTGACAGCATTGCTATCAGACATGGGATTCACGACTTTCACACCTGTTCAAGAGCAAAGTTTACCACCAATTATTGATGGCAAAGATATTCTAGCTAAAGCACAAACAGGCAGCGGAAAAACCTTAGCTTTTGCTATTGGCCTATTACTAAAAATTAACCCTCGCTTTTTCGGTGTACAGGCATTGGTTATGTGCCCTACTCGTGAATTAGCCGATCAGGTTTCTAAAGAAATCCGTAAAGTTGCGCGATACCAGGACAACATCAAAGTATTAAGTCTGTGTGGCGGAATGTCATTTGGCCCTCAAGTTGGCTCTTTAGAACACGGGGCTCACATTGTTGTCGGAACACCTGGTCGCTTAATGGAACACCTTCGTAAAGGAACATTACGCCTTAACGCTCTCAACACTTTAGTGCTTGATGAAGCAGATCGTATGTTAGATATGGGATTTGTTGATAGCATTCGTGAAGTGGTTGAACTAACGCCAAGTAATCGTCAAACATTATTATTTTCTGCGACCTATGACGCGACTGTTGAAGCGGTTAGTGCTGAATTTCAAAACAATCCAATTAGCATCAAGGTTGAAGCACAAGAAGACCTTAAACCAAATATCGAACAGTTTTTTGTTCGCAGTGAAAATAAAGACAAATGCGAAACTTTATTAGCAACACTGCAACATTTTGAACCACGTCAAGTTATCGTGTTCTGTAATACAAAAGCAGAGTCTCAAATTGTGGCAGATTGGTTGGTTGACCATAAAGTGGCGGCTCAAGTCATTAATGGCGACTTAGAACAAAGACAACGTGACCAAGTATTAGTCCGTTTTAGCAATCAAAGTAGCTGTGTATTAGTTGCTACCGATGTTGCTGCCCGAGGCATTGACGTGAAAGAAGTCGACCTTGTTGTTAACTACGATACAACACGTGACACAGACGTTCATACACACAGAATTGGCCGAACTGGTCGTGCTGGCGCAGCCGGTATCGCTGTTAACTTAGTGACATCAAAAGATGACTATAAAGTACGAGACATTGAACAACGTTTCTCTACAACAGCAAATTATATAGAGCTAGAAGAAGCGGACGAAAATTACCGTTTAGTACCACTTAAAACCACTATTTCATTTGATGCTGGCCGTAAAAACAAACTTCGTCCAGGTGATATTCTTGGTGCACTAACAGCAGGTTTAGGATTAGACAAATCTCAAGTGGGTAAAATCGATATCTTCGACTTTCACGCTTATGTATCCATTGATAACGCTGTAGCAAAAAACGTTGTGAAAGAATTCGAAAACAAAAAAATCAAGGGCAGAAACATTCGCGCACGTATCTTGCGTTAAGAAACGAATAATAATGAATCAAACATTACTCTTTCGTTTCTATAAATTGTTAAGTTCTCCGGCAGCCCAAGCTGCCGGTTTTATTATTGGTGGGCTAATCATTAGCCTAGCGACCCTTCTACCAGCAGAAAGTCTTCCTCCTGCTCCAGGTGGCGATAAACTTCATCATGTTATTGGTTTTGGAGGCTGGGCACTTATGTGTGCTTTTGGCCCATTCAAACGTTTTGTTTATATGGCGTTATTTGTCATCTTCTGGGGTGGCACGATTGAGCTTATTCAGCCTTACGTAAACCGCTATGGTGAATGGCTCGACTTTTATGCCGATGCATTCGGCGCTCTATTGGTGTTGATGACACGTTTTGGTATTGATACTTTTATTAGTCATAAAAGAACAGACATAAACAAAAAATAGTACTAAAAAATAAAGTGTCCGATGAAAGAAAAAGATAGACCTGCTAAAGTATAACCATTCGGTCAAACTTCGATTTAAAAACAGTTAAGAGAGATATCATGAGCCAATTAAAAGCCTGGCGTGCCGCCATTGTCCATTGCATAGCAGACCCAAAAGACGTTGGCATTGATGCCGCTTATGAATACTTTGAAGATGGTATACTCGTCGTTGATGGCGATAAAATCCACGCTCTAGGGCATGCTGAGCAGCTTCTACCAAACTTACCATACAACCTTTCAATCGAGCATCATCCAGACGCTATTATCACACCAGGGTTTATCGACACTCATATTCATTACCCGCAAACCGACATGATAGGTTCTTACGGTGAACAGCTGCTTACTTGGCTTAATACCTATACTTTTCCTGAAGAAAGTAAGTTCAGCGACAAAGCACATGCTCGTGACGTAGCAGATCGATTCTTAAAAGAATTGCTGCGCAATGGCACAACCACCGCGTTAGTATTTGGTACCGTTCATAAAGTGTCTGTGGACGCTTTTTTCGAAGCGAGTGAAGTTCATAATCTTCGTATGATTTGCGGCAAAGTCATGATGGATCGCAACGCGCCAGATTACCTAACCGACACACCAGAAAGCAGTTACCAAGAAAGCAAAGAACTCATCGATACTTGGCACAACAAAGGCCGTTTGCACTATGCAATCACGCCACGTTTCGCACCAACAAGCTCAGACGAACAACTGCAACTTGCTGGCAAACTATTGAGCGAATACGACGACGTTTATCTTCATACACACTTGTCTGAAAATAAAGACGAATGCGCTTGGGTTCAAGACCTTTTCCCAAACAGCAGCAACTATTTAAACGTGTACGATCAACACAAATTACTAAGCGAACGTTCTGTTTTTGCTCACGGCATTCACCTTTGTGACAGCGAATACCACAGACTTCATGAGACAGGTTCTGCTATCTCATTTTGCCCAACCTCTAACTTATTCATCGGTAGCGGCTTATTCAAACTGAGCAAAGCCGAAGAAAACAATGTGAACGTTGGACTCGGCACAGACGTGGGCGGCGGGACTAGCTTCTCCATGTTGCAGACCATGAACGAAGCCTACAAAGTCATCCAATTGCAAAACGAGAACTTGAACCCAATAAAATCCCTTTATCTTTCTACATTAGGTGGCGCGAAAGCCCTTCGTCTTGACGATAAAATTGGTAACCTCGCTGTCGGCACAGAAGCTGACTTTATCATTTTAGACAAAAAAGCAACGCCACTGCTCGATTCACGTTTAGCCTTGTCTAAAAACATTGAAGAAAGTTTGTTTGTCTTCATGACAATAGGTGACGACAGAGCAATCCAAGCTACCTATTCTGCTGGGAAATGTGTACATAAACGCTAGCGTCGAGAACCATAGAATAGAGAACAATAAAGAACCATACCGAAAAACAAAAACGGGAAGTAGACACAATCTACTTCCCGTTTTTAATTTCAACAAAGTTTATTACTTTGTTTTATACATCAGGAATACGCACCAATAAATCTGTCATTCCGATATTCACACCCGCTTGATAAAGCAAAGTCGATACTTGACCACGATGATGTGTCTGGTGATTAAAGAAATGCTGAATCAGGTGCCCAAAGTTCTTAGTATACAAATCGCCTTTGGTATTTGTATAAGTGAAGGACGACGTTAGAACTTCTTCGGTTAATTCATCAGCAAACTCAATAACGAGTGCATCCATTGCCTTTCTTGCTGTTAATAACGAAGCAAATTCAGTGTGTAAAATAACATCTAATGACGATGGTGGATTCAGTGCACGTACATATTCCAGTGAAGTAAGACGAGACGGATGACAAGCAAAGCGTTTAAGCCAAATCGTGTCACCAACAAGAATATGATTAAGCGTCGCCATGATCGAACCAAAAAACGCCCCACGATCTTGATTAAGCTCCGCAGTGTTTAAGCTGGACGCCGCACTATAAAGGCTTTGATTCATCCACTGGTTGTAATCAGCCATTAATTCGACATTGGATTTAAGAGACATAGTTTTCAACCATTTTTTCCATCACAAAGTTCGTCAATTTCTGACCACGAACTTCCATTTCTTGTTGCTGATCGACGTTAAAGCCAAAGTGCTCATAAAATGGCCGAGCCGTAATACTCACCTCAGAATAGAAGCGCTTCACTCCTCGCTGTTGACCAACACTGAATACATGATTCATTAGCGCTTTGCCAACGCCCTGACCTTGATATTCATGATGACAAAAGAAGTGATCAATTAAACCACTTGGTTGCAAGTCAGTATAACCAACGACAACGCCTTCTATTTCAGCAACGAACGGGGATAGCCCTTCCATTCGCTTATACCAAACAGATAAGTCTAAAAGCTCGGGAGCCCAAGCTTCAACCTGAGCTTTCGTATAGTCACGGCTATTAATGTTTCGTATGGTGTGAAAGTGAATATTCCACAATGCTTCAGCGTCCGCTTCAACATAATTTCTAATGGTTATCAAAAAACGCCCTCTATGAATTAGCGACCAAACTCGCCTAATGCTTCCATGGCCAATTCTGCTTTCTCTGATTGAACAAAGATATGATCGTGATAATACGCCGCGATAACATTGGCGCTTATGCCTTTTTCAGCCAGCTTAGTAGACACCGCCGCCGTTAAACCAACCGCATCAAGACTCGAATGAATCGTCAACGTGATGCCTTTGAACACAGATTCGAATGCTAAATCATTAGCAAGAGCCGCTTCTTTCGTGACAACTAAAGTAAGCCCTTCTGCCTCTCGATAAGATGCCAAAGGCGACAGCTTATGAAAATCAATATATTCACCCTGAACCGTGCAAAAGACATATTCATCTGGCATTAATGCTGGTGACATGGATTCGAGTAATGTATTTAGATTCGTTTCGCCTATCATGATTTTTCCTTTGTGGTTCAAACGTCAAAAAGGTGTACTGATTTGGGTATCCTACTGACTTAATACACTCGCCTTCTATCTTCGGTTTTAACATACCTTGAACGGCTTTAGATATTTGCACGGTCTGTCTTTGTAATCCATATAGTAAGTAACAGCAATATACTGCTGTTTTTACTATTTTTTAAACGCCCGCTTAAGCAGACAGAAATAGTTGGCTAAAATTGTGAGGTACTAACCAAGCCAAGCTTTATTAGTCGTGCGTTGATGCCTTTGTTATGTACCGATTCTCGCTTTTTCAACTTTTGACACAACGTCTTCAGGCCCGAAGACATAAGGAATTTCGACGTACCCACCTGGCGAATACAACCTTACGGTCGAGTAGCTACAAAAATGCCCTAAAACACTAGTAATTATTTCTATGTTCTCAGAGTTTTTAAACTCTAATGTATCTTTTACTCTTGGAGCGATACCTCGATAAACTGAAATTTTATCGTCGTAAAACTCAGCCCTGACAGTAAAGGGTTCAAATACAATATAAGAGTCTTTTAGAATATAAAGTGCAGGCAACAGCAACATACTAATTAAAAGATCTTGGCTACTACTTGATGCATTCAGTAGCTCTAGCAAAAAATCAAACCCAAGAAAAACTACAAATATACCAAATAACCTAACAGCAATTTCAGAGGCTGCCTCAAATGCCCTTGCCCATGTTGCGGTTTTCAACACTTCCATAATTTTCCCTATAGTCACATAACACCGTTTTAAGCGACAAATTACAGTTGACTAAAATAAGTTAGGCACGAACAAAAAGCCAACTGTAATTTGTCCGTCTTGAAAACTCTTGTTATGTAATTGTTAACCTGAACCACCTTTAACTAAAGGTCTCATAATCACTGTTAGAGATGATTGACATTCCCCGCAACATATATTTAATTGTTGCTCAAATTTAAGACCTTTAAATACGTTTGAAGGTATGTCTAGATCCTTTTTACAATCTAGGCATGAAAACTTAATAATGCGTCGTGTGATTTCATGATCATTGTTTTTTTCAGGTTCAATAAGATAACTTTCATTACACTTTGGGTTAATACAGTTTGCAACGACATGGGAAGTTAGCAGCTTAACTGGTTTTTTAATTAAAGTTTCGCAAGCGCAACAGTTGAAAGAAAACTCTTTTCCTAATGAACCACCCATTAGTAAATTTTCACCTTTTAATTCTGACAAATAATAAAGAAAAGCTGTTATTTTTTTTATTATTTTTTCCTTGTCTCCGTAAATATTAATATCACCAGAGTCAATAGTCGGAACAGGTATGTGAAGGGCTACATTTGAAAGCCCGTGCCAAAACCTGTGTAACTTATTCAAATTTATTGCAGATTGGCTACCGATTGGAATGTAATTAATTGATTCGTATTCTTCTTTATTAGTAGGTGATTTTCCACTTAGCGGTTCAGTTGATATAGATAACGTAAAACCTTTGTTAACACTTTCATTAATCTCTTCGGATATCTGTTGTACAACATGTTTTGGTTGCCAATTTTTAAGATCTTCAATAGAAAGGTATGAATACGAAAGCTTAAAGCGTTCATAACATAAATACTCAATTGTTAATCTTCCTTCAAGAGCCGCGTAAGTTAAACTTTCTCTTGTATTTTCTCGCAATAGAGATTGAATTACTTCTATACGTTTAGGAATATCAAGCAAGCCTCTGAACTCCGATTAAGTCACATAACAGTTTAATAGTGCGCATGCGCGTTATTCTTTCTATCCACAGCGCGTTATTTCTACTATGAAAATCTTTATTCATTGATACTAAAACGCTTTTCGGATTTCTGCCAGTGCAAACGTTCAAGATGAAGTTACTAAAAATGGCTAAATGCGCAAAAATAGAACGAGTGAAAAAATAAACTATATGTCTATATAGTTTTTAAAGGCAAAGCGAGCTCAATCGATAGTGTCAAGTAATGTAGTTGGTGGGAGTAAGGTGAACATCAAAAGCGAGGTCAAACGGCGATATAGAATAGTTACGTCGAGCGGTGATGTTTGCCTTGCTCCATATTCCAACAGAGTCAGGGTCAAAGCCCTTTTCCATGAATGTTTGTTGTCTCTGGAAGTATGTTGGAGGAAAAGGGGTTCGACCCTTTGCTTCATCAGAGTAAAGCCTCAAGGATAAAGTCTGACTATGCCGCTTTTGCCTTCCATATCGCCGAGTATCCAAACCTTCTCGAAGGAATGCGGCTCTGGCATAGTGATAAGGTGTTCTAGTGCTTTGATGTCTGCTTGCACCCAAGCAGGATGAGTGTTTCGAATGACTAACCAAACTCGTTTGCTTTTGTAGTGTTTGCCAGATTTATTTTCTAGGATTCGGTTTAGGGCTTTTAACAGTCTTTCGCTCGCGGGTTCATTTTTTAAAGTACGCAAAACGCTGCGTATGTTGTCGGTTAGGTTACGCCCTAGAATCTCCATGGCTTCTTCTTCCGAGCCATACAAATGGGCGATTTCGAGGTCTAAAGGCTCGCCTTCTAACATGCAGGAAACATCTGGGCGAATCGGGTTGTTATGCCAAATATGGCGAATGTGTTTGCCGGTATTATGTTCATAGCAGCGCATAAAGAGCTTGGCGGCTTGGTGTTCCAATTCAATTTTTTCTTGTTCGCTCTTATGCATAACGGCCCTTCCTTTTCGTCCTCTTTAATTAAGTTGCATTGAATCAAAATGAAATTATCAGATCATTTTATTGATCCTATTCTATAAAGTTACTACAAAAACAATAAGATCTTATATTTTTTCACTTCCTTATTTCATGCACATAGAAACAAACTCATACAAAGAAAGCCTAAGTATAATGCCCAACATAATCAGGATTCGATTTTGCTCGTCATCCTTCACAATGCTCGTTCTAGTTTGGATATCATATGGAAAATGCTCACAACAACACGTCGGCTTCCGGCGTTTCGCCAAAGGAATTCACCGTTCTAGTCGCTATGTTAATGTCTATTGTTGCTATCTCAATAGATGCGTTACTGCCTGCGTTAGGCGTTATTGGTAAAGAGTTAGGCGCTACAACCGCAAACCAACCACAGTTACTTATTAGTATGTTGTTTCTTGGTTTGGCTTTTGGGCAACTTATTTGTGGCCCACTGTCTGATGCTTTGGGACGCCGTCCAATTTTGTTTGGTGGTTTTGCCTTATACGTTGTCGGCACGGTGGTTTGTTATCAAGCCGACAGTTTAGAAGTACTGATGTTCGGTCGCTTCATTCAAGGCCTTGGTGTGGCTGGGCCTTATATTTCAGCCATTTCATTGGTTCGCGATTTATTTCATGGGGCTCAAATGGCACGCATCATGTCATTGGTGATGATGATTTTCGTCCTAGTTCCCGCTATCGCTCCGACGCTTGGTCAAGCGATTATGTTTGTCGCAGATTGGCGTGGCATTTTTGAAATGTACCTTGTCTATGCGGCTATATTGGTTTTGTGGGTTATATTTAGGCTCAAAGAAACCTTGCCAAAATCAAACCGTATCGCGTTTTCAAGAAAAGGCTTTTACGACGGCTTTAAAGAAGTACTGACCAACCGAATCACCGCCAGCTACACGGTTTGTATGGGGTTATTCTTCGGTAGCTTTATTGGTTATTTAAACTCGTCACAGCAGATCTTTCAGGTGCAATTTGAAACGGGCAGCATGTTCTCTGTGTACTTCGGTTTATTGGCTTTGGTGTTAGGGGCTTCTTCTTTGATGAACTCACGTATCGTTGAAAAACACGGTGCTAAACTGATCGCTTTTAGATCCATTTGTGTCGTGGTAATCGTCTCGACCTTGTTCTTGTGCTTACATGCTTTCGTAGACATTCAGTTATGGATGTTTTTGATTTATGCAGCGACTATTTTCTTCAGCTTTGGTTTGCTGTTTGGTAATTTCAACGCCTTGGCAATGGAACCAATGGGGCACGTTGCAGGTATCGCGTCTGCGGTGATCGGTTCTGTATCTTCGATTATGTCATTAAGCATCGGCACGATAATTGGGCAGGTGTACAACAACACCTTAGTGCCAGTGTCGAGTGGTTTTATGGTGATGGGAACATTGGCGTTGTGCCTTATGTTCTGGGCAGAAAAAGGGAAAATGAAGTAAAAAACACAAAATATATACACGAAATGGATATAAAATGTATAATAATTTTGCAAAAAAACTAACTATTATTTTAATGGAATTAAAATGAAAAAAATCATTATTGCTACATTCGTATTCACAATGTTAATTCTAACTGGTTGTGCAACTATCATTTCAGGAACTAATCAAACGTTGACATTTAACTCTGATGTAGAAGATGTAGATGTCTATGTTGATGGCGCTTTAATTGGAAAAACACCGGTAAGCGCTTCATTCAAAAAGAATAAAGTGCAAACTGTAATGTTCAAAAAAGAAGGTTACAGAGCTGTAACTCGTGAGATTACAAAATCTTTCGATCCTATCACTCTTGGCAGTTTCTTTTGGGATTTATCAACAACAGACTTCATTACAGGTGCAGTATATGAGTATGCACCAAATGCGATATATGTAGAAATGCCTAAGAAAGAAGAAAAGTCAGCAGAGTAAGATAAATTTAATGCGCCAAACATACCACAACAGAAAAGTTTTCCTTATTTTCTTAAGCACGGCATGTTTGGTTTTCTCATCCAATGTATTTGCAAAGACAGTTAGTTTCGACCCGAGTTTTTCAGAGTTTATCTTAAAAAATGCTTCCCCTCTTCACACTCAACTTAAAAATAAAACAGGACTGGGATATGAAAGTTTAAAGAATCAATTTAACTCTATTGACTGTAACCCTAACAAATTAGATTCATTAGATTTAGCTGATAAAATAGAGGATTACCAATTTTATATAACTCTAAACACAGTATTAGCTAAATGTAAGTCAAGTATTTCAGTTAAAGAATATGAGCTACAACACCTACTAAAGAATAAAGACCCTTATTTAATCATTGCAGGTGAAAGTTTAAATTCACCTATGTCTTACTTTGGACACTCACTAATTTTATTCTTAGATAAAAAAGATTTTTACTTCTCACCAGTTATTTCAGTTCTTGCGCCCACTGAAGGCCTTAGCACCTTTGAACAAATTAGCAAAGGTGGGTTTTCTTTCATTCATGCAGAATTAAATGTCATCCCCCTGCATCAAGTAATTGATTTCTATAATGATCAGGAGTCTAGAAACTTAAAATTCATAAAGCTTCCAAAATCAATATTCAAGAGAAATAGATTAATTGATTATTTTAATCATCAGTTAGAAAAAGATTTATCTTATAACTTTTTCACTAAAAATTGCTCTACTTACTTATATGATGCTTTAAACTATGCTTGCGACTGTTTTAATAACGCACCCTCGATCATTACTCCAGTCCTTTTAGAAAGGAAAGTACAGAAGCACTTAACTAAAGCATCTCAATTTGAAATGAATTCTTTATTCAATACTTTCAATAAAGGTTATCAAGCTCTAAATTCCAATCAAAAAAAATCAGTTAAAAACATGTTCATCGATACCAGAAAAAAATTCTTTCATGATAAAAATGTTAGTAATGTAGCGGTACTTGCCTCTAGATTAACTTTCGAAAGTTATCATAATCCAAATCAAGCTTATTCTGAGCTTCTTACAGCATACGGAAAAGATAACTCTTTATTATCTAATGTTCCGATATTAGAATTTACCTCAGACGAAGATCTTGATAGCACCTCAATTTCTTCAGTGAAGATGACACTAAAAGAGGAGTCTATCAATCTAAAGCTATCTGTAGTTGATTTTGATCACTTTCAACAAAGATCATATAACTTCATATCTTCAAAACTATCAGCAGGGACAGTTGAATTAACACAAAAAAAAGGATCGACAAGCCTGAACGCCTTAGAATTTTTAAACATCCAGGCAGTCACTCCATTAAATTTCGTTACTAAAAAACCTTCCTGGAGACTAAAACTTGGAGTTGAACGGAATGGTTTTAATAAATTAAAAGGTCTAATAAGTGCAGGAGTTGGCGCAGCATCAAGTATATCTAAATTGAAAATGTATGTTTTACCTAGTATTGAGCTACGATCAAGACTAACATTTCCAGTATATTCAGGGATTCAAATGAATACAGATCAGCTATCTATAAAATATGAAATGAAAAATTTAAAAGAACAATCTATAACTTTTTTAAGAAGAGAAAATAGTAATTTTGGATACGAATATAACGTGTCTAAACAAAAAAACAAAAAAGCTCTACACAGCCTTACCTTATCTTATTATTTTTAATTAATGCATTTAACTGTTGAATTAATTTTTTTGAAGACATTGATTCTTGATGAAGTAAAGCTGGCATTAATAGCGCTTCTTTACTGATGGCCTTTAATGCAAAAAATGCCATCAAAGTCACATTAAACGCTTCTAACCATTTGGTTAATACAGATTCTAAAACCGCTTCAAATTGATCAAACAACGCCACAGTCGATTCTGCCATTTTATGTTGTTCGCCTAATAAAACTCGATACACAGCAAGGCGTTCTTGCTTCGCAACCCAAGCTTGCCAAAGCATTATCCAACCAGCTACCAATGCTTCGTCATCCGTCGTTTTCAGCCCAGACTGTAAGCTTGTTAGCGCAGCGTCCATGTCCTCTTTTGCACGCTCAATTAAAGACTCAACGACATTTTCCCACAGCACAAGTTTCGTCGGAAAGTTGCTGTAAACCGTTGGTTTTGACACTGCGGCTGTCAATACGACCTGATCTATACTGGTACTTTGATAACCTTGCTTGGTAAACAAACCACAAGCCGCATCAATGATATGCGCCTTCTTACTGGGTCTTCCTCTTGCCATTACCGCCTCTGCTTTTTCGGGTGTTCATAGAGCTTTTTTGTTTTCAACGCTTCTTTTGCTTTCAACACTTATTGCGCTTTCAACGCTTGTTTTTGTGCGTCTTGATATGCACGGTAAATACCACCGTTTTGTGTCGGATTTTGATTAATCCACTCTTGTGTCATGCGCTGTTTCATTTTCTCAAGCTCTTTCAATAATTTTTCAGATGGCTCTTTATAAAAAACCCCTCCATCTTTCAGAGCGGCCAAATCTGTTTCAACACGTTCTTGTGTTTGAGTCCAGCCATTACGCTCTGCTTTAGCGGCAGCGGTTTCAATCGCTTTTTGTGTTTTTACATCAAGGCTATCAAAAAACGCTTTGTTCATTACAACAACCTGTTTAGGTATCCATAGGCGTAAATCATTTAGGTAAGGCGCATACGTCCAAATTTTGGTGTCTTCTCCGACGGATAAAGAAGTAAAACGACCATTTAATTTACCTTCGGAAAAAGCGGATTGTATTTCAGCAAACGGAAGCTGCACAGGCTTTGCATCAAGGTTCTTAATCAACGCAGTTACTGTATTGTTGAATGTACGAATAGAAAGACCATTGAAGTCACTAACACGAGTGACTTCTTGAGTTGAAAAGAAGCTATAAGGAGTCCAAGGCACCACGTATAAATAATGTAAGCCTAGTTTGTTCAACTGTTTCTCAGTATTATTTTTTGATGCCTGCCACAAAAGCTGTGCGTCTTTATAATTATTCGCTAAAAGCGGAATTATATCGTGCTGAAAAACGGAGTCTTTTTTATCTAATAAACCTAATAAAAATTCACCGGCTACGACCTTACCCGACATAACGGCAGCAGGAATAGCAAGGTGAGGCAGAGCTCGACCATTAGACTTCACCAATATATTGATATCGCCATTCGTTAAATTTTGCACATCTTCGGCAAAATCATACGCAATCTGAGTCGGCTGATTGCGGTCGCCAAATGGTGTAGGCATTACCCAGTCTTGCCCATAAGAATGAGACGATAAGCACAAGACACAAACAAGTAGAAAGGGTTTGAATACAAAAAGTTTAGTCATATGTATTTTTAAGAAGGCCTGATCATTAAATTTAAAAGATCATATTAACCTAAATGAAATACATAGAAACTAAAAACACAGCCAAAGCACTTATGTTTTTTTAAAAGCTACTCAACATAAGGAATGAGACGGCCAAAGACAATCACAGCGACCCACAAAACAAGTGATAAACCCGCGGCTAGTTTCATATCGATAGGCAGTACCATATCAATAGAAAGAGCCATTCCACCCTCTCCTTGTTCAGAGGAAATTGAGTCGCTGTGTTTTTTCATTCGCAAAGAAAAATACAAGGCATTCAATAACGCCAACACAATGCACAGGATTTTCAATTGAAAAGACGGATTCACAAAATAGCGGTCTGGGTCACCAAATATAAATGCGATGCCTGTCGATAGGTTAATCACAAAGCCAGTTATCGAGACAAGAAGGAACTTTTCAACCGCTTCGAACGGCACCGTTTTCGCAACGCCTAACGCTCGTAGATCAATCAACAATAAAGAGCCAAACAACAGACACAAGCCAATAAAGTGCAAACTTTCTAAAGTTGGCCATACATAACTGTGAGTCACGATATAATGATTCAGCGCAGACTCGCTCATCCATTGAACAATCGATTGGATTTGCATACTTAACCTCTTAGAAAATGTACGCGATTAAGCGCCCTGCCACTAAAGCTGTTATCCAGAAAACCATCACAACAAAGGCCAAAGCTTTTTGTTTGGCAGTGATTTTTTCTAACGACATAAGTTCTTTTGACATGCATCCTGATGAAACCAGCAAAGATGACACTTTTTCAATTGAAATGCGTCGGCTCGTCGTCAGACTTTTTACTAAGCAATGCGTGCCAATCAAGCCAGCAGCGATAAAGACAATCTTGATTCGAAAAGGCCAACTTTCCCAGAGAACAGTAGCGCTGCCAAAAAACAGCGCTGTCCCAGAAACAAGGTTAATCACAAAGCCAATAAGCGCCAGCTTCCAATAGACCGTTAAACGGCTCGGAAGCATTCCTTGACCAAGCCCTAACACTCGCAAACAAATCATCAAAGCTAAACCAACTAAGGTTCCCATGCCGATTGTGTGTAAGGTTAAGGCAATCGGATATCCCCAAAGAGAGGTGGATACCCATTCGCCAATCGGTGACATTTCTGCCCAATTTAAAAAGTCCACAATATGCATTTACTTAGCGAACTTCGGTGGTTAAATCAGCACAGTCATAAGGTTCATAATGACCCTCTGTCAGTTTCACTTCGTCTTTACCAGAGAAGCCATTTTCTAAATACAAAGCGTCTTCCCCTTTGTATTCACGGTAAAGTGTTAAACCATCGTCACTCACATAAAAGCGTTCAACCATGTGCAATTGATCACTGTTCATCGCCGCACCTTGTTTCATTGGTGGCGCATGGATATAACCCGGCTTAAAACCAACCGTATCTACAACCAATACCTTCCCTTCCCAGTGACCAATGGAATGACCAGCTCGGCTCAACTCAATATCTTCAGGGTGTTTATCCAAATCAAGATGAACGGTTCGAGCAATGTCCATAAAGCCATAAGAGATCACGATATCGTCTTCGGTCTGCTCTATCTTGTTTACCAGCTGATCAAAGGTCCAATCGTCAATAATATTCGTTGCTTCACAATGCATTCGTGGAGATTGAGCGAATTCATAATCTGCAACCGCCGCCTTGCCAGCTTCCGTTAAATCAAACTGTACACGACCTTCGCCCATTGGAGGACGATCACCACGAGGCGGACGTTGTTCGCCATCGGCTAATTCAGGTGCGCCTTCTGGTGGCATTGGCGGTCTTCCGCTACGGCCTTCTTCGTCACTATTTCCCTCTCTTGGTGGCATTCTTTCATGCTCTGGGCGTTCAGCAACCCAAGTACCGTCTATGTTTGGCGTACCGTCTGCCAAGGTTGTTTTTCGTGGTTGCTTAACCAACTGACCCGCTTTATCAAAAATTGAATCACGCTTGATAGTGACGCCATCATCAAAGGAAATCGTATGAACATAACACGCATTGTCTTCACTGCGAGCAGGCGACCCCACCACGGTAATTTGCGTACCTTTCGCAAAAGTATCCGACGTCCATCCCGCACGTTTCAGTGTGCTACCCGTTCCCAACTCACAACGCCATTCGCTCGTTTGCCCTTGCGCATCCAAGACATTGAAATAGATATAAGCATGAGGATTCACCAAACGACTCTTCGTCACCACACCTTCTACTTTGATCGTGGTTGATTCATCAAACTGACCATTTACACCATGATGGGCAAAGCTTTTACTCGCAAAAAAACTGGCGCCGACAAACAAAACAAATGCACTTTTATAAACAAACGAATTCATATCTATCCCTTTAGTACCTAAGGTTAACGTGGGCAGAATTTTATAGGAGGGAAGAAGAGACAGACAAGGAAACAGCGGGTAAAGCTAGGTAAAATAAATATGGGGGAATTAAGGAGAAATCATCCAAAAAGAATAAATAAGCAACACTTCAGCTAATTGGGATGTTGTGTATACCCTGGAAAACAAACAACCAAATAACTTAGGTGTTGATAGCTCCATTTTATGCGGTTCACTTAAAAAATTCGGTGCAGCTTAAGACACTCTTATTTGGTAAAAAAGTACAGACAGCATCGATTATATAACCACCAACTTATTTTGCTCACCCCCTCCAATCTATACAAGATAAATACACTCGTTCAATTAATGAATATGAATATTTCCTCGCGTGTCACTCGTTTATAGCCATACATTGTTTCTTTGTATTTTCCATGCAACATTAAAGCTAGTAATCTACTCACTTTGTTACCTATTTCAGTGTTCTTATTTCTTAATGGATAAGTAAACATCTTAAATACAACATAAATAGAAACCTTAATTTAGTAGGAGTTTAATAATGCTTTGTTCCACGGTTCGTACTTTAACAATCTCTCTCACTCTTTTAGCCGGCAGCATTTCCTTACCAGCATTAGCTGATGACACCATTTATACCTACAAAGATTTGAACGAGCAACTCGTACTGAGCACAGCATGGACACAGGCTTCAGCAGAGTTTAGAGCCTTGTCATATCAAGCTTTTAACTTAGCAAAAATGCAATTTGATGCTTACTCTGATTCCTACACAGGTAATAAAAAAATTGCGATTGTGGTTGATGCAGATGAAACCGTTATTGATAACAGTGCCTATCAAGCTTGGCTAATTGATAAGGATTTTGGTTTTTCAAACGCTACTTGGAACAAATGGATGGACGCTGGTGAAGCCACGGCTATGCCAGGTGCAAAAGGTTTCTTAAATTATGTAGCACAAAACGGCGGTGAAGTTTTTTATATTACTAACCGTAAAGTAATAGGCTTAGAAGGCACACGTCAAAACTTAATCGAGCTAGGATTTCCAAATGTTGACGATGCTCACCTAATGCTAAAAACTTCAACAAGCGATAAAGAACCTCGTCGTCAAACTGTGCTAGAAAACTATGACATTGCACTTTTCATGGGCGATAACCTAAATGACTTCTCAAACGATTTTAAAACAGAATCTTTCACTGAAAGCTACGCCGCGATAGAGAAAAATAAAGACTTATTCGGCACTCAATTTATCATGCTGCCAAACCCAGCCTATGGAGATTGGGAGGGAAAATTATATAACAACCATTGGGGAGCATCTGCCACAGAAAAGTCTCAAATGCGTAAAAGTCATCTACATGCGTGGGAGCCAAACGAATAATAAGACTGAATATTAAGAAGTAGAAAGGCCCACTTTACATTATAAAGTGAGCCTTATTTTGAAAAATAGCGGCCTTAATATTTAACGGCTAGAACCAACGCTAGCGAACACTAAGGTTTATTATCAGGAAGTAAAGGTTTTGGAAGGCAAACACCGTAGCCTTGAGCGTAATCAACGCCCATATCATCAAGTATATCAATGATAGATTGATTCTCTGCAAATTCAGCTACTGTTGTTTTTTGCATTATATGACCAATTTTATTCATTGTTTCCGTCATGGCTCTGTCTATTAGGTCATGTTCAATATTTTTAACAAAGCCCCCGTCTATTTTTAGGTAATCTACAGGGAGTTGTTTAAGATATCCAAAAGAGCTACTTCCAGCACCAAAATCATCAAGAGCAAATTTCACTCCAAGCTTTTTACACCCACTAATAAACTCAATAGCAGAGACAATGTCTTTCACTGCCACTGTTTCGGTAATTTCAAAACACAACTCTTCTGGGTTAACGTTAAACTCTAATATTTTATTTTTAATGTAATCCAGTAAATTAGGAGAATTAATCGAGCCACCAGAAAGGTTAATACTGATCATCAGCTTCTTATTAGGATATAACTCTTTCACTGTATGATATTCAGACAGGACTTTATTAATCACCCAACGGTCTATTTCTGCGACTAAATTATATCGCTCCGCCGCAGGAAAGAAGTGATATGGAAGAATAATTTCATCATCTTCAGATAGCATACGTAGCAGTATTTCTAAATGTACTGACGTAGCATCTTCACCTTTTAAAGAACGGTAAGTTTGGTGATAAAGGACAAAACGATCGTCCTTTAAAGCCCCTGTGATTTTTTCTACCCAACCAGTTTCACTCCGTCTGGCCGCTAGTTGCACATCACTTTCTTTAAAGAAGCAGAAGCGTTGACGACCTTGATCTTTTGCCCAATAACAAGCCGAATCCGCTTGCCCTAATACGTCCATTAGAGAGAAGCTGTCTCTATTGATTACCGTAATACCAATACTTATTCCAATGGTATGTATTTTTTGTTCCCAGAAAAATTGAAACGAGTCGACAGCATTCAATAAAGCATTTGCCATTTGAATACCTTTTTCTTCACTGCAATTTTCTAATAACAACCCGAACTCATCTCCGCCTAGTCGAGCGAACGTATCACCACCTCGAATATGGCAACCTATAATTCGAGTTAATTGTTTAAGTAGCTCATCACCTGCATTGTGTCCGCAAGAATCATTAATGACTTTAAATCGATCAAGATCCATATAGAAAACAACATATTTCACAGCGGTATTGTTGGCTTTTTTAATAGCATTAGTCGTTCGTCTTTCAAACTCTTGTCTGTTAACCAATCCTGTTAAGATATCGTGAGATGCTTCCCATGATTTACGCTTAAGGTTTTCTCTTGCTTCGGTCACATCACGTAAACATAGTACAGCGCCAGTTAAAGCGCCTTTACTGTCGAATACTGGAGTACAGCGTTCTTCGACCTCTATTTGTAAATTTGAAGGTGTACTAAGAACACTGCGTTCATTGCAGGTTGTAATTTTTTTAGAATCTAATGTCCGTACGAGAGTACTCTCTATTTTAGCGCTAGACTCGTTGTCTGTAATCCGTAGCAATTCAGTGAAATTTTCATCTTTGTATTTGAAAAGTAAGTTACCAAACATTTTTTCAGCAGAGGTGTTGAAGTAAAGAAGACGACCTTCCGCATCAGAAACGATAATGGTTTCTTTGATTGAGTTTAACGTTACCTCGGCGCGTTCTTTTTCTGTATAAAGCTCATCCGATATTCGCTTTAGCGCACTGATAGGTAATAGTCGTAAAATCAAGAAAACCACAGACCCTAGAATCAAACCCAGTATAGAAACGATGAATACATCTAGATACAAATTTGACAGCGATGTGCTGACCGTAATTTTACCAACGACCTTATTAATATCTTTTAGAGGGTAGCTGCGTTCTATTTGCCAGCTTTCAATTTTAGAACCTGTTGATATGATCAAGCCTCCATTCTCATCAAAAAGCTGTACAAATTCGTTATCTAATATTACAGGCTCTCTTTCAAGAACTCCGTAGATACGATTTTCTGCATACATCCAAGTATTAGGAAGCGTGGTTATAATATCGGATTGAGCATGAGCCTTAATTCTTGCTTTAAAGTACAGGGAACTTGCTAATCCTTGATAAGAAACTACAGCATAGACAATAGGCAGACTTAACGCGACCACCAAAGAAATAACGATAGATAAGTTGGTAAGTACTTTGGCTTGTTGTTTATCTTTTGACAATTTCATTAGATACACATCTTTATTAAGGGGCATAGTTACCATACTTCTCTAAAATAGCCTTACCTTCTGAAGAACTTACAAAGTCAAGAAAGTCAGCTACGTGGGGAGGAATTGCTTTGGGAATAATAAAATAAAAAGATGTATTCATTGGATAACGCTTAGCATTACTTGCGTGGGTTGGATCAACGCCATCAAGAGACATTGCATGGATATTTCTGTTTTCTGACAGAATTAAAGCCAAAGTCGTTACACCAAAACTGCCTGGGACTTTTTCGATATGACTAACAGATTCTTGATCCGTTGCAGCAAACAAAAAGTCAGGATTTTCATTCCCCATTGCCAGTGCTTTTTTTAATTTAGGAGAGAGTTGGTTCAGCTGTTTTGTATTACCATCATTAGCTTGACGAATAATAGGGCGTATTAGTTCGCCCGTTGACCATTGTGTTAGTTCTCCAGTATAGATTTGAATTAGTTGCTCTACAGTAATCGCGTTTTCTGTTAATTTATTTGATACTGCGATAACGGTTGGAGAACGTGCATATTCAACTGCAGTGGCTCCACCTGTGAATTCTGTCTCTTTAAACGGGCGAGAACTTAATCCAAGATGAATTTTACCTAAAGGGACGGCTTTTATAGCGCCACTGCTTCCAATACTAGGCAAAACGGTTATTTCCGTTTCTGGATTAGACCTTTGGTATTCTTGCGCTAATAATGTCATGGTGCCAAGAGCATTTCCGGTCCCCCCAATTATTATATCTTTTGCCAAAATTGGTGTGGACAAAAAAGTGGTTATCGCTAAATACACAACCCATTTTAAAAAATACATAATCCACCTCTTCAACATTAATAATGTATTAAATAATACCATAGCCTTCAAAAGGAACATGCTTGCTTGTTTGTACCAAATTGTAACTTCTAACACTAATAATTCATAAAATGTAATTTTTCATTACAGCAGGCTTATTTTGACTAAATAAACGTTTCTATATTCACCTGCTTAATCAATGTGTATTTTATATTTTAAAAAAATTATATTTTTCACACATAAGGATTAATAAAAATATATTGTTAAAAATCATAGGCTTAATTTTAAATAACACCTTTACCCTTCATAAATTAAATAAAACCAATAACGCTTTCTTTATTACCAACCTAATTACTCATTTCTTTAAAAAAATATGCAAATACTGAAATATAGATTAGTACTTTTTAGACCTATAATTCAATACGACTTTAGTAATATCTCGATCATATTTTATAATTCTCATTGAAATAGCCATAATAAAATTAGAAATTTTATTCGACAGATAAATCCTAAAATTTCACAGTTTAATATCAACCAAATGGTCAGCTTTTAGTAAACTGCAGACCTCAAAGACACAATTCCTTCATAACCATGTTCAGTAGCAACACTCCTTCTAAATACAAAAAATTAGTGAATCTACTTAAAAATAAAAGTAACTCATGAGACTTACCAATAAACGAGCTACCGTGGATGAATTACAGCTAAACCTCTAAAGTTAAAAACCAAACTATAAATTTCTTGACGATTCATTAGAATCCGATTAAATTAACTAAACGGTATAGTTAATTTAATCATTGGAGAACACCATGAAAAGTGAGAACGGTTTCTACGGGCAGTACGGCGGTAGTTACATTCCTGAGATTCTTTATTCGAGTCAGCAACAAATTTTGCATGCGTTTGAAGAAGCCAAAAACGACCCAGCGTTTCTCACTGAGCTAAACAAACAATGGCAGCAGTTTTCCGGCCGACCAACACCACTTACCTTTTGTGAAAATTTAACCAATCACTTTGGTGGTGCGCAAATTTATCTAAAAAGAGAAGATCTAAATCACAGTGGCGCGCACAAAATGAATAACGTGATTGGCCAAGGTTTGTTGGTCAAACGCATGGGTAAAAAACGTGTTATTGCAGAAACAGGCGCAGGACAACACGGTATTGCAACCGCTCTTGTCGCTGCTCGCTTAGGTCTAGAATGTACAATTTACATGGGCGCGAAAGACATAGAGCGCCAATATCCAAATGTATTTTGGATGAAACAATTAGGTGCCACTGTTGTTCCTGTAACCACGGGAGCACAGACGTTACGTGATGCGTTAGACGAGGCGTTACGCGATTGGTCTTCTAGTCATGAAGACAGCCATTATCTGATCGGTACCTCTTGTGGTTGTGCGCCCTTCCCTGAAATGGTCGCTTTTTTCCAATCGGTGATTGGTGAAGAAGTACGCGAACAAAGTGTTGCACAGTTCGGTCAATTCCCTGATCGTCTTTATGCTTGTGTTGGCGGTGGCTCAAACGCGTGTGGTTTGTTCTTACCCTTTCTTGATGAGAAAAACGTCGAGATGGTGGGCGTAGAAGCTGGCGGCAAAGGTTTGGAATTAGGCGAGCACTCTATTCGCTTGTCTCACAACCTTGGTCAACCCGGTATTGCACAAGGTTTTTCGACCATGTTTTTACAAGACCAAGCGGGGCAACTACAGGAAACTCATTCCATTGCAGCCGGTTTAGATTACGTTGGTGTGTCACCTATTATCGCGCATCTCGCGGAAATTGGTCGTATCAAAATGACTTATGCGATGGACGATGAGGTGATTAATGCTTGTACCTTATTGCTGAAAAAAGAAGGCATTATTCCGGCACTGGAATCTTCCCATGCGTTGGCAGGCGCTTTTAAAGATGCGCCGAATTTACCGAAAGAATCTCGTATTGTGATTAACCTTTCAGGTCGTGGTGACAAAGACATTTTCAATGTGGCAAAAGCGGTTCAAGACGAAACTTTCCCTCAGTTCTTAACTGATTATCTTGCTTCTTATCCTGTAAAAGTACCTTCCACTAAAGAACAAAAGGAAACCGACGCATGAGCCAGTTAGCCGCTTTTATTAAACAACAACGCCAGAAGAAACCAATATTGTCCATGACTCATGTGGTTTACGGCTACCCAACGGTTCAAGAAAGTTTGGATTGGATGGAACGCCTGATGAAAGAAGGTGTGGACTTCATCGAAGTGCAATTCCCCTTCTCTGATCCTGTGGCCGATGGTCCAAGTATTGTGGCGGCTTGTCACAAAGCACTGGAACAAACCCTTGATGTGGAAACCTGTTTGACGCAATTGGGGGAACTAGCAAAAGGTTTTCCAGAAAGCCGTATTGTACTAATGAGCTACCTGAACCCTATGTATCGATATGGCTTAGACAAACTCGCTAAACGTGCCGCCGAGGAAAATATTCTTGGTTTGATTTTACCTGATTTACCGATCGAGCAAGCCGCAACCTATCAAGCGACTTGTGAAAAATATCAAGTCGATCCTATTTGGTTGGTCACACCTGTGACACCAAAAGATCGTCTTGCTATGTTGGCGAGTCAAGCCAGTGGTTTCTTATATTGTGTGGCACGTTCTGGTGTGACGGGTCACTCCGTACATGAGACTAAGATGCATGAAGGTAAGAGCAAAACCACATCGTTAGACGATTATTTGGCAGAGATCAAAGTCCATTCAAGCGCGCCTATTGGTGTCGGTTTTGGCTTACGAGAAAGAGCGCAAATAGAACAGCTTATAGGCAAAGCAGATCTCGCTATCTTGGGTTCTGCGCTATTGGATGCGTACAACAAAGGCGGGCAAGAAGAAGGCATTAAACTGATAAAAGACTTATTTTACTAAGTCCAGTTTCAAACCCCACAGTAAAAACTGCTTGAAACGCGGTAGCACAGAATATATGATCCATATATAAATCATATACGGATCATATATTATGGGTATCATCAAAATCTCCGACGACCTTCACGACGACATTCGCAAAAGCTGCCAAGTTATGTCCCGCTCTATCAATGCTCAAGCAGAGTTTTGGATGAAGATGGGCCGTTTGGCAGAACTGAATCCAACACTTACTTTCGCAGAGATTATCGGCAATGAACTGGCAAACGCCAACGATGACGAGCCACTTAAGTTGGTAAAGTAGCATGCAAGTACAGATCAAGAATTCAGAAGAAATTGAGTTAATGAGAGAGTCTGGAAAGCTGTTGGCCGACGTTTTCTATATGCTTGATGACTTCGTAAAAGAAGGCATTTCGACTCTAGAAATAAACGATAAAGTCGACGACTTTATTCGTCATACACTGAATGCTAGACCGGCAAGTTTGGGTCAATACGGTTATGAGTTTGTGCTTAACTCTTCAATCAATGAAGTGGTTTGTCATGGCGTTCCGGCAGAAAGTCAAAGACTCAAATCAAAAGACATCGTCAATCTAGACATCACACTTGAAAAGAATGGCTTTATCGCTGACTCCAGTAAAATGTTTGTCATGAGTGAAGCGAATCCCATTGCAAAGCGTTTGGTTAAAACAACCTACGATGCCATGTGGGACGGAATTAAAAAGGTAAAACCAGGTGCGACGTTAGGTGATATTGGTGCAGCGATTCAAACTCTGGCTGAAAGCAAAGGCTATTCTGTTGTAAAGGAATACTGTGGACACGGGATTGGTCGAGAGATGCACGAAGAACCTCAAGTGCTTCATTATGGTAAAGCTGGTACGGGTCTGGTTTTAAAAGAAGGTATGACTTTTACTATTGAACCTATGATCAACCAAGGTAAACCCAAAACAAAAACGAAGAAAGACGGATGGACTGTGGTTACCACCGATAAAAAACTTTCAGCGCAATGGGAGCACACCATTCTGGTCACCAAAACGGGTTATGAGGTTCTCACATTAAGAAATGAAGAGCGCGCTTAAATAAGTATGCTCTTCATCCAATGCGCTTCCATAAAATCAATAAACACACGCAGTTTATTCGGCATAAATCGCATCGCAGGAAATTGCATGTGAACGCCGCCTTGAAAGTCGCTTTTCAACTGCCAATCTTTTAACACTTCAATCACGTCGCCTTTTTCAAGCGCATCTCGAACAACGAAATCTGGAAAAGGGGCAATACCAAAACCTTGTTTCACGCCTTTTAAACGCATATCAGCGTCATTATTGATATAACGCCCATCAACGGTAATCACGGTTTTTTGTTCACCTTGAGTAAACGACCAGACATTGTCTCCATCAAAAAAACCGAGTGGCAAGCAAGCATGTTTCACCAAGTTTTCAGGCGAATGTGGGATACCATGTTCTGCCAAATACTGCGGGCTCGCGCACAATATGGAGCGAACGCTTCCCAGTGTTTTACACACTAAATGCTCGTAAGGTTGCTCTGCGATATTGAATACTAAATCTACATTTTGATAAGCAGGATCGACGCGTAAATCTGTCACTTGAACATGCAAACAAATCGCTGGATACAAGCCCATAAATTCAAGTAACAAAGGCTCTAATACTTGCTTAGCAAACGCATCTGGCGCTGCGATTCTTAAACGCCCTTTGGCTTCGGTTGTGTTGCTTTCAGACGCAACGACGGCTTCTTTGGCGCTGTCGAGCATATTACGACATTGTTCATAAACCGCCATACCAACAGAGGTGATGGTTTGTCGACGCGTAGTTCGCTCAACCAATACCGCTGATAACACACTTTCCATCCGCGATACTTGTCGGCTCACTCCAGAAGGTGTGATGCCTAACTTCTCTGCGGCTTTAGTGAAGCTACCCGTTTCAACAACGGCAACGAACGCCGCCATATCAGGCAACAAAGTTATAATTTTATTTGTGTCCATGAATCATAAGTCTTTTGTTTTTAGTGGTTATTATCATAACAACAAACACAAGTTAACATACTTTCTCGCTCAACTCAGCTCTTCCATACAGCAATCCATAATTCATTTATGACGAGAATAAGATGAAAACTCAAACATTGAATGCACCCCTTTTCAGCCGTTTACCTATTGCTGAATTGTCTTTATTGCTCACTGCTATTTTCTGGGGAACCAGTTACGGCATTACTAAAGAAGCGCTCATCTACACCAGCGTCTTAGCTTTTATCGTAATTCGCTTCAGTCTAACGTCATTGTTGTTATTACCAAATTACTGGAGAGACGCTAGAAAAGGACTCACAACAGATTGGAAATACGCCTTGCCTACTGGCGTAATATTATTGTGTATTTTTCTCGCAGAAACCTACGGAATTTTTCATACGACTGCGTCTAAAGCGGCTTTTTTGATTAGCCTTTGTGTTTTGATGACGCCTTTTGTCGAAGCCATTACAACAAAGCAATGGCCGCCAAAAAGCATAATAGGTTTCGCTTTATTGTCTGTCGTTGGGGTGTTGCTATTGACTCAAAAAGAACTTGGCGGGTCGTCTCTTATTCCTGCTCTCAAACTTAACCTTGGCGATTACTGTATTTTACTGGCGGCGTTGTTGCGAGCTTGTATGGTTGTCTCGACTCAGGTTTTGTTGAAAGGAAAACGCCTTTCCGCCTTAAATATCACCAGCATTCAAGCGAATGTTGTGTCAGTCGGCGCCTTGGTCATTTTCCTAATGAGCGACATTAAAATGTCAGACCTTGTTCCAATGGAATGGCACTTTTGGTTACTGGCTTTTTACCTGGTAATTTTCTGTACCATCTTCGCTCTGTTCGCGCAGAACTATGGTGTAAAACACACAACATCATCACGAGTTGCTTTACTGACAGGATCTGAACCCGCTTTCGGTGCACTCTTCGCGTTTGTTTGGTTGGGAGAGAGTTTGACTGTCATTCAAATGATTGGCGGAATCTGCATTTTGCTAGCGACTCTGATGGCGACAATGCAAGGAAGAAAGACACGTCCCTAATAGACGGGTCTTTCTATTAAACAGAGTGAAAACGCATTTATAGAATATAAATCTATTAAACCGCACGGAAAACCAAAGAAATTCCGTTTAAACAATGACGCTTACCCGTTGGTTGTGGACCATCGTCAAAAATATGGCCCAAGTGGCTTCCACAACGACGACAATGCACTTCTGTTCGTTGCATAAAAAATTTATTATCGTCTTTGGTCCCTACTGAATTTGGAAGGCTTTGATAAAAGCTTGGCCAACCTGTTCTGCTGTCGTATTTGGTACTTGCATCATAAAGAGGTAAATCACAGCCTTTACAGTTATAAATCCCAGCACGCTTTTCATGAAGTAACGAACTGCTACCTGCTCGCTCTGTTCCTTCTTCTCGCATTACCTTGTATTCAAAGTCGTTTAACTTTTCTTGCCATTGTTTTTTTGTATAAATTACTTCAAAAGTTAAATCTGAAGCCAACTCTTCTGCGGTTAATGATGTAGAGAAGTACTTTGCTCCAGCTATTACACAAACAGTTGTGACGAAAAAATGTCTACGATTCATAATATTAGTCCTTATTAGCGTTATATTATTTGGACGTGATAGAGAAAACTTAGTTCCTTGACAGAACCTTATGTCTAAATAAATGCTTATTTATGCTAGTAGGGAAAAAATGCGCAAGGAGTTATTCGTAGAATCAGATAATAAGTAGTATTTATAACCATTCAGTTTTTACTACTTTAGACAGTTTCTGAAGGATTAAATTTGTCTAAAGTGATATTTTCATTTTTTAAAGACAAAAAAAAGGTAAGTTCTAAAGAACTTACCTTTTTTAAAATATTGTCAGCTAGTAATTAAACTACTGTAATATTCTCTGCTTGTGGGCCTTTTTGGCCAGCAGTTACAACGAACTCAACTTGTTGACCTTCAGCCAAAGTTTTAAAGCCGTCACTTACGATCGCGCTGAAATGTGCGAAAACGTCTGGACCAGACTCTTGCTCGATGAAACCGAAACCTTTAGTTTCGTTGAACCACTTAACTGTACCTTTAACTGTATTAGACATAAATAATCTACCTAAATTTTAAATATAAAATAGCCTTTAATAGGCTGAAATTGCAAAAAAATAGACTGGCACTTAGAAACTTCAGAACGACGATTTATGAATAAAACAACGTGTAGCAGAGTTTTTAATTAGAGACTTCTTTCTAGCTTGAGGGGTCATTGTATAGATATAACAAAGAGATGGATAGTTTTATTTCACATCATGGAAGATAAAACAATATAACGCCCTATTACTACTGCCTCTTATATAGAGGTGCTAACATATCAGAACAAACAAATAGACAATGTGATCTTATGAATATTTCAATAATTAAATCGAGTGCTCTTTTATTAGGCTGTATGACGGTTAGTTTCGCATACGGCAGTAATTTAGTTGCTTTCGGGGAAAACTGTCTTGTAAAAGAAACACGTTTAAACAAAGCGAAAATCAGATTGGAACAGTTATCTAGCAATGAAGAAATTAAAAGAATCAAAGCTAACCAATCAAAAGATGACTTAGAATATTATCAAAACAAGCTTGCAGAGATAGACGCCACACTAACCGAGTGCGCTGAAACCACACCAAATAGCGCGTACTGCCACCAAAATCGACGCAAGTACAATGAACTAACTCATATTATTCAAGCAAAACTTGATGCAGTAGAAGCACGCTCTAATTCTATAGATTCAAATTCTCGCTACGAAATCAATAAGATTAACTTTAGCGAAAAGCATGCGGAGTTTATTGCTCTTTGTAGAGACTCAAATACTCACTATGCTTTTATTCAAGACTCTAGCGCTTATATGGCTGTTTGCCAGAATGAAGACAACAAACACACAGTCACCTGCTCACTTTTCTAATCTTACTTCTATAAATAACACATCAGCAGAATTCACTTAAAACTCTGTCAGAATAATATGAAATCAAAAGTCCACTCTAAACGATCAAAGGTCGTTATGAGTAAGCCTACGCAAAATTAAGCGTTAGTGTTTTGAAGTTTTATTTTTCTAAGACCAACGGAAACGACGAACTTCGTTGCCCTCTTCCGGTTTATTCGGAATATTAAACGCCAATATCAAAGATACAACCGTCATCAACGCGCCCGCTAAGAAGACGCTGGCTGGCGACACTAGCCAAATAAGTCCAAAGGTAACTGGAATGACAACCGCAGCAATATGACTGATGGTGAAAGACACTCCCGCCGTGGACGCCATGTCCGCTGGATCTGCAATTTTCTGTAGGTAAGTTTTAATCGCCAATGCCAATGCGAAGAACAAATGATCAATGACATATAAACTGCCTGCCAACATAGCAGAATCAACAAACGCATAACCAACAAACACAAAAACCAAACCTGTGTATTCAAAGATCAATGCTTTGCGTTCACCAAAACGCCCAATTAAACGACCAATTCGTTTGGCAAAAAACCAATTGAACAGATAGTTAATCAAAAACAGTAAAGTGATATCTGATGCTGAATAACCGAACTTCTCAACCATCAAGAAACCAGCAAACACTACGAATATTTGACGTCTCGCCCCACTCATAAAAGTCAGTGCGTAATATAGCCAATAACGTTTACGTAATAATAACTTTTTACTCTGAGGTACTTTCGCCTCAAAACGAGGAAATGCGACACAAATAAATAGCACTAAAGACAAAGCGGCACTGCCAGCAATTAGGTACACCCATTTATAATCAAGTTGAACAATCTCAAGCAATAGCCATAAACCAGAATAGGTTATCAGAGATGCCAGTGCGCCAATCGAAATAAGCTTACCTAATACTTCTGGCGCCTCTTCTCTGGTTAACCATTGCAATGACAGAGATTGCTTGAGGGTTTCAAAATAATGGAACCCAACAGACATTAATAAAGTGGTACATAATAGCCCTGTTACCGAAGGGTAAAAGCCCGTAATCGCCACACCAACGGCAAGCAGAATAAGAGATAAAAGCATGAAGCTTTGCTCTCGAATGAACAACAAAATGAAAATGGCGGTAAAAGCTAAGAAACCAGGAATTTCGCGAACACTTTGCAACAAACCAATTTCAGCACCTGTAAAATTAGCTTTCTCAATCACAAAATTATTAAGCAACGCTTGCCAGCTAGCGAACGCCATTGGCACCACAATCGATACCAGCATAAGCAAATGCTTAGGTGTTTGCCATGATTTTAGCGGTTTCTCTGATTGTCGAACTTTTTCTGAGCTCAGTGACGACTGTGATAAATCAAGGTTTTGATTATCCAACATAGCAACATCTCTTATTTAAATAGCTTAAGCACAACTTAATTAGTGGCATTTGGTATTGTGCAGTTTATCAGTTAGCATTTAGTCTTACTTTCTACAACCTGACTTAAATCATCGACTAAAAGACATTTATTTAATAATAAAATATGAAACCACACACAAAACCCAATTCGACCAATGAACAAATAGCCAATGCAGGTGATAAATTTGTCATTACTAGAAAAATAGACATGTCAGCGGGCCACCAAGGCCCACCGCATCATCATAGTTGGTACCAACTTATGTATGCTTCAAAGGGGATTTTACATGTGGAGTATCAAAACCAAATCATGCTGGTACCACCACAAAAAGCCATCTGGTTAGCGCCAAATTGTGACCATGATGTAAAAGCCCCCATAGGCGCGAAATTCCATAGTTTGTACTTTAGACCCGATGTTGTCAGTAAGATGGGAGATCAAAATAAGGTATTAAATATTACGCCATTAGCTCGAGAGCTTATTCTTTCTATTGGTAACATTAGTCAAAAACAAAGCTTTGACGAGACTGAACAACGACTCATACAAGTACTGATTGATCAGTTAGCGTTGCAATCAGACAATGCTCTGTCCTTATTAATTCCTTCCGATAAAAGACTGAACCAACTGGTTACTGAATTAATGAAAGAACCGAGTAACTCACTGAGCCTTGAAGAGTGGTCAACAAAGTTGGCGGTTTCGAGTCGAACGATTACTCGAATTTTCAATAAGGAAGTAGGCACAGGGTTTAAGGAATGGCGTCAAAAAGTACGTTTATTAGAAGCAGTAAACCTATTAGAACAAGGTGAAATGTCAGTAACTGATATAGCCCTAGAGGTTGGCTACCAATCACCTTCTGCTTTTACATATGCATTCAAACAAATGTTTAAAAACAACCCTATTGGTTATTTAAAAAAGACCTAGGAAAAAACATTGCTCCAAAACAATGAAAAAATCGACTTCATTCATTGTTTTTTACTTCCAAATCTCAAACCATGTTTTATCTACACGATCTTTAGTTAAGCTCAGCCTAGCAGTGCAGTTCCTTCTACTTCTAAAACTGTTTTTGCGTCAGTTCTCTCCATGATTTTCACTAATGCAGATTGAATCACCTCATCTTCACGCACATCGTCTTTACCAGCAAAGCGTTGCTCTTGTGGCTCTACTCCTTCATCTAGTACAAACGTTACAACGACCTCTGTTGCCATATCTTCGGTTTCTCCAAAGTATGAAAAAATTACTTGTGGATAGCCTTTAAATCCCATTTTAACTTTCTTTGCGATTCGTTTTTTAGATTTATCTATGTTCATGCTACTTACCTGAAAGAAGTGGTGTCACTGTGAAACGATAACTGAATTAAAACACAAAGCGCCTTGGTCAAGATAATCTATCTGGATTTTTTACTATTTAATTAAACCTAATGCAGTTTTAAACTCAGGGGCTTGGCAATCGCCAATTAATTCAAACAAAAGCATTTCTAGACAGGTTATTTCAGCGCCCTTTCTTGTTAGTTTCGCTAATGCCAGTTCTTTATTATCTAATGAGCGTGATGAAATACAGTCACTAATTAATTCAACCATGTAACCAGAATTCATTAAATCTAATGCAGTCTGATACACACAAATATGTGCTTCAATGCCAGCGATAAGCCATGTATTGACCTTCGTTTTTTCTACTGCAGCAGAAAACTCCGGTTCACCACACGCGCTAAACGCATACTTTGAAATAGGTTGAACCGAATCTAAAACTGTTTTTAAAGCAGGGACTGTTTTGCCTAGTTTTTCTGGATTTTGTTCCAACCATAATATAGGCAAGTCTAATAGTTTTGCGGTCTGTATAAGTTTTACCAAATTCGCTATCACTCGTTCACTGTCATACACAATCTCAGCTAATCTGCCCTGAACGTCTATGATCACCAAACCTGTTTTTTCTTTTTTTAACATAATCAGCCTCGTCTTTTTTATATTGTTTATATAAATGAATTAAACTAATTTGATACCTAATGATGACAATAAGCTAACCGCTTCATAACGGCAAAAAGTGGCGCCTTTCAAATTGTTTTTAGTGACATCTATATCAAAATTAATAGCACCATTAAAATCGGCATTAGATAAATCACAATTCATAAACAAACTATTGGTTAGATCCGTTCCAGAGAAGCGTCCCCGAGCAAGTATTGCCTCTCTAAAGTCCACATCATGAGCACGACATTCATCAAATACAATACCAGATTGCTTCAATCCATAAAAAGACGACACATTGACCAAACACCGTTCAAAATACAATGCAGCACCTAAATCTAAACCTCGCCAGTAAGCTTTCGTCCAGTCCACACCTAAGACTTTAGAGTCGTAGAACTTAACATCAGAAAACTTAGTATTTTTTACTCGAATAGCAGTGAGTTTGCATTTAATAAACTGGCAGTCTTTAAAAGTACAACCATCAAATATGGATTCAGAAAAATCACAAGACTCAAACATGCAGTTTTCAAAAACAGCATTCATCAGCGTGCCTTGTACTATAACGAGACCTTCGAATTCTTGATTATAGTATTCGCTTTTACTTTCTAGCATTTTGTCTTCCAATTACTAATCTGCTCCTTTGAACTATGCATACCTGGCTTATTCCTCACAAAAATCGTCATTTAACATTCGTTATCAATTGATGATTTATTACCACCACGTTTTAAAACTCGAAATAAATACCCTGCAATAACAAGGTTGATGAGTAAGGCTGATAAACTGAAAACATTAATATCTTGATAGATAGCATACAATTCAAAAGGGATATAAAGCGAGGCGGTAACGAAGGCGAACCATTCGATCCAAAGCAATTGATTCCAAAGACCATAAGCCAGCACAAACCGAAAAACGCCATAAATAAGCGCCACTGATGTTACAAGGATTAAACTGTTATTAGAGACTTTATCAACCATCATTAAGATGACTTTAGGATAATGGCCGACGGGAGAAATTCCCCACTCTGACATAAAATCTAGGGCAAGCTGATGGAGGTCTTCACCAACCAAAGCATTAACACCAATTGCAACGGATAATGCCAGTATTCCTTTAAAACCTTCTAACAGTGCAATGGCGTTTAGCCCTTGAAATTTCATAGTCACAACTTCAGTCTTTAAAAATTCAGAGTAAACGAACAAAAAGACAAAAAAAAGACGTTTATGCTTTATTTTAGACACTAGAAATATAGAAGACGTTTTATTAGTCATAAAAAAGGAAAGCCTATAGCACATATAAATGTAGGCTTTCCTTTTTTGAGTAATGCTACCGCTTTAAATTACGGTTTTAGGTTATTTTGTATCATTACGAATCACACCCGCTTCAGGATCATCAAAAATTGCCATATCAATCTTATCTTCACCTTTCGCTACGATAGCAGATACTACCGCATCACCCGTTATATTGACGGCTGTTCGACACATATCCATCAAACGGTCTACACCTAATAACATGCCGACAGCTTCCACTGGCAAACCAACTTGTGTCAGCACCATAGTCAACATAATCATACCAACACCAGGGACACCCGCCGTACCGATGGAAGCTAAAACAGACATTAAGATAACTGTTAAGTAACCACTTAGCCCCAAATCGACACCATATACATTGGCAATAAAAACAGTCGCAACACCTTGCATAATCGCGGTGCCATCCATGTTAATGGTTGCACCAAATGGCACAGTAAAAGAACCAACAGACGGGTGCACACCAACTCGATTTGTTACGGCATCCAATGTCACAGGAATTGTGGCATTAGAACTGGCCGTTGAAAATGCAAAGGTCTGAGCCGATCTTATCTTCTTCAAGAAAGTCAGCGGGCTCAAACCGGTGAAGAGTTTCAAAAGAACCATCAAGGTAATAAAACAATGAAAAGCCAATGAACCAAGTAAAGCAGCCACATATCCCAATAACGGGATAAACATGGCCGGACCATTTCCAGCAAAGGTTTTTGCAATTAAAAAGAACACACCATAAGGTGCAAATGACATAACGATTTTTACCAAGTTCATCATTAAGTCATTCATGAGCATAGCGCCA
Organism: Marinomonas colpomeniae; assembly: GCF_014803385.1. Lineage (GTDB taxonomy): Bacteria > Pseudomonadota > Gammaproteobacteria > Pseudomonadales > Marinomonadaceae > Marinomonas > Marinomonas colpomeniae. The sequence continues at coordinate 288,851 of NZ_JACYFC010000003.1, read as the reverse complement.
TCTTGCAGGGGTTTACCTTTATCACCTAACATCAGAAGCGCAATGCCTACTAGCACCGTATAAAATATAATCGGTAGCATGGAACCATTTGCCATGGCTTGTATAGGATTGGTTGGAACAATATTAATTAATACATCAACAAGTGATGGTGCGCTTTTCGCTGCCACTTCTTTCATAGCAACAGAGCCTTGTTCAAAACCTGCACCTATATTTAATAATGACGCTAATAATATGGCTGTAGCAATAGCAATCGCTGTAGTTAATAGGTAAAAAATCACGGATTTACTACCAACACGTCCTAGAACCCGAACATCCCCAATACCTATAACACCACAAATCAAGGAGAAAACGACCAATGGTACAACTAACATTTTCAACGCGGAAACAAACATTTTCCCTATAGCTTCAAACACACCATAGACAAAGAAATCGGCTATCACATTGTTGCCTTCTTGCACAATACCATCGACACCAAAGCTAAAATTCACAAATAAGCCAACAGCTAAACCGAGTAGCATTGAATACACAATTTTTGTTGTTAGCGTTGCGGAATACCACCATCTCATATTGAATTCTCCTTATTTTCTGATTATGACGAACGTCATGAAAGTATGCCTATCTGATAAAACTATAAAACTTATCACTTTATCCGGGGTAGTTCTGAGCGATGAATTTACTTTCGGATGCGTTCATTTTTACTTACTTTCTATAAATTTAGTTTATTTAGGGTCAAAGCTTGTCAAGTTTTGTAACCATTGTTTCCTTATTTTTACGAAATACTATAATTATCTATATTCATAAAGTATGGTTTGGATATATAAAAACAACAAATCATTAGGAATGTCCCTTTTTACCCTGGAGTGTTACTTATGTTTCGATCACTAAAAGCTCAAATATACATGTTTGCCTTCGCCCCCTTCATTTTAGTGGCCGTTGTGGGTATTTTTATGCAGATAAAAACACTCGATACAATTAACCAGCAAGTGTCTAAAATTTCAGAAACATCTATTATTGAAGTTGAAAAAAGACGCCTCGTTACCGTTATTGATTCCTCTTTAAGCATCATCAAGCCTTACATTGATATGCCTGGAAAGGAAGGTTTAGAAGATGCTTTAGCACTGCTTTATAACTACCGGTTCGACAACGATGTTGGCTACTTATTTGCTTATGACGGCGAAGGTAATCGCTTAATGAGTGGGTCTGGTGCAGGTGTTGGAAAAAACTTCATTAACTCAAAAGACAAAGTGGGTAACTTAATTGTTCAAAACATATTGACCGCGGCTAAATCTGGCGAAGGCTTCACAACCTACTATTTTCCTAAAAAAGGTGAAACCGAGCCTTCAGCCAAATACAGCTATTCTCTTTGGATTGATAAATGGAATGTTGCTATAGCGACTGGTTTCTTTATTGATGGCACAGAGAACATGTTAAACAACATAGATAACTCACTTAAAAAATCACAACAATCTAGCTTAATTCAAAACTTATTGGTTATATTCGGATTAGCCATTTTTGTCGCTATCGTCGTATTCCTTTCTGTTCGTCTCATGCTTACTGCACTTACCTCACTACGTGATGCTGTTGAAGATTTGGCCGATGGCGAAGGTGATCTAACCGCAACCCTACCAGGAAGTTCATTAGACATTTTGGACGATATATCCAGTCACTTTAATCGCTTTTTAGCGTCAATGGCTGGCGATATAAACAGTTTAAAAAGTGCCTGCGACCAGCTAAATGAAGTCGCAACAGTATCCAGACAGCAACATAAAGACCTTGCACTAGCATCTGATAGGCAAGTTCAAGAAACCGCCAATACAGCAACAGCAATAGAAGAAATGTCTACAACGGCAATGGAAATTGCAGACAATGCTGAACGCACTCGTACTTCCGCTGAAAACACCGACGCTGAAGTTCAAAATGTGCTTAAGCAAGTTCAACTATCTGGCGAAGAGCTTAATGCGTTGAATGGTGTGCTAGCCAGTGTTGAAGAGTCTATCCAGGAATTAGGTGGAAATGTCGAAGAGATAAACTCTGTTCTAAGTGTTATCCAAGGTATTTCCGAGCAGACTAACCTACTTGCACTGAACGCAGCGATAGAGGCGGCACGTGCAGGTGAGCTAGGCCGAGGTTTTGCGGTGGTTGCCGATGAAGTACGAAATCTGGCCCAACGCAGCCAAGAAAGTACAGTTCAAATTCAAACGATTCTGGACAAACTACAACTCAGTGCTGAAAAAACCATTCAGGACATGAGTAATACGACAGAGAAAAGAACCGCTGTTATCGAATCAATGGATGCGATTACAGACATAATCAATTCAAGCTCTGAGTCTATTAAACAACTTACTAGTATGAACATCGATGTTTCAAACGCAGCCAGCCAGCAGTCTACCGTTGTAAATGACATGGCTCAGAATATTAGTGGTATCGCAGATCTTGCGGATTCCATTGGTAAGAGCTCTAAAGAAACCAGTGTTCAGTTCTCTCGACTTGAAGAGCAATCCAAACTCATTCAACGTGTAACGAACAAGTTTAAAACCTAATAGTTAGATTGTTATAAAGAGCCCTATCAAACTGACTACAGGTCTGTTCGACGGGGCTTTTTTTATGCCTGACCTTTGACCATAAATACCAAAATTTAAACAATAAAAAACCCCGTAATCTTTTCAAATTACAGGGTTTGGCGTTGGTAACACTAGGAGATTAAGCTAGATCGAAACGATCCAACTCCATTACTTTCGTCCACGCTGCAACAAAGTCCGTCACAAAACGATCTTGTGCATCGTTGCAAGCATACACTTCAGCAATAGCGCGAAGTTGAGAGTTCGAACCAAAGATTAAATCTGCACGAGTTGCAGTCCATTTTACTTCGCCAGTTTTCCGATCTTTCCCTTCAAACTCATCATCTCCTGATACAGCCGTCCATTTAGTCGCCATATCTAATAGGTTAACAAAAAAGTCATTCGTCAATGTTTCGGGGGTTTGAGTGAATACACCATGAGCAGATTGCTCGATATTTGCACCTAACACTCGTAAACCACCCATCAACACTGTCATTTCTGGTGCTGATAGGGTCAACAACTGCGCTTTATCTAACAATATTTCTTCCGTTGATACTGTGTACTTACCTTTCTGGTAATTACGGAAACCATCCGCAATTGGTTCAAGAACAGAGAAAGACTCTACATCTGTTTGCTCTTGAGAAGCATCTGTACGGCCTGGAGTGAAAGGCACTGTGATATTTTTTCCTGCGGCTTTCGCTGCTTTTTCAACACCTGTCGCACCGGCAATGACAATCAAATCAGCAAGAGAAATCTGCTTTACAGAATTCTTACGATTAAACTCAGCTTGAACGGCTTCAAGTGTTTTCAATATCGTAACCAGTTTTGCTGGCTGGTTCACTTCCCAATCTTTTTGCGGAGCAAGACGGATACGAGCACCATTCGCGCCACCACGTTTGTCTGAACCACGGAAAGTAGAAGCCGATGCCCAAGCGGTTGACACTAAATCTGAAACAGACAAACCAGAAGCAACTATTTTCGCTTTAAGGTTAGCAACATCTGCCTCATCAACTAGTTCATGACTCACTGCAGGCACTGGGTCTTGCCATACAAGTTCTTCTTTCGGTACTAAAGGCCCAAGATAAGAAGCAATCGGCCCCATGTCACGGTGAGTCAATTTGAACCATGCACGAGCAAAAGCATCCGCAAACTCTTCTGGATTTTTATGAAAACGACGAGAAATCTTGCCGTATTCAGGGTCCATGCGTAATGCAAGGTCGCTGGTAAACATGATCGGCAAATGCTTCTTACTACTATCGTGCGCATCAGGAACATTGGCTGCAGAAGCGTCTGTAGGTACCCATTGAATGGCACCGGCTGGGCTTTTTACAATATCCCAATCGTAGCCAAATAGAATATCAAAATAGCCGTTATCCCATTTTGTTGGTGTACTGGTCCAAGCACCCTCTAGACCGCTAGAAATAGTATCAGCACCGTTTCCTGTCCCCTGAGTATTACTCCAACCGAAACCTTGCTCTGTAATACCTGCGGCTTCTGGGTCTGCACCAACTTGTGCAGCATCACCTGCGCCGTGAGCTTTACCAAATGTGTGACCACCAGCAATCAAGGCAACGGTTTCTTCGTCATTCATCGCCATGCGAGCGAAAGTATCACGGATATCACGAGCGGAAGCCAAGGCACTTGGCTCGCCATCTGGCCCTTCAGGGTTGACATAAATAAGACCCATTTGAACCGCAGCTAAAGGGTTTTCTAAATCACGTTCACCTGTATAACGATCATCATCTAACCAAGTTTTTTCTGTCCCCCAGTAGATGTCATCTTCTGGCTGCCATACATCAACACGACCACCACCAAAACCGAATATTTTCAGCCCCATGGATTCTAATGCGCAGTTACCAGCAAGAATCATTAAATCTGCCCAAGAGATTTGACGTCCATATTTTTGCTTGATAGGCCAAAGTAAACGGCGTGCTTTATCAAGGTTAACGTTATCAGGCCAGCTGTTCAGTGGTGCAAAACGTTGTGAGCCGGATGTTGCTCCGCCACGGCCATCGGCAGTACGGTAGGTACCTGCACTGTGCCAAGCCATACGAATAAAGAATGGACCATAATGTCCGTAATCCGCTGGCCACCAATCTTGTGAATCTGTCATCAATGCAAATAAGTCTTGGCGAACCGCCTCAAGATCTAATTTTTTAAATTCTTCGGCATAATCAAAATCTTCACCCATTGGGTTAGATTTTTTAGAGTGCTGATGTAAAAGGTTTACATTCAATTGGTTTGGCCACCAATCTTTGTTTGCTGTGCCACGTGCTGCTGATTGAGGTGCTTCAGTAGCGCCGTGATTAAAAGGGCATTTGCTTTCGCTAGACATAAGGGACTCTCCTACTTACTTTAGTAATATGTTTCATTTGACTGGTAATAGTTATAATATTTAACAAACCAACTAACCAATAAATAAAAACTAACACCATGATAGTTTTGGTAATCCCTTACTCTTTATTGCTGTTTATTAGTGCGTGTACCTGGACAGAATAACGCAACATCAATGAATAGAAATAAGGCGTTGTGTAAAGTGCCTAAGCATTTCTTGCAATGTTTCGTTATCTCGCCATAAATAATCTTATTAGCAACCTATGACACTAAATTGGTTCGTTAGTTGCTTATAAATTAAGAAAGCTATGTTGGCTTATTCATTATAGGAGAGGAATATGACGCAATCAGATTATCCGTTAGTTGAGGTACCGCAAAACAAACGCCGGGGTTTATTACCAATGGCGGCTATTTTGCTTGGTTTTACTTTTTTCACGGCCACCATGTGGGCTGGCGGAACATTAGGAACAGCTTTTTCTTTTTCAGAATTACTCTTGGTTATTTTTGTTGGTAATTTACTGCTTGGTACTTATGCTGCTTTTCTTGCATACATTGCTTATAAAAGTGGTTTGAATAGTGTCTTAATGGGTCGTTTTTGCTTTGGTGAAATTGGCAGTAAGTTATCCGATTTGATTCTCGGTTTCACACAAATTGGTTGGTATGCTTGGGGTACTGCGACGCTCGCAATTGTCTTAGTCAAAATCACCAATATCCCAGAAACATGGCAAACACCTTTAATGATTTTATTCGGTATGGCGTTTTGTATTACCGCAATGATCGGTCTTAAAGGCATGGATTTACTGTCCCGAGTTGCTGTACCTGCCATGTTGATTTTTATTCTTATCAGTCTTTACACAGGTCTTGTTGATGTTGGTGGTGTTTCAGCATTAATGGGAATAGAACCAACTCAGAGTTTAAGTTTTACCGCCGCGATTACTATTGTCATCGGTACTTTCGTGAGTGGAGCAACACAGGCAACCAACTGGAGTCGATTTGCAAACAGTGGAAAAGTAGCTGTTTGGGCGACTATGGCGGCGTTCTTCATCGGTAATGGTTTAATGGTGTTAACGGGCGCATTGGGTACGTTAATTTATCAACAAGCAGATATCGTTGACGTGATGCTTGCACAAGGCTTCTTAGTGTTAGCGGTTCTTATGTTGTTCCTTAATATTTGGACAACTCAAGACAATACGATTTATAACTTTGCGGTGGCGGGTTGTAACCTTATTCGTACGGATAAGCGTCGTACAGTAACGGTTATTGGTGCCGCCATCGGCACTGTGATGGCCGTATTTGGAATGTACAATTTCTTGATTCCATTTCTTATTTTACTTGGTACTTTTATTCCTCCTATTGGTGGTGTCATCATGGCCGATTTTTGGTTGCGTCATAAAGGCAAATACCCATTACTAAACAATGCAAAGCTACCTGACTTCAATTGGGTTGGTCTAGGTTCTTATGCAATTGCCTCTTCAGCGGCGTATTTTTCACCTGTTGTCCCACCTATTGTCGGTGTTTTTGTTGCTATTCTTGTATACGGTGTTTTAACGTCATTACTTCAGAGTGAAACAAAAACGGTCTTAAATAATTAATGAGTATTTGCTGTGCTGATATACCACGTTTACCCGGCCTAGAAAGCATTACCTTTCGAGCCGGTTTGACAGGAGGCCAACGTATTGTTCGTTGGCCTTATGTGGCAGAAAATGATTCGATTCAACCTTGGGTCAGTGGTGGAGAATTGGTTTTCGTCACGGGCATAAATCATCGTCGTAACGAAAAGAACCTCGGCCAACTTATCGAAGAAGCTGTAAACAGCAATGTCGCTGGACTGGTCATTTTGACTGGTCCAGAGTTCATACAGCAAATCCCCAATAGTGTGTTAGAACTCGCCAATAAGCATCAAATTCCACTGTTAGAGCAGCCTTACAGTTTGAAAATGGTATTGGTGACTGAAATCATCAGCAACGCCATTGTTCAGGCCAATTTATTGGGAAAATCCGTTCGACTTTTTTTAACAAAACTGATTAATGGTTTCGACCATGCTCCTGAATTAATTCACTTAAGAGCAAATGATTTAGGTATCAATGACTCAAATCCATTTTCTGTTTTAGCCATTCGAATGACTCAAACAGACCTCAATACAGAAGATTCAACACAACAGTTCCTTCATTTACATCAAGCATTAGAAGAACATTTAAGCAACATTCTCAAGCGTCGAGGTATCACTTGGCCAGTACTCAACCATGAGAAAGATCTTTTAGCCATTTGGCCAACAACCGATGTCGATACAACTGAATTATATGAAGAATTAGAGCAAGTACTCATGCTACTTCAGAAGTATTTTCCACAAACCGTACTTTGTATTGGCGTCAGTGAACGTAAAACAGGATTAGACAAGCTTGCTGATGCCACAGAACAAGCACGACAAGCCTTACATTTCGCCATAAAACATCAACACCAACGTATTTTTTTCTGTGAACAGTTAGGGATCGCGCGTTTGTTTGCGGCTATTCCTAATCGCGGTTTATTAGCAGACTTCTGTAAACAACATTTAGGAGAACTATGCTTTGCACGAGATAGCAGCACTCTTGAAATGAAAGCAACGCTAAACCATTACTTCAACCATTTTGGTCACCAACAACACACAGCCGATGCGATGGGTATTCACAGAAATACCTTAAGTTATCGCTTTAGCAAGATCGAACAGCGCTTAGGGTATTCATTACAAGACCCTTTTTTACGACTCAACTTACAGAATGCCCTATTGATTGAACAAATATTATTCCATCATCACGATATTGAAGAACAGACTGATCAGTCTTGATAGTCACAACGATTGAGGTTTCCTATGCAAATTATTAATGCTCGTTTACGCCAAAAACCTGAACTATTTACCTTACACATTGAAAACGGTCACTTTACCAAAATCGAAAAACAAGATGGCACCTTAGCCGATACATCGTTAAACGATGACATCAACGCTGACGGTAACCTTGTCTGTGCACCTTTTGTCGAGCCTCATATTCATCTTGATGCAGCACTCACTGCTGGCGAACCTGAATGGAATCAAAGCGGTACGCTTTTTGAGGGAATTGAACGTTGGAGTCAGCGCAAACCTATGCTGAACGAAGCCGACATTCGTAAGCGCGCTCTGTCTACCATTGAGCTCTTGGTACAAAATGGTGTTCAGGCAATTCGTACTCATGCAGATACGACAGACCCAACTTTGATTGGTGTTCGGACCTTATGTGCACTACGAGATGAATTGAAAGATAAGATAGATTTACAAGTCGTTGCCTTCCCACAAGACGGTATGTTGTCGTATCCGAGTGGTTTAAAACTCATGGAAGAAGCCCTAGAAATAGGAGCTGACGTTGTAGGCGGGATTCCTCATTTTGAATACACGCGAGAACTGGGTGAAAAGTCGGTCAAACTGATAATAGAACTGGCAAAAAAGTATGATCGTCTAGTGGATGTACATTGTGATGAAATCGATGATCCGAATTCACGTTTTCTTGAGTTTTTGGCTTGCGAAGCCTTGTTCCATGACATGGGTGACAAAGTCACTGCCAGCCATACAACAGCGATGCATTCCTATGACAATGCCTATTGCTCGAAATTGTTTCGTTTGTTGAAAAACTCAGGCATTAACTTCATTTCTTGTCCAACAGAAAGTATTCATCTACAAGGTCGATTCGATACTTATCCAAAACGCCGTGGTGTTACTCGGGTGAAAGAGTTGCGTGAAGCCAACATCAACGTTTGCTTAGGACAAGATTCCATCTTCGATCCTTGGTATTCACTGGGCAATGGTAAACTACTACGCACCTTAGATTTTGCCATGCACATCTGCCAAATGATGGGTTACAAGGACTACGAAAGTGCGTTAGATATGATCACAGACAACAGCGCGAAGACCATGTGTTTGGAAAATTACGGAATCAAAATTGGAAACCCAGCGAACTTCATTTTATTAGAAGGGTTCGACGACTACAGTGTATTACGCAAACAAGGAGAGGTTTTATTGTCAGTACGTCATGGTGAAATCATCATGCAACGACAACCTGCTCAAGTCATCAGTAAGCCTTGGATTAGTACGATCTAATCCTGTCTTGCAGATAACTTAATGTGTACAGCAAGCAGTGCTTGGTCACCCACTAGCGCAGCGGTGTGACCATGAACCTGATCATCAAAGACTTCATCTGCTTGTAAGTAATCTTGGGCGATAAACATATCTCCCGCTGTAAAATCCCGATATTCGCCGTTACGCAATCCGATTCTCAAGGTACCAGAGCGAACAATAATAAGAGTTGGATCACCCGCAACATGCCAAGAGCTAAAATAACCGACTTCACTCATACGATGACGAAAGTTCAATGCATCGATTCTGTCTGTAATAAATAAACCGTTGTAATTTTCTAATGAATAAAGCACGTCCTTAAAAATAGAAGAGCCTGTTTTACCGGTTTCATCATCAAGAGGCGAAAACAAAACAGACAAATGGATTTGGTCATTAGAAACAGAAGACATTAAAAAGCGCCTTTAAACATCAAATACAAGGTTTTGTGGTTCGCCATTGGCAAATGCAACAACATTATCAAAGGCAATTTTAAAATAAAGCTCATAACTGCCTTGTTCAACGTAACCTATGTGTGGCGTACAGAGTACATTTGGTAAAGACAACAATGGCTCATTATCGTGATTAGCCGGTTCTGTTTCGAACACATCAACCGCAGCTTGTTTATTTGGATTCGCAGACATCACACGATACAAAGCGCCTTTCTCAACTAACTCAGCACGGCTGGTATTAACAAACAAAGCGCCGTCTTTCATTTGCTCTAGATCGTCTTCGGTCACACAGGCTTTGGTGGCCTCATTAAGTCTTAAATGTAACGAAACCACATCAGCGATTTGAAAGAATTCTGCTTTAGAGGCCGCGGCTGAAAAACCATGTTCCTGCGCCAATGCTCTAGAAGCGTCTCTTCCCCATACAATCACTTCCATACCAAAAGCTTTCGCGTATTGAGCAATACGTTGACCGATTTTGCCGTATCCCCAAATACCAAGCACGGAACCATTTAATACTCGCCCTAAGCCTAACGAACCAGATTGTTGCCATTGATTTTGTGTGAAATGAGAAACATAAGCGGGAATGTGTCGACTTGCTGACATGATCAGTCCCCAGCAAAGTTCAGACGGCGCGACAGGCGAACCAACGCCTTCAGATACGGCAACACCATATTGATGACAAAGTTTAGCATCAATATGGTTGCTGATTTTTCCTGTTTGGCTAATCAATTTTAAATTAGGCAAGCGAGACAATAAGGCTTCGGTAATCACGGTGCGTTCACGAATCAGAATACACACATCAAAATCAATCAGATTGCGAACTAAATCATCTACTGTCAAAAAGGTTTCATTGAAAACATGAACATCGTGATCTTGTAGAAGACTAAAACACTCAAGGTCTTTCACACAGTTTTGATAATCGTCCAGTACCGCTATTTTCAAGGTATCGTCTCCTAGAGATAAGGTTGCCATTGTAATGGTCAAGTAATCACAATGGCATAAGTGATTTTTTCAATACTATCTACCCTAGAATAGTACCTTTAAATAATATGCTCAAACGCTAATGAATTACATTTAAAACAAACTAAAAAATAAGGAAATGCTTTATTTAGAATAACGAATACTCATTTTTACGAGACCTGCTCTTCTTCTCGAAAAGCTCTACGCAATACTTTACCAACATTATTTTTTGGTAATTCCGTTCTGACCTCAACATATTTAGGTACTTTATAAGCCGCTAAATGCTCTTTGCAATATGCTCGTAGCGCTTGGATATCGAGCACTTCAGTTTCTGCTTTTAGAACCACAAAGACTTTTACAGCCTCTCCCGCTTTATCGTCCGCAACACCAATCGCAGCAGACTCTAAAATATCAGGATGAGATGACAGACAACCCTCAACTTCTGTTGGGTAAACATTGAAACCAGACACAATTATCATGTCTTTAGCGCGGTCGACAATTTGTAAATAACCGTCTGCATGTTGCACCGCAATATCACCCGTGATTAAAAAGCCATCTTCTGTCATGACCTCTTGAGTAGCTAGCTCTTGATTCCAATAACCCTTCATTACCTGCGGTCCACGCACGCATAACATACCTGATTCACCTTGTGGTAGTGTTTGACCTTCTCGATTTTGTATTCTGATTTCTGTTTGAGGAATAGGAATACCAATGGTTCCAATCTGCTCTTTACCGATAGGGTTAAATGACACAACAGGCGACGTCTCAGTTAAACCATAACCTTCAACGACCACTCCTCCCGTAACAGCTTGCCACTCTTCTGCGGCAGAATGCGTCAAAGGCATACCGCCAGAACAAGTCAGCTTGAGATGTGAAAAATCTAATTCACGGAAATCAGGTTTGTTGCATAGACCAACGAATAAAGTATTCAGTCCAACAAAACCAGTGAACTTCCATTTCTTTAACTCTTTAACAAAACCCGATAAGTCTCTTGGATTAGGAATTAAAACACTATGACCGCCAAGCTCTAACAAGGTTAAGCCATGTATTAAAAATGCGTAAATATGGTACAGAGGTAAGGGCGCTATATAAGTTTCAACACCTTCCTCTAGTATAGTTCTCAAACGAGAGCTTAACTGGAATGTGTTAGAAATCAGGTTAGCGTGAGTTAACATAGCGCCTTTTGCGACGCCTGTTGTTCCACCAGTATATTGCAGAACAGCAATTTGCTCTGATGTGGCTTTTATCTTCACAACTGGTTTTCCGGCCCCTTTAAACAATGCATGATTTAAACTTAATGCATTTGGGAGATGATAAGTTGGTACCATTTTTTTTACATACTTAACCACTGAGTTCACTAACAATCGTTTAATCGATGTATGAAAATCTGCGATTTCAGTAATAATAACGTGTTTAATCGATGTTTTAGCGAGGATCTTTTCGACATTATGAGCCATATTAGCGAACACAACTAATGCCTTTACGCCCGCATCATTGAACTGATGCTCAAGCTCTTTAGAAGTATATAAAGGGTTAGTATTTACAACAATTAATCCTGCCTTCATCGCACCAAATAGTACGACTGGATACTGAATGACATTAGGTAATTGAATCGCAATTCGGTCACCAGGAACTAAATCCGTTTCATTTTGAAGGTACGCTGCAAAGAGGTCTGACTTTTCGCCTAACTCACGGTAAGTCAATGTTCTACCAATACTTGTAAAAGCGGGTAATTCGTTATATTTTTCAACCGCTAAATCTAATATATCAACTAGCGATTGGTAGCCTGCAGGATTAAGTGAATCAGGTAAATAACTACCTGGTGCTTTATCGACACCTACATTGTTATGAGTAGAAGTTTCCATAGCTATAAAAAAGCTCCATTTGTTTTTTTTATTTAGGAGAATAAAAGTAAATACAAAAGTTCGACTAAAAATAATTGAGTGCTAGATCAGCCCATTGTCGAACTCAAACCCTACAAAGGCAATATTTGAATCAACTTAGTCACTCGCATAATATCTCCGTCTGTACCAATTTTACCTTGCATGAAAGCGGTCATACCACCTAATTCGATAACAACCACCTCTTTTAAAGTATCAAAAACAATACTAGATAATGACCGTTTAGGTATTACACCCACGCCTGTCTATTTCATATCCCTCATCAGCTACACTTAATAAATAGCGGCCAACACAACCTAAATTAAAGCATTTACTAAAGATAAAGTTTTATACGGCCAGCTGTTTTCATCTTCTTTACCGGCGTTTTCTTCATCCAATTTTGTAAAAGCACCAATAACTTCCATACGGCTTGTTTTATCCCATGGAGACACATTAAACGTCACTTCACCACGTGACAAATTTACAAATAAAGCCTCTGTAATGCTGATAGAAAACACACCTTTGACACGATAAATATTATTTAATTTGGCTACATCATGAACCATAGACTTTACTTTATCTTGATTGAAATTTTCATCAATTGGCCAACGCCAACCTAATACCTTCATCCCATCTTGGTGCTTTTGATAATGCCAAGGTGATGTCTCTATTTGGACAGCATCTTCTTGATGTGTGCTGCCTTGAACCGGACCTTCTTTCTCCGAGTGGCCTGCATGATGTGAATGGCTTGTATCGTGTAAACCGCCTGTATCGTGAGTGTGAATCAAATCGCCCTCAACAGGTATATTGATTAAGCCAATGTCTAAATCTTCAAGATCAAGATGCATAGGGTTTGAAAGAAAGGTAGCAGGCTTAGGGTCAGGTAAAGAAGCGGCGCTAAAACGAGCTTCTAGCATTTCAATATCTTCTTTCTGGTAACTATCTACATGGCTAAAAACAATACCATTGGCTGATTCTATTTGATCATTAAAAATGGTGTGCTTGGTATAGCGCTCATCTTTTAGATTACGAGCATCCAAGACACAAAACGCGCCAGTTAGCAGCAGTACATCATGATAAGAAGTACCGCGTAATTTCTGAATGATTTGTTTTGGATGACCAAGTCCAGATGGCTCAATAAAAATACGATCAGGATTGTGTTCTTTGATTAACTGATTCAATCCCTGTTGAAAGGCCGCAGATGTTGTACAACAAACACACCCACCAGGTACTTCTTTGATTGCTACATCAGAGTTTGAATAAAATGCACTATCCAAACCTATGTCACCAAACTCATTAACTAATACTGCCCAACGTTCATTGACTGGAGACAGATCAAGTAATTGTCGGATCAATGTTGTTTTACCGGCGCCTAAGAAACCAGTTACTAAGGTCACCTTTATGCCTTGATAACGCACATTAAAACCCTCATTCCGTTAAAAAATAATTAGAACGAATACGCCAAGGTTAGACTCGTGACAGTATCGGTTTTCTCGTTAGAATCGAGTGGATCACTATTATGAATCACACTATAAGCCGCCTTCATGCTTAAGTTTTGCCTTAGCATAGCACTGATAGCTGACTCAGATTTCGACTCAGTATTTTGCCCTCTATTTAACGCAATTTCTGTACTCAAAGTTTGTGTGAACTTAGAGTTAAAACTAAGGTTATATCGGTATTTTCCCTCAATACGAACAATATTAGAACTGATTCTCTCCCCATCATTCGCTCGAGTAAAAGAATAACCTGGACCCACACTATAATTTAGAAATGAGGTTTCATTGGAAAAAAGTCTAGCGGAATAACCAATAGCAATAGTACTTTGATAGTCATAACCACTCAACCTATCATCCGTATAAGAACCAAACACAAATACTGATGTATTTTCACTACTTAATTTATAATCACTTTGTGTTGAAAAGAATAGCTTTTGCGCTGTGACTTCGGTCTCTCCATCGTATACGTTCTGCGTATAGAACATATCGAGTAAATATTCATTCTTCCATTCTCTAAAATCTTGCTTGATGAGCACCTTTCCTTTTGCCGCTTTGCTGTTTGTGTTTCCGGATGCAGCAAAAATACCTAATTCTAATTCTGTATTTAAAGGCTCTAGTGGTCTTGGTAATTTTAACGCCTTCAGAGGTTTAACTGGCTCTACAGCATACGAAACAGGTATAGAGATCATGAAGATAATGTAAATGAGTCTCTTCAAAAATGACATTGATATACACCCTTATGTCTAATGAATTGATCCCTGACAAAAAAGGAAGGTGTAGATAATTAAGAAACCACTTAAAGCGGTGTTGAAGTAAAACAGAATCACCTTCCTATACTGCCATCAGGCTTAGGAGTTATTTTTACATTGATGATTCTGAATAACAGTCAGGATTAAGCTAACTAATTGAAAAGTATTAGATAAAACTAAGAAAGTATTTTTTTAAGGGCGAACCTTTACATTATTATTTCCATCTTTACTCTGGCAAATAAGTGCATCACCGTCTTTTAGTCTAGAGGATTTTGCTAATCGATCATACAAAAGCACATTGACTGACGCCGCTAGATTCATACAACCAACAGTAGGAACAAACACAACAAAATCGGCTCGATCTACTATTTTTTGCTCGATCGTTCCATCTTCTGGACCAAATATATATAACGCTTTTTCTGGGTGATCAAAGTCTGGTAAAGATGTTGCCCCCTGAATCAAGTCAACACATACAATTTTGGTTTTTGAATCTACCGCATCAACTAGATTATCAACGCTTAACGTCTCTATGTTGATCAGAGGAATAGAACTTCTGGCATTTTGCGTATCGGTCGACATTTTAGCGGCCCGATCATAACGTAGCCCTGAATACAAAACCTGATCTGCTTGATAACAACCAGCGGCTCGCATCACAGCACCAACATTTTCTGCACCTTTAGGATTAGTTAAACCGATAGAAACATATTCTTTTTTCATAGATAGGTACGACACTGAGATTGAAAATTTCGAAGATAGTACCACTATTTATAAACACCATAACGATTCAATCTTTATTTAAGCCACAAATTTATTTCGAGGCAGTATGAACACTTTGAAAAAAAGATCTTTTAAACAAAGCCTTCTAGAAAAAGAATCAACAACAAGAAAGTTATTAAAAAACATCGGTTTTACTCTATTAGCAGCAACTACGTTTCAAGCTCAAGCAGCATCTGTATGGAAGGTAAGCTCAGACACAAACACACTCTATATTGGCGGCACTATCCACTTACTAAGCGAACAAGATTACCCGCTACCTAAAGCTTACGAAATCGCCTACCAAGCATCGGATAAAGTCATTTTTGAAACAGATATGGAGGTATTAAACGAACCTAGTTTTCAAAAGAATCTTCAAGCAAAAATGCTTTATACCGACGGAACAACGATCGACAAAGTTCTCCAACCTAACGTATATAACGAACTAAAGCGGTATTTAGACAGTCGCCACATCCCAATAGAAACGGTAGAGAGTTTAAAGCCTAGCGCACTTGCGATTTCTCTAAGCATGGTAGAACTTAGGCACTTAGGGTTTACAAGCGAAGGTGTTGATCAATTTTACTCACGTAAAGCGACACAAGAAAATAAACCAAGAGGTTGGCTAGAAAAGCCCGAAGCACAAGTCGCCATGCTTACAGATTTAAATACCCAAGATGATAATCAAGTAGTCGAATATGCTTTATCCGATATTAAAGACATGGCTGAAACAATGGATAGTTTACGTACCAGCTGGCGTACTGGCGACATGAAAACTCTCGCGTCGCTTGAACAAGCTGAATTAAAAGAAGATTATCCTGAAATTTATGACACTCTACTTGCCAAGCGCAACGCTCTTTGGGTACCACAAATAGAAGCCATGCTTAACAATTCTGATGTCGCCTTTATTATGGTTGGCGCAATGCATTTAGCAGGACCAGACAGTGTATTAAAATCGCTTAAAGCCAATGGTTATAAAGTTGAACAGCTTTAAGCCTTTTTATTATTCAATATGTGATTTCAGCGCTGTGAAAAATTATGGATTACTATATGATGCGCCATCCTTGTTCCATGTGAGTAATAGACTAGATGCCCGACAACGCACTTTATACAGATTTATCCTGTTACTACGATCTAATGTGTGCGGATATAAATTATCGATCCCAGAGCGATACAGTACACCGACTTCATCAAATATTTGGTAACAGCGGGTTAAAATACTTAGATTTAGCCTGTGGAACAGGGCCACATATTGAGTATTTTATTAAAGAGGGTTATCAATGCAATGGGCTGGATATAAGCCAGTCTATGCTAGACATTGCAGCACTAAACTGCCCAGAAGCTAAATTCGAACTCGGGAACATGTGTACCTTTGAGACGGACTCAAGTTACGATTTAATTACCTGTTTTTTGTATTCCATCCATTACAGTGGTGATATTGAAAACTTAAATGGTGCAATAAAAAGTGCTCATAAAGCACTAAAAACAGATGGTATATTCTGTTTTAACGCTGTCGATAAGAACCATATAGATAATGAACTAATGGCAAAACATACAGTGCTGCATGATAACAGCGAATTTAGTTTTTGTTCATCTTGGTTTTACTCAGGAGAGGGAGAAAAACAAAAATTAAAACTAAGTGTTGAAAAAACGACTACTGAGATAACACAGCAATGGACAGACGAACACCCAATGGTAGCAATCAATTTCGAAGCGTTACAGAATTTACTAATGCCCTATTTTGACGTTCATATATTTGAGCATGACTATGACAAAATAATCACGTGGAACAAGCTGTCTGGTAATGCAATATTCGTATGTGTGAAGAAATAAAGAAGATGTAATAATCTGGTTTTCTAATTATACCATAGAGCGATATTTCAAAATCAAAGAAATGATTTCATGATCACTTACAGTAGAAGATAAAGACTCATTCATAGATCGTCTCTGTGGTAAGCGTATATTGAATTTACTTTTTAATACACCTGTCACTTGTGGATCAGAATTTGGGTCAAATGCCTGACTTGTAAAAGCATAAATTCTTTGTAGCAAAAACTCTTTCGCTGTATTTATCATATTTTCCCTATGATATGAGAGAAACTAAATATAGTTCTCTGTTGTTATTTCAAAATTTCAGTCTAAAAAATAGATAAAACACATGAGCTATAGACGTCAGCTACACACCGTATTTTTATTCAAATTGGATATAAGAAGAAAAGTATTTCGGAAGATCAGAATGCGGAAAACTCTATAAGATATACAATATGAGCTCAATTTTCTCTTTTGTCTACTAATGCTTTTTTATTTTGAGTGAAAGAGCTCTCTTATCATTAAAGCGACGCCTTTATACGGCGTCGCTTTCTGTCTTCATTTTATTAAAACCAATTAATACTCTGGCCCTTAGAACTTAACTAATTAAGGGTAAAGATATTTCTATTAATAATCCGCCTAATGTACTACGAGACGCTTGAATAGTTCCATTATGCTGACGAATAGCGCTTTCCGTAATAGCCAGCCCAAGCCCAGTACCGCCACTGTGGCGATCTCGTGCTGTAGACACTCGGTAAAAAGGTCTAAAAATAGACTCGAGTTCTTCATCTGGAACACCTTCCCCATTATCTTCTACTTTTATGGATAAGCTTTCCTTATGCTCTACAAATGACACTATAATTTTATCTTTGCCATAGTAAATTGAGTTTCGTACGATATTTTCTAGCGCACTCATTAATAACTGTGGCGAACAAATCATTGACCTGTCTGGTATATCAGATATTTGTAGCGTTTTTCCCATTTGTTCAGCCTCAAATTGACTGTCGGCTAATAAGCCTTCCCACAGACTTGAGAGAGGCTGAGCTTCTCGATTTAAATGGCTATCGACTTGTATATGAGACAGTTCAAGCAGTTTTGCAATCATTAGCTCGAGCCTTTGCGCTTCTGTGTCAATTCGAATAAGTTCTGAACTTTCACCTTGTTTACGAATAGCCAAAGCTTGCGCCATTCTTAACCTAGTCAAGGGCGAGCGTAGTTCATGGGAAATGTCTGACAATAAACGCTGCTGACGACAAATCATCATATTGACTGCTTCAACCATCTGATTAAAGCTAGCACCCGCTTGCCGAAATTCCGATGTACCTTTTTCCAGTTCTGGATCGGTTTCAAATACACCTTGTGTTACCCGTTGAGCGGCCTGTTCTAAACGACGAGCAGGTTGACTTAATGCCCAAGCAAGCCATAACAACAAAGGCGTACTAACCAACATTACAGCCAACAGTAAACGAAATGGATGATCAAACAGTTGTAATAAAAAACCTGGTGGTTCATTCCATTTCATACCGAAATAAAGAAAGTATTTTTTATCTGCCAAATCAACAGGAATAGGCCCTGACAACATCGTTTTGCCATAGAGTTTTTGCTGTGGCTTTAAAGGGTCATCAATCGTTGTGACAAAATTCCGCAAGGCCTTCAATGAAAAATCAGAACGGCGAGACCATGCCTGAATATTTCCGTCAGGGTCCGTAAGGTAAAGTCGTAATTTAGGCTCGTCACTCCGCTTCGAACGATTGTCAAAAGAATCTAATATGTGATTAAGGTCTGCTTTTGATGATAACTCTTTCGTGCCAGCTTGCTGCGAAGAGAAACGTTGTTCAATTTTGTCTCTTACCTGCAGCATGCCGTGGTAATGCCGAGAAGCAATATCTTTGGTTAAACGAGGATCTAATCTTGGCAACGCCAATACTGCCAAAATAACAAGAAACATAGTGAACCAAAATATCGCAAAAATACGACCATATAAGCTAGTAACACTTGGTAATCGCATTAATCCCCCTCAACCAATAAATAGCCACGACCGCGTAACGTTTTAATCCGAGGTTTTCCATTAGGCCAATCTGGTAATTTTTTACGTAAATTAGAAACATGCATATCAACCGCTCGATCAAACGCAGCTAAACGTTTACCTAATACATCAAGGCTCAGCACTTCTTTTGTTAATACTTCGCCTGGGTTAAGTAAGAAGTAGTGTAAAAGAGCAAACTCGGTACTGGTTAAATCTAGAAGTTCACCGTTACAGAAAGATTCCAAACGCCCAGGATACAATTTAATATCGCGATACATTACAAAGTCATTGTGTTGATTATTTTTCGGTATTTGGGTTCTCCGTAAAATAGCTCGAATTCTTGCAAGCAACTCCCGCTCACTAAAAGGTTTTGGTAAATAATCGTCTGCTCCAAGCTCAAGTCCTAAAACACGATCAATCTCATCACCTTTAGCCGTTAACATCAAAACAGGTGCGTCCCACTTTTCACGCAACTGCTTTAACGTCTCAAAACCATTTAATTTAGGCATCATGACATCTAGTAAGACTAGGTCCACACTGTCATCCATAATATCTAACCCTTCCAAACCATCGTATGCAGTAGAAACAGTGCAGTTTTCGAAAGATAGAACTTCTTTGAGTAAATCGCTCAATTCAACATCATCATCGATTATTAATATGTGTGGCATATAGACGTCCTAACAAGTAATACGGTTTTAAATACAATCAATAGGTAACTGACTCTATTTTACGATGAAAACAGAACAATGACGGTGCCTTTACGATACTTTACCTTGGCGATACGCCGCTTTACCTAACAATCTCTATTCTATCCCTATGCGCTGAAAGTGCAGTTCGATCAACAACACGATCATTAACGAACAATTGAAATAACCAACCTAGCATATAAGGAAAAGAATATGAAAATGGCAAAAAAACTTATTTTAGCGTCTGTTGTTCTACCTCTAGTATTAAGTACAGGTAGTGCCTTTGCATTTGGTGGGAATGGACAAAAAGATCATCAAGAATGTCGTCCAGGGCTTGATCGCGGCATGTTAAAAGAGCTCAACCTAACAGATGAACAAAAAGAGCAATTTAAATCACTCCGCAAAGCCAGCAGAGAAGATAATAAAGCTAAACGAGATAATGTAGACCCAGAACAGCGCAATGCAATGCAAGAACAACGTCTTGAGCAGTTAAATAATTTACTACTAGCAGAAAAATTTGACCCTGCAAAAGCAACTCAAATCGCCAAAGAAATGAGTCAAAAAAGAATCAAGCGTCAAGTGGAAAAGCTTAACGAACAACATGAAATGCTAAGCATCCTAACAGCTAAGCAAAAAAATACGTTCGTTGAGCTTCAAAAAGAACGTTTAGACGAGTGTATTGATGATATGCGAGATCATAAAAGCAAACATGATAAATAAATCACCCTAGCTATAAAAAAGGCGACCTTGGTCGCCTTTTTTACTTTCTTAATAACAGTTCAAGAACTACGACTAGTTCCGCTTCCAGATTCTGGCAACCGCTTGGTCACTACCTAGCAAGCCCACAATTTCACAAACCAAACCAGTTATAAAAAAGACAGTAATAGGAATAATACCTGCAAATTCACCTGTTTTTAATGTAAAAAATAGTGACACTGAAGCAATAATAAAGCACAACGTCCCTAGTACTAGCAGTATAGTACGATGGGATTTTCTATAATCGTACTTACCTTCACCAGATTCAAACATCCCTAAGATAGGAGAACAAAGCTTTCTCATTACATCTTTCATAAATACAAACCCAAACAACCTTTAAATTAGTAACAATATAACCTTTGATTTTTTACAAAGTTTTAATGTCCTGTTTATATCATTAAGTTACGATCAAGTAAGAATAGCTTAAAAAAAAACCTATAAACAACTAAACTTTACAGTTTTCCTGCCGTAAACTTTAGTTGTAGATATAAAACCTAATGTATTGTGACCCACTCAACATCATCAGTTTAACGGAGAAGAACATGAAAAAACTAATCGCAACAGGAATTGCAGCGGCTGCAATGGCTCTATCCATCAATGCCACAGCCTCTCCATTTAATTACGTAGAATATGCAATCGGTAACGTCGAGTTTGATGGTGGTGGTGATGGCGATTATTCTGCCTTATCTGCTTCTTTTGAAACATCTGTTGTCCCAATCGTTTCATTAGAAATGCTTGATTATAATGATTTTGATGTATTAAAACTTGGGATCGGCGGATATATGGAAATTGGCAGTTCTGCTCACTTATTTGGTCTTGTGCATTATAACGACTATGACAATATAGATTCTGACTTTAGTTTGACTGCTGGTATACGCAGTACGATTTCAGATCGATTAGAAGTAACAGCGTCATACACAACTTATACAGATGTTGATAGCCTAGATGGCATTGCACTTTCATTAGGGTATTACTTCACAGAGAACTTCTCTGTTGCAGGCCATTATGAAATGCTTGAAAACTCTGACGTCATGGCAGTTTCTGCAAGATTGAGCTTCTAAAACACAGTTAATATTACTGTTACTTTAGAAAAAGGGTTGAAGCTTTAAACTTCAACCCTTTTTTATTTATTCAATTGCTAGGCTTACTGAGCAATACTTAACAGACTTTTGTTAACCAATTATGTTTGTCTTCTGCTTTACCCCATTGGATATTATTCAAGGCTAAACGAAGTTTATCCGCTATAGGTCCTGGCTCTCCTGTTCCTACTTTGTATTCTTTTTCATTGTGAATAAAAGTACCTACAGACGTTAATACGGCAGCCGTGCCTGATAATACAGCTTCTACTTCTGGTTTTGCAGCACGTTCTAACAATTCCGCAACAGTTAGATCACGTTCCGTTACCGTCATCCCTAAATCAGCCGCCAGAGTAAGAATAGAAGAACGGGTCACGCCATGTAAGAAACTCGTATCTAAACCTTTCGTAATAATTTCATTGCCGTCGATTAACAAAAAGTTCGCTGCACCAGTCTCTTGAACATCGCCATTTGGACAAAATAAAATTTGATCCGCTTGTAATTCTACTTTTGCTTTTGAAATTGGACCTAATGCACTGGCATAATTACCACCGCTTTTAATCATGCCCATGTGAGGTGCACAGCGCATTCCAGTTTCATCAAGCAAAAGGCGTAATGCTTGAGCACCACCAGTAAAGTAATCTCCTACTGGAGACAATAAAATATACATCATGGATGTTGCTGTCGCGCCTGCGGCTTTACCCACATTTGCTTCTGTTCCAATGTGCGTTGGACGAACATACATAGAACCCGGTGGCACAGGCACCTCGCTTGCAAACTCAGCAACGGAATCTATGATCATTTTCTTTACTTGTTCTTCATCAATTATAGGCAAAGACAGCAATCGGCTACTTTGCGCTAAACGTTTAATGTTTTGATCCATACGAAACACATGAACACTGCCGTCTTCGTGGCGAAATGCTTTTAAACCTTCAAAACAAGTACTTGAGTAATGTAGAACATGCGCGCCCGGATGCATTTGAATACTATCCGAAGAAACAAGACTAGCCTCACTCCATTGATTATTTTCGAATGTTGCCAACGCCATTTTAGGCATAAACACGCTACCAAAAGCCGCCATTATCTTTTCCTATATAATTAAATGTTTACAAGTAACACCAGACACACAAACCGCTAATATAAAAACGTTAACCAAGTAAGTTTCAGTCTCAATACCGAGTTTTAAAGCGGACGTCAGCTTGAAGAAAGTAAATCGTGAACCACCAATCAAATAGAGTGTGTATGCTGAGTATTTCCATGAAATAAAATAGATAACATACTGATTAACTGAAAAGTGATAGAACGTGGGAAGATATTACTCTCTACGTAAGAAAGGCTCAATGATCCAAAGACAAAAATCACAAAGGGAGGTAAAAAATTACTTCATCACCGCCACTTTTTTTAGCTTGGTACATGGCTTGATCTGCAAGCTGAACTAACTCTAAAGGCGTTGTGCCATTCTCTGGGTAACTCGCAATACCTATACTAGATGACACTTCTAACTGAGCCCCTTCAATAATAAAAGGCTGGGCAAGTTTAGTTCTAATTTTATCAGCCACTGTTTTTGCATTCACTGTCTTATGGGTATTATGAAGAACAATCAAAAACTCATCACCACCCAAACGTCCCACAGTGTCAGACTTTCTGATACAAGATTTCAGGCGTTTAGCAATGCCCAACAGTAGCTTATCTCCCATTATATGGCCAAAGTCATCATTCACCGCTTTGAATCCATCAATATCAATAAACAAAACGGATAACATCGTTCTTTCACGTTCTGCTAATATTAATGCAGTCTGTAGACGGTCTAATAATAGAGTTCGATTAGGTAACTTGGTCAAATCATCATGACCCGCCGCATACAATAAAGAGGCTTCCATCTCTTTACGTTCAGTAATATCATGGGCCACAGCTATTCTAACTTGATGCTCCTCCGACCACCTAGCAGACCAAAGAATATTAACGACTTTCCCGTCTTTATGAACCCAGCGATTTTCAAACCTCCGTTGTAACTGCCCTGATAATATAGTATCTACAGTGCCGAGCGTTCCTTGAGTGTCTTCTGGATAAACAAATTCAACCATATTTCTACCAATCACTTCTTGTGGTGTGTAGCCAAAAATATGTTCAAAACCCGCACTCACAAATACAAAGCAACCAAACTTGTCAACTACACAAACAGCATCTAGCATCAACTCCATGACATCTGCTAAATTGATAACGACTTTGTTGTCATCCATACAATCTTATTCCTGAAAATAAATGCAAATATAAAATGATAATTCTTCAATTAAGTATAGTTAAAAATTGACGAAAAACACTTGGAATAACACTAATTATTAATTGATTTTAAAAGCTATATTGTCCGAAATATCAGAGAGTACATACCGTAGAATAAGACAAAATTGAGTATAAGAGTGAGCCAAAACATGGAGCGGAAAAAACGTTTCTTAGTCTTATGTCGGAACACCTTTTGCCCAAGGATTGCCCCAGGCCAGCCGCCCAATAAAGACATAAGATGCAGAGTAGACTCTCTCACTCGCCATTTATTGCACTTTGCGGCAGATTTATCGATACCATAAAGGCAAAAAGTCACTAGGCTCATTACGCCATAAAAAGAAGCCAATATTAAAAGTACTGAGGGCATAACACGCCTGTTCATCCAGAGATAATATAAAAAGGAATTGGATAAATAATATCCTCTTCACACAACAAATAACGATATTATACGCTATACTGCGCGCTACTCTCCTTATGACAATCAGTCCGAGCTTCTATGCCATTTTCAAAACTTGGGTTATCTAAACCTCTTATACAAGCTATTAAAGAATTAGGTTATAAAAAACCGACCCCAATACAAACACAAGCTATTCCTATTGTACTTTCTGGTAAAGACCTTGTTGCAACATCTCAAACAGGTACAGGTAAAACAGCGGCTTTCGTTTTACCAATTTTAGAAAAGCTAAAGAAAGAACGTACCTTACGAGGTAAACGTATACGGGCGCTTATTTTAACGCCAACACGCGAGCTATCTGTTCAGGTTGAAGCCAATGTTGCTTTATACAGTAAACACCTTAAATTAACGTCTATGGCGATCTATGGTGGTGTTGATACAGAGCCACAAAAAGAACGCTTGATCGAAGGCGTTGATATATTAGTAGCAACACCAGGTAGATTGCTTGATTTAGCACATCAACGAGCAGTTCATTTTGATGAGCTTGAAGTCTTAGTATTAGATGAAGCCGATAGAATGATCGATATGGGCTTCACCGATGAACTCTATAAAATACTTGATCGTTTGCCTCAACATCGTCAGAACCTATTATTTTCTGCAACAATCACTGACAGTGTTCGCCAACTTTCTTATGATTTTTCTGATAGCAAGGTAAGTGAACCTGCTACAGAGATAAAAATTTCACCAAGAGTAAAAACAGCCCCTAATATTAAACAATGGCTTATCACAGTAGATAAAGACACTAAATCCGCTTTACTAAGTCATTTAATAAAAGAGCAGCAGTGGGATCAGGCACTTATTTTTATCGAGAAAAAACACGGAGCAGCCAAGCTTGTTGACCAATTAGCTAAACGAGGCATTGAAGCTGACTGTATTCATGGTGACAGAAGCCAAGCCATGCGTGAAAAGATTCTGACCGATTTTAAATCTGGCAAACTTAAATATTTGGTTGCTACTGGCGTTGCCGCTCGTGGTATCGATATTGGAGACCTTAGTCGTGTTGTTAACTACGACTTACCTTTTAAACCTGAAGAATACGTCCATCGTATTGGTCGAACAGGTCGTGCTGGCGCAATAGGTGAAGCCATTTCTTTTGTTGCTATGGGTGATTTTAAAAACCTATGCGCCATAGAAAGTCGTTTAAAGCACATTATTGAGCGTGAAGAAATTGACGAATTTCCAGTGAGAAAAACAGTGCCTGTTTCTGTTTTGAATTTCGTTCGTAAGAGTAAAGCTCCTGAACGTAAAGGACCCTCAAAACCTAGAAGCGCTTCTAAGCCTAAAAATACAATAAAATTTAAAGGCAAAGAATCTACTAAAGATTCAGGTAAAAAAGTGTCTTAAAGTTATAAAAGCTAAGACTAAAGAGGTCGAGTTCAAACATTCCGATCTCTTTAGTCAATCTTCGACTCTACCTTTATTCTGGCGAGAAACCTTTCAATAACTCTGCATTAGTAGGGAATTCTTCTAACAGCTCGACCAGCTTCTTTGTGCCTTCTACTGGTTTAAGGTGTGTTAATGATCGTCGAAGTGATCTAACTTTCTCAATGTCTTTAGCATCAATAAGCAACTCTTCACGACGCGTACTGCTTTTAGCAATATCCAATGCAGGGAAGATTCGATGGCTTGCAACTTCTCTCGATAAAACGATTTCCATATTACCCGTACCTTTGAACTCTTCAAAGATCACCTGATCCATTCGACTACCTGTATCGACTAATATAGTGGCCAAAATAGTAAGGGAGCCACCATTTTCAATATTTCTAGCCGCACCAAATAGTTTTCGAGGTATTTCTAAGGCTCTAGCATCAATCCCACCAGTCATTGTGCGCCCGCTACTCTTTTGTCCAGCATTGTAAACTCGTGAAAGCCTTGTAAGAGAATCAATAACAATCATTACATCGTGCCCTTCTCCGGCTTCCTTACAGGCAATATCTAACAAGTTATCCGCAACTTTTACATGTTCTGCATAGCTTTCATCGGAAGAAGAGGCATGCACATCAGCTGGCACACCGCGTTTAAAGTCGGTCACCTCTTCTGGTCGTTCATCAATGAGTAAGGCATATAGCTTTATCTCCGGATACGCTTCCCCTACTGCCTGACAAATATGCTTTAACATTGTTGTTTTACCGGAACCTGGGGGTGCTACGATTAGACCTCGCTGGCCCATTCCAATTGGTGAAACGAGATCCATTGCGCGCATCGAATACTGCTTAGATCCAGACTCCAAACGAATACAAGGTGCAGGATGTATCGCCACACCATTTAAAAAACGTTTTTTAGGATCATTAGGGTATAAATCCTCAGCCACTTCATCTACCGCAGTAGAGTCTGATGGTCTTTTTCCTTTTAAACTTAATATTTTTCTCGTCATGATATCGATTTATAACCTTAGGTAATTAAGTGTTGTAATCAGTTGATCCTATTACTCACCAGGACATGGCACTTCGCTTTTGCTTACACCTTTTTTCTCAGTCATTTCTTTTGACCTATCATAATCAAAGGCATCCGACGTTAATCCTTTTTGATCAGAGCCCTCCTCCGGAGAAAACACTAATCGAGTTAATAGAGCAAAATGGTCGGAGCCAATCGAAGGTAAACGCTGAAGTGATTGCAGAGTAAAATGCTGGCTATGGAATAAATGATCTAAAGGCCAACGCAAAAAAAAGTACTTTGCATGAAAAGTGTTGTACATGCCACGACCTACGCGTGGATCTAACAAACCACTAATTTTATGAAATAGGCGAGTTGTTGTAGACCAAGCAACGTCATTAAGGTCACCTGTTACTATGACCGGTTGATCGCTATCAACAACACTTCGAGCCACAATCATTAACTCAGCATCCCGCTCCGCTGATTCTTCATTTTCTGTAGGACTTGGTGGCGCTGGGTGAATAAAGTGCACACGAACCTTGTCTCCCGTTCTTAATATCAAAGATGCGTGTATCGATGGAACATCTTTTTCAACAAGATAGGAAATTTCTTGATTTTCTAGCGGTAATTTTGAAAAGACATGCATTCCATACAAGTTAGAAAGAGGACATTTAATACTGTAGGGCATGGTTTCTTCCAACACAATAAGCTTATCTTCCCACCATTGGTCAGATTCTAATGTTACCAAAACATCAGGTTTGTGCTTTTTAACTAACTTAATCAAGCTATCAGCATTACGATTAGGAGTTAATACATTCGATGTAAGAATACTAAGTTGCTTCTCAGGACTAGTATCTCGAGCCGCTCTAACCTCTTTTGGCCATATGCATGTATAAGGCAATATCCACCACAGCTGCCAAATCAAGCACGCAATAGTTACACCGATAATTACCCAGTTGGATATCATTTGAATATCGAGAAAAATAAAATGCGCAATTAAAGCAGTGGCTGAGACAATTGCAATTTGCAAACGTGGAAAGTCCATCCCTCTGACGATCCAATGCTGATTTTTAGATAAGGGAAGCACTGTAACTAACACAATAATCAATGTACAAAAAACAAGTACCAACTGCATAATCTAGACCTGATTTTTCCAATTCAAATATAAGGCGATATGCCAATCTTCGAAGGCTGGCTCATTAGCCCACCCCCTACTTATTATTTATTACTTTTACGATAACATAATAACAAGTTTTCTTACGTACTACGTGATACAGACATAGTAATAATCATACTTAAAAATGCGATTTAGGAAGAATCAAAATAGATATCCCTTCACTAAGAGTAATACCAGCCTTTATATGCCAATAAGAAAATTAATAAAAAGAAGCTAAACGCCTTAAATTTTGACAAAAAATCTAATCTTATTATTAACACTCAAAATTTACTGGCTAGATTATTGCTTACAATATAATAAATATTTGAAGCTATGAGCTAGCAACACTTTCAAGGCATAGGATACGTCAAGGTCGATAGAGTTATAATCCGCACTATAATGCATACGAAAAAACTAATGTAAAATTATGTAAAACTATACAAGGGTAAATGATATATTGTATATCTAAGTAGTGGATTAGGTTGTTGACAAAAAAATAATGCGATGAAAGATAATATAACGCTCTCAGTTTCTTCGATTCATGGCACCAAGCATTTTAGCTTTGGGAAGAAAACACGTCATACCTTAAAATTCATCAGCTATATGGCTTTACTTAGTATAATTGTAGCAAGCTTGGTCATTTATTACTTAGTCAATGACGCGCGATTTGCAAGACTTAAATTATTAGAATTAGAAAACAAATCCTCCTCTCTAAGTCGAGAAATTACATCGTTAACGACGTTAAAAATTAATTTAGAACAAGATCTATTAGAACGAGAGGAACGAATGCAACAGGTATCCAATAGATTAGGTGATTTAGAAAGCCTTTTAGATATGGATGACGATAATAATCACGAACTTGAATCTCGCTTAGATACGGCCGCTATTCACTCATCAATACGCGTAGCCATGTTAACTCAAATACCAAGTGGGCCACCGGTAAAAAATGCTAGAACGTCTTCAGGTTATGGAAAGCGCAAACACCCGGTAACGGGGATAACAAAAATGCACCGAGGACAAGACTTTGCGGTGAATACAGGTACACCTGTTTATGCACCCGCCGATGGAGTGATAGAAGTTACACGACCTAGTAACAAAGGTTCTGGAAACTTTCTCCGCTTAATGCATACACACGGATTTACTAGCTCATATTCTCACTTAAGTAAATTTGCTGCTAAAAAAGGTGATTTTGTTAAAAAAGGCGACTTAATTGCCTATTCAGGGAACAGTGGATTATCTTCTGGGCCACACCTTCATTATGAAGTGAAGTTTATTGGGCGCTCATTAGATCCAAAGTATTTTCTGGACTGGAATGTGGATAATTTCGATACAATTTTTAAAAACATAAGAGGGATAGGATGGGAATCTTTAGTGGACAAAGTAGAGTCAAGAGTCAGTCATCAACTACAACTCTCATCGCAGAAGGTTGCACAATCAACGGGCACCTTAAAGTAGAAAATCAGTTACAGATTGATGGCTATGTTGAAGGAAAAATAGAAGCAGCAAATCGCCTCAAAATTAGCGAATCTGGAAATGTGTTAGGAGAAATAACCACCGAGCACTTAATCATTAACGGCCATTTTGAAGGCACTTGTCATGCGACGAATATTGAAATATTACGTTGCGGTAATGTAAGCGGAACTATTTACAGTGATAATTTAAGCATTGAACCTGGCGGTAAATTCACTGGAATTACGAATCCATCCGAAAAAATAGAACCAGACAACGTTCATGAGCTAGCAGATAATGTCGCTAGAATTAGTAACGATGTACTTTAGTCGTTGCTAATTTCCAACGACCAAGAACTCGAAGATGCATCAAAAACGCCTTACACAGCACTGAAATAGTATTGCGCTAAATCGTTATAACGCGCCTGTGTTTCCGTATTAAGCTAAGCGACCGCTTCATCAGCACGACCTGTAGAATAGGATTGAGCCGCGGTGATTTTCCCACCCGTATAAATTGGCCATAAGACTTAAACAGAAGAGGTAACGGTTTCTTTTTCTGAAACAGTCGAACTGTTTTTTTCTTGCAACAAGAGCCATGACTGGGTGAAGTTTATTTTTTGTGCACTAGCGTAAAAAATAGAGGCAAAGAATAGAAGTGAAACAAGAAGTTTATAGTTAAATCGACATTTGAATTCTTTAAAAATTACAGGCAACTCACTAAGTGGTTGTTCTCTTGAAGTAAGAGATTGTTCCTATATGATACGCCTATAAATTAAAATGATAGATAACTTAAATCAATTAATGCGGGGCTTATACTTTATATATAAATCAATAAAAAAGAGCCTCATGCATAAAGTTTAAAATTTTCCTAAGAAACAAAATATTAAAGCTCTTTCCTCAATATATCCCTGACTGTCGGGGGCAATAAGTATGCTGTATTATCTGCTTATAATGACATTCATAACGACTATTTAAATTAATTAACGTGAGACGACAAGATGCTTTCAGGTGTGTGTATTGGTACTAATAACCTTTTGGCAGCAGGTAATTTTTATGATGCTGTCTTAGCA
Source organism: Marinomonas colpomeniae (assembly GCF_014803385.1). Classification (GTDB taxonomy): domain Bacteria; phylum Pseudomonadota; class Gammaproteobacteria; order Pseudomonadales; family Marinomonadaceae; genus Marinomonas; species Marinomonas colpomeniae. Next base: position 258,421 of record NZ_JACYFC010000003.1, on the reverse strand, counting down.
ACCATTGGAATGAAGTGTGTCTTTTCAGACCCTCATGAAAAAGGATACGCAGGTGCTGACGGTAAAATAACCTTATTCATTCTGACACCATTCAATGGGAAAAAGGCCTCCTTTGGTAATGGCACTCAAGTAATGTTTTATGCACCTGATGCGAATGCGGTAAATGAGTTTCATGCAGCTGCGTTATTAAGTGGTGGATCAGACGAAGGCGTACCTGGGCCGAGAAACTACCATCCAGATTATTATGGTGCTTATGTACGTGACCTTGATGGAAATAAACTCAACGTCTCAGTGGATATTTCAAACCTCTAATACGAGTGTAAAACGATTCGAAATGAAACTCTTCTTTACATCACCATCAAGTTTCAATGAACAATTCATCAAAACGAAATATGGCAATTAATGGATCAGACTGCTGGCTTTCTAAAACCATTTTGGCGGACACTTGCTCTCCTGTTATTGGGCGAAAACGTCGCAAACAAGGAAGAATACAAAGGGTTGCCATTAACCAATGTCCTACTTTTTCAGCCAAACGAAATTCTGCTCTCTGGCCAATCAACAAAGAAGGTTGAAAAAGGCTAATGCGTTTAAAAGGCAGAATCTTCACTTTTTCTTCTAGTTCCCCTTTCATCTTCAGATATGGGCTTTTACTGTGCTCATTTGCACCGCTAGAAGACACCAATAAATAATGATCAACACCTCTTTCTGACGCTATTTTTGCTGCTGTATATTGGTAATCAAGGTCAACGACACGCTGGGCAGCAATAGAACCCGCTTGCTTACGTGTCGTCCCAAGGCATGAAAATAAAATATCTCCATCAAATAGTTCAGTGCATTTTTCCAAACTATCAAAATCCACAACATGATTAATCACTTTAGAAGAAGAATGCTCAGTAGGTCTACGAGTAAGAGTAACGATTTTACTAATATGAGAAGCATAAGCTAGTTGATTAACCAAGGATTGCCCCACCAAACCAGTGGCTCCAATTACAATCGCTGCTTTATTCATGGTTATCCTTATTAAATTGACTTTATGTCGTTCTTTTTAGAGAACGGCCTCTTGGTTCGTCACCCTCATAAAGCACAACCTCTGAATGCAAAAACTCTGCAGCATCTGCAGAGCCCTTTACCTTAATGGCAGTGCGCTCTAACATTTCCGTTTCGAAGTCATTTAAAACACTTTCTCGGATACCTACTTCTTGCCATGTTTTTCGTCTATTTTCACCAACTTCACGCTCTTTATCCGAAAGAGGACGACAGCCTTTAAAAATCCCTCGGGCCAATGACAAAGCATCCAACAAAGCTTGATTAGCGCCTTGCCCTTTAAATGGACTCATCGGATGAGCCGCATCGCCAATCAAAGTAATATTTGGATTAGCCATCAACCACTCAGGTTCAAGCAAGGTGCGATCATAAGCAGGATAACCAGATACTAAACCTTCTTTTGTCGCCATCACTATCTGCGGAATAGGGCTGTGCCATTGCACTCTACGATACGCTTCTTCTTTTAATGCTTGGGCACCCTGCTCACTTAATGCTTCTGCGTCACATTCTTCCATTGGAAAACTGAGCTGCCACATCACAGAATTCGTATCATAAGGCATGATGTAAATTCGCTCATTGCCATTAGCTGTTTGAAATACTGTGGCAGAATCTAATAAGTCACTTTCAAGACCATTTAAATCTTTTAGAGGGCAAATACCCAAAATCACGATACAACCAAGATAACGTAGAGGCGTCACATCGTCACCAATCAAAGACTGGCGTATCACACTGCGAATGCCATCCGCACCAACAACCAGATCCGCTTTTGCCTTAGCTGTTTTTCCATCAACAATAAAACTCAGTTCAACGCCTTGACCGACTTCATGCTGTTTAAAATCGACCAATTGATAGCCCCATTTCACAGTATCCTCTCCACCTAGCTGCTCAAGTAAGGCTAAGCGCAAAGACTGACGAGCAATATGCACGTTGGTTCGTTTAGGAGAGTCTGCAAGTGTGGGGTGTTCAGATGATTCCACCCACTTTCTCATTCCCCACTCAGCGACCACTTTGCCTTCTGGTGTATGAACCAAATGCCTTGTAGAGATCACACCTTTTTCTAAAGAAAAAACACCAAAGCCTTCAATCGCTTTGCTAGCCTGCTGCAAAGTTAACCCATAACCTTGAGATCTAGCATCAAAGCCATTATCGCGTTCGTAAAGTGTAAAAGGGATACCTCGATGCAAACAGGCTACTGCCAATGCCACACCACCAATACCTCCGCCGATAATGGCAACATGAGGATAATCTTCCGTATTAGCAACTGGTAAATGTTCAGCAATTGCCAAACCAGATCCTTTGCAAACAGGGCAATCCTCGAGATGACCTTGAGGACGAATTGGAGCATCACCTTCGCCGCCAGATTTCTCAAACTCGTCCATTTTTTTCAAATAGACTAGACGAACTTTTTTACGCACTCGACGACTCTTTTTACCTCGTCCTAGGCAATTACTACAAACTGACCAGTTCGTTTTTTGATGTTCCAATATAGTCACTTTTTTGATTAACCTAGTTTGATTTTTTCTTTTTAAAAGAAAAATGATAGCTACAGTAACTAATCTGTAACTCAATGATAAATGCATTAAAGAGAGATTTTGACCCTTTAGAACCTTAGATAACGAAAAGTGTCTTTTCGAACTTTATTATACCCTCCTAATTGTCAAATCTACTCTGCTTAAACGTTTTTTGGTATTCCTTAATCCAAAACATATTGGTTATAATATGCCGCCCTCACGTAAAACAAATAATAAAACTAAGAGAAAAGCCTAAATGAAACTTTATAAAGCATTGATCAGTACAGCGCTAGGCATAGCCGTTACACAATTGAGCTTCGCACAGACTCAAATTACCTATAAGTCCGCTAAGACCAGCTCATCTTATTATCAAATGGCAGTAGAGATTTCACAGGCCGTAAAAACAGACACAAATAGTGACATTATTGTCACCGTTGAAGAAAGCCAAGGATCTGTTCAAAACGTGATGGAGTCGGCTTTTCGAGGCGCTAATTATGTCTTTACAACACCGCCAGCTTTAGTGAGCTTAGCTCAGAATGGTAAAGCGATGTTTAAGGGCAAAAGTAACCCTAAGTTTGATGAAATTCGAGCGCTTTTCCCTATCCCATCTTTAACTATGCATTTTGTTGTATCAGCAAAAAGCGGCATTAATAGCTTTGGGGAAATGGAAGGCAAAAACATCTTATTAGGTAAAGGCTCTTTCGGTGCCAATGAAGGTGCTAAATACATCAAGATGTTTGGTTTAGAAGGTAAAATAGACATTGCTAAAGTAGAACTATCTAACGCCGTTTCAGCATTGAAAAATGGCCAAATAGATGGTTTTGTTACTGCTGGATCTTTCCCTGCACCAAATGTTATTGAAGCCGCTGCAGGCACTGGCGTAAAAGTATTGTCATTAAGTGATGAGCAAATAGTACAATCAAAACGCACTAAACTAACAATCCCTGCAGGAACCTATGCAGGACAAGACACGGAAATCACTACAACATCATTACCTGTTGTTGCTTATACAAGCACGGCGATGGATGACGACACAGCTTATGCCATCACGAAAGCTTATTGGAATCAGAAGAAATTAATGTCTGACACATCTCCATGGTGGAACGGCGTATCAACGGAAATGCTAAGTAACATTAAAGGCAAAATCCACCCTGGTGCAGCTAAGTATTACCAAGAAATAGGCGTAACATTAAGCCCTGAACATCAATAAGTGTCGCGCTAACTAAAAAAATAACTGAACAAGTAACTGAATACAAAGTAGAACTTACTTGATGAAATGTGAGTTCTACTTTTAAAACATTAACTCTATGTTTCTATTCCTCAAATCACATTTCTTAAACAGGCCATATCTATGCCTAGTAAATATTTTTGGACCGGTTTTGGCTTCATTAGCATCATATTCCATTTAACCCTGATTTTTTCAGGTCTAGTGCCTAATCTAGTCAGCCGTCCATTGCATATGGCACTTGCTTTACCTTGGGCTTTTATCTTCTTAAGCAATACGCCTCTGCAACGCTATACGGGTTACTTATTTACTCTGCTCGGTTTAGCGGCAACCTTTTGGGTTGCCTACAATGCTGACGTGCTATCAGATCAATACGGTTATATTAGCCAAAACTATCAGTTATGGATTGCCGCAACCTTACTTTTTTGTGTTTTAGAAATGGCACGACGCTGTATTGGATGGCCCCTACCTATGGTTGCGGCCATTGCACTTTTCTATGGTTTATTTGGACAACATGTGCCAGGTGAATTTGGTCATCCTGGTACACCAATAGGCAGTTTCCTAGGAACTTTGACTATTGCCGAAGGTGGCATTTGGGGCAAGTTAACAGGCGTTTCCGTTAGCATAGTTGCGATTTTTGTTATTTTTGGCGCCGTCCTCAATGCCGGAGAAGCAGGTCAAGGTTTTATGAACTTAGCTCTGACAGCTGCAGGCAGATTAAAAGGTGGCGCAGCAAAGGTGTCTGTTATTTCTTCCGCTCTTTTTGGCTCTATTTCCGGCTCAGCCTCAGCCAATGTTGCCTCAACAGGTGCAATCACTTTACCCGCTATGACCAAGCTTGGTTACCCAAAATCCTTAGCTGGCGCAACCGAGGCAGTCGCGTCTTCCGGTGGGCAAATCATGCCGCCTTTGATGGGCGCTGGTGCTTTTGTCATGGTAGAGCTTACGGGCATACCTTATCAAAGCATTATGTTAGCTGCGATCTTGCCTGCTATCTTATACTTTTGGGCTGTTTGGGTTGGAATAGACGCCTTCGCTCTACGTTATAACTTAAAGGCCGTCAGTAAAGACCAGCAACCAAGTCGTCGAAACTTATTAATTACTTGTAGCTTTTTCATGGTGCCATTTTCACTTCTGCTATGGGGAATGTTTGGACCTGCTTATACGCCACAGTTTGCTGCTAGTATCGCCATTCTCGGCGGGGCCCTTTTGCTCTTTTTTAATTCAAAAGGCCTATCGAATAAACAGGAGTTTTTAAACCGTATTGAAGATGTTGGCACTAACGCTGGTAAACAAATAGCCATGATAGCCTCCATAATATTATGCGCCTCCATCGTTGTTGGTGTGCTTTCTATTACGGGTTTAGGCGTGAAAATCACATCACTCATTATTTCAGGGTCATCTGGAATGCTTTGGCCTGCCATTCTATTGACTGCTATTGCCTGTTTAATTCTTGGTATGGAAGTACCTACTACCGCTGCTTATGTAATTTGTATTTCTGTTGCAGGACCCGCTTTATCACAATTAGGTTTATCACCACTACAAGCTCATTTATTTGTGTTTTGGTTCGCTCTGTTATCAACCATCACACCACCGGTTTGCGGTAGCGTCTTTATTGCTGCTGGGATGGTGAAAGAGAACTGGCTCAAAGTAGCCGGTACTGCCATGATGCTAGGCGTAGGCTTATATTTAATTCCCTTGGCGATGATTGCTAACCCTTCTCTTATTCAACTAGGCAACAGCCCGTTTTTAGCTATCTTAAGCGCATTAAAAATTGCACTCGCACTCTACTTTATTTCAATGGCGCTTATTGCCCCATTTAAGAAAATAAAGCGTGCCTTGTATTTATTGATAGGGATCGTGTTAATTTTTGGTTTTTCTATTTAAATAATTATAGCTAACTCTAGTTAAGCTATAAAAAAGCCATCAACACATTAATGCGTTGATGGCTTTTTTATTTCGTAAACACCTTAATTTTATTAAGAATAATCTTGTTACGTATTTAGTCCGCATATTCATCAATAATATCTGCTTCACTCGCACTGTGAAACGTCACGGTAAACCAGTCTTCACTTTTTCCGGCAACAGGGAAATGCCACGTATTCTCAGGCACTATGTCCCAATTTGTTTCAATAGTGGGTGAAGAAGCTTTATTAGGACTCACAATCGCATATTCATTGAACATCATATTAACACCACCGGGAGAAGCAGAAAAAATAGAACCTTCACCTTTAAATGAAAGAAGCCGTTGAATGCTATTACGGTGAATTTCAGGACGAGGCATCTTACTACCTGCCCGCAAGATAAATACTCGACATAAGGCAATCATCGCCTGTTGATCTTCCGGTATTTTATCCCGAAAATATTTAATAGGAATGTTATAAGATGAAAAAGGCAGTGAATAATCTGTTTGTTCAAAAATCGCTAACGCAGATTTAAAACCTGAATCCAGAATCTCCCTAGACTTAGGATCATCAAAAACTAAAGAATGGAGCCGTTCAATTAACGCAACATCAGAATCACTTACTTTTGGCAAAATAATTTACCCTCTATCAAATACAGGCTTTGTGTTTAACATTATGAATTAAAGAACAACGACCTTATTTCGCCCGCTTTCTTTTGCTTCATACAGAGCGTTATCGGCTCTCTTAATCAAAGATTCCATAGTATCTCCCTCTTGAGATAAAGTTAATCCGAAGCTCGCTGTTTTATTCCCTATGGTATGAAAATTATAGTGAGAAATTTTCAATCGAAGCTCTTCTACTGCCTTGTAGACATCATCAATTTTCGATTCAGGAAAAATGATAATAAACTCCTCTCCCCCATAACGTCCTATATAGTCTGTTGTTTTTAAATTATCTTTAATAAGGTTTGAAAAATCTACTAAAACACTATCACCTTTTTGATGCCCATGTTTGTCGTTAACTTCTTTAAAATGATCAATATCTAATATAGAAAGGCAAAAAGTTTTATTTTCACCACGACTTTCATCGATTTCATTTCTTATAAGCTCTTCCAGCTTTCTTCTATTGAATAACTTTGTTAGGTTATCAGTAAGTGCAAGCTGTTTTAATTCTTTATTTTTTTCCTCAATATATGTCTGTGCTTGTTTCAATAAAGAATTTGCCTTAATTAACTTTCTGTTCCAATACACTATAAAAACAAAAAACACGCTAACAAAGATTATCATCTTCCATATAAAAAAATAATTTATTTTTTCTTCATATTTTATAGGAACCCATTTTGTTAATATTTTCCTGTGACGTTCACTAGTAATACTGTCAACAGATTTCTGTAGAATATTCAACAACTCTTCATCATCATTTCGAACCGCAATAGACAGTTCTAAATTTTCAGAAATTTTTCCTGCTATTTTTAACTCTCCAAAATATCGACTTTGAAACTCATAACCAATACTAGTTAAAGTATCAATGTAAGCGAAGAGCTGATCATCTTTAACTTTATCCAGTCCATCATAAATGTCGTCCACTTCGATTATATCTAAAGATGGATATTTCCCACGCAATATTTTTACAAAAGCGTCTCCTTTTATGATTCCAATCTTTTTGTTTTCTAAATCTAAAATGTGATTAATAAATGGAACATTAACTTTTGTCGCAACAACTAAAGGAACGTCTAAATAGTGACTAGTGAAATTTAAATACTTCTTCCTTTCTGGAGTCTCCATTCCTAAAGCAAGCATATCGCATTGCCTATGTTTTATGTATTCAATAGATTGATTCCAATTTTCTGTTTCAACCAACTCAAATTTTGCCGAAAGCATCTGTTCAAAAAGATGATAGTAATCTGAACTCATACCAATATGTTCACCTTCTTCATTAAGCCCTTCAAAGGGTAGACCACTTGGGTTTATACAATATTTAATTGTTTTCGTGTTGATATAAGCTCTTTCGGCATTAGTAAGGTTTATATGTCCACCAGGATACTCTTTAATTGAGCCTATCCATTTTTCACTTAAGGCTGTCATTTCTTTTTTGGATATAGAAGATAGTGTTTTTTCGAGGATAGAACTCAAGATTATATTTTCTGGCTGTATACCTAAACGTAAATCTTCTCTGCTTGTATTGGGTAAGGAAAGTTCACTAGCCAATGTTATATTATTATAAAGATTCTTTTTTATGAGGTAGTTTATATTGGTTAAATTTTGAATTAAAGCGTCAATTTTACCAAAAACCAAATCCTTAGTTAGTTCATCATAATTATCATAAAAAACCAAATTCATGGTTCCTATTTTCTCAAGTTCTTTGATATAAAAAACATCTTTTAAAACACCAACCTTCTTACCTGATAAACTTTTTAACCCGTTATATTCACCAAAATTATCTTTCACAAAAATCATAATAGGAATATTGTAATAAGCATTAGTGAAATAGGTAAAAGGCTCCCTATATTCTTTGTATGAAATACTTGTTAACACATCCAATTCTTTGTTTTTAAAAGCATTATATATATTGGTCCATTTACCAATATTTTTTTCGAAAACAAGTCCTGTTTTTTGAGAAATTATATTTAGTAAATCATGCTCGAAGCCAACGACTTCATTTTCAATGTAATATGAGAAAGGAGTGAAGTCGGGCATCATACCCACTGTTACTATAGGCGTATTTTTAATGAATTCCCTTTCCTCTTCCGTCAGGATTAAGGGTATTGAAAAGCACTTAGCTGAAAGGAAGAGTAAAAAAAATGGCAGTATAAATTTTTTCTTCATTTTGATCTCAGTAAAAAACATTTGAATAAGCATATCTTTGAGTGGATAATACATAATGCTTATTTTTAGGCAATGTTAATGCCCCAATCTAACTATTATAAGTAGGTCGAAGCACAAAAACAGTCTATTTTCACTTTGAGGATAAATGATTACGAGTTCCTTGATTTTGGTTGTATTTCAACCGACCCTAAATTCACAAGCGAGATACTGTAATCAATGTATAATCACCGCTCACATACCTGTTAGGACAAACTAAGCATGTCTCTATTGTTCGAAGAAATCGATAGCCAAGACTCACCATTAGGTGAAATTTCCCTTCGTAAAAGACGTATACCAGCGTTTGGAGACAGAGAAATCTATGAGGTGAAACTGGGCGAAGAATTTCTCATGTCGAGTATGTTTGTTGAAGCCGAAGAAGCTTTGTCTGACCTTGGTTTAGCGCAAGTGAAAGGCGATAACTTGAGTGTGGTAGTAGGCGGGTTAGGTTTAGGCTATACCGCGGTTGCGGCATTAAAAGATGAGCGAATTTCAGAGCAACTTGTTGTGGATGCGCTGGACACAGTAATCAGTTGGCACCAGAAAGAACTCGTGCCTTTAGGAAAGATACTTAATGCAGATACACGAAACCGCTATGTGCTTGGCAGTTTTTTCGATCTTGCTACAGACCCAAGCACAGGATTTGATCCAACAAGTGCAGGGAAAAAATTCGATGCGATTCTGTTAGACATCGACCATTCCCCGACCGAGTTCCTAAATCCAAGCAATGCTGGCTTCTATACAACAGAGAATTTAGCTCGCATGGCGGATCAGCTGAAACCAAAAGGCGTATTCGCAATGTGGTCACAGAATCCACCAGAAGAAAGCTTTGAAGCCTTATTGAAAACAGTATTTGAAACGGTCGACTCTCATCTAGTATCCTTCCCTAACCCATTCCAAGGCAAAGACTCAACAAACTCTGTCTACGTTTGTATTAAGAAATAATACTTTCTCAGTCAAGCAAAAAACTACCAAAGATAGAGATGTAGCAACTATAAAAAGAAAGAGTCGGATCGCATTTTTAAAATGCGATAGGCGCTTTGTGAAGTCAAAGCTGACGTACGCGGATTATCCGGTAATGTTCCAGAACAGGTCTCAAAACTAAAAGATACATTGTCACCATGAGCTTCTATTCTGTGCGTATTTCGAGAAACAAAAGGATCTGCGATCAAGCGCACAAGCGTCTCATCAAAACCTATCCCTGCTAACGCGACAGTTGCCACAACATTCGCATTTTTAGGAAAAAGCCGAGCGGCATCACGTGCTGTTCCCGCATATATCTCGAAGGGTTCACTAAGGTTTTCGAGATCACAAACATTTTCGGCTGGAGTGCCTTTCCAACTTAGTGGGGCTTTTCTACCAGTATACTGAACAGCAGTTAAACCTGTTTTCCCAACGGATGAAATAGCGTCAATTCCGCCTATTGCACCAGGAACAACTATTATTTTAGAACCAGATTGATGCGCAGCTTGTCTTAACCCTGTATCAAGATTAATGTCTGACAAAGCACCAGCAGAAAGCACACCAAGATCGATTCCACGCCTCAAAACAGCCTCACCATATTCACATAACGCTTCGTGACCAGCACACTCCAAAACGAAATCAATATCATCATCTAGGTCATCAATCGACGAAATAACCTCGATTGTGGAACACAATAAAGGTTTAACAATCTCACAGCTCCTATGGCGGACCAATACCTGTTTAATTGTTAAATAGGGATCGTCTTGCACTTTGAAAAATAGGTCTTGAGCAATGGCGCCATACCCAATAAGAGCAACTTTAACGGTCATTAAGATCTCCCTATTAGAGTTGGATTTGAAATTAGAATCATCTCAATTTTGTTGTATATCACAAGAGTGTTCTGAGCACTTTGACAACATTGTTAGCAAAGCAAAAGACATGCCCAGTTTTACTGAGCATGTCTAGGTCGACCTGATATCGCATTAGAGTTTTAGCTAATAATCACAAGAAATAGCGATCTAATACGGCCAGTGCATCACGATTGTAAGCCACTCGATCTGGTATAGAAGTACTCGGTGGGCGAATCCCCAGCTTAACGCCTAAAATAGCAAGCGAAGCCTTCTTAACATCAGCAAGCTGCAAACAACGATTCATCTCTGCTTCTGTCAACAAAGACGCGCTTTCGCCTTTAGTACCCGCCATATCAAGACTCGGCGGCATATGTGCATCGTTCCAAACGCCATAATCACTTTCATTGCTAGACGCACCAGAGAACATAATGCCCGCTAATACACCGCTTTCTTTCGCTTTTTGAATGTGTTCTATGGGGCCTGAAATACTACGCGCCTCAATAGCGGAACGCCCCCAGTTAATAACAATGCCTAGTGGTTGTTGAGCTCTCATTTTCAACTCAACATTTAAATCAGATAACACTTTAATTTCGTCTTCTATACTTAAAAAACCTTTTGATGCCTCTTGCCCTTCAACAAAAGCATCGCAATGCTCAATAACAATTTGAGCCCCCTGCCAGTCCCAAGACAACATCGCTTTCAAAGAAGTGCTTAACGATTTAGCAGAAGCCTTTGCAACTCCACGATTTGGTGCCGTTTGGATTTCAATCGCTTGAACAGCTTGTCTACCTAAAGACGCGTTTAACTTAGCAACGGCTTCGCACGCTTTCTTCATAAAGGTCAATGCCTCTAATCGACCTTTTTCATCATCAGAAGCGATACCAAAATTGGGGTTCTGGCCTATCGCGTCCATAATTCCTGGAATACAGGTAAACATCACATTCCAATTCGGATCAATATTCTCTAGAAACCAATCATCGTCATGGGGGTGTAATTGACCCACAAAAGGATGTTCCAAGCCTTTCATGTTCGTTAACGTTTTTAGTTGATCGTAATATTCTTTTTCAAGCGTTTTATCCCAACCATTAACATTAGGAGACGAAGCATAAGCACCTACAAAATACGACATAACAATAACCCCAATCCAGACTCACAACAAAATTGTATGAATAAAAACAAAATTCTAATCTATCTAAACACACTTATAGGATGAAATACCTTTCTAAACCGCAAAGTCTTCAAGTTCGGCCAAATAACGGTCTTTTGTAGCACGCGGCAACCAAGCCCCTTCAAAAGCATTTCTAGTAAGTTGCACCAGCTTATCTTTACCAAGGTTAACCTCTTCCTGCAAACGAATAAGGTTTTCGTTCATATAGCCAGGAAAGTAAGCAGGGTCATCCGAGTTCACCGTCACCCGCATGCCAAGATCCAGCATTTGATCCAACACATCCGCTTTTGTGCCGCCAACGACATACGCATTAGAAATAGGACACATGGTTAACGCCAATGATCGCTTTTTAATCTCTTCGCATAACGCCTTATCTTCAATCGCATTTACACCATGATCAAGACGATCCGCACCAATATCATTCACCGCTTGCCAAATATGCTGAATCGAACCTTGCTGATTTACATCACAATGAACGGTAAGAAGATAGCCCTCTTCACGTGCTCTCTGAAACACCTTATTAAACTTCATAGGAGGGTTATTACGCTCATCAGAATCCAGCCCTACACCGATGATCCATTCTTTATAAGGCAGAGATTGCAACAAAGTCGTCATCGCGAATTCCGCACTCCAGTCTCTTAGAAAGCACATAATTAACTGAGAACGAATACCTAACGACGTTTCCGCCGCTATTTGAGCGCGACGAATACCGCGAATGACAGTATCAAAACCAACACCACGAGCCGTATGCGCCTGTGGATCAAAAAACATCTCGGTATAAAGTACATTTTGAGAATGTGCTTTTACAAGGTAAGCATAAGTTAAATCAAAAAAATCTTGCTCTGTTAGTAACACATTCATCCCTTCATAATAAATAGCCAAAAAAGAAGGAAGGTCATCAAAATCATAAGCATTTTTGAGTGCTTCAATGTTGGCATAAGGCAACTCTATATTGTTGCGCTTCGCTAGCTCGAACTTCATCTCAGGTTCTAATGTTCCCTCAACGTGAACATGCAATTCGCACTTCGGCATGCCCTCTATAAAATCCTGTAGATTTTCCATATTCATTCCTCTAGATGACTAATAGCAGTATAAAAAGCATTATGAACATTGACCATTTTTACAGCACGCTTTTATAGAAAAATTGTTATAGCAAGAACTTTAACGAGCAAAGGTAGACATTTCAAATGATACTAAATATGAACGAGAATATTAAAAGCGATATGAGTTGTGATGAATAACTAAGTAATTAACATCACTCTCTATCGCAATACAGAAAAAGAAGACGCTTATAAAAATATGGATAGATATTTTTGATTTGGTAGAGCAGAAAATCACTAGGGTGTTAAGTATGAGAAGCTGACCAATACTCGTGATTGGTCGAACCTCTCATCCTATTAACAAAAATTAAGCACTAACTTAATATTCGCCTTTTCCAGTTGCTGGTTTTCCGCTTAAAAGCTCGTATTGCTCAAGACTTGAATCGCCTGCTTTTACAACGGTTTGAGTCACGTATTGCTGAACAGCTGGTGGCAAACCTTCACCATACTTTACGATGCAATATTCTTGCTTCATATCACTTACAGCAGTCTTTCCGCCTTGTAACAATCCACGAACCATGACCAAGTCACTGTCGGTTGTATTAAATGTAAGGGAGTATTCACCATACTGAGAACGGAAATAGTATGTACCCTTTTCGATTTCACCCGTGTTGGTGTATATAACAGCAGGCTTGAATCGAGACAGCTTGTTTATATCGTCACCACAGAACAGTCCATGAACAACAATATCTTCGTCTTTATCAATATAAATGTCTTTATAACCATCAACAGCCATTGCTGAAATGCTGCCGGTAAGAGCTAATATCCCTATTAATTTTTTCATTTTCTTCCCTACTTTATATTTGAGTTATTTCATAAAATGACGCAACTCTAACTTCCCTGATGCTTATATCTCCTGAAAATTAGAGACAACGGTATTGCATTTATCCAAGTTTGAATATTATCACTAACACCTTGTTTTTTTCAATCCGAATCTCGATATTAAACATCAAACCAACGCTCAATAATCAATTGCTTTAATTAATTTAAAAACGGGACACAAAGCGAATGCTAGCATTATGATTCCCTTTGTGTCTTATCGGATAAATAACTACTTCGATCTGAGCTTTTCAACTGTAGACTTTGCACTTGACGCACGAGCTTCCGCGGCGATCTCTTTGCTAACGATGGTTTTTCCAATAGGAAAAATAGAAATACCCGCCAGTTTTAAATGCTGTATCGCAAACGGAATACCTATAATAGTTAAGAAACAAAGTATCGCCGACATCACATGCCCAACAGCCAACCAAAAACCAGCGAAAACAAACCAAAGGACATTACCGAGTAAACCTAAAGCGCCTGTACCAACATCTTCAGACAAGGTTAATTCACTTCTCGAAATAGCTTCTTTACCAAAAGGAAAGAAAGAGAAACCCGCCATAACAAAACACGCTCTTCCCCAAGGAATTCCTATAATACTGATAAAAGCTAACAATCCAAAAACACACCAAGCCAAGCCCATCATCACTCCACCGAATATGAACCAGATTAAATTCCCTATTACTCTCATTTCATGCCCTTTTATTTAATTTAAAGAAATCATTTTTTTAGCTATTTTGATGTTTCTAATAACTCATCTCTAATCAATGATAGCAAGAAGGTTTCTCGCTCAATCGACATCCCTTTTTTCTCGCTATTCTTAATCGTATCTAGATTATGCTTAATTGCTTCATGGACATTAATCCATACCGCCTTCATACCGTTTTTGACTTCATAATCTTCTAAGCGGGTCTCGCCTAACTCATCATCAATCTCACAAGTGTAGCAATAAGACCTCATCTGCATGATATTGAAATCCCCCTTGTACGAAGGACGATACTCTTCATACAAACCGAATGCCTCAACATTTCGAATGTTCTGAGCCCCCGTTTCTTCCGCTAACTCACGGATTAACCCTTCAACTTGATTTTCACCGTCATCAATACCACCGCCTGGTAAGGTGTAATCATCGTAACGCTGCGTATACAGCATCAAAACCTCCTCACCTTTTAAAATAATCCCACGGGCAGCAAGACGTAAAAAGGAAGAATCATCGAGAGACTCGATATTTGGGTGGACGGTCGACTTTAGCAAACGCATAAATAGGAAACACTGTGTGATTTTAATGGACTGGATGATAGCAGTTAAAGGGGGAGAGTTTTACATTCCATCCAAAGACTTTATTTTCGCTACTTGGCGCTTCAGCGTTGTTATCCGATTTTCGTTCGAATACAGAAGAATAATGGTTGCAAATAGAACCATGTCGTACTATATTGATTCGAAATCGCACTATATTTAGGAGAAACAATAATGATCTCAAGCAGAAGAAACTTTTTAAAGATACTCGGTGGTGGCACGGTGGTGGCAGCAGCAGGAATGGGAACATTTTTGAGCACCCGCACTCCAGAAGAAGCATTGGCACCTTGGGATAATGCTGGTAATTATCAAGATGTTCGAAAATGGGCTCTTTCTTACGCCTTACTGGCACCCAACCCACACAATCGACAACCTTGGCAAGTCGATCTGTCTACCCCAAATCAAATAACTATTTATCGCGATAAAGAAAAAGACTTGCGTCACACTGATCCTTTTTCGCGACAATTGACCATTGGTATGGGCTGTTTTCTGGAGCTACTGTCTATCGCGGCGACTCATGTAAACCAGAGAGTCAGTTACCAATTGTTCCCAGAAGGAGAAAATGGTCCAGTAGCTGTGGCCACTTTTATTCAAGGGGCTAATGCTGACCCGCTGTTTTACAATGTAATGAAACGTCGCTCTTGTAAGGAACCCTTCACCGATAAACTAGTCGCAAATGAGCTTGTGCAAAAACTGAATGGTTTCGCTAATGTTATTATCGAGCCTAAACAAGTCGCTACTCTACAACAGTTAAGCTGGGATGCATGGCTAGTTGAGGCCAATACAGAGCGTACTTGGAAGGAGAGTGTCGATTTAATGCGCATTGGCAAAGCAGAGATTAATGCCAACCCAGACGGCATTGATCTCGGTGGGCCATTAATGGAGTCTTTGAAAATAGCCGGTATTATGACGCGTGAGTCTCAGTTAGATAAAACATCAAGTGGTTATAAAGAAGGGAGGGAAATATATCAGAAAATGCTGAAAGCAACTCAGGCCTACTGTACAATTATTACCGCTGGAAATTCACGTGTTGATCAAATTGATGCAGGTCGGCGTTGGTTGCGTTTGAATTTACAGACCACTGGGCTTGGCTTATCTTTGCACCCTATTTCTCAGGTGCTACAAGAGTACCCAGAAATGAGCGAACATTATAATAAGGCGCACAGTCTCTTAGCCCAACCTGGGCATACCGTACAAATGTTTGCAAGACTTGGCTTTGGTCCCAGCATTTCTCGCACTCCTAGATGGCCGTTAGAGGCAAAGATAATTAATGGATAAAAATAACCCTTCGACATATTTTGAGCTGTTTAATGAGATAGCCATCATCCAGCAATTGAGCCGAGCCTCTCTTGAGGAAAAACTCCCTAATGGTTTCTTACAGCCTCATTTTGCGGTATTGAATCATTTAATTCGGGTACACGATGGACGCACCCCACTGGAAATCAGCAAAGCTTTTCAGGTGCCAAAAACCACTATGACCCACACCTTAAGTGGTTTAGAGAAACATGGCTTGATTGAAATGCTACCTAACCCTAAAGATGGTCGCAGCAAATGTGTTTGGTTGACGGATAAAGGCCGAGCCTTTAGAGGCGAGTCTATTGAGAAGCTAGAGGACTATATAACGGACATTGCCGAGCACTTTGATTTGCAAAAAATAGCCACTACCCTAGAAACGCTCAAAGAGCTACGGATATACCTTGATGAAAACAGGTAACTCATTCCAAGAGTAAAAGCGACATTAGACCCCAGCTAAGGAACCCGCGAATAAGTCGAAACGATGTACTTCATTTTCTTTAAGATATTAAAGACAACTTGGACTTCATTACCTTTAACGCCCTTTTCAGATGAATGGGGTCTATTTATCATCTGACCTCAGGCTTTAAGCTCAACGTCAAGAATATCCATAAGAATAAGTCGAAGGCTCTACATGTTCAGTCATTAATACTAGCTCTTTAGAAGAACAAAGCTTTGGCAACATTCTTGTATCTCGTCGTTTCCATATTATTACCCGCTCGATTTTCATTAGACTTCGTATAGCATTCCATAAGCGATTGGGGAAGTACGGCTAATAATCTATAAAATAGAGCCCTTATGCTAGTAAGAGTAGTTTAAACTTAATATTATTCTGATTCCGATGGTTTATTAGGTATAAAGTTGTTCAATGAGTTTATCTATTCTATTACCATACGTTTAGAAATTGCTTATGAATACAAAGTGTTTGAATGAAACAAAAGAAAGGTTGGGAATACAAAGTGTTCGAATGGAACACAAAAAAAGAGACCTAAGCCTCTTCCTTAATTGTCTAAAATAAAACCTACGATTTATCACCCGAAATCCGACTTGCCACCGCCGAAGTCTGTTCCTTATATTTAGCATCAATCCGCTTATTATAAGGACGTTCCGCTGAACCCGACATGGTTTCAAAGTTAATCGCGCCTATCGTCATTCCTGGGCTTAAGGCAATGGGTAGTTTACCGCCGTTAAGGAATTCTAAAACGATACCACCACTCCAACCGGGGTCAATTCGGTGTGCTGTAAAGTGAACCATTAAACCAAGACGAGCCAAAGACGAACGACCATCTAACCAGCCAACGAGGTAATCAGGAATAGTCACCGATTCTTTCGTGACACCAAGTACCAATTCACCCGGATGAATGAAGAACGGCTTGCCATCTTCTACTAAAATCTCATCACTCATGACAGATTCAATGACTTTATTTAGGTCTTCTTTTGAACTGCTTAAATCAAGATACGGCGCTGGGTGACCTTGAAAGACGCGAAATGAATTTCCCAATTGTAAATCTACCGACACACCACTGATTACACTGTTATCAGGGCGAGGCTCTATAGAAATAGAACCGTCGTCTAGGGCTTTGATTATATCTCGGTCACACAAACGCATTGTTTTTCCTTAGTCATCACTCATGCCGATGGTCGGCATGGCAAATTGAGTGTCTCGTTGAGACGCTAGAGTAGCACCAAGCTTACGAGCAATCGACTGATAAATACCAGCCACATCACTTTCTGGTGCATTCACAACAATGGGGCTACCTATATCACTTTGCTCTCGAATGGCTAGGCTCAATGGTAATTTACCTAATACTTCAACGTTATATTCTTTGGCAAGGCTTACGCCGCCTTTATCACCGAAGATAGCTTCATGATGCCCACAGTTTGAACAAATGTGCGTTGACATATTTTCAACGACCCCAAGCACTGGGATTTTCATCTTGTTGAACATTTCAATACCGCGACGAGCATCCAATAAAGCGATGTCTTGCGGCGTGGTGACAATAACCGAACCAGCTACAGGTACTTTTTGCGCCAAAGTAAGCTGAATATCACCCGTGCCCGGTGGCATGTCGATAAATAAGTAATCTAAGTTATCCCAATCGGTTTGGGTTAAGATTTGCATCAAAGCGCCTGTCACCATAGGCCCACGCCATGCGACGGGGGTGTCTTTGGTGGTTAAGAAGGCCATCGACATCACTTGCACACCAAAGGCACTTGGAGGCACAAAGAATTTATCTTCTCGTACTTCTGGTCGTGTTCCGTCTGCAAAGCCAAGCATCATGCCTTGGCTTGGGCCGTAGATGTCGGCGTCTAGAATACCAACACGAGCGCCCTCTTTTGCCATCGCCAAAGCAAGGTTAACCGTGGTGGTGGATTTACCCACACCGCCTTTACCTGATGCAACCGCAATAATGTTTTTCACACCTTTGAGCCCTGCGATGTTGCCTTGGGTCGCGTGGCTTTGTACATCGTGCTCTATGTCTAATACTAGCTCTCGTCCACTAAAAGGACTGTCCTTCAAAATGTCTTTAATGCGCGATTCTAAGGACGCTTGCTCTTTATCGGCTGGGTAACCCAAGCTAAGTGTCAGATGGATACGTTTTGCATCTTCCATTATTTTCCAAACTGCACCATAAGCTTGATCGCAGTTTTCATCAGTAAGGTTTTCTAATCTTGCCAATAAGGCTAGAGATTCTTGGCTGTCGTTTAACATGGAGCACTCCTAATGAGTGGGTATTTTGAACACTGGCATGAATGAAAAGAGCGCCGAGATGCAAAATAGCCAAAATAAATTCAGTTTATGTGCCAAGTGTGGGGGCAATTCACGGAAAAGCAAGTCTAGCCCTTGCACACTAGAGTCGTGGTCTTATAATTACGCACTCTAAATGCTATCCCTATTTAGGTTTTTTTGGGTGCTCGTCACCCCACCTTATTTTTTGATAGAATATTCGATCTTTTTTACATTCTGCAGGCTTATTTAAAATGGCACAAACGCAACGCAAAATATTAGTCACCAGCGCTCTTCCTTATGCTAATGGTTCTATTCACTTAGGCCACATGCTGGAGCACATCCAAACGGATATCTGGGTACGTTTTCAAAAAATGCGTGGCCACCTTTGTACTGCAGTTTGTGCTGACGATGCCCATGGTACAGCCATTATGATTAAAGCTGCGCAAAACGGCATTACATCAGAAGAGCTGATCGACGGCGTTCGCCAAGAACACATGACGGATTTTAACGATTTCTTGATTGGTTACGATAATTACCACTCTACTCATTCAGAAGAAAACCGTGAGTTTTCCACGAGTATCTACAAAGCATTGCGCGATAACGGCAAAATTTCTGTTCGTTCTATTAAGCAAGCGTTTGACCCTGAAAAAGAAATGTTTCTTGCGGATCGTTTCATCAAGGGTACTTGTCCAAAATGTAAAACAGAAGACCAGTACGGCGACAACTGTGAAGTCTGTTCTGCAACGTATTCGCCAATGGAAATGATTAACCCACGTTCTGTTTATTCTGACGCGACGCCAATCGAGAAAGAATCTGAGCATTACTTCTTTAAGCTTCCAGACTTCCAAGAGTTCTTGGCGAAATGGACTCGAAGCGGCACCTTGCAAGATCAAGTGGCGAACAAGCTAGCGGAATGGTTAGACTCTGGTTTACAAGAATGGGATATCAGCCGTGATGCACCTTACTTCGGTTTTGAAATCCCAGACGCTCCGGGTAAATACTTCTACGTTTGGCTAGACGCCCCTATTGGTTACATGGCGAGCTTCAAAAACCTATGTGATCGTACAGAAGGTTTGAACTTCGACGATTACTGGGGCAAAGATTCCGATGCAGAGCTTTACCACTTTATCGGTAAAGACATTATCAACTTCCACGCTTTGTTCTGGCCTGCCATGTTAGATTGCGCTGGCTACCGTACACCAACTAAGGTGAACGCTCATGGTTATGTGACGGTTGATGGTAAGAAGATGTCTAAGTCTCGCGGTACTTTTATTAAAGCTCGCACTTACTTGAACCATTTAGACCCTCAATACTTGCGTTACTACTTTGCGGCGAAATTGAACTCAAGTGTTGATGATATTGATTTAAACCTCCAAGACTTCCAACAACGTGTGAATTCTGACGTAGTTGGTAAAGTGGTTAACATCGCCAGCCGTACGGCCAGCTTTATTGGTAAGAAATTTGATAACCAGTTAGCAACTGACGTCAGCGAAGCTGAGATGATTCAATCTTTTATTGATGCAGGCGACGTAATTGCCGAGCATTTTGAAGGTCGTGAATACGGCAAAGCGATTCGTGAAATTATGCGCCTTGCTGATGTCGCCAATACTTATATTGCTGACCAAGCCCCTTGGGTTTTGGCGAAAGATGAAGCAACGCTTCCGAAGGTTCAAGAAGTCTGCACTGTTGCGTTGAACTTGTTCAGCATTCTGGCGACTTACTTAAAACCTGTTATGCCAAACCTAGTGGCTGACGCAGAAAGCTTTCTTGGTAAAGAATTAACATGGGATAACCGCAGCGAATTGTTGTTCGGTAAATCCGTGAATACCTTCAAGCCATTAATGGGCCGTGTTGATCAAAAACAAATCGATGCCATTATTGCTGAAGGTAAAGAAGAAGCGGAAGCCGAGGCAGCAGCACAAGAAGCAGCTAAACCTGCTTCTCAACTAGACACGGTAGAAACAGAGTTAACGAAAGAGCCAATCGAAGCAGAAATTAGCTTTGATGATTTCGCGAAGGTCGACCTTCGCATTGCCTTAATCACCAAAGCTGAACATGTAGAGAAAGCCAATAAACTGCTAAAACTAACATTAGATATTGGTGGTGAAACTCGTGTTGTTTTCTCAGGTATTAAATCTGCTTATAAACCAGAAGATTTAGAAGGTAAGCTAACCGTGATGGTTGCTAATCTTGCACCTCGTAAAATGAAGTTTGGTATGTCGGAAGGCATGGTATTAGCAGCAGGACCTGGCGGTGAAGAAATTTACCTTTTAGAACCACACAATGGAGCAAAACCTGGCCAACGTGTGATGTAAAAACGCACCATGAATGTATATGTTCTTTTTAGCTAGGTTGGGATAAAAAATCCAAACCTAGCTAAAATCCACACCAACTATAGATTCAAATTAACTATAAAATCAAAGCCGACTACATTTTAGATGATAAACCTCTAAATGAGAAAGATTCTTAATAAGTAAATCGACAGTATAGACCGTAATCCATAATCTTAGCTTATATAATCATAGCCTATTATGTATATACTAAATCGGACTACATTCAACAAGGCTTTAGTCTTGTTAGTTATAAGCAGATTGGTATAGTTACACCCACGATACGTTAACGTACGTGTCTCTAACACCAACACATTTACCCGTTAATTTACTTGATAATTTTTTTGGACTTGAGATGACTGAATATCTATTGATATTGGTTAGTACCATACTGGTTAATAATTTTGTATTGGTTCAGTTTTTAGGACTTTGCCCTTTTATGGGCGTGTCTGGAAAACTAGAAACTTCTATTGGTATGGCGATGGCCACTACCTTCGTATTGACCTTATCTAGCCTGTGTAGTTACCTCACGTTTACCTATATTCTCCAGCCATTTGGCCTTGAGTATCTACAAACCATTTCTTTTATTTTAGTGATCGCTGTTGTTGTTCAGTTCACTGAGATGGTGGTACGTAAAACCAGTCCACTTTTGTATCGCGTTTTGGGGATTTTCTTACCCTTGATCACCACAAACTGTGCGGTGCTAGGAGTAGCATTACAAAATATCAGTAAGCAAAACGGTTTTGTCGAATCTATCTTGTATGGTTTTGGCGCGGCTGTTGGCTTTTCATTCGTACTGATTCTTTTCTCTGCCATGCGTGAACGTATTAATGTGGCTGATGTTCCTACGGTATTCAAAGGTTCTGCGATCGGTATGATCACGGCAGGATTGATGGCGCTTGCTTTCATGGGCTTTACCGCCCTTGTACAGATTTAGGAGCGAGCATGTTTACCGTATTACTCGCTATCGGCATTTTACTCTTACTCGCGCTTATTTTCGGTGCCATTCTGGGTTACGCCAATGTGCGATTCCATGTAGAAGGCGACCCTATTGTTGAACAAATCGATGCAATTTTGCCGCAAACACAATGCGGCCAATGTGGTCATCCAGGCTGCCGTCCTTATGCAGAAGCCATTGCTAATGGTGAAGCCATTAACCATTGCCCACCGGGTGGACAAGCGACGATTCAAGCTTTAGCTGATTTATTAGATGTAGAAGCCATTCCATTAGATGGTGACCACGGAACAGAAACAGCTATCAAGGTGGCCGTTATTCGTGAAGACGAGTGCATCGGTTGTACTAAATGTATTCAAGCCTGCCCAGTAGATGCCATTTTAGGTGCCGCTAAACAAATGCACACTGTCATAGCTGATGAGTGTACCGGGTGCGATTTATGTGTAGAACCTTGTCCTGTAGATTGTATCGATATGGTAGAAGTAGGCGTGACAGCGAAAACTTGGTCTTGGGATAAACCTCAAGGTATCGCTGCTAGCTCAATCAATATTATTGCGACTGACCGTCAAACAGAGGTGTCTCACTAATGCAAGCACCTCAAGTATTTTCGTTTCATGGTGGTATTCACCCTGCTCAGAACAAAGCTCAATCTTTACAGCTTCCTTTAGGTCGACCAAGTTTACCTAGCGAACTTATTTTGCCGTTGGGTCAACACATAGGCCAAAGCTCTCGTTCTATTTCTAAGGTCGGCGACCGTGTATTAAAAGGCGAAATCATAGCCATTAATAATGGTTTTTTAAGCAGCTACTTACACGCACCAACATCTGGAACTATTACCGCTATTGAAGAGCGTTTTATTGCTCACCCATCAGGATTAAGCGATCTTTGTATTGTCCTATCTCCCGATGGAAAAGAAGAATGGACGACACTCAATCCATTAAACACGTGGCAAACTGACGCACCAGAAGATGTTTTGGCGCACCTCGCTAAAATGGGTATTGTCGGGATGGGCGGTGCAGGCTTCCCAACTCAGGTTAAGCTACAAGGTGCAACAAAAAGCCCGTTGACGCATTTCATTATCAACGCGGCTGAATGTGAACCTTACATCACTGCCGATGACATTCTGATTCGAGAAAAAACCCTTGAATTAGTAAAAGGTATCGAAATTTTTCAACACCTGGTTAACGCAGAAAACGTTGTAATTGGCATTGAAGATAATAAGCCAATCGCCATCGCTGCACTTAATACCTTATTAAATGAGCGTGGCAGCCAGATTCAAGTCGCCGTTGTGCCAACTAAATATCCTTCTGGCGGTGAAAAACAACTAATTCAGTTGATCACTGGAAAAGAAGTTCCAAGCGGACAATATCCTGCCGACATTGGCATTTTATGCCAAAATGTTGGCACCTGCGTCGCCGTTCATGACGCGATTTTATTAGGCAAACCGCTGATATCTCGCATTACTACGTTAACAGGTGATGCGCTGAAATCTCCACAAAATGTGGAAGTATTACTCGGTACGCCAGTAACGCATTTATTAGACTATGCAGACTCTCAAGAAAAGAAATTGCATCGCTTAATTATGGGTGGCCCAATGATGGGTTACACTTTAGATTCTGCCGCTGTACCTATTGTCAAAACCAGTAACTGTATTTTAGCAGCGACAAAAAAAGAATTACCAACACCAGCACCAGAACAAGCCTGCATACGTTGTGGCATGTGTGAACAAGCTTGTCCTGCGAGCTTGTTACCACAACAATTACTTTGGTTCAGTAAAAGCCAAGAACTCGATAAAGCTGAGCATTACAATTTATTCGATTGTATTGAATGTGGTGCTTGCTCTTATGTTTGCCCAAGCAGCATTCCTCTGGTGCAATATTACCGTCATACCAAAAGTAGCATTCGTGAGACACGTGAAGCCAACGTGAAATCTGATTTAGCAAAACAACGCTTTGAAGCACGTAAAGCACGCCAAGATGCAGAAGCAGCAGAGAAAGAAGCAAAACGCATTGCACGTCAACAAGCGTCTGCGGCAAAAACAGCTTCAGCGAAAACTGCACCATCAACAGGAGCAACACCACCTGTTACGACTCAACCTACGGCAGCGCCAATTAGCGATGAAGCTAAGAAACTAAAAATCGACATAGCAATTGCTAAGACGAAACTTAAGAAGCGTCAGAAAGAGCTTCTCACTGCACAAGAAGCAGAACATTTAGAAGAAATAAGTTCACTACAATTACAAGTAACTGAACAAGAAACAAAACTTGCTTCATTAGAAAAAGAGTTCAGTAAAATTCCTGTTGCAAACACTGCCCCTACTGCTGTTACAGAAACTTCAACTGCAGTAGCAAAAGCACCTGTGAGCGATGAGCTGAAAAAAGCAAAAGTTGATGTTGCACTGGTTGGCGTGAAAATCAAAAAACTTACTAAGCAGTTAGACGAGACGCCAGATAATCAGGAAATTAAAGACAAAATTTCATCCCTTGAAATAGACTTAATTGCAGCAAAAGCAATGGTTGAAAAACTGACCAGCACTTCTATTTCAGCACCAGTAACAGCGATTCAAAAAACACCAATAAGTAACGAATTGAAAAAGGCAAAAGTAGATGTTGCGTTAATTGGTGTGAAGATCAAAAAGCTTACTAAGCAATTAGAAGAAACGCCAGACGATCAAGAAACCAAAGATAAGATTGCCGCTTTCGAAACAGATCTAATAGCAGCGAAAACAGCCGTTGAAAAATTAAGTGCCGCACCTTCTGAAGCGACTCCTTCTAATCACACAGCAGAGCCTAAAGCAGTAATAACTGATGAATTGAAAAAGTTAAAAATCGATACAGCTATTGCGAAAGCATCAGTTAAGAAAGTCGAAAAAGCATTGAAAAAAGCAGAAGAGATTCAAGCGCCAGAAGTTGACGCGATTCGCCAGCAATTAAAAGAAGCCCAACAACGTGCTGATGATTTGGAAAAAGCGTTAGCCAACCCTGATGCTCTTCAATTACAGCCTCAAAGCAAAGAAAACACAGAAAAAGCTGCTGCACCAATAAATGCAGATGCGGATAAAAAGCATAAGATAGATCTAGCCATTGCCAAAGCTGGTATCAAAAAAGCTGAGAAGAATATCCTTTTATTGAAAGAGCAAGGTAAAGACGAAGCTGAAATTATCGCTTCTGAATGGCCTGCTAAATTAATAGAAGCTCAAGCAAAATTGGAAAATTTAGAATCTCAACCATCTCCTGAGGCACAATTAAAAGCAAACATTGAAACTCAGGCACTTTCAAAAACAACTGAAAAAGCAACTGAAAACGCTGACATTCAAGCAGATTTGGCAGCTCAAATTAAAAAACAGAAAATCGCTTCCGCATTGGCGAAAGCACAAATAAACAAGCTAGCAAAACGACTAGAAAGCACTCCAGAAGAAGCAGACAGTATTCAACAAGAAATCGACGCAACACGTATAAAGCAACAAGACGCAGAAACCTTGTTAGCGCAACTTATTCAGTCAAAAGACAAGCAAGAGAATCATTAAATGGCATTATTGAGGATTTCATCCCCGCACACTCAACGTGGAGGTCATCGCACTTCTTGGGTGATGCAGATGGTTATTTTGGCAACCATTCCTGGCATTGTTATACAGACGTGGTTGTTTGGTTGGGGAACCCTGATTAACTTAATGATTGCCGGAATTGCAGCCTTAGTATGCGAAGCTGCTATTTTGTCTATTCGACGCCGTTCTGTGATGTTCTTCTTGAAAGACTACAGCGCCTTGTTAACCGCTGTGTTACTCGGTATCGCCCTTCCGCCTTCAGTACCTTGGTGGGTAACAGTAACCGCTGTCAGTTTTGCCATTATTTTTGCGAAGCAATTATATGGCGGTTTAGGGAACAATCCATTCAACCCTGCCATGGTAGGTTATGCCATTGTTTTGGTGTCTTTTCCTGTGCCAATGAGCCAATGGGTTGGCGTTGAATCTATTGTAAGTTCTGGTGAAAGCTTATCTTTCTTCCAAAGTTTACAAGCAATTTTTCAGACACTTCCTACTATTGATGGCTATACGATGGCAACACCATTAGACGGCTTTAAGAATAAAGATTTATTAGATAGTGCTGCGGCCTTCAAAACAGTGGAAGCACTACAAGTCGCCAGTTTGAATAGCTGGCTATGGGTAAACATGGCCTACTTAGTGGGCGGATTGGGTTTACTTTGGTTACGCATTATTACTTGGCACACGCCTGTAGCCTTGCTAGGCGCACTATTAGTTATGTCTGGTGTATTCTACCTATTGGACAGCAGTAATTCAGCGACACCACTATTTCACCTAACAACTGGTGCTGCCATGTTTGGCGCTTTCTTTATTGCTACCGATCCAGTGTCTTCTTGCACAAGTAATCGAGGCAAACTGATTTATGGCTCTGGTATTGGTATTTTGATTTATATTATTCGTTCTTGGGGAGGCTATCCAGATGGGGTTGCTTTCGCCGTGTTATTAATGAATTTTGCAGCGCCATTAATTGATTACTACACTCAACCTCGTACTTATGGCCATAAAAAGGCCAAAAAAGGGCTAACTATTGGGGAGGATAACTAATGGAGTTATTTAATTCGATTCGTCGTAACAGCCTTGGCTTGGGTATTTTCGCTATCTTAACAGCGGGTCTTATTGCGATTACTAATCAGCTGACTCAAGACACGATTGAGGACAATATTCTAGAAGCACAAATTTCAGCATTTAACGAAATTTTGCCAAACAACCTATACGACAATGATTTAACTACAGATACGGCACTGCTTACGGCAAATCCATTGTTAGGTTCGGAAGAAAAAATCAAGGTGCACATAGCTCGATTAAATGGCGAAGTAACTGGCTTCATCTTTGAAACCATCGCACCCCGCGGCTACAACGGCAATTTAGACATGTTAATCGCTATTAATAAAGATGGCGTTGTGACTGGTAGCCGTGTCATTAGCCATAAAGAAAC
Source organism: Marinomonas colpomeniae (assembly GCF_014803385.1). GTDB lineage: Bacteria > Pseudomonadota > Gammaproteobacteria > Pseudomonadales > Marinomonadaceae > Marinomonas > Marinomonas colpomeniae. The sequence goes on along the minus strand of NZ_JACYFC010000003.1, from coordinate 231,394 downwards.
ACCTGGGCTTGGAGACAAAGTCGACCTTAAAAAATCCCCATGGATTTTAAGCTTTGAAAATAAGTCATTAACGAATACAGCATTAAAAGGTTGGGCCGTTAAAAAAGACGGTGGCGACTTTGATCAATTTACTGGAGCAACAATCACACCTCGCGCTGTTGTTCGTGCTGTAAAAAATACGCTAATTTATTTTGAACAAAACAAAAATGCGCTGTTAGCGCGTTAGGATAACTTCATGACAACCAGTTCCAATACAAATGTAGTCGATACAGATGTTACTGAAGCAGTTGACGCAAATACACCAAGCGCCAACTACGCTGAAATCATTTATAACGGCATTTGGAAAAACAATCCCGCATTGGTTCAATTACTTGGCTTGTGCCCAATGCTGGCCGTCACCAGTACAGTAGTAAACGCATTAGGCTTAGGCTTAGCGACCATGGTAGTTTTGGTAGGTTCTAATATCGCTGTTTCTTTAATCCGAAACTATGTTGCCGACGCTGTTCGTCTACCTGCTTTTGTGATGATTATCGCCTCATTTACGACCTGCATTGAGTTGATCATGCAAGCTTACACATATGAGCTTTATCAGATTTTAGGGATCTTTATTCCTCTAATAGTAACGAACTGCGCTATTCTTGGTCGCGCTGATGCCTTTGCTAGCCGTAACCCTGTACTTCCTTCTGCGTTAGACGGTTTTATGATGGCACTAGGCTTTGGAGTTATCTTGGTTGCACTAGGCGCTATGCGTGAGCTGATTGGTCAGGGAACCTTATTTGCTGACATGCAGTTACTATTTGGTGATATGGCAATCAACTGGAAATGGGTGGTTTTTGACAATTACCCAAATGTGCTGTTTGTTGTTCTTCCTCCAGGCGCTTTTATTGGTTTAGGTTTGTTGATTGCATTCAAGAACTACTTAGATGAACGTGAGAAAAAGCGCATTGCCGTTCAAAAAGAAAAAGATGGCCCAAGTGCATCTAAACGCGTTCGTGTTACTGGGCAAGTGAGTTAAAAATGCTAATTTTAGTAAATAACTTATTAAGAACAAAAGGCACCTCACCTTGAATAAAGAAAAGCGCTACGAGATTTTTTCTCGCTTACGAGCTGACAACCCAAACCCCGTGACCGAGCTCGAATATAGTTCGCCTTTTGAATTATTGATTGCTGTTTTATTTTCTGCACAAGCTACCGATGTCAGTGTCAACAAAGCCACTCGTAAACTATTTCCTGTTGCCAATACACCTGAATCTATGTTCGCCTTAGGCGTCGACGGATTAAAAAGCTACATCAAGACCATTGGACTTTTTAATGCCAAGGCCGAAAATGCAATCAAGACCTGTAAAATTCTCATGGAACAGCACAATAGTATTGTTCCTGACACTCGTGAAGCTTTAGAAGCACTTCCTGGTGTGGGACGTAAAACAGCGAATGTTGTACTCAATACGGCTTTTCGCCAAGTTGCCATGGCGGTTGATACCCATATATTCCGTTTTGGAAATCGTACTAAAGTTGCGCCGGGGAAGAACGTATTAGAAGTTGAAATGAAACTACTGAAATTTGTTCCCAAAGAATTCCTATTAGATGCTCATCATTGGATGATTCTTCATGGTCGCTACATTTGTGTCGCACGAAAACCTAAATGCAATGCCTGCATAATTGAAGATCTTTGCGAGTTTAAAGAGAAGACATCCGATTAACTTTTCCTACGCCTTTTAGTTAAGACTTTTTAGATACCCCTTTAGTTAACTAAATGCTAATCTAAAATTAAATAACATCAAATTTAATAAACCTTCCCCGCTCGGCATTCTCTGTTTATAGACTTCTACTTTTAAAGAGAGAGCGCCATGAGCCATATTGCTAAATCAAACCTGACACAAGCACAACTTGATGCACACTGGATGTCTTATACAGGCAACCGTCAATTCAAAAAAGACCCAAGAATCATTGTTTCTGCTGAAGGAAATTACTATACAGACCTTGATGGCCGTAAAATTTTTGATGGTTTGTCTGGCTTATGGACATGTGGTTTAGGACACAGTGTTCCTGCGATTAATGAAGCGGTGGCACAGCAAGTCAAAACATTAGACTACTCACCTGCTTTCCAATTTGGTCACGAAAAGTCGTTCCAACTAGCTGAACAAATTTCGCAATTTATGCCAGAAGGTTTAAATCGCATTTTCTTCACTGGCTCCGGTTCTGAATCTGTCGATACCGCTTTAAAAATTGCCCGAGCTTATTGGCGTAAAAAAGGCATGGGTACTAAAACCAAATTTATTGGTCGTGCAAAAGGTTACCACGGCGCAGGTATTTCAGGTTTCAGTGTCGGTGGTATTCCGGCGAACAGAACGCTATATGGTCAAGGCTTAGAGTCCTATCATTTGCCTCATACTCAGGTTGCGGGGAATGAATTTACCAAGGGCATGCCTGATCAAGGAAAAGAGAAAGCGGAAGAGTTACTAAATCTTATTGCACTTCACGATGCGTCGAATATCGCAGCTGTTATTGTTGAGCCTATGTCTGGTTCTGGCGGCGTTATTATCCCACCAAAAGGTTACTTACAACGTTTGCGTGAAATTTGTGACCAACATAATATTTTGTTAATTTTTGATGAAGTGATCACAGCATTTGGTCGTATGGGCGCAAAAACTGGCTCAGAAGCATTTGGTGTAACACCAGATGCTATCACTATGGCAAAGCAAGTAACTAATGGTGTGATTCCAATGGGTGCAGTTGCGTTTAAACAGGAAATCTACGATACCTTTATGGATACTGGCGGTCCAGAATACATGCTGGAAGTTCCTCATGGTTACACTTATTCTGCACACCCAATTGCTTGTGCAGCAGGGTTAGCATCATTAGGTGAAATTAAGAAACAAGGCTTGATCCAGCGAGTTAATGACATGAGTCCTGCTTGGGAAAACAGTGTCCATCAACTAAAAGGGGCAAGTGATATTGTAACCGATATCAGAAACTATGGTTTCGCAGCCGGCATTACTATTGCCCCAGTAGACAACGAGCCATCAAAGCGACCATTCCAAATAGCGATGGAAATGTGGGATAAAGGCTACTACGTTCGTTATGGTGCAGATACTATTCAATTAGCACCGCCATTTATAACAGAGCAATCTGAAATAGACAGCATGATTAATGCACTAGGTGATACGATTAAGAAACATAGCTAAGTTAAAACACCTCCTGTCGAGTCAAGGTGTTGTCATTATATCAAAAATACTAATGGCAACACTTTGATTCACATATCCCTCTTGTATTTACCCTCTTTCTCTTGAGTCAATCTTAGGCTATCACTCACCTGTATTCTTACTCTATAATGCCTTATGTTACGAAATGTAAATGGTAATCTTGGATTTCACTTAGGAAAGGATATAAATCTGTGTCTATTACACATACCCCTTATGTGCGCTGTTTTTGGGCGGGTTCTTTATATTTAACAAATGGCATAGTGATGCCAATTCACTGCACACACATATCAACAAAGACAATTGAAGTAGAAGCGCCTGAAGGCCTGCAAGGGTCAAAAATGGTAAAACTAGAATTGAAAGCAATTCATGAAGGGAAAATGGCCACACTTAAGATTTTGTGTGATCCACAACTCGATATTTTTAACGAGCATAATAAACACTATATCAAACTGACTTATCATACGATTTCAGACAAGGACATAGAGTTTATTAGAGAATTTGCTGACGCGCACGGATAACTCATGTACGACTAGCTTATAGTCTCAATAAGCTAGTTTCATGCCTATTTTTACTCAGCGTCTTCTTCTTTTGTAACACTATCTTCTGCTTTTTTAACGCGTACTTTAGAACCATCAATGTCTTTGCCGTTAAGCGCTTTAATGGCAATTTTAGCTTCGCCAACTTTTGGCATTTCAACAAAAGCAAAGCCTTTAGATTCACCAGTTTCTTTGTCCATAACAAGATTACAAGATTGCAAAGTACCATGGGCAGCAAACAAAGCGGTTAATTCTTCTTCCGTTGTTTCACGGGCTAGATTTCTAACTAATAATTTCATTTCAATAACTCTCTTTGGAAAAGGTATTTCATCAACCTTTTCATTCATAAGCGCAGAACATTGGATTCTGCTCGACCAAACAATAAAAAAGGCATAAGAACATGGTCTCACGCCTTTTACTAGCAACTTTTAAAAAGTTCGGACAATTCCTTATTCAAAACCAATCTTTTGAGACTGGTTTAATTAGGATAGAGTCGTCTCGAACAAAGCCAGTAGTTTTTCGCTGTCTACTTCCATACAAACTTGCGTCATAGGAACATCGTTCCAATGAGGTGTTGGGAACTCCATACCTTGTGGTGCGAAAATAGTTTGACCAATACCGATACCTTCGCAAGCAACACGCACCGCGCCCAACTCAACACCAAAGATACTTGGATCCATCACATATGCAATAGTGGAAGCGTCATGGAAGTAACAGCCATCCATATCAAAACGACTGCTGTAGAAATTAATATAATGCTGAGCACAATCGTATAAAAAGTCACCCTCAACTGGATTAGCAATTTTGATACGCTCTAGAATAGAGTTATCAAGTAATACCTGATGAGTTACGTCTAGGCCAATCATAGTCACTTGCCAAGAAGCAGTGAATACAATGTCGGCTGCATGTGGGTCGTTCATTATGTTGGCTTCTGCTACTGGCGATACATTACCGTATTCAATCGCTGTGCCACCCATCAATACTACTTCGTCTACTAGGTTTGCCACTTCAGGATCAAGCTTCAATACTTCTGCCAAGTTACCCAATGGACCCAATGCAATGATAGTGACCTCGCCAGGATACTTACGAACAGTATCAACTATAAATTGCGCTGCACTTTTATCGATTGCTTTGCCTTTCGGTGCTGGCCAGTTGATGTTACCGAAGCCATCTTTACCATGAACGAAATCAGGATGCGGACGTGGGGCGATCACACTAGGAACCGCAACACCTTTGGCAACAGGCACATCGATTTTTGCAATTTCAACCAAAGTAATGGCATTTTTTGTTGCTAAATCAACTGACACATTACCAAATGTTGTTGTTAGACCCAATACTTCAAGTTCTGGTGCTTGGAAGGCAAAAAAGATCGCCATTGCATCATCTATACCTGGGTCTGTATCAATAATAATTTTACGGGCCATGCTAAGAATCCTTAATCGTTGTAATTTAATTAACTAGAAGTTATGAGTTGAAAGAAAGTCATCGACTTCTTTTGAATCCGGAATGGCGATCATAGCGCCAATTCGAGTCACACATATGGCAGAAGCGGCGCAGCCTCGCTTCATTGCATCTTGGATATTGGCTCCAGACAAAATAGCAGACATAGTAAAACCAATAAACGTGTCGCCTGCAGCGGTTGTATCCTTTGCCTCTACTTTGAAAGCAGAAACATAAAGATTGTCATCACCATCAAAGTAGCGCACACCATCACTACCTAATGTCATCAATACGGCCAAATCAGGATATTGTTCTGGTAACGCTTTTTCAGCAGCATCAATTGAATCAACACCCGCTAAATCCATGGCCTCTACTTCATTAACAATCAAAAGCGCTATGTAAGGCAACACAGACTTAGTTAGCTCAACATCCATTGGCGCTGGATTAAACGCGACTTTTAAGCCTTTTTTATGAGCCTCTATAACAATGTAGTCAACTAGGTTTGTTTCGTTTTGCAAAAGTACCCAATCGCCTTTTTCAGCGCCATTTAAAATCACATCAATTCGAGATTTTTCGAGACAATGGTTCGCACCAGAATAAAGAATGATAGAATTTTCTGCAGCTTTTGTTAGCTGAATAATAGCGTGCCCTGTTGGCGTATCAATATATTCAACCAACTCCACATTCACACCATAATCTTTTAATTCACTCAAAATAGCATGATCAAGCGAATTAACAGCACCAACGTGTTTAACCTGTGCTCCCGCTTTTGCTAAGGCCACAGATTGATTTGCGCCTTTACCACCTAATAAACACTGATAACTGTCCGATGCCATAGTCTCGCCAGGGCGCACAAAATGATCCAGCTGATAAAGGTGGTCTAGATTAATCGAACCGAAGTTATAAATTGTCATAATTTCTTTCCTTCAGGGTGAGCAAATCATTGGCTATGCGCCTTATCATTTGCTGTATAAAGCTAATCAGAATAATACACGCATTACGAATAAATACCTGACCGAATAGACAACATTATACAAATAATTAGATAGTTAGCTGAATAGTTTTCATCATTTTATTAAATAAAAAACGTAAATAAAAAAACGCCCCATCCTGTAAGAATGGAGCGCCTTTAACGAGTCTTATTACTTATTTATCGTTGTCTAAAAAACCACGGCCTTTTTGAGCAGCGATACGCATACGTAAAGCATTCAATTTAATGAAGCCTGCAGCGTCTTTTTGATCGTATGCACCCGCATCATCTTCAAATGTTGCGATAGAGCTATCGAACAAGCTGTTTGGAGATTGACGACCAACAACAGTCACGTTGCCTTTATACAACTTAAGGCGAACAGTACCGCTTACGTATTTCTGAGATGTGTCTATCAAAGCTTGCATCATGCGACGCTCTTCAGACCACCAAAAACCGTTGTAGATGATTTTTGCGTAGCGCGGCATCATTTCATCTTTTAGATGCATCGCTTCACGATCTAAAGTGATAGATTCGATTGCACGATGCGCTCTCATCATAATTGTGCCACCTGGTGTTTCGTAACAACCGCGAGCTTTCATACCAACAAAACGGTTTTCTACGATGTCTACACGGCCAATACCGTTCGCGCCACCAATCTTGTTCAATGTTTCCAAAATAGTTGCTGGAGACATAGCTTCGCCGTTAATAGAAATTGGATCACCTTTTTCGTAACCAATTTCAATGTAAGTTGCTTCATTTGGCGCATCTTCAGGAGACACTGACCAACGCCACATGTCATCTTCAGGCTCTGTCCAAGGGTCTTCTAACTGGTCACCCTCAAAAGAGATATGCAACAAATTAGCATCCATAGAATAAGGAGACTTTTTCTTCTTAGTAGAAAAATCTACTGGGATTTTATGTTCTTCACAATACGCCATTAGCGTTTCGCGAGAAGTAAGATCCCATTCGCGCCATGGTGCAATCACTTGAACGCCAGGTTTTAATGCGTAAGCTCCAAGTTCAAAACGTACTTGGTCGTTACCTTTACCTGTTGCGCCATGAGAAATAGCATCTGCGCCAGTTTCGTTAGCGATTTCAATTAAACGCTTAGCGATTAAAGGGCGAGCAATAGAAGTACCTAATAGATACTCACCTTCGTAAATTGTGTTTGCACGGAACATAGGAAATACGAAATCGCGAACAAACTCTTCACGCAAATCTTCGATGTAGATTTCCTTAATACCCAACGCTTGAGCTTTAGCGCGAGCTGGTTCAACTTCTTCACCCTGACCCAAATCAGCGGTAAAGGTAACCACTTCACAGTTATACTCTTCTTGAAGCCACTTCGCGATTACCGAAGTATCCAGGCCGCCGGAGTAGGCAAGCACTACCTTCTTCACGTCAGACATTATATCTATTCTCCTAAACAGTCTCGCGCTCCCACACCAGTAAAACGGTGGCGCAAATGATTTAAAAAAGGGGGGGTGTAAGTGTAAGATTTCGACTCTTGCTTAGCAAGTAAAAAGCCCCGTACTACTCAGAAAATTAAGTAAAACGAGGCTCTTTTTATAATTTTTTTATAATCAAGAATTAACTATCGTCGGATTTCTCTAAACGAATCGTCACCCTGCGATTACGCTCTCTTCCTTGCTTAGTGTTATTTGTCGTAGAAGGGTAACGCTCCCCATGATAGCGAGACACTATTTTATCTACAGGAACACCTTGATCTAATAAATAGGCGGTCACTTTCTCAGCACGAATTTTTGATAGTTCACGGTTATCTCGACGAGATCCCTGAAAATCAGTGTGACCATCTATATAAATGTACCCAACACTAGGGTCAGATGAAACATACAAGGCAACCAGATCCAAGCGCGCTTTAATTCGCTCTGTTAGATTTATGCCATTAATAGGAAACAAGGCAGCGGTTCTTGCGATCTGATCATAATTAACAGGTAATAAACTGGACAAACAACGACGAAATTCATTATAAGCGGGCGCGAAGTTAATATTAGATAACCCCACTTCAACTGTTTCACGCTCATTTTCCCAGGCTCGTCCCGCTACAACAGGATGACGACCACGATCTAAGCTGGTCAACATTCTTTCTGCTACTTGACCACCTACTTCAACAGTAAGACCGTACCCAGGGTAAGCTAGAATATCCAATGTTTCAGGTTTAACACCCGGAGACCAACTAGGCGCTTGAGAAATAATATAAACTTGACCAGGGCCTATTTTTTCATTTCGCGGCTGCAAAATGAATTTCATAGGTTCGCCAGCTTCTTTTATAAAGTGGCCTTCACCATAATGTGGGACAGGATGCGTTAAGCTGCACGAAAAAATATCGCCAGATAACAGCCACTCTGAATCCGTAATACCGGATTGGTAGTGTGTCATTGCACTTGCTTGGCCAAATGGCGTACAGGCAGACAATAAAAATACAGTACGAATTAGAAGTTGTTGGGTAATTCCCATTTAGACGTCTCGTTCAAACATTATCAATTGTGTTATGATCCGATGCTATTATATACCGTCATTGCTTATCAAGCGGCAGATTTAAGGACCTTCTTTTGTCAAACCATGAAATTAAAGATCGATTCCGCGGCTTCCTACCTATTGTTATCGACGTAGAAACCGCAGGCTTTAATCATAAAACAGATGCTTTATTAGAAATGGCCGCCAGTATCCTGAGAATGGATGAAAATGGTGACCTCTATATCTATGAAACGCTCGAGTTTTTGATCAAGCCATTTGAAGGTGCGAACCTAGAAAAAGCTGCATTGGACTTTACTGGCATCGACCCTTTTGCCCCAGATAGACAAGATATTCCAGAGCAGGAAGCATTGTCTCAAATGTTTTCTAAAGTACGTAAAGAATTAAAGTCTGTAGACTGCAAGCGTGCAATTTTGGTTGGCCATAATGCTGCCTTTGATCATGGTTTTTTAAATGCCGCGATTGAACGAGCAGACATTAAGCGTAACCCTTTCCACCCTTTTTCTAGCTTTGATACTGCTAGTTTGGCGGGTTTAGTATATGGACAAACCGTATTAGCCAAAGCTTGTGAAGTGGCTGCAATTCCATTTAGTAATGCTGAAGCGCATTCTGCGAAATACGATACAGAAAAAACCGCCGAGCTATTTTGTGAAATGGTTAATCGCTTAAAACGTCTTGGTGGCTGGCCGTTAGTTGAAAACCAAACAGAAGACGATATGGCTTCTATTTTTAACTCAGGAAAGTAATCATAGAATAAAAACGAGTATTCAAATTTAAAGCTCGTTTTTTCTTTATCCAGACGGTGTGAATTAGCATGAACGGAAAACGAATTTTATATTTGTTGTTAGGGTGGTTTTCCCTGATCACAGGCATTATTGGGATTTTCTTACCATTGCTTCCGACAACACCACTTGTGCTATTAGCCGCTTGGTGTTTCTCTCACTCATCTGAACGTTTTCATTCCTGGTTACTAAACCATAAGTTTTTTGGCCCTATCGTAAATGACTGGCAATCATCTGATGGCATTCCAAAGCGCTCACGAAATCGAGCGATCCTTTTCATGTGGGCGGGGATGCTTATTTCTATTTTGATGGTGTCACGTTTTTGGGCAACTATTACACTTATCTCAATTGGTATCTGCGTTAGTATCTATTTATTACGCATGCCCCTACGAACTGAAGAAACAAACACTAATACTACAGACGACAAAGATAAAAACTGCTAGTTTTCAGCTATATCAATAAACACTATTTATACAAAAAACTTTCATGGAATATTTTAAAGGCTCCACACAATGACTCGCCGACACTTTAGAAACTTTGTTTTTTTTCCTTTTTCTTTTCTTGTGGTGCTAATCACAATTATTTGGATTGCTACGCCTTTTATCGCCAAGCATTACTTAACCGCTTATTTTACTGAACATGATAAAACGCTTTCCATTGAAAACTTATCGGTGGATTTTTTTCCACCTAAAATTGACATGAAAAACCTTACTCTTACTGACCAAACACAAAGTACAATGTCATTAAAACATGCGGTGTTTGAAGTAAGAATCTGGCCACTAATCTCTCGTACCATTCATATATCTGAAGCTGAAATTGATGGCTTTAACATCACGGTAGCGCAACAAGAAAATGATTGGATAGTAGCGGGCATAAATACCGCGCAATATATTAATAAAGAAGACATTAAAACAGAAGAAAACAGCGAAACATCTGACCAAAAAGAAAGCGCACCTTGGAAAATAGAACTTCCGGTATTTTCTTTTACTAATAGCCGTTTAAGTCTATCTCGCCAGCCTAATTTAACTGCCCCTGCTGAATTAGATGAAATATCTCTCAAAGCGCTGAAAATCAAAGACCTATCCGGTGAAGGCCTACAGTGGGAAGGTGATATCACTTTATCTGCGTTGGTTAATCAAGCGAGCCTATCTTTAAACAGCCAATTTAATTATTCACCAGAGCTTATTAACGCCGATATCACTATCGACAAGACTAGCCTTTCGATAGAAAGCTTCCAACACTTTATTCCAGCCCCATTCAATGCAGGCAAAGGACAATTAAACTTAGACAGCCGCTTTCAATTCGAACAAAAACAAGTGAATGGTGTTGTCTCCTATAAGCTTAAAAACTTGAATTTTAGCTCTACAATAAAAGAACTAGATTTAGAGTTAAATGACACTGACAGGGTTACAACAGATGCGACTACACTAGCATTAACAAAAGCCTCTGTTCATTTTTTCTCAGCGGATAAATTAGAAGCTTCTGGGCTGCTAGACCTACAATCTAAGCAATCTACTTTCTCTCAATCAGACCAAACGATTCAATTTAGCCAGCTCGCGTTTGCACTTCCAATTGACGTAAAACGGAATGAGCAAGGCCTTACCGCGAACATAGAAAACACAACATTAGAAATTAACGACTTATTAGCAGCCTTAGACAACTTAGATGTTGATAGCAAAGCATTAAATATAGGACTAACAGACGTTGCTTTTTCAATGGATCCACAAGAAGCAATAACCGCTTCTTTAAGCAGTCAAATACAAAGCAAAGTCCTATCTGTAAAACAAGCGGAGAACACTGCTAACTATGAACTGTTCAATTTATCTAACACCCTTTCATTAACGAAAGGCAAAGATATTCTATCAGCTCAAAATGATAAGCTCAGTATTGATATTAAAGGATTAAATGCCTTACAAGGTGATGGGAAGTCTCTCTCACTGGAAACGGCAAAACTAACAGTTGAGCAATTGTTAGCAGACATACAACTTCCAGCAGATAATCAATTCGAACCAGAGACTCAACAAGCAGCACCTATTTTAACGGGTACTAACATTAATTTTTCTAGCCAAATGTTAGATGTTAAAATGGCAGATAATAAACGTATGGCAGAATGGGAAAATGCCGACATTAACGAGTTATCTTTTACGCAGCAAGATGAAACATTTGAACTCACCCTAACTCAATTAGCCATAATAGGTTTAACTTTGTCCGAAGCGTTAACTACGACAAAAGATGAGCAAGCTCTGCTACCCTTAAGCCATATTGGTAAAATCACCATCGAGGACATTGCCGCCAACCAAGATGGCGCTAAAATAAACACCATAGTCACAAATTCACTAAAAGTGAACCTCATGATTGATGCGGAAAAGCGCATAGAAAACCTTGTGTTTGTTGAAGAGAAAAAACAAGCGTCACTAACGCCTACTCTAAAAGGTTCAACATCTCCAAAAAACACAGATGCAGAAGTAATCATCGAAGGCACACCTGATGCAGAACAAAACCCAGCATTTAAAGCACCCTATTACGTCATATTAAACACTTTCGATACTACCGGTGATTCAGGTATATATGTACAAGACAATAGTATTTCGCCAACACTACAACGCTCATTAGAAATAGATACTTTATCGCTGCGAAACCTAAACACCCAAGATAAAGAACAAGCGACCGTATTCGAATTAAAAGCTCGCAACGGGAAATACTCAACTCTAACTAGTGACGTCACTATTTGGCCTCTTGCTGATAAACTCACCATGAAAAGTGAGCTAGTTATTAAAGAAGCGGAGTTACCACCCTATTCATCATATATAGCCAATGCATTGGGTTATCAAATTAACTCTGGCCAATTAGATTTAGACTTGAAGCTTAATTCAAACGACGGTGTTTTAGATGGCAATTCCCATGTATTACTCAGGAAGTTTGAGCTAGGCGGCCGGAAAGAAAGCAGTTCGGTTGTTAGTGCTGGCGCCATTCCGCTCAATATGGCCGTTGGCATTTTAAAGGACAGCAATGACAATATAGATTTGGAAATCCCTCTTTCTGGAGACATAAATAACCCAGAATTTGGTTGGACAAATTTTATGATATTACCTGTTAGAAAAGCGCTCTACAGTGTTTCTAGTAGCTATTTAATGCAGACCTTTGTTCCATACGCGAATGTTATTAGTATTGTTCAATTTGCAGGTGAACAGCTATTAAAAGTCCGTGTAGAACCGCTTATTTTTGAGGCAGGAGATAATCAATTAAATGATTCTCAAGATGTATTTTTACAGCAATTACTAGCATTAATGAGAGACAAAAAAGACAGTCAATTGAAAGTGTGCGGGATAACCAGCTATCTTGATCTAGGTTATGAGACGCCCCCTAAGTCTTTAGATGCTGATACTCAAGCGATTGCCAAAACCTTAGCACAAGACAGATCAAACCATCTAAAAGATTATTTAGTTGAGCAAGGTATCACCTCTTCTCGTATATTGCTTTGTTCTCCTGAGATAGATTTGTCAAAAAGCAGCAAACCAAGAGTAGTGCTTACTTTTTAAAGACGATACTAGATACTTTTATTGCATAACGGTAAGCACGACAAGACAGGTCATAAGCCGCATTAACAGACAGTTAATGCGGCTTTTTAAACGTTTTCTAAAAACAATAAGAAATAAAATAGAAAGCGTTAGAAAATTGACTGACATCAAGAGTAAAAAATCTTAACTAGGCTAGTCTTAAGGAAAGAAAATAAATATAAGGAGGCAATTATGCCAATCGAAGATCACAGCTTAGCGAATGAATTTCCAGAGTTCAAAGACGACATTCATCAATTAAAAATGGACGATGCGCACTTCAAAAAACTTTATGATGAATACAATCATCTAACAAAAGAAGTGGCTAAGATGGAACAAGAAATCATTCCATCTACTACAGTAGAAGAGGAAAATTTAAAAAAGCAGCGCCTTCAACTAAAAGATACAATTCAAGGTTACATTAAGGCGTCAAAGCTCGCGGCTGAAAAAGCTTAATCTAAAGATCTATGTCACATAAAAAAGCAGGTCATTAGATCTGCTTTTTTATGCTCCTCACTTATCATTCACTTTCTATTTTCAATAAAATCGATTAGGTTACTTTTCTATTAAGCATTTTTCTCATGCATTGAAATGATAGTGACGGAAGCCACCGAGCGGTTAAAATACTCTTCTTTGACATTCAAGTAGTCTGGGTTAGAAAAAATTGATCCATAATTTCTTTACTAGGAAAATCGATCGTAAATACCCTATTAATAGGTTCTTTCGTTTTTGACTGCAACACATCACTCACTTTAAAGTCATAACCAAAACGGCCGCCAAATGAATGAAGAATTGGAGTCATACTTTCACGGTACTTTTGGTATTCTTCATCATTACTGACTTCTAAAGCCATTATTCTTTCGAACATTATCTATTCTCCATATACCATAAACACTTAACGCATCATTAAAAATACGTTCTAGTAAACCAATGTAAATAACAAGCTATTCAGACTGAAGGTAGGTTTTGAAGTAACCATTGCTTGAGTTGCGCTTTTGGTAGCGCACCAGACATACGCGCTATTTCTTTGCCCTGATGAAATATCATTAAGGTCGGAATAGAACGGATATTATAACCACCAGCTGTGGTTTGATTGCTCTCAGTATTCAACTTAACAAAACAAGCCTGAGTAGACATTTCAGCGGCTACTTGCTCATAAATAGGAGCAAACTGTTTACACGGCCCGCACCATGGAGCCCAAAAATCAACCACCACAGGTAATCCATTATCCGTAACATAACGTTTGAAGTTTTGATCACTACCTACGATAGGGTTTGTTGAAAGAATAGACTTTCCGCATTTACCACATATTGGTTTGTCATTAAGTTTGCTTTTAGGGAGTCGATTTTTTGTATTGCAACTTGGGCAAATTATTTGGATAGATGAATCAGTCATTTAAAATCTCAATATAAATATTTTTTAGTATCGTTTAAAAGCAGAGTGTAACGTCAAAATAATAGACTATGTTTTGTGTATTGCTTACTGCCCTATCGGCTCTCTGGATTTGTATTTTTTAAAGCATTAGAAAATTCTTTTATTTCCTGAATCGTATATTTTGTATTTACTCGGTTAGTGGATGCGGGCTGATTTTTCAGACTTATCCCCTTCCTATGCTCTTTTGCAGGACGTATAGGTCTTGACGAAAAACCTCCTCCACAATTGGGGCAAACATTATTCAAAAGATTCTCTACACAAGACCGACAAAAGGTACATTCATACGTACAAATACAAGCTTCAGAAGAGGTCGAAGGAAGGTCTTTATCACATCCTTCACAGTTAGGACGAAGTTCTAACATTAAATCTTACTCACTATTATCAATTTAATATGACATCCGATTCATACTAAGGTGCATTACGATCGGATGGCGTTTTCTTAAAATCCTTAACAACGTGGTGAGGATCGACCTCTGTCCTATGATCACTCGTTGCCTGAGCCCACCAAATAAGCTGTTTAAAAGTTCGACCAAAATAGTCAAACCAAGATGCCTGATCTTCTCCTACTACCATTGAACCATCCGCCTCAAACACGTCTTGTGCTTTAGGCACATGAATCATTGCGGAAACAGAAAGACAACCTAGCTCTGAAAGAAACGTTCGCATACCAACAGCGGCACGCATCCCACCCCATTGACCAGCGGAATAAGTCACGATTGCACTTGGTTTATATGAAAACAAAGAGCTTCCAAAATGATTTAGTAAATTAGTTAATGCAGGGCTCATTGAGTGGTTATATTCTGGGCTGATCATAATAAAACCATCTGCTAACTCAATCTTTTCTGCCAACTCATCAAGTGCTGATGGCGCCTTACCTTTGGAATAAGAAAAATGCGGTTTAAAAACAGACTCTAATGGATAATCCAAGGCATCAATCAGCTCCACTTCATGTTCACTATATTGGCTAACTAAACATTCAATGCAGGCGTTGGATACCCGTTGGCCAAGGCGAGCAGGTTTAGGTGGTGTACTATCGCGGACTGTACCTAAAAAAATAAGAAACTTCATATGTAGCCTCGACATGTTGAATTTAAGATATAAATAACATCCTATTAACAGATCAGCTTATCTACTTTCTATCTTCACTAAATATAGATAAGTCAGACTGTAAAGCGCACCAATTTGATCGATACCTTGTATAAATCTGAGCATCTATTATTACTGGAATATCATCATTGAATGTAGCAATTGCCAATTCAATTTTTTCTATTGGGGTATTTTTCACTCTAAAACCTAGGCTTGAACCACACTCCTGACAAAATGTACGTATCGTCCCGTTTGGAGCGGTGTAGTGCTTAAGATGTTCAACACCAGAATGCCACGTTAACCCAACAACACCAACCAACGTGCCAAATGCTGCTCCGTGAAACTTTTGACACATGGTGCAGTAGCAATTAGCCGCTTCTTCGCTAAAACCATTCACTTCAAAAGTGACTTTATTACACAAACAAGAACCTTGATAAGTGTGACTCATATTAGTTCGCTCTTTTTATTAAATCTATCTGTGATCTAAGGTTTATCCTGCCAACCCTCTAAGACCATAACTCGTTTTTGCGGCCTTAACAGCACGAAGCACAGCCGTTGCCATTACTTCTGCAGCAAGTGCACCAATAATAGAAACATCCGCCTTACGCGTACCGGTAGAAAGTGTAAAAATAGTATCGCCGTCATGCAGAGTATGGATAGGATTGATGACACGAGCAAAGCCATCATGAGCCATCATGGAAACCTTAGTCGCTTGAGACTTAGTCAAGGCCGCATTCGTCGCAATGGCACCAATGGTTGTATTCGACATTCTTGGATTTGGGCCGCCTGCTGCCATCTTTTTATACAAGTTCATGGTCCCAACAAAATCACTTTTGTCTTCCGTTAATGCACCAGCAATAATCTGCCCCGTAGTTGGATCAATCACATCACCCAAACAATTAACTGCGACAATAGCACCAATCACAATGCCATCAAAATTAAGGCTTGCCGTACCTAGGCCGCCTTTCATGGCTAAATGCATACCGCCGACTTTCCCCACCGATGCGCCAGTTCCTGCACCAATATTGCCACAACGAGCCTCATCTCCAACCGCATTTAAACAGGCTTGATAACCCATTTCACGATCTGGCCTTGCATGATAATCCTGTACTGGCAAATCAAATAGCACAGCCCCTGGAACAATAGGCACAACCCCTAAGCCAACATCATAGCCACGTTTTTTTTCTTCACACCAGCGCATTACACCATCAGCACCAGCAAGGCCATAAGCACTGCCACCGCCTAAATATAAAGCGTGTATTTCTTCAATTAAATTAACTGGATTAAGCGCATCGGTTTCTCGCGTTCCAGGACCACCGCCCGCAACATCAACGCCGCATACAGCACCGTCTTCAGGAATAATAACCGTACATCCAGTACCACCAATAAGATCTTCGGCGTGACCAACGTTAATACCAGGTACATCACAAATTGAATTAAGCATAAATTAAAACCTTACTATTAAATCTAATGTCTATTACTTTAACCCCATCACGGCGGACTGATGGAAATCACGAAAATACAAAACAACCTGAAAAATAAACCTGTTTTTTTCCTATGAACGACAGTAAATCGCCTCTAAAAATACCACACTGAATATTTTTAATAATTGATACTAAAGCGATTTTTTCTTTTCTGCTAGGTCTAAAAGAAAGAAGTAAATGTGACATCATAAAAGACAAAATTAGGAAAAGAAAAGCTGACTTGGTTTAAATAAAAAATGAAGCCACAGCAATGTAAACATAAATAATGCAACGTCACTCT
Source organism: Marinomonas colpomeniae (assembly GCF_014803385.1). Classification (GTDB taxonomy): domain Bacteria; phylum Pseudomonadota; class Gammaproteobacteria; order Pseudomonadales; family Marinomonadaceae; genus Marinomonas; species Marinomonas colpomeniae. Next base: position 214,129 of record NZ_JACYFC010000003.1, on the reverse strand, counting down.
GACCTCATTTATATCAAGTATCTTTCGATATTAGATGTCTTAAGTTAACCATTCAGGCGTCCTCTCCGCAGCGCTACCTGTTATCGCTTCTTGAACACAGTCACCTAGACCTAAAAATTTAAATGCTCTTCCTGTCATACCTGGGCCGTAATGGGCATATTTAGCCGAGTTAGTACAAATAACTTTTGCCTCATGAGGAATAATGGGATCTTGTATCATGCACCAACAGGTATCAGTAATAATTTCCGCGCCAAAATCCTCAACTATTTTGATATAACCAGCCTCTTCCGCTTGAGCAACTACAGCTCGACCCGCTGTGATGTACATACTCACTTTAGCGGCAATACTCTTGCCTGCACATAACCTTGCTAGCTTTTCAAATTCAGTAAACGAAAAGTGAGGATTTCCTAAAGAGATAAGATCACTGCTTTCATGTTTCGCTCCACTCAACTCTTCCCAACTTTTAAATAAATCAGAACATAAGAGTGTCACCTTTTCGACTTTGTGGGTGTCAGCCAAAACGTGATCAAGGGTTTTCGCCTCCGGCGTCACTCCCGTAATATGGAACATTGCTGCACTCGACACTGTCGCAAAAGCAGCGCCAAAGGCTTTCAAATCATCTAGGTCTGGTTCAAGACTTTCAGCTCCATCTACAACAGGTATTCGATTTCCAGCCAATTTACCTACGTAATAACCCAGCAAAGGGTAGAAAAGATCGTCGATTGCCGGAAGATTATTTAATGTTATTTGCAATGTCGCTTTTCGATATTCATTAATATGCGCGCCTGCCAAGGGCGCTCGTCCTGTTAGCGCAATACAAGCATCCAGAAAATCAGGGTACTTCATAGTACGAGCACCCAATACACTGTTTGCAAAAACCACCGCATTGGATTCAGCCCATGCAATTTGCTCACCTTGCTCAGGTGCTGTGTCTAACAAATAAGGCGCACAGGTAAAGGTGGCTTTAGCCCCCATCGCAACATAAGCATCTGCCAATGCACTGGCTTGGGTACCAAAATCAGATGGAACGCCTTGGGATTCCCAGCGAAGGTAATCGACTGAGATAGAATTTAATGAAGTAGGTACCGCAAACTCGCCACCCATTTCATGTAGCTTTTGAGCAAACCTAAGAGAAGCTTCTCCAGTATAAATACAACCATCAATATGGACCTGACTAACATCAATCAAGGCCTTTGCACCCGCTAGTTTCGCCATATGTAAAATGACCTTCATTGCAACTTGAGCTGCTAGGCTTTTTTCGCCATTCAGTAAACTACGATCATAATCGCTTAAGGTTATTTCATTCCATATCAAACTCTTTTCAGAAGCAGAATCAAAAGGTAAATTCGTTGTAAACCGCTGTTCAGAACATTGAACCTTTTCACCTATAATAGAAGCGTATTTTTGGTTTGATATTTTCTCAAATTCATCCGCTTCCAGCATCACAACAGGAATCGATTTATCAAACATCTCCTGAGCAATCCAAACGCCTAACGTAATAATGTCATCAGGCCTTGAAATAATAATTGCATCCGGCCCTTTACCATTCACCATCATCTCAAGAATAACACCACTGCCAGAACACGAGCCTCGACCACCGGGCAACACTAATATTTTGCCCTGTAAAAAATGACCACAAAGCGGATGATGCTGATCAATAATCTCACCTTTTTCAGGCTCCACACCGCCCCAAAAGCTGAGCTCAGTTTCACAAGACAGAACCTCACCGCTGGCTTGCCCTACTACAAATGGTTCACCAGATAAACTTAAAAAAGAAGGTATTGTCATCGTCTCACAGCCTTTTTCCTTACATCAATAGCATTCAATACTGTCATAAAAAAGATACGGTCACATAACCTACAAAGCTTTAATCATATTTAATATTTCTCATGTCGTATGTAGGCAGTACCATGTCGCATATAACTGCCTGCTTTTTCATTCCATCGTTACCATGAAAGGAGAAAATAGATTAATTCCATTATAATTAATCACTACAGGGAGTATTTTTTGGATCATTTCATCATTTCTCAAGCTCTCTTATGCGTCACTATAATTTTCGATATAGCCTCTTTCCAATTCAAAAGACGTAGAATCATATTGTTATGTTTTTTTGTCGCTGCCGCCTTTAATTCTGCCCACTTTTTCTTTTTACAACAGTGGACAGGTGCGGGGCTAATGGCAATAGGAAGCCTACGCTACTTAATAAGCATATTTATCACCTCTCAAAAAGCCGCTATTCCCTTTATGATGTTTGCTGTTGTCACTGCATTTTTTACTTACAGTGGAATCATAAGCATCTTAGCCTGTTCCGGTTCACTACTAAAAACAGTCGCGGCATTTTGTAGAAACGATAAACATCTACGTCAAATAATGATGCTGGGGACTGTATTTTGGATAGTACATAACGGTCTTGCGGAATCGCCCTTAGGCGTAGTAATGGAAGTGTTATTTTTGGCAAGTAATTTGGTTGGTTATTACCGATTTTATTATCGATGAACTTTAGGTTTGACGTTTTCAAACAAGCATTAATTAAAATTAATGTCTTACTATTTAAATTAAAATAGTAACAAATATTAACTTGAAGTAAGTAATTGGCCTATATACTCTATTTTAAGTATATAAATGAGCCTAAAATCATATTTTAAATTTATTTATAGATTTTCTTAAATCTTTTAAAGGTGCTTTAAATGAAAAGAATTTTATCAAAATATTTGTCAAAAGTATCCTTGTTACCGATCGCTGTATTATTACTGATTATGATATTGATGCTCGTCAACTCTGTTCGAGATTATAGTAGTGCCCGACATACCTATGACAACGCTAGGGTGGTTACTTTAACAAGCGCTTTGCTGCATGAACTACAAAAAGAACGTGGCATGACAGCTGGCTTTATTGGCTCTAGTGGTAAGCTATTCGGAAATGAAATTAAAGCGCAGCGATTGTTAGTCGATGAAAAAAATATTAATTTACAAAATTTCATTGAAGGCCATGATTTTAATGACTCTATTACGGCAGCTTTATCTGAATTCACAAACCACCTATCGTCACTAGACTCTATTCGAAATCAAATCAATTCACTGTCAATGACATTAGGCCAGGCCCTTTCTTATTACACCAAAGGCAACACTTTTTTATTACACTTCAACAGTGTACTGGCTCATTACGCCAGTGACCTTGAAAACCTGCAAAGACTCAGCACACTTTACAGTCTTGCCTTTACGAAAGAGCAGTCTGGCATTGAGCGGGCGGTATTGAGCGATGCCTTTGCAAAAAGTGAACTTACAGCAACGTCTTTCGACCGCTTTGCTGAACTGTTAACGAAGCAACATGTCTATTTTGAAGTGGCTGAAGATTTAACTGCACCAGACTTTGGCGCTCCATTAAAAGCCTTTAAAAATAGTTCTGAAAATAAAACGGTAGAAGAATTCCGTCAATATGTATTAGCAAGTCACGGAGCTTCATTAGATCGCAATGCAGCAGATTGGTTTGGTGCTGCGACACAACGAATCAATTTACTTAAAAGTACAGAAGACAGTCTGTTAGAAATGATTACGCAAAAAGCTGAATCATCTATTACTAAAAGCGTGTATTGGATGATTTTCTATGTAGTCTTTTTCTTATTCTGGATTGTATTTGCTTATATCGTTTACAGCATATTACAAGACAGACAAGCTCAATCCTCTTTGATAAAGCGCACTATGTCTCTTGTGGAAACAGATCATGACATCTCAAATAGCATTGATATTGTTAGCAGTGATGACTTAGGAGAAATTGCGACTCTTCTGAATAATACATTTAGCAGATTGCGAGTAGATTTCAGTGAGTTTCAGAAATATTCCTCTGATATTGCCGATGAAAGTAAATCAACTGCAACAACGACATTACAAAGTCAGAGCAGCCTAAAAGCACAGCAAGACAGTGTCGCCCGTTCGGCATCGTTAATTGAATCAGTATCAATAGGTATTACCGAGACAACGGAAGACATTAAAAAATCGGCTCATTATGCCCAAGAATCAAAAGCCAGTGCAGTTAATGGTGAAGATGTTGTTCAGCAAGCAGTGGATGGTATTAGAAAAACAGCCAGTGACATTGAAAAAGTAAACGATGAAGTAAATCGATTAAATAAAAATGTTGTCGATATTGTCGGTATGGTAGATGTGATTCATTCTGTTGCAGATCAAACAAACTTACTAGCACTGAATGCCGCGATTGAGGCAGCCAGAGCGGGTGAACAAGGACGAGGCTTTGCCGTAGTTGCAGATGAAGTTCGCACACTAGCCAAACGCACACAGGATTCGACACAGCAAATCTCGGCAATTATTGATGAATTAACCAAGAGTGCAGCAACGGCATCTGGCTTAATTAAAACAGGTAATGAGCAAGCTGCATCTTCTGTGACATTGGCTGAGAATGTTCATACGGTATTACATGATATTGTAGGGAACATGACTCAACTTGATGACGTTAATCAAACTGTTGCAGCCTCTGCAGAACAACAGCTACAAAGTATTCTTGATATTAGTAGCACCTCAAGAGAGATAGATGAGCACGCAGCAGAAAACAGCAAAGGCGCTGAGACCATTGCAAAATCAGCTACTCAGCTTTCTTCTATTGCAGACAATATGCTGAAAAAAATCCAGAAATACAAAGTGGACTCATAACAAATAAGCGTTTATCTGCTTTGTTCTAGACATAAAAAAACCGCTCTCATTAATTTGAAAGCGGTTTTTTTAAATTTCATTGCCACAAGCGAGAGTAATGAATAAGTTAAGCCACTTTCCATACGAGCAAAAAGTTATTTGCTGGCATTGAAATCTGCTCTACTAACTCCATACCCGCAGCCCATTCAATTAACTCTGCTAAATCACGAATGCCGCCACAGCCACTTTCTTTCAGGTGCTGATCAAACTCTCGATTACCTTCACTGGTGTATTTACCATTCACGTTCATTGGACCGTATTGACAAAACACAGCGCCGGACTTTAAATTCGATGCAACTGTTTCCATCATTAGTTGTGCGGCATCTCGCTGCATAATGTGAGTGGTATTCGCCGTAAATACACCATCAATATCTAAACTCGGCCAATCGTTTTTACCAAAATGAAACTCGATAGGTGAAACAATATTACTCAACTTCGCTTCAACCATCCAGGCCTGAATACTACCGTGATAATCAAGCATATCGCTTGTATTCCAAATTAAATGAGGTAAACGCTCAGCAAAAAACACAGCATGCTGACCTGTACCTGAACCTATTTCAAGCACGTTTTTACAATGCTCAAAATGCACCATAAGTTGCTCGATAATTGGCTGTTTATTTCTATCACAAGAAGGAGAGTAATCTTTTTCTATATTTCTTTTCATAGGCTATGTTCACCAAAAATATCAGATGGATGGAAAAATCGAGATAAACAATATGATACCTCCAATCTAGTTTCAAACGATCGAGTTAACATTTCCATTAAATGTTCTGCGCCACCTTCTTGACCATAGTTATTTGAATGGAAAATCATAAAACCATGATAGGAAATTTTAAAATAAAACACTTATTTTTTGGCCTGTTTAACCCTGACGAAATGAATTTATACGTCTATTACGCTCGCTGTAATGATTTTATTTAATCGGTGTTTTTTAGGGTAATTTATCACAAGTTCAAAATGATCCAATTCACTAAAAATCAGTTTGTAGTGGTTATTCGACAACTCAGTAACTGTAAGTAAATTATAGCTATTGTAGGGTGCCCTAAAGCCGTAACTACTGACAATTTTTTTTAGCTTATTTAGAACATAAACTTCACAAGTTTCTTCAAATGGGCAATCCCAACTTATGAATAAAAGAAAGTAATCTGCTAATTCGAATTGTTTATCAATTACGTAGCCAGAAATTTCAACTCCAAGCTCTTCACCACAATAATATAACGAAGACTTTAAAGGCCAGCTCTCATATTCACCATCATGTTTTTGCAGTGCAAACTTGTCAATTATATTCACAAACTACCTTTTCATATTAAATATCTAACCGCCTAAAGATATTATGAAAGGCCTTATTCAGGGAAGTATTCATAACTTTTAATATACACATCAGACTTTGACCAACAAGCTTTTTCGGATATAAAAATGTTTGCATGTAGCTCCTTCGTTAGTTCAGTTTTAACAGATCCCGCTGGTACAATTAGAGATGTTTTAGACTTGTTTACATAAGGAACAGCTGAACCACACGATTGACAAAAGGACTTTGCAAAATCCCGTTCCGGATGTTGGTAAATAGAAACTGATTCAGCACCTTTCACCCAAATAATGTTGTCTGGATGAGTAAATAAATTGGACGCAAATGCAGTACCTGTAAGTACTTGGCATTGCTTACAGTGACATTGATAGAAGGCTTTAAAATCATTTTTGACTTGATACTCGATTGCTCCACATAAGCAACCACCATTCACTTTATTACTCATATCTATAATCCCTACAGTCTTCTAACACCTCATCCACAGTCTATTAATTCTACTGTCGACATACTTATCCATTGATACTAAAAGACTTTTTATCTATCTATTAGTACGAATGGACAAGTTATTGCCTCTAATTAAAATAAGCTGCCTGCTCGACCATTTTTTAGGTTTAAAAGAAAGCTTTGGCTATTCTCTAGAATCTGGGAATAAGGTTTCAGTACAACAATGAAAGTAAGGGGAAGATAAACCTCTGGAAGGCTAAGAAACGCTTTAGTAGGGGTTATGATCTAACCCCCAAAGAGATCAATAAACAACTTTATTTCTTCCTGTTCGTTTTGCTTCGTACAACATACGATCTGCTTGAGCGATAATGTCGACTTCCGACATACTGGTTGTCGGAGTTATTTCCGTAAGCCCAATACTGACGGTAAGGTAATTAGATATATCATCGCTGTTAGGTATTTTTAAACTGTCTATCTTTTGCAGTAAATCATTCATCAATTTTAGTGAATGACTCATTAATGTGTCTCCCCACACCAGTATGAATTCTTCACCACCATATCGGGCACATAAATCACTTGGTCGTTTGACATAGGTTTGAAATAACGTACCTAAGGCGATTAAACATTCATCACCTTTTTGATGCCCATAAGTATCATTAAGCGTTTTAAAATGGTCTATGTCGATAATAGCTAAGCTTATTGGTTTTTTGAGCCGAGTACATCGTTGCCATTCATCTGCTAAAAACTCATCAAAGGCTCGTCTATTTGGTATGTTAATCAGCCCATCCATCTTTGCCAAAGACATAACCTTTTCTTCTGCTAATTTTCTGTCTGTAATATCTTGATGTGAAATCACAAAATAATTCAAACATTCAAGATGTAAGGGAGTAACACGCATGGTAAACCAGCGCTTTTCATTTGGGCTATGACAAGGATACTCAAAGTAAAAAGTGTCTTCACCCTCGCTTATAACACCTCTAATACCTTTCCCAGCCACACTACCAAACTCGTCCCCCATAGCGGCAGCGTTATCACATACGTCAAGATAATTCATTCCTATCCAGGTCTGACATGCATTCTGAGCGTTACTTGTTATTGAGGTGTCAGTACCGGAATTACTTTGACCAAATTGGGACCAACTTCTATTTACGTACTTAATCTCACCAAGTGGGTCAATAACAACAATACTCTCTGTAATTGCATCCAATACAAAGCTAAGAAATTCATACGATTGATCCACTAAAACGTCCTTTTCCTTTCTATAAAATAAAATATTCAATGACAACTGTAGACTATTAACTTGAATCGCTTTGTTATTTTTTATTACTGATCAAAAATCATCATCAGTTGGGGAAATTAAGAGGAAAAAGTTCTAAAATGAGAGGAAAGCGATAGGAATAACTGAGCAAAGTATCGCTTATGAAGGCCTAGCACCTTCACAAGCGATGACACATTTTACACTTTAAATTGTTGTATGCTTTCGTTCAATTCGTCAATACTGATCGCCATACTACCGTTAGCTTCAGAGCATTTTTGCGTGCCTTTTGTGGTGTTTATCGAGATTGTCTGGATATTCCCCACGCTGGCATTAATATCTTTGGCTACTTGAGACTGTTCTTCTACTGCCGCTGCAATTTGTATATTCAAATCAGAAATACTATTTACCGCATCAAATGCTTCATTAAATACAGTAACCGTTTCATTACTGTGTTTTAAACATTCTTCTGTTTTTTGATTACCAGCCAACATACTTGCAACAGCGTCTTTCGCACCCAATTGTAGTTTTTCGATTAACGTCTGAATACTCACCGTCGCTTCTTGAGAACGTTGGGCTAAGGTGCGAACTTCATCCGCTACAACGGCAAAACCTCGACCTGTTTCACCCGCTCGTGCGGCTTCAATTGCAGCGTTAAGTGCCAGTAAGTTAGTTTGTTCAGCAATACCTTGAATCGCTTCTAAAACAGTACCTATGTTGTCAGTTTCTTTGGCAAGTGCTTCTAAGTCATTAGAGGTTTTGGATACTTCCTCAGCCATTTCGCCGATGATTCGTTGCGTTGTAACAGCGCTATCTTTACCTTGTTCAACGCTGTTTTTTACTTGCTCAGCAATGCCTGACGCTTTCGCTGTATTTTGTGATATTTCTTCTGTTGCAAGGCTCATTTCTGTAATGGCATGAGTCACCATTTCTGTTTCATGGCCTTGCTCTTGTATGTTTTTCTCATTTTGATTCATTAAATCAACAGAGATTTTAGACAATTCTTGTAAGGAAACACTAGATGTCCCTACCTGAAGCATTGTTACAGCTAGTTTTTCTACGAACTTATCGAATGAACGAGAAACAGCCGCGATTTCATCTTTACCTGTTTTATTAAGACGTACAGTAAGATCACCATCACCATTTGACACATCTTCAAGTTGGTTTTTCAATTCAATAATAGGTTTAGTAATTGTTCGACCAATCAATGTGCCTAAAAATATAGAAAGTAAAATCGATACAAGCAAGCCTACCGTAATCATATAAACAGCATTTATTTCATATTCTTCTGCATGTTTTGCAGAAGTCGCCGTAAACGCTTGGAGTTGATGTAAAGCATCTAATAATTCATGATCAAATTCTGTTTGATGTTTTTCAAGTAAATGAATAGCATCGATATTCTCTAGCAATTCACCTTTTTCGATCTTACCCATAACATCCACTGTTTTTTGACTTAGAGTAGTGTAATGTTCCTCTATTACTTTCAATACTTGACTAAAATCGGAAAACTTTTCTTTAGTGAACTCCGTTTTTGCATTTTGCATTGCATCTTTAACCAATGCATTCGCTTCATGTAACTCTTTTCCAATGTTTGAAGATAATTCTTTAGATATTTGAATTTCATTCAGTACAGTTTCCTGCTTTCCTTTGCCAACTAATATCAAGCTGGCTTCAAAAGCACCTCTCTCAAAAGAAATAACTTGCTGTAGCTGGTGTTCTGTTACCTTTGTAAGCATGTTTGCTAATGGAACATCAATCTCTGCAATATCGACAATTTCTTTGCCTATATTTTTCATCTGCGACAAAGCCATCCAGCCAAGTGACACAATCACTATAATTTGAGTCAACGTTAATACAGATATTTTATGTGATATTTTTAGGTTACTAAGCATTGAAATCTCTCTGTTATCATTTTTTAATTTTTCATATCAAAAACAGTATAGAAAACAACGGTTAATAACAGTTTTGTAAAGTATAAGAAATGTGTTCATTGCGTGTGCTTTTGTTAAAAACAGCTCTTAAAATAACAATTCACAAAGATTCGGTACGTATAAGACTTGACCTACTGAAAAACATCATAAATCGAGACAAAAACCTTTTAACAAACCCTTTTTCTCTATAAAAAGTATTGAACCACAAGAAAAAACTCCTCTTAGAAATTACTGGAAAGGAGACGTCATGTATTTAAAGTTCAATAATTCGAGCCCCAATACCTAACTGGCTTTCTACGTGACTAACTAAAACCAAGATATCAGGCTTATACTCGTTTTGAAGTGAAGAACAGATATGTTCAATAGTTGCTTTGTCTAGGCCATCAAAAGGTTCATCCAATAAGAGAATACCTGAAGACCTTAATAATAAACGGGCTAAAGCAAGACGTTTGCGCTGTCCACCAGATAAGTTTCGCCCTTGCGAACTAAGTAAAGTATCCAACCCATTAGGAAGATTTTGAACCCAGTCCGCGAGTACAACAGCGTCTAATGCGGACCAAAGTTCACTGTCTGTGGCGTTTGAGTTACCAAGACGTAAGTTCGCGCCGATGCTTTGCTGGAAAATGTACGGAGACTGAGGCAAGTAGCTTATTTTGTTTTGGTAGGCTTGGTTGCCGTATAAGTCTTGTTTTTCATCGTTGATGAAGGCATCACCTGATGACAAGCAATCCCCTGCTATCGCGGCTAATAAAGTGGATTTTCCTGAGCCACTTTCGCCACGAATCCACACTCGATCACCAGATTCAATCAGTAAATCTAAAGCCGTGTTTCCCATTTCACTGGAAGCATGAAAACCACGCCAATGAGTAAACGCCATTTTGATAACCTGCTCAGAGTCATTCTTAGCGTGAATCTCAGCCTGTTGTTCTCGAATAGGTGGCTCTTGAATAAGAGGTTCTTGATGCAGCTGATTCAAACGACGTAAACCCACTTGAGATTGACCTTGTGCGACGAACGATTGCACCAAAGGCAACACCAGTTCATTGATGGCTAACAAGGATAAAACATAGCCAATCATCCAGGTGCCTTTTACGCCATCAATCAAGAGCCACTGCCCTGCTTCCCCGCTGAAAGAACCGATTAAATAAAAGCTGCAGGCTAATAATGCAATGGTGACACCATAGGCGAGTAATCGTCCGAGGCTGACCGCTTGTTGAATAAGAATTTCGGATTTACGTTGTCGTTCGTCCAGTTGTTCAAGGCGTTCTGCGTAGTCTTTCCAATGACCACGAATGGTCAAGGTAATCAGCGCAGAAAACAAACTGACAAAACGACTACGACGATGAACCCCTAGAATTTGCCCGACGTGAACAGCATGACTCGCAAAACGTCCGCAAATATAAGGCACAATAAAAACATGAAAAACGCCAGCAATAGCCAACGGCCAAAGCAACGCGGGTAAGATGAAGTAGGCGAAAATCGCGACAGCGACGTAGCTTAATAACGCGTAAATCCAAGGCAGGAAAACCACCAAAGGCCAGCGAATGATTTGATCAAGGTCACTGACGAGACGCTGTAATAAATCGCCTCGGCTTTGTTCATGCAAGTTGGCGGAATCTTTTGCGACTCGCTGATCCCAAACCCAAAGACGCAAGATACGTAATAAACCCAATAGATGGTTATGCGCTGTTACCTGTTCACCATAACGACCCGATGTACGAAGAATCGCTAAACCACGCACGATTGCACCCGGTGTTAAATAGTTGAAGACTAACCCCACGCCCATTGCAGTGGCTAAGCCAGCTGCAGAAATAAACCAACCAGAAAGTCCTAATAAGGCAACGCCAGCTAAGCTCGCAAGAACGCCAATCAAAACCGGAATAACAAAACCCCAAGGGTTTGCTAGCAAAAGGCCTTTAAGCGTGAGCTTTGCACTTTTATTAAATGGCGACTTATTCATTGATCTCTTATTGATTAATGAATGGCTCATTCAAACCTCCTTTTGTTAACGTCCAATGTTTATCGGCCCACGTGATTGGATGAGTATCATGACTGACGATTAACAAGGTTTTCCCTCGGGATACAGACTCTAACGTATCGAGTACGGCTTCTGCGGTGTCGTTATCTAAACCAGAGCAAGGTTCATCCAATAACCAAACATCGGTTTTTGATAATAACGCCCGCGCAATAGAAAGACGCTGCATTTGTCCGCCTGATAATCCAGAGCCTAACTCAGTCAGCTTGGTATCTAACCCTTCTGGTAACACTTGAATAAAATCATCGCATTGGCTTTTTTCTAATGCTTGCTGCAAGGCTTCGTCGGTTGGCGTTTGACTACCTTCAAGACCTAGGAGCAAGTTACGGCGAATACTGCCGTTCACCCACTCTGGAGTTTGCGGTAACCAAGCCAGTTTTGAACGCCAATCGGATAAGTCAATGTTTTGAAAGGCTTGGCCATTAATGAAAAGCTGACCTTGGTAGTCTTCTTCAAAACCGAGTAAGAGATGCAACAAACTGGATTTTCCGATACCCGATTCACCACTCAACCAGACTCGTTCACCTTGAGCAATTTGAGCGGTAATGGGTGCAAGGCGATGATGTCCTGATTCGGTCCAACTCAGTTGATGAAAGCCAATAAACGCTTCTTTCTCTACCACCTCAGACTCTATTAATTCAGACATGACAGATTCTGCTGTTTGAATTGTCGTATCAGACAGAGTTGTATTAAGTATTTCTAGCAAATCGGTTGCGGCGGCTTCTGCCTTTTGTTTGGCGTGGTAATCATTGCCAAGCTGACGCAGAGGCAAATAAAATTCAGGCGCAAGTAACAAAAGAAACATGGCTTGCGTCAATGTAACGGGCGACTCGCCGACTTGCCAAGGTAACACTTCCAACAAACCTAAGCCGAGGTACAAGGCAATCATGGCAATAGAAAGGGAAGCAAATAATTCAAGTGTGGCGGTGGATAAGAAGGCAAGAATCAACACACTCATGGTTGTTTTTTGATACGCGCTGGCACTGTCCGACAAACGGTCTCTGGCTTCTTGGGTTTTGTTGAGACGTTTTAATTCCGCTAAACCTTGGCTCAAATCCATGAATTGATTGGATAACATGGCTAAAACACTGAACTGACGACGATTCGCTTGTGCGGCTTTATGACCCACAAAGATCATAAAAACAATCACCAAGGGCGCGGTCATCATGAAAACAAAAAAGGTAATCCAAGAAATAGAAACAACGGACAGTAAAATAACGCAGGGAAGTAATGTCACCATAAACACTTGTGGTTTATAGCGACTGAAGAAATCGTCTAACGCATCTATTTGTTCATAAACACGAGTAGAAAGCGCCGCATCTTCTTCTATTCTTAACCGAGCTGGGCCCAGTTTCGTAAGATGCGACACCAATTCACTGCGCAAACCATAACGGATGTCACGGCTTGCGCTGGCGCAAATGCGCTCTCGTCCAAAATTAGAAAGAGCACGTAATAGCAGAGCAAATAAACCAATAACCAAAAGAGACAAGGAAAAAGACTGGTGTAACGCCATGTCCGAAAACACATTCGCTAATGCCCATGCTTGCAACACGAGCGATACCGCGAACAACACACCAAAGCCTTGGGCAAGTCGATATTTTGAAGATTGCTGGTCGGCTAATTCACCTAAAAATGTCGCCTCAGATGTTTTTACGCGTCCAGCTCGACGTGCCTTTTTTGCTTCATTGCTCTTTGTCATTTAGTTTACTTTTGCTCCTCTTCACCTTCATAACCACTAAAGTCTAACCAAACGGCATTGATAATACCGAAAGAACAGGCCAATAAAACGCCAAGAACCCAAGCGAAATACCACATATTTTATTCCTCCAAGATAGACCTCAATGAGCCCTATCTACGTATATTATTGATTAAAATAGATCGTTATTGATTAATACAATGAATGCGTATTTTCTTCCACATGCTTCTTGGTCAAACGACCATACATGACGAAGTAGCTCCACAAGGTATAAAGCAAAACGATAGGAACAAAAATACAAGCGACGACAAACATGATCATCATGGTGTTATGGCTTGAAGTCGCATCCCAAATAGTCAAACTCATGCTTGGAAAGCTTGAAGAAGGCATCAAGAATGGGAACATAGAACCACCCGCAGTTACTATGATGCCAGCAATACCTAATGATGAACTTAAGAAAGACAGCGCGCCTTTTTTCATCACTGCGGTTAATGCCGCGAACAACATACCAACAATGCCAATAACGGGAGCCAGGATAAGCGCAGGGAATTTGTCATAGTTTGCTAACCATGCACCAGGCTGAACTTCTGCTGTTTTCATTAACGGTGTCATTGCTTCGTTGCCATTAATCACACTGGTCAATACATAACCATCGATACCGTAAGCCAACCAAACACCTGCAACAATGAATAACACTGCCGCTGCTGTGCCTGTTACTGCTGTTGCGGTGCAGGCTTTACGATGCAAGTCTGAATCTGTTTTCATTTGTAACCAAGCACCACCTTGTGTCATTAGCATCATCAAGCTAACCAGACCACAAAGAATACCAAATGGATTCAACAAACCGAAAAAGGAACCGGTATAGGTTGAACGCAAATATTGATCAAATTCAAATGGAACGCCTTGCAACAGGTTACCAAACGCTACACCGAAAATAATTGGTGGTACAGCGGAACCAAATACAATGCCCCAGTCCCATGAATTACGCCATTTTGAGTTTTCTAATTTTGAGCGGTAATCAAAGCCGATTGGACGGAAGAACAAAGCCGCCAACACCAGCATCATCGCAAAATAGAAACCAGAGAAAGACGTCGCATACACAACAGGCCAAGCAGCAAACAAAGCACCACCCGCTGTAATAAACCAAACTTGGTTGCCATCCCAATGGGGAGCAATCGAGTTGATCATGATTCGACGTTCAGAATCTGTGCCACCAATGACTTTTAATAAACTACCAACGCCCATGTCAAAGCCGTCAGTCACAGAGAAACCAATCAGTAGAACACCGATCAATACCCACCAAATTACTTTTAATAATTCGTAATCCATTTTATACCTCCTGCTTTAACTGAGCAGTTTCTTGTTCAAGTGCATAACGACCGGTGTGCAAGCTAGAAGGTCCCTGCTTCGCAAAACGAATCATCAAGTACATTTCAGCGATCAAGAACGCTGTATACAAGACAGTGAAGCCAATGATTGTTATCCAGATTTCAGTGGCTGTTAAGCTAGATACTGCAACGTGCACTGGTAAAATTTCACCAATCGCCCACGGTTGACGACCATATTCAGCGACGAACCAACCCGCTTCATTGGCAATCCAAGGAAGTGGTAAGCAGATAACGATGAATTTAAGAAACAATGGACTTTGTCCGATACGACGACGCGCATTTTGGTAAAACGCCGCAGCGAAAACAAACAGCATAACGAAACCACAACCCACCATGATACGGAAAGCAAAGAACAAAGGCGCAACTTGTGGAATCGAGTATTCCACGGCCATGTCGATGTCTTCTGAAGAGACTCGGTTAATGTCTTCATTAAAAGCAGTGACTAACAAACCGTAGCCAAGATCGTCTTTTACTTTCTCGAAGTTTTCTTTAACGATTGGATCAGTTGAACCATTACGCAATTTTTCAAGTAACTGATTCGCATAAATACCATTGATAATACGTTGGCGATTATGTGCTTTCAGCTCCTGAATACCTTCCACTTCTGTGTCGAGGGAACGTGTTGCTATTAACCCCATCAACCCGGGAATTTTGATCGCATATTCGGTTTCTTCCAGCTCTTGGTTTGGAAAGCCAATCAAGGTGAAATCTGCAGGCGCTTCCTGAGTTTCCCATTCAGCTTCTATCGCTGCCAATTTCACTTTTTGAACTTCGCCTAGCTCGTAACCTGATTCATCACCCAAAAGGATAACACTCAAGATAGACGCTAAACCAAACGCAGAAGCAATGGCAAAAGAACGGCGAGCAAACGCAAGATCGCGGCCTTTCAATAAGTAGTAGCTTGAAATAACCAGAACGAACATGGCACCTGTTGTGTAACCCGCAGACACAGTGTGAACAAATTTCACCTGAGCTACTGGATTAAGAATCAAGGCACCAAAATCTACTAATTCCATACGCATGGTTTCGTAGTTGAATTCTGAACCTACTGGATTTTGCATCCAGCCATTGGCAATCAAAATCCACAAGGCAGATAAATTAGAGCCTAGCGCTACACCCCATGTCACCATCAAATGCTTTACTTTGCTTAATCGATCCCAACCAAAAAAGAACAAACCAACGAGTGTCGATTCCAGGAAGAAAGCCATCAAACCTTCGATGGCCAAAGGTGCACCAAAAATATCGCCTACATAGTGAGAATAGTAAGACCAGTTTGTTCCGAACTGGAACTCCATCGTCAAACCAGTCGTCACACCTAACGCAAAGTTAATACCAAACAATTTGCCCCAAAACTTCACCATGTCTTTGTAGACTTGCTTGCCAGTAATCACATAAACCGATTCCATGATTGCAAGTAAGAACGCCATCCCAAGAGTTAAAGGGACGAACAAATAGTGGTACATAACCGTTAGAGCAAACTGAAACCGCGATAATTCCACTACAGCTTCGTTAATCATATGACTTCAACCCATTCATTTGACTGGAAAAAAGACGCTTGCAGACACTTCCCTTTCTTGAGTGTTCTTATTATCTAACGTCCACCGAAGCCTCAAACGACTTGAGGCTACTATAAGGTCAGATTATGAGTGCAGTTTGATTCGAAAACATTGCGTTAGATCAAGATAAAGGGAGTGAAAGAAATAAGCAGGAAAAAAGAATCGAAAATATATAGGAAGAATACTAATGCTAGAGTAAAAAATAGAGCGAAAGATAAACCTTGTTATAAAAACTACGGAGGTTTTCGTTCCATGGCATTTTGTACTAGGTCAGCCTTTTACTCGTTCGTAGAGTTTTAACAGTTGAAGATATCGTCTAAGGAACATGCGAATAAGCCCCACTCACGAGATAATTCATCCTTAATCTTCGAGTCTCATCATGTCACATCAACTTGCCCTTGAATTCAAGTCCGAATGCGAACTCAACAATAAACGCCCTAAAACACTTACAGAAACCTTCCTAACTTGAATGAATGAGTTAATACCTCGAGCTCACTTAGAAGCCTTGATTGAATCATCTCATCCGAAAGCAGGAAACAGAAGGCTTGAAGCAAATAGCTTAGAAAAAGAAAATAGCCGCCCAAAATAGAATACGTAAAAGCCACTAAATAAGATTATTTAGTGGTAAGGAATATATAAAACGCGCAGCTTTATTGTTGTTAAGGCGTTTTTCCGAAATAAAAGATAAATCACTCCTTAGATCTCACCTTGCTCGCAGCTTCATTAGTTACTCAGTACTGAGTAAAATTTCATTTTAATAACTGAAAAAAAATACCTGTAAAACCATAAGTGCAGGTGTCACATTTCTAACACATTATGAGGTTTAATACGCACCTTCATCTGACAAATAACCAATAAGTAAATAGTCTTCTTTATGTAAGGCATAATCTAAGGCGGTATCATCTTCATGGTCTGCTAGATTAATATCAGCTCCTTCTTCAACTAAGTATTTAACTATATCAAAATTTCCATGCCAAACAGCTAAATGCAACATACTAACTCCGTCAACACTACGCTGGGCATTTATGCTGATTGACGAATCATCTATATACAATTGAGCTAAATCGTTCATGCCTCTCTTCAACGCATTCTCATAACGATTTAAATGATCATCCAGCACTGCTACTCTGTTTTTCTTTAAGGCGGACACCAAAATTGAATCAAAGTTATCTGCATTATTCATATAATCAGAAATGGTGAAAATAAGAGAATTTTTGATATCCTTGTTATTAATAGGAAGTGCAAAAAACATTGCTTTTTCAGCATCAGAGTTTTTTCTATAATCTATATATAGATTTGTATAAATACGTGATAAATAATATTTTATGGTATCAGTAGAAAGGTCAGTATCACTGCTATTTAAACGTTCAAGAAGCGATATAGCTTCACTGTACACACCATTTTTTATCATGAGATCAGCATAATCACCAAGTGCATCTGATGCCATTGATAAATTTTTTATAGACCCTGAGTTGAAATAAGCCTCAATATTTTCATGTAATACCTTTATGAACTTATCCCCTTGATTTTTTACCATAAAATAATCTAGGGGATAATTCTCTACATCGAGACCTATTCTTTGTTGTTGAAGAAACGTCAATGATTGAGAATTACCTTTTTTCGCAAGATCTCTTAATGTATTAATTGAAATATCATAATACTTAAAACCTTCTTTTGTCGTTGACGAACGCCACACATTCATTGAACTTTGAATTAATTCCTGATCATAAAACTCAGAGGTTTCACCCATTTTTTTTGCTAATAAGAAGTAATCTGTGGCCTTTTTATCGTCTACAGGTACACCAAATCCATGATGATATATATTACCCAATATATTATTACTGTCCGCAGAACCTAGATTGGCAGCTTTTTCAAAATACTTTCTCGCCACTTTGTAATCTACAAGGCCATATTTATCAAAATAATGTAACTGCCCTAGATTGTAGTTTACATAGGCATTACCACTATCACTGACTCTTTTTAACAACTCGACAGCTTTACCAAAGTCTTTCCTAGGGTAATTATTATTAGAACTAAATAATAAAATTGCTTTTTCATTTATTGCTAAAATCTTACCAGTTTGCATACTCAGGTCTAGCCAATAGTCGACTTCATCCCAGTTTTCATCATCTATATAATACATTGCAAGAACATAAGCTGCATGTTTAAAGCCTAGTTCATAACTTCTTTTATAATATGAATAAAATAACTCACGATATTCTTCAGAATCAGTATCTACGGTTTTCTTGTCATAAGAGCGGCCAAGACCGTACAAGACTTTGAAATTATTGGGGTCATCTTTAGCAGCTTTTTCACAAACAGGAATCGATTTTTCCCAATTGATATTATCAAAATCAACAGCCTTACCTTCATCAGCATAGTTGAAGTGAGCAGTCATATTAATACAATCTACTGAAGAAGAAGCCAATACTATTTTCGGAAGCAATATTAAAAGAAGTAATAATTTTTTCATTCTATTCTAGCCATATTTTTTCTAATAATTATTTTTATAATGCGATAATAATAAAACAGTGTCAATTCTGATATGCCATCCTAATTTAGTGATTTTTATTACTAATAATTTAGTATAACTATTCATCAGAGTTATTCGTTAAACTTTATAAGAGATTTTATAAAATCTAGTTCCAGCCGTCTTTTTTTAAAGATACTGACAATGAAGGTGTCGCAGACTTTGACACGAATGACTTTTTACTTAGTGATGTCTGTAGCGTGAATATTTACTGTCACAACGAACCCTCATTGATGTATGGTTTTATTCAATCCATTAACCCACTTTAAAATAGGATGAATCATGACGTGGATAAATACTGTTGCTTATGAAGCGGCAACTGGAAAACTAAAAAAACTCTATGACCGTGTGAAAGGCCCTGATAACAACGTCGATAACATCATGCTGGCTCACAGCCTTAGACCGCACAGCATGGAAGGTCATATGGCGATTTATAAAAACGTCATTCATCATTCGGGCAATAAAACGGATAAGTGGTTACTGGAAGCCTGTGGTGTGTATGTCAGCCATCTTAATGGCTGTCATTATTGTTTCGAGCATCATTTTGCAGGCATGAAGCGTCTATTAAAAAATGATGAACGCAGTGAGAAGATTAAAGAAGCTATCATTCATGATGCACCACAAGAAGCCTTCGAGGGTTCACAGTTGGCGATTATGCACTACGCCAGAAAGTTGACAATGACACCAGCGAATATGGTGCGTGACGATGTTACGGCATTACAAGAAGCAGGCATTGATGACGGTGAAATATTAGAAATAAATCAAGTGGTCAGTTACTTTTCTTATGCCAACCGAACGGTGCTTGGTTTAGGAGTTAATACAGTTGATGACATTATTGGTCTATCGCCCAATAATTCAGATGATCCAGACAACTGGAACCATACCTAATTGTTAAAACTAAAGAGGATACCGTAGAACAAAGTCAATTTCACGAGCGAGGCCAAACGACAGTATCGAGCAACGGGGATTGACTTTGTGATGGAAAAATCAGGAATACTGGAAGATTAAACTTTAAAATCTTGTTTGCGTTGTTGAGCGGAAGATAGGATGTCTATTTTTTCTTCATTGCTGGAAGCTTGCCAGTTTAGGATATCGTTTAACGTACGGAAACAGCCAACACACACATCGGCTTCGTTTAACGTGCAATGGCGAGTACAAGGGCTTTTTATTATTTCATCAGAGCTCGGTATCATTGATTTCCCCTCCATAAAACTAGTCCCAATTACTACGCCTTAGGCTTTTTTTCTGACCTTGTTGTTTTTTCTGGTCTACCCGTTTCCGTTGAGAAGAACGTGTGGGCTTGGTTGCTCGACGTGTTTTCTGCATTCGAGTGGCATCTTGAATCAAGGCCTTTAGACGGGCTAAAGCATCTTCACGATTCAACTCTTGGGTTCTGTGTTGTTGCGCTTTAATCACTATGTCGCCGTCTTTCGTTAGGCGCGAGTCTTTTAGTTCTAACAATCTTTCTTTGTAAGATGCTGGCAGTGAAGAATTTGTTACGTTGAATCTAAGGTGGATTGCTGACGACACCTTATTCACGTTTTGTCCACCAGCACCTTGCGCACGAATGGCCGTTAATTCAATTTCGTGATCAGGAATGGAAACAGCAACAGTAATTTGTAACATAGGTAAAGTTTTACAATTCTATTATGAGATGAACGACCGATTATAACAGGCTTGCCATAGGTTTACTTTGTCTCTGACTTTATAGGCATCGTTTCTAGGGTATTTATGGGCTATATTGCTTTTTTGGTTTTTCAGTTATGATTATTTTCGTATGATTTTTTATAGATGGTTTTCCATTTCATTTTTAGACTCATTAGGAGCGCTTAGTGACTCAGTTTCGTCCTTGTATCGATTTACATCAAGGCAAGGTTAAACAGATTGTAGGTGGTAGCTTGAATGATAAAGGCGCTACAGAAAACTTCATCAGCGAATACAATGCAGAATATTATGCAGGACTGTATCGTGATCAAGGCCTTATTGGTGGCCATGTTATTGCTTTAGGAAAAGGCAATGAAGAAGAAGTACTGAGTGCCCTACGCACCTACCCTAATGGGTTACAGTTTGGCGGTGGTGTAAAACAAAGCAATGCTGAAAGCTATTTAAAAGCTGGGGCTTCTCACGTAATTGTTACCTCTTACTTGTTTAAAAATGGTGAGTTCTCGTGGGATCGTTTAGATAAAATCAAACGTGAGACAGGAACAGATCGCTTGGTATTAGACTTAAGCTGTCGGCGTACAGCCGATGGTTGGTATATCGCAACAGATCGCTGGCAAACCGTTACCTCTACACAGGTAAACCATGAAAATCTAATGGAATTAGCCGATCATTGTGATGAGTTTCTTATTCACGCTGCGGATGTTGAAGGCTTGCAAGCAGGTATCGACGAAGATTTGGTGCATTTACTGGGTCAAAGCAGCCCTGTTGGCGTCACTTATGCAGGGGGAGCTCGCTCATTAGATGACCTAAAGCGCGTCCATGAATTGTCCGACGGAAAAGTTGATTTAACCATTGGCAGTGCGTTAGATATTTTTGGAGGCAAAGGCGTCACATTAGACGAATGTATTTTGTGGAATCAGTCACAAAATTAATACGTCTTATTTTGGCATTTCCTCCTTACAAAAGTCATGAATAATAGCGTCTCAGACTGATTTGGCGCTATTGTTCAATCTTTACAATTTCTTTAATAGCATACTGTGGGTTATGGTCAAACCTGCGGCTCGACATCATTCCCACCATACCGCATACTTAACCTACTACTTTATACTTGTCTTACTTTGACTTTATTTTTTAACATTTTCTTAACTACAGGACTGTTTAATGTCTTTATTCCGTACCGGCCTTTTACTTGCAACGCTTATGTTAAGCGCCTGCTCGATGCCTATTCTAGATCAATATTTAAAACCTCAGACTGAAGATGAGCTTGCTTCTGCAAACGCTGAATCTGCAAAAAACATTGAAACGTTGAAAGCAGAATCTTTTAAAGATATCGAAACTCAATACAATACACAAAAAGCGCTTGCTGAAAGCAATTACACTGAACTTAAAAAACGTGTAGGCACCGCTGATGCACCACCAAAAACAACAATTTCAGCAGACCAAAGTACAAAAGAAATTGAATCAACAATGCAACGTATACGCAGCTATACCAGTAAGACCAATACAGATATTGCATCATTAGACTCAAGAGTGGCTGAACGCCAAAAAATGGCAGTCAAGGGTGACTTGATTCGTATTTTCTTATCCGAAGCGACAGTTACTCATGATGACTCAACCTATAAGGCTCAACCGTTAGTCGGGGAATGGGTTCGTGGCGAAGCTCGTGTGATTCGCTTGAAAGATAATATTCTATTTGAAAGTCCAAGATCAGAAGACTTGCTGATTACATTTTCAGAAACCTATCAGCTAATTGTAAATGAAGAAGTGATTGCAACGGTTAACCCGAACAAAGAAAAGAACAGTGCCAGCTTTAGTGTGAACACACAAAACAATTCAGGCTCTATTATTGGTACTCTAGATTACCGAATTAGCAGTAAGAAATAGCAAGTCCTACTGTACGCGAGCCACCTTCCATACATACTTTTAGTAAAAACCTAAGCGTCCAGAAAACTCGAGACGCTTAGGTTTTTTAAATTCGAAATTCCTATTTTGATTTTTACTTATTACACTAATCTGGCTGCTTTACGACGGTTTTGAGTGCTATCCAGCACAACCTGAATTCGAGCTAGATAATCAATAATCATGTTAGCAAACAAACGATCATCCAGTTTATGCACTAACCGCCCGATACGTTTTATTACTTGCCAATTAACCATCATTACGCGGTTTGAAAAATACTTATCCGACGCATTAAGCGCAGACAAATACGCAATCGCAATATAGCCAGGCTCAGGATTCATAGTGCCTGTATCTTGTGGTAACTTTCCTAAGCTTGTCAGTAAGCGCTCTGCTAATCCACGATACAGAAGCGATACGGTTTGAAAGACTTGTTGATCTAATGTATTTCGGACTCTCTTACGAGAAGTGGAATTTGCAAAACTACCATCAAAACACATAGAGAGCATGTCACATACGATATGTGAATCAGGATGCTGATACGGCTCTTTTTTGCAGCGCATATTTGATCCTAAATAGCTTTTATTCGTCATTATATTTGCCTCAACATTTCTCTTAGGAAACTCTGACACTCCAACCTAAACATATACAGTCTAGTACATGAACTTTAGTACGCACTCTTTAAATATCTCACTACATAATACAGACAGCTTTGTGCAAATAAGGATGATTAAAACCGTGCTTACTGAAAAGTCACCTCACCAACCCTATAACAAGCTACCAGCGTGTGATCTTATGAGCCTACAAATTCTAAGATCACATGTGGAAAACGATAATGACCTCACCCAAGCTATTTATGCATGTTCAAGATCCATTATTAGCTTCGAACTTACTTTCCCTTAACAGCGTTCGACAATATGAGCTGAATATCAGCCATCAATACGAAAATTGGCTAGACCAACTCACCACTACAAAATGTGATGTGGCTTTAGTCGAAATCAATTCATTAGATGATGCGGCATTGAAGGAGCTAATCAATAGCCCTGCTTTGCATCAAATAGAGTTTCTGTTCTTTAGTACGGGCGAACCTGACCCAATATTAGATCGCTTAATGAAAAAGGGGGCAGGCTTCCACTACCGTGCTCCGTACAATTTAAAGTTGATCGAATCTTCGCTTGAAGATTTGTTTGCTGAGTTAAATCTCTCTCAATACTTAACGGGTACAAAAACAAGTACGCAAACCAGTTATTTAGATCAATTTGGGTTATTAGTTGGCTCCTCATCTGCTATGCATCATTTATACCGAACGATACGAAAAGTTGCAGTTACCAAAGCCAATGCACTTATTATTGGCGAAAGCGGCACGGGTAAAGAACTCATTGCTAATACTTTGCATGTTTTCAGCCAAAGAGCTGAAAGCCCTTTTGTTGCCATAAACTGTGGCGCCCTAAGCCCTGAGTTAATCGACAGTGAATTATTTGGCCATATTAAAGGTGCTTTTACTGGCGCCCATAAAGATCATCAAGGTGTTTTTGAACAAGCTGAAGGTGGAACGCTCTTCTTAGATGAAGTCACCGAAATGCCTTACGAACATCAAGTCAAATTATTAAGAGTGCTCGAAAGTGGTGAGTACAAACCTGTCGGTGCACCACAAGTAAAAATCGCCAATGTACGCATTATCGCCGCAACCAACCGTATACCAAGCGACGCCATTCGCGATGAGATTTTGCGTGAAGACTTGTATTTTCGCTTAGCCCAATTCCCTATATTGGTTCCAAATCTAAAAGACAGAGAAGGTGATGCTTGCGGTCTCGCCCAACACTTTTTAGCCTATCGCAATACTCAAGATGGACAACACAAACAACTCTCCGCCAGCAGCCTCGATAAAATCAACCACTATCATTGGCCTGGTAATGTACGAGAATTGAAACACGCTATCGAACGAGCTTATATTATGGCTGATGAGACCATTCAACCTGAGCACATCATTATCAATACAATGAACCGTACCAACGAAGACAAAACAGCCGGAATCCCAATGGGAATGCGTTTAGATGACATTGAAAAAATTGTTATTCTTAAAACCCTAAAGAAAAACAATGGCAATAGAACCGATACTGCTCATCAGCTTGGTATTAGTGTTAAGACGCTGTACAACAAACTAGATAAGTACGAAAGTGTTCACCTGTTATAAAGCAAAACCGTTACTGGCTACTAGGTTATCAATAGTGGTTTTCGATTAGTGCAGTAATCGAAAACCACTTACTAGTAATCACTTATAACAAGCGATGATTAGCAGTCTGTGTCAGTAGCGTCAACGCCTTCTTTGATGTCTTCACAAGTATCTTCTATTGCATTACCTGCGTCTGTCATTGTGTCTTCAATAGAATTACCTGCATCATTTAATGCTTCACCAGCGCTATCCATAGTTTGCTCTACCGTATCGCCAGCGCTAGACATTGCATCTTCTACTTTGCTGTCATCAGATTCTTGACCACAAGCGGCCAATGTACCAGCAGTAACAAGAACCAAAGTTGCATTTAAAAGGGTACGTTTAATATTCATAGTAGTAATCTCCATTTAATTTCCATTGTCGTTTAAGACCTAAAGTCTTGGCACTGTATGTTCGTATATATCCAGCTTACCAAGTACTCAATACAATAATTTAAACAGTGTATTTTCTGTGTGTTTATTGATTTCAATAAATACAATGCTAAGCCTATGCCAACTCTTTAAATAAACATAAACCATTGATATAAAATGATAAAATAAATATCATCATCTTTTCCAGACTATGAAAAATAATCTATCAGGTAGTTTTTACAACATGGCTAGGTAACAGTTACCGTAGAATAATTGTAAAGGCGCAAACAATAAGAACACCTTCTAATAAAGAGCCATTTATCTACAAGTATTCTCCTTTGGGTAACAAGCAAACAGAAACGAACTTTGACACTAACTCCTTGAATGTTTATAACAAGAACCTCTTTCAACGATTCCCTTGAATACACTATTCTTTTGAACTAAATACACTGAGGCAGCACTCCTGAATCACTATGTCTAAGACTTTGATTATTTACTCAACTACAGATGGCCACACCATAAAAATAAGCCAGAAGATTCAAGCTAATATCGAACAGCAAGGTAGCAGCGTCACTTTGCTGTCTATTGAAGAAACTAGTGTGAATGTGTTGAATGCCCATGACAAAATAGTCATCGGTGCCAGCATTCGCTATGGCAAACATCAGAAACAAGTTGCTGACTTTATTACCAGTAATAAAGCTCTACTTGAAAGCAAACCGAGTGCATTTTTCACAGTCAATTTAGTTGCTAGAAAACCCGAAAAATGCCAACCAGACACGAATCCTTACATCATTAAATTTTTGGCTGAACTAGAATGGACACCAAGCTTACAAGGTGTTTTTGCAGGTAAATTACACTATGCAAAATACGGTTTTCTTGACCGTAATATGATTCGCTTTATCATGTGGATGACCAAAGGCCCAACAGACAAAAAAACCAATATTGAATTTACCAACTGGGAAAGTGTTAGCCAATTCTCACAAGCGATTAACAAGCTGTAATCAGATTCTTACTTATCGATTTTCATAGCCTCTTTAAGGACAAAAACGAATGACCGACGCACTTTTATTAACCTTTATTTTTCTGGTTGCTGGAGTCATATCTGTTCCTATTGCATCCCGCCTTGGCTTAGGCTCGGTACTGGGTTATTTACTCGCTGGTATCATCATCAGCCCACTACTAACAATTTTAGATGTAGACATTAATTCCCTTCAGCATTTCGCCGAACTAGGCGTGGTCCTGATGTTGTTTTTAGTTGGCTTAGAATTGAATCCCAAAAAGCTATGGGCATTAAAATCTAAACTCATTGGACTGGGTGGCGGGCAGGTTATTCTTACCGCTGCATTTGTGATGGGCTTGGGCATTTTATTTGACCAAGAATGGCGAACAAGCCTTGCGGTTGGTTTGGTACTGGCGCTCTCCTCCACTGCTATTGTGATTCAAACACTAACAGAAAAAGGCTTGATGAAATCAGACGGTGGTCAATCTTCTTTTGCCGTGCTACTCGCTCAAGACATTGTCGTTATACCTATGTTGGCGTTTATTCCTCTATTAGCAGCCCCTGAGCTTATTGATGCGTTAAATCATTCTGCAGTAGAAGCAGGAAGCCACTCAGAGACAGTTTCATTTTTATCTGGCTTAGAATCTTGGCAAGTTACCTTAGTCACCATAGGTGCCGTTGCCATAGTTGTACTTGGTGGCAGTTTTCTAACCACGCCTATTTTCCGCTACATTGCTGTCGCTCAGTTGAGAGAGTTATTCACGGCCACTGCATTGATGTTTGTTATCGGCACCACACTATTAATGTCATTCGTTGGACTTTCGCCTGCATTAGGAACCTTTTTAGCTGGGGTGGTTTTAGCTAACTCCCCTTATCGTCACGAATTAGAAAGTGACATTGCGCCTTTTAAAGGTTTGCTACTTGGCTTGTTTTTTATGACTGTGGGTGCAGGTATTAACTTTGCACTCTTGTTCAGCGATTTTCTTTTTATCGTTGGACTGACTGTCGCTTTAATTTTGGTTAAAGCGTTTACCCTGTTATTACTTGGCCGAATCTTTAATATTCGTGGCTCTAACCGTTGGTTGTTTGCTCTCAGTCTGGCTCAAGCAGGTGAATTTGGTTTTGTATTACTGTCTTTCACGGTTAGTAACGCCGTACTCTCACAGGAAGTTGCAGACGTTTTACTTCTCGTTGTCGCCCTTTCAATGCTACTAACACCTTTACTGTTCATTCTTTATGATCGTGTTGTCGCACCTCGATTTGCAGCGGACCAACCCTCTAGTAATTTTGATGATGTTCCAGACGATAATAAAATTATTATTGCGGGATCTGGACGAGTCGGAACCACTATTGATCATATTTTACGTCTAGCAAATTTCAACTCTACGGTTATTGACTTCAATGTAAAACGACTCATGGCATTAGAACGCTTTGGTGTGAAAAATTACTTTGGTGATGCCACACGCCCTGACCTATTGCACGCTGCAGGCATAGATGAAGCTTCACTGTTAATTATCGCAATAGATGATCCTGAGCAAATCACGAAATTGGTTAAATATGTGACGGAGAACTATCCGGACTTACACGTTATTGCTCGAGCCTTCGACAACAATCATGTATACGATTTATGGTCTTATGGGTGTCGCGATATTATTCGTGAGAACTACGATAGTAGTTTACGTATGGGGCGTTCGGCTTTTCAAGCACTGGGCTTTTCAGATAAGAAGGCTGAAAAGATGATCGAAGTATTCAACGAACACGATAAAATAGCTATGGTTGACGTGGCAGACGCACATCAACTTGGAGTCCCTTCTCACGAAAACGAAATATTCATTAAACGTGTCCGTAAATACCTTGAAGAAAAGAATCCACAGTTAAAAGTGAAGATGAAAAAGATCCAAGAAGATGCAGACGAATAATGCTCAGGTCTCAAACAAAAAACACAATTTTTTTGTACTAGTTTGTTATCAATGTAATCCAACATAGGATCTTTTGCGTAAAGGACTATTGAGGGTTAACAATTATCACAAAATGATGTTATAACCCGATTTTATATCACATTATTTTAACTAGATAATTGAAGTAGAGACTTGGATGACGACCGATAAAATATTACACGATGTAGACACCTATATTGCACTAGGTGAATATTGTTTAATCTCTGCTCCTACCGTCAATTTACCTAACGGGCAAAGTTGTGTACCTCAGCATTTTTATGGTTATAACCACACACTCGAAAGTGTTGAATCAATTCTGCATCACATCTTTTTTTCTAATCAATACCCAATTTTTTGCGCTGAAGATGATCAAGGCCTTTTCATACAAATAGGCATTATTGGCCGTGAAAATTACCAACGTCATAATCCTAATAGAGCGAAAAAAATTGTTTATGGCCGTAAGTGGCGTGTCGAGCCAAACTTGCCTACCTCTGAAATTATTCAAACTGTTTTTTTAGCCATAAAAAAAGCCCGAGAACATGAGATAAGAGAGCTCGTCATATTGGACTCACTTGATGGAACAAGAACCAGTACACCATTTAATAGCCATCATGATTTACCCTTAATGACCCATTGCAGTAGTTTCTTTGAATACGTAGAAAAAGAAGAAACACTGACCATTGAATCTGTTCAAACTATTTTGAATTCACTACGTTTTGATCATACAACCATAAAATGTGTCGATGTAATGCATCGTCGTAATGGTAATGTGCTAATTGATGTGATGTTCAGTGTGGGTAACTTAGAACAAGATCAATACATAGAGTTTTCTGAATTACATGGCATCGAATGTACTTTAATTTTACAAACCTCGTCTGCTAATGAATTACTTTATGAGCTAATGGACACACTCATTGGACTCAGTGATCGCTATGTAGAAAAGCACTTTACCTTTAATGGATTTAATCGGTTTAGTAGAGAACACGATTTACGACAAATTGGTGAATTTTCTATTAATACGCGATTAATAAAGTCCAATATGTTGGATGCAAAAGGTAAAAAACTGATATCTGAACATAACTGTTCTGTTGATGCCTCTCGTGCACCAAACATAAAGCTAGACCAACAGCGAATTCGTTTGGCAGAGTCCTTTAAAAATAAAGAGCTAATGGAAGGTTTTTTGCCAACGGGTTTTTAGAATAATAATTAGATGAGCTTAATGGCCCTATGTAACTCACCTAATATTTTTAGACGTAAAACGTTCATTCCATTTGCCATTATGGGATCGCTCACATGCTTCTTCAGTATCAAAATACACTTGCTGACGAAGCGTTTTAATATGAATGTTAACGGCACTGAGTTTTTCGCTAATAAGTTGATAAAAATAATCATCTTGATTGTCTTCACGTACTTTTGCCAAATCACGGTCTGACTCAAACACACAAACAACTTTCAACGAGGTCGGAAACGATTTGTAGTTCACTAAATGCGTAAGCCAAACGAAACCGTGAACGCTACCCAAAGCAATATCACAAACGTCTGTTAACCCTTCACGAAGGGCGTTGTCTATTTTCTTATCTGATTTTTTCATTATTAAACACAGAGTAATTTCAAAAAATGAGTGTATCGTTTTGCGCTTATCAGTGCTAATTATTGATTGAAAAACTGTTTTTTATCTTTTAGAACATTTTAAAAATGGATTTTTTTTCATTTAATGACACACTAACGGCAAGATAATCTCATATCAGGAAAACCTCTCTAATGAGCCAGAAAAGTAATTCATCTGAAGTGTCATCTAGTGTGAACAAAACAATCATTAGCGCACCATCACAACCTACCTGGCCACTGTATTTAATATTCATCATGACCTTACTGATTGGTTTGATTGCTAGCTACTACCTAACTATGCAACAGGCTCTAGTGTCTGGCATGCTGTTTTTCTGTATTGCTTTTTGGGCGACTTCTTTGATTCCTGCTTATTGGCCAGCGTTGGGATTATTTGCATTTGCTACTGCGACTCAACTCACACCAAACGAAATTATTTTTTCTGGATTTGAGTCTTCAACATTTTGGTTACTGTTCAGTGGTATGATTTTTGGAGCCGCTATTGTCCATACTGGTCTGAACTCACGAGCGACTTATTTTCTAACCCAGATACTCGGCAACAGCTATCAAGGTACTATTATTAAGCTTGCCTTGTTTGCAATGGGGTTGGCTTTTTTGATTCCATCTGCGATAGGACGTATCGTTTTGATCATTCCGATCATTGCTTCTTTAGCAGACCATTTTGGCTATGATGAAGACTCTAATGGTAGAAAAGGCATGTTGCTGGCCGCCTCATTCGGTACATTTCTACCTGCTTTCTCTATCTTGCCGGCCAATGCGCCAAATATGTTACTAGCAGGCATGGCTGAAGCGCTTTATGCGGCGCCGTTTTCTTATTGGGAATACTTAATATTACATTTTCCGGTCATGGGGTTAGGTAAATTAGTTATCACTATTATTGCGATTCTTTGGTTGTTTCCAGACAAAGATCCAAGCGCCACAACGCAAGTAGATCAACCGCAATTGAATGCTAGACCTTCTGCTTTAAGTAAAATAGAGAAACGCTTGCTCTTAGTCCTTTGTGGTTGTTTTGCACTTTGGTTCACAGATTCACTTCATCACATCTCAGCTGGTTGGGTTGGCTTAACCGCTGCTCTAATTTGCCTTTGGCCAAAATTAGGTCTAACCAGTAAAACCTGTATCGATAAGAATATTCAGTACAGTACGTTATTTTTTGCGGCGGGCATTATTGGACTAAGTACCATTATTGGTTATTCGGGGCTTGGTGAAGTCTTGGTGAATTACCTCACCACTATTATTTCTTTCTCGCCAGATTCAGCAGTAATGAATTTAAGCCTTCTGACCTTTATTTCAACCTGTGTTGCTGTGGTTATGAATCTTGCGGGTGTTCCCGCCATTATCACACCTATGGCTGAGCACCTATCCGAGGTAACCGGGCTTTCTAATAATGCAGTATTAATGTCTCAAGTTATGGCCTTCTCAAACGTGCTATTACCCTACCAAGCCCCTCCACTTATTACTGCCATTGCTATTGGTAATCTATCAATACGAGCTGTAACCAAGGTTTGTTTGGTCACTTTTACACTATCAACTTTGATATTAATTCCTCTCAATTTTTTATGGTGGGATTTACTAGGTATGTTTTAGGCAACTTTTTTGCAAGCTGGTTACTTGATGATATGAAAACACCTGAAAAATCATGAACATTTCCCTCATACAAAAATACTGTTTGATATCTAAAGCTATATCTCAGAGTGATAAAGTGTGAAATTGATAACAGCTTTTTTGGCCAAAATATCGTATTATCCACTCAATTAAACATTGACTAGATTTTTAGATATTGACTCCTATGATACGACTTTCCAACATCCAGCTTCCTCTTGATCACGATGCCACGGCAATAGAAAAGAGCATCCTTTCTATACTTGATATTCCAGCCGAAAAACTCGTGAGTTTTAACGTATTTCGTCGTGGTTATGATGCACGAAAAAAAACCAACATCATGCTGATTTATACCTTGGATGTAGAAACAACAGATAACCAAAGTTTAATAGAGCAATTTGCAGAACATCAGCAAGTTAAAGCCACGCCAGATTTGGAATATCACCCTGTTACACAAGCTTCAGCAACCTTAACTGAGCGCCCTATCGTCATCGGGTTTGGTCCATGTGGTTTATTGGCGGGACTAGTATTAGCTCAAATGGGTTACAAACCGATTATCTTAGAACGTGGTAAAGAAGTTCGTGAACGCACCAAAGACACTTTTGGTTTCTGGCGTAAAAAAGTACTCGACACAGAATCCAACGTACAGTTTGGTGAAGGCGGCGCAGGGACTTTTTCGGATGGCAAACTTTATAGCCAAGTAAAAGACCCAAAACAATACAGTCGAAAAGTATTAAATGAATTTGTAGCCGCTGGCGCACCTGACGAAATTTTATTCGTCAGCAAGCCACACATTGGTACTTTTAAATTAGTTGCCATGGTTGAAAGAATGCGAGCTCAGATTATCGAACTAGGCGGCGAAATTCGCTTTAGTGCTCGCGTTGATGATATGCACATTAAAGATGGACAAATAACTGGGGTAACACTCTCTGACGGTGAGCAACTTCATTCTAAGCATATCGCCCTTGCGATTGGTCACAGTGCTCGCGATACCTTTGAAATGATCTATAAAAAAGGTGTTTATATAGAAGCGAAACCTTTCTCTGTTGGTTTTCGTATTGAACATGAACAAAGTGCTATCGATAACGCTCGCTTTGGACCAAATGCAGGTAACGAAATTTTAGGCGCTGCGGATTACAAACTGGTTCACCATTGTAAAAATGGTCGTTCAGTTTACAGTTTCTGCATGTGCCCAGGTGGAACGGTAGTGGCAGCAACATCAGAAGAACATCGTGTCGTGACTAATGGAATGAGCCAATACTCCCGTAACGAACGAAACGCTAACAGTGCGGTTGTTGTAGGTATTGATCCTTCTGATTATCCGGGCGGTCCACTAGCTGGAATAGAATTCCAACGCAAATTAGAAAGTCATGCATATATTATGGGCGGCAGTAACTACGACGCACCAGCTCAAACCGTTGGCGCATTTTTAAGAAACGAAACACCGGAAGAACTCGGTACTATTAATCCTTCATTCAAACCAGGTATCAAACTAACGAACCTTGCTGACGCCTTACCAGACTTTTGTATTGAAGCGATTCGTGAAGCGATTCCTGCGTTTAATAAGAAGATCCGAGGCTTCGCCTTCGATGATGCGCTATTAACTGGTGTGGAAACTCGAACATCTGCACCAATCAATATAAAACGCGACCCTAAAAGCTTTGAAAGCATTAATACAAAAGGTTTGTTCCCAGCGGGAGAAGGCGCTGGATACGCTGGTGGTATCATGTCAGCAGCTATCGACGGTATTAAGATTGCTGAAGCTATGGCGCTTAGTATCAACGCTGAGAATACTTAATCAATATAACGCTGAATAAAGTTATTCCTATAATCATATTCGTGAAAAATAAGCATTATAAAAATGAACCCCTTCTCTTCATTGGGAAGGGAATTCATTTGATCTTGGCACTTCGCAGAGAATGAATTTAGCCTTAGCTAACAGCTAACAGACTATCAGCAAAATAATCAATCTGACTTTCTTGCAACCCAGCCATGTTGACTCGCCCTCCACCAACAATGTAAATCCCATGCTGTTCACTTAGTGCCTTCACTTGTTCTGAGCTAATACCTAACACTGAGAACATACCTTGGTGCTGCGCAATAAAGTCAAATACACTGTTACCACTTTTTTCTCGTAGTACATTTACAAGCTGAGTTCTTAAACCTTTTACTCGTTGGCGCATGCTTTCTACTTCAGATAACCAATTATCCGTTAGACTGTCGTCTCGTAAGATGATATCGACTAATGCAGCACCGTGATCTGGTGGCATAGTGTAAGTGCCACGGGCGATTTCAAGTAAGCGGGATTTAATCGCTAAACTTTGCTCAAGTGTTTTACCTACAACAATAGCCAAGCCTGTGCGTTCACGATAAAGACCAAAGTTCTTTGAGCAAGAATAGGTGACCACGTAAGATTCAACTTGTTCGGCTAAATAGCGAAAGCCTTGCACGTCTTCTTGCATGCTTGAACCAAAGCCTTGGTATGCCATATCTATGAAAGGTAAGAAGCCTTGTTTTTGAGCCAATTTAGTTATTGTTTTCCAATCTTCAAAGCCTAAATCTGCACCTGTTGGGTTATGGCAGCAACCGTGTAAAAGAACCACATCCTTGCTTCCCGCTTGTTTTAAATCGGCTATCATTCCTTCGCTATTTACAAGTTTGGTGTCTGTATCAAAGTAACGGAAATAACGCACTTTCAGGCCTGCAGCTGTCATGATTGGCGCATGGTTTGCGTAACTTAAATCGGATAGCCAAATCGTTGCGCCCGGTGTAGATAGATTAATGACGTCTGCTAATATCCGTAACGCTCCACTGGCACCAGGCGTTTGTACACCTACAGCACGAGATTTACTGTTACCATCAGCAATCAAGAAATTGATCATAGATTCATTGAATGATTCATTTCCCGACAATCCAACGTAAGCTTTAGTCGTTTGTTTATCAAGTAAGCACTGCTCTGCTATTTTAATTGCCTGAACCACTGGAGTATTACCATGATGATCTCGGTAAACGCCGATTCCTAAGTCTATTTTTTGACTTCTTTGATCAGCACGACAAGCAGCAGAAAGAGACAAAATAGGATCCGCTTGTGCGACGGTAATATTATCTAAAATCATGTCATTAACCTTTTGTTAACTAGAGTTCTATAAATTAAAACGTCGTTAATTTTTTATAATCCAACGATATATTAGACCGTAAAATACCTTGCACGTCCTTGCTTTTTCAATCCATTAATAAAGAAAAATTAGCACTACCTGTCTCTTTTTAATTCGATATTATCTCTTTATGCCAATATTGATAAAAAACCATTAAACCAGACAACCTTAGCAGCTTTTATACCACTTCATTTTTATCAAAAAAAACTATCTCTAGACTACTTTTTAAATATTTCTGTTATAAAAAATACTGTTTACCACCACTATTTTGTCAAACACACCCTAGCTAAATTAAAAGCGACAAGCATGATAATTTTAAATAAAGACGAAATAACGCACCTTCTTTGTATTTTATGCTTAATAACCTGTATTATCGCCCGCGAAATTCACCCAATGAAAAGGAATCTCCAGTGAAAAAAATATTTTCTGTGATTGTTTTTGCGCTTGTCGCTATTTGCGTTATTGCACCTAAATTTATCGCGCCTAAATTCCAAGATCAAGTAACCACTTTCATCGATCAAATAAACAAAACACCAGGCTATATAGCCAATATTGAGTCGACTGATTCTTCTTGGTTTGGCTCTAAGAACATCATTTCAGTTGGTTTAGATCTTGGTTTGTATGAGCCTTCTCTTTCGAACGAAAATATTGAAGTCAAGTTTGTATTAGATACGCAATATGGTCCTCTTTTATTTGCTGACCAAGGCATTGTAGGTTTATTTAAAACTAACCTTCAAATCGCAGGTGCCGAGCAACGTGATCTTCTTATCTGGGATGACACTAAACCTTTATATCAACTAGCTGCTGTTAGTGGATTCGATGGCGAGATTAAATTTAAAGATAGTGTTCCAGCATTCACAGACATTGAAAAAATCCTAACCTTTAGCGGCTATAATGGCGAAGGCAAAATAGGAAGTGACGCACTTTCCTATGAAGGTTTATTGGCTCGGCTAAGTTTAGATGACTCAGACCAACCTGTAAAAGCAGAGAACATCACTCTGTCTATGCAGATAGAAACCGACTTAGAAACCATGATAAAAGGTGGTTTTTATGACAGCAAGGCAAATATTTCCATTGAGACATTCACTGTTGGAAAAGACATCTCAGCATCAGGTTTAGCTATGTCAGTTGAAATGGCGTTAGATGAAGAAACTCAGCTCGGTACTATAGAAGTGGGCTACCTTGCAAAAGAATTTGCTTATGATGAATACCAAGTAAGCGATCTAACTCTTATGACTGAACTTGCTAAATTTAGTAATCAATTCTTTTTAGATTACACAAGCTTCAGTCAAGGTCTAGCGGATAAAAATTACGCACCTGAAGACTTCCTTACAGAGCAGCTTTCCTTTTTCGGTGACAATCTTGAGGAACTCTTTTCTCATCAACCAGAATTTAATATTACAGACTTTAGCGGCTCTTTCCCTGAAGGTAGCTTTAATGCCAACCTAACAAGTAAATTGGATGACAGCTACATTCCGACATTAGAGGAACTTTTAATACCAGAGTTTTGGGTATATAACGCTTTGGTTAATGCGAATATTGAAGTCGATGACAAACTGATCCGTAATCTTGCAGAGCGTTTTCTTGCTAAAAAAATGAATACATCAATTGATTCACCTGATGTTAAGCAACAAGTAGAACTGTTTATTAATCACTTTGAACAACAAGGTTTTTTCCTTCATAAGGACGACCAATATGTTAGTGAAATCAGCATTGAAGGCGGAGAAGCCTACATAAACGGACAATTTGTTCCTTTAATCTAGTTCTTACATTTCATGGAGGTTGGTCTTTTAAACCTCCATGAAATGATGTTTCCTCTAAAGCACATTACTAATTTTTCTTGAACTGTATAAGCCCAACATAAAGCTAACAATTCATACACGTTCTCATTTTATACTTTAAAGCCAGCAACCAAAGTATCTAATGTTGAAGACAAATCTCTCAGCGCTTTACTGTTCCCAGATAAATCATTCGCAGTAGTAACACTTGTCTCTACTGAATTTTGAATACCTGTTACATTTTTAGCTACATCTTCAATAGCTAATAATTGCTGTTCAGTCGCTAACGCAACCTGTTGGTTTGTCTTATTCATCGCATTAACTTGTTGCGCAATACTATTTAAAGATTCTTCTGCAACCTGCATAGAACCAACCCCATCATTCGCTATCTCCTGCCCAGATTTCGATGCGGTTAAAGCTTTGCGAGATTCTGTTTGCAGTTGATCAATCATGACCTGAATTTCATCTGTTGATTGAGCCGTACGCTTAGCAAGGTTACGAACCTCATCAGCAACAACTGCGAAACCACGACCTTGTTCGCCTGCTCGAGCAGATTCAATTGCCGCATTTAGAGCAAGCAAGTTAGTTTGTTCGGAAATATTGCGAATAACCTCTAAAATGCCGCCAATTTGATCTGATTTTTTAGCAAGCTCTTCGATTATTTTTGCGGTTTTTTCACTTTCTTCTGCTAAGTTTTCTACTGTTCTTTTTGCTGAAGAAACAACATTCAACCCCGCACTCACTTCACGTTCTACTTCATTTGCAGTATTTGCCGCGTCTGCTGCACTTGCTGAAACGTCTCTTACAGAGGCTTCAACTTCATGTATTGCAGATGCCACCATTGAAGTACGTTCACTTTGTTCTCTAGCATCACTCAACATACTATCGGCTGAACTTAACATTTGCCCAGACGCATCGTTCAGTTGACGACTTGTTTGAGTAACCTGCTTAACCAAATTATGAATGATACTGACAAACTTATTAAAACCATTTCCTATATTCGCTAACTCAGCTGGACCGTCATCTCGTAGACGGTGGCTTAAATCACCTTCACCCTCACCAATTTCTTTTAGGTTACTTGCAACAACACTTAGCTGCTTAACGAGAGCCGTACCAA
The DNA here is from genome assembly GCF_014803385.1 of Marinomonas colpomeniae. GTDB lineage: Bacteria > Pseudomonadota > Gammaproteobacteria > Pseudomonadales > Marinomonadaceae > Marinomonas > Marinomonas colpomeniae. Next base: position 176,932 of record NZ_JACYFC010000003.1, on the reverse strand, counting down.
TTAAAAAGGCAGTAATGATAGTAACAATACTAAGTAGCACACCCATCAATAACAATGAGCGTCCCATAGATGAAACACCACCAAACACAGCGTCATTTGGAATCTCTGCTACTAATATCCAGCCCATTGCAGGAATATACTGACTCGCTAAAACGGAGTTTTCAGACATGACTATATTTAAGTCGTCTTGTTTCAAAAGCGTTTCGCCCACTTTTTTACCGTATAAATCCACTACATTGGTTTTTTCTAATAACTGCTCATCACGATGCACTTTTAATGTGCCATCTTGAGATATCAAATAAACAAAACCACTGCCGTTAAAAGTAAAATTATTCAAATAATCCGTCATTCTACCTAAATCCATACCGAAGCCAGCTAAACCACGACCATTGGTATTTTGGTAATTAACAAACAAACTTACTTCACCACTGGTTTTACTACGATAAACGCTCACATTTTGACTATTAGAAGAGTTGGTGAACTTATAAAACCAAGCATCACGTTCAGGATCCATCTTTCGTAAAAAACCTTCCTGATTCCAATATTTCGCCGTTTCTCTATCTGCCCAAGAAGCAGTGGCTAGGCCTAATCGCTCCTTCATATTATTCAATAAACTCACAAGTGTGGCTTCACCAGATTCAGGATAGCCATTTTTCGCCCAATCCAAAATCATAGGATTGTTCGCCAAAATTTCAGCATTAATTGCCAATGTCTCAATTTGATTTTCTACTTCACTCTTTATCTGCGTAATTTGAGCAGGCAGTTCTGTGTTAGTTGTACGATCTAACATCACAGATCTAGCTTGATAGAAGCTTAGTAGCCCCATAGAAATAGTTGTTATTAAAACAACAATTACGAAGGCGTATATAAGACGTAATTTTAAAGACACTTTTTTGAATCCTTTTATTAATGGATTAAAATTTTAGAAGCTAAATCTTGACCGCATGGTCAAAAACAATTCTAACAGATAATTATCTTAAATAAATATAGGACATATTTAGAAAAATGATCGTTTTAAAATATTTATTACTACTTTTAATAACGTTTTTTTAAAACCAGCATTCCCCTTTTTCATATCAAAAAGGAATCAAGTGACTACAAACAAGTAAAAAAAAGATAATATGAAAAAATATTCTAAAAAAATCAACATAAAGAGAACAAAATGAACTTAGATAACGTAGATTTGCAACTACTTGCCTTAATTCAAAGTGATGATAGTATTTCAACAGAAGCAATGGCAGACCAAGTTGGTTTGTCTAAAACCCCTTGTTGGAGGCGTGTTCAGAAGCTCGAAAAAGCCGGATTTATTAAACGCCACGTCGCTTTATTAGACGCGGATAAATTAGGTCTGGGAGTTTCTGTTTTCGTTCAGGTAAAAACCAACCAACACGACGCTAATTGGGCGATTGAATTCGCCCGCATTGTGGCTGAATTTCCAGAAGTTGTGGAGTTCTATCGAATGGCAGGAGATTACGATTATTTGCTGCGAGTATTAGTAAAAGATATTCCTTCTTATGACAAATTTTATAAACGCTTAATCAGCGCAACTGCTTTAACAGACGTTACGTCTAACTTCGCCATGGAACAGATTAAATGGACAACGGAGTTGCCTTTACCCATAAGTAAAGATTAGACGTTTTGTTTGTTATGGCAGGAGCAAAAAGGACAATACATGCCAACGGCAACGATCACAAAAACAGAAATAAGCAATAATAATCAAAACGCCCTCATGGATCGTATTCGCCAAGGTGTTATTGGCAAAGACAGCCAAATAGCGACGCCATTTGGGGTGAGAACTTTAACTTACGCAGACTACACAGCGTCTGGCCGCAGTTTAGATTTCATTGAAGATGCCATTCGTCAGTATGTTCTTCCTCTTTACGCCAACACTCATACAGAAGCGAATGCAACAGGTCAGCAAACTACGGCATTTCGAGAGCAAGCCAGAGACCAAATCCGAACAGCGGTAAATGCAAGTAATGATGACTTAGTCATGTTCTGTGGCAGTGGCGCCACTAGCGCAATCAATACACTTATTACCCAGTTGGGGTTACGCCAACTATCGCCAACCGAGAAATCCAATATTTGTGTTTTGATTGGCCCATACGAGCATCATTCCAATGAATTACCGTGGCGAGAACTGGACGTTGACGTTATTCGTATCGAAGAATCAAAAGAGGGTGGCGTTTGCCTTAGTAACTTAGAGAAAGAACTCAAAGCGAATCAAGGTAAGCGCTTGATTGGCAGCTTTAGTGCTGCATCAAACGTCACGGGCATTCTATGCAACCAAGATGCAATCACAGAGCTTTTACATCGCTATAACGCTCTTTCTTTCTGGGATTTTGCAGCTGCAGCACCTTATGTTGATATCAACATGAACCCAAGTAAAGACAAAGTATTAGCTAAAGATGCGATCTTTTTTTCCACACACAAGCTAATTGGAGGACCCGGAACACCAGGGATTTTAGTGGTAAAAAAAGGCATTATCGAAAACCAAAAACCAAGCCTTGTTGGCGGCGGAACCGTCTCTTTTGTAACACCTAACGACCATACGTTTTTGCCAATAGGCGAACGTCGTGAAGAAGGTGGCACACCGGGTATTGTGGAATCAATTCGTGCAGGATTAGTGTTTCAGCTTAAGAGCGCTGTCGGAACGGATACGATAGAAAAACGTGAACATGAACTGGTTAAGATGATAGGCAACAGATGGAGAAAGAATCCTTTAATTGAGCGCTTAGGACACCAAGAAGCAAGTCGTTTATCTATTACGGCATTTAGAATTAAGACAGATCATGGTTATTTGCAGCATGGCTTTGTTACTGCTCTGCTTAATGATTTATTTGGTATCCAAGTCCGTGGAGGCTGCTCTTGTGCTGGGCCTTACGGTCACCAACTGCTGGAGTTAAACGAACAGCGTTCAAATCGTATTCAAGAAGCAATAAAACAAGGTGAAAAACTGGTAAAGCCAGGATGGGTTCGATTCAATTTGAATTACTTCTTAGATGATGCAGAAGCGAATTTCATTTTAGACGCCATTGATTTTATTGGTAAACATGGTTTGACGCTCTTGCCGTATTACGCATACGATCAAACTACCGACTTATGGTGTTTTCAAGGTACATATTCCACACCTATGTCGCTCTCTAGCTTATTATGGAAAACACCTGATACAGAAAAAGAAGTGTCTCTGTTAGAGCAGAAAGAAGACTACTTTGCTCAAGCATTAGATATTGTTAAAAGCTGCCAAACTGGAAAATACAGTTTGCAAAAACAACCTTTTAATGACGAATTTAGAGATATTAAAACCTTTGTATTAGCTCAAGATTGCCTTTAAATCACTTGAGCTCTAGCGATAGAGGATTATAGCCAGAATACAAAAACGCCCTAATAGGCGTTTTTTTTATTCATACTTATTTCAAAAAAAAAATCATCTATTTAATAAATTAAATTGCATACCGACTTTCAGGATACCAGTCGTTAGAACATTGGCTCTCAGTCCACCAGTTCGTACCCAAGCCTTTACCACTTGTGACGAAGTTAACGAGTCATTCGCCAACGCGCGACCCAAAACACTGCAGGGCTCACATAGCTCAACACCATAAAAGCGCACGTCACCAATAGAAAACTCTTGTCCGACAAGTTGATTAAGTCGAACATTCTGCGTAACAATATTTCGTCGTGTCTCTGATTGCCCAATACTTTGCCCAAAATTTCTATTAAAGGCGGCAATGGCTTCATTTTCAACAAAGGTTATATTCTGCCCTTGCTCTCTACGTTTACCGTAATTTCTATCGCCAACAATGCCTTTTCCTGCATCGACTTTTACCGCGTCGATTCCAACCTGGCCTTGTTTCGATTTTTTTGCCACATAAATCGCTTGAATCACTCTTTCACTCCTACTTACACGGCCACTTTTACCATTAATTTTTTCATTTATACTGCTATAAAACTACTGACATTTTTCGATAAGGGATATCGCCTTTAAAGAAACGTTCACCCTCAGGTGTCATACCAAATTTTTCATAAAGTGAGATAGCATTCTCTCTTGCATCACACCAAAATAAACTAACATTCTGCTGCTGTAATAAATCTATTATATGCTTTAAAACAAAACTCCCAATACCTTTACCTTGATATTCCTTGATCGTTGCAAACTTTCGTAGTCGTGCCGTTTTTTGTTTGTCATTAACACGTTTAGAAATAAAAATCGTCGCCACGCAAACCAACTCTTCATTGATAAAAACACCAAAGTGTTCACTGCTCTTATCGTCTTCTACGCGACATTCTTCCATACTTTTATTCGGCCACAATACACAATGACGGATAGGTAACGCTTCTTCCACAGTGATTTGGAGAATGTCCCAACTGTTATTTATAGAGGCATCATTTGGAGTTGAATTCATTATGGTAACCACATCAATCCGTCATATGGTGTTTTTCGTAACGACTCAAGTCGAGTTTCCAATGAGCCAGAATGTAATTCTAATTTGTGACCATCAGGATCTTCAAGATAGAGTGAATCGCCTTCACTGCTATTCTTTTGCCATTGCTTAACCTCTGAGGAGCGAATATTTTGAGAAATCATTGAAATAGATAGCTCGTCAAAGGTAAATGCAAAATGACTATAATCTTGACTGGGGCTAGGCCCGCCAAGAGACAAACAAAGCCAGCAGTTAGCATAAGATAAATATGCACCCGTTCGCCAACGGACTTCCCCTTTAAACCCAAGAAGGTCGCAATAAAACGAACAAGATCTATCGAGGTCACTCACACTCAGTGTCAAATGGTTGAAGCCATTTATATTGCTCTTCTGATTAATCGATTGTGTGCCTAATGCAGACACCATGGCATAAATCTTTGTCGCTTTCTCAAAGTGATTCAGCTCATGCTCTTCAATCCACCAACGAGCAACATCCATTAATATTTTTGGATCATCATTTTTATTCGCAAAAAATGCATAAAATGAGACTTGAACTCCCTCACCTTTTTGTTCTATTTTTTTCATACAAACAGATAGAATTTTTTCCTTAACAGCCGTATTCATCCATAAACCTCTCTTTTACCTAGAAATTTCAAACTCATATACAAAAGATAACAACGAAAAGCCTCCTTATGCGACTAAAGTCTGACTTCTAATTACACAAACGCCTGATAGATTAGATAGTGCAAATAAAAATAATTATAAGGAGATCGACTATGTCGGATCATAACACTAATGCAGAAAAATACTGGCAAGCAAACTTGAGGCTAATTCTAGGCAGCCTTGTGGTTTGGGCTCTTGCCTCTTACGGTTGTGCTATTTTACTTAGACCCATGCTCTCAGGTATCCATATCGGAGGAACTGATTTAGGTTTTTGGTTCGCTCAGCAAGGTTCCATCCTCGTATTCATCGTTTTGACTTTCTTCTATGCGTGGAAGATGAACAAATTAGATGAAGAATTTGGCCTTCAGGAGTAACGACTATGGATCAATTTACTATCAATTTACTCTTTGTCGGTGGGTCATTTGCACTCTACTTCGGCATCGCATTCTGGGCACGAGCTGGATCTACGAAAGAGTTTTACGTAGCAGGCGGTGGTGTTCATCCTGTATTAAATGGTATGGCAACAGCCGCAGACTGGATGTCTGCTGCATCGTTCATTTCTATGGCAGGCTTAATCGCTGCTGGCGGGTACGCTAACTCCACATTCTTAATGGGTTGGACTGGCGGTTATGTACTGCTTGCTATGTTATTAGCACCTTACCTTCGTAAATTTGGTAAGTTTACTGTGCCAGACTTTATCGGTGATCGTTTCTACAGCAAAACAGCTCGTTTAGTAGCGGTTGCTTGTTTGATTACGGCCTCTGTTACCTACGTAATCGGTCAGATGACTGGTGCTGGTGTGGCTTTCTCTCGCTTCTTAGAAGTAGACAAAAGCACTGGTCTAGTAATCGCGGCTGTTGTTGTATTTTTCTACGCTGTTTTAGGCGGCATGAAAGGGATTACTTACACTCAGGTTGCTCAATATGTTGTATTGATCATTGCATATACCATTCCTGCCGTGTTTATTTCCCTTCAGTTAACAGATACATTTATTCCTGCTGTCGGTCTTTTCTCTACTCACACTGAATCTGGCTTGCCATTATTGCAAAAACTAGACGAAGTAGTACGAGAACTTGGTTTCCGAGACTATACGGCTGACGTTGATAACAAATTGAACATGGTTCTGTTTACTCTATCTCTAATGATAGGTACTGCAGGCTTACCTCACGTTATCATTCGTTTCTTCACAGTGCCTAAAGTAGCTGACGCTCGTTGGTCTGCAGGTTGGGCATTAATATTCATCGCATTGTTGTATTTAACAGCTCCAGCTGTTGCGTCTATGGCTCGTTTAAATCTATTAACGACTATTTACCCATCTGGTCCAACAGAACAACCGATTGAATACGCTGAACGTCCAGATTGGGTTCAGACTTGGGAAACAACAGGTCTAATCAAATTTGAAGATAAAAATGGCGACGGTCGTGTACAGTTCTATAACGACGTTCCAGCATTCCAAGACGAAGCAACCGCTCGTGGTTGGGAAGGTAATGAGTTAGTGGTTAACCGAGACATTCTTGTGTTGGCAAACCCAGAAATCGCGAACCTTCCAGGTTGGGTTATTGGTCTTATTGCAGCAGGTGGTCTTGCGGCTGCACTATCAACCGCAGCGGGCTTATTGTTAGCCATATCCTCTGCCATCAGTCATGACTTAATAAAAGGTTCAATAAACCCTAATATTAGTGATAAAGGGGAGTTGAAAGCAGCGAGAATCTCAATGTTTGTCGCCATTGTTGTGGCCACCTACTTAGGTATGAATCCACCAGGATTTGCCGCTCAGGTAGTTGCTCTCGCCTTTGGTATTGCAGCAGCATCCATCTTCCCTGCGTTGATGATGGGTATCTTCTCAAAACGAGTAAACAGCGTAGGTGCTATCTCTGGCATGTTAGCTGGTCTAGGTTCTACCTTGGTGTATATCTTCTTATTCCTAGGTTGGTTCTTTATCCCAGGTACAGCGTCTTTCGCTAACACGCCTGATAACTGGTTGTTTGGTATTTCTCCATTGTCATTCGGTGCGATTGGTGCAGTGATTAACTTTGTAGTTGCCTTCACAGTTTCTTCAATGACTGAAGAGCCACCAAAAGAAATTCAAGATCTAGTTGAAAGCGTTCGCTACCCTCAAGGTGCTGGCGAAGCGGTTGACCATTAAGATATTGAGTTAAAACAGTACTAGAAGAGAACAGTGTTAAAATAGAAAAGCACTATCTGTAAGAATCAAGCCTCCCAAGGTTGGGAGGCTTGATTATTCACTAAAAAAATAAAACCAATAATAAAGAGAATGCTTATGTTTTGGGAACTTATTGCTACCGTTTTTGCCGGTATCGGCGGCGCGGGTATTGCCTTGTTTTTAAGAAAAATTTCCAAACAAACTGCGCCAAAATGGCTGGTTCCTGCTTTTGCAGGTGTCGCTATGCTTGGTTTTCAAGTTCAAGGTGAATACGACTGGTACGAGCATCAAACAAGTTTATTACCTGAAGGTGTTGTTGTAGTAAAATCGGTTCAAGAAGAAACAGTGTTTCGCCCTTGGAGTTACGCTTTTCCTCAAACAATGCGTTTTATGGCGGCTGATGTAGCCAATTCTGCAAAAAACAAAATTGACCCTAATCTTATTTTAGTAGATTTATATTTCTTTGAACGCCGCCACGTAGCAAAACGTGTGCCTCAGATTATCGACTGTGTTCAAGGTGCAAGAACGGATTTCTTACAATCCTTTAGCGCTTCCTCTGAAAGCGAAGCAAATATTACTCAGGAATGGCACCAACTTGACGAAGACGACTTGCTTCTAAAAACACTCTGTAACCAAGTTTAAAAAGTACTTCGCACAAGCTAATTAAGAATCAACCTACGAGAGGCAACAATAGTGAGACAATCGTCTAGCTATGTTGTCTTTTTTTATTTTTATATAGGTACGGTTCTAGGTAGCCAAAGTTAATTGGATATCGTTGATTAAATATCGTTAATTGACTATTTTTTTTGAAACTTATACCCCACACCATAAACAGTCACGATAGGGTTAAGTGTGCTTTCGACTTCTTGGATTTTTTTACGTATATTTTTTATATGAGTATCGATATTACGGTCCGAAATGTCTGTCGTTTCTCTATAGGCATGATGGATAATATCTTCCCGACTAAATACACGACCAACCTGCCCAATCAATAGTAACAAAATCTTAAACTCGACGGCTGTCAGGTTTATTTGCTTACCATTGTATAGAGCAAGATAACTTTCTTGATACAATTCAAAGCCTAAACACTCCAGCACATCGACGCTGGGTTCTGCCGTTCTTCTTAATACTGTTTTGATTCTCGCCATCACTTCTTTTGGACTGAATGGCTTACAAATATAATCATCAGCTCCTAATTCCAATCCTTGAAGCCGATCTATTTCTTGTCGTTTTGCAGTAACAATAATAATTGCGACATTTGAAAATGCTCTAATTTGCTTACAAATTTCAATACCATCGACCTCTGGAAGCATAATATCGAGAAGGATTAAATCTACAGAGTTTTGCCTAATAAAATCGACCACACCTCTGCCACTTTGAAAATGCTCGGTGCTATAGCCTTCTTGATGGCTATAAGCCAACAGCACTTCGGCAATATCTTCTTCGTCTTCCACTATGAGTATTTTTTGTTTCGTCATCTTCTATTGCTCCAATAATGGTAAGCATATTTGCACTGCTAGCCCACCGAACGGTGAACTGTGGAGTGAAATATCACCACTATGAGCCTCGACTATCTGCTTACAAAGAGCCAAACCTAAACCTGACCCTCCTAGCCCTCTATGGCGTGATTTTTCCACCCGATAAAAGCGCTCAAATAACTTGTCTTGATCTTCTGGCGAAGCACCCGGCGCCGAATCTTGTAGAACAAGCTCAATCTGAGAGTCTGTTTTATTAACAACTATGTTTAGTTGCCCACCAGGGTGAGTGTACTTGCAAGTATTCTCTAATAGATTAATAAATAACTGATGTAAGCGCTCTTTGTCGCCCCTAATCATACACTTTCCTGCCCTTTTCAAAGCAACACTATGAACCACTAGACCCTGTTGCTTAAACCGTAAAGCAAAGTCTTCTAGACTTCCTTCAAAGACTTGAATGATGTCTAAGCACTTATCTGTATAAGTTAAAATAGTGGCATCACTGTGAGCCAACTGAGTAAGATCATCAACAATACGACTTAGGTTATCTGTTTGCTTAATCAATAGAGCGATACGTTTTTCATCAGGAACAAATACCCCATCTTGCACCGCCAATAAATGAGAGCGCAGCACAGTAAGTGGCGTTCTTAATTCATGGGAGGTATCAGACACCCATTGCGTGCGCATTTTCTGATTTTGCTCCAAAGTCTCTGCAAGCTCATTAAAGTTCGCCGATAAAATACCAAGTTCATCTTGTGTCAAAGAAGTAATTCGATTTGAGTAATCACCGCTTTTTAATGCATTTGTTCCAGCAACAATACCCCTTATTGGTTTCATTAAATGTCGAGACAGGGCGATAGATACAATAAAGGCTAGCAAGATCACACAGAGAGTAATCATAAAATAATTATGGAACTGCGCAGTCAAAAAAGCTTTAGCGGGGCTACTTTCTACTAGTCTAGAAGGTTCAAAACCTATCCAACCAATAATATTGCGATTCAGTAAAATAGGTTCAATTTGCGGGTTGTCTCTTAAATAATCCCGACCAACGATTACCTGTTCATTTGCATTATATAAACTGATTCGTTGACCTGTTTTCAATGAGCCAGGAGGAAGGTTTATCCACAAAAACGCAGGTGATAAAGAATTTATTTTGGGTTTTGGAGGCTGATCTTTATCAGCTTTTTTAAGTTCTTTCGGTTTTGCTTTTTGTTCAACGATAGAGCGCCACAATTGAATGTTCTGTGATATTGGTTGCCAGCTATTAGATTGTCCATACAGTTCAACCAGTTGCTGCTTAACAACATTTACATGCTTTTGCTCTTCTTGCTCTACAAAACGGTTAAAACCCGTAGAGAAAGTTAAGTAAATAAACACAAACATGAGACCAACAAGGAGCATGCTAGTCACAAAAAAAGCTAAAAAGAACTTATGTATTAATTTCACTGTCACCCGATCAAAAATAAAAGCGATTTAAAGAATTAAGAGTATATAGACTCTTAATTCTTAACTCACAAACAATTCAATTTAAAGGTCTACTTTAAAAGACAACATGAGCATCGTCACCAGCATTAAGGACTTTATACTGTGGCCTTACAAAACTCGCATGTACGGTGCCTAAGCTTTTTGGAAAAGAGGCCGTCACATCCGTGACATTTGCAAACGAATGCCTCGCCTGTAAAACAATCTCGGTGCTGTGACCATGGTTTGTTTTTTTAAAGACCACTCGCTCAAACGTTAGCTTTTTCTGGTTCACAGACACGTAAACAGCCTCTTCAAAGGCCTTTTTAATAAAGAGCTCTTGCTGATCAGCACTTAAGCCTTCCGGCATAACCTCACTGATATCTCCCATTAACCAAGCTTGATTATCTTGTAATGTCGCTACTAAATGCACCATATCTGTGATAATACTGATTTCAACTTGTCCGTCTCTTAAAATCACTTGGGCACTAGTTTCATTTAACATGTGCGCCTTTACTGGTAAAATAATCAAACTAAAAGCACATATCAGAACGGCGAAAAACCTGTTTAGAATTAACTTATATTTAACAAAAACTGCCATCTCAGGCTCCTATTAAGGTTGTTCAATCGTAGTTTTACAAATAATTGTATTATCCGTTTCTAGGTCTTCACCCCAGATAAACTGTGCATTACTATCCCAATCAATCTCGTCATAACCGTCTTTCGGTCCAACAGAAGCAATGGCATGTTCCGTAGCATTTTTCCAGCTAGAGTCATCAAAACCATTTTGCAACCAATTATCGGGAGCTTCTTTCGACATAAAAGTACAGTAACCTTCCCCTGCAATAGGATTAGATTCACTCTCACATAACTTGTTAAGCGGAGCCTTGTGCAGTACTTCACATTTCCAACTACTATCACTCACTGCTACAACTTCATTTTTGTCAGTATCGGTAAGCTGCATAATGAAACCACCATCACCCATTTGTTGATTTCGAGCGCCAATGTACTCTAGACCTGTATCGTTTTGCTTAAAATCTTTTAGTACAACATTAAGTTCAATCGGGTAGTCTGCGGAAAACGAAACACTCTCTGCGTTAAAAGAGCGCTCTGTAGTAATAGACACTGAATCTTCAATCAACAGTTCTTCGCCAATATAAGCAGCAAACCAATTGTCGGCCCAAGCATCGAGCTTGAGATTATGCTCTCCAGAAATAGGTGAGCTATGGCTTACCTTGTTGTTTGGTTCTGCTTGTTGTGGTTGTGATTGCGATCCTCGACAAAATGTTCCTGTTTCAACCTTACCACCATTCGTAATGGTTTTTTGTTTGAAGTCATAACAACCTTCTTTCTGGCTAGAAGGGCTATAAATTGTGAAATACTCTTCACCTTGGTACTCATAACGCATTGTACGACTACCATCCTTCGAAACCGTATGAGTTAAATTCTCAACCCCACCTTGTGGCGGACGAAGCTCTGCTCTTATGCCGTCTTTATCACCACTCAAAGGTGATACTCGAGGTAGTTTTTGTGTATCGACTTCCCCCACTAGACATTGAATAATATAAGGCGGCTTTGCTGATGTTTGATAACGATAGCCGTATTCATCATCAGCTTGGCCATTACATACATCTAATGCACCAGTAGCAATATCACTGCCGTCTGGATTTTTATCTCCATACAAAGGATAGCCGTCATAGCCCCAACCAATGATGGCATCACTTCCTTGTTTCTTCATTGTATCTATCATACAACTAGGCGATACATGGTAGTGATAATCATCACCTCGCCCGGAATGTCCGCCACAATTATCTAGCTGTCCAAGCACCAGAGTGTCATGCCTTTCATCATATTCATGAATATCCAACTCTCCTTGAGAGGAATAATCGTAAACAGGTACGCCATTTACAGCCACACCTACAGCGGCATCTATCGTAGTGAAATTTTCTGCTTTTACAGGGTTTAATTTAATAGGAGCTGAATAACCTTCAGCCGGAACAGGCACTTGTTCATTAGTACCTGTAATACCAGTCATGACTTCATGATCTGGATAAGTCGAAGATGTCACATAGGCATATTCGTTATCACACGTCACCGATACACCTTGTGCAAAACCAGCGTCACTCACCGAACTTTTAATCGCATCACAACGAGGAGAGTCAACACTATCGTTTAACACTGGTGGATTAAGCTGAAATACCTGTGGTTTAGGTCTAGTTTCTAGCTGGCGATCATTGTTATTGGACTCTCGCTCATAAGTTACTGTCATAGACGCTGAGTCGAGGGTAATGTCTTTGATGGCTTCAAGTAGCGTCGCTCTATCTACCGATTTTTCGCTGTTTATTTTAGCCAATGCTGATAAAGCATAAAGCGTAAAATGATAGCTTTTTTCACCAGGACCTTTAGAGCAAGGTGGTGTGTATTCATTTAAATGGTTAACGCTATTATTTCCAATATCCCCTAGTGTTTCATTACTTTTTATTTGGCTTTTATTCGCTGAAATATTGTACAAAGTCCAATACCAATGGATACCATCAGGTGCATTATGATCCATAATTAGCGCATAATATTGAGTCAACTCAGGCGCACCATGCCAATTAAAAGGCGGACTAAAACTGTCACCATCACAAGTATAAACTGCAGGTAAATGACCATCATCAACCATCTCAGAGCTGCTTAAAACAAACCCATTGCCATTGGTCGATTGTCCATCTTCTTTTTCACCCTCAACGCACGCGCTTAACGCAAAACAACATATTGCACTGAGTAAAAGTAGCTGTGTCTTTTTCATCATTAAGTACCATTAAATTAAGAGACTCTATAGAAATAACTGTATGAACTATATTCATCAAATGTAGGCAAATTATGTAGTTCTGACACAAGGCGCTAGCACTAAGCTGAGTAGCACAGAAAATAGATTAGTTTTCCTCACCTATGACTATATATTTTATCGTTTGTCATCCTTTCACCCGCCACTTATCATTTGATTATCGAAAAGTAATTATTAAAACTTAATTGGAGTACATTATGTCAACAGCTAAATTGGTAAACGAACTTATCGAATCAACATCCAATACAACAGAAACAGAGAAACTGATTGCGGCAGCAAAAGTTGAACGTGCTCAATATATTTTATCTTCAATAAAATCTATTAAAGGCATATTTTCTAAAGCTAAAGCAAGCCTAATCCCATACACACTTAAGCATTCCTAGTCTCTTTCTAAGAAATACAAGAAACATTGAATAAGCATCTATTTATCTCAAATAAATATTATGATTTATTCAACTAGAATGGTCGCGAGAATAAAAATATTAGCGAACCACTCAATCTAGCTCCTTCCTCGAAAGTAATACCTAATTAAAAAATCGCTCACGACACCTCAGTTATTTCCAGTTGTATTTTTCTGTCGCTTCGCCTGTGCCTTTCTTTAAAATTTGTATTAATGAAAAGTAAAAACCTGATTCAAAGTAACCGTTAAAACATATAAGATTAGTTTTTTTCACCTATGGCTGTATTTTTTATCGTTTGTCATTCTTTGGGTCGCCGCTTATTATTTAACCATCAAAAGCAATTACAGAAACCTAATAGGAGAATATTATGACTAACCGTAAATCAATGATTGAACTACTTGACTCAGTTAACACTTCTTACATGACTGAAGCAGAAAAATGCAATTTTATTGCACAAGCTGAACGTGCAGAATTCATTACATCATCTGTTGCATCAGGAATAGAGTTTGTTAAAACAGTATTAGTTAAAATTAAATCAAGCCTTAATCCTCGCAATTTCAAGCACGCGTAGCATTAAGGTAGATACAAGAAATACGGAGTAAGCGTCTATCAAGCCTTAATAAATAGACATCATAGCTTACTCGCTGGAATGGTCAAAAAATAACAACACCAGCGCATCACCCTCTCTATTTCCTTTAAATAATTTTCTAAAAAGTCTGTTCTAAATCCTGTAGAATCCCTTCAAAGTCACCATTAAGTTTAGATGGGTAAATACATGATCACTTGGCACTGTGAATTATTTAATGAATTAACACTCCATAAACTCTACGATTTGCTAAAAATACGTTGTGACGTGTTTATAGTTGAGCAAAACTGTCCTTACCCAGAATTAGACAATATTGATAAGCTAGCAGACACTCAACACTTGTATGCCATGCGAGATCTAAACCCAATAGCCTACACAAGAATTATAGCGCCAGATGTGAGTTATCCAGGCCACAGTAGCCTTGGTCGCGTGCTCGTGGTTGAAGATCACAGAAAAGACAAAATTGGACACGACCTGATAAATCGAGCAATACAAGCGAACTTTACAGCGTGGCCAACAACACCTATAAAAATAGGAGCTCAATCTCGTCTTGAACATTTTTATCAGTCTCACGGTTTTGTCACTGTGTCTGAGCCTTACCTAGAAGACGGCATCGAGCATATCTCTATGGTATTAACGCCTTAGAAATACCTTGATTTTTACCTTTAGTACAACTCATCTATTAAGGAAGTAGCAGACTAACGCTTAAAAAATGAATACTTTATCGTTAGAATAGCCGCACCTTGCAACTTCTCCATATTTATAATCGAGCTATGTAAATGAAAATATTGATTAAATGTATCCGTAATCTACTAGGCTGTATCATTATGTCTATTGATCTAGTTACTCGCGGTTCAAAATTAAAGCGCACTCAGGAAAAACAAGCACAAGTAAATAAAGAGCTAGAAAACTTGTCTCTTTACCAACATTTTGCGTGCCCTTTCTGCACAAAAACACGTAGAGCAATGCACAAATTAAATCTTCCGATTCAAATGCGAAGCGTCACTCAAGGTTCTGCTTTTCGCGCAGAGCTACTAGAAGGCGGCGGTAAAGTAACGGTTCCTTGTTTACGTATTGAAGAGAATGGCAAAGTTAACTGGATGTATGAATCTTCAGATATTATTAGCTATCTTGAGAAACGTTTTTCTTAGGTTTTTTAGTAAAATCAGCGATTTTCTGACTTTAGACATGCTGACTTTAGAAAAGTACCAAGGTTAAGTTACTCACACAAAAAAGCGGTTTCTGGAGACAGAAACCGCTTTTTATTTATCTCGTGTTTATTATCAATAGAACTTAAAAAGCTCTATGTATAAATTCTAGTGGTGATGACCACCTTCACCATGCACATGACCGTGCTCTAACTCTTCAGAAGATGCCTCGCGAACGTCAACAATCTCCACATTAAAGTTCAATGTTTTTCCAGCCAAAGGATGGTTACCATCTAACATAACACCATCGTCTTCTACACCAATAACGGTAACTGGTTGCTCGCCACCTGGTGTTTGAGCCATAAATTGCATACCAACTTGGATGTCATCAACACCTTGAAAGTTATCTGCAGGTACTTTTTGAATCAATTCTTCATGAACAGCGCCGTAACCGTCTTCTGGAGCAACAGAAACTTCTAATTTTTCACCCGCTGTTTTACCTTGTAATGCATTATCCAAACCATCAATGATGTTTTGAGCGCCACTTAGAAACACTAAAGGCTCTTGACCAACAGAAGAGTCTAATTCTTGGCCTTGCTCATCTGTTAATGTGTAGTGCATGCTGACAACGGCGTTTTCTGTAATTTGCATTATATTCTCCTGCTTAAAAATGAATAAGGGAACGAGCGCTTGATACGAACAAACTTACGTTTTAAAAATAAGCGATACATCGCCACAACACGAACCCAAACGATAGTTTGTGGATATATGATAACGTCCCATAAACTCAATAACTAGCGTATAAGCAAGAAGTTTGGTGCGTTCGACGATTTTTAAAGGGATGTTTAATAATTAAATAAAGAAAAGGCGCAGAGATCGATAAAATCGAACTCAATTTAATCGGGTATGTGAAAGACACACTGTGCGATTCTAGCAATACTCTGAGCATCTTAAAGGTTTGCTTGACGAACTTTCATCATACTTAGACAGTCTCTCTTTTATTTACCTGTTGGCGTAAACAATGATGTATCAAGCGAATAAGATTCTCCCAACCAACTAATGCCTTGAGTATGATCAAGATAATCGTCTCCTGTCACTGGATGCACAAAAACATCTAAGGACTGACGGTTTAGCATGAGCCAAGGTATGATACTGCCAAAAGTATCTGAAGCGAACGACAGCTGACAACTCCAAACTGGGTGTGGCCCCACTGGTTTTTCATGAAATCGACCGACTTTTATATCAAACTGACTCGCTGCCAATTCTGCAATGTTTTTAGCCATTTCTAAGCCTTTGTCATCTGTGTAATAAAGATGAGCATGGAAAGCTTTAATATCAGCGGCGGAGAAAGAAGTGTTCATTGTAAGTCCTTTGATCTAATTATGAATTACTTAAAAGTCTAACATTTCAGCTCATCTTACAAGAGCCTCTGCATAAAACCTTTCCGGTTTACCTACAAGACCTAAGTCGTAGAGGATAATGAATGGGATTATGCTACATTAACCATCAAATAATAATGCTATTCCAGCCGCTTTTTAGGTGATTTATTAAATGACTGTTTTCTGGGTTCTGCTAGCCATTCTTTATGTGTTGGGTCTATTTTGGATTGCCATTTGGGGTGACAAAGAAGGTCCAATCGCAAAAAAACTGACTCGCCACCCTATTGTCTATAGTTTATCTCTTGCCATTTACTGTACTGCTTGGACCTTTTACGGCTCTATTGGTGAAGCATCTCGTTCAGGTTGGAGCTATTTACCCATTCTCTTGGGCCCTATTCTTTTGTATCTGTTTGCTTTCCCACTATTAAGAAAAATGATCACAGTAAGCCGCAAACAAAATATCACCTCTATCGCCGATTTTATTTCATCGCGCTATGGCAAACGACCTATCACTGCGCCCTTGGTTATCCTCATTTGCATGCTCGCCGTGATTCCTTATATTGCTTTACAGCTTAAAGCCATTGGTTCTAACTTTTCTTTGTTTGTGAATCAAGATGAGTCTTCAGCCGGTTTGATTGTGTTTATCGCAACCATTTTAATTGGTATTTTCGCCATGCTATTTGGCACACGAAAAGTCGAAGTAACAGAGTACCGCTCTGGTATGATGCTCGCCATCGGTACAGAATCTTTGTTTAAGCTCATCGCCATTGTCGCTGTTGGTTTGGTCGCCATCATCATGACCCAAGATCTAGACATAAAAGAACTAAGCAACAAAGTCGACTTATCAATTTGGACACCAGAGAAATTATTGTCGTTCCCTTTTCTAATGCAAACCTTCATGTCGGCTGCGGCCGTCATCTGCTTACCACGCCAGTTTCATGTCACCGTGGTAGATCATCAACACAGTAAACAATCCAATACAGCCCGTTGGTTATTTCCACTTTATCTATTAATTTTCGCGGCCATTATTCCACCAATAGCCATTGCCGGACAAAGTCTTTTCTCAGGTGACATTAACCCAGACACTTACGTTATTCAGTTTGCGCTGGTTTCCGATAGCCTTCCATTACAAATGCTGATTTTCTTAGGTGGAATATCGGCCACAACAGCCATGACGATAGTCGCGACATTCGCTCTAAGCATAATGATAAGTAACGATGTAATCTTGCCATTAATGCTAGCGCGAGCCAGTGCGCAGCAGCAAGCCTTGCCTCTGTATCGACGTAGAATCTTAACCATTCGTCGATTAGCAATGGCAGGCATACTAATGCTGTCTTTCCTGTACTATCAAAAAATGGCGAACAATGAATCACTAGCAGGCACAGGTGTTTTAGCTTTCTCTTTAGTATTGCAATTAATGCCAGCGGTTATTGGCGGACTGTATTGGAAACGTGGCCACGCTCATGGCGTTTATACTGGCCTAACACTTGGATTCTTGTGTTGGGTATTACTGATGATGCTACCACTGACAGGAAATGTTGATTGGGGATTAGATAACCCTCAATCTCGTTCGGAGCTTATTAGTTACGGCGCTTTCGTCAGTTTATTCGCTAACACGATTGGCTACATTGTCGGTTCATTACTATCAACCGAAAGGCTGATAGATAGAATTCAAGCAACGGCTTTTGTTAGCCCAACCACAGAACTAGAAAAAGGTTTTTTCAAACCGAAAAGCAAAGCGACTAATGGGGATTTTTTCGTTTTATTAGAAACCTTTTTAGGCAAACAAAAGTGTCAACAAGTTCTGCTGAACTACGAGCAAGATTACAATCAAACAATTCCTGCCAACGTACCGCCCAATCGTCTATTTGTAGACTATTGCGAACGTATTTTAGGGGGCGTTTTAGGAGGCTCCTCTGCTCGCACCATCATCAATTCCATCTTGGTTGATAAACAAATCAAGGTAGAAGAAATGGTGACTTACCTTGATGAAACCACACAAGCGATTCAGTTCAGTCAAAATCTATTGTTCGTCTCTATGGATAACCTAGATCAAGGTATCAGCGTCGTAGATAAAGACTTATGTATTGTGGCTTGGAATAAAACCTATTTATCACTCTATTCCTACCCAGAAGGCATGCTAAAAGTAGGCCTACCCGTCGAAGAACTCATACGCTTTAACGCACAAAAAGGTGAATGTGGTGTAGGTGACATAGAAGCCTTGGTTAATAAGCGTCTAGAGCACTTAAGAAAAGGGACAACACATCGCTTTCTACGCCGCAGAGCCAGCGGCCGAGTAATAGAAATGGTTGGTAACCCATTGCCCGATGGTGGCTTTGTAACAAGCTTCACCGATGTCACAGACCACATTGAAAGCCAACAAGCACTAAAAGAGGCCAATATCGACTTAGAAAAACGAGTAGAAGCACGTACAGAAGAAGTTCAAAGCGTTAACCATGAACTAATGCAAGAAATTGACCGACGCAATCAGGCAGAAAAAGCCCTCACAAGCGCCAAGGCTGAAGCCGAACAAGCTAACGCCTCTAAAACTGAATTCTTAGCCTTAGCCAGTCACGATATTTTACAGCCGCTCAATGCTGCCAAGCTTTACATGGGCATATTACAATCGACACAACTCCCTCACGAAACTGGGCAAGTGATCGAAAAATTGTTCGATTCTTTAGAATCTACCGAAGCGCTCATTTCAACACTGTTAGAAATTGCACGCTTAGATCAAGGGGCGATACAACCTAAGCTCGTCGACTGTAATCTACAAGACATACTCACGCCAATTGTGGCCGAATTTGGTGTCATTGCAGACAGTAAGAATATTCGTTTATCCACCCACCTTCGTGAGTTTAGAGTCCATACGGACCCTATTTACTTACGCCGCATCATTCAGAACTTTGTTTCCAATGCAGTCAAATATACTCAAAAAGGCCGTGTTTTATTAAGCGTTCGACCACGAAAAGGCCTTATCTATTTACAAGTATGGGACACGGGCGTTGGCATTCCAAAAGCTGAGCAGAAGAAAATATTTGATGATTTTTACCGCTGGGAAAACACGCAAGAGCCAGGAATGGGGCTTGGTCTCGGATTAGTACGAAGAATGCAAAAACAACTTGGATTAGTCACAGAAATCCACTCAACTCCTGGTCAGGGAAGCTGTTTTAGCATTAGCATTCCACTGGCTCAAAGCAACGCCGTTGCTGAAGTTTCAGCCCCACAACCAGTTAACGTACCGCAAGAAAAACCTGCCCATTGTTATGTTTGGTGTATTGATGATGAAGCTAATAACCTCACGGCTATGGATACACTGCTCAACCATTGGCAATGCGATAGCCGTACCTTTAATCGCTACAATGATGCGCTAGAGGCAGAAGGAGAAGCAGAATTACTCTTGGTGGATTACCATCTTGATGACAAAAAAGATGGCCTATCTTTGATTAGAGAATTAAGAGCGCGTGCAGAGAAAGATATTCCAGCCGTACTTATTACTGCATTACGAGATCCAGAACTGGTAGAGCAATGCAAGAAAGAAAATATTACGTATATGGCAAAACCAGCCAAACCCGCAAAACTGCGAGCGCTGGTTCAACACATTCATCAATTGCGAGAAGAAGAGCGGTAATATTATTTTTGAGGAAGGCTTAAGCCACAACCGCTTAATATAATGCCGCTAATGGTGTCTCCTATTCGCTTTAGATCGTCATTATTTAATGATTCAGCGCCGCTTCCGCTTAATGCCAATATCTGTGCTTCAAAATCGGCATAATGCTGAGTGGTTGCCCAAATCATATAAATCAAACTAACAGGATCCCGTTGATCCATTTTGCCTGCATCCATCCAAGCTTGTAGCAATGCCACACGAGACATAAACCAAGGCCTTAACTCTTCTTTTAAGTAATCGCCAATATGACTAGCACCACCAATAACTTCCATAGCGAACAAGCGTGAAGCTACGCCCTTTTCAAAGCTTTGTTTCAGCTTAATGCGGATGAAGCCATCAAGTACCTCAGCAGGATCATCATCGATAGTCGCCTGATCAAAAAGATCATTCCAACCCATTAAGGTTTGATCCAGCACTTGCTTATATAAGTTTGCTTTAGACTGAAAGTAATAAATGATATTAGGTTTCGGCAAACCTGCTCGCTTCGCTATATGCTGCAAGCTTGCACCTGCAAAGCCATTTAAACCAAACTCAATTTCTGCAGCATCTAGAATTTTAACAAAGACTTCTTCACGATTACTTTGACGTTTGCTCATGGGGAGTTAGGTCCTTATTAAAAATATCTTGTTACTTTAAAATTACAACCACACACAAAACACAACGGCGATCAAACACGCTCGTTTAGGCAAACAGCGCTGTCAGCTCTTCAGCTGTCGACAATTTACCTTCATCTTCAATATTTGGAAAAACAGCAACCGTAACATTGTCTAACGTAAGGCTTGGCAACCATTCACTTTTGAAGACTTCAAGAGACACAGACACAGGTTCACAATCATCCCAATCGTCAACAGCCCACTGGCTAGCAAATTCAGCATCAGGCCAAACCATGACACAATCGCCATCGTCTGTTTCTACCATCACATAACCTTCTTCATTACTTAAACTCCAAACTAATTCCGTCGCCTTAGCTTGCTCAACAAAGTAATCTAAACGTTGGCTATCTGGTGCAACCAATAACTGAATGCGTTCATCCGTCGATAATTCTTTCATTATTAAAATCTCTTGTTCTATTACTTGCTAGAAGTCGTTTGTTTATGAGCAGCAGCTTGCTTATTAGAAGTAGGCAACTTCGGCTGCCGTTAACTCACGAAATTCGCCCGCTTGGATATCAGCATCAAGCGTAAGTTGACCAATTTGGTCACGATGAAGTAGCTCAACTTTATTACCGACTGCCGCCAACATACGTTTAACTTGATGGTATTTACCTTCTTGAATCGTCAGGTAAATTTCACAGTCACTAATACGTTCCGCTATCGCGGGTAAAGTAGGATCACGTTCACCGTTTAACATCACACCCTCTTCCAACTCTTTCAACGCTTCATCGCTAATTGGTTCAACCAAGGTCATGCGATAGCGTTTACCACAGTCACTTTTAGGGGATGTAATACGATGCAACCATTGACCGTCTGTCGTTAACAACAACAGTCCCGTTGTGTCTTTATCCAAACGACCAACAATGTTCAATTCTTGTCCTAAATGAGAAGACAACAAATCTAATACAACGGGGTGTTCTGGGTCATGATTTGCACAAACATAGCCTGCTGGCTTATGCATCACATAGTAACCTTCTGACGGCCAAGCTAATTGAACGTCATCCAAACAAATAACATCGCCTTCTTGCACCATGTAATTGGCTTTTTTAACAATCTCACCATTCACAGTGACACGTTTTTTTGATGCGGCAATTTTTGCTGCTTTACGTGCCAAATCTGTCACATGGGATAAATAAAAATCAAGTCTCAAGAGTATCGCCTATTGCTATGTTCATATAAAAACTAGTAAGAAGAATCATTAAGAAAACACTTCATGAGTGGTTTCAATTTCTTTATAGAAAAAAGTAGAGTTGTGTAGCATACCGTTCGCGCTACGTGTGTATCCTGGCACCTCACCAAATGGAATATAGCCCATATTGACGTACATGTCGTGAGCGATATCGTCGCTTCTCACTTCCAGAATTAACAGCTGTCTTTGCATCGATGCAGCAACACGCTCGACGCCTTGCATAAGCATTCCACCCAAACCGTGCTCTCTTGCTTGGGTATGAACCATCAGCTTTTCTACATCACAACGGTGCAATGCATTGGCTTTAGGTGACATCACTATTTGAACGCTGCCGACTATTTTTTCGTCTTCACGAATAAGCAGCACCTGACGAGCATTTTCTTGTAGGTCATCATTAACAGATAGCCAATACGCTTTGGCTTCTGGTTCACTCATAGGGGGTAAAAAACCGATAGGTGCGCCTGAATCAACCGCGTCACACAACAACTCTGTCAAATCCTCTAGATAAGGATTGAGATTGTCTACTTTAAGTAACTCCAAACTCGTTTCCTCAGCATTTTGATTGGTTCATCATACAGGAGAGGCGAAAACTTAGGAAACGGATCTTTAATCTCAAATGGGTTCTTTGAGTTAAGTTCAACTGCTGAAAGACCTGATCACGTTCCATTCAAACACTTTGGATTTGGGTGCATTTTTCCGCCCTGCTGGGCGTGTAACTTTTTTCATTCGATAAAAAAGTAACCAAAAAAATCTTTTTAAGATCTTTAATGCATGATTTTCTTTGTAGACAGGTGATTTTATTTAGGGCTCTGGGAAAGTAAGGCATAGAGCATTTTTATAGGTGAAAGGAAGATCATCAAACAAGGACTCTGAAACACCATAAAGTCGCGCAATCAGGATTGCGTCGAACTGAATTATTTAGAGGTTCAAGGAGACAAGATAACGTCTGAAAATAAATAAAAAATTGCCTCTTAAACAGAAACATCAAAATTTTTTCAGTAATATTTGTAAGACACACAGCTCCAAACACATCCAACTGTTTATTCCACAGCTCAGCTATGAGTTTTATGTTTTATTTGTACTTTTGATATATCTATCGTTATGCGATTTTAAAATTCATATCATTCAAATTTTTGAGCTATAAACTCATTCAATTCAGACATTGAACGAATCACATATACCATTTTATTTTCTGACATTTTTTCTAGTTTTTGAGAGAAATCATCATTCCAAAACATCGGACAGAGTTTTAATACTTTATAGCTTTCCAAACTTCCTTTTAAAACGGAGCTACCGTCTGGCCAGCCTTCGGGTTTAACGAATAGACCTTTAAGCAATCGCTTTGTGACTAACCAATAGCTCACACTGTAAGAGAGGTCTATGTAAATTAAAGTGTCTGCTGCATCTAATCGTTTGTAAAATGATCCGATTGGACCGAAACCATCAATGATCCAACTGCCTGAAGATAAGATACTTTCATGGTTTTTATCATAGGTTTCTCGATCAACCAGATCACCATTTGTTTTATAGACAATAGAATCTAATGGGTACAGTGGTAAACCTGTTGCTGCGGATAAGCGTTTACTTAACGTTGATTTGCCACTGCCTGGTTTTCCAAAAACGGCTATTTTTTTCATAATATCTTCCTTCATTGAGATTAACCCCATGAGGCAGAAATAAAAAACCCGCCTCTTGGGCGGGTTTGACAAATTAACAACGCATCAAAAATCCCACCATTCCTATGGAATGATGATAATTCGCGCTATTTTTTTCGTAAGATTTATAATCATACTTTCATCCTATAGATAAACACATCTATGTCAATTAATGACCCTATGAAATATCAAGATTCTTAGACACAGAGGATGATAATCAAATAACTATAGCGGATAAAATCGACTAGAAACCTATCGACGACTTGGTTCAGCAGTGTCATACCTTGGCAAGTCTGCATCTATATCATCCCAATTCGCTTTCGATGACACGAAGTTATGGGAAATGGGTCTCTCTTTAATATCCGAATCTAATATGCCTAATCTTATTCTGAATCGAGTAGGGTCTTGGTCATTAGAACTATAAACAGGCGAACCGCACTTCGAACAAAAATGTCGGCTTCGTCCCGGCTTCAACGAAAACAAACTTAAACTCTTCTCGCCTGATACGAATTCAAACTCGGATGATTGAATAAACCCATTCGTAGCGTACGCCGTACCACTATTTTTTCGGCACAATGAACAGTGACAATGAATAATATCGGTTATGTCACCATTAATTTTTATCTCAACTTCACCACACAAACATCTTCCAAGGTACATAACTTGATATTGCTCCTGTTTTCTAACGACACATTAAGTAACTAATAACAGATTAGCTAAAATGATAAGGAACGATCGGAAGCCAACGACTATTAGCCCGTCTGAAAGATTTATTCATCGTAAATTTACAAATGTTCCATTTTATTGGCTAGTACATTCACATCATTGTATGTAGTCATAAATTCCGAACTGATTTTGAAACCAAATTTTTGATAAAGCTTTATCGCTGGTAAATTTGATGCGGCAACATAAAGTATGGCCACACCGTTTATTTTAGAAAGCATAAACTCTAGTAATTGAGCGCCGACACCTTTTCCACGAGCATCTGGATGAACAAATAAAGCTCGTATTTCCGAACCGTTAAAAGCACAAAAAGCGATAACGTCGGTAGCACCATAAACGTAAACATCTGACTCTAAAATTTGAGAGTAACGTGCTTCATCTTTGTCCAGTGGTAGCAGTTCAAATTTGTCGGTCTCGTACTTCAGTTCGTCTAGTTTAGATTTTGAATAAATGTCTAAAATACTACTGTAATCACCCTCTGAATATTCACGTATGTACACTGATACAACCTTATAACTAACGACGCTGTGGAATTACTCATCCCCAGCTTATTTATTAAATCTAAAACCACAATATTTCACATCCACCTAAGATTCAACAGGCCATTCTATATTCAATAACGGATTAACTCATAAACGAAATTAGAGCTGCCTGATGGCGTCATAAGTGGCTCAGTTTCCGTAAAAACTTAAGTCTTATCTTACCCTTCAGCTAATGCAGACTATTTCTTAGTTTTTCGATGCTATGAACGAGGCAATACATTTACCACTGGGTATTCAATTTTTCTTGGCCGCGTAATCATCAAATAATAATTTAACAGGGCAATCACCTTTATGAGTAAGCCGGCCACAAACACATTCGTATCAACGATGTAGACATGAGAAGAAGCTTTTTAAAAAAGCTTAAGAGGTTAAAACAATCTAATGAATACAATCACCAAATCATCTAACCCATTGAAAACACTGAATTCTTAGTGTGCCTATCTCAGTAAAATAGTGCAAAGCCAAAAATGACATTATTCAAAGTGTGCCTGGTGTTGGAAATGTGGTTGCGTTTAACCTACTCAGCGACATGCCAGAGCTCGGCTATGTAAACAATAAAGAAGCCGCATCCTTAGTTGGCGTAGCGCCATTTAATCGAGAAAGTGGAGCCTATCAAGGCAAACGAATGATACGTGGTGGAAGACCTAAAATTAGAACCGCCATGTACATGGCCATGATGTCAGCCATTCAATGTAATCCGAAATTTAAAGAAATTTATCATCGAATGGTAGCCGCTGGAAAACCTAAAAAAGTAGCCATCATTGCCTGTATCAGAAAGCTTGTAGTGATC
Organism: Marinomonas colpomeniae; assembly: GCF_014803385.1. Taxonomy (GTDB): domain Bacteria; phylum Pseudomonadota; class Gammaproteobacteria; order Pseudomonadales; family Marinomonadaceae; genus Marinomonas; species Marinomonas colpomeniae. The sequence goes on along the minus strand of NZ_JACYFC010000003.1, from coordinate 151,183 downwards.
ATAAATTCGATGGTGAGAGATGGTGTCATGTGGGATCCTAAAATGGTTTAACATTAGGAATTGACACCATAGTCACTTGTTAAGTATTTTTTGTCACGAGTTGAATTTTTGTAGTATCTCCAGAGGTAACTAAAGTGGCTTTTGACCCAAAATTTGAAAACATATATATAGCGATACTTTTACCTTCCGTTGGGTCGATATGCTCAGGAACATTAAATGGCCACACTCTACCTAGTGCATGAGTAAGCATAAGCGAATGAACTACTTGTTCGGCGTCAGATGCAAGCTCTTCGGTTGTGTAAATTTCTTTTAGGCTGAGCGTACTATTTGCATTTTGATATCTAACTTTATAAATGAGATCTGAAGTCCAGCTCCTGACAAAATAGAACCATTCCCCATAGGCATAAATATCCCATTTAACCTCCATTCCCGGAGATTTAAATACAACTCCAGCAAGCTCTTCCCCGTTGTGAGGGTAGTTAATGTCACAGGGGATACTAATTGAACATTCAGGCACAGAACCTACAAACTCTTCACCTTTACTCTGTCTAGATCTAGAGTAATTATCTGCAATTGATTGATCACTCGTTGTACTTGTAGCATTCAATGTGAAATTACGGATATCCATTAGTGGTGCATCAAAAGGGTTACCTTCACCAACAGGGAGCCATGGAAACTGTTCCTCTAATGGCGGTATCAGGTCTTTTTTCTTTTTTTTGTTAAATGGCCACATATTAATTCCTAATGATACTTAACGTCCGCATAAAAGGCGGAGCGTCAGCGACGTCCATCCCGTAGGGCGATTTTTGATGCGTTTGTTATGTTCGTTGCATCGACTGCATATACTCTTGAGTCATTAGGCTGCTAACGACCCAGTGAATTACTAAGTTTATCAATAGTTTAAGATCACCAATATCCCTGTCTTTCCACTTGCGTTGGTAGTGTGTTTCATCGTTGCCCAACCAAACGGCACGAGTGGCACATGCTTTGGTGTTGGTGTCAGTGATATATTGATTAATGCATTGCATCAACATCATTTTCCTGATCTTTTCAGCATCATTAACTTGTGATGACACACAGTAATCTTTTATCAGGAACTCAAGCGCTTTTCGGTAGCCCATGCCACAAACTTCACTCAACCCTGCTTGCTCTGCATTTGTTGATTGGTTGAATATTTCAACAAAACTTGGAGATATAGTTGCTATTCTTTCATCAAACTCAACTGGTTTAAAGTGATTAGGTGTCGAATGCGTATAAGTAAAATAGCCATCTATTGTGCCTTTATTTTTAGACTTCCTCTCAAAGTGAGCAAGAAACAGATGCCCACACTTGAGTGATGGACATTCGTATAGCCCCTCTAAATATCGACTCCAATTCGAATTCTCTGTATTAATTTCTTTAAATATCTCAGTCCTGTTTGGAGATACTAAATGATTGCAAACAGGGCAACTGTTTGGGTCTTGATCTATTTGGATGCCATTTCTACCAATATTAATCATTTTCCCTCCGTAGAACATAACGAGGCTGTAGAATTACTCATTCTCAGCCAGTTTAATTAGTATAAATCCACCATATTTCACATACACTTAAGATTCAATAGATCATTCTATTCTCAATAACGGATTAACGCATAAACGAAATTAGAACAGACTGACGGCATCGTAGGCTGCTCAACTTCCTTAAGGCTTGAGGTTTACCTTTCAGCTAATGCAGACTATTTGAGCGTTGCTCGATATTATGAATTTACTATTGAGTATTCAACTTGTCTTGGCTGCGTAATAATCAAACAGTAATTTAACACGACAGTCATCTTTGTAAGCAAGTGTGGCACCAACAAACTCGCATCAGTGATATATACATAAGAGGAAGCTTTTCAGAAAAGCTTAAGCAATCTAATGAATTCAATCACAAAATCACTTAAGTCGTTAAAATACTAATTTCTTATAGTCGCTTTCCCAATTAAACTTCACATCATAGCTGCTAGTTAGATGAGTTTTTTTATACATAAAACCCGTCATTGGTTATTGAATAAGCACTAAATGTACGGCAATATAAAACTGTATACATGAACAGGTTACTTAATGAAGACAACAGCTTATGTTCTCGACACCAGAACAAATATTTATCTAGTCGATCACCATAACCATCTAGGGGTTAGCATTCAAGAGGCTCTAGATATTCGTGATAACCCTATGCGATATCGGGATCCAGTGTACAAATACAGAAAGTATATGACACGGAACCCGAACCCAAACAAAAGGGTCGAATTGACCCCTCGTGATGGGCAAAGCCCACACTTTTCATTTGCAAAAAGCGCTACAACAACAGGAGACCGATCTTATGATGAAACTTACTCTCATGAAATTGCTGTAGATATTCTGTCATCAATGAAAGAAATGACCATTATTACTAGAGGTCAAACTTTCAATTTTAAGTTTACGAATGTATATCAAGAACCAAAGTTAAAACTACCGAATGGTAAAGTCTTTTATCCTGATATTTTATGTATGTTCGACAAAGATCAATATCCCGATGAATATGAAAGATGGGGTGGTAAATTAGTAATCGAAGTTACCAATACACATAAGTGTGAAGATAACAAAAAGTTAGAATTTGAGCTATGTAATATCCCAATATTTGAGTTTACCATTACTGATTCTAGAAAATATCCTCCAGAGCGCGATAATAACCGTAAAGACTCAATAAATGAGCGTACCAAGCACAAAGATAGGCTTGAAGGTTGGTTACAAGAAAGTGTATATACAGACCTGATCATTGATCCAATCAGCACACAGAGACACGAAGTTATACATAAAATTCTCAAATCCAAAATGAAAGATTTAATAACGGTAAATGATCGTCATAAATTATTAATTCAAGATCTAGAGTCAAAAATTAAAGTAAGTCAAATAACAAGTGAAGAACATAAACAGTTGTATCACAAAATTTCAAGTTTGGAGTTTACAACGGAACAACAAAAGTCGGCTATCGTAAACTACAAAAGTAGTTTTGAACAACTTCAAGCCTCAGCACATTCGAGAGTATTTAAGCTTAAAACTTGGGTTTGGATTCTTATTTTTGGACTGTTGGCATCAAATTATAAATACTTGATATTTTTAACACATTTAATTCAGTATATGACTAGCACATAACATTTTAATAGTGTGTATGCGCGTTATTGTTATTAATAGGTTTTTCATTTACTGCCAGTATAAACGCGCATAAGTGAGTTATTTTAAATGACTAAACGCGCAAAGAATAAACAAAATCAAAAATAGACTGTCTATTTCCACTGTAAAAAAGTTGAATTTGAAGAACTAAAGAAGTCAGTTCGACGCAACAGCGTTGCGCGACCTTATGGTGTTTCAAAGTCAGTGTTTGATGCACTTCCTCTCACCTAAAAAGACAACCCATGCCTTTCATACCAGTTCGAGATGCTGTTGTTTGTCGTATACAAAAGAAATGAGTCGTTAAAGGTCTTCGAAAGAGCCCTTTTGGTTACTTTTGTGGCTCTGGACAAAAGTTACCCGCTCAGCAGAGCGGAAAGATGCTTATGAATACAAAGCGTTTGAATGGAAGTTAAAAGACTTTATTGAGCTAAAATTTCGACCTATGTTTAATAGAAAAGCACCCCGCTCAGCAGGGCGGAAAGATGCTTATGAATACAAAGCGTTTGAATGGAACCTGAAAAAGCTCTTTGAATGAAGTTCAAAAGAACTTAAACATTCCCCATATAACGCCCTGGTTTATGATTCACTGCAATAATCATATTCAACGCAACCGCACCGACAATTGAAATAGCGATCAAGGTGAAGTCGACGACAAAAACAGACAACAGAACGATGCAACAATCCGCTACCATCTGAAATTTCCCCATTGAGATGCCGTATTTCTCAGCCACATAACGCGCCAAAATATTCAGACCACCTAAACTCGCGTTATGACGAAATAGCATTAAGAAACCAACCCCTATTAAAGAACCACCAACCACACTTGCGTATATCGGGTTAACGCTTTCAAAGGAAATCATCATCGCGGTTAAATCAGAAAAGACAGATAGGCAAAATACGGCAAAAAACGTTTTTAAGGTAAATTCCCAACCAAAGTGAATAATTGCTAATACATAGAAAGGTAGGTTGATAACAAAAAAAGCCTGACCAAAGCTAAAAGAGGTTGAGTATTGAATAAGAAATGCCAACCCTGCAGACCCACCAGATAACAAACCGGTTTGAATGAAAAGGTTTACACCTAACGAAATAATTAAGGTACCAAGAACCATTGCTTGAATGTCTTCAAGGCGAGTATGTTTTGGGTTACTGGTTGGTTCTTTTTTAGTCAGGGTTTCTTTAATTTGTTCCGTTGACGGTTGGTCTGTTGTCGACATGGCTTTTCTCTTTGTATGAATAATTAGACATTAAATTAATGCGTGGATTTTAGAGAAAAACCAACACAAGACCAATGTTCACACAAAAAGCATTTTTCGACTGTTTTCAAAAAGTGTCTTATTTTATGTACACTTTGTCATGCAGGTTGCTTTGAAGCACAAATGCGCCCTATTACTTTGCCAAGAACTCGTCTTGGTGATACCCAGCCAATTCGCTCCGACTGCAAGCTTTTGTTATTTTCACCACCTAGCCAAAGCTGGCCATCTGGTGCGATGTGTAATATCTTTTTTACAATAACCCCATACAAAGCATGATCGACCACAACAAGGTGGCCAATCGTAAGCTTTTTGTACCAACGGCAAGTAAAAACAAAGTCTCCTTCGTGTAAATTAGGAGCCATACTTTCACCTTTTACTTTGATTAGACTTAGCATTTTTTGCTCCTTTTTTTACTCCCTTTCACTAGGGCTCGAATTTACTTTGAAATACCTGACTAGTAAGACTTACCTTACGCTTTTAGATCAGGGTAAACGGTATCTAGCATTGGCGGATAAGGACATGGCGCACGATAAGTAGACACACCCTTTGTTAGCCAAAACGCTTCAGCGAAGGCATTAACCAATTCCACTAACTTTTCACCTTCAGTACGATCAATGCTTTGTTTACATTTTGACGCTTGCAGCATAACGCTGTGTGCCAGATCATGTGCATTTGGAATCTGCTCAAATTGTGGTGCTTTAAAATAATCACCCCAAATAATACGAACCGCTTCCTTTACTTCCGTACAAGCTGACTCTTTCTCAATAACAACACGAGAAATCTGTGCGTAATCAGCAACGCCAGTTGTTTCTTTACTTTCTACTTCTTTAATCAGGTCCATCAAGCGCACGCAGCTTAATGCAGCGAGCAAAGCGGTAGAAGGATCGTATATTTTACAAGGAATATCACAGTGGGCTTGTGCCGTTTTAAAATGAATTATCTTGTCTAATGTATTAATCACTTTATGCATCATTTTTAAGGCCCTTCTTTTCAGAGTTCTGACGACGACGAAAGTATTGCTTATAAACAACACCACCAACAATCAAGCTTCCGATCGCAAGTACCGTCACTAAATGAATAAAACTGCTCAACCAATGCGTGTGGTCATGACCAGGGTGTGCAAATACCATTTGGCTAATAACAAGACATGCACTTGCGAACATGACAGTAAAAACAGATTTCATATAATTATCCTTTTGAGTCATATTGAATTTAAAATTTAATACATATTAATTAAGCACTAAGCTTTGCAGCTTAATGATGAACAATTTTCGCTTTATTGAACCCTGTTTTTGAAACCCTTGTTGAAACGGTAGTCGATACGGCGCTAGACACCGCATGAGACAAAGCTCGCATCAATACTTTGCTTTGCGCGGTCACACTCTTGCTGTGGCTCTGAGCAAAGAGCTCCCACTCAAAGCGAATGTGGGTGGCAGTTCTCATAATTAAGCTACGTTGTTCTTCATCCATATCAGGACGAACAATAATGGCTTGTAAAAAATTGACCGCGTTTTCATATTGCGTGTTAGCAGAAATGAAATCTCCCAATGCGGTATAAGATTCAGCAATGTTCAAAAAGCTAACCGCTGCAGCGGCAACAGCCGACTCAGCATCGCGATAAAAATCGTCATCGAATGTTTTTTCAGCTTGCATCAATGCTTCTCGATTTAGCTCGACTGCATCAGAAAAGTTATGATTTGAATAGGCTCTATTAGCCTGTCTTGTTAAGCGTTCCCAGTTCTGCATAACGTCCTCCACAATCTTTGATAACATTGAATTAAAACTAATGAGAATCATTATCGTAAAAGAATCAAGAAAAAGCCAGCCTATTCGAGAATAAATCTCATTTACTTTAAGAATTAATATTGAAACTTTATACAAAGACGACGATTTCTTCTTTTTAAACTTGCACTTAGGGCCAAAGCCAAGGAAAATTTATTCGTTTAACTATTCAAGTTAACTAGCTAAAGAAAATGACTTTTTTTACTGGCAATAGATTCAGTTGGTCCTAAGCTATTTAAAGAAATTAAAAAAGGTGGAAGCATGCACTCTGGGAACCAATTTACATCACTCGTTCAAGTTGAAAAAATTAAAGTGAGAGAGCCTGGCGTCATTATCCTTACAGGTCCATCAAGTTGCGGTAAAGGTGAAGTAGCAAGTGCCCTATGCCGAACTCTGTCTATCCGTCCTGAAGCACACCTTTCCATGGGCGAAATTCTACGCAGCACCTTTCGAGGAGCAAAAGAAGACCCTTCTTTCGCAGAGTTATTAGCGACAAAATACGAATTAAGTAATGAAAATAATATTTATGATTGTATCGATACGACTGAAGCCTTAAGTGCGAAAGTACGCTCTTACCAAGCAGCCTTAGAAAAATATTTTGAAAAAACAGGTATGGATTTATTCACATCACAACTTGAATGGCTTGAGTTTTGTACGATGAATGGATTATTGGTTCCAAACCGTTGGACAGAAAACTTTGTCGCAGCACATATCGAGCAAGCGAACTTTGCTAATGGCGAGACATTTATTTTAGATGGCTACCCAAGAACACAAAGAGCGGCTGAGCATTTACTAAACTTCTTGGACTCTATGGATATCCCAGTCCTTAAAGTCTTGCACTTAAGTATCAGTAGGCAAGAAATGATGTCTCGCGCTCAAGCTCGTGGTCGAGAAGATGACGACAATGAATCCTTGTTCAAACGCTTTCAGTTCTACATTGAAAACGTACAACCAAGTGTTGATTTCATGAAGACTAAACTCGGTTCTGATCGCATTGCTCTTATTGATGCTCACCAACCTGTTTTTGACCAAACAGAGTCAGGCCCTAAGTTCAATTTGGACGCATCAATTAATGCAGTGGTTTCTGGCGTACTAAAAGCGATGGGCGTGCCACGCATAGTACTAAATGACATTCTAATGGCAGATTCTAATTCTAAATAAATCTGCTTGTTAAAATAGATGAATCAAATCTAAAAAAGGCTAGCGGGATGACCGCTAGCCTTTTTTAGTAATCGTCGCTCAGTATAAAATCAGAGTCTTTAGAGCCAACTACCATTCAATACCGACTTGAGCTTTTACACCATTAGCAAAAGCATGACGTTCATTACCCACTTTACTATGAGTATCAACACTGTCTAGCAGGGCTCTTGGTGCCGTACGACCTGTCATCATCACATTTTGATGCGCTGGACGAGCAGCTAACGCTTCGATCAAATCCCCTTCATTCAGGTAACCGTATTTGTACATATAGGTCACTTCGTCCAATAATACAAAGTGAACACTTGGGTCTGATAAAACTTTTTTAGCCAATTCCCATGCTTGTTCTGCGGCTTCTTTTTCCAATTCAGGATTACGGGTTTCCCATGTAAAGCCATGTCCCATCACATGAAAATCAACCAAAGGATGTTCGCCAAAAAATAGCTGTTCCCCTGTCGCTTTACGTCCTTTGATAAATTGAATGACGGCGCATTTTTGACCATGTCCCAAAGCGCGAGCCATGGTACCAAAACCACTAGAGCTTTTACCTTTCCCATTACCTGTAAGTAAAATCGTGACACCACGTTCTTCTGTTGCTGCGGCTATACGCTTATCGACAACTTCTTTTTTCTTTAGCAAACGCGCTTCATTTTTAGCCAACACATCGTCTTCAGTGCTTTGTGTTATCGATGCTTTCGTCATGACGTACCTCTTTTTTGTAAAGTAACCAGCTGGGGTAATACAAATCTTTATGGATAGCGAACACCCTTAGTATAAAGACTAAAGACACGGCGTAAATCGAGTTAAACTCATGTGATGGTATGTTTTTTTCAAGTAGCACCATTAACAAGGCACCTAAAAATGCTGGTGTCGCGTAAAACTCACGTCCTAATACCAAAGGTGGGCGATGACTTAATACATCACGGATAATACCACCCGCTACACCTGTAATAATCCCCATGGTGATAGCGATCGGTGCGGCAAAATCTAACGCCAACACTTTTTCGGTGGCAACAACGGTAAACAACGCCAATCCGAAGGAATCCGCATAATGGAAAACTTTTCGCCTATCATCCATGTATCGCACTGTAAAAAAGGCAAGCACTGAAGAAAGAAACGCCACCCATAAATATGAGGTATCTGCGACCCAATATACCGTCTCAACAGATAAAACAGTGTCTCGAATAGTGCCGCCGCCCAGCGACGTCACCATACCAAGAAACACCACACTGAAAAGATCCATGTCTTTTTTTCCAGAGGATATAACGCCTGTGACTGCAAAGGCCGCAATCCCAAACATACCTAAAACATATAAAAGCATTTTTTATTTTGTCTCAATAAAACCAAAGATAATTTGGCGAACGCCAAAGTCATTCAATAATTTAAAGCCATTCAATCTAACAGAAATTCGATTGAAATGATTAAGTGGTAACCCAATCACCAGCGCCTAAACGCTTTAACGTGACATAATCACCTTGCACAGAAAATTCAGTAATACTGGTAAAGCCCACATCGATACGATGTGCCTGAGCAAGTGGCCATTGGCAAAGCAGACTCACCAACACCTTAATCACGCCAGAGTGAGCAACCAGCACACAAGTATCAACAGGATTGTCTTTTACCGATAACCACCAGCTCCACACTCGATTGGCCACTATTTGCAAAGACTCGCCATTATAGGGCGCCGCATTAACAATATCATTTGCCCAAAGGTCTATTTCCTGTCGTGGAATGTCTTTCCAGCAATGCCCTTCCCAATCACCAAAATCTAGCTCTTTTAAAGCATCGACGGCGATAGAATTACCATCGCTTATAAAGTCAGCTAGCTTGGCTGCGCGGCTTAATGGGCTGTGATAACAAACATGAGAAGCCTCTTTAAGCGATGCCTTGATAGAAGCCGATAGTGCATTTCTTAATGACTCAGCCCCTTCTTCCCACCCTTCTGCTAGTGGAACATCCATATCGCCATAACATAAACCTTGCAGCACATCAGGCTTAGGGTGACGCACTAAAAATAATTTCATAACAAGCGTTTCACGAATAAGACACCAACAAACAAACGATGACAAATATCTCACCAATTTGCTCACTTGCACCTAAGCAATCACCATTAAAACCGTCTATTTTTTTGCGTAAATACCATTTCATCAGAAAAATTAAAACAGCAGCAAGAATCAGCGTAATCATTAAATCAAAGACATTAAAAGCCAGTACCCCAATCACCAAACAAGGCGCTAAGGCAATTGCCCATTGCTTAAGGTTTAACTTGGCTATCATGCTGGCGGCTTTACTTTGCCCTGTACTGACGTAATCCAACAGACTCATTAGAGCAATGGGCATAATTCGCGCCATCACATGCACGATACACCATGCACTTAAGGTATAAATTATGCCCAAAAAGGACTCTGGAATGATTTGTAAAAGCTCACTCAACAATAGCCATTTTAGCGTTAAGGAAAACCAAATGGATAAAGCCGCATAACTGCCAATACGCGAATCTTTCATAATCGACAGACGTTGTTCTTTTTCCCAGCCACCGATCAAACCATCACAGGCGTCCATTAGCCCATCTTCATGAAATCCCCCCGTCAGCAAGGTTGCCGTCAATATCATCAACAACGCTTGCAGTGAGGCAGACCAATCAAACCATAATGGCCAAGCACTTAGTAATGCCACAACCATACCAATCCATGGTAAAAAGCACACCGCTGGGATGTGCTTTATATCATCACCCCAATCCACTGTTAATGGGATTCGAGTATAGGTAACAAGGCTACGTTTAAAGCCTTGCCAATATGGGGCTAATATCGAGATGTTCATATTTTCTCTTTTCAGCTTAATTATTTACTCTCAGCTACGCCTGCACTTTCAAAGCTCGCCATGCGATTAAGAAAAACACACGAACTCTGAATTAAAGGGTAAGCTAAAATCGCACCAGAACCTTCACCTAAACGTAGATCCAGAGACAAAATAGGTTCTGCGTTTAAGTTATCCAATAAAATTCGATGTGCTTTTTCATTCGATTGATGAGCGAAGACAGCGTATTCAGTCACATGAGGAGCCATTTTCTTAGCAAACAGTAAGGCCACTGAACAGATGAAGCCATCAACCACAAAAGCAGTATGACGCTGAGCTGATTGCAGCATAGCACCAGCCATTGCCAAAATTTCAAAACCACCGACTTGCTCAGCCAATGTTTGCGCACTCCAGTCTGCCATTAGCTGACCTGTTGCCTGTTCCGCACGTTTCAATGACTGCTCAATAATGTGCGCCTTATGTGAAACGCCAGCTTTGTCCAATCCTGTTCCACGACCCGTTGTGTCGGTCGCATTCATACCAATCAAAGCGGTCATCATGCAAGAAGACACACAGGTATTACCAATGCCCATTTCGCCGAACATTAATAAATTCACACCGTCATCAATCGCAAGATCCACTTCTTCAACACCAGCTTGAATCGCTTGCTCTACTTGTTCCGCTGTCATCGCTGCTTCTTGGCTAAAGTCTTTAGAAGCAAAAGCCACCTTGCGCGCACCTAACAATGGATGCTCGTCTAGCTCAGCATTGACGCCAACATCAACGACACGCAAAGGCACGGAATGCTGCTCACAAAATACACTCACAGCCGCACCACCCATTAAGAAGTTCATCACCATTTGCGGTGTCACTTCTTGAGGAAACAAGCTAATACCTTGTGCTACAACACCATGATCAGCAGCAAACACGATCATTTTTGCTTTTGATACATCAGGGGTTACGCAGTTTTGAATTCGGCCTAGCTGAAAAGCAATGCGTTCCAATTCTCCCAACGACCCTAAAGGTTTGGTTTTATTATCAATTTTTTTCTGTAATTCACCTTCAATAACAGACGAAGGGACTTGAATCGTAAACGTTGGAAACAAAACTCTCTCCTTAACCTTTTGCTTTTACAGCACGCTGGCGAACAACTTCATAAAGGCAAACGCCCGTTGCAACAGAAACATTCAAACTAGAAACAACACCCGCCATAGGCAGCTTAATTAAGTAATCACACTGCTCACGCGTTAAACGGCGCATACCGTCGCCTTCCGCGCCCATAACAATGGCGGTAGGAATAGTGAAGTCTTGTTCATAAACCGTCATAGTGGCTTCACCAGCAGTACCGGAAATCCAAACACCTTGGTCTTGCAGTTTTTTCATGGTGCGCGCTAAATTAGTCACCGCAAAAACAGGCATGCTTTCCGCTGCACCACAGGCAACTTTACTGACGGTGGCGTTAAGCGGTGCTGAGTTATCTTTTGGCATCACAACCGCATGAGCACCTGCGGCATCGGCGCTACGTAAACAAGCCCCTAAATTATGAGGATCGGTAATGCCGTCCAAAATGATGATCAAAGCGTTTTCATTTAAACCAGCAACCAAGGTATGTAAATCGGCTTCACTGCCCGCTTTTGTCATCGTGGTATAGGCCACAACACCTTGGTGAACCACACGATCTTTGTTTTCAGTAAATAACTGATCTAACTCACGACGAGGCAACACGCTATAACGCACTTTGCTGCTTTTACAAAGTTGAATCAAACGCTGTGTTTTCTTATCGTCACGGCCTTCTTGAAAACGCACTTCTTTCACACGTTCAGGCTGTTGTGTTAACGCATTTTCCACGGCATGAATGCCGTATATCCATTCTAAATCTGACATTATTTACTCTATAAATTCTTAAATACAGTTGCTCTAGAAGCATTTTGGTCCTGTGTTTATAACTGGAAGGTACAAGCTATAAACACAGGGTTTTGAGGGTGAAAAGTTCTAGAATCAATCTTTCGCTTTTGCCTTAGCATTACTCTTCTTTGGCTTTTTCGGTTTCTTTGGTTTTTTAGCGGCAGACTTACTGTTTGCATTGGTAGCAGAAGCGGTTTTCTTCTGTCTAAGCAGCTTACCTTTAGAAGGAAATTTCTTTTTCTTAGACTTAGGTTTCGCTTTTGCATTGCCGTCTTTAGCATCTTTACCTGCTACAGCGCCTTTTTCAGCGTCTTTTTTCACAGCGGGCTTAGCTTTTCTGCGGCCACCTAATTCCATTGGCGGCAACTGAGCCAATTGCATGTCCAATTCTGTTTTGTCATTGCGTGCGATTTTTTTACGTGGCGCAGGAGCCACATCGTCTAAGCTCAAATCGATTTTACGTTGTTCTAGATTAACGTTAGCGACTTTCACTTTTAGTGTATCACCCAAGCGGAATACACGACCTGTTCGTTCACCAATAATCGCCTGATGCTCCATGTCATGAACAAAGTAATCTTGCCCAAGCCCAGAGATATGCACCAAACCGTCTACAAACAAACCTTGTAGCTCAACAAACAAACCAAACGAAGTAACAGCGGTAACAATGCCATCAAAAGGTTCGCCAAGATGCTGTTCTACATACTGACACTTCAACCAAGCTTCCACGTCACGTGTTGCTTCGTCTGCACGTCGCTCTGTGATAGAACAGGAATCACCAAAACCATCCATATCCGCATGGTTATAGCCGTAAATCTTACGTTCTTTTAGTGTTTCACTCCCCACAACACGATGCGCTTGTCGAACATCTGGACGACCTTCACCACGTATTAAATAACGAATCGCACGATGCACCAATAAATCTGGGTAACGACGAATAGGCGATGTAAAGTGTGTATACGCTTCATAATTCAAGCCAAAGTGACCTAAGTTATCCGCTTGATAAACTGCTTGCGACATAGAGCGCAACATCATAGTTTGAATACTACGAGCGTCCGCACGATCTTTAATGCTTTCAGACAACGCAGCATAATCGGCAGGCGTTGGTTTAGCGCCACCCATTAGCTCTAATCCAAGCAAGCCAAGATAAGTACGCAAGGTTAGTAAACGGTCGTCTTTTGGTCCTTCATGAACACGGAACAAAGCCGGCAGATCAGCTTTAATCAAAAGCTCTGCTGTCGCCACATTGGCACACAACATACATTCTTCGATTAATTTATGAGCATCGTTACGCTCAACGGGAATGATATGTTCAATCTTAGAGTTTTCATCAAACACCATGCGAGTTTCGACTGTATCGAACTCCATCGCGCCACGCTCATCACGAGCGCCTCTTAATGTGTGATAAAGACCATTCAAATCATCGATATGAGAAATGATAGATGAGTAACGCTCACGTAATTCTAAACCTTGCTCTTCTGGCTCAGCCGCGATCATTTTCGCTACTTTAGAGTAGGTTAAACGTGCATGAGATCGAATCAAGCCTTCATAGAATTTGAAACCACGCATCTTACCTTTTGTCGTCAACGAAATTTCTGCCACCATCGCCAAACGATCAACATCTGGATTCAATGAACACAAACCGTTCGACAACACTTCAGGCAACATAGGAATAACACGACCTGGGAAGTACACAGAGTTACCACGTACAATCGCTTCTTCATCCAATGCAGAGTCTTTTTTCACATAATGAGAAACATCGGCAATGGCGACGAACAGTTTCCAACCGCCCGGTGTTTTCTCACAATACACAGCGTCATCAAAATCACGGGCGTCTTCGCCGTCAATCGTAACAAATGGTGTTTCGCGTAAATCAACTCGGTGTGCTTTGTCTTCTTCTGCCACTTCGGCAACAAAGTTTTTAACTTGTTTCTCAACCGCTGCTGGCCATTCGTTAGGAATTTCATAGCGATGCATCGCCACTTCAATTTCTACACCCGGCGCCATAAAGTCACCCAAGGTTTTTTTAACAAGACCTTGAGCCGGTTTACCACGTTCTGCATAAGACACAATTTCAGCCAGAACATATTGGCCGTGCTTTGGTGTTAAACCAGAGTCTGTGGTGATTTGAATGTCTTGCGCAATACGAGGGTTTTCTGGTGTAACAAATGCAGTGCCGCTTTCTAGATAGTAACGGCCAACCATTTGGGAGTGCTTACGTTCTAGCACTTCAACCACAACACCATCTAAACGACCTTTTACACTACGACCAGAAAGGCGTGCTTTTACCTTGTCGCCATCCATAACATTCTGCATTTGGCGAGCAGACAAAAAGACATCGTCATCACTTGGACGTAATAAGAAACCGTGCCCTTCTTTATTGCCTTGGACATAACCTTCTATTAGGTCACTTTCTTGGATAGGTGAATATTCGTCACTGCGATTACTTGTTAACTGATTATCGCGGCACATAGCGATCAATCGGCGGCGAAGTGCTTCTATTTCGTCTTCACCTGTAAGATTAAAATCTGTGCATAAATCAAGATGACCAATGCTTCGGTTCTGGGTAGCTAGAAACTCTAGAATGAATTCACGACTCGGTACGGGATTTTCGTACTTAGACGCTTCTCGTTTCATGTGTGGATCGTTAATTTTTTTATTACTCAATGTATATTTATCCTTGGTGTTTTAAATAAGATGCATCCTTTATAAAATAGAATTGTGAACATCTTACTATTCAGAACGTGTTCCGCGCTTTGGTGTCACTTTCAGTATCGTTATGATCCGTACTTCTATAGACATCGCTACAAACAGCACCCCGAACCAAGTCGCTTACGCGTTCAATTAATTGACATTATAGAGCATTCTCATCAAATACTCTCCCAGTAAGCGCGGCTCTTATCATTATCTGCACACTCTCTTGGGGTTTATTTGGTAATTACACAACAAAACAGGCGTATTACCTCTATTTCGAAGCGATCACCTTTTCACTCCTGATGCCTTTTTGGCCTAACCAATTTCTTTTTATCACTTTTTTACCTTTTTTTTGTCTAAAAAGTCTCGATCTATCGAATTATTCGATAGGTTTATCTGTAAAACTCATTGTCTATGACGCACTAAATGCATCTCCGCCATCACTTTGGTGGAAATTTCCTCCACAGACAGTTTTGTCGAATCCAAAAAAGGGATACGTTCTTGACGATATAAAGATTCTACTTCGTCTACTTCATAGCGACATTGGCGAGCTGACGCGTACTTACTTTCTGCCATTCGACCGCTACGAATTTCCTGCAAACGTAACGCATCTATAGTCAGCCCAAACAGTTTTTTCTTATGGGCTTTTAAGACCCTAGGTAAACCAGGAGAAGAAAAGTCATCTTCGGTAATCGGATAGTTCGCCGCTTTAATGCCATACTGCATTGCTAGATACAAACTGGTTGGCGTTTTCCCTGAACGAGACACACCTAATAAAATAATATCTGCCTGCTCAAAGTTCTTTACCGAAACACCATCATCGTTCGCTAACGCATAGTTAATGGCATCTATACGGCCATCGTAAACGCCCTCTTTCATACCGTGAGCTTTTTGCGCCGTTGGTTGTGCTTTGACTCCAAGCGCCTTCTCGATAGGCGATAACAAGTCACCAAACAAGTTATAACAATGACAATCACAAGACTGAATAATTTCACGAATGGCAACATCAGAAATGGTGTAAAACACCAGTAATTTAACACCCTGCTCCATCTCTAAGTTCACTTGTTGCTTCAATCCTTCGGCCTGATCTTTGGTCGTCAAAAACGGCACACTTTGCGTCTCTACTGCCACATCAAAAAACGACAACATAGCCGATCCAAACACCTCTGCGGTGATCGCTGTCCCATCTGAAACAAAATACACTTTCATGCGTTTTTACCCATTTTGTTGTTATCTAACGACATTTAGTTTTTCGATTGAAATAAAACTACATCGAATAATCGATTTTATTCAAAACCACTTAGCTACATACAATGAACTCAGACACAGCGCTTTGACAAGTACCAATATTACCTAGAAAAAAAGCTATCAACTTCTAGGAATGAGCGTTTGATGTCTCGTTGGCAAACCAGCCAAACAAAACAAACTTATAACAATAACCGGAGTCCTTCGTGAGCAAATTCGTTAAGTGGTTTAAAGATCTTCGTTTAGAAGATGTCGGTGAAGTCGGCGGCAAAAACGCCTCTTTGGGAGAAATGATTTCTAACCTGACAGACCTTGGTATTCAAGTACCAAATGGTTTCGCTACCACTTCCTATGCCTATCAAAGTTTCCTAGCAGAAAGCGGCCTAAACGATAAAATTCACGACGCACTCAACGCACTCGACGTGGACGACGTTAAGGCTCTTGCCAAAACTGGCGAGCAAATCCGAACCTGGATTGAAGAAGCGCATTTTTCTGCTGAATTCGACCAAGAAATTGAAGCCGCTTTTGCTGTCTTGTCTGTCAATAACGACAGTGAAGACAAGGCTAACGACACATCATTTGCTGTGCGTTCATCTGCCACAGCGGAAGATTTACCAGACGCCTCTTTCGCAGGACAACAAGAGACTTACTTAAACGTCGTTGGTTTGGCAGACATCAAAGCCTCTATCAAACGCGTATTTGCCTCTTTGTTTAATGACCGTGCGATTTCATACCGCGTTCACCAAGGGTTTGAACACCAAGGCGTGTCACTGTCTGCTGGTATTCAAAAAATGGTACGCAGCGACATTGGCGCATCCGGTGTATTATTCACCCTAGATACAGAATCAGGCTTTGATGAAGTTGTCTTTATTACCGCAGCTTACGGCCTTGGTGAAATGGTTGTACAAGGTACGGTAAACCCAGACGAATACTATGTTCACAAGCCAACACTTGCAGCGAATCGTCCATCGGTTGTGCGAAAAAGCCTTGGCAGTAAAGCACAAAAAATGGAATACGCAGAAGTCGGTAGCGACGACGAATTTGTCAAAATCGTTCCAGTGGCATTAGATGATCAAAACCGCTTTGCGTTGACCAATGACGAGATCCAAGATCTTGCACGACAAGCTTGCATCATAGAAGACCATTACCAACGTCCGATGGATATTGAATGGGCGAAAGACGGCATCGATGGAAAAATCTACATTGTTCAGGCTCGACCAGAAACCGTTCGCAGCCAAGGCAACGCCCAAAGCATGGAACGTTACAACCTGAAGAAAACGTCACAAGTAATGATGACAGGCCGTGCTATTGGTCACAAAATTGGCACGGGTGAAGTTAAGGTTTTGTCTTCTATTGCTGAAATGGATCGCATCAAACCGGGCGACGTATTAGTCACTGACATTACTGACCCTGATTGGGAACCCATCATGAAACGCGCATCTGCGATTGTCACCAATCGTGGCGGTCGAACGTGTCACGCGGCGATCATTGCACGTGAACTTGGCATTCCAGCCGTAGTTGGTTGTGGCGATGCCACCGAGGTTTTGAAAGACGGACAAAAAGTTACCGTGTCTTGTGCACAAGGCGACATGGGCTTTGTTTATCAAGGCGAGTTGCCATTCGATGTCATCACCTCGGAAGTGGGCAACATGCCAGAACTACCTGTGAAAATCATGATGAACGTGGGCAACCCGAACCGCGCTTTCGACTTCGCCATGCTACCCAACGCAGGCATTGGCTTGGCTCGATTGGAATTTATAATTAACCGTATGATTGGCATTCACCCTAAAGCGCTGCTTAACTACGCAGACATGACGCCAGCTCTGAAAGAAGAAATCGACCACAGGATCGCTGGCTACAATGGCCCAGTAGAATTCTACGTCGACAAACTCGTTGAAGGCGTTGCGACATTGGCGTGCTCGTTCTCGAAGAAACCTGTAATCGTGCGGTTATCTGACTTTAAATCGAACGAGTACCATAATCTTGTTGGTGGACCTTTGTTTGAACCAGACGAAGAAAATCCAATGCTTGGTTTCCGTGGTGCGGCCCGTTACATCGACGACTCCTTCCGTGATTGCTTCGCCCTAGAATGTGAAGCCATTCGCCGAGTTCGAAATGAAATGGGATTAACCAACGTACAAATCATGATTCCATTTGTACGTACGTTAGAAGAAGCACAACAAGTAACGGAATTACTTGCTGAACAAGGCTTAGCTCGCGGCGAAAATGGCTTAAAAGTCATCATGATGTGCGAACTGCCTTCTAACGCATTATTGGCGGATGAATTCCTTCAATACTTCGACGGTTTCTCAATTGGTTCAAACGATTTAACACAATTAACCCTCGGACTTGACCGCGATTCAGGATTGATCGCAGACAAATTCGACGAACGAAATCCAGCAGTGAAAAAGCTGCTAACGATGGCGATTCAAGCCTGCCGCGAACAAGGTAAATACGTGGGAATCTGTGGGCAAGGCCCATCAGACCACGCCGACTTCGCAGATTGGCTTGTGGCTCAAGGCATTGAGAGTATGTCTCTTAACCCTGACACTGTTGTCGAAACCTGGCTGCATCTTGATGAAGTGTTGAAAGGCGCTTCATTAGATCAGAATGCTGTGTAACAGCAGCATGTGACCTTATTGTGATGTCACACTCTAGTTTGATAGCCCCGCATTTGCGGGGCTTTTTTTGTTTTCAGAATGGCTGTAACCGTTAAAAGTAACGTTCTTTAGGTTCGATTTATAAGCACTATCAATAATCTAAGAACATTTTAGAGCTAATCAAAATCTATCCTTTGATTAGCTAAGCCTAAAAAAAATTTATGTCCTTATAAGAGAGACGAAAAATGTAGCATTGGCAGAAAACCATTAAAATTTATGGGTTCACCTTGCGCTTTCTAGTACATCTCTCAATGTATTCAATGCACTTACGGAAAAGCCTTGATCATAAAAATACAGGATCTCACCCTCTTTTGTAATCAATGTGACTCTGGTGTTGTTTGCGTTTTCATTGCCGGTAAATTTTTGTACTTTTTCACCATCTTCATAAACTGTTACGACACCTTTCCATAGTTCTTTCGGTATGCCTTTACGCATACCACTGTCGATAACCGTACTAAACATTCTAGGTAACATTCCTTGAATGGTGGGTAGTTCATATACATCAACCAAGGTGTTTGTCATGTCTAAACCAATTAGCCAACGATCAATATCAAACTGTGAATCTTGTTTGTAGCCTATTAACAGCAACACGACGTCTTGATCAAAATCAGCAGGAATTTTTAACTCATTTTGTTCTAGTGTTTGCCCTGTAATAGATGGAAATATTTGCCCTTTAACAGATTGGTTTGGATAGGATGTGCTACAGGCTGATAGTAAGGGTAAAATGATAGCTAAAATAATGATACGCATTTAAACACCAATTTTTAAAGTTGAATTAGTTACTTATACGCTATTTTTTCCAATTAAGTTCACCAACAAACGAAACATTTATTGGTTCGTTTCAACCTGTATTTTCTGTATTAAGGCTCAGGGGCAATCAACCTTAATAGTTAAAGCCATTGACACTGATTTTTATTAAGATTAGCTCTCAATTGAGGATTTTTTTATGATAGCGAGAGAATGGAAAGCTAAATGCCCTAAAAAGCATGAAGAAGGCTTTATTTCATATCTTTATGAAACTGGGGTAAAAGACACATCTGCGACTAAAGGGTTCATTGGGGCTCAAATTTTTAATCGCGATACAGATTCAGGCAATGAAGTAGAAATAACACTCATCACATACTGGGAAGACTTAGAGTGTATCAAAGCATTTTCTGGAGAAAGCATTGATATTGCCAAATTATACCCTGAAGATGAGCAATATGAATTAAAGCCTGATGATTACGTTTTACATTATAAAGTGCGTGAAAATAGTTGGGTATAACAAGGAAGACAGATGCTTAAGTCGATTCATCATGCCGCTATCATTTGCTCAGATTATGAAAAGTCTAAGCTCTTTTACACTTCAATTCTTGGGCTGGAAGTTATCGCTGAGAATTATCGAGAAGAACGAGATTCATTTAAGCTCGACCTGAAGTTACCGGATGGTGGACAAATAGAGTTATTTTTTTTTCCTAGTTCACCTGATCGACCAAGCTTCCCTGAAGCACTAGGTCTAAGGCATTTGGCGTTTAACGTTGAATCGGTAGAATCCGTTAAAGATTACCTTATCTCTAAGGGTGTTGATGTTGAGCCAATTCGAGTCGATGAATACACGAATAAAAAATTCACATTTTTTAGTGACCCAGATGGACTGCCATTAGAACTGTATGAGCAAGAATCTTAAACTGGAGGTTAATAATTAATACAATAAATTACATATATTCTCCCATCTGAAAATACTAGCAGACTTATACAACGCCTCGTAATGGGTAATATTTTGGTATATCAGAATCTAGGTAGAAAAATTAAAGAGAGAGAATGCAACCATCGCAGCATTCTCTCTTAAGTCATTTAATATCAGAGATAGACAAAGCTGAACCGAGTCTACGTCTTGGTAAAGGGCTTCAATACTGCGGCTAAATTGTCACCCAATATAGGAGAAATATAACCACCCTCTTGAACAATAAGCGTTGGCTTATTCAAGGCTTTTACACGTTTACCAATCTGACCAAAACCCTCTGTTGTTAAATTAAGTACAGCAAATGGGTCTTGTTCAGAAGCATCCAGCCCGAGAGCAAGAATCACGGCGTCTGGAGCATAAGCATTTAACTGCTCAAGTGCGATTTCAAGCGTTTCTAAAAACTCGCTATCCCCTGTTCCTTCAGTAATCGGTAAGTTTAAATTATACCCATAACCCTCTCCTTCACCTTTCTCATGGGCATACCCCCAATAATGAGGGTAGCAATAGGCTGGATCAGCATGGATTGAAAGAGTCATCACGTCCTTACGCTGCCAGAAAATAGCTTGAGTTCCATTACCATGATGTAAATCCACATCCAAAATGGCCACTCTATTAAAATCTTTTAATAGACGTTGTGCCGCAATCGCGGAATTATTTAAAAAACAAAAACCCGCTGCGCCATCACTAAAAGCATGATGACCCGGCGGACGGCATACCGCATAAGCCGATGTACATTCGTTATTTGCTAGCGCATCAGCGGCGCTGGTTGCGGTTTGAGCAGAAGCGTATATTCCTTTCCAAGTTCCTTCTCCTAATGGGCAAGAAGTGTCCATTAAGTGCCAACCTACCCGACCAATAATGTCACTTGGGTAGGTAGCCGCGTATCGCCCAGGGTTACTCTTAGGAATAATTTCTTTACTCGCATCCGGTAACTTTTCCCATTCAGGATAAACCGATTGTAAAAAGTTCACATAATCAGGCGAATGCACTTCGGCAATATAAGACAAACCAAAATCACTCGCTGGACTAATGGATACATTCAGATCCATCAGAACTTTACGAAAAATATCGCCACGTTCTGGCGTCTCGCGCGCTGGAATAGACTGACCGTTTTTCATATAAAATTTAGGATCATGCTGACTTTGATCCTCATGGTAAAAAGCTTTCATGGCAACGTTCTCCCTATAAAAAAAATGCTTATATTCAGTTGCTGTTTGCAGACAATATAAGTGTATTTAGTAGTACATCGCAGCCTTTCTCAAGCTGTTCGGGACTCGTGTATTCACGCTCGTTATGACTTAACCCATCCTCTGATGGCACAAAGATCATTGCGGTAGGTGCCACTCGACTGACATAAACAGCGTCATGACCTGCACCACTAATCAAGGTATGAGGGTTCAGATTTGGATAGCTTGCCGCACACGCTTGTTGAATATTCACCAAGCAGGTTTCATCAAAAGGGCATGGTGGTAATGACCAGGTTTCTTTGATTCCAATTTCGAGTTTGTGATGAAAGGCAATACGGTGAATTGTCTCAAAAGCCTTTGTTTGCAGTTCATCTAAATCTGCTAAACGCCCTTCGCGAAGATCCAATGAAAACTTAACTTTGCCAGCAGATACATTTGTCGATGCATTTGGAATATTGAGTTCACCAATAGTACAGCGGCTATCATGGCTATGGTTGGCGGCGATTTTTGTTAGCTCGCTAATCATTTCGGCTACCCCGACCAAAGCATCGTTACGCAGATTCATTGGGCTAGGTCCTGCGTGACAAGATCGCCCCGTCACTTCGACTTCATACCAACGCATGCCTAACACACCCGCAACAATCCCTAGATCGATATCTAAGGCTTCTAATACTGGGCCTTGTTCTATGTGCAATTCGTAATACTGATAGCACTCAGGAGTATCGACGCTTGTTTGTTCTTTATAGCCTAAACGATCAAGTTCTTCCCCAAGGCTAATTCCGGCTTCATCTTTGGTTGCCAATACATCATTAAGTTTGAAAACCCCAGCGTACACTCCCGATCCTAGCATCGCAGGTTTGAAACGAGCGCCTTCTTCATTGGTCCAAACCACAACTTCAATCGGTCTTAACGTTTGAATATTTTTCTCTTCTAAACAGCGCAGCGCTTCCAAACCTGCTAAGCATCCATATACACCATCAAACTTACCGCCTGTTGGTTGAGTATCTAAATGGCTACCGGTCATAACGGGCATTAAGGTGTTATCTAATCCATTGCGACGTAAAAATAAATTGCCAATCGCATCCACTCGTAAAGAACAACCTAACGCTTTTGCCCAGCCAACAAACAAGTCTCGTGCTTGTTTATCTTTATCGGTCAAAGCAAGGCGATGACAGCCCCCGACTTTGCTTCCTTCTACTTCCGTATGACCAATTTGGCCAATCTCCATAATGGAGTTCCACAACCGATCAGGGTTACATTTTTCAACAGTCATAATAAATCTCTACTTAATAGCCAATAGCGGCTTCAACTTTATTTTTTGGCGTTTCACCGGCAGAGTATCGTCTTACTTCCTCGACCATATTAAGAACAGCGGCCTCTGGTCGTACATCGCTCGCAGTGTGAGGGGTTACTATGATGTTTGGGTGAGTCCAAAATACATTGTTTTTAGGCAAGGGTTCTTCGTCAAAAACATCCAATGATGCACCTTGCAATTTACCTTCATCAATCGAATTTAAAAGGTCTTCTGCCTGTAAATGACCACCACGCCCTAGATGTATTAAGTAAGCATTTGGCTTTAATTGGTCGAATAACGCTTTATTGAGAATTCCACGCGTGTCATCGGTAAGTGGCAACACACAGATAAGCACTTCAGTACGTTTTAGAAAGTCTCCCAATTGGTCTGTACCGCTAAACACTGGAATATTGTTGTTCTCTAGCTGCCTTTGGCTCTTACGCCAGCCCGCAACATCAAAACCCAACTGATATAAATCATTTACCATTTTCTCTCCCATGAAGCCTAAACCCAGCACCCCGACACTCACGTCACTGGGCGCTCTCATTGGCTGACGTAACCAACACTTTTCTTGTTGCTGCTGTCGATACAATGGGAAATTTCTTTGATGGTTAATAACGTGCCAGATTGCAAAAGTACTCATAATAGACGCTTGTTCTGAGTCCCTATTCCGACACACTAAAACATCATCGTGCAAACTTGGGCATGCCAGTAAACTATCGACGCCTGCCGCAATCGATGCGGCAACACGGACATTGGGATAATGTTCGAAGAAGTCATCATCAGGAAACCACAGTAAGGCAAACGTAATCTGCGCTGGATCATGCTCCATATCGCTTGTTACTACAGTTACTTCCTCTGCGTAAGCATCAAAATGCGGTAAATACGGCAACATATTCAAAAAGCTACTGTGAGCAATGCCATACAACATTAGGCAGCGCCCTCCTGTACTCCAGAAGCTGTCACAGCTGTGGTATCAGAACGCCAATTTGCCCCTGGAATAGAAGCAATAAGGCTTTTGGTATAGTCATGTGCTGGAGACTCAAAAACTTGACGAGTATCACCCATTTCAACGATTTTGCCTTTTTGCATCACAATCACTCGGTCACATACTTGAGCCGCAACACGTAAATCATGAACCACAAAAAGAACCGCCAAATTAAGTCGTTTTTTGAGCGTTTCTATAAGGTCTAATATCTGAGCCTGAACAGACACATCAAGCGCGGATATGGCTTCATCTGCCACCAGTACTTCTGGATCATGAGCCAACGCACGAGCGATGCCAACTCGTTGTCTTTGTCCGCCCGAAAATTCATGTGGGTAACGGTCAATCGCCGCAATGGGTAGTTCCACCAATGCCAGTAACTCTGCCGCTTTAGCAAAAGCGTCTTTGCGAGGCATGCCTTGGGCAATCGGGCCATCGGCAATAATTTGACCAATGGTTTTTCTAGGATTAAGTGACGCATAAGGGTCTTGGAAAACCATTTGAATTCGCTTACGAAAAGGGGCTAATTCTTTTGTGCCTAAAGACTGAATTTCACTGCCACTTAATCGTATTTTGCCGCTATCAGAATTAAGTAAGCGAACAACGCATCGACTAACGGTTGATTTACCAGATCCAGATTCACCCACTAAACCTAGTGTTTCGCCTCGGTGCAATTCAAAACTAACATCATCTGCCGCTTTTACGATTCGAGCTTTAGACAACCAGCTACCACCAGTACGGTAAGTCTTACATAGGTTTTCAACACTCAAAATTGGAGGCACTTGAAGTGGTTTTATCTCACGCTTAGGTGACACCAGTGGCGGCACTGCGGCAATTAGCTTTTTGGTATAATCATGTTGCGGGTTATTCAACACCGCATCTCGATTTCCAAGCTCAACCATTTCACCTTTTTCCATCACAGCCACTCGGTCGGCAATTTCGGCGACCACGCCAAAGTCATGAGTAATGAACATGACGGCGGTGTTGTGCTTACGCTGTAATTCTTTGATGAGTTTTAAAATTTGCGCTTGAGTGGTTACATCTAAGGCGGTTGTCGGTTCATCAGCAATCAAAATAGAAGGCTCAAGTGCCAGCGCCATCGCTATCATTACGCGCTGACGTTGACCGCCTGAAAGCTGATGAGGATAAGCTCGTAGCATTTTATGTGGATCAGGTAGGCCAACATCCTCTAACAATGCCAACGTTCTATCATGTCGCTGTTTTCGAGTCATTTTGGTATGAACTAAGAAGACTTCTGCAATCTGATCTTCAACCCGCATCAATGGATTAAGCGCCGTCATCGGCTCTTGGAAAATCATACTGATGCGGTTACCACGTAGGGTTCTTGCTCTGTGCTCTTCTAAAGAAGCCAGATCATAACCATCAAAGATGACTGCCCCTTTATCGACAGTAATCACTTTCGGCAACAATCCCATAATGGCATTGGCTGTCATGGATTTTCCTGATCCAGATTCACCAACCACGCATAATATTTCACCTGGCATAAGATCATAATTCACATTACGAATAGCAAATTCACGATCACCACCTGCAGGAAGACGAATGCTCAGGTTTTCTACTTTTAATAAAGGCTTCATACTAGTTCTCCCGATTACCTGACAGCTTAGGATTTAGAGCTTCGTTTAAGCCTTCACCTAATAAGTTAAGAGAAAGAACAGTAATTGCGATGGCAACACCTGGAATAAAACTTAACCACCAAGCTTGTCTTATCACCGTTTTAGCAGCTCCTATCATGTAACCCCAAGACATAATTGCTGGATCACCCAAGCCTAAAAAGGACAAAGAAGACTCAAGCAAAATGGCACTTGCCACCATTAAGGAAGCCAACACTATGATAGGAGAAAGGCTGTTTGGTAGAATTTCACGCAGAATAATATTGCGATTGGTTTGGCCATTTAATTTAGCGGCTAACACATACTCTTGACTGCGCAAGGATAAAAACTCACCACGTACCAAACGTGCCACAGGAGGCCAGCTTACAATGGCAATCGCACCCGTGATGGAATAAACAGAAGGTTCAAAAATAGCCACAAGCACAACGGCTAATGCAAAGCTTGGTACCGTCTGAAATATTTCCGTAAAGCGCATCAGAACTTCATCAACCCAGCCACCGTAATAGCCAGCATAAGCACCCAATGGGATACCAATCAACAGCGCAATAATGGTTGAAACAAAGCCCACCAATAGTGAAATTCGAGCACCATAAATTAAGCCCGCCAATACATCTCGTCCTAATGTATCCGTACCTAATAAGTAATTACTATTTTGAAACGGCGGTAAAAATGGTCTTTGCACCATACGCCAAGGACTTCCGTCGTAAAGGTAAGGTCCAATTAAAGCGATGACAACGAAGATAAACAGTATGCTAAAGCCAACCATCGCCACTTTGTTTTGTGTTAGAGATTTAATTACATTCATTTTGATAGCTCGATTCGTGGGTCAACGATGCAGTAGATAACATCAGTAACCAAGTTGAAGAGAACAACCATCGCAGAAGATATAAAGAACACTCCTAACAACAAGTTATAGTCTCGCTGGAATAAGGCTTCAAACATCAGCCGACCAATACCCGGCCAAGCAAACACTGTTTCTGTTAGCACTGCGCCACCAATCAACTGACCCGCTTGCAGTCCCGCTAACGTAACGACAGGTAACAAGGCATTACGCAATATATGATGAGTAGTTACTCGTGACGGTTTCATACCTTTGGCTTTTGCGGTTTTAACAAAATCTAATCGACTGGTTTCTATCATTGAAGTTCGTGTCATGCGGGCATACACAGCGGTAAAAAACAGTCCTAACGTGGCCGCCGGTAATATCAAATGCAAGCCGATGTCCTTCACTTTCTGCCAACCGGTGAAGTTTTCTCCGACTGTTTGCATACCAAAACTAGGTAACCAATCTAAGTAAACTGAAAAGAATAAGGCAGCCATCATGGCGAGCCAAAAAAGAGGCGTCGCGTAAAAAATCAACGCCGCGACAGTGATCACTGAATCCAGCCATTGTCGATGTTTCGCCGCTGCAACAACTCCCGCTAAAATACCCAATACAAGAGACAACAAAAAAGCCGCGCCAGTGAGTAATAAGGTTGCCGGCATACGTTCCATAATAAGGTCAAACACTGGCATCTGTTGACGATACGTTATCCCCATATCAAACTGCATCAAGTTACTGACATAGATCCAGAGTTGATAATAAAGTGGCTGATCAAGTCCAAATTGCTCTCGTAATTGTTGGAGAAAGATCTCATCCGTCGCACCAGCTTCACCAGCTAATACTTGAGCAGGATCACCTGGAGCCATGCGAATTAGGAAGAAGTTAAAGATTGCGATGACTAATAGCACCACACCCCCTTTAACCAAACGACCAGCGATATAAAGTAAGGTTTGAATACTCATAAAAATGATAACTCTTAAAATGACAAATCTTATTAATGGAGCAGACCTAACGGCCTACTCCCATTAGATTATTGTTTAATCCAAGCGGTACCGAAGGCATCATTAATACCAATGGCAGAATCAACAAGATTTTGTACTTTACAGTTATAAATTGTTGGGAATTCCAACTCCATTAACCAAGCAACCGGTACATCTTCAACCAGTTGATGCTGGGCTTTGCTGTATAATTCAGCTCGTTTAGAGTCAGGGAAAACGACAGCAGCTTCATTAAGCCATTGGTCAACTTGCTTATTTACGTAGCCTTCAGCGTTATTCCAAGGAGAACCTTTGGCCATATTGCTTGACAGATAAGTACGTGAAACACCTAATGCAGGGTCACCGTATTGATATAAGTAAGTAAACGAAATGTCGTAATCTCGGTCCGAAATTTTCTGATTCCAACCAGCGACATCAGTAGCAACAAGTTTCGTTTTAATGCCAACTTCTTCTAGATTCTGCTTAACAACTTCAGTCCAACGCTGCCACGTTTCGCCGTATGGCATAGCCATCAAACGTACAGGTGTACCGTCGTAGCCCATTTCTTTCAAAAGCGCTTTGGCTTTTTTCGGGTTGTATTCATATTCAGGCAGAGTGTCATCAAAGAAAGTAGTTTTTGAACCTACAGGTCCTTTAGCAATTTTGCCGTAATCATTCCAAAGTACTGACTTGGCAAACTCACGATCCATCGCGTACATAACGGCTTGACGGAAACGTTTATCTGCAGTCGGTCCTTCTTGGTTGTTTAACCATAACCAAGCGTGTGGAGAGAAAAACTCCCAACCATCTGTCGTAACACAAGCATTGTCCAGTTCACTTAAACGTGGCACATCAAAGTTCTCGACGGAGCCACCCGGTAATACATCAATTTTTCCCGTTTCAAAGGCGACTGATCGAGATGCAGCATCGGGAATAACATGCCAATAAAGCTCCTCGATATGAGGTAAACCCTTCACATGATAATTTTCATTTTTGGCTAAATGAATAAATGACCCTTTTTGCCACTCTTTAAATACAAATGGTCCAGTTCCGATTGGATGGTGGTTAGCCGGATTCATTTTGAAATCTGTGCCTTCATAAATATGTTTAGGCAACATAGGTGTTGTGCCTACTTCAAACAAACGAATAAAAGGACCAAATGGCTGATTAAGCTTGAACACAACGGTGAAATCATCCGGTGCAGTAATGCTATCAACAAACGCTAAAGAGGTTCTTAAACGAGCATTGGTTTCACGTAACAACACATCAATAGAGAAAACAACATCGGCTGAAGTGAAAGGTTGTCCATCATGCCAAACAACGCCTTCTTTAAGATGAAAAGTCCAAGTTTTACCATCTTCTGAATTTTCCCAAGAAGTGGCTAAAAGTGGATGAGGAACCAGCTTTTTGTCGTAGCGCATTAGACCTTCAAAAATATTACCACCCACTTGCTGAGTCGTACCATTTGAGTACATGCCAATCATTAAACTTGGTGGCTCAGGCTGAACAACGACGTTGATCGTTCCGCCATTTTGAGGTTGTGCATAAACACTTGCAGTAAAAGGCAAACAAGCAATTACAGCACCCATAATAATTTTTTTCATATTTCTCTCCTAGGTTCAAAATATTCAGATTTAAATTAGGCTAATAACCGGTTTCGATATTGACGAGCATTACTCTTTGTAAGACGGTGACACTTTTTCTAACAATCTTAGATACGCTAACCACTCCACATGAAAACCATCACGTAGACTCATTTCGGCGAACTGTTTATATTGCTGATAGGTTAAATCACATACTGATGAGTCAATTTGATTGACTGCTTGACCGCTTGCGAGAACGGACATTTGCACCTTGCAAACACGCTCTAAATTAAACATTAAGGTAAACGCTTCCCCGACGTTTTCTCCCATGGTCATTAGTCCATGGTTATCTAGAATCATAATTTTATTTTCAGAACCAAGATCATTAACTAAACGCTCTCGTTCTTCTAAATTTAAGGCAATGCCTTCATAAGCATGACGGGACACACCGTGATAAAACTGCAAAGACCACTGGTTAATCGGTAAAATTCCAGTTTGTGTTGACGCAATCGAAACACCGGCAACAGTATGAGTATGCAATGCGCATTTCAGATCATGACGTGCTGCATGTATGGCTGAATGAATAGTAAAACCAGCGGGATTCGCACCCATCTGACATGGGTCATCTATGATTTTTCCATCCAGATCAATGGTGACTAACTGGCTCGCTTTGACTTCACTAAAACGCGTGCCATAAGGGTTAATCAAAAAATATTCATTATCGCCAGGAACACGAGCTGAAATATGCGTATAAATACTGTCGCTCATTTGGAAGTGCTCGATCAAATGATACGCCGCGGCTAAATCCACTCTGACTCGTTCTTCCTCTGAGAGGTTTGGATATATGTCTGTTACGAAGTCCGTTCCTGATAGCTGACTCATAATGCTGCCTTTAAAAAAACGCTAATGCTTATTAATAGGAATTAGGCTCAGTTAAATCAGATCAACCTTATGCCTTTAATCGATTCTTGATCAGAAAAAAGGCAATAACAATCGAATAATATTGACGTTATTGTTCAATATTATTTGACAATTACCTTCATTTTATAAGCTTGTGTTTAGTAAATTCGAAATGACTTGAGGTGATGCACAAAAATAGGGCTTTATTAAGGATAAAAGACAGTGAGATGTATTTTCCTGAAAAATATAACTAAGACTTGATAGAGAGGCTTTTAGACGTGATTTCCGATTTCATTTTTAAAGCTTTCTGATGGTGTTTAGAATAAATAAGTGCACGCCAGAAGCTGATCGCACACTTTTAGCGCCATCTAAATAATGATAATTCATTGCCTATCATAACGAGATTGAGCGTCTGCAATGAGGCCTTCTAACCATTCAATAAAGGCAAAAACTTCTTTTCGTTCCACTTTTTCTGGAGACGTAACTAAATAATATGCTCTTGGTGATTCAATGCTTTTTTCAAAAGGACGTATTAATAGCCCCTTTGCAAGCGCATCCCCACTAACCATATTATCGCCAATCGCAATACCTTGACCGGCAATCGCCGCCGACTGTACAAAGTTAGCATCCGAAAAAACAACACCACCTTCCAACTGCGTATTACTGACACCATTAGCCGCGAGCCAAACACGCCAATCTGTATTACTCATAAGATGAAGAAGAGGCATTTTTAT
Organism: Marinomonas colpomeniae; assembly: GCF_014803385.1. Taxonomy (GTDB): domain Bacteria; phylum Pseudomonadota; class Gammaproteobacteria; order Pseudomonadales; family Marinomonadaceae; genus Marinomonas; species Marinomonas colpomeniae. The sequence continues at coordinate 120,644 of NZ_JACYFC010000003.1, read as the reverse complement.
TAAGTTAGAAGGATGCCCTAAGCCGCCTTGTTGATGAAAAAAGTGCGGACTACACACTGGAAACAATCGAATCGTCATCAACTGTTTAACATATTTTTCAGGCCAACTACCGTTGCCATAGGTGATGAATAAATCCACATCTTCATTTGAGATATCACCAGGAAAACTTGGAGATAAAATATGAAGCGATAACTTAGGATATTTTTTTGTAAAGGCCGCAATTTTATGACACAGCCAATAGTTAGCAAGACCTGGAGCGCAGCTAATCGTTAATGATCCCGTTACCTCTTCACCATCACTAACATGGGATGCTTCTAACAAAATAGTGAGTGCTTTTTTTGTCTCTAAAGCATAAGCCTTGCCTTTCTGTGTAAGCGCCAAGCCTCTACCGTCTCGTTGTGTCAGTGGGAATCCCACAACCTCTTCCAACATATTTAACTGATGGCTAACCGCACTACGAGTTAGATTAAGTTCTGCTGCAGCAGCAGAAACACTTCCAAGACGGGAAATTGCTTCAAATGCCCGCAGTGCGGTAGTCGAGGGATAACGCTTCATAAAACTCCATATAAATAAATCACGACAACGTCATAATGTAACACTAAGTTACTCAGTAAATCGGTAAGGTTGAGAATTAAGGCTAAAAGAAATCATTCCAATTAAATTAAAAAGCAGGCAGCTGGCGGTAAAACTGACACAACAGCCGATGTACCTCTGGCATATGTTCTTTCATTTTTTTAGGGTCTTCAAAAAACGTTTCACTGCATACCGCAAAAAATTCAGCTGGATTGGTTAACGCATACTCATCAAGAGGTAATCGACGATGTTTATTCGAATCACGCTGCAGCCTGTCCCATGCAGTTGTAAATATATCGTGCCATTCACCTGAACGCATATCTGGATGCATAGGCGGTGCGCCATTGGCGCCATCACGAAGCATATCAAGCTTATGTGCTAACTCATGAATGACAACATTACTGGCCTTAGAATGGCGAGCATGAGCACCCGTTTCACACACAGCCTGCCACGATAATATCACCGGTCCTTTTAGCCAAGCTTCACCACTCAACACTTGGCTGCCTGTATGAACTACACCGTCACTACTGCGATACGGACGATTAGGTACAAAATCACCTTCGTAAATAACGATGGTATACCAATCGTTATACCAATCTAAACCAAGGTGTAGAATCGGTACACAAGCCATGGTTGCGATTTTCAAACACATATCGTTAGTAAACTGAAAGCCACCACCTGAAGCAAAGTTCTTACGAGCCAAGAAACGAAAGGTCATATTCCGCAATGCATCACGTTCAGCTCCTTGATAGCGGTTCATCACAGGCCAATCAGCAATGGAAGATTCCCACTGCTGTTCTGTAAACGCCATTCTTTTAATGCGTTTATTTTCTAGCCAATAACTAAGTCGTTTGAACATGTTTAGCTCATTATTAAATGATAGGTGAATGCTGTTAATTCTGATTCTGAGGCTTTTAAAAAACTGTAGCAAGATCAATGTAACTCTACTACCTTTCACCTTAAATCCAATATTACTTATTAACCAACATTCAGTATAAACTATAGTTTCAACTTGTTCTTTCTAGCCTATCCACCGAGAATACCTTTATGCCCATGTCACTTCATTCAGGCCAATAAAATGACAACGGATAATCAACAATTTATTCAACAGCTAACTCAAAAATACCCTTTGATTACACAGTTAATAGCGTTGCAAGAAGTCAGCTGGTTTAACCCAAATATCACCAGTTTAAAAGAAGCTTTACCTTATGTGGGTTTGAGTGCTGACGACATCAAAGAAGCAAGTGATAGACTGACAAGGTTCGCACCCTATTTAGCGCTCGTTTTCCCTGAAACAGCGATAACCAATGGCATAATAGAGTCTGATACTGTCCCCATTCCAACAATAAAAGCCAAACTAGAAGAAGAATATAAAACACCTATTTCTGGCAAGCTATTACTGAAGAAAGACAGTCACCTTCCTATATCAGGTTCAATTAAAGCGCGCGGTGGCATCTATGAAGTACTGACTCACGCAGAAAAACTAGCTATAAACGCAGAGCTACTATCCACTTCAGACGATTATAAAAAACTCGCATCTCCTGAGTTCAAAAACTTCTTCAAACAACACAGCATTGCTGTAGGTTCAACAGGAAACCTAGGAATGTCCATCGGCATCATGAGTGCCAAATTGGGTTTTTCTGTGTCTGTGCATATGTCAGCGGATGCTCGTCAGTGGAAGAAAGACAAGCTTCGCGAACACGGAGTTAAGGTGGTGGAGTATGAACAGGATTATGGCGTTGCCGTAGAACAGGGCCGCAAAGAAGCTGAAAGCGATCCGACTTGTTTTTTCATCGATGATGAAAACTCTCAAACACTGTTTCTTGGTTATGCGGTAGCAGGAGAAAGACTAAAAACGCAATTTAATGAAATGAATATACTCGTTGACGAAAACCACCCTCTTTTTGTGTATTTACCTTGTGGTGTTGGTGGTGGCCCTGGTGGCGTTGCCTTTGGACTCAAAATGGCATTTGGAGACCATATTCATTGCATCTTTGCAGAACCGACACACTCCCCTTGTATGATGTTAGGCGTTCATACAGGTCTTCATGATTATATTTCAGTACAAGACATAGGCATTGATAACATAACCGCTGCGGATGGGTTGGCGGTAGGGAGAGCATCAGGCTTCGTCGGAAGAGCCATGGAAAGACTACTAGACGGTTATTACACTCTTTCTGACAAACGTATGTACCGACATTTAGGTGATATGAATACGTATGAACATATTCAGTTAGAACCTTCCGCACTCGCAGGACTAATTGGCCCCAGTATTGTTACAAACAATACAGAGTACAGAAATCGCTTAAAACTGGATGATACAAAAATGTGCAACGCTACTCACCTAGTGTGGGCAACAGGCGGTGGCATGGTACCAAAACAAGAAATGTTATCTTATTTAGAAAAAGCTCGACATGAGAAGGCAAAAGTTTAATGTCAAAAAATGGAATTTCATCTATGCATAAAAAAATTGGTATTATTGGTGGCTTAAGCCCTGAATCAACAGTGAGTTATTATCTTCATATCACGCGCTCTTATGTTGAAAAATATGGTAATTATGGCTACCCAGAAATAATAATTTACAGCGTGAATCTAAAAAACTTCCATCAGAGGCGTGACGAAGGCAGATGGGATTTAATCGCGGAAGATTTAGCCAGAGTCGCAAATGAACTAAAAACAGCAGGTGCTGATTTTGGCCTTATCGCAACGAATACGATGCATAAAGTATTTGATGATGTGCAAAATCTTACCTCGCTTCCGTTAATCAATTTGATTAACACGACAGCCCTCGACGTTAAAAAGAAATCGATTTCAAAAGTGGCTCTTTTGGGTACAAAGTTTACGATGGGCGAAGACTTTTATGTTGAAGGATTAAAGAAACAAGACATATCGACAATCGTTCCTTCTTTTGATGATCAACAAGTCATTCACAGTATAATAGTGAATGAACTAGTACGTGGCATAATATCTGATGCGTCTAGAAAGCAGTATATTGACATTATTAATAAGCTAAGATCTGAAGGCGCTGAAGGCGTAATTTTAGGGTGTACTGAAATTCCATTACTAATAAAGCAAGCCGATTGCGACATACCTATTATTGATACTGCAACAATTCATGCCGAAGAGGCATTGCTTCGAGCAATTAGCCACTAACCACCAAGAACCTTTTAATATCAAATCATGTATAGATGTATTGTATAAATATTCTTTAAGGGTTCTGGTTTCTTTAAATTGGCACTAAGACCATTTTTTGAGAGGTGGCTGATATGCCTCAATGCAATCAACAAGCTCTTTTGGTGTGTCAGCTAAAATAAGCATATTAGCGTATTCTTCATTCAAAAAACCAGAGTTTGTCATATTGGTTATCATGGCTAATAAATCCTGATAAAAACCATTGGTGTTATACAACGCACACGGTTTCGAATGATGACCTAGTTGTGCCCAAGTCCATACTTCAAAGAATTCTTCTAGTGTTCCTGCGCCACCTGGTAATGCGACAAACGCGTCAGCCATCGAAGCCATTTTCGCTTTTCTTTCATGCATATCTGCGACAACGAATAACTCGGTTAAACCTGTATGCTCAATTTCTTTTTCTTTCAAATATTCAGGAATAACACCAAAAACGTTTCCGCCACTCTCTAGAACCGCATCAGCAATAGTCCCCATCAACCCGACCTTTCCTCCTCCATACACTAGGTCAATGCCATTTTTTCCAAAAAACAGGCCTAGTTTTTTGGCTTCGTTAATATAAGAAGGGTTATTCCCTGTACTTGAACCACAAAATACCGCGATTTTCATAGTTATTCCTAAATTCAGAATTACTCTTTGATCGTCATACCGATGTCGAACACACCGTATAATTGTTATAATTTGATCGTATCTTTTGGATAATGTATTCCATTGTAAATTTTAACAGGCTCCAACTCATAAGGGTTTACACCTTCTAATCCGACTCATAGCATATAAACACCGTTTTGAATCTTCTAAACTATTAGGCATTTTCAACCTTAATTGAACAGCACCACAATGACAGCTAGTTTTATGTACTAAATTGATATTCATATACGCTCTTCATCTTATAAAGCTGAGGCAATGTTTAATCGAATTATTTATCTGAATTTAGGTACAACCATCAAAATTAACAAAGATTGTTTAGTTTCGCATATTGAAGCAACATAATTGTTTTACCGTCTATTATTTCCCCTGACTCAATCATCTTGTAGGCATCATTAAAGTCGAGCTCTAGAACCTCAATATTTTCCTGCTCATGTTCTAAACCGCCACCCTCAGACACCTTCATAGCATCTGAATATTCAGCAATAAAGAAATATAATATCTCGGTAACAGACCCAGGCGACATATAGGCTTCGAATATTTTTCTGACACTATCAATCTTATAGCCCGTCTCCTCTTCCGCTTCTCTCTTAATGCAATCTTCTGCATTATCTTGATCAAGCAATCCAGCGCATGTTTCAACTAACAGACCACTGGCATTGCCATTTACAAATGTTGGAAGACGAAATTGTCGTGTCAAAATCACACTAGATTTTTGTGCGTTATAAAGGAGTATCGTTGAGCCATTACCTCGATCATATGCTTCGCGATCTTGTCGCTCCCAATCGCCATTAGGCTTTTGATAATCGAATGAATATTTATTGAGCGTGTACCAGTTATCCGACAATAATGTTTTTTCGATATTTTTAATTTTAGCGCTCATATCATTCCTATAAACCTATAATGCCATTAGCAATCGACTAAACTAAAATCCCATCAGAACCTTAAAGAAGAGTCCCCATAATGGTTGATAAAAAGATCAAACAAAGTAAATAACTAACAAGGTCATGAACCTTATAGGAATGCATTGTTAAAATGAAACAAGTGCCTCTCTAGATATTTCCCCATCACAAATTTTGCGAACATCTCCAGTCATAGTTGCGAAGAACTGTTTATCCAGTTTTATATTGATCATTCCACCGGGCATATAAACATTAATGTTGGAATGACACAGCCCTAAAGCATACGCAACGGAAGCGGCAGCAGTGCTACTCGAACCAGAAGCAAGAGTATAACCAGCACCGCGTTCCCATATTTCTATTTGAATTGATGATTTATCAATGATTTGTACAAATTGAATGTTAGTTCGGTTAATAAACCTAGAATCATTTTCAATAATACTGCCGAATTCTTTTGCAAAATTTGGGTTAATATCATCAAGTAAAATAACACAATGAGGGTTACCAACATTGGCCAAATAATAGGTGAACTCTAGGCCTTTCACATTCATTATTGCTGATGTAACTTCAGGCTCTCCCATTGACTCATGAGTAAAACGTACTTTTCCCATCCCTACTGATACTGAAAGACCTTTTTCACCAATGGTGGAAGTGACAACACCGCCTTTTGTTTGAATCGTAAATTCATCATAAGAAACGAGAGATTGGTCCCAAAGATATCTTGAGAAAATCCGTAAGCCATTACCGCTTTTTTCTGCTTCGCTTGAATCGGGATTAAATATTCTGAGAGAAAAATCACAGCTTTTACTTTCTTCAGGCCCATAAAGAATACCGTCAGAACCGATGCCAAAATGACGATCACATATTACTTTGATCTTATCTTCTGATAATTTTTCATTCAGGTCTTTAGGGTCGATGACTATGTAATCATTGCCTAAAGCATGATATTTGCTGAATTTCATATATTTACTCTGATGTTCGAATTTCTGGTTGATCTGCAGCGCTTTCCACCAAACCCCAAACTTCCTGTATGCTTCTTACCTTCTTTTTAAAGAATAAAACAGAGAAACCATCATGCCCAATCTTTCGGCATCACAGGCGTCAAGGACAGCAGTTTTTTGGTGTATTCCGCTTGTGGACGTTCAAACAGATCTTCGGTTTTACCCGCTTCTTCGATCACGCCATTACGCAGTACAACCATGTCATCGGCCATTTGTCGCACCACTGAGAGGTTGTGACTAATAAATAGAATGGTCAGTCCAAACTTCGATTGCAGATCTTTCAAAAGATTGAGAATCTCTGCTTGAATAGATACATCCAATGCGGAAGTCGGTTCATCACATATCAAGAATCGCGGTCGAGCCAATAACGCGCGTGCCACGGCAATACGTTGACGTTGTCCACCAGAAAATTGATGTGGGTATTTATCAATCGCATCTGGTGCCATACCAACCAAAGCAAGCATAGAAGCCGCGAGCTCTTGACGTTTCGCTGGGTCTTTTTCTAAACCATAAAACCAAAGCGGTTCGGTCAAAATCGAGCCAATCTTATGACGCGAATTTAAACTTGAGTAAGGATCTTGAAAGACCATTTGAATGATTCGACGAGAAGGATGTTTACGGCTACGAGACTTTCCTGCTGGTAATACTTCATTACCAAGCATCATGGTGCCACTGTTAGGTGTAATCAGTCCTGTGATGGTTTTAGCGACAGTAGACTTACCTGAACCACTTTCACCAACCAACCCCATAATGCTGCCAGGTTTGACGTTAAAGCTGATTTTATCGAGTGCAATGAAGTCCTCTGGTTTACGCCACAATGATTTACGTGTTCCAGAAAAACGAACGTCTAGTGCTTCAATTGATAAACCGATTGAAAGTTCTTTCTGCTCACCTTCAGACAAGCCTTTTTCTTCAAGTAACCATTGCTCAGCAAGATCACCGGTAGAAACACTAGTACCTTCAATACCTTCTGTAGTCGGTACACTGAATCGATCGATTTTATGATCCATTGGCGGTACAGCACTCATTAAAGCTCGTGTATAAGCATGCTTAGGACGACCCAATACTTGTGCAGTTTCGCCCGACTCAACGACATGACCATTGCGCATCACAGTCACGCGATCTGCGATTTGTGCAATAACACCAATATCATGAGTGATCAGGATAAAACCAATTTTGCGTTTGTCTGCCAATGAGCGAATTAAGTCCAGCACTTGGCTTTGTACAGCAACGTCCAGTGCTGTCGTAGGTTCGTCAGCAATAATAAGTTCAGGGTTAGTACAAAGCGCCAATGCAATCACCACACGTTGACGCATACCACCAGAAAACTGATGCGGCCAAGATTTGATGCGCTCTGCTGCATTCTTAATACCGATTTCTTCAAGTAGGTCGATGGCGCGAGTACGAGCCTCGTCCGCTGACATTTTTTCATGGGCCAAGATGGTTTCAACCAACTGGTCTTCAACCGTCATCAAAGGATTAAGACTGGTTTGAGGATCTTGGAAAATCATCGAAATACGTTTGCCACGCAACGCATGGGCTTGATTCACACCCAAGGCGCGCAAATCCGTATCGCCCAACATGATGCTGCCTTCAGCGATATAACCCGGTGTTTGCAGCAAACCGATAACAGCGGCACCAACGGTGGATTTCCCTGCACCACTTTCACCAACAAGACCGTGGATCTCACCCGCTTGGACATTTATATTAATATTCTCGATGGCCGTCGTATCACCAAATCGAGTGGGAAAACGTACGGTTAAGTTTTCTACTGTGAGCATTAGCGTAACCCCGGATTAAAAACATCACGCATGAAATCACCAAGCGTATTAATAGAGACAACTAATGCCACAAGAAATAAAGTCGGTATCCACAAGATCCACCACTCACCTGACAACATAAACTGCATGCCAATACGAATAAGTGTGCCTAATGATGGACTGTCCGCTGCAAGGCCAATGCCCAAGAATGACAAGGTCGCTTCGAGCAAAATCGCGGAAGCAAGATCAACCGTCATGATGACCAAAAGTGGCCCCAAAATATTCGGCAAGATATGAATAAACATAATGCGAATGGGACCTTGCCCCATGATGATGGCCGCTTGCACGTATTCTTTGTTCATCTCCACAAAAGTAGAAGCACGGGCAGTACGAGCAAAATTCACCCAAAGGGATAAAGCAATCGCAAGGGTTAAAACCACAACACGCAAATCTTGCTGTACCTCTGGCGGTAAGATTCCGCGAGCAATACCATCAATCAATAAAGCCGTTAAGATGGCAGGCAAAGCGAGCTGAATATCAGCAATTCGCATAATGATGGCATCGAAACGACCACCATAAAATCCTGCTGCAAGACCAAGCCCAACGCCAAGAACAGTAGCAATCGCCATGGCAGACAAGCCAATCAGCAAAGACAAACGTGCACCGTATAAAATCGACGAGATCATGTCTCGTCCTTGATCATCGGTACCCAACATAAATTGTGAGATGCCGCCTTCTTGCCAAATAGGCGGAAGTAATCCGTCCATTAAGCTAAACGAACCTAAATCGTAAGGATTAACAGACGCAATCCAAGGCGCAAACGCGGCACCAATGAAAATTAAAATAGCGATAACCGCCGCAATCATAACCGCAGGGCTACGAGTAAACAGCCAAAGACCTTCTGAACGCTTAATAAATTCTTTCATATTCATCTCCCTACCTACACTCGAAGACGTGGATCAATGGCCACATACAAAAGATCAACAAGCAAGTTCACCACCACAAAGAAAAAAGCGATGACAACCAAATAAACCCCCATCACAGGGATATCAACAAAGCGGATGGATTCCAGAAACAACAAGCCCATTCCCGGCCATTGGAAAACACTTTCGGTGACAATTGAAAACGCGATAACACCGCCGAACTGCAAACCAATAATGGTAATAACAGGCACCATGGTATTCGCCAGCGCATGTCGGAAATAAAGCTGTCTCATGGGTACACCGCGAGCAGTGGCGAAACGAATATAATCAGATCGCATCACATCCATCATTTGTGCTCGCACCAAACGCATCGTCAATGTCAGTTGATAAACACCAAGAGTAACCGCAGGTAAGATAAGCGCTCGCCAACCATCAATAGAAAAGAAAGAACTTTCCCAGAAACCGATATTGACGGTTTCCCCTCGACCAAAAGTAGGCAACCACCCTAGCTGTACTCCAAATAAGAAAATAAGCATGATGCCGATAACAAAGGTCGGTATAGAAATACCAATAAGCGTGGTTATTAGAATGGTTTGAGTAATAACGCCCCTTGGCCGTAACGCGGTATAAACACCGGCGGGAATACCAACTACCAGTGAAATGAGTAATGCAACAACACCTAATTCAAGCGTCGCAGGAATACGACTGGCGATCATTTCAGCAACAGGTTGACGAGTACGAAACGAGTAACCAAAGTCGCCTTGTAGCATATCGACAGTAAATCGGCCAAATTGGCTAATGAAGGGATCGTTCAGTCCCAATTCTTCACGCAGTCTTTCTTGATCGACAACGGAGGTTTCTACGCCCGTCATTTGCGTAATCGGGTCCCCAACAAAGCGGAACAAAGAGAAGGCTAAAAAAGCCACCGCGAGCATCACAAACACAGATTGTATGAGTCGCTTATAAATAAAATAAAACATCAATGTTCAACTTTTAAACCGTTAATTTTTTATGTTAGAAGGTGTTTTAGATGACAGAGCAAACGAAACTAATAGCGTCTAAAAAACAATGCCGTCTAAAAAAGTAAAGCTAATACCCTACTGAAGAAGGAAATACACCTATCCTCAACAAGGTATTAGCTCGTACCCTAACCTTATAAAGGCTTCTTCACTAATTCACAGTAACCCAACGCAATAAGAAGAAGTTATCCGCACGTTGCGTCATATCAACATTTTCTTTTGTTGCCCAAATTAATGGTTGAGTATAAAGCGGGATATACGCAGCGTCTTTCTGCGTAATAGACACTACTTCATCGATCAAGTTCTGACGATTGGTAGGATTGATTTCTTGCTGAATCAATGGAAGTAACTCATCAACACGTGCATTTGAGTAATTACCAAAGTTCCAAGAACCCAATTTTTTCGCATCGTCTTGGCTATGCAACAAGAAACGAATTGGGTGTTCCATATCAAAGGTACCTGGTGACCAACCTAGCAAGTACATATCGAAATCATCAGCGCGTAACTGAGTCCAATAATCACGAACTGGGCCCGTGCTTAATTTCGCTTTTAGACCAACGGCACTCAGCATAGACGCTGCGGCACGACATAAAGCTTCATCGTTGATGTAACGGTCATTCGTACATTTTAAGCCAAAGCTAAAGCCATTCGGGTAACCCGCTTCTGCTAGCAACTCTTTCGCACGTTTTGGATCGTATTCATGGCGAGCGGCGTTTTTCTCAGAATAGCCTGAGATACCAGCTGGTACCAATTGAGATGCCGCTTCAATTTTGCCACGGAACAAGACTCGATCAATCGAAGCCATGTTAATCGCATGAGATGCAGCTAAACGAACGCGAGGATCTTTAAATGGATTCGCGTCTTTCACATCAGAAGAATAAAGCAGTTTTTCGTGTTCATGGCCGAAACCAAACATAATGACACGGGTTTCTTCACCTTCTAAGATTTTAAAGCCTTTACGGCTTTCAACTTGTTTAGCGTCTTGCAATGGAATTGGCTGGATAAAGTCGATTTCGCCTGAAAGTAAAGCTGCAATCCCTGTTGCAGGATTACCGATTGGTGTAAAGACCGCTTCCGTCACATTATGTGTCGCAGTGTCCCACCAGCCAGAATACGGTTTTAGAACGGTTTTAACGCCTGGATCACGGCTTGATAAAACAAAAGGCCCTGTGCCGTTCACATTCATAGTAGCGAAGTTTTCAGCATCACTTGCTGGCAAAACGGCGTTGTTTTTCTCAGCCCAACCTTTATCCAATATCATAAAGTTAGCGATAGAATCTGGGAAAAGTGGATTCGGAGCCGTCGTCACAAAATCAATCGTGTAGTCGTCAACAACTGTGACGTCAGCAACGGGTGCAAACCATGAACGAACGTCAGCCGCTTCACTAGAAGCGCGTTGATAGGAAAATAATACGTCTTCCGCAGTAAAAGCAGCACCATTTTGAAAGGTAACATTTTCACGTAAATGAAAGCGCCAGCCATTTTGACCAACTAGCGGTTCCCAAGACGTTGCTAATGATGGCTCTATGGCCATCGCTTCGCCACGTCGTACCAAACCTTCATAGACATTGTTCAAAAAGGACAATACGGGGGCGGAGTTTACAGCGTGTGGGTCCATAGTTTGTGGGTCAGTATTGGAAGCCCAACGGAATGTCTCTGCTGATGCACCTGTTGCAGACACTCCTGCTGCCAGTGAAACTAAAACACTGGAGAGTAAAGCCGAATGGCGTAAACTACGTTTTTTCATAGTATTTTCCTATAAAACAATTTTCGAATAAATTGAGAATAAACATCTTCTTTGACAAAGTCTATATGCAGATTCCATGCCCAAGAGACTGAAATAAAAAGTAAAATTCCTCAAAGCCACACTTAAAAAACTTTCAAATGAAATAATGCAAAAGAAGCTACCGAATCAGTTCATAGGAAATCACATAAAGCCTTTCTATATTTGGGTAAATTTCTTGAATAACGTTTTTCAATTCGAGAAGTGTCATGTTTTCTTGTTTAGCATGAAAGTCCGACAATTCATTAAAATTTACGGTTTCAACCGATTGTATTTTTAGCTCGCAAAACCAACGATCATCTTCATACGTAGAGACTTGCACTATGCTGTTTGGTGCATAGTCTTTTTCTGATTCATCTCGAATAGTAATCGTTTTTTTGCCAGACATAATATCGGCTTCGAAACGTTCAAAAAATGTTATTTTAGACTGGCTCAAAGTGCCTTCCTTACTTTGCTTTTGACCGCATTCATTTGCCATATTTTTTCTGCTCTTGCTCCTAAATACCAGAAACTTAAAGCCAAAATAGTAAAGAATATCGCCTTATCAGTGTCTTCCCAAAAATATTCAAAGAACTTGGTATAGAGGTTTATAAAGAGAAAGGTCAAACCAAACCCTCTGGTCATACCATCGTCATGTTTCACACCATGATAAATAGAGGCACAAGCCGCCACAGCAAATAAGAGTGACCAACCAAATAACTCAAAATGCTCTGCTCTATGCCAAAATGATGCAGTGTTACCAAACAAAGACAAAATCCAAAGCGCAATAAACAAATAGAGCAAACCAATCGCTCTTGTTGGTCTTACAAATTCACATCTACTCTGCCAGTGGTTAAATATGTACGAGCCACAAAAAATCAACACCAAACCAACAAGAATAAATCTCAGGGGATAATTCATTCCAAGATAATAAGCCCCCCAACCAGAATAGTAGCCTGTCTCAGCACCAAACCAACTGCCCAGTGATATTAACGAAAATAGCCAAACCAGCTTTGAAGGAAACCACAAACCTAACAACCCATAAACAAGAGCGGCAAGCAAAAGAAGAAGAGAGAAATGACCTGTTCCTGTGTCCATTGCATTGCCTAGCAAAGCAATAGAGCCAGCTGTCGTAAGGATACCTAAAAAGAAAATGGCTTCATTACTGTAAATTTTCTCAGGGTATTTATATTTTCTTTTGATACCAAGAAAATATAAGCCTCCAGAAAGAGCAAAAAACAAGAGACTTTTGACAAAATCATTCATATCAAATAAAGACATAAACAAATCAATAACCCACTCATTAGCAAGAACAGAGGCAACAGAAATAACAATACAAATGATCGCAACCCAAAATGAATACTTGGCGACTCGCTTCCAGTCAAATGGGATGACATCATAAGAAGATTGAAGTTTCTCACTTTCTGATTCAGAAATAATGTCTGTTTCAAGCCAGTTTTTAATTGCGCCATCAAGAACCTTGCCTTCCTTTTTCGACACTTGCATAAACTTCTTTTCCTTATCTTTTTGATATACCAATCAGACACTAAAAAATGATCTGTTAGTGTCGAAGGATTATAAAATCCTATGTAATATTCGTCTTAATCATTTTTTACAATAAGACCTTTCGCTCTTAACTCAGCGACAATACAAATCGCACAGTGAGCGTCATTTGCTGCATACAAAACCTGATGATTTTTAAGTGGATACGCACCCCAATTAGATTTTTGAGCGCCCTTCCCTAATCGTGTATTTAATACCATAGCGACAGCTGCTCTTGCCCCTATGCTATTTTTTTCATCTACTAAATTTTTTAATGTGACAGATAAATCTTCCGTATTGTTTATTTCTATATCTAACTTATTGCGCAGTTCTTTATTGTCGCCTTTCAGTCCAAAACCAAATTTTTTGATGTTTGAATTGCTTAATAAGGCTCGGACAGCATTTACAGCGGCAGGAAATCGAGTGGGGAATAAATACGCCTTAGATTGGGTCGCCAGTTGAATTAACGATGGTCCTGGGCTCACTTCGCCTTTGCGAAAAATTGGTTTACTTTCGGTATCGAACCCTAAACACACTTCGTTTTCTAACGCTTTTAATGCCTCGGCAGCATCCTGTTCATTTTCAATGATCTTAATATCTAATAGATCAAGTCCCGTATACATGGGTAACTCTCTTATCTGTTCCTTAGTAGGACGCTGCATATTTTGGCTCTTGATTAAACACACTTAGTTCTTCATGAAACACTTATCACAAGCTCGTACAATCAAGCTCATGGTATAGTCACCATTAATCACACGTTATAGACGAAGGTTTGGGTCGCTACATGGTAATGTCAGAAAAACCATCAAAGTTAAGTTTACCTCAGACGAACCCCGGCGTCGCCACAGTGCTGGAATACCTGATCATTAAATTCCCCTACATTGATATTCAGGTTTGGCAGCAACGCATGACTGACGGTAAGGTACATTGGCACGATGGTTCATTAATAACGGCACAAACCCTCTTTCAGCCTCAGCAACGTGTCTATTATTACAGAGAGGTTCAAAATGAACCTCTTATTCCTTTTGAAGAAATCGTATTGTTTCAGGATGAACATATTTTAGTGGCGTATAAACCTCACTTCCTCCCTGTTACACCTGGTGGAATGTATGTGAATGAATGCCTGCAAAACCGTTTACGTCGCCACACTGGTATCGAGAACCTACAAGCTTTGCATCGCTTAGACAGAGTGACTGCAGGCTTAGTTATGTTCTCTACTAATCTAGACACCCGCCATGATTATCATCATTTGTTTGAGACTCGACAAATACACAAAAAGTATCAAGCGATTGCGGGCATCGACGACAGTTTAAAAAAGGATTTGGTAAGTAAAGAGTGGGAGGTTAAGAATCGTATTGTACAATCTGAACCACGCTTTCTAATGAAAGTGATAGAAGGGGAAGCCAACAGTCATTCGGTAATTCGATGTGAACAACACACAGATCAAAAAGCTCTATTTACGTTATTCCCAGTAACAGGTAAAACACACCAACTGCGCCTCCATATGCAAACACTGGGCTGGCCTATATTAAATGACAAATACTACTTACCACTAGGAGCCGAGTTACAGCCAGAGTCAGTAGACAATTATGAAGCTCCGTTGCAGTTGCTGGCAAAAGAACTGTCATTTATAGACCCAATTACTCAACAGCCAAAGCATTTCAGTTGTGACAACAACCTTACGTTGTGACAATAGCTTCTTATTGGAAATTATTGATGTCCGCTTCGTAACGCAGTTTCTACAATAGGCTTACTTTTCACTTGTTTAATAAATAATGCCAACACAATTAATACCATAGCCGTCATTTCAAGTCTGTCTAAGTGATCACCCAATAAAACAGCACCCGTTATTAATGCAACTACCAACTCTAGAGACCCCGTTAAGGCATTCCTATCCGCACATGATTTTGGCGCTCCCAACATAAATAACAACTGAGGAATCACAGCCGCTAACAAAGCAATGCCTAATACAGAAAGCATACCTACAAAAGAGACTGGCAATATTTGTACGGGACCAATCCAGAGTGCAATCGGCAATAACACCAGAACATGACCAATGGTAATCCATGCCATTCTGCTACGAGTTGGTATTTTTTGTTTGGGGTTAGATAAGTATTGGACCTGGGTCGCAACCGCCAAAGGTGCTAGAAAACAAGCAACAACCGCGAATAAGGCCTCTTCAGGTAAGGATTCAGGTCGTATCGTTAAAGACACAGCAATAAGCACTAGCGCTGCGGATACCAAGGTATTTTGCGACGGTGTCCTTTTGAAAATCAGCCAACCAATCAAGACACTAAAAAAGGGGTAACTGTAATAAATAAGAATCGCAGTCGCTGCAGGAATGGTGTCCAATGCATGAAAATACCCAAAAATAGAAACACCACTCGCCAACCCTAACAATAAACTTCTAGAAACTTCCGCTCTATTTGCTCTCGGCACACGTAAACAAAAAATGAAGAACATCGCTGGTAAAATAAAACGATACAGGCTGACCATTTCAGCACCTAAACCGTCTTTAAATAACTGTTGAGCAAAAAACGGGTTTAATCCATAAAAGCAAGCAGCCATTAAAACCAAATACTGTCCGTCCAGTGTAGATTTACGAATCATCTCGATATCATTCCATTAATTTGAAACAAAACAGTAACGCACCACTGATTAAAAAAATAATGAATAATAAACTTTATTGATTAATACTATGCATATATAGACGGCAAATGAAAAACTCAAAAATAGTTAAAGATAAGGCAAAATTTATGAGGCTAGACATCAAACATTGGGAAATGCTCAATGCGATAGACAGAACAGGAACCTTAAGACAGGCAGCGGATGTTCTAGGTATAACTCAATCTGCATTAAGTCATAGACTTGCCGAAGCAGAAAGACGCTTGGGAGGTTTTCTGTTTGAACGCGAAGGCCGTCGGCTTAGGAAAACACCCTCAGGCCGTGCCATGACACAGACAGCAAATCAGATTATTCCTGCGTTACAGCGAGCTGAATTTGATTTCCAACAAATGACAAATAACAAAACCACCGTGGTGCGTTTTGGTATCGCAGCTTATAGCTGCTATCACTGGTTACCCTCTTTTTTAAACGTCATGTCAAAAAAAGAACCTCATATTCAGTTGGAATTGGTCGCGTCCGCTACACAAAATCCACTTAAAAGCCTTCAACACAGCGATGTAGATGTAATTTTAGCACCTGGGCATATGGCAACTATCGGCATCGACTCTATTCCTGTTTTTCAGGATGAACTTGTTTTAATCACGCACCCTAAGCACAAACTAGCCAACAAGCCTTTTATTGAAGCCATCGATTTAGAAAGTGAAGACTATTTGACCTACAGTAAATCAGCACAGCCTGGGTTTGAATACGAGCGCTTCATTCGTCCTTCTGGTGTTGTTCCTCACATGGTCACTGTCGTGGAAGTCACTGATGCCGTTATCGAACTTATCGCATCAAACTTTGGTATCAGTATCTTATCTCGATGGGCGGTTCAATCAGCTATTAAAAATAAGACCGTATCGGCTATTAGTTTAGGAGAAGAAAAGCTTGATCTAGGTTGGTCAGCCTTAATCCGTGAGTCTGAAGCGGACTCTTCCGCTGCTAGACTGGTATCAAGACGATTGGCAGAGTGGTTTACCGTTTAACCCTTTCACACACAGCAACCAACAACTAGAAAAGAAAAAACATGCTGTTTTACGAGTTTCCACATCACATTCTAGTTGTCTTGTAAGTTTTTTTGCTTAAAGCCACACTCTAAATAGCGTTTTAAAGAAAGTGTGAAACCTTACGATTCTTGCAGCTCTTTTAACAAATCATGAATTTCAGCTTTTAGCTCTTTATCAATGATTTTATTACTGTGGATTTTGGCTTTTTCCAAAGACTCAATAGCCCCTGCTCTATCTCCAAACTCTATTTTCAATAGTGCCGCTGAAAAGCAAATAGATGACAAATAATCTTTTGAGTTAACTGCTTCCGCTTTTTTAAAAGCTGTGTCGTAAATACTAATGGCGAGTTCTATGTCATCGGTAAAATCTGCAAGTGTTTCCCACTGTACTGGGTGATCTTTATCTGTACCGTCATTCTCGTCACAAATTTGCTTTAATTCTTCATAATAAGTATCGAAATTTACTTGGTCTTTTTTATGAGCACAACTCATTAGCTCTTTTGCTAAAAAAAGGACTTCTTTATAGATTTTTGTATTCATAATTTACTCTACTTTAAAACGTTTCTATGTTTCATGCCGCCTATGTTAATTTTAATAAACCATTTATGACAGCATTTACCTTGCCCTCCGTATAAAAACATCATTACAAATAACAAAAAAGCCAATGTGGAACTTATCCACACTGGCTTTTGAACTGTCTTGGTTTTTCAAACCCATGAAAGTTAATGTTTAAAAAAGCGCTATCTTAATTAAAGCGTTTTTAGGACAGCAACAACCTCAGCTGGCTCTTGTCGAGCAGTGTAGTCAGCCGTTACAAAAGAACTAGCAACAGTGCCATCTTGCGCAATCACAAATGTTGCCGCTAACGGTAGATCAAACTGACCTTCGCCATTGTGTTTTTCAACTTCGATGCCGAAAGATAGATAGATTGGACGTAGTTCTTCAGCAAGAGAGAATACAAGACCAAGGCTTCTCGCATAGTCTGAATTCACGTCTGACAATACTTCAAACTCTAAGGCATTTTTCTCTGCAGTAGATAATGATGAGTCAGGAAGTTCAGGTGTAATAGCAACCAAGGTGCCGTTTTCTCCTTTGATGTTCGCTAACTGATCTTGAAAAGCTTTTAGTTCTAGATTGCAATAAGGGCACCATCCACCACGGTAGAAAGTTAGAACCACTGGGCCTTTTGCCAATAGCGCTTCTAAGTTAACCGTTTCGCCATGCTGATTTGATAGAGAAAATGGCAGAATTTTATCTGATACTTTTGGCGCTTTATCAACAATGCCAGTATCTGCTAGTTCTTGTGTTACCTGCTTCATAAGCTCTTGAACATTTTGTGGCGCTTTCTGAACAAACGCTGCTTTGTATTCTGCAATATTATCTTGTAATGACATGGTAAAACCTCATGAATCGATAGAATTAACTTGAATGATCATTCAAACAGTTATGAAATAATGATTCAAGTACTTTTTTGAGCATTCATTCAAGAAGTTGCAGATACCTTAATCGAGCCGCTATACTGCATAAAAACTCACAAAATTTGCATTAAATGACAGAATCGGCAGAGTAAACTTTTATGGCTAGAGTACGATTTGACAAGGAAAAGGTATTAGAAAGTGCGACCAATGCTTTTTGGCACTTGGGTTACACTGCTACATCTATGCAAACTCTTGTTGAACTAACGGGTCTAAAGCCTGGCAGTATTTATTTGGCATTTGGCAACAAAGAAGGCTTATTCAAAGAATCATTGGATTATTATGCTCAGCAATCTTTAGACAACTTAGAAGCCACCCTTGATAAGTACCAATCAGCAGAAGAGGCCCTGCCTCATATTCTAATGACGTTTGTTGAAGAGTCTTGTCAGTCTGAATACTGCAGCTGTTTTTTAGTCAAAAGCCAACTTGAGTTAAGTGAACAGCAAACGGAATTAAAAGACCATGTCTCGCAGCGCTTACGGAAAGTTGAATCGCTCTATTTTGCAAGTTTTCTAAAGAACAACACTGAAAATGTAGCGAAAGCTAAAGCTGCCAGCATCATGTTACATATATTTGGCGTACGTGTTTACGGCTACCATAGCCATTCCAAAGATCAATTAATTGATGCCCTTCACCTCGGTTTACCTTGGTTGTCTTGGCCTATTAATCATTAGAAAATAAATTAACCTTCTACTACTTTTTTTCATAATAAGGATAGAAAAAATGAATTACGATATGTTGGCCCTCTATATTGTTGTGGCTTTTTTCTACATTATTAGCCCAGGACCAGCAGTATTTTTGGCAATATACAATGGAGCACTTAATGGCATAAAACCAGTAATGGTATCTGCTGTAGGAAACAGCCTTGGACTGCTTTTTCTATCTACTGTTTCTATTAGTGGTTTAAGCGCTATTTTATTAGCTTCTTCAACCTTGTTTACTGGGTTAAAAATTACTGGGGCGTGTTATTTAATCTATTTAGGAATAAAACAGTTTCGTAGTCACTCTCGAAGTTCTTTATTTCCTTCGACTTCTGAATCTAAAGGCAATCAATCAGAAAGCCCTCATTCAAAAGAACCTCTAAAGCTTTTTCCGTTTTTTAAGGAAGGTCTTTTTATTGCGTCGACTAACCCTAAACCTATCTTATTTTTTACCGCTCTATTCCCACAGTTTTTAGACACTGGCCAACCGATCTCACTTCAATTTATTGTGATGACTTTCATCTTTATGGCGTTTTCATTCTTATCTCTTACCACTTATGGTTTTCTAGCTAGAAAAGCTAAAGGAAGCCTGTCTAAGCCAAGCAACATTAAATGGTTTACTCGTATTAGTGGTGGGCTGTTCGTCGGTATGGGAACCAGCATATTCTTTATGAAAAGCTCTAACTAAAGCCTTAATCATTCTAGTCTCACCGTTTTTTATCTAATAAAATCAACATGGTTGTTGGTTTTAGAATGCAATAAGATTCAAACTTCAACACAAGATGAATGAAAGATGGAAAGGTATATTTCAAAACCAGTTATTCAAGAAGAAACCACTGGCTGTGGTATTGCATCCGTGGCTAACATTGTTGGAAAAAACTACTCCGAAATGAAAACCATTGCTAACAATATGGGAATTTATGCGTCTGATGAGTCTCTTTGGTCTGATACGCGCTATGTGAGAAAGCTTTTATCTGCTTTCGCAGTATCAAACTTCTCCTGATGAAATACCTTTTGAATCATGGTCTATCTTACCCAATTTAGCTTTGCTATCGATTAAGCACCATCAAGAAGGTGGAAAGAATTTCTGGCACTGGGTATTGTTCAGGCGATCAGAAGAAAAAATGGCAGTATGGGATTCAGCCAGTTACTTGACATCAAATATAAGAATAGATTTTGATGCCATGCAACCAGCCTAGTATATCGAAGTTACTAAAGAAATTTAAACAAGTTTCTGCAATGCTTCGATGATATCACTTGGCTCTGAACGAGTACGATAATCCACATCGACAAAACGCCACACCACCGTTCCATCTTGGCCGATAACAAAGGTTGCAGGAATAGGTAACACATTACCGTTGCCATTATTAACTGTTTCAAGATCAAGACCACGATCCACTCGCATATGTTCTAGTAGAAACTCAGGTACTTCCCATGCCACGCCGTACCCCACAGAAACTCTTGCACTTTGATCTGACAATACTTGAAAGCCCATTTGGCTGATTTCGTCTTTGCTTAATGAGTCATCTGGTACTTGTGGACTGATGGCAATAAGTTCGGCACCCAAGTCATGGATGTCATTTAAACGTGCTTGTAAGGCTCTAAGCTGTAGGTTGCAGTATGGACACCAGCTACCACGGTAAAAAGTGACAACCACTGGGCCTTTTTCTAATAAATCCGCCAAAGACGTTGCTTGGTTTTCTTGATTGGGCAGTTCAAAATTTGGCGCTTGATCACCTAATGCAATAGCATCAGCGCCTTGCTCAAAGCGTTTGGCTTGCTCGATGACGTCATCTACGCCTTTCATAAAGTCTGGTTTGGCGGCGCGACCTTCTGCTACTTTCGCATCCGTTTGTTCTTTTAGACTTCTCATGCTTTTCCTCTCAACCAATACAATAATATCTAGCAATAGCGCTATCTTGCTAGATACAGTACTGCCAAATTTCAGCGGATACCAACGAGAAACGAGATAAGAATGAGGAAGGGATTAAGATTGCCACTCTAAGCCTTTTTTCAAACAATATCCCGATGACCTTTAAAAAAGTGATTAACTGGACCATAGCCTTGGCCTATCTGCAATTCATCAGCATGAGCAATGGCATGTGAAATGTAGTTTTTGCCTAACTTAACCGCTCGCAACAAGTCATTCCCTTGCGCTAAATAGGAAGCAATAGCGGAAGATAAAGTACAACCTGTGCCATGTGTATTGAGAGTCTGAATGCGCTTGGCTGTAAATTCTTCGATTCGATCATCAAAGATAAGAAGATCCGTGCTGTTGTCTTCTTTTTCTAAATGCCCACCTTTAAGCAGCACTGCTTTCAAATTAAGCTGACGCAATTTCTCGACCATAGCGCGCATTGATAAGTCATCAGTTGGTAGCGGAGAATTTGTCAAAGCCGCGGATTCTGGAAGGTTGGGTGTAATTAAGTCAGCGAGAGGTAAAAGTTCGGATTTCAACGTGTCGATGGCAGATGTTTTTAGTAACAAATCCCCACTGGTTGCGACCATCACAGGATCAACAACCAAAAATTCAGGATGATATTGTTTGAGCTTAGCCGCCACTAATTTGATCGTCTCACTGTCGGCCAACATCCCGACTTTAACGGCTACGACATTTAAATCCGTGAAAACAGCGTCGAGCTGTTTTTCGACATGCTCTAAGGGAATTGGAAAAATGGCGGAAACGCCAAGGGTATTTTGGGCAGTAATTGCCGTAATGACTGAACAAGCATAACTTCCCGTTGCAGACATGGCTTTGATATCGGCTTGAATGCCAGCGCCACCGCCACTATCGGAACCTGCAATCGTCAGAACAACGGGAGTAGATACAAACGTAGCAGAAGGGGTTGCAGTATGACTCGACATAAAAGCTCCAAAACGGACGTTCTGGAACTAGATCGAGTTACATTAAGATAGGAATAGGATCACAAATCATCAATAACAAGATTTATAGTTCCCTACGCCAGTGTTAACTGAATCAGGTTCAACGGGTCTGCAAAAAAATGCACTCTCAGCCTTACGGCCCCCCGACTATATGCGCCAATAGTAACAAGATTGATCGAAAGAGCAACAAAGGATGTTTCCTGTTAAATACTCAGCTTGGTAAATTTAACCGTCTAGAATCTTTCACTGGTCATTTCGACCTGTGAAATTCGCTTATTATCTTTAATCAAACTCACACCAGCCAAAGCCACTAGAATCAATACCAACCAAGAACCAATGATCACGCCAGTCCAACCACCCGCTTGCCAAAATGGATCAAGATAAAACCCACCAAGACTTGCACCAAGGTAGTAAAACATCAGATACAAGGACGACGCGCTGGCTTTAGCGTATTTTGCATTTCGGCTAACAAAACTGCTGGCTGTAGAATGCCCTAAAAAGAAACCAAAACTGTTGATCAATAAACCCGTTATGATGGCAAATAATGAGTCGCCAAGTGTCACAAATGAACCAACCATTAAAATACAGGTTCCCAATACCATGATGTTAGGCTGATCCCAACGTTTGGCTAATTTTCCAGAAATAGCCGAACCCAGTGTGCCGGATAAATAAGTCAAAAAGAGCAAACCCACGTACTTTGCAGAAAGATTATAAGGCGCGGCTTCCAACACAAACGTAATGTAGCTGTATTGATTGACGAAAATAAAGAAACTGAAACCACCAATCAGATAACTGGTCAGCAATCGACGATTACGTAAGTGGCCTTTCATATTGTTTAAAATATGCCCGACTCGTAACGGCTTGGGTTCAAAATGGCGGGAAGCGGGTAATAAGAAAAAAAACACTAAGAGACAAATCAAGCTGATACCGCTCATCACAGCAAAAGTGGCTGACCGTCCTAGCCATTCACCAACAAAACCGCCAATCAGACGACCGCCGATGCCGCCTAGGCTGTTACCACTAATATACAAACCAACTGCCATCATTAAGGCTTCTGGCGTGTATTCATCCCCCAAGTAAGCCACAGCAATCGCAGGCAATCCAGCTAAGAAGAAACCTTGTAAGGCGCGCAATGCCAACAAGAATTCATAACTTTGTACCAAGGAAAGACAAAAAGTAGTAATGGTAATTCCGACCATGGTCATCACCATAATGCCTTTGCGGCCAATGGCATCTGAGATTGGCCCATAGAAAAGCAGAGAAATACCTAAGGTTAATGTCGTGATCGTAAAACTGGCGCTGGCCTGAAGCGGACTAATCGAAAACTCATTCGCTATCATTGGCAATAAAGGTTGCGTCACATAAACATTAGCAAATACCATAAACGAGCCAATCACTAACGCAAAAGTACCTCGCCAAAATACTGAACTACCAGCTTCTATCAACGTCAACTCCACAGGGATAAAACCCAAAACAAACTAATATAATTCGCCTACTATACGCCGAGCTAAATTATCAATAAAATATATCTAGCTTATACAATCCATAAGGATTATTGATGGATATTAAACCACTGCGTTATTTTATCGCCATTGCAAAAACAGAGAGTTTTACCAAGGCCGCTCAGCAACTGGGCGTTGCTCAACCAGCTGTTAGTATGGCGATCAAAAAACTGGAAACCGATTTAGGCTTAATCTTAATTCATCGCGCGGATAGAAATGTTGGCCTGACAGATGAAGGTAAAAAACTCCTTATTCACGCTGAAAAAATCATCCAAGCAACCGACGAAGCCTTGTTAGAAATGATGGAATTACAAGGTCTAAACCAAGGTGAGGTACGCATAGGCATTTCCAGCATGTTGGGCTCTTATTACTTTCCATCCATATTAATGGCGTTTCGACATCACTACCCAAGCATTACCTTAAAAGTAATTGAAGGTGGCACTTGGGAGCTGCAAAAAATGCTCGAAAATGGTGAGCTAGACCTCAGTGTTATTGTTGCTGAAACCTTACCAGACAGTTTAGAAACTCAAACTCTAGTACGTGGTGAAATGTTAGTAACCATCGCCAATGATCACCCCTTTAGTGAACTAGATAAAATTCCGCCTAAGGCGTTTTTTGAAGAAGAACTGGTGATGTTTAAAGAGGGTTACTTCCATCGTCGCATTGTGGATAAATTAGCAAAAGAAGCGAATATGACACCTAAAATAGGGTTCGAAACGAATCTCATCCCTTTAATTAAATCAATCATCCGACAAGGTTTCGGCATTTCTACTCTGCTGGCTATGGTCATAGAAGAAGACGACCAGCTTATTACTCGCTCTTTTGATCCACCTATCTGGTTAGATCTGTGTATTGCATGGCGCAAAGACAGTTACCTGTCGAAAGCCAACCAAGCCTTTTTAGAGTTCGTGAGCGAGCATGGACAAAACCGTTAAAAACGTTCTTTTGTTCATTTTTCCTAACTCATTTTGACTAAATTAAAATAAATTGAATATTATTTATGTTAATTCAAGACGTTTATTTTTCTAAAGCTCATGCCATCTATCAAAAAACATTGCCTCTCATACCACTAGACAGGAAGTCATTTTAAAAAGCTAAGCGGCTACCCTCACTGCTTTTTACTTTCAACCTCTTAACTAGACAAGTTAGAAACAAAATCTCAATCGTTTTTCACCGTACACCAGAAGTCATCACTTCGTCATAAAATGGTCATTTTTTAGACTTATCTAGATAACGAAACTGTCACAAAACCTACCTAATATCGCCTCATCAGAAACGCTTTATCGCGTATCCAATTAATTCGAGGTTATTAAATGAGCATCATAGAAATCACTGGTGTGAAAAAACATTTCACTAAAGACATTCATGCATTAAAGCATGTGGACTTATCAGTTGAACAAGGTGAGATGATCGCTCTTATTGGTCCATCAGGTTCTGGAAAGTCGACCCTAATGAGACACATTTCAGGGTTAACGCTTGCAGACAAGCACAGCGATTCAAGCATTAAGGTGCTCGGCAATACTATTCAGCAGAAAGGAAAGCTGGATTCAAATATTCGTACTTCTCGCGCTCAAATAGGCAATGTCTTTCAGCAATTTAACTTGGTTAGTCGTTTAAGCGTATTGACCAATGTGATGATTGGCGGACTTAGCCGTATTCCCACCTACCGCAGCTTATTAGGTTGGTTTACAGCTGAAGAGAAGCACATGGCCCTTGAAGCGCTTGAACGAGTAGGGCTGAAAAATGTTGCTCTGCAACGTGCCTCAGAATTATCTGGCGGCCAACAGCAACGCGTCGCCATTGCTCGTGCCTTAATGCAGAAAGCAAAAGTCATTTTAGCCGACGAACCTATCGCCTCTCTCGATCCTGAATCCTCTCGTATCGTTATGCAGCTTCTTAAAGACATTAACGAAAAAGACGGCATAACCGTTGTAGTCACCTTACATCAAGTGGACTACGCACAAAAATACTGTCAACGCGCCGTAGCGTTACAAAATGGCGAAGTCTTTTTTGATCAAAAAATACAACACTTAGACGAAGAGCAGCTTGCCGCACTTTATGGCGTTCAACAAGGACCGTCACCTATCAGTGATTTTGAAACAAAAGATTCAAATAACACTGGACTAACTGAATTACAGCACTCAAGAAACAAACTGAAAACCACCGAAGAAAATCATGCAATGCATCACTAAATAATCAATTAATTGTTGGAGTTTACGTTATGAAATTGAAAAGGTTATTCACAAAAATAGTGTCTGCAACTATGTTCGCGACACTCCTGTCTGTCCCATTCACAGCACAAGCAGAGGATATGAAGTCTTTGAACTTCGGTATCATTTCTACTGAATCGTCGCAGAACTTGAAAACCGTTTGGGTACCATTTTTAGATGACATGTCTAAAAAATTAGGCATGGAAGTGAAACCCTTCTTTGCATCTGATTATGCGGGCATTATCCAAGCAATGCGCTTCGATAAAGTAGACATCGCTTGGTTAGGAAATAAGTCAGCTTTAGAAGCCGTAGATCGTTCTGGCGGTGAGATCTTTGCACAAACTGTAGATGTAACAGGCAACCCAGGTTATTGGAGCCTATTATTGGTCAATAAAAATAACACCAAAATCAATTCTATTGATGACATGCTGAAATACAGCAAGGAATTAACCTTTGGTAATGGTGATCCAAATTCCACCTCTGGCTTCTTAGTACCTAGTTACTACGTATTTGCCAAAAACGCAGTAGACCCAAAGAAAATTTTCAAACGCATGACGAATGCGGGTCATGAAAGTAACTTCCTGGCGGTTGCTTCTGGACAAGTTGATGTAGCAACAAACAACACTGAAAACGTCGCTCGCATCAAGGTCACTCACCCAGACAAATATGACAAAGTAAAAATAATCTGGAAATCACCTTTGATTCCTTCTGATCCAATTGTATGGCGTAAAAACTTACCTGAAAGCGTTAAAGGCAAAGTTTACAACTTCATGATGAGCTACGGTAAAACTAACGACACCCATGAGCTTGCAGTGCTAGAAGAATTACAGTGGGCACCATTCAAAGCCTCTAGCGATGACCAATTACTACCTATTCGTCAGCTTGTTTTGTTTAAAGAGCGTATTACCTTAAGCAACGATTCAAAGATGTCTAGCAAAGAAAAAGCGGAAAAAATTCAAACAATTGACGATCAATTGGCTGTCTTAAACCGTGCTATGGATGCCATTTCAGCTGCAAAAACAAACTAATACTTCGATATCTATTATCGAAAAGCATTAAAAAAGCAGCGTAAAGGTAAAGGCGTCCTCTATTAACGCCTTTACCTTCACTTTCAGATAAAAAGTTGAGAAAGAATATGAGCGATATCACAGCAAATCAGCTTATCAAAAAACCATTTAATTGGGTTTCTGCTATCAGTTGGGCCGTACTTTTTATGCTGCTTAGCTGGGGTTGGAGTGCAACAGAAATGAACCCGCTTATTCTCATCAAAGACAGCGGCAATATGATTGAGTTTGCGGGCGATTTTTTTCCACCAGATTTTCGTGATTTTTCCTACTACGTAGACGAAATGATCATTACCTTGCACATCGCTCTTTGGGGAACCGCTCTTGCGATTATTTTCGCCATTCCTTTTGGTTTGATGAGTGCAGAAAACATGGCTCCCGCTTGGCTTTATCAACCTGTTCGTCGCTTGATGGATGCATCACGTGCTATTAACGAAATGGTCTTCGCCATGCTGTTTGTCGTTGCTGTTGGCTTAGGTCCTTTTGCCGGCGTCATGGCGTTGTTTATTCATACCACAGGCGTATTGGCTAAGCTTTTCTCTGAAGCGGTTGAAGCCATCGATCCGCGTCCAGCCGAAGCGGTTAGAGCAACAGGCGCAAACAAATTAGAAGAAATTCTATACGGTGTGATTCCACAAGTTTTACCCCTTTGGATTTCCTATTCCCTCTATAGATTCGAATCCAATGTACGCTCTGCAACGGTAGTCGGCATGGTTGGTGCGGGTGGTATTGGTGTGATTCTTTGGGAAAGCATGCGTGGTTTTAGTTTCCAGCAAACCTCTGCTGTGATGATCGTCATCATTGTTTGCGTCACCATCATTGATTTGATTTCCCAGCGTTTACGTAAAGCGTTTATTTGATTTTTTTTGCCTTGAAAACTTGTCTAGACAAACTGTCTAACAACAGATCAATAAAAAGATAAGTAACAAAAGACAAAGTAAACAAAAAAAGAGATCTGAGACCTATGGCCATTTATTTGAAAATTGCTCAACAGTTAAAAGACGATATCCACCAGCAATACGAGTCTGGAGATTTTTTGCCTGCGGAACAAAAACTTGCAAGCCGTTTTCAGGTAAATCGCCACACGGTCCGTCGTGCCATTGATGAACTAGTACAAGACGGTTTGATAAAACGTTTTCAAGGTCTTGGCAATCAGGTCACACAACCAGCCATTGATTATTCTCTCGATAATCAATCTTGCTTTACCTATAACTTATCGAAAGCAGGTATGACACTGGAAACTAAGGTCATCGGCTGTTGTGAAAACACCTTGCCTCAAGAGCTGGCTCAACGACTTAAGTTTCCTTGTGACAAGAAAATCGTCGTCATTAAAACCTGTCGTTCAATTAATGAAGAAGCCACAACCTTAATTAAACATCATGTATTTGGTGTCACAAAAACTACCATGCGCGACTACCAGTCAGGTTCATTACATACCTTTTTGCAGGAACGTTATCAGTTCCAAGCAACACGAGGAAAAACCCGACTCAAGGCTCGCATGCCAACCTTTGACGAATGCCAGCAACTTAAAATAGGCCGTGGTATTCCCGTAATGGAAATCCATTCCAAATATTACCTAGTCGAAAGCGGAGAACTAATGGAGTACTCCATTAGTGTCAGCCGTAGCGATATTTTTGAATACAGCGTGGAGCCTTAAAAACCATGACTCAGCATCAAACCAAAGACCAAATACTAAACCAAACAACAAGGCAACATTGGATGTCCGTAATGGCAAAATCGAGCGCAGAAACGCTAATAGCCTTATCGGACAAGTATGTTAATTCACATCCTTTTGAAACCATCCGAGCCGCTGAAGTCGGCCTTACTCAAGTACGCGGCCGTATGGGTGGAACGGGGTCTCAGTTCAACGTGGGCGACATGACCATCACTCGCTGTGTGGTTCGTTCTCCTGAAGGCCATTACGGCCACAGTTACATTATGGGGCGTAACAAAGATCACGCCACTAGAGCAGCAACGCTAGACGCCATGCTTCAAGATCAAATTCATCAAAGCCTCTTGATGGAAAAAATCATTCAACCTTTAGCACAAGACCTAGCAATCAAAAAGGTGCAAAAAGCTGACACAGTGGCGCAAACCAAGGTGAACTTTTTCACCCTAGTCAGAGGGGAAGATTAATCATGACCACACCAACTTTAATCACAGGATTTCAAAACCCTACCCATGATAGCCAAGGCATTTTTCGTCAATTACTCAAAGCCATGAGCGAACCCGGCACATTGGTTTCTGTTACGTCTCCAGAATCCATTGAAACGCTCTACGCGAGTACTTTTGCTGTCTGCCAAGCCTTAATGGATCAACAAACGCCAGTCTGGTTATCGCCTCAACTTGATACAAAAAACATCAAACACAACCTCCATTTCCATACTGGTGTGCCCGTTGTTGAACAATCAAAAGACGCCCTATTCGCTGTTATGGATGCAAGGGAAACAGGTTTGTTTCAAACCGTCTCTCAAGACTTTTTTCAAGGCTTTTTTCAAGGTACGGACGAATACCCAGAAACAGGCTGCACCCTGATTATCCAAGTAAACAGCATCAAAAGCCTTCTCTCCGATGACATCAATTTGCGCCTAACCGGCCCTGGAATTGAAGAAGAACATTTGGTTTCTATTAGCGACCTTTCTCCGTCGTTACTTGATTATTTATCGAACGCTACAGGCGAGCGCAATACGTCTTTTCCATTGGGTTTAGATTTTATTTTTATAGATCAAAACCAGTTAATTTGTTTACCAAGAACCACTCAAGTAGAGGTGCTTTAAGATGTATGTTGCAGTAAAAGGCGGCGAAACCGCCATCAAGAATGCACACAAGTTACTCGATAAAACACGACGTGGTGATTTACAGATTCCAGAACTTTCTGTTCCACAAGTCAGCGAACAATTGCCTTTAGCGGTTGCGCGAGTAATGACCGAGGGCTCTATTTACGATCCTGAATTGGCCGCGTTGGCAATCAAACAATCTGCTGGCGATCTAGTTGAAGCCATCTTTTTGTTAAGGGCTTATCGCACAACGTTAAGCCGTTTTTACAGCAGTGAACCAATCGATACTACAAAGATGCAAGTCGAACGTCGTATCTCAGCGACCTTCAAAGATCTTCCCGGTGGACAGCTTTTAGGTTCCACCTTTGACTACACTCATCGCTTGTTGGACTTCACCTTGTTAGCCGATGGCAGAACACCTGCTGAACTTGAAAAAATCAGTTCAAGTGAGGAACAAGACGAAGAACACATGCCCCGTGTCCTGCAAATGTTAGAACGAGAAAAGCTCATGGTTGAAGAAGCGGATGATTTAACAACACCTGCCGATATCACTCAGGAAGCGCCTTCCTATCCATGCAATCGCAGTGCACGCCTACAAGCCTTAGTACGAGGCGATGAAGGTTTTTTACTGGCGCTGGGCTATTCAACTCAACGTGGCTACGGTCGTAACCACCCTTTCGCTGGTGAAATTCGTACTGGCGAAGTGGATGTCAGTATCACGCCTGATGAGCTTGGTTTCAGTGTCGACATTGGCGCCATTCAAGTCACAGAGTGCGAGATGATAAACGGCTTCAGCAAGCTTGAAGATAATGACATCAAGTTTACTCGCGGTTATGGTCTCGCCTTTGGTCAGAACGAGCGCAAAACCTTGTCGATGGCGCTAATCGACCGAGCCTTGCAAGCGGAAAAATATGACGAAGATCGGGTATCACCGGCTCAACAAGAAGAATTTATTCTTTCCCATTGTGACAATGTTGAAGCCGCTGGCTTTGTGTCTCATCTTAAACTTCCCCATTACGTGGATTTCCAGTCTGAACTGGAGCTTTTACGTCGCCTTCGCAAAGAACAAGCCGAACAGCAAAACACATCAGGAGAGCAAGCATGAGCCTATTCTCTGTAAAAAATACTAAGACAACACAAGGCATCAAAAACGAAACCACACTTGATCCAATCAAAGACGGTTACAACTTCGCTTATCTTGATGAACAAACCAAACGCATGATTCGTCGAGCCTTGCTCAAAGCCGTCGCTATTCCGGGCTATCAAGTGCCTTTTGGTGGACGCGAAATGCCCATGCCATACGGTTGGGGAACGGGCGGCATTCAGCTCACAGCAGCCGTAATCGGTGAAAGTGATGTGCTTAAAGTCATTGATCAAGGTGCAGACGATACCACCAACGCGGTTAGCATTCGGGCGTTTTTCAAAGAATTAACTGGCGTACAAACAACGGAAAAAACCGTAGAAGCCAGCCTAATCCAAACCCGTCACCGTATTCCTGAAACCGCGTTAAAAGCCGATCAAATATTGATTTATCAGGTGCCCATTCCTGAACCTCTACGCTTCATTGAACCAAGCGAAGTTGAAACGCGAAAAATGCACGCATTAGAAGATTATGGTGTCATGCACGTCAAACTCTATGAAGACATCGCCCATTTTGGCCACATCGCGACCACCTACGCTTACCCTGTTCGTGTTAACGATAGATACATTATGGACCCGTCACCGATTCCTAAATTCGACAATCCCAAAATGCATCAAATGCCTGCGCTACAACTGTTTGGCGCAGGACGAGAAAAACGTATCTATGCAATTCCACCTTTTACAAAAGTAGAAAGCTTGGACTTTGAAGATCACCCTTTCGAAATTCAAACATGGGAAGAAAGCTGTGCCATTTGTGGTTCCCGCCATAGTTTCTTAGATGAAGTCATTATCGATGACCAAGGCACGCGCAGTTACCTCTGCTCTGATACGGATTACTGCCAACAGCAGGTTGCTAAAAACGAAGCCCAAGCGGGAGGAGTTCCTCATGCTTAATCAAAAAATGTCTGAACACAAACCGTCAAATCACACGGACTCAAACGAACCGCTATTAAAGGTAAATAAGCTGACAAAACTGTACGCGCCCGGCAAAGGCTGTGAAGACATCAGCTTTGAACTTTATCCAGGTGAAGTCTTAGGTATTGTGGGTGAATCTGGGTCTGGTAAATCGACATTATTGACCAGTTTATCTGCGCGTCTCGCTCCGAATGCTGGCGAGATTCTATACCTGAATCGTGAAAATAACTGGCTCAACCTTTACCAATTGTCTGAAACAGAACGTCGTTATTTACTTCGAACCGAATGGGGGGTTGTGCATCAACACGCCCGCGACGGTTTACGTATGGGTGTATCTGCTGGTGCCAATATTGGCGAACGTTTAATGGCTGTTGGCGAACGTCATTACGGCAAGATTCGCGATAAAGGTTTGAAGTGGATGGAAGACGTAGAACTGGACGTTAGCCGCATTGATGACAAACCTTCTACCTATTCCGGTGGTATGCAACAACGCCTACAAATAGCCCGTAACTTGGTGACTCATCCGCGCGTGGTATTCATGGATGAACCAACAGGCGGATTAGATGTATCGGTTCAAGCGCGCTTGTTAGATTTGTTACGAACCTTGGTTACTGAGATGAATCTGGCTGTGGTCATCGTCACCCATGACCTTGCTGTGGCTCGCTTACTGGCTCAACGCTTAATTGTCATGCGACACGGCAGAATCGTCGAAACAGGCTTAACAGACCAAGTCCTCGATGACCCTCAACACGCCTACACTCAGCTACTCGTGTCTTCCGTGTTAACACCTTAATTTACGACCTAATTGGCTTTCGTAATGTGTTGGCCACCAAAACAGTAAGGTATTGAAATATGACTACCATGATTCATGTTGAACAGCTGAGTAAGACCTTCACCCTGCACAATCAGGGAGGCATACAGCTGCCTATTTTAAATAAGATTGATCTTAAAATTTTCGCCGGACAATGTACAGTTCTACACGGTGAAAGCGGCTCAGGAAAAAGCACGTTATTACGTTCTTTATACGCCAACTATCTACCAAGTTCTGGTTCGATTTATGTTCATCACCAAAACAACATGCTGGATTTAGCCACAGCAAGCAGTCACCAGCTGCTCGATGTAAGACGTCACACTATTGGCTACGTTAGCCAATTTCTACGCGTTATTCCAAGAGTGTCTACTTTAGACGTGGTGAAACAACCACTGAAGGAACGTGGCGTGTCAGATGATGTAGCTACAGAAAAAGCAACGCATTTACTACAACAACTCAACATTCCAGAACGTTTGTGGTCATTACCGCCAAGTACGTTTTCCGGTGGCGAACAACAAAGGGTGAATATTGCCCGTGGTTTTATACAAGATTACCCAATTCTTCTACTGGATGAGCCAACGGCTTCTTTGGATCAAAAAAACACTGACGTGGTTGTTCAACTCATCAAAGATGCGCTTGCAAAAGGCACCGCTATTGTAGGGATTTTCCATGATGCCCAAGTCCGTAAAGCCGTCGCGGACCATGTTTTCTCTGTTAATACCACTGCCAACAACCCAACATCATCAATCAACTAAGCTTGAGGAAGTAGTAATGATTTTAACCAATGCACAAATCGTCTTAGCCGATGAAATAATCAAAGGTACTCTCGTTATCAAGGACGGTGTTATCGAAAAGATCGACCATGGCAATGTGTCTTTAGCGAATGCCATTGATTGCCAAAACGGCTATATCACAGCGGGTATGATAGAGCTTCATACCGATAATATGGAAAAACATTTCACCCCAAGACCTGGCGTCACTTGGCCTGCTATTCAGGCATTTAAAGTCCATGATGCACAAATGGTCAGCGCGGGCATTACGTCTGTTTTTGATGCTATTTCAGTAGGTGATGTAGTGGAAGGCAGCGAACGCCTGAATAATTTAAGCCGCATGGTTGACGCATTAAATGATTCCCGTGACCGAGGTTTAACCCGTGCCGATCACTATTTGCATTTGCGTTGTGAAGTAAGCCACAAAGACACATTGAATAACTTCCATTCACTGCTTGAGCAAACATCGGTACAACTTGTGTCTATTATGGATCACTCACCAGGCCAACGTCAGTTCGCAAAAATAGACAAATACCGCGAGTATTACCAAGGTAAATACAAACTCTCTCATGACGAAATGGAAGCTTTTATAACTCGCCAAACTGACGCCAGTGCGCTCTACAGCGCCCCCTTTCGAGAAGCCATCAGCAATACTTGCCACAAATTAAACATTCCATTGGCAAGCCATGATGATGCCACTTTAGCGCATGTGGAAGAATCTCATGACTTCAGCATGGTGATCGCAGAGTTCCCAACGACAGCTGAAGCCGCAATCGCAGCACATAGCAAAGGCATGAGCGTATTAATGGGCGCGCCAAATGTCGTTCGCGGCGGTTCTCACTCAGGCAACATTGCAGCACACGAATTAGCGGCGGCGGGTGTATTAGACATATTATCCAGTGATTACTACCCTGCTAGCTTATTAGAAGCTGCGTTTAAAATCGCTCAACTAGAAAGCAACGACTACGATATTCCTAAAGCCATGGCGCTGGTTAGCTTAAATCCAGCCAAAGCCGTTGGTTTAAATGATCGTGGGGAAATAGCGGTCGGTAAAAAAGCTGACTTAATTTGGAGTACCTTGGAAGAAGACCATGTTCACATAGAGCAAGTATGGAAAAACGGTCAACGAGCATTCTAGTTAAGGAAAATACTATGGGTAAAATCATTTATCTCATCGGCGCATCTGGCAGTGGCAAGGATTCCATCTTGTCAGGTCTGCGCCTGTGGCTAAATACGGAATCGTCATTGTCGACTGACATTATAATTGCTCATCGCTATATCTGTCGCGATTGGCAATCTGGCAACGAAAACCATATTGAACTAAGCAAAGGGGAATTTCTGCATCGCCAACAAATTGGTCTATTTGCCCTACATTGGCAAGCCAATGGTTTGTATTATGGTATAGGCCGAGAAATAGACCTTTGGCTCGCTGAAGGTCAAAACATCATCATTAATGGATCACGAGAATATTTGCCGATAGCCATGAGCCTTTACGGTAAAAATTTGGTGCCTGTTTTGATCCATGTTGATGAAGTGACACTTCGTCAGCGACTGATCGCTAGAGGTCGTGAATCGTTGGCTGATATTGAAGCACGATTAGCACGAACTAGAGATTCCCTGACCACAAATAGCGTTATATTGAATCAATGCCATGTTATTCATAATAACGCTCAAATTGATGACGTGATTCAACAGCTTATTGTCTTCATTAATTCACTGGTTAAGCGTAAAAAAGATTAAGACTTCGCAATACGATTGCTCATAAAACTGACAAGCAATTACCATTACAAAATTAAATTGGGAAGAAAAATAGAAATCTCTGATACATAAGTAATCAGAGCCAAAACCGCTAAATTAATCGCTATAAAAGGCCAGATACCTTTAATAATGTCAGTAACAGGAACATCTAAAGTAGAAGAAGCAACAAATATATCTAAGCCAAATGGCGGAGTGATCATTCCAATACAAATATTTAACGTTACGATTAAACCAAAATGAATAGGGTCAATGCCTAAACCGACAGCAACAGGGTAAAGCGGAGGGACTAAAATCAGTAATGCCGAATTAGGATCAATAAACATTCCCGCAATAAGAAATACAATATTCACGATGAACAAAAATAATATGGGACCAGCGCCAAAATCGACAACCCAATGACTAATGGTATCGGGCACTTGCGCAAGCGTAACAAAGAAAGAAAGCATTCCACCGAAGGCTAAAAGAATAAAAATAATAGATGTGGCTATCGCACTCTGCTCAGCAATGTCGTACAGCTTTTTAAAAGTAAGTCCACGATATATAACACCTTCTACAAAAATCGCATAAATAACGCTAACAGCGGCTGCTTCTGTAGCCGTAAAAAGGCCAGAGTAAATACCGCCTAAAATTAACACAGGCATACCAAGAGCCCATATAGAACCTTTGAGCTCATTAAGAACAACACTAAGATCTGGTTTTGGTGGTTTAACTATTTTAGACACTTTCGCTTCCCAAAAAACGAGAAGTGCAAAAGCTAAACCCAACACCACACCAACAGACAAACCACCAACAAACAGTCCAGTTACAGACGTCCCCGTCATCCAGCCGTAAATGATGAGCGTAATGCTAGGTGGAATTAATAATGCTGTTTCAGAACTGGAAACAATTAACCCGAGGCTAAATGATTTGCGATAGCCCGCTTTAAGTAACTCTGGGTACAGCAATTTCCCAAGAGCCGCAACGGTTGCGGGAGCCGAGCCGGAAACAGACCCAAAAGCCATTGAGCTACCAACGGCCGTGAGTCCCATGCCTCCATGACGATGACCAAAGATAAGCTTCACCAGAGTCGTAAGCTTTGAGGCTATTTTCCCTGACGACATAATGTGAGCAGCAAAGATAAAAAATGGGATTGCCAATAACGTTGTATGATCAATACCAGCCACTAATTTTTGAATAAGAGCAATATCTGGAACACCACCAAAAAAAGCCTCTTTGGCTAAGAAAGTAGGTATACCCAATACTAAAAGCATTTCAAAGCTGAATATCATCAATAAAGCAGAAACTAGAATGATTAAAAAAATCATGAATAAGCCTTTTTAAGAACAGAAATTTTATTTTTCAAACTAGATCTACTTATTAGAAAAACGATCTAAATAGCCAAAAAAACTCATAAAATATCGAATGGAAATTGAAAGAAAACCAATGGTAGGAGCTAAATATATAATCGACATAGAGACATTAAGTACAGGACTTACCTGACCACTTTTTAAAACCAAAGACATTAGCTCTATACTCAAAAAAAACAAATATAGAGTAAAAGAAAAGCCAGAAAAATCGATTACTTTCATCAATATAAATCTGGTTCTAAAACTAAGCTTATTAAGTAAAATAGGGATTTTAACGTGCTTTCCTTTTTCTAACGCTAAACCCAAAGTAATAAAAACAAGAAAAATATTCATTATTTTTACTATCTCTTCAATCCAAGAAAAATAATTTACTACCTGAATTGGAAACTCTCTTACTAAAACACCGAAAGAAAACAAAAAAATCATTAATAAAAAAACCGACACTATTATAAATTTTTCTATTTTCTTTGCTTTATCCACTATCATCATGGAGATATTTTCCATACTTACACCAAGATTAAGAATGACCTCAAAAACTGAAGCCATTCTTAAATTATTTATTTATAAGATTGATAAGCCTTCTCATAAAGTGTTAATAGTTCCTCACCTTTTTCACCTGCAAAAGATAGGTAAGCCGCTTTCGCTTTTGGATACATAATATCACGTAATTCAGTACGTTCAGCTTCGTTAAGCGTCTTAATTGATATATCGGATTTTTTAATTTCCGCTAATGCATTTTCAACTGAACTATCTTTATTACGCTCTAATTCAGGAATGACTTCGTTGAATGCTGTGGTAATGGCCTCTTGATATTTTTTAGGTAAGGAATTCCACCACATGCTATTAAATAAAACGATATCCTCCATTGCTCCATGTTCTGAAATGACTAAATACTTTTGAACTTCATGAAATTTCATTCGGAAAATAGTATCTAAAGGATTTTCTTCACCATCCACAACACCCGTTTGAAGTGATGTATACAGCTCACCAAAAGGGAGCGGTAAAGCAGATGAGCCCAACGCATTAAACTGAGCAATCAGTACCTTTGAATTCATTACTCTAAAGCGCTGATCATTAAAATCTTTTGCATTTTCTAAAGGCTCATTCGAAGTGAAGTTTTTACGTCCATTAGGCCATAGTGCGATGGCTTTAGTACCAGTTCCTTCAAAGCTTTCTAAAATCGCTTGGCCAAATTCACTACTGCGTATTTTTGTACTAAGCTCTCGATTCGTTGGATATAAATAAGGAATATCCAGTACAGATACCACTTTGTTAAACCCGCCTAAAAAAGCAGCAGGTGAAACAGTACCTTGAATAACACCCAACTGTGTACCCTCAGTCATTTGCCTTTGTGTGCCTAATTGAGATGATGGAAAAAAGGTTAGATCTACAGCGCCAGACGTTCTTTCGCTAACAAGAGACGCCACTTTTAATAGAGCTTGGTGACGAGGTTGCTGAGCAGATTCTAAGTGCCCTATACGAGCTTCAAATTCAGCTGAGAAAGCTTGATAAGGAAATAAACCAAAGCTAAGCATCGCCAAAGCAGCACTCTTTTTAAATACACCAGATACCCTGTTATTCATTACTGATCACCTCTTCGTTAACTAAAACACACCATGAAAATACAAAATCAGATTTACAGGCCGTAAACAACCTTGCAACTCTTCGCCTTGAGCCATTAAGAGTAAGAGTCATAGCAATATGGATGCCAATAAAATCAAATAATGAGGTTTATATAAATAAAGAGATTTATTAGAAAATGAAGGGGAAACACTACTGCACTACAGTGCCTCTTAATACATAAAGCATAATCGGTGAAAGTATATTCTGTTTATATTTCAGTATATAAAGCTCAAAAAAGAAGCACTCTTCCATTACGGTGCATAAGAAGGGAATTTTAATACACAATAACTGTCATAATAATAATGTAATCTGCCATTCTAAAATGTTCATCCCACGCTCTAATTCGTCCATTGACAATCTAATAAAAAGGCAAATATATGTTGGACATTCGAATTCTAGGCTCTGGTAACGCAGGACAAGTGCCTGTTTGGGGTTGCCATTGCGTGGCTTGTGAACGTGCAAAGCAAGATGTGTCATTTCGACGTGGACCTTGCAGTCTTGAAATTCGAACGGAGCGAGGTGTGACACTCATCGATGCGGGTTTTACTGACTTGGCAGAACGTTATGAGTTTGATGAAATTCAACGTATTGTTTTAACTCACTTTCACATGGATCACGTTCAAGGCTTGTTTCATTTACGATGGTCAGAACGACCAGAGAAGATCCCTGTATTTCGCCCTGATGACGAAAAAGGAACAGATGATCTTTATAAGCATTCAGGCGTGCTCGATTTTCAAACACCGTTTGTGCCTTTCAATAAGGTTGAATTTGACGATTTTTCGATTACACCATTGCCGCTTTTCCATTCCAAAATCACGTTAGGCTACTTAATTGAAAAAAACAACTTCACTTTGGCGTACCTCACGGACACAGTGGGATTGCCCGATACCACCCATACTTTTTTAGCCAACAGAGCCTTAGACTGTTTGATATTGGATTGCTCAGAACCACCTATGCCATCCGCGCCAAGAAACCATAATGACATCAACCTCGCTTTATGGGTCTACAACACATTAAAACCGAAAAGCATGATACTGACTCACATTAGCCACAGGCTGGATTGTTGGTTAATAGAAAACGAAGCAAGCCTCCCTGATGGTATTATCATTGCCAGAGATGGCATGTCTGTAGCATAAAAAAAACGGCCAAGCGGTCAAACCACTCTGCCGTTTTTTTAAACATATAAAACAAAGTAAAACGTATTTTTAGATCAATTAAATAAGCGTGTTTCAAGTAATGAAGAATGCTTAAAACGATTCAAGCTTTTTGCCCCGGCAAGCACTGCAAGATCCAAAACTGGCTCAATCAATACAACGCTCAAGTAAGCCAAACCAAAGGTAGCAACAGAGCTCATATTTTCGGCGCCGAAACCTTGTCCGTAAAATACCCAAAACGCCACCCAAGCAATAATTCCGCCTTGGTAAGTCAAAGACAGTTTTAATGCTTGCTGATACGTAATATCCACATAGGCAGTGTTTTCCGCAATGATACGGCGAGACAAAGCTGACATCGCAAACAAAGGTAATAGTAAGGTTGTGACGTTCATACCATATTGAGGAAGGTCAATTGGTGCAAACAGCACACCTTGAATTAGTAACCCTGATATTAAACCAATGGAAGCTGCGGCTGGCCCAAACATTAGAAATAGAGTTGAACCTAGAATAAAGTGAACTTCCGACACGCCAACAGCATGATGAGGCATCACTTGAAAGAAAATAAACACCAACAAGGTAGTTAACGAGCTACGTCCGATTAAAGACAGTAAACCGTCTTTTTTGATCATACCGATAGACGCTTTTGCTGATAACCCTAAAGCCCCTAAAGCTGTTGCATAACTCAAAACAATTTTTGCGCCATCAACGAGGCCTGGTTCAATATGCATAATGTATCTCCAAAATAGGATTCATACTCACCCGTATGATTCAAATTAGCGGTTCTTCTACCTAGTTTAGTAACGAAGAATCGTGATTAATAAAGGCCGGTCTCCGGACTTATAAATATGCTGCTAATAGACACATTTATTCACCGTTGCGGGGGCAGCATAGGCTTTGTTACGATTTTTAAAAACTCACCTATTTCCCAGTTTCACCAGTCAAACTGGCACCTTTACAAGAACTCAATAGCAGCATTGTTATACGCCATTATTAGAATGTAGAATCGTACGTTTAAAGCCATATTTAAGCAACTAAGATGTATTAGACATGTGCTGCTAATAAGTTAAGTTCATATAATTGAGAAAAGCATAATAGATCCATGTATTTAGTCTACTTTAAAAAAATGCCTTTACGTAAATACATTTTCTTACAAACAGAAAATTTTATTTAGTTGTTATTAGTATAGAATTTCTAGGCCTTTTCCTTATGGATTGAATGATGTTCTTTAGAAAAATGAAAGTTTTTATTGTAAGCCTATTAGGCGCTTTTTTATTTTCTTTTTTACTAGGGGAAACGGAGAGCGGCCGGCTATCACATCAAAGATCAGAACAGTTAATAGAACAAAATAACAAACAGTTTTTTTTCATAGAAAATGTGTTTGCTTCCATGACTTTAATTCTTGAACAAACCTCTTTTTTATATGATGGAAAATGTTCAAATGCCCTGCTTAATTTTATGCGAAAGTCGATCTTCAATACTGATGGTGCAATAGAGATAGGCATTATTGATCGTAATGGAAACGCCATTTGTACCTCTTGGGGGAAAAAGAATTTTAGTGTTAAAAAACCAGTGTCTCATGAAGGT
Organism: Marinomonas colpomeniae; assembly: GCF_014803385.1. Classification (GTDB taxonomy): domain Bacteria; phylum Pseudomonadota; class Gammaproteobacteria; order Pseudomonadales; family Marinomonadaceae; genus Marinomonas; species Marinomonas colpomeniae. Next base: position 79,948 of record NZ_JACYFC010000003.1, on the reverse strand, counting down.
TTTTTACTCTCAGGGCCACACACATCGAATTTCTACGGTGAAAGAATATCTGTCATTAAGAAAACGACAGATGATTACGAATTCAACATGTTAATCAAACAATCTTCTGTCAGAAACCTTTTACAAAACATCCAGATTTCATCTTCGCCAAAAAGTGAAGGTAAACTGAAACCATATGAAAACGAGATACAATCAAAGTTTGTATCCAATATTTTTTATACTTATCAATCTCAAGAATACATCAAGGCTTCTAACCTTTTTTACTTCTCAATTTTCTTACTTTCTTTTTCGCTATTCTATTTTATTATCATTCCTTATTTAGTGTTTTCCTTCAACAAAGCAAGTCTTAAAAGAAAAATACTGACGGATGTTTTTTTCAATGTGTATCAACCCATCATAGACACAGAAAAAAATACTATTTTTTCATACGAAATTTTCACACGGTGCAAAGGACAAGATAACGCAATTAACATCATAAAAGACATAAAACGTTATAATCTTCATGTTGAACATACATTAAGACAATTTGAAAAATTAGAAGAAGAAAAAGAACGTTTCGACTGTCAAAACTTTCAAGTGAATTTATCTGCAAGACATCTTACAGATGACAGAATGGTCACTTATTTATCTAAAATAGCGATCGTATCTAGAAGAGAAATTATTATCGAAATTACTGAAGATGAAGATCTCTTCAAACACCGAGAAAAAGTAAAGGATTCTATACGACAGTTAAGAAATCTTGAGTATCGTTTCGCACTTGATGATTTTGGTTCTGGTTTTTCAAATTTTTCTTATATTTTTGAATTTGAGTTTGATTTTATTAAAATTGATAAAAGTGTTTTACGGTTTAAAAATGACGCCTTCTTTCAATCATTTGTGAAGATTTTTAATACGTTAGAAACACCTTGCATTATAGAAGGTGTAGAAGATGACGCTGATAAGTTAAAATTGGATAAAACCGAAATACAGTATCACCAAGGTTGGCTATACGGAAAACCTAAAAAAGCACCTTCAGAATAAATTATCAATTTTTGAACAAAGTACCTTATTCAATAAAATAAGGTATTTGCACAACGATTTATCTAAAAATACGCTCAGCCCAAACGGTCAAGCCTGCTGCTACGCTTCCAAAATGGTCTCCATCTAATACTGGCACATCACCAATACGTTTTTGAATCGCATCACGAATTACTGGAGATTTTGCTGAACCACCGGTCATGTAAATTAAGTCTGGTTGCTCTCCTGCCTGCTCAATAGCATCCATCATTAATTTCAGCATTTTTTCCAACGGTGGTTCGATAGATTTTGCTAGGCCGTCACGACTAATATCTTGCGATAACCCCGCTTCGATGTAATCCATTAATACTTTATGGTTTAGGGTATCTGACAAGGCAATTTTAGCTTCTTCCGCATTTCGCACAATATGATAGTTATGTTTTTCTGCGCGCATACGTAAAAAACGGTCGACTAATTTGGGCTCAGCGGCGTCCAAACGTAATTGATCTATCTGACGCTTAGTTTCCATTCCATTAAACGTAGCGATAGCCGAGACATCATTTGTGGTAATAGCATTCCAATACATTTGCGTAGGCATTGGCAATCCATTTTTGAGCAATGCATCCATACCGAACAAAGGCATTAAGTGTTTACCAGCAATACGAATGTCCAGATCATTACCACCGACTCGCTCACCTGTGTGTCCTAAAAAGTCCGCATAGCGATCTTCTTTACCTACGTAATCTGGACCCATTCGTACCATGGCGCAGTCGGTTGTACCACCACCGATATCAACTACCAATACCGTTTTATCTTCTGTTAGCTTTGTCTCAAAATCCAAACCAGCAGCAATAGGTTCGTATAAAAATTCAATCTCTTTGAAGCCCGCACGCTTACCCGCCGCCGTTAATATGTCTAATGCTTGACGATTACTGGTTTCTGAATCAATTCCTTGAAAGTTCACAGGTCGACCAATGACAGTGTGTGTGACTTCCACTCCAAGCTGGTTTTCTGCTCTCTGTTTGATGTTTTGCATCATCGCAGCGACAAGATCTTCAAAGAAATTGATGTGCTCTGCACGGAGCCCTGTTGCACCTAAAAAGGATTTTGGGGATTTGACGAAATAGCCATCTTCAGGCCATTGAAAGTATTCTTCAAACGCAGCCCGTCCAAAAAACAACGTTTGGTCATTGTCGTCAATATCTTCTTCTCTTCGTGCTCTCTGTGCACGAGCCAGTACATTCTGACGAGAGGATACAAAAGCTTGACGCGTGTCTCCTACTGCGATGTTTTTACCAACGAATTCGGTGATCAGATCTCGATCTAGCGCGTATAAAGTGGAAGGTAAAAAAGTATGCTGCCCTTCCAAGGGAATAAGGCGAACATCAGCACCTTGTGACAAACCAAGTGCACAGTTGGATGTCCCATAATCGAAACCGCAAATCATTTTATCCTGTACCTATATTAATAATTTATAAACAAAGGGCACGGGCAATAACGCACCACTTATATTGCTGTCAGCCAACAGTATCAAACAGTTATGTAAGCTATAAAAAGAGCAACTCTAATACTTAAACTAAAGGGGACACACCAATCACTGCTTTATGGAAAAACAAAACAATGGCAAACCAAGACACGAAAGTGAATCCAAGAGCGATAAGGTCAAATCGAATATTAGATTCTTCGGCTTTCACGCCTGCTTTTCTGTCACGGCGGCGAAAAACAGCATAACTAGCAATTGCCCAAATTAAGAAACTACCAAATAAAAGTACGTCAGCTAAATTACCGTTACTCAGTAAATGGGCAAAAGCCCACAACTTAACCGCAAGATATAAAGGATAACCTGTCACTCTTCTTAATGTAGTTTTTGGTACCACAGCTGAGCAAAAGAAAAATAAGGCAACGAACATAATTAAGCTGGTGATATGTGGCATAAACACAGGCGGAAACCACAACCAAACAGGCGCTAACCGAGCTTGGCCGTAGCCCATAAAAATAAAACCAATAGACAGTAGAGACAACATGCCAAAACGGACACGCCAACTCATCAAACCTGCTTTTGTTACTACCATTTTCCGCCAGTCAGGAATAAATAAGCGAACACAATGTACGGCAAAAAAAATAGCTAACCCTACTACCAAAATCAACATGCAAAGATTTTCCTTGTATCTAAAAAAGCTACTCACAGCCAAAAGGGCTGTGTAATTGCCGCGGATTATAGAATGAAACAGACGAGAGGTTAACCTATTCCGCTTTTTCTATAATGGCAAATCTCTCTATATGACCATATAAGTTGAAACAGGTTCTAAAAAATCGATTGAGAAGAACAACATTGCTCAAATGGAACATAGGTTAAGACTGTTTACAATAAGATCATTGATCTTACAGGGTTTATTTATTAGGGTATTTTAATATTGGCTTGTTAGAGTCAAATCCAATGCATACAAGAATATTTATATACGTTTTCAAACACGTTTACTTAAAGTACATAATAAATTAAATCACTCTCAGGTGACTCTATCTTTATGCTCTCAACTAAAAGAAAAAAGCCAAAATTCATTATAAGCTACAGCTTCATTTTTTTGCTGTGGCATTTTACATCCATTGCAAATGCAGAGAGCTTAGAACCGTCTATTGAGCACATTAAAGAGGCACTCTATTCAGGTGATAACGTCTCTATTAATAATAAGTTATCTATTTTTATTGCGAATACAGACTCGTTATCAGAAGCGGATTACACTCCGATCAGTGCCAAAATCAGCCTATTATTACGAGAAACGAAACAAACAACAGCGACACAAAATGTGGCCAAGTGGCTCAACAGCGATGTAGCTAAGGCCATGCAAAAAAACGTGCGCTTTAGATGGATGATGATCATAAGCTATGACCTGATGTTTTTTACCGAATTTTTAATAGCAAAAAATATGCTCGAGCAAGAGCTCGAAGCAATAAAAACTTGGACACCTACGACTAATGACAGCAAAGTAACTCAAGCCAATCTTTACCACATTTATGGTCAACTATTAGTACGCCAAAAACTTGTGGCAGAAGCCTTACCATACTTTTATCAGGCAGAAAAATGGTTCAAAGAAGTAGATGAAAACCATCCTTCTATTTTTGTCATAAATATTATTTTAGGCGAAGCTTTTTTACATGCTAGAGATTATGTAAAAGCAGAGCAATACGCTTACAAAGCCCTTAATACCATACCTGAGGGGCGAGTTGACGCCATTAGTTACCTAAACGCGATATTGGCATCTGCGCTAGAACAGCAACAGCGACCAGAAGACGCCATGAAAGTAATTTCCAACTATTTAGCAAATCCTGTAGACCCCAGACAAGACTATTTTTTATACTTCTGCCTTGTGCACATTGAAGTGTTACGTGATTTAGGAAAACTGAAAGAAGCTCTTACCTTAGCAAAAGACACCTACACACTCGCCCAAGAGATTGGTAATAAAGATTACTTAAAAGATGCTTCTCGACACCTTGGTTTTTTACAAGCTTACTTTGGAAATATGGAAAGTGCAGAAACACTCTTAAGAAAAGCTATGGACTCTCCTTCAGACATTCGCCAAGGAGCTCCTATAAATGCTTATTTGGATTATACTGAAGTACTCGAACAATTAGGTAAGCACCAAGTTGCTCTCAATTATTTCCGCCTATACCATAATGCTTATATTGAAGAGCATGAACGGATCAACCAAATTACTATCGCTAATTTAGAGCTCCACCAAGAAAATCTACGACTCGAACAACAGCAAATTTTGTCCAAAGCACAACTGGCTTTAGCAAAAGCGAACGAAAACCGAACACAACTAAAAAATCATGTCTTTATGTGGGCCGCTCTTATTCTGCTTATCATAGTGACGACTATTTTTATCATGCTCTTGCAATTGCGCCGGAGAAGTCATCAATTACACGAGATGGCCGTTAGTGACCAACTAACAAAATTAGGCAATCGTCATGCATTTTTACAAGCATTGAATAATCCGTCATACACTCTATTGATCATTGCCGATATAGACAGTTTAAAGCACTACAATGACCACTATGGACATCAGAAAGGCGATGAACTGATAAAAAACTATGCCGAACAAATGAAAAACGTATTATCCACACAGCAAGCAGAACTGTTTAGAATTGGCGGTGATGAATTTGCTATTTTAATTGATCATGATGTACCAATAGACACAATAGAACAATGGATGCATAACGCCATACAGCAAACAAAAAATGAAGGTTTTAGTAAGATTGGCGCTAGTTACGGTATCGCAAAACGAAGTGAAATCAGCACTGACTATGACTGGATATCTGTAGCAGACCAGCGCATGTATGAGATGAAAAAATCAAATAAAAGCAACACTTGAAAAATAGCTGTATGGTGCATTTTATTAGAAATACTCATTTTCTACCTAATGATTAAGGCATTCAAAAAAAGTTACTTTCTAGCAACGGACTACTTTTTATTTTTACGGTTTAAAGCTTTATAAAAAATGATCGGAATGCTTAAAAAGGTGATTTCTGAAAGAATCGCTATCAGGTTAATATTCTCCATGTTTGGTTGTTCTGCGAAGCGATGCTTGAATAAGTACTCTCCATCATATATGCGAGCTTCTTTCGCTAATCCATTTATAGATACAAAAAGACTCATTATTAAAATACATAATTTATTCAATATACCCATAACCGATTGACTTAAAAGTCATGGATTAGGATATCAACAAAACGTCAACTTATTACGAGTGTCGTAAAGTTGTTCAGTTTCTTCTGTTCTGGCTTTATTTTAGCTAGAAAAAACACCCTTCTTTGCTCTAGAATACGCGTTTTCACTAGCGGGCAAATTGCCATGATTAAGACTCCTTATTATCTCATCGACAAAGCAGCTCTTTTAAAGAACTTAAAGAAGATTGCGTATGTACGCGAACAATCTGGCGCTAAGTCTTTGCTCGCTCTTAAATGCTTTGCGACTTGGTCTGTGTTTGACCTTATGCAGGAATACATGGACGGAACAACGTCCTCTTCTTTGTATGAAGTAAAACTAGGCAAAACCAAGTTCCAAGGAGAAACTCACGCGTACAGTGTAGCTTATTCGGATGATGAAATAGCGGAAGTACTAGAACATTCCGACAAAATCATTTTCAACTCGATTGGTCAGCTCACTCGCTTTAAAAATACTAGCGAAGGAAAAGCTCGTGGCTTACGTGTAAACCCTCAAGTGAGTACGTCTGAATTTCTGATTGCCGATCCTGCGCGTCCTTTTAGCCGCCTTGGTGAATGGGACCCAGAAAAAATAGCAACCATCATCCATGATATTTCAGGTTTCATGTTTCACAATAATTGTGAAAATGGTGACTTTGATCGTTTTGATGAGATGCTAACCTTAATAGAGGAACGCTTTGGCCACCTTATTCAACAAGTAAAATGGATCAGTCTTGGTGGTGGTATTCACTTTACAGGTGATGACTACCCTATTGATCAATTTTGCCAACGCCTCAAAGCCTTCGCTGAAAAGTACGATATACAGGTGTATTTAGAACCAGGTGAAGCGTCGATCACCAACAGTACTACTCTGGAAGTAACGGTATTAGACACGTTATTTAACGGTAAAAACTTGGCCGTGGTAGACAGCTCTATTGAAGCACACATGTTAGATTTATTAATTTATCGTGAAAATGCAAAAATGCTGCCGTCTAACGGTGACCATGAATACATGGTATGTGGTAAATCGTGTTTGGCTGGCGATATTTTTGGCGAGTTTAAATTTGATAAAGCATTAAAAGTGGGTGACCGTTTGTCTTTTCAGGACGCAGCGGGTTACACCATGGTGAAAAAGAACTGGTTTAACGGTGTGAAAATGCCGTCTATTGCGGTTCGCCAATTGAATGGCGATATTGAACTTGTAAGGGAATTTGATTATAACGACTTTGAGCAGAATCTTTCATGATTTTGCTCATACTAAAACTTTGGAGATAACCTAACGATGAAAAAAAATGTATTAATCATTGGCGGCGGAGGCGTGGCTCGTGTTGTAGCCCACAAATGCGCCCAACACAACGACACACTGGGCAATATTGCAATTGCTTCACGTAGCGTAGCGAAATGCGACGATATTGTAGCCAGTGTCCTCGACAAAGGCAGCATGAAAATTGAGGGACGCATTCAGGCATTCTCCCTCAACGCTCTTGATGTGCCAGCAACCATTAAATTGATTAAAGAAACAGAGTCAGAAATCGTGATCAACGTCGGTTCAGCCTTCGTTAACATGTCTGTATTAGAAGCCTGTATGGAAACAGGTGCGGCTTATTTGGATACCGCTATTCATGAAGATCCAAACAAAATTTGCGAAACCCCACCGTGGTACGCTAACTATGAGTGGAAACGCCGTGACGCCTGCAAAGAAAAAGGCATTACCGCTATATTAGGTGTGGGCTTTGATCCGGGCGTTGTAAATGCCTATGCAGCATTGGCTTACAACCACTATTTAGACTCCGTTGATTCTATCGACATTATCGACGTGAACGCTGGTAGCCATGGTAAATACTTCGCCACTAACTTTGACCCAGAGATTAACTTCCGTGAATTCACCGGTCGCGTTTACTCTTGGCAAAAAAGTGCATGGCAAGAAAATAAAATGTTTGAAGTTAGCCGTACAGACGAACTGCCTGTTGTCGGATCGCAAACAACTTACATGACTGGCCATGACGAAGTACATTCTTTGTCTCAGAACTTAGATGTGCCAAATGTACGTTTCTGGATGGGCTTTGGTGAACATTACATTAATGTTTTCACTGTATTGAAAAGCCTAGGTTTGCTATCTGAGCAACCGGTTAAAACAGCTGAAGGTTTAGAAGTTATTCCATTGAAAGTGGTTAAAGCGGTTCTTCCTGATCCTTCTTCACTTGCACCAAATTACACAGGTAAAACCTGTATTGGTGATGTGGTTAAAGGTAAAAAAGACGGCAAAGACAAAGAAGTATTTATCTACAACGTGGCAGATCATAAAGACGCTTATAACGAAGTGGGCAGCCAAGGTATTTCTTATACTGCTGGCGTGCCACCTGTTGCAGCAGCAATCCTTGTTGCTAATGGCACTTGGGACGCAAAAGAAATGCGTAACGTAGAGCAACTAGATCCAAAACCTTTCTTAGGTTTGTTGAACGAAATGGGTCTACCGACTCGTATTAAAGATGAAGACGGCGACCGCCTTTTCACTCTTTAAGTTTTTATTTACAGTAAGATAATGACAAATAAATAGCCTCGTCACCAGCTAAAGGTGCCGGGGTTATTTTTTATCCGTCCGCTTCTCTTTCATGTTTATAAACATCATATTCCCTTCTAATTTAGAGATTATAGAGTCAATTTAGATTGTTCGAAAAATAAACAATTAAGTCGCATTTAGTTCATCATCATTATGATAGACTGCACACACCACGGAACCTGCCAACACACGAAGCTGAACAGCTCTCCGTTAATTAACTTATTTAGGGAGAAATGTATGCAAAACCTTACTCAAAGCGGCCAACAATTGGTTAATAGCCTTTGTTGCAAATACAATCTTAGTTACGATGCTGTCGTGCACATGCTAATCGCAGTGAATAACGGATCTGGTAGCATGGCGCAATTTAACTGCCAAGAATTAGGTGGTGGTGGTCAATGGATGCGTAGTGGGATGACCATGGTTGGCGATATGTTTAATAATGGTTTAAAAAATACCGTAGACAACCTTTGCAACGACTTAGCAAACGGCCTTGCTAACCTTGAAATATTCGTTCCTATTCCGCAAGGAACGCCAGGTAGCAGTCTATGGTGGCCAGGAAACCTAGGACAACCATTCAGCAGTGGCGCACAAAATAATATTCGCTACGCTGTGTTTCCAAATCGCTTGGCGGTTGAACTTAATGGTCAAGTAACGGTTTATAATACCCTAGACAACAATATTGGCGGTGTCAGCCAGCAGCAAGGTGGCGACACATCACTGACCTTCAGTAGTCAATACGGTACTATCGCAGTAAGTAGTTTACCTATTATCTCAGGGCCTGGCGTTGCACCTGAGCTACAACGTAATTTCGCTGAACCAGTGCAAAATACTTTTATTCCAGAGAGAAGCAATATAGCTCAGCAAAACAATAATACTCAACAAACAAACAGTCATATTCCTAATTCATCTTCTATTAATGAAACGATTCAATTAATAGAAAAGCTGTCTAAGTTAAAGGATGCTGGGGCAATATCTGAAAACGAATACAACACGAAAAAAACCGAATTACTTAGCCGAATTTAACCATAGAAAACCGTAACCTTATTTAAAAAGCCTATGTTATCTGTTTGATAACATGGGCTTTTTAAGCTCTACAGCAAGAAATACATCATAGACGCTCACTCTTTACAATTAACTGAAGCTCCCCGCCTCCAACCTTACAGATAGCTAAGATATGATAACTTTCAATTAAGTAGCCTAATAAAAGGGCGAAGATCAAACACGGAAGAAGAGGGCTTCATCTTGAAATTATTTCTTACACCACCTAGCTGTCATCCCATTAAGTCACTATTTTTTGTGAGCTTTTCTGTACTTACATTCTTCATGATCAGCACATCAATCCATGCAAAATCATCCAACTCTGATGTATCAACAAATACTCAGCCAGCAGAGAATACAAAACCGGCGAAAGAGTCACAAAATATAGGGACACCCTTTTCACATCAAACTGTGATTGAGCTGGCTAAAAAGTTGTCGCAATCACCTATGCAACCAATTGAAAAGGCACCACAGGCTTTGATAGATATGGATTACAGTACCTATCGTCAAATCAACTTTCAGCAGAATCAAGCAGTTTGGGGTAATACACCCACTAAGTTTTCTGTTCAATTGTTCGCACCTGGCTTTTTGTTTAAAGATTTAGTGTCCATTGATGTAGTTGAGAACGGTCGTTCCTTCCCTTTAACCATGTCACCTGATTCATTTTCCACTCCGAATGATGAGATTGGAAAATTGATTTCTGAGGTAGGAAAGTACGCAGGACTACGTTTGCATTACCCGATTAACCGTGAAGATTACAATGATGAGTTTATCGTTTTCCAAGGTGCGAGTTATTTTAGAGCAGTTTCAAAAGGTCAAACATACGGTTTGTCAGCTCGCGGCCTTGCCGTTGACGTAGCGCAGCCAAAGGGAGAAGAGTTCCCTATGTTTACTAAGTTTTGGATTGAGCGTCCAGCATCAAGCCAAGACGCTATTGTAGTTCACACTTTACTAGACAGTAAAAGTATTACAGGAGCCTATCGTTTTGGGATTTACCCAGGCAAACCAACTCGTGTTGAAGTGAAATCAACCCTATTTCCTCGTGTCGATTTACAACACGTTGGAATTGCTCCTTTGACATCCATGTTTATGCACAACAATTCGCTTGATGCATCAGACATTCCAGATTACCGACCTGCCGTGCATGACTCAGAGGGCTTACAGATTTTAACGGGGAAAGGCGAAATGCTATGGCGCCCTTTGAATAACCCTAAGAACCTGCAGGTAAGCGCATTTTCTGATCAATCTCCAAAAGGGTTTGGCTTAATTCAACGTAGTCGAGCTTTTGATGATTATGAAGACCTAGAAGCTAATTATCAAACTCGTCCTTCTGCTTGGATAAAGCCCATGAACGATTGGGGTGATGGACAGGTTGAGTTAGTAGAGATTCCCTCTGATGCAGAATCAAATGACAATATAGTTACTTATTGGCAGCCTAAAGGTGGTCTGAAAAAAGATTCATCTTATACATTCCAATACTTGATGACATGGTCAAACGACACCCCTGTTTCATTAGACTCTCCTCGTACGATACGCAGCGCAAAAGGTACGAAACTCTTTGGTCAGCATCCAGAAGTGGTAATTGACTTTAATAAGATGACAGACGTGAATGTTGACGACTTAAGTGTCGATGCCAACATCAGCGAAGGAGAGATCTTAGAAGCATTGATCGTTAAGCATCCATACAACAAAGGGGTTCGTGTGTACCTTACTTTTGATCCTAAAGGCGCCAACGTATCTGAACTCAGAGTGCAGCTTAAAAAAGGTGATGGAGCCGCCACACCGACTTGGTTGTATCGTTGGTTAGAGGAATAACGATGCTAACTAAAGCCAAACTTGCATTACCAATAGAATCTCCTCTTGATATGCCTCGTCACTCTGTTAACGAGGCAAGTAAACCTCTAGGGAAAATGTTTCAAACCTTTGCCGTGACTACCTTTTTAGCACGCTTTTTTGTTGTTCTTATGACGGTCACGCTATCTTGGTATGGCGCAACTGAGATGTATTTAGTACTTAGCATCAATGGTATCGCAGGACTGCAGTGGTTATTTCTATTACTGTTTTGCATTAACTTTAGTTGGATTTCATTCGCTTTTTCCCAAGCGACGTTAGGGTCATTTAGTCAACTATCTCCTTTCTCTCGTCGTCGAAAAGAGCAAGAAGTAGAGGCTGTTACAGCCATTTTATTACCCGTTTATAATGAAGATCCTCTTCGTATTCGCGCCAGCATTCAGGCAATGCATGAAGACATTGCAAAAAAAGCGCCAGGGAAGTTTGCCTTCTTCATTCTCAGTGATACCAACAAAGCAGACGCTTGGATCGAAGAAGAAGAAGCGTTTAGTCCACTACTAAATCACAACCAATCTATTTGCCCTATTTATTATCGCCGTCGTCACAATAACAAAGAACGTAAAGCAGGCAACATAGCAGATTGGGTGACTCGATTTGGTGGCGCGTATGAATGCATGATTGTTCTTGATGCAGACAGTTTGATGAGTGCAGATTGCTTCCAAAGTTTAACTCGAAGAATGAGCGCAGAAGCATCTCTTGGCCTCATTCAAACCTTGCCGACACTAATTCGAGCCAATACTTTGTACGGTCGTATTCAACAATTTGCGAACCACTGTTTTGGCCCTGTTTACGCCTCTGGTTTAGCCGCATGGCATGGTAATGCGTCTAACTTTTGGGGACACAACGCCATTATTCGTACCAAGGCATTTGCTCAAGCTTCTGGCTTACCGATTCTTGAAGGAAAAGCACCTTTCGGCGGTCATGTAATGAGCCATGATTTTATGGAAGCGGCATTGTTACGTCGTGCTGGTTGGGGCGTTCGATTTGATACCGATTTACAAGCTTCTTATGAAGAAGCACCACCATCACTTATCGATGTAATTGTACGTGATCGTCGTTGGTGTCAGGGCAACTTACAACATAAAGCCTTTGTCTTCGCCAAAGGTTTTCACTTTGCCACTAGATTGCATTTAGTCACTGGAATCATGTCTTATCTAAGCGCAATATTTTGGCTTCTGTTAATTGCTGTCGGTTTTGCTTTGGCTGTACAGGCCTATTTTGTTCGTCCTGAGTATTTCGCCAACCCTTCTCTTTTTCCAACTTGGCCTGTATTTGATTTCGAAAAAGCACGTTCTTTATTCGTCTTATCTATGTCGTTGGTATTAGCACCAAAAATCTATGGCTGGTTAGCGGCTCTATTGAATATCCGCCGTTGCTTGGGGTTTGGTGGTCCCATATTGCTGACACTAAGCATTATTGTCGAAACACTTTTATCTGCGTTATACGCTCCGATTCTTATGCTTTCTCAGTTCCAAGTGGTATATGACATTCTGCGCGGTCGAGACAGTGGTTGGAAGCCTCAGCCACGTGACGATGGCGCCAACTCTTGGAAAGTCGTCTGCCGAGCTCATTTTAGCCATACCGCATTAGGATTGGCCTTAGCTGGTGGCGCTTTGTTTCTGAGTCCTGAACTATTCTATTGGTCTCTACCCATTACTTTTGGCTTAACTTTTTCTATTCCTTTGTCTTGGTTGAGCGGTGGTAAAAACAGGGGCAACATTATTCGCCATCTTGGCTTACTACGGGCCCCTGAAGAAAAGCGTACTAATGCCATTATTACCGCACTTAACAAATACGACGCTGAACTAAAACCGCTTCATTCAGACGAAGAAATATCGTCTTTAGTAAGACTGACTTCTAATCCAGATCTGTTTTATTGGCACCTCGCTCAATTAGCCGATTCAGCAACAGAAGAATCACAAAAAGAGTTCTGCAGAACATGGATTTGTGCAGAGTGGCAAATTATCCATAACCAAGAGATTCAAGGTTTGTTAAATCACTTACAAGAAGATGAGTGTTTGAGTATTTTGCAACACCGCTCACTGCTTGAAGCAATGGAGAAATACGTTGTGAAGGTTTAATTCTTAAGAATAAATAAAGCCACTGCCTATCATTAAGTGACTTTATGTAACCAAACAAGCATAATAAGAATCATTATCAATTAACGATTCTTATTATATTATGATCAACTCTAAAATTTTAATTATTGAAGACGACGTTTTTTTAGGACAAAAAATGTCTCAGCTCTTGGAATCTAAAGGGTTTAACACGGAAGTATTTCATGACGGTGAAACAGGCTTACTTGCCGCTTTAAAGTCGTCTTTTGATTTGATTTTATTAGATATTATGCTGCCGAGTATTGGCGGATTAAAAATATTAGACCTTTTACGTAAAGAGCGTCAAACACCCGTCATGATGATTTCTGCCCTAGGCGCAGAAGAAGACAGAATCAAAGGGCTCAGTATTGGTGCAGATGATTATTTACCAAAGCCTTTTAATTTTACCGAAATGGCGTTGCGAGTGGACGCATTACTTCGCCGTTCCTCACAAAATAAAGAATCAAAAAATGCCTTAAACCTAAAAGACGATCACTTAGTATTGTCTCGTTTAGAGCAACACGCGCATTACAATCATCACCCCCTACATTTATCTTCGATCCAGTTTCGCATTTTGTGGCTCTTGATAGAAAATCAAAACGGTGTCTTAAGCAAGGCATTTTTATCGCAAATGGCATTAGGTAAACCCTTCAACCAATACGATAGAAGCCTTGATATGCACGTCAGTCGAATTAGAAAAACTCTGATTGCAGCAGGCATGCCGAGTGAATATCTCACCACTGTTCACGGAAAGGGTTATTGTTACCGATGAAAAATAGCTTATTGTGGAAATTGTTTTTTATTATTGCCGTTGGCACCGTGGTGTTTTTCTGGTTGATCGATTTAGTCGCCAGTCATACAGAAGAAAGCATGAGCTACATTGACCAAGATTATCGAGCCGAATTACAAGCCTATGCAAAAGAAGCGGAACGTATCCTCTATAAAGAAGGTGAAAGTGCTCTTTCTAAATGGGTTAAGGAAATAGAAGAAAAAGAAAACACTTGGATAGCCATATCGCGCCCGAAGATTCAAAACCTCGCAGACACTCAACTTTCCGATGCTTACTTAAGCACTTTTGGGCTAGGTCGAAGTTTAGAATGGAAAATACATTTATATTTTGTCCATAACCCGACGATGGAAATTCGATTTGAAGACGGCATCACTCACTTTTTAATACAGCTCCCTCAACGTATGAGACCCGGTGCTAACTTATTCATTATCGACTTATTGTTACAAATTGCTTTGCCCTTTCTTATTTTGTGTCTCATCACCTATATTTTATATCGCTACATGATGAAACCATTAAAAAAGTTAGAAAAAGCAACTAGACGTTTTAGTGAAGGTGATTTTAATGTTCGTGCAAGTGAAGTATTAACACAGCGTAAAGATGAATTAACACGATTGTCTTCGACCTTTGATCATATGGCTGACCGTATAAGTACATTGATCATAGATCAACGACAACTATTGGCCGACTTATCTCATGAATTAAGAACACCATTAACACGGCTTAATATCGCAGTGGATTGTGTCGAGCAAGATTTAGATTCGCAAGATGCATTAGAAAGGCTGCGTTATGAATCTTCCAATATGCAAGGTTTGATAGACGATGCATTGACGCTGGCTTGGTTTAACACAGAATCCCCCAAACTGGCTCTAGAAAAGCTGGATATTACGACGTTACTACAAGTTATCGTAGACGATGCTCAATATGAATTCCCTCATCACATAATCACCTTACTTCAACCAGACCACGTTATTGTCATCAACAGTGCCCATCAAGCATTAAGCGCCGCTTTAGAAAACATCATCCGAAACGGACTTTTTCATACACCAGAAGGCAAGACATTAACCATTGAACTCAAACAAGAAAACCATAACCTTCTGATCGACATAAAAGATCAAGGGTGCGGTGTACCAAGCGAATATTTAGAAGACATTTTTAAACCTTTCTTCCGTATAAAACAAAGTAATCACAACAACGATCGCAGTGTCAGCTCCAAAAAAAGCGGTTATGGATTAGGACTCGCATTAGCGATGCGCCAAATCACTGCACTTGGTGGCAGCATTCATTCAGAGAATATTGACAACAATCCCGTAACAGGCTTACTTGTTTCTATTCACTTACCTTATGACCCTGTGTAATTACGCACATCAATACATAACTTTCACATCGGTGAAATGTAACAAATGTAAAAGTCATTCACTTTCTTTACATAAACAAGATAATAGCCGCTATCAAATGTAAACAATTCTCATTTATAGAGGTATTTATGCTTTCCTATCGTTTATTTTCAAAATCTATTTTAGCGATTGCCATTTCTCAAACAGTACTTTCAGGCGTTGCTATTGCAGAAGACACTACGGTACTTATTGACGAAATAAAAATCGAAGGTCGAGCTATTACCGAACTTGACCAAGCAGTATCCGATACAGAAATATCCCAAAGCCAAGCAACAACCTTATCCGAATTATTCAAAAACAAAAGCGAAGTGTCTGCCGGAGGCCCAGTAAAAATGGGTCAAAAGATCTATGTTCGAAATATCGGTGAAGACTCTTTAAACATTACTGTCGATGGCGCAGAACAAGCAGGAGCTATATTTCATCACGCGGGACGTCTTTCCGTTGAACCTGAGCTATTAAAACGAGTAGAGATTGAAGCCGGTGCAGCCAACGCAACCGCAGGCCCTGGTGCATTAGGCGGCTCTGTTCGGTTTATCACTAAAGACGCAAGTGATTTATTAAAAGACAATCAAAACATCGGAGCCTTACTTAAATCCACTTATAGCACCAATGGGAACAGCCTAAAAAACAGCGCCACGATTTATGGTCGTACCTCTTCTGGCAATACGCAAGCCATGTTAAGTATCATAAGTGGCCAACATGATAATTACGAAGATGGTAATAGTGACGAGATCGGTGGTAGTGAGTCTGAAGAAGAATTGGGGTTCCTAAAAGTTAAAACCCATCTAACCGACGAACAAACTTTGTCTATTTCTCACGAGAATTTAACGGAAGAAGGTGATGTCAACTATAAGCCAGAATGGGCAACACATAGCACTAAAAATGTTACAGAGCCAACCACCGCTGATCGTGAAACGACTACTTTAAATTATGATTTTACTAATCGTGATAATGATCTAATTGATACAAGCATCACAGTTTATCGAACAAAAAACCAACAAGAAAGAGAATACAGTGGCACAAGCTATAGCGGCTACTTTGAAACTTTAGGTTTGACGCTAGAAAATACTAGCTTAATTAGTAGCCACCAACTTACCTATGGCCTTAACTATAGAGACGACACAAGTTACTACATTAATAGTGACCTTTCTGAAACAGGTAATGTCGCAGGGCTCTATATACAAGACACAATAGACTTATCAGATAAGCTTATTTTATCCACAGGTTTACGCTATGACCAATATGAGTTAACAGATGTAAACGGGCAAGAACTTTCTGACGGTGGCTTGTCTCCTAATATTGGCACAACATACCATATCAATGACACGTTAAACGTAACGGCAAATTATGCACAAGCCTTAAGAGGTGCTGAAGCGAAAGATGCATTCAAACTCGATAGCTCTAGCAACTCAAGTGACTTAACAGCAGAAACATCGGAAAATATTGAGCTAGGTATAAATTACAATACAAACCGATTAGAAGTTGGATTTGGTGTTTATCAATCCACTATCAATGACGTTATTGGCCTTACCTTACCATGGGGTAAAGTTTATACAAATTTAGAGGATCCTATTGAAACAAACGGCTACTACTTAGATGTAACTTATCGCTTAAATAGTCTAATCGCTGGCCTTCATTTTCATAGTGCAGATACTGTATCTGGTGATGACATTGTTACTCGCTATGTCTATGGATCAACGGCTAATTCGATCGGTGATACCTTAGCGCTAAGCCTGGATTATGAATTCAATAAAAAATTTAAAGTAGGTTGGTCAGCTGAAATGGTGAAAGGCATACATGATATAGACTTAGACGTTGGTGGAACGGAACTCAACATTGATAAACCAGGCTATACGACACACGATATATATGCTCAATGGGTTCCTTTAAAAGACGATTCATTAACCTTAACCTTAACGGTAAATAACCTTTTTGATAAGGAATACTTAAGCCATGCCAGTGTTGCTGACTACACTGATCATACAGGCTATGAAGCAATTATCGGCTCTTATGAAGCGGGTCGAGACATTCGCTTAAGCGCCGCTTATAAATTCTAACAATAACCAATTCCCCTTTACGCCAGTTCTTATTTTTATAGGAACTGGCGCTTTTGTTATTAAAAGGAAGCTTTTTATGAATACTTTTTCTTCTCTTAAAAGCCTAATGTTAAGTCTTGCGTTCGTAATTTTCGGCTCTATGAGTTTTACCATTCAAGCTGCTCAAACGTCTTTTACCGTCACTGATCTTGCAGATCGTAAGGTCACCTTCTCTGAGCAACCAAAACGCATTATTTTAGGTGACAGCCGCTATATACACGCTCTTTCTATCTTGAACCAAGATGACCCGATTAAATCCGTGGCCGCTATGTTGTCAAAACTACAATGGGTAGATTACGGCAGCTTTATCGAGTATCAAAAGCTTTACCCAAGCATTGCTGACATCCCTGTTATTGGCCGAACTTCTGCGGACAGTTTTAGCATCGAAAGTGCCATTGAATTAAACGCTGATTTGGCAATTTTTAGCTTAGATGGCCATGGCCCAAATGCTCGCCATAGCAATATTATTAAAATTCTTGAAAAAGCAGGCATTAATGTTGTGTTTGTAGACTTTCGAAAAGACCCTTTAAACAACACATCAAAAAGCTTAACACTATTGGGCAAAATCTTAGGCAAAGAACAGCAAGCAAAACGCTTTTTAGATTTCTACCAAGAACAATTGGAAAAAGTAACGATTAAGATAACCGGACTGTCTGCTGAACAGAAAAAGCGCGTGTTCATCCATAGCCGTGTCGGTGTTTCTAGCGCCTGTTGTGAAGCAATGGCACGAGGCATGATCGCGGATCTTATTGACGCGGCAGGTGGTGATAACATTGCGTTATCCGTCGTTCCCGGTGCTGCAGGTATGATGAATCCAGAATACTTACTAGAACAGCAACCTGACACTTATATTGCCACCGCCGTTGGCTCTAAAGGCATGCCAAAAGAAAATCCAGACGATGTCCTTCCTTATGTCATGTTAGGTGCTGGCGTACCAAATGAATTCGCAGAAAAGTCTTTATATCAAGCTCTGGCTCGCTCTAATCTGAGTTCACTGAATGCGGTTCAAAACCATCAAGCCTACGCATTATGGCATGGCTTCTATAACTCCCCCCTTAATGTGATAGCCGTTCAAGTAGTTGCGAAATGGTTGTATCCAGAAGAATTTAAAACATTAAATCCAGAAGCAACATTGGATTATTTCTTCGAGAATTTCCAAGCGATTCCACTCACAGGTGTTTATTGGACCCAGCTTTCTAAGGAAGTATATGAGTAAGCTATGTTCATCACTTCACCGTGTTTTTCAAGGTAACAAAACACAGATAGGATCGGCCAATTCTTTGGCTGATCAATATCGCCAATACATGAGCACTCGGTTTATTTTCTTGACCGTCTTGGCCATGGTAATTTTATTCACACTCTTGTATGACTTGTCTGAAGGCCCTTCCTCTTTGAGTTATGGTGATTTACTAAAAGGCCTTTGGTCGCCGTCATCTTTGCCAATTTCTCAGCAAGTTATCATTTGGGATATTCGTCTACCTTACGCACTCATGGCGATTCTTGTCGGTGCATCTCTTGGCTTGGCAGGTGCTGAAATGCAAACTGCGCTTAACAACCCATTGGCCAGCCCATTTACCTTAGGCGTAGGATCTGCAGCCACCTTTGGCGCGTCATTGGCAATCGTCTTCGACTTTAGTTCATTTGGAATAACCCAAACCTATTTACTGCCTATCTTTGCCTTTGCCTTTGCCTGCCTCACATCACTGATCATTCTTGGTGTCGCAAACAGTTTAGGAGGCAGTATTCAAAGCGTATTGTTATTTGGTATCGCGTTAATGTTTGGTTTAAACGCTATGGTCGGCGTGATTCAATTCGTAGCGGACGAAGGTCAATTACAGCAAATTGTTTTTTGGACCATGGGCAGCCTTGCGCGAGCAGATTTGGAAAAAGCCACCATAGTCGCTGTGGTTTTCATTCTGTGTTTGATCGTCAGTCTACGTAATTCTTGGTCGATGACCCTACTTCGCAGCGGAGAAGAACAAGCCCAAAGCATGGGGATTAACGTGAAACGTTTGAGAGTGACTACACTTGTTCGAGTTAGCCTAGTCACGGCTGTCGCACTGGCTTTTGTTGGCGAAATTGGCTTCATTGGTTTGGTTGCTCCGCACATTGCACGCATGATGATTGGTGAAAGCCATCGCTTTTTTTTGATTGGTAGTACCTTGTGCGGGGCATTATTGTTGTCGCTCGCGTCCATTGTGAGTAAAAGCGTCATCCCAGGCTTGGTATTGCCTATTGGAATGGTTACTTCTCTTGTTGGTATCCCTTTCTTCATCACTCTTATTTATCAACATCAAAAGCGACATTCATTATGAGCCTTACTCTTCAAAATATCAGCATCGCTTATGGCAGCAAAAAGATCCTATCCGACATTACTTTAGACGCGATTAAACCAGGAACTTTAGTCGCGTTATTAGGAAAAAATGGCGCGGGGAAATCGACTCTAATCAAGGGGCTTGCTGGCCTTAAATCATATCAAGGTGAAGCGTCTTTAGATGGTGTTGAGTTAGCAAATATGACACAGCATCAACGATTGAAAAGCATCGGCTATGTACCACAAACACTACCGCAAGGGAGTAGCCTACTCGCTTATGAAGTCGTCAAAAGTGTTGTCACGCTACAAGGAGAAAGTACGTTTAAAGAACAAACCATAGAAGACGTATTTGAACGGTTGAAAATATCCCATTTAGCCCTTTGGCCTATGCATAAGCTATCAGGTGGACAAAGGCAAATGATCAGTTTGGCTCAGGCCATTGTACGTAAACCCAAGCTGTATTTACTTGATGAACCCACCAGCGCACTGGATCTCAATTGGCAGATGCAGGTATTAAAAGCCATTCGTGAAGAAGTAAGCTCTCAGAATGCCATTGCAATATTAATAAGCCATGATATCAATTTAGCGCTGCGCTATAGCGATCAAGTCGTTCTACTCAATCAAGGTCAAATTTTAGCCGAAGGACCGCCTAAAGAAAGTTTAACCGTCGACCATTTAGCTCAAGCGTATAACGTCAATGCCAGAATAGAATCGTGCTCAAAAGGGCACCCAATAATTCTTATTGATAACGCGTTATAAACTGAGTTGAAAGATACGTTGAAACCTTTCTATTTGATGCTATTTCATGAACAATAGCTCTTCTTAAAAAATTCACAGATGTGTTTTACTCTTAGTTTTTGATCATTTTCATTAAGGACTATCGAATGTCTAGTTATAACGAGTCACCAGAAAAAATTGCCAAAGCTACAGAAGGTTATGTCATGCAACAAACGATGTTGCGAATTAAAGACCCAAAGCCATCTTTAGACTTTTATCAAAACGTATTAGGCATGAAGCTACTGGGTAAATACGACTTCCCTGGAATGGAATTTACTCTTTACTTCCTTGGCTACGAGCAAGAAATTCCTGAAGGCGATGATAAAACCAAAACAGAATGGGTATTTCGTCGCCCAGCCTTAATTGAGTTGACTCATAACTGGGGCAGTGAAAAAGATGAAAGCTTCGCAGGCTACCACAGTGGCAATGAAGATCCACGCGGGTTTGGTCACATCGGCATCAGTGTTCCAGACGTCTATGCTGCCAGTGAACGATTCGCAAAATTCGATGTGGAGTTTGTGAAAAACCCAGATGACGGCTCAATGAAAGGTTTAGCCTTTATCAAAGACCCAGACGGCTATTGGATTGAAATACTTTCTGCAGAAGGAATCACTGAAATTATTCTTTCGCAGTAAAATCAAAAAAAATAAGCGATTGATACCAAGTGTATTTTTCTTCCTTGAGAAAGACACTTGGTATTATTTATTAACACAGTGTTTATTCAGATTCTGGCATCAAACTGAGTATTCAAAACAGTGTTAATACCACTACAATAATTTTAATTGCGCGTCCCAGTCCTTATAATTTAGCACGCCACCATTAGTCCGCAATGCACGCATTTTCACGAAATCTAACGTTGCATAGACCCATGCAGATTGATTCATTTCACCCTGAGCCAGAATCCCATTTGCAGGAAAACCTTCATCCATTGGCGTATACACACCCGCACAACCAATACTAATATCAATGGCTGGTGACCATGCAGCTTCACCTACCAAAGGAGCATGCAATACATAGCATTGATTTTCCATTGCCCTAGCCTGACTACCAGTACGCACTCGATGATAGCCAGCTAATGTTTCTGTGACGCTGGGAACTAGAATCAAGTCAGCACCCATTTCAACTTGTCGACGGGCAATTAATGGAAATTCTGAATCATAGCAAATACTAATACCAATTTTTCCGATGGCAGTGTCTATGATTTTAATTTCAGTGCTTGGACGTATGTCCCAATCTTCTGCTTCGACACGTGTCATGATGTGCTTATCTTGAAAATCAGACAGACCATTAGGATGGAAAACATAGCTGCGGTTTACAAATACTTCCTCACCCGCTTGAGTGATTTTCACTGGAAAACTACCTGCCACAATAGTGACCTGATGCTGCTGCGCCAGTTTTTGGTGAGCCTCAAGAAACAGCGGTAAATATTCCTGTATAGCATGTAATTGGCCGTGTATGTCGCTTTGCAGAGGCTTATCCATCAAAGAACATAATTCCAACGCAGCGTATTCTGGGAATAATAGAAGTTGTGCATCATTAGCAACAGCGTCGCTTACCCAGCTTTGTAGGTTATCGATAAAACCTGCTGTATTGTTAAAGTAACTTACCGCATATTGGGCAACTGCAACCCGACATTGATCGGGAGTGGAAAGCGGTGTAGCCATTGTGATATATCTCCTTAGCTTATAAAAAAACAGGAGGTAAAGATGCAAACCTTACCTCCTGCTGTACCTTTATTAATTTAATTATTTATTAATATCAGTCCAGATACGTGTGTATAAATTACTGGTTTCTGGTGAACATGAATCAAGGAAGCCACCTGCTGCTTTGTATTCATCAGGAACACTCAATTCAGGTGCGTTTCTTAACTCTTCCGACATGAATTTTTCAGAACCTTTAATACCATTAGAATACTTAGCGAACTCAGAAATCATCGCTGCGTTTTCTGGATCCATTATAAAGTTCATAAATAATTTGGCATTTTCGACGTTTTTTGCATCCTTAATAATACCTACACTATCCATAAAAAATGGAAAACCTTCTTTTGGGTAGCCAAGGCGTACATCTACATTTTTCTCGCGTGCGCGCATTGCTGCACCGTTCCAGTAATAAGCGGCTGCATAATCACGGCTGGCGAATTTTTCGATAGTCCCGTAATCCATCGCAATCCATTTTTCTTTCGCTTCAACTAATTTGTCACGTACTTTTTTCAGTACTTCTTTATCAGTGGTACACCACTCTCCACCCATATAGCGAATAGCAGCATACATCACATCATTTTTTTCTGGTGCAACATTCACTTTACCTATTAGTTCTTTAGGAGGATCAAGAAAAATCGAAGATGTATTAATATCGCCATCATAAACAGACGTATCAACCACAACGCCTGTCAAACCCCATAACCAAGGAACAGTATATTTACGACCTTGATCCCAAGGTACGTTAACCCATTGCTCATCAACATTTTTAAAATTTTCCATCAGATCAGGACGTGCTTCTAACAGCAAACCTTCTTTAACAAAAATCGGCACATAATTGGCGGATGGGACTACGATGTCAAAGCCATGACCACCCGCTTTGATCTTGGTTAATGCAGTGTCATTTGAGTCAAAATCTGTGATTGTGACTTTCACATCATAAGCTTTCTCAAATTTTTCAATCATTTCTGGACTGGTGTAATCACCCCAGTTGAAAATATTTAGCTCACCTTCGGCATGAGCAGTACTTATACCTGTAGACAAAGCTAGAGCAACTGCCGTAGTTAATAACTTACATTTTTTCATAGTATCCCCTTAAAAATTAAAAGTACGCATACAAAAGTTATCTTACATTTTACAACTCAGTTTTTTCTATAACGGATGAGAGCCGTTAGGAACATGTGATATTTAACTCATTCTTAATTCAGGTCTTTTTACGACTGGAGAAGAAGAAGGCTGTGACAAGTAACACAGAAAACGCCAAAAACACGGTAGCTATCGCATTAACTTCCGGAGTTATGCTTCGACGTAATTGCCCCAACATATAAGTTGGTAAGGTTTCTTGCCCACCCGATTTAACAAATTCAGTAATCACCACATCATCCAGAGAAATAACGAAGGCCAGCATAAATCCAGCAATAATACCGGGACGTAATAAAGGCAAGGTAATCAAACGAAACGTTTTCCATGGCGTGGCATATAGATCACCAGCAGCAACTTCGAGACCGGAATCCATACTCTCTAGTCGAGCACGAATCGGCAGATAGGCAAATGGAATACAGAATGCAGTATGTGCCAGTATCAAGTAAGTCAGTCCAGAATAACCAGTCCAAACTTTAATTTTTGAAAACACAATCAATAACGCAACAGCGGTCACAATTTCAGGAACCATCAGCGGCTGATTAATCACTGCGTATTTAAAGACTAAGCCTGGATAAGGTTTTACACGGGTCGTAGCAAGTGCTGCCATAGTCGCGCAAATGGTCGCAACAGTTGCAGCGATTACTGCAATTAATATAGAGCGTCCCGCTGCTTCCTGTACGGCATCATTTTTGAGTGCGACCTCAAACCAACGTAATGAAAACCCCTCCCATTGCACGATAGAGTCACCACTGTTAAAAGCATAAAACACCAGCATACAAATCGGCAGGTACAACAGAAAAAAGGTTAATAAAGCAATGAACCCAAAGCCGGGTAAGGTACGAACATTAAAGTGACGACTACCCATGATTGGCTCCTGATCGTGTTGCATTTCGAACATAGAAGATTAAGGCAAACATAACCAACAGCATCAGCGTTATTGAAATGGCTGAGCCTAAAGGCCAGTTTCGCCCTGCACCAAATTGCGATTCAATTAAATTACCCAACATCATATTTTTACCACCACCTAATAAACGTGGTGTCACATAGGCGCCTAATGAAGGAATAAATACCAATATGCAGCCTGCGATCATGCCTGGTTTTATCATAGGTAGAATAATGCGCCTCAATACTTTCAAACGTGTCGCATATAAATCGTAACCTGCTTCAACCAAACGAAAATCAAGCTTTTCTATACTGGCATACAATGGCAACACCATGAGAGGTAAATAGACGTAAACCATGCCAAACAAAATCGCACCATCTGTGTATAGCATCTGAATAGGCGAATCAATAATACCAATAGCTAGTAATGTATTATTGATAATACCTTCATTACGGATAACTTCTTGAATTGCAAAAGTACGGATCAGAAGGTTTGCCCAAAATGGAATGGTAATCAGAAACACCCAAATTTCACGCGTATGTTTAGGACGAGTAGCAATGAAATAAGCCGTAGGAAGTCCGAAGGCTAAAGCAGCTAAGGTGGTGAGTATAGAAAGCTTAAGTGAGCGCCAAAAAATAGTAAGGTGAGCATCGGCAAGGCCGAGAGTTTCATCAAAGATATCTCGCTGAAAAAAGACGTTTATCCAGCCATCAAATGAAAACTCCCATAACTTCACACCGCCATAATCACCTTTAACCATGAATGAATACAACAGCATAATAAGTATAGGACCAATAGCCGCCAGCATAATAATACTGAGAGCTGGAAGTGATATTATCCAGCGATTTAAAGCTTCACGCTTACGATAAGGTGGCAGTTCATTATTAGTAACATCAGTTTTGGTCGTCATAACTAATCCCATAAAGTTCGTGCTGAATCCATTGAGAAATGAATATTAACCATTTCATTTTGGACCAGTACGTCGCCACGGATCTGGCTATTCTGCTGGCGTACAATAAATATACTGTTATCGCTTAATTTGACGTGATAATGCGTATCAGTCCCGAAGTAAACAATGTTCTCTAATTTACCAGATATGATTGGGTCATCAGATGTTGACCCTATTGGAAAGACTTGGGCGTGTTCTGGACGAACTGTCAACGTAATGCGTTGCCCAGCTTGTACCGTTTCCGGTGAGTTCTGTGGATCAAATGCTACCTGTATTTGTTTTCCTTCGGTACCAGCATCCAATGTGACACTAAGTCGGTCACCTTCTTCCAATACGCTAACTTTACCTTCCAAAAAGTTTGTTTCACCAATGAAATCTGCCACAAATCGTTCTGCTGGGCGTTCGTAAATATCGTGAGGTGAACCAACTTGTAAAATACGTCCGCCAGACATAACAGCGATACGATCTGACATGGTAAGCGCTTCTTCTTGGTCATGGGTGACGAAAATAAAGGTGATACCAGTCTCATGCTGTAAACGTTTCAGCTCAATCTGCATTTCCTTACGTAGCTTATAATCCAATGCAGATAATGGCTCATCCAGCAAAAGAACCTTTGGTGAAGGAGCAAGAGCGCGAGCCAAAGCTACCCTTTGCTGTTGTCCACCTGAAATTTGGCTGGTAACACGATCACGCATGGCTTGCATTTGTACTAG
This sequence comes from Marinomonas colpomeniae, assembly GCF_014803385.1. Classification (GTDB taxonomy): domain Bacteria; phylum Pseudomonadota; class Gammaproteobacteria; order Pseudomonadales; family Marinomonadaceae; genus Marinomonas; species Marinomonas colpomeniae. The sequence continues at coordinate 53,950 of NZ_JACYFC010000003.1, read as the reverse complement.
ATCAAGCATGCGATCAACAGTTTCTTCGATTTCTGCTTTTGGCTTGCCGAGCATTTCTAGACCAAAGGCAATATTTTTCGCCACTGTCATATGAGGAAAAAGAGCATAATTCTGGAAGACGGTATTTATCGGGCGTTGGAATGGAGGAAGGTGAGCAATGTCTTTACCATGTAATAATATTGCACCTTGAGTTGGATGTTCAAAACCAGCAAACATACGTAAAAGAGTTGTTTTGCCACAGCCTGATGGCCCGAGTAAAGTGAAAAATTCGTTTTCACGGATGGAGACAGATACATCATTTAACGCTCTAAAATGTTGTTTACCATGACCAAAAACCTTGGTTATATTTTTCGCCTCTACAGCGATGGACGGGCTCTGCACTCTCCTAAACTCCTTTATTTGTTTAAATTTTTTCGATCTAATTTTTTTTGATCAAATTGTAATTTATGTTATCCAAATACTTATTTCAAGACTTATTTCAAGAAATGTGAAAGATGAGTTGTTATGATGAAATAGCATTTTTTGCTTTCTATTAGCCTCTTTTCGCTCCCTGATTAGTGACTCTATTTATTAACCAAAACCAACTAAAATAAGCACGTTACTATTGGACTGCTTTCGATTCATTAGCTACGCCACATATAGCTTAAAGACCCTAAAACAAATCAGAAAGGAAGATACTAGAGAGTCGAAAACATAAATAATTATGCGCAATAAAACACGGCCTTATCTAGCATCAGATCTTAGTATTTTTTTTCATTTTTACAGCAATAGATGAAACTTGATTTTTTTGAAATTACTTTGGCTTTATGAATTTAGTTGAATTTGAAATTATTTTGATCAAAACAATAAATCATACTACCTAAAAGTTCATTCCAAAACTTACTTCAAGTAATGGAGAGGTATCTATCAAGTCTAAATACTCTTGCCAAAACTATGAGAGAAAAACATTGTGAGGACGATATAATGAATGACAGAAAAACACAGACAGATTGCACCTACTTTACGTATTATCTGTAAAGAAATTTTGAAACAGTTCAATCTCTTAATTGGGACAATTAATATTTTTGAAATTAGGCTTATTGAAGCAAGGTAGACTCAATCTTGCCCTATTCTTCTTTGACGGAGTCGTAATGCAAACCAACAAATACAAGATAGTACGTCTTACTGATACCACAGTAAGCAACGCCTTCGAAAAAGAAGCAGAGTTACTCAACCAAGTTCAAACAGGAAACCTAAAACAAGCCTTACTGCTCTGGCAAGCCGAAGGCAAAACCATCGTATTACCTGCTAGTAAAAAGTGGCAAGCCAATCCAGAACTAGTCGCTCAACTACAAAAAGATGGTTGGAAAATTCTACCCAGACGAACAGGCGGCGCACCGGTTCCACAAACCTCTGGCGTAATTAATATCTCTCACATTTATCTTTGTGATCAGCAATCTCCAGACCTCATAAAACAGGGTTATGAAGACTTATGTAATGTCCTGACTTTATTTTTTAAACAACTAAACATAGCAGCCGACATACACGCCACGCCTTATTCCTATTGCGATGGGAGCTACAACGTCAATATCCAAGGCAAAAAAATCATTGGGACAGCACAACGGATACTCACCACCCAATCCAAAACAAAAATTGTCTTAGTCCAAGCCTGTATATTAATTGACGTAGTAATAGAAGAGCTCATTTACCCTATTAATGTATGTTATGAATTAAACCAGAATGATGGACGCATAAAACCAGAAGTGCACACCTGCCTAGCGCAACACCTTAAAATAGTGCCAACAACAGAAGAGCTTTATAGCGGATTAGTAAAAGCCTTTATGGACTATCAAAGTCGAATAACAGAACAGGCAACAAAACAATAAAGGTGAGTGATATTTATATTTTGTATGTGCAGTGACAGGTATGATAGCGCATCATAAACCCTATTAGATTTTTACGGACGCGACGATGACGGATGAGATCAATTACGAAAGCAACCCACTACACGGCCTGGGTTTACAAGATCTGTTGACACAAATAGTTGACCATTACGGCTTTGACATCCTTTTCGCCTACCTAAACGTCAACTGTTTCAAGACGAATCCCAGCATTGAATCCAGTGTGAAATTTCTCAAGAAAAATGACTGGGCGCGGGAAAAAGTTGAAGTTTTCTATCTGTATAAATTTAAAAATTTACCTAGACCTTCATCTGAGCAGTTTGCCCTGTCACCTCGATACCGAATTATTCCTGAAGGCCTTACGCCACGCGAACCAGCAGAACTCAGTCTGGAAGATGCTGAACGTGTTCGAGAGAAACAAGCGTTAAAAGCGGCTGAATATGGCAAAACGAAAAACTATCGAAGATAGTAAGTCCGACGGTCAATGTAGAGAGTATTTCAGAAAGTAATAAGACATCTAGAATGAGCAAGCAGCGGATTAATCTAAAAAAAGACACCTACTACAAGGATAATAAAAATATGTTCGAAGCAAATAAAATCCCTCCTGTTGGTTTTGGCCTATGGAAAATTGCACAAGAAGACTGCGCAGACCGCGTATATGAAGCAATTGAACTTGGGTATCGCCATTTCGATAGTGCCAGTGACTATGGCAATGAAGTTGAAGTGGGTCATGGCTTCAAAAAAGCATTTGATGCAAGGCTTTGCAAACGTGAAGACCTTTGGGTTACATCGAAGCTTTGGAACACACATCACGCAGCAGAACATGTACAGCTGGCGTTAGAGAAAACCTTAAAAGACCTACAGCTAGATTACTTAGATCTGTACTTGATCCATTTTCCAATCGCCATGAAGTACGTCCCAATTGAAGAACGCTACCCAGCAGGTTGGTTTGCTGACCCAGATGCTGCGAAGCCAGGCTTGGAACTAGCAAAAGTGCCACTCATCGAAACCTGGAAAGCAATGGAATCATTGGTTGATAAAAAACTGGTTCATCGTATTGGCATATGCAACTACAACACAGGCCTAATGCATGACTTATTAAGTTACGCACGCATCAAACCAGCGATGTTACAAATTGAATCACACCCTTATTTAACTCAAGAACGATTGATTCGCTTGTGTAAGATGAATGATATTCCAGTGACAGCCTTTTCGCCTCTTGGCGCATTGTCTTACTTAGAATTAGACATGGCACAACAAGAAGAGTCTGTTTTGGAACAAGCTGTTGTTAAAGCGGCTGCGGAACGACTCGGTAAAACGCCAGCACAAGTTGTACTAAGATGGGGAGTGCAACGCGGCACAGCCATTATTCCTAAGACAACCAAGTCTCACAGAATGATTGAAAACGCAGCCTTGTTCGACTTTGAATTGAATGATGAAGAAATGACTAACATCAGCGCGTTGAACATAAATCGCCGCTTTAATGACCCTGGTCACTTCTGCGAAGCCGCCTTCAATACCTTCCATCCAATTTACGAGTAAGTTACGAAAGCAGTCCACTACAGGGTCTGGTTTTACAAGGTCTATTGACATAAATAGCCTGTTCTTGATCGATGGAAACATCAGGAAAAAACAGGTTTTCTGCACTTAGCGACAGTCTGTATTGAACAAAGCTCTAGTAAGCCAATTACCAGTTTCAGACAGTTAAGTGCGGATAGAATTAGACCTAGAGAACAAGCAAGGCCTTCATAATAAGCCCTCTCATCTCAAAAAAGATGTCAGTACAACCTCTTAATTCATCCAGATCGAGTGGGTCAAAAAAGGTTAATTAAAATAAGAAAACACTCAGAAAAGAGTGATTTTATTAACCACAGCTTAAGCACAAAAAAGCCCAGTGTTCACTGAGCTTTTAGCATATTCCTATTCAACCCAATCCGCCACTTAGAGTAATTTGACTCTGCCCAATTCACCTTGAATTTTTAACGTGACAGCCCTGTTCATTCCTTGATCCTAGAACTAGGTATTTGATGTGTGTACACTCTTTAGATGCATTGTATTAGAGAGTAGAAAAGTAAAATGAAAAAAGACGTTGTATTGATTACAGGTGCTTCGGCTGGCCTAGGCCTTGAGATTGCCCGAAAAGTCATAGCGAGTAAGAAATACTGTGTGGTGTTAACGGCAAGGCCGAACTCAATAGAACGTTTTGCTGACGAAGGCATTGTTGAAAGTGATGATATTTTACTCCGCCCGCTTGATATCACCTCTGCAGATATGCGATGCGAATTGATAAACGAAATTAATGAACATCACGATGGCGTAGATATTCTTATTAATAATGCAGGTTTCACATTTAGAGCCGTCGTCGAAGATGTTTCAGAAGAAGATCGACTAATGCAAATGAACACCAATTTCAGATCACCTATGGAACTAACCAGATTGTGTTTACCCAGTATGAGACACAAAAGAAAAGGGAAAATTATTAATATATCGTCAATGGGGGGGCAAATGGCCATGCCCACAATGGCCGTCTACAGCGCGTCTAAATATGCACTTGAAGGCGCGACAGAAAGTTTGTGGTATGAACTAAAACCGTGGAACATTAAAGTCACATTGGTTCAACCAGGCTTTATCAATTCAAAAGGATTCGAAAAAGTCAAAAAGACAGAATTAAGCAAACTTTCATCTGAAGAAACACAGTCTCCCTACTACCAGCATTACGTTAACATGGAAAACTTCATTGAAAAAATCATGAGGCTAACCCCATCAACCTCCCATACCGTCGCCCGTAAAGTATTAAAAGTGATGAAAGCCAACAATCCACCATTACGAGTGGCTGGTACCATAGACGCGGTTTTCTTTAAATTGATGAAAACATTCGTTCCACAACGAATCTACCATTGGATCTTGTATCGCTGCCTACCCAACATCGATAAATGGGGTAAATAATGCGGCTATTCTTTAGAATATTTGTTGGATCACATAGTGACTTGTTTTAGGTGAAGTTTGGGAACAGAGTTGGTTTGATTTAACTCTGGCTTCACTCAATAAAAATCGCACGATTTAATCGTATTGATCTATTCACACGAAACACTATAATTCGACATCTATATTGCTTTCAACTATAGGATCTTAAAGATGAACACACTTACAGCGAATGATGCCAAACGAAATTTCGGCGAATTATTGATGAACGCTCAACGAGAGCCTGTGAAAATCAGCAAAAATAACAAAGACGCCGTCGTTGTGATGTCGATCAAAGACTACGAAGAACTTGAAGTAATGAAAACAGAATACCTAAAACACTGTTTCGACTCAGCTAAAAAAGACCTAGCCAAAGATGATGTGGTGGACGGTCAAAGCTTTTTGAATTCGTTGTAGCATGCCGATATGCAGAAAAAATCATACAAACTGAGTTCATTGTCTCAGCAGCACTTACATAAAATCAAACGTTACACCATTGACAACTTTTCTGAGCAACAATGGCGAAACTACAAAGAAACACTTTTATCAGGGTTTCAAATGCTTGCGGACAACCCAAAACTAGGTAAAGACTGCAACGAAATATACCTAGGTGGTTTTTACTTCCCTATTGGCAAACACACTGCGTATTACACCAAAGAAAATGACTTCATCCTAGTTGTTGCCGTTCTAGGGCAAGCGCAACTACTACAGAAGCACTTGTAATAGATCTCGATTTACTTAGGAGGTTGAAAAAGAAGTTATCCTTTCAAGCATTTCTACACTTGAAAAATTGTGTTTGATCTGACCCCAAACTCGCTTTCTTTTTATACTTACTCATAGACTGCTGGCTGATGTAATTCCATGAATGACTCTGGTGACGCTAACGCTTTAAAACCAAACTGCTCATAAAGGCCATGGGCATCACTGGTCGCCAGCGCCATACGGCGAAGACCTTGCAGCTTAGGGTGCGCCATAATGTTTTCCATTATCAACTTACTAATGCCTTTACCACGATGCTCCTCTAGAACAAAAACATCCGCTAAATACGCAAACGTCGCCGTATCTGTAATCATTCGAGCAAACGCCACCTGATTCCCTGCATCAGTAAACACACCAAAACACAGTGAATTATTAATCGCCGTTTCCATCGTACTTAATGGGATATTCTTAGCCCAATAAGATCGAGAAACATATTCATGGATAACCGAAAAATCCATATCACTTGTGTCAGAACTGACCTTATAACCTGAAATCAAAACCCACTCCTTTCATAAACATAAAAATTGAAAAACACACATGTGCATTTTTCTTACTGAGTCTTTATATTCATTGATCTTACAAGGTTTTTTAAGAAAATTTAACTCTGATACCCATTATTTAAATGACTAACTTTGCACTAACGTCATGGGCACAAACCGAATGCCATTAAACTCAGCTTCTTCGCCTGTCGCCATGAAACCATTACGTTCGTAGAAACCCACGGCATTAATAGAGGAACGTAAACTGACTTCCTTTGCCTCCGTAGCGTTCAATAAAAAGCGCAGTAACTCACGACCTAACCCTACACCTTGCGACGACTGAGAAACAAACAAATGCGTTAGATAATTTCCGTCTCGTAGTGCTGCAAAACCAAGCAACTTACCGTCAGAAACCGCCTTAATGGATAAGAATCTACCCTCATCAAACGTCGTCGCCAAATCAGGTAAAACTCGCCCTTTGTATTCTTCCTGACCTTGTGAATTGAACCAAGGAAGCACATCGACTTCTGACACCTCTTTCACAAGAGCCGTCACCGTATCTAAATCCGTTGGGATTACTTTTTGGATTTCCATGTTATTGCGAATGCCTCAAAGTTGGAGTCAGAAAAGTGCATTTGAAAGAATCGTTTTTGATCTGACCCCAAACTTTATGAATCACAAATTTTATGTGGGAAAGCGCGTACTCAAATGTACTGGGGATAATTTGTTGTGCGAAATCAATCGGAATGAATTTATTCTGGCAGGATAAGTCAGGTTTGTAATTAGCTATCACGTTCAACTGTAGCAAATAATAGAGATTAGATAACATAGCATTAAAAAAGAACATGAAAATGTTTTTTTGGAGAAATTCTACAGTTTCAACGACTCACTAAGAGGCAAATAATAGTTGGTTAAAATAAGCGACGCAGGAGCAAAAACCAACTATTATTTGTCCTTTTGAGTGACTTGTTAGTTGCGATCTATACCTAATGGGACTGTAACAACCTCATCATCAGAAGCATGCCTAAAATTAAATTGCCCTAACAAGCCACTACCATTATTTATTAACTTTAAAAACATGGAGCCATGAGCGTACATTTTTCGGTCTTTACTGCGACAAGTTAGATTTAGATAACCTTCCCAATATTCACCAACTAAATCATAATCTATATTAAATTTTTTCTGGTCTGAGGTGAAAGTGACTTGCATTGAACCAGATACTCTATGAGCAGTTTGTTTTAAAACGACTGAATGAGTTGATTTCGAGTTTAATTCATCTTTATCGTCATAGTTTGCAAACCAACTTCCTGATATATCAGCACCTTGATACCTAAACCCTTGATACCATGGTAGTAAGACTTTAAGCCAAAACTCTTTTAGTAAGAAAATAAAAGTAGCAGTTAGAACACCTGACACTACACCTAATATAATTGACTCTTCAATACTCATCGATACTCCAAAGCAACTAACAGCTTAATAGTACGCATGCGCGTTTACATATTTTAAAAACTGTCTAAATATCCCTATAACTAACTGAATTTTCAGTATTTTATAAAGCTATTCAAAAAATTAGAAAATAGATAAACGCGCATGCGCGTTATTACATCTCTTTATTAGGAAAGCCCAGCGCGTTCGTTCCTAAAAATACTTACGCTGAAGATACTTATCCATTGATACTAAAAGACTTTTTATTCATCTACCAGTACAAACGCGCAAAACAATGATTATTTCTTAGACAAAACGCGCAAAAATTTGGCTACTTAAAAAATAAACTGTATATATCACCATAAAAGATAAGACTTATTCACAACCCTTCTTACAAGGACTTATGACACTTATTATCTGAATTTAGGTCACTGAAAAAATGATTCGATGCAAGCCATTGCACGACAGCTCGATGGTCGGGTGACCGTGTTCGATATACCCTAACCTATCCACATAAGTTCTACATACCTTACGTAAAAGACCACGTAGGAGATACACAAATAACAATAGAAAACGAGGCGTTAAGATTCTGACCAAGCGAATTTTTGGTTACTTTTTGGGCGCTAGCAAAAAGTTACCCGCCCAGCAGGGCGGAAAAATGCACCCAACTACAAAGCATTTGAATGGAAACTAACAAAACAGAAACAACCCCATCCTAGCCTTCCCCTTGAAGAAAGGGGAAGGAACAAGAACAAACCAAAATGCCCAACATCTGCTGGGCATTTCAATTAAAAACAAACCAATTACTTCTTATGAGCAAACGCAGTCTTAGTACAGTCGCCTTCTATCTTGTGTTTCTCTTCTTCCAAGATCTCATCCGTAAACTGTCCCATGAAACAACAACAAATCCCTTCGCCTATCATGGTTCTTGGCCCCATTGGGTGACCAATGTGTTTGTACACGCCATGGGAATGGCCGTGACCATGCGAGTGTCCATGACTGTGATCGTGTGAATGCCCATGTGAATGATCGTGGCTGTGGCTATGATCATGTGAATGCGCGTGTGCTGTTAAGACTGAAGAATGCGCTTCAGTCGCTGACAACAAAGGCGCGTGTTTCACGTCAAAATCAGACAAGCCTTGCGTGTCATCTTGAGGATCAACAAATTCAGCATGATGATGGTGAACATCTACTTCGCCAGCCGCTAAGCGACGCTTGAAGGAATTCATCAAGGTTTCTTCACCTGCTGGCAATGTGTCTTGCATGATTTCTTCTACGCGGTGTTGAAACGCATCGATAACACGTGGGTGGTCGCTCAGATAAGGCGTTTGGATAAACTCGATCGTTGGATTCGCTTGTGCCACTTTATCCACATAACCTTGAATACGCTTGATCAATCGACCTGTGAATAAAAAGTAAGGCGCGACCACGATACGCTTATAACCCAACTTCATTAAGTTTTCTAAACCCACACCAACAGACGGATAAGTCACACCAGAATAAACCGTGTCTGACCAACCAAAGCCCATATTTTCATTAACGATACGAGTCAGTTTTGCGGCTTCCGCATTGGCGGAAGTATCAGATGTTCCACGACCGACGACGACCAATAATGTGTCGTATAGGTTCTCTGGTGGGTTCTGTGGATCAAGCCCAAGCGACTCATAAATACGCGCTTGGAAGGCCTCAATCATGTCGTCTTGTAAGCCAAGTTCACGACCATAAGTGACTTGTAAACCTGAGTTCTTTTCTTCATACGTGGTCAATACAGATGGAATGTCGTTTTTCGCATGGGTGGCGGCAAATAACATGCCCGGCACTGCGTAAATTTCTTCCACGCCTTGAGACAATAAGCTGTCGAGTCCCATGTGAATGTTTGGTGCGGAAAACTCTAAAAAACCGTATTCAACAGGCAAATGTGGAAAACGTTCTTTTAGTCCTTTGGCGACTAAACCGAATTCACGTTCTGCGTCTTTATCACGGCTGCCGTGACCACAAATCATAATGCCTTGTTTTTTGACTGATTCTGTCTTGCTCATTATCTTGCTCATTGCCTCTCTCTTTGTCGACTCTGATGGCGTTCAAATATGGAATGCTCATAAGGTTACCAGTAAGCCTCTGCCCAAGGTTACTGGCGTTTATCTTCTTGTTCCTGTTGCTGATCTAGGTCAAGCAACAGAGATTGAATTTGTTCGCGATGTTGTTCCGCATTTTGCCACATGCCACGCTGAATCGCTTCGAGTAGGCGTTCGCCCATTTCTTCTAACGCATGCGGGTTATTATCGCGCATAAACGCTTGGTTGTCTGGGTCGAGTAACAAACGATCCGTGACCATTTCGTATTGATAATCTGACACCAAATCTGTGGTCGCGTCATAGGCAAATAAATAGTCTACCGTGGCGGTCATTTCAAACGCGCCTTTGTAGCCATGGGTTTGCATGGCTTCGATCCATTTCGGATTCAAGACCCGTGATCGAACCACTCGATTTAACTCTTCTTGCAAGGTTCTAATTTTAGGCGAGCTCGGATTAGAATGATCATTGTGATACACGCTTGGCGCTTGACCGCCGAACGCTGTCACCGCGTTCGTCATACCACCTTGGAACTGATAGTAATCGTCTGAATCTAAAATATCGTGTTCGCGGTTATCTTGGTTTTGCACCACGGTGTCTAGCTGTGACAAACGTTCCACAAAGGCGGATTTGGCTTCAACACCATCTTGCTTGCCATTGCAGGTATTTCCGTCATAAGCGTAACCGCCCCAGTTTACATAGGCTTCTGCTAAATCGGCTTTGGTGTCCCAACAGCGTTCGTCTATTAAACCCTGTAAGCCTGCACCATACGCGCCCGGTTTGCTGCCAAATACTCGGTAAGACGCTTGGCGATTTGCCAGTTCTTCGTCCATTCCTTGGTCAAGTAGGGTTTGTTTTCGCGCTTGAACATTGGCTCGAATCGTATTGCCTGTGCCCGGTTCTGGATAGTCTGCAATGGCTTGTACCGCCGCATCATAAAGTCGCATCACGTTAGCAAACGCATCGCGAAAAAAACCTGATACTCGTAAGGTGACATCGACTCTTGGACGGCCTAATTGCATACAAGACAGTATTTCAAAATCGGTGACACGATTCGACCCTGCCGCCCAAATAGGACGAACGCCCATCAGAGCAAACGCCTGTGCGATATCATCCCCGCCCGTTCGCATGGTTGCGGTTCCCCAAACGGACAAGCCTAAGTCTTTCGGGTAATCGCCATGTTCTTGTAAGTGTCGTTGAACCAAGGCTTCTGCGGATTGCTGACCAATTGCCCACGCGGCTGGCGATGGAATCGCGCGATTGTCCACAGAGAAAAAATTACGCCCTGTCGGTAAAGTGTCTAGTCGCCCTCTTGTTGGCGCACCACTTGGGCCCGGTGGAATAAAGCCACCCGCCAAACCTGTGATCAAAGCGGCAATTTCGTCTTGTGCACTCTTTTCTAAGGCGAGCATTAAGGTTTTTTTACTGTGTGATAAAAGTTGCGCTGTTTGTGGATAAGAGCGCATTAAGTCCACAGTAGAATTGTTTTCAATCAAGTAAGTGAGTGCCAATTTTTTAGCAAATAATTCAAGTCGTTCTTTGGTGTCTGCGTGCGTTCGCCAAACATCATTACTGATGTTTAATAAATCATCTGGTTTGTTCCCAAGCCAAGGCGTACTTAGGCTTTGCATTGGGTCAAATTCGTCTTGGTTAAAACCAAAGTCTTTTACGAGCGCATGAAGAAACCCTTGGCTGGTGATGTCACTACCGCGAGGCAAACGCAATAACGCCACCAGCGTATCAGCGAGTTTATCGTCTTCTGGTAATTCACCAAGACGATGCAAACCGTGGCGAATTTGCGCTTCTTTTATCTCACATAGATAGGTGTCTAAGCCTTCCAAAACCGAATCGTCATTACTGATGTCATCATTCGTATTTTGAGTAATGGCCAGCTCTTCCAATAAATGCGTTTCTTGGACTTTTTTAAGAATCTGTTCGCGTAACCAAGTTTCTCGGCGAATATCCATGCCCATGGCTTGGTAATATTCGTCCACAAGATTTTCTAATTCTGCCATTTCACCGTAGGTTTCGGCGCGCGTCATCGGCGGCATGAGATGGTCAATAATGGTGGCTTGTGTTCGACGTTTGGCTTGAGCGCCCTCGCCCGGATCATTCACGATAAAAGGGTAAAAATTTGGCATTGGCCCAAGTGCAATATCTGGCCAGCACATGTCAGACAAAGCAGTACCTTTTCCCGGTAACCATTCCAAGTTGCCGTGTTTTCCGACATGCACAAAAGCGTCCACTTTATACACATGACGTAACCAAAAATAAAAGGCCAAATAGCTGTGAGGTGGAATTAAGTCTGGATCGTGATAATTCGCTAATAAATCAAGATTAAAGCCTCGCGCTGGCTGAATGCCAACAAAGGTTTCACCAAGCCGAATGCCCGCCAACATGAGTCGTCGTTCACCGTTTTGTTCTCGGCATTTATGGTCTTCTTCTGGTGGTCCCCAACGATCCCAAACTGCGTTTTGGCTTTCTAACGGTAACTGATAAAAGTAAGTTAAGTAGTCTTCTAAAGACAAACTCTGCCAGCAACCACGTTCATGAAGTGTATTAGGGTTGTTTGTTACCGCGCCAAGCAATTCTTCTATCAAGGCGTTGCCATGTTCTGGAATATCCGCAATGGGATAACCTGCGTCTTCTAATGCATTCAGCAAATTAATGGTCGACGCGGGGGTATCTAATCCCACACCGTTGCCAATTCGCCCGTCTTTGGTTGGGTAGTTTGCCAATATAAAGGCAATGCGTTTTTCGGCGTTTGGTTTGTTGGCTAGATTCGCATAACGCGTTGCCAGTTGAGCGACAAAGCACGCCCGCTCTGGATGAAGCTCGTAACGAATCAAGTCTATTTGTGCGGCGTCGTTGTAATGACTCAAAGCTTTAAAGCTCATCGCTCGGGTAATGATGCGCCCGTCCATTTCAGGCAACACGACTTGCATGGCAACATCACGACTGCGTAAACCTTGAATTTGACCTTCCCAGTCTTCTTGCGTGCTACCAGATAAAATAAGTTGTAAAACAGGGATAGGAGAAGTGAACGCCGATTGAAAATCGGTTGGTTCAGACGCCAAATCTGGACTGCCGACTCTGTTCGCTGCAAAGCCTGTGGTGTTCAAAATGACTTTGGCTTGAGTTTGTTCTGCCAGAGTTTCGACCAGTTCGACCGATACTTGGTCTTTTAACGAACTGACGGCAATCGCCAACGGCACGAGGCCTTCTTGCTCAATAATTGCCAACAAGTCATCAAACATTGACGTGTTACCGCTTTGCAGATGGGAGCGATAAAATACCACCAGCGCCACGGGTTTGTTTGCTAAAGATGCTGTGTAATGGCTTTGCCACTCAATCAAGCTGGACGCTTTGCCGTTATGATAAATTAAGGCGGAGGGTAAAGGCGCAGGCTCTAACCATTGAGTTACAACATCAAAATACTGTGCCGCTAGGAAATGGAAAAATTGCTCGCTGTTGCTCTGCCCACTTTCACGTAAATAACGCCACACTCGATGAGCATCTTCCATTGAACATGTTGACACTTGCATCAAGGCAGGGTCTGGCGTGTCGTCACCCGGCACCAGAATCAAGGTGCGGTTTGGTTTGGCTTTCGCCCAGATTTGTAGCTGTTGGAAACCGTACGACCAATAATGCTCGCCACCCAACAAGGACACCACGACGACCTTTGCGTGTTCTAGAACTTTGTGTTCATACAAATCATACGCAGCGGGTTTAACAAGCTGCATCCAATTGGCGAGACGAACACTCGGTAATCTGCATGCCTCCAATCCATCATAGGAACTATTTAAAGAGCCGACCTGATCAAGCGCACTGCCGAGTGCACCCAATACAGAATCCGCTGCGGCCAATATCACCAAATCCGCTGGTGATTGTCCGAGATCGACAATGCCTTCATCGTCTACGAATCCGCCCGGTTTGGCCGCTAATAAATGCACTTTTTTCTACTCGCTTAGGCGCTTAACGCATCATGCAAAATATTTTCAATTTCTTCTTTTTTGATGCCTTTACCAATGAAGACCAATTGAGTTTGACGAATTTCATCCGCTTCCCATAGACGGTCAAAGTAACGGTCTAATCGCGTTCCAACCACTTGAAACACTTGGCGCATTGGTTTGCCATGAACCGCAGCAAAACCTTTTACTCGGAAGATGTTATGTTCTTCTACTAATTGAGTTAACGTTTCTTGAAGAAGGTCTGATTGCACTTCGCCTAAGGTCACTACAAAAGAATCAAAGTGATCGTGTGCATGATCATGATGTGCGCCGTATGCGTGGTGATGATCGTGATGATTATGTACATGATCAATACGACTTTCTGTCGCAGCGTCAATGCCTAATAAAACATCTAATGCAGCCTCACCATTCTCGATATAAACGGTTTTCACTGTATTTGGCACTTCATGGGCAATGATTTTTTGAACGCGAGCACGAGCATCTTCATCTAATAAGTCATTTTTGCTGACGACGACTAAGTCAGCCGCACTTAATTGATCATCCAATAATTCTTGTAAGCTTGGGTCGTGATCAAGACTTTCATCTGCTTGGCGTTGTGCTTGTACTTGGTCTTCGTCATGGGCAAAGCGTCCTGCTGCAACAGCTTCGCCGTCGACAACCGTAATTACCGCATCAACCGTGCAATACTCTTTGATTCCTGGCCAGTTAAAGGCTTGAACTAAAGGCTTTGGTAACGCTAATCCGCTGGTTTCAATCAAGATATGATCAATGTCAGCACGACGCGCAACCAATTGTTCCATTACAGGCAAAAACTCTTCTTCTACTGTGCAGCAAATACAACCATTCGCTAGCTCGTAGAAACCATCGTCACTACGTTGACTACTTTCTTCGCCTTCTGGACAGTCCAATGGGCAAGAACGTAATAAATCAGAATCTATGTCGAGCTCACCAAATTCATTAACAATAACCGCAATGCGTTTACCTGCGGCTTGTTTTAATACATTAGACAATAAAGTGGTTTTACCACTACCTAAGAATCCCGTTACTATTGTTGTTGGTATCTTATTAAGTTGCATGATTAATCCTGCTCTGTAGGCTTTTTGTTTTTAGATTTATGCTCTTGTTTCAGTTTATGTATTGGACGAAAGATATGCGCTTGGCTTTTGTCGTATAAATAAGAATCCGCAAAATCTTCTGTATCCAGAACTTTCCCGACCAATATTAAACAGGTGCGAGTGAATTTTTTTTCCCTAACTTTTGCGACTATATCCGATAAGGTACCGATCACATAGTCTTGATCTGGCCAGCTGGTTCGATAACAAACCGCTATAGGGCAATCTTCACCATAATGTGGCAATAGCTCTTCTACTATCTTATGAATACGTGTGATACCAAGATGAATGGCTAAGGTCGCGCCACTTTGTGCCAACGCAGGCAAACGCTCACGCTCTGGGAAAGGTGTTTTACCTTCGTAGCGCGTCATGATGACTGTTTGTGACACGCCAGACAGCGTAAGTTCTTTCTTCAACATGGCTGC
Organism: Marinomonas colpomeniae; assembly: GCF_014803385.1. Lineage (GTDB taxonomy): Bacteria > Pseudomonadota > Gammaproteobacteria > Pseudomonadales > Marinomonadaceae > Marinomonas > Marinomonas colpomeniae. Next base: position 38,866 of record NZ_JACYFC010000003.1, on the reverse strand, counting down.
GGATGCAGCAACGGCACTGACGCCAGGAATCACTTCATAATCAATATCGAATGCTTCTAAGCGACGAATTTGTTCGCCAATTGCGCCGTACAATGCAGGGTCACCACATTGCAAACGTGCCACGTCTTTGCCTTCTTTTGCGGCTTTTTCAATGACGGCGGTGGTTTCGTCTAGATTCATTTCGGCCGTATCGTAAATGGCTTCTGCGGTATCACGCACGCTGTCGATCACTTGTGTTGGAATCAAAGAACCTGCATACAAAATAACAGGACAACGCGCCATGATTTTGACCGCTTTTACGGTCATCAAATCTGGATCGCCGGGGCCTGCACCAATAAAATAAACTGTCATGTGATCACACCCTTAATGATTAAAGTTTCTTTGAATAACCGCGTGGCGTATAAATCCAATGTTTATCACCATTTACTATGTGCTTGGTATCGGAATTACCCACACTTACCATAGTAAACATGTCCACGTCTTTTGCGTCTAATTCGCCAAGCGTTGTGAAGGTTATGTCTTCTTCTGGTCGCGTTAATTGTCGACCTATCATAACGGGGGTAGTTGCAGGGCGATATTGTAATAAAACATCACGAGCGTGATTCAATTGCCAATCACGCTTTTTGGATACGGGGTTGTAGAAAGACACCACAAAGTCGCCTGCGCCACAGGCGTGTAAACGTTTGTCGATAGTTTCCCAAGGCGTTAATAAATCGGATAATGAAATAGTGCAGAAGTCGTGGCCTAACATAGCACCAACGCGGCTTGCTCCTGCTTGCATCGCAGAAATACCTGGGATTACTTCAATTTCTACATCAAGCCATTCTGGGTGGTTTTCTTTACCTTGCAGCTGCAAATCTAAAAGTTCGAAAACTAAGGTTGCCATGGCGTAAATACCGATGTCTCCACTGGAGATTAGCGCGGTGGCTTTGCCTTCAGCAGCAAGAGACAGCGCTAAACGAGCGCGGCCTATCTCTTCTCCTAACGGTAAATCATGAAAAGTTTTTCCTTCACTCAACTCACCTAATAAATCTAAATAATAGCCGTAGGCGACCCAATCAGTACAAGCGTCTAACGCATGTGTTGCATTCGGTGCAACCAAACCTAAATCACCTGGACCCATGCCCATTACAAATAACTTGCTCATTCTGTCTCTATTTTCTGTCTGTATAAAGTCGAGCGTCTTTGACGCGAATGGCAGTATTGTACACGGTTTGGGTATTTGACGTGATGAAAACGCCAATTTTAAAGATGAGCATTCTTCAGGTAAATCTATTCAAAATAAGAAACGTTTAATATGTATTTTAAGCGTCGATACGCACTAAGTCACACTGGATCACATCCATATCATCTAGAATTAATTTTGCTTCCTTTTGGTGAACCCAAAAAGACGCGTCATCTGCTAAGTAAGAAGAACCAGATGCACTGACGATATGATTAAGTAAATACTCTTTACCCTCCCAAGTAACTTGGGCCTGCTCAGCATGAAACAAAACACTTAAAGGTTTCCCATTACAGGAATATACAGCAGCATTTGTTTGTATATTGCTTTCAGTTAAACCGTCGTTATTAAATGAACTACACGCCGTCAATCCAACAACAGCGAAAACAAGAATTGCATGTTGTAAAGGCGTCATTTTCATTACGTAAAGCTCCGTTTAAACATTAGACGATTGATTGCAATAAATTTGTATATTCAGCACTGGTCAGTATCAAAATACACCAATGGTTTGGGCTCTATTATATATCGACCAAACCTTTATAAACGCCCTGCTAATCGTAAAGTTTTCGTTATGATTTTCATCTTATATTTGCTCACATTTTTCGACTTTTTTTGACTCTTTACATCTTTCCTAATTATAGACACATTTGAATGCCAAACACGCTTTGACAGCGGGCTGTAAAAAAAAGTATATTTGCCCCATCGAATTTTTCGATTTCGTTCTCGGGGCGGGGTGAAATTCCCCACCGGCGGTAAAGACTGCACTTATTAAGTAACGTCTAAGCCCGCGAGCGCCTTTAAGCATTTTTATATTAAAGTGCTTTTAGGGTCAGCAGATCTGGTGTAACTCCAGAGCCGACGGTTACAGTCCGGATGATAGAGAGCGTGTCAGACAAGACCTATAGCGGAGTCGTATTCTTACGGCGCCGTATCATGGTATGCCATATAAATATGGCGTATTTGCCTGTCCGTTCGCCCTGATTCACCTTATATTTATAGGATTTTAAAATGAATCAGAGCTCAACGAATCACATTGATTTCACACCAGCAACAAAACGCATCGCGATTCTTCACGCAACGTGGCATGAAGAGATTGTATTAAATTGTGTTAACAGTTTTAAAAACGAATTGATTTCTCGCGGTTACGATGCATCGTTAATTGATATCATTCCTGTACCTGGCGCTTATGAAATTCCACTACAAGCAAAACTATTAGCAAAAAGTGGCAAGTATTCTGCCATTGCTGGCAGCGCGTTAGTTGTGGATGGCGGTATTTATCGTCATGATTTTGTTGCTCAAACTGTCTGCAATGCAATCATGCAAGTTCAATTGGAAACGGAAGTACCAGTTTTAACTGCTGTACTGACGCCACATAATTTCCATGAACATGATGAGCATAAAGATTACTTTAGCCGCCACTTCATTAAAAAAGGTGCTGAACTTGCAAACGCCTGCGATCAAGCTATTCGTTTGACTGAAAGCGCAAAAGCGTTGTAAACCTTATCTTTTGATAATGCGTTTTGAAATAAAAATGCCCGTTCCTCTTTCGAAGAACGGGCATTTTTTTTGACTAGCTTTTAACCGTTTTTCAACTGACTTTTAACTTAGACGACGAGACTCTAAGGCTTTATAAGCAGGGCTCACTTTATCTTTTTCTACGCACAAACTCAGCATGTCATCGATAAAGAACCCCAATGCTCGTTGCTCTATCTTCTCAATACCTTGCTGTTGTTCTAACGACAGATTTCCGTATTTTGATGCAGCACCAAAGTCACCGAACAAAACGCGGCCTTCTTCACTAATCAAGATATTGTGTGCATACAGATCACCGTGACTGACTTTTCGCAGACAAAAATGCGCGACCAAATTATCAACTTGCTCAATAATATGGGCAATTTTTTCAATCGAAAAAAACAGCTCCGTTGAAAAAGTATCTCGTGTGCAAGACACCAAACTTGGCGGCATTCCTAGATTAGTATAATGGGCTGGAATTAACCCCATCACCAAAGCAGAACGATCTGTCTCCACCACTTTTGCTAATGGCTTTACTAAATTGTCATGGTGACCAACCGCTAGACAAGCATCCAATTCATCCTCTGGATAACCGTCACTGGTGACTTCGCCTTTGAAAACCTTTACAGCAACCTCTTCAGGAAAGTTGAACGCATTACGCTCCCAAGTTGCTAGAGAAATAACACCGGATGCGCCCTGCCCTAATACTTGATGCAAAGCGAGGTCACAGAATGACACGGTTTTAAATTCATTATGTGGATCACGGTTGATACAAAATGGATTGCCCGAAAACGCTAACCAAGCTAAACGAGGTAGATTTAATAGTTGGTCTGGGAACGCAGCAAATTGATTGGCAGAGAGTCGTATCAATTCTAGCTTCTGGCAATTAACCATCGACATAGGAAGAGAGACCAAACGGTTTCCAGCCAATGCTAACTTTTGCAAACGGGTTAATCGACCACAGTCATCAGGCAATGCTTCAATTTGATTATCGGTCAAAATCAACCACCGAGTTTGGTCTGGAAGTGATGCTGATGAAACATGCCTAATTTGATTGGTTTTAAAGCCTATCATTTCGAGTTTTTTACATTGCCCTAAAATACTTGGTAATTCAGTAAAACGGTTGTTTGAACAAAATAGGATACGAAGCTCTGTTAATCTATGAAGATCATCCGGCAATTGGCTTAGATGATTATTAGATAAATCCAAGATTTCTAAACTATCAGCAAGGTCAAAAATAGCGTCAGGGAAGTTGGTTAGATTTTCGGACAACTGCAGGCGAGTGATGCCTTGTAGCTCTCCTTTTTTAAGTTTTTCTAGTGTCTGCAAAATAAAGCTCATAGTATCAAGAGTTCATTATTATACCTTATTCAGTCCAATCAAGAATAAATCGACCGGTTATTTTTCAGACTCTTTATTGTTTCCTAACTATCCATACGATTGAGCAATCGTTAATAAGAACTCTAGACAAGACAAGGTAATACAAATGAGAATCAGTCCAACAGGTTCCACAATCTATTACATTATCAAATCAAAAAAAAACAGAATTCTCTTATATTAATAAAAAGTTCTTATTCTATATTTTCAACTGATTGGTCAATTACTTAGAAGCATTCAGAGTAATACCCTTATTTTTTATAGGATATAGAAAAAAGAAATATCTTGGCTAGTAACCAATTAGTTAATAAAATTACTTCAATTAACCAATACTTATGAATGAAAAGGTTCTAGCTAATCTAATAAACTTTAAATTAAAAGTGAGCTTATAAATTTTCAATTAATTTTATAAGGCCATAAAAATGGAAATAATAATGACACCGTCGAAACAACGTACTTTAAAAAACGATTTATTTGTATACAAAGCTTTAATGGCTCAAGCGCCAGTATTGCTACTCAGTGGCCTTATAGGAGAAGCACTTTTTTCTTTTACCTTAATTGCCGCCGTAATTTTGATTGTCGCAACTCAAACCGTTTACAGCTTATTTAAAGGTCAACTGGCATTTTCTATCTTTGCCGGTATTTTAATGATGCTTGTTTCTTCCTTCCTAATTCAAAGCCAATTAGGGCTCGTTGAGATGCATTTCCATATATTTGCTTCGATGGTTGTTCTTCTTATCTATCAAAAGTGGCAACCTATTATTGCAGCACTTGTAACCACTGCACTTTATCATGTTGGTTTCATGTATGTTCAAATGGCTGGTGTTCATATAGGTGATATGCCGATTATGATATTTTCCGGACACCATAATATGGCTATTATGATTGTCCATTGCGCATTCGCCATTGCGGAAGCCGGTATACTTATATACATGGCTCACCTGATGACAAAAGAGTCTTCAGCTAACATAAAAATTGCCGCTGCAATCGAACAAATCTCCAATAAAAATGATTTGTCTATTCGCGTTGAGAATCCATCTTCAAATGCTGAAGTTTCATTAAATAACTTACTAGAGAAACTGTCTTCTTTGTTTAGTGATTACCAAAAAATTGCAAAAGTTCTTGTAAGTTCAAGCAATAAAATCAACAGCATTACAGATAAAGCTTGTACCAGTGTAGAAGAAAGTAAACATCGTTCTTTAGATACGGCATCGGCTACTGAAGAAGTGTCACAATCAATGAAATCAGTATCAGAAAGTAGCTCACAATCGGCCCACATTGTCCGCGAGTTAGAAAAAGATACGATAAATGATAGGCAGCAGGCACTTACTATCATGCAAGATATGGAGTTATTGGAACAAGATACCACCTCTATATCTGATTCTCTTCAAGCCTTAACATCTGAAGTTGACGCTATCACTCAACTGCTACAAGCTATACGCAGTATTTCTGAGCAAACAAATTTACTTGCTTTAAACGCGGCCATTGAAGCAGCAAGAGCTGGAGAAACTGGACGAGGTTTTGCCGTTGTGGCTGATGAAGTAAGAACACTTGCACAACGCTCTAGCGAATCCACTGATGACATTGAAAAAGTGCTTGAAAGACTAAACATCAGTGTTGATAAAACAGTGAGTTCAATGGAATCTGGTCAGAAAAGAACAAGTTTGAATGTTGAGCATACACTAAGTATTTCTAATGGCTTACGTAAAAGAGCAGAAGACGTTGGCAACATTGCAATAACGAGTCAAACGGTTGCTGAAAGTACTTTAGAACAGGATAAAGTCATTGCCTTAATAAGTGAAAAAGTAAGCGACAATGCTCAAGCCATTCAGCTTTTGTCTGAGTTAATGGAAGAGCTAATGCAAAGCAGTGACAGTATTTACAAGGTAACTCAAGAGTACGAAGAAAAAGCAGCATCCTTCAAAATATAATGCCCCTTTCGTTGCTTTAAAACTAACGCATAGCTCTTAAGGCGTTACGCTTAAACAGATAGTCGACCATATTCCAATAATCAGTTTGGAATATGGTCGATTTTTTATTGATATATCTAAATTTAGATCTTCACGTTATTCCTCTGCTTTAAGCTTAGCCTGAAAATCTGCTAATACTAACTCTAAAGCAGCTACGGCAACTTGACTCTTTACATTATTCGTTTCTAGTAATTCAATAAGATCGACTGCGAGCTGAACGTGCTTAGGTGCATTATCTAAAGACATAATATTTCCGTACTTAAAATGAAGCAATTGATGTGTAAAAATAGTCTCTGAACTATCTTAGAAATAGTTATCTAAGTCTATACTGAGATAAAATTTCTTCGAATACTCTTTATTCAATCTAGTATTTTTTAATAGAGGTTACTGTGATTACAAATGACTTTTGGTTAGACCGTTGGAAAGACGGACGCATTGGATTCCATCAAGAAGGAATAGATCCTAAACTCATTGAATTTTGGCCTACACTACCAAAAAACAGTCGTGTATTAGTTCCTTTATGTGGCAAATCCAATGACATGATTTGGCTAGCAGAACAAGGCTATCAAGTAACCGGTATTGAATTATCTCCCCTTGCTGTCGTGCAATTTTTAGGCGACAACGAATTATCTTACGAAACATATCACGAAGGTGAGCTTAAAGTTCATACGGTAAAAGAGTTACCTTTACGTATTGTAGAAGGCGACTATTTTACTTTCCAAGAAAAGAATTTTGATGCTTGTTATGACAGAGCCGCTATGGTGGCTATGCCAGATTCCAAACGTCAAAGTTATGTCACTCACACGCTTGATCGTTTATCCTCTAGTGCATTCGCTCTGGTCATTTCTCTAAAATATGATGGTGAAAATAGTGGCCCTCCATTCTCACTCGAAGATTCTTCTGTAATTTCATTATGGGGAAATCAAATTCAAAAAATTGCCTCTGAAAATCTGGTACAAACAAACCCACAATACAAAGAACGAGGCTATACTTTTTTTGAAGAAAGTGTGTGGCACATACAAGCATGAAAACAAAAACGAATGTATATCTCATTTTCTCTCAAAATTAAGATCTGTCTACCCTTGTCTTTTTCTGGGATAATACGGCACCATTTTTCACCGTTAACCGATGTATTCTCATAATAAAAGCTTACTAACGCTGATATTATACCGATACCAAGAGCAAATAATGATCAAACGACATAAAACAGCCAAGCACTTATTTTCTTACCCATTATATTGGGCTGAGTGTTACGGCGTTTCACCTTTTCTTCCTACGACTCGTGAAGAGATGGACGCTCTCGGCTGGGACAGTTGTGATGTCATTATTGTGACGGGCGACGCGTATGTAGATCACCCAAGCTTTGGTATGGCAGTACTAGGACGCTTATTGGAAGCTCAGGGCTATCGTGTTGGTATTATTGATCAGCCAGATTGGCGTAACACAAATGACTTTATGCGCCTTGGTCGCCCCAACTTATATTTTGGCGTTACTGCCGGAAACATGGATTCTTTAATAAACCGTTACACCGCTGATTTGAAAGTACGTAATGATGATGCCTATACACCTTACGGTGTTGGCGGAAAACGCCCCGATCGCGCCGTCATTGTGTATTCACAGCGCTGTAAAGAAGCCTTCCAAGACGTCCCTGTTATGGTTGGTGGAATTGAAGCCAGCCTGCGCCGCATTGCTCAATATGATTATTGGAGCAACGAAGTTCGTCGTTCAGTCTTAATTGATTCCACTGCTGACATTTTGCTTTATGGCAACGCAGAACGTGCCATTATTGATGTCACAAATGAAATGTCTCAAGGTAAAAGCATTAATGAGCTAACCAACATTCGTGGTACGACTATTGTTCGTGACACACCACCGGGTGGCTATACAGAAATTGACTCTACTCGTGTAGATTGGCCGGGGAAGATTGATCAGGTTTACAGCCCATACGAATACATTCCTGAAGGCAAGTGTCAGACTAAGGATGAAGACCCAGATGTCATGCCTATTCGTGTTATACCAGCGCCATTGCGCCGTGGCGAAAAGCTTGATCCTGAGAAGACCTACATTCGCCTTCCTTCTTTTGAAAAAGTCTCTAAAGACCCTGTTTTATACGCCCACACGTCACGTATTTTACACCTTGAATCAAATCCACATAATGCTCGTGCCTTGATACAAAAACATGGCAAAAAAGAAATTTGGGTAAATCCACCACCAATTCCATTAGAAACACCAGAAATGGATGGCGTATTTGATTTACCTTATGCTCGCGTGCCCCACCCTAAATACCAAAAAGCACGTATTCCTGCTTATGACATGATCAAAACATCGATCAATATTATGCGTGGCTGCTTTGGAGGCTGTACATTCTGTTCAATAACAGAGCATGAAGGCCGAGTGATTCAATCTCGGTCTCATGAATCAATTCTGAACGAAATTGAAGACATCAAGGCCAAAGTACCTGGATTTACAGGTCATATTTCAGACCTTGGTGGCCCAACCTCCAATATGTACACCTTGAATTGTAATGACGATGAAGTTCAAGCATCCTGTCGAAAACTGTCTTGTGTCTATCCTGTCATCTGTTCAAACTTAAACACAGATCACAGCCCGACCACATCCTTGTATCGTAAAACTCGAGCGATTGAAGGAATTCATACGGTATCGATTGCATCAGGTTTACGTTATGACCTAGCGGTAGAAGATCCTGAGTACGTTCGAGAACTTGTTACCCACCATGTTGGCGGCCTATTAAAAATCGCACCTGAGCACTCAGAGACAGACACATTGTCTAAAATGATGAAGCCAGGCATGGGATCTTATGACCGTTTCAAACGTATGTTTGATAAATATTCAAAAGAAGCGGGTAAAAAGCAGCATTTGATTCCTTATTTTATTGCTGCTCACCCTGGTAGCTCAGACGAAGACATGATGAATCTCGCACTTTGGCTGAAGACTAATGACTTTAAGCCAGACCAAGTACAAACCTTTTACCCATCGCCGATGTCAATCGCCACGGCTATGTATCATTCAGGTAAGAACCCGTTGAAGCCGGTGACCTATAAAAGCGAAGACGTTTATACACCGAAAGACGCTAAACAACGCGTTGTTCAGAAAGGCTTTTTGCGCTATCACGACCCAAGTAACTGGCAAGATCTGCGCAACACACTAATACAAATGGGTCGTCCGGATCTTATTGGTAATGGTGACAATAAACTGGTGCCTTCTGCGGATAAAGACAACCAAATCTCGCGGCGCCCGAAGAAAGCTCAACCAGGACAAGGTACAGGCGCCTCTCATACGTCAAATCGACCGACTATGGCTAAGAATGCAGCAACGGATAAAGCACGTAAGAAACAAGTAAACAAAGGCTCTTCGTCACCTGATACGCCAACAGGTCGCTCTTCTGGTACACCAGCGAATAATGGCGGCCAAGTCAAACGCCGTAAGTCGAAGGTCAAATCTCGTCAATAGAAAAGAACCAACCAATTAATACAAACCGCCCAATGACCAATAAAAAAGCGTCCTGTGTTTTATCTCTGTAATTTTTTAAAAGAAATACAAAGGTAAAACATAAGGCACTTTTTAAATTCTCTATTCGTTCGATAATGTTAATTGAGGTTAAGCTGGTTGAACTAGAAAAATCGATTGTCGATTTCTTCTAAGACAAACAAATACCAACTCAAGGGCGGAGATAAAGATCAGAGTATAACCAAAGGTTTCGATTCCTTCTTCCACTATATTTTTGACGATACGCATGTAAGAGTCTCCCATTACTGCTTGCCAAAATGCACCTCGCCCCATTAAGCGAGAAAAAGCCAATATAGCGAAAAAACCTGCAAGAAAAGTCCCAAAGCTGGCTTCTGAAGAATATGCTTTTAATGAAGCATAAGCTGAAGAAAATCGCCCCCATAGAAATACTAGAGCAAACACAATAATCAAACCAACAATCGTCTGCCATGCACCATCGAACACATAAAAATCCAACAAAGAGTCAGACTCACGAACAAGCATCATCGCTAATAATGCAGCAGCCAGTATCGAAGAAACTCTTAATTTTTCATCCAAATGCGCTGCATACAAAAATAACATACAGCTAAGAAAGGCCATAGTATCTTGCATATACTCAGTAAGAGAATGCTCACTGTATTCAGCACCAGACAATAACTGAAATCCCTCCAGAGAAATAAGCTGGGCAACCCCTGCGACAAAAAGAAGATAAATAAAACTACGAAGAAAAAACATAAAAACCTCAACTATTGAAGTTGGGATTTTAATGAAAAAAAAGTAAAAAACGATGTTATCTGAACAGATGACACCGTCATTACTTATTTACTACTCATATAATGCGATTTATTAACAAAGTGCTACCAATAGAGACCATACCAGTTAGTTGATTATGCCTATAACAGAGCCCAGAGAGGTTCGAATAAAATAATTTGATGCGTTTTAAACAAAAAAATCTCTAAGCAATTTTCAATAGAAAAGGCACTTAGAGATTTTTTAATTAGGACTAAAACCTACGCTTATTTCTTTGGTGCATAAGGATTTTCAGATGACTTAAACTCAAAAATAATTGGCGTACCAGTAATGTTAAGTACCGTTCTAAATTTATTTTCTAAGTAACGTTTATAGCTACCTGGAATGGAGTCTGTCTGATTACCATGAACTACGATTCTAGGAGGATTCGACCCACCTTGGTGTGCATATCGAAGTTTGATTCGACGGCTATTCACCATTGGAGGTTGATGCTCTGATACTGAGTCTTCTAGAATGCGCGTTAAACGGTTTGTAGACCATTTTGAGTAACAAGATTCATACGTACTTTCAATAGTGTCATATAGATCACCAACGCCTGTACCGTGTAATGCAGAGATGTAATGGACCTTCGCATAGGGAACAAAGCCTAGACGACGCTCAACTTCACTCTTAATATGCTCGCGCTCATCTTTTTGAAGCCCATCCCATTTATTAATAGCCAAGACAACACCACGACCAGCATCTAATACATAACCAATCATGTGAAGATCTTGTTCTACTAAATCTTCATGTGAATCAATAACCACAATCACAACGTTAGCATCTTGAATCGCTTGTAAGGTTTTAACGATTGAGAATTTCTCCACCGCTTCTTTTACATGCTTACGACGACGAACACCCGCTGTATCAATAAGAGTGTATTCTTTTTCGTTACGTGTATAAGGAATATAAACACTGTCACGAGTTGTTCCCGGCATATCAAAAACAATGACTCGATCTTCACCTAGCATACGATTCACTAAGGTCGATTTGCCGACATTTGGACGCCCGACAACTCCTATACGAATACCACGAGACTCTAAATTGATTTGGTTTCTAGCTTCTTCGATTCTTTCTGCAAATGGCACCATTACAACATCAATTAAGACATGCACACCTTTACCATGTGAGGCAGCAATCGGATGCAATGCACCAAGGCCCAATGAGTAGAAATCAGCTAATGCTATGTCTTCATTAATACCGTCTGTTTTGTTTACAACAACAAAAATAGGTTTATTAGATTTACGTAAATGATTAGAAATCATTTCGTCTGCTGGGTTTAGACCATGACGACCATCAACCAAGAATAAAACAGCATCTGCTTCTTCAATAGCGAGCATAGATTGGCGCGCCATTTTTTCATCAATACCCTGTTCATCACCACTGATACCACCAGTATCAATAACAATAAATTCATGCTCACCAATCTTTCCATCACCATATTTACGATCTCGAGTAAGGCCTGGGTAATCTGCTACCAAGGCGTCACGGGATTTCGTCAACTGATTAAAAAGCGTTGACTTGCCAACATTGGGTCTACCAACCAATGCAATAACTGGAATCATTTTTTTACCTATAAAAATACAAAGCGGCCACCATCCTTTTAAGGAATGGCAGCCTCTTAAAAATCGCTAGCAGAAATCAAAAACTGATTTCAATAGCTTAATGCCGTCACGTTAGAGTCCGGCGTAAGAATAAATAATTTTTTGCCACTCGCCACCATACGACTTCCTGATGGGTCATTATTATCCGCTCGTTTTTGTGCAACCACTTCGCCTGTTGTTAAATCAAGCAAATGAACATAGCCACCTCTATCCATGACTGCAACATAGTCACGGAAGAACTCTGGTGAAATTAAATCACGTTCAACAAGGGTCACGTTTTGCCATATTTCTGTGCCATTTTTGGCATTCAAGAGAATAACATTGCTCTCCATATCAACCACGGCAAGTAACTCTCCCTGAAGAGCAACTCCCACAGAACTAGAAATACTGCGTTGCCACACAGTACGCCCTGTATTAATAGAAATAGCAGCTACCGTGCCATTGTAAGCGACAGCATATACAACGCCATCCCTTACAACTAAACGACCGTCTAAGTCACTTAATCGCTCTATCTCATAACGCCCTTCTGCTTTACCTATCTCATAAGACCAAAGTAATTTACCTTCTTGAAGAGAATAGGCATTCAATTTGCCATTGGCAAAACCAGCCATCACTTTACCTTCAGAGATAACCGGAGCACTTGTACCGCGTACAGTTAAAGATGGCAAATCTTCTTTGGCACGCCAAAGTGTATCACCTGTCTCTGCATCTAACAGACTTAACCATCCATCGGCTGTTTGAACAGCTATCTTACCAGCAGCATAAGAAACTTCTGATAACATTTCTGAACTTAATGTTTTTTCCCATAGGACAGATTTACTTGATAAAGAAACGGCAACCAGTTGAGCATCATAGGTTCCAAAGTACAATACATCACCCTGACGAGTTACTCCTGCACTTGGTTTATACGCTGTTGGAACAAGATTTTTTCTGTCTCCATCTTCTTGCTCTAACTCATAAACATTGCCTTCATCAGTAACAAAGAATAAAGAATCATTTTCTGCAACAAGATTAAAGCGTTCGCTAGTTTCTCCGAAATTACCATCAACACCGGTACGCCAAGATGTTTTCAGGTTAACCTTATCATCTAGGCTAGGCAGATCCGCTAGCGGAGGTCTAGCATTGGAACAGCCTTGAATACTTAAAACTGCAAACAATAAAACGACAAAAAAAGACTTACTCATAGTTAGCCCTTCACCAGATCCCTGAGTTTAATATCAAGCAGAGGATGAGTAATACCAGCACCCAATGCTGCACTTGCTTTTTCATAAGCAACACGTGCATCTTCACGCTTACCTTGCGAGATGAAAATATCACCAAGAAGCTCTTGTTTCTGTGCAATAAATTCAACTTCTGCTACGTCTTCGGCACGAACAATCGCCTCTGCATAGTTTTCTTGCTGAAGCAATAAACGTGCTACTCGAAGGTTCGCAATAGCAACAAAAGCAACATCTTCTGTTTTTCCAATAGCCGTATCTAACGCTTTAATAGCTTCATCATATTTTCCATTCTCAGCATCAACACGAGCTAAAAATAATTGCCCAAACATGGCATAACCGGTATCGCCATAATCATCAGTTAGTTGATTGGCAATAAAAGTAACTGTCTTCTGATTGTCTTCATCACTTAAATCAGCCGCAGCTTGAACAAGGTTTTGATACAAGGAAGAGGCTTCACTCGTATAGTTTGCCTTGCTAGTTTGCCATGCTTGTAAACCAAAATAGCCGCCTGCAGAAACCGCGATGGCAAGAATTAACATCACACCGTTTTTCTTCCACCAAGCTTTAAATGCTTCGATTTGTTCTTCTTCAGTTTTTAACTCTGCCACTTTTACTTCCTCATCCAAGTCGCCGCTTTATTTTTTATAAAACGGTACTTTATTTAATCGAATTATAGTTTTCTATCAATAATGTGTTCAGTCACGTTATCTAGCGAACAAGATGTTTGCTGACCTGTTGACATATTTTTGACTTGGCAAATGCCTTGATCTACTTCGTCTTGGCCCAAAATAATTGTGAATTGAGCATCTGAGCGATCTGCTTTTTTCATTTGGTTTTTAAAGTTACCGCCACCACAATGTCGTAACACAACAAGATCAGAATTACTCTCTCGCAAGCATTCAGCAAGTGTGAAAGATGCTAGTTCAGCGTCGTCACCCATACTGATAATAAAGACATCAATAGAGAATTTTGCAGCATCAGGAACAAGATCTAAGGTTTCGAGTAATAAAATTAAACGTTCAATACCCATTGCAAAACCAACCCCAGGGGTTGCTTTGCCACCTAATTGCTCAACAAGGCCATCGTAGCGTCCACCAGCACAAACCGTTGCTTGTGAACCAAGATGTGATGTAACCCATTCAAAAACTGTTTTACCGTAGTAATCTAATCCACGCACTAAACGACGATTAATGACATAAGGTACATTGTTGGTTTCAAGAATCGCTCGTAATCGTTCAAAATGAGCTTGCGACTCTTCGCCAATAAATTCTTCAAGACTTGGGGCATCTTTCAAAACTGCTTGTGTAGATTCGTCTTTAGAGTCCAAAATACGCAACGGATTCGTCGTTAACCGACGCTGACTATCTTCATCAAGTTGATCTTTAAACTGTACTAAATAGTCAACTAAAGCGGCTTTATAAGCTTCACGTTCAGACGCTAAACCAATTGTATTTAATTGCAGCTCAACATGCTCTAAAAGCCCTAGCTTTTGCCACATACGAGCAGACAGAATAATCAATTCAGCATCAATATCTGCAGATGCTATACCAAAAGATTCCACACCTATCTGATGGAACTGACGGTAGCGACCTTTTTGTGGGCGCTCATAACGAAACATTGGCCCGGTGTACCATAATCGTTGAGTTTGGTTAAACAACAACCCCGCTTGGTCAGCAGCACGTACACAGCTTGCCGTTCCTTCTGGTCGCAAGGTTAATGATTCACCATTACGGTCTTCAAAGGTATACATTTCTTTTTCTACAATGTCAGTTGTTTCACCAACACCACGTTTAAACAAATCTGTATTTTCAACAATAGGAAAACGAATTTGCTGATACCCATAAGACTTAACAACATCCGCTACTGTTTTTTCAAGATACAGCCAAACAGAAGATTGATCAGGTAAGATGTCATTCATCCCTCTAATCGCTTGAATTTTTCGAGCCACAATGGATCCTTAACTTTTCACAATAATATTGGCCAATTCCCGCTCTTTCACGGAGGCTTTGTCACGAATCATTTTTTCTAAATCATCAACAAGTGTTTCATTTTTCGTTTTACTGTTTGGCTTACCATCTTGATAAATCAAATTATTTGGAGAGCCTCCAGCAAGACCTATGTCTGCCTCTTTGGCTTCTCCTGGTCCATTGACTATACAACCTATTACAGCGACATCCATCGGAACGACGATATCCTCAAGACGTTCCTCTAGTTCATTCATCGTTTTGATAACATCAAAATTCTGACGAGAGCAGCTAGGGCAAGCAATAAAGTTAATACCACGATTACGCAATTTTAAACTGCGCAACATATCCCAACCAACTTTTATTTCTTGTACAGGATCAGCAGCAAGTGACACTCGTAACGTATCGCCAATACCATCCATCAACAATAAACCAAGGCCAATTGAAGATTTTACCGTACCTGAGCGTAAACCACCCGCTTCAGTAATTCCTAAATGTAATGGATTATCAATCTGGCTGGCTATTTTTCGATATGCTTCTACTGTCATGAATATATCGGATGCTTTTAAACTCAGTTTATATTCATGGAAATCTAATTCATCAAAATATTGGATTTGACGAAATGCCGATTCTACCAATGCATCAGGTGTTGGCTCACCGTATTTCTTCTGTAGGTCTTTTTCTAAAGAGCCTGCATTTACGCCGATACGAATTGGAATATTTTTATCACGAGCGCAATCTACAACGGCACGTATACGATCTTTGTTACCAATATTACCTGGATTAATCCTTAAACAATCAACGCCATATTCAGCTACTTTTAAGGCGATTTTGTAATCAAAATGAATGTCTGCTACCAAGGGAATTGAAACCTCTTCGCGTATTTTCTTAAAAGCTTCAGCAGCATCCATAGAAGGGATAGAAACACGAACAATGTCAGCGCCTGCATCTGCGATAGCACGAATTTGCGCCACGGTTGCATCCACATCACACGTCTCTGTGTTTGTCATACTCTGAACGCTAATTGGCGCACCACCGCCAACAGGTACATTTCCGACCATTATTTGGCGTGAATGACGGCGTTTAATAGGTGATTCAAAATGCATAAGAGTCTCTATTTCAGCTCAAAACGAGCCAGTTCTTTGTTTGTGAAAGAAGAAAAATCAAACGCTTCGCCTTTGTACTTCAAAGATGAAACGCCTTTGGCGTAACCCAGAACCACTCGATATGGTGCATTACCAGTTAATGTTAATGTACTGCCTGCAGACTTCACACCAGAAAACAAAATTGTACCGCTAGTATCGCGTATCTCAGTCCAGCAATCTGAAGTAAAGGAGATAACAATATCATCTAAGTAATCCGCTTCTTGTGGTGCAATAGGCTCTTGCACTTCAACTTTTTTTGTCGCTTTAACAACTTCGTCTGGGCTCACTCCAGCTTCTTTTAAAATAGCGACAGTTTCTGCTGATAAGCCTGTAACAACATTTGAATCTGTTGAGTTTGATTCTACAGAGTTATTGCTCTCTACCGCTGTAGAGGTAGAGTCCGAATCCACTGTCAAAAGTGGCTCCTCCTCTATAATTGAAAGCTGCTCCTCTTCAGTTGACGCAATAGCAACTGGAGCACTAACTTCTTGCGCTTGAGGAGCCTCAGCACTTTCACTAATATCGTCGTTCAAATCATCAGAAGAAGTGTTTGTGGAGTTGGTTGGCCACCAAAAAACTAAAAACACTAAGATAGCGACAATTACTACTGAAATAAAAATAACAATAGGATCGCCCAAATGTGTTTGTTTGTGTATTTTATCGACGGGTTTGATTGTCGACTCTGCGTCTGCCCGCTGACTCTCGAATGCACCTAGTACTTCAACGTAATCTATATCAAGAAGTCGGCAATAGCTTTTAAGAAAACCACGAGCGAAAGTAACAGAACGAAAATAATTAAAATTATTGGCTTCAAGTGCCTGTACTTGATCAATGGCGATTTTTAATTCTGTAGCAACGTGCCTCTCATCAAACTCTAGCTCTAATCTCTTTTGCTTTAATCTACCACCGATATTGATATTACTACTTACACTTTCAGGAGCATTCATTCGAACGTCAGTTGTCATTTTAATACCTTGAGCCATTCAGACATGTAAAGTTACTCGCAGATAAATACAGTGCAGGGTCAGTCTCGCGTGCATTTAATTGCCGCGACAGACAGTTGTATTCATCAAAATGCACCGATCCTTGGGCAATTTTTTTACTAGCCTGGATATTATTAAGAATAATGCGAGCTTTGTAATCACTACCCTGTATTAAAACAAGATTGAGCTCTGTCATCAAACCAATCAGAGGCAAATCCGCAATTTCTTTTGCCTGTTTCAAGTAGATTTCAGCTAAATTTACGTCTTCCTGACGTATTGAACATCTGGCAAGGTTAATTTGCACAGATTGGCGTTTTAGCGAGTCTCTTTCATCTGCTTTTTTAAAGGCAAGACAAGCATCACCCCAACGCGCTTTTTGCCCTAAGAGAACGCCATAGTTATTTAAAATAAAACCATCATTTGGGTATTTAGATAATGCATTTTCATGTAGCGCCAGTGCCTCTTCATAACGATCTAAGCTCAGTGAATAAAGGCTCAATAACCGCCAATACTCTCTTCCTTGATGAGGTTCACTAATCTGATCTAATTTCTGTTTAGCCAGAGTGGTTTGCCCAAGCAATAGATGCGCCTGAATAAAAGAAAGTTTTTTACTTTCTGATATTAATGAAGGGTCAGGAGATACAACTTGATACGCGCAAGAAATAGAAAACAAACAGCACAATAAAAAAGGGAATCGCAATAATTGCATACAGACATCCTTGTCTTATATAAAATTAATCAATCACACAAATTAACTTTTCACTTCTCGCAATTCAATGTATTTCTGACTACGGCGCGTTTTATCTTGGAAGTCACCCACTAACTGACCGCATGCCGCATCAATATCATCACCGCGGGTTGTTCTAACCGTGACGGTATAACCGGCATCCGCCAATATTTTTTGGAATCGACGAGTACGATTATTAGAAGGCTTTTCATAACCAGAATTTGGGAAAGGATTAAATGGAATCAAATTGATTTTACATTCTAAATCTTTCAGCAATATCGCTAATTCATGTGCCTGCTCTTCATTATCGTTCACACCTGACATCATGGTGTATTCAATAGTAATGTGTCGCTTATCTGGCAAATTAGCCAAGTAATGCTGACAAGCTTCCAGTAGCTCTGCAATTGGATACTTTTTATTGATAGGAACCAATTCATTTCGAAGTGCATCATTTGGTGCGTGTAATGAAATGGCTAACGAAACATCGGTACGTTTCACTAACTCATATATTTTTGGCACAACACCAGAGGTACTCAATGTTACTCGACGCTTTGACATACCATAAGCATGGTCATGCATCATAAGGACCATTGCATCAACTACAGGCTCAAAGTTCATCAAGGGCTCACCCATCCCCATCATAACAACATTCGTCACCCGACGAGGGCCATTTGGATCCATTGGACCAAATGACTTAATCGCAATCCATACTTGACCAATAATCTCTGCTGGGGTTAAGTTGCGATTAAAGCCTTGCTTACCTGTAGAACAAAAGCTGCAATCCAACGAACAACCTACTTGTGATGACACACACAAAGTCGCACGATTCCCATCAGGAATTAACACCGTTTCTACGCAGTCGTTGTTACCGCCTTCAGTACGAATAATCCATTTGCGTGTACCATCTGTCGATATTTCTTGAGAAACCACTTCAGGTCCACGAATTTCACAAATTCCTTCCAGCTTTGCTCGCAACGCTTTACTTACATCGGTCATTTCTTCGAAGCTTTCAGCACCCTTCTGATGAATCCACTTCATCACTTGAGTCGCACGAAATTTCTTTTCGCCAATGGATTCAAAAAACTCAATCAGTTTTTCAGGAGGTAAACCCAATAGGTTTACTTTTTTGATGTCTGTCATAATAAAAATCGCTTGCTACGGATAGCATTAAGTGTAAACGAAAAAAGCCTCTGAAAAGGAAAGCCTTTTCAGAAGCCTCTGTAAAAAAAGCGGACTATTGCCCGCTTTCTTCATATCGAACGGACAATAAGTCCTATCGATCAATTACTTACCGAAGAAGTAAGCAATCTCACGTGTTGCAGATTCAACAGAATCAGAACCGTGTACAGCATTTGCATCAATAGACGTTGCGTAGTCTGCACGCAATGTACCAGCAGTTGCTTCTTTAGGGTTAGTTGCACCCATTAGTTCACGATGACGAAGGACAGCGCCTTCACCTTCAAGAACAGAAACAACAACAGGACCAGACGTCATGAAAGCAACCAAATCTTTGTAGAATGGACGCTCTTTATGCTCAGCATAAAAACCACCAGCTAGTGCGTCGTCTAGTTGAATCATTTTTGATTCAACTATTTTAAAACCAGCACGTTCAAAACGAGTGTAAATTTCGCCAATTACGTTTTTCGCAACAGCATCAGGCTTGATGATAGATAGAGTGCGTTCTAACGCCATGATATAACTCCAAAATTAATTTTAAAAGGCGATGCTTTTGCATGGCCCAGGACATAAAAGTTCAGCGCGTGGATTATACGCATCAATTGATGAAAATTGTATGCTCGAAACGTTTTTTTTTACTTGTTTATGGAATGACTTGAATTGTGGCTCAAATGCCCATTGAACACTTAAAATAAGATTATGGAATGCTTAACCATAAAACCGTACCTTTGATTTTAAAATCAAGTATTCAGTAATGCACAAAATGCTTTATATTCTAAAGGTTTACTGAACAAGTAACCTTGCACAAACTGACAACAATACTCCTTCAAAAGGTCCCTTTGGGCCTCTGTCTCTACGCCTTCGGCTATCACTTTCAATTTTAAGCTTTTTGCCATACCAATAATGGCTTGAACGATAGCTTGGTTGCTGTCATTCCCGATTAACTCAAAAATAAATGACTGATCAATTTTCAAGAAATCTATCGGTAGCTTTTGCAGATAAGACAAAGAACTATACCCGGTTCCAAAATCATCAATAGCAATTGTAATCCCTAATGCTCTTAACTCTACTAGGAATTCGCTTATTCTATCGAAGTCATTAACCAGAACACCTTCTGTCAATTCAAGCTCAAGATAACTTGCATCAATTTCACTAGAAACAATACTTTTTTTAATGAAATTCAGTAGGCCATTATCACTAACTTGGGCAGGAGACAAATTCACCGATAGCTTAATATATTTGTGTTGTCGATGGAGATCCATCAATAGACTAATGGCTTCTTTAATAACCCATTTCCCTATCGTTACAATAAGGCCAGTTTGCTCAGCAACCGGAATAAATTCTGCTGGTGACACCATACCTACACCAGGGCGATCCCAGCGAAGCAAGACTTCAGCTTGCACTATTCTACCGGAAGCTAGGTCGAGAATAGGCTGTAAATAAAGCTCAAACTGCTCTTTTTCTATTGCTTCACGCAGAGCCGACTCCAAATCCATTCGCTTGAGGGCGTCATCTTTAAGGTCTGTTGAGTAGAATTGAATAGAGCTCTTTATATTTTGCTTTGCTGAAAAAGAGGCTAAATCAGCATATTTCATTAAATCTTCTGCACTAACTCCATCCTCAGGATAATGTGCCGCACCAATACTTAAGCCAACATTACATTGGCATTGCTCTAAAACATAATAGGGCTCACTAACCACTGATATCATATTATCAGCAATTAGCTTACACCTATGCTGACTTACATCTCTTATTATCACAGCAAACTCATTACCACCTATGCGTGAAAATATATCATTTGTATTTAATAATGGTGCAATACGAGACACAATTTCTTTCAGAACGATATCGCCAGCAGCAAACCCAAACGCTTCGTTAGTACGCTTTAAGTGTTTAACATCCAATATCATCACGTAAAAATCTTGATTGATGCCAACCAAACGTTCAAGGTATTGCCAAAAATATTGTCGATTGGGTAAATTAGTCAGAGAATCAAAATAGGTTAATTTCTCATTACTCTGTTTAAGGTATTTTTCACGTGTGATATCGGTTATTAAAAACAGCCAAAAAAGATTATCGCCCATCTCATTTTTGAGAGGACATATTGTCAATTGCAACCAACGACTAAGTGCGGGAGGCTTCAGCCAATAAAGCTCACCGTTCCATAAACTTCCTGTTAGAAGTATTCGCTGCAACTCTGGAAATTGATCACGACAAAGATCCAGTAGCAAATTAGAGGGTTCTTCTGGAGCTTGCATTTCAAAAAGGTTATACAGTGCAGGATTTTGATGAAGAGAGCACATATCCTTATCGAATATTGCAATGCCAAATTCAGCATTATCTGCAACATTCCTTAACTTTAAGAGTGAACTCTCTTGTCTTTCAGCGCCAGACGTTAATGACTCAACTCTAGCCCTAATAAGATCGTGTTGTTCTAAAACTTTATCGTTTGATAGTAATAATTCACGAGCAGATTGAAGAGTACCTTGTCTTTTATTAAATTCACCTTCCATATTAAAAAGAACTAAGTAAGCATTCCCTTTACTGAAAATAGCAGAGGCTTCTAATCTCAATAGATTGCCTTCTGTTTGCTCACTCCAAATACCTGAACTAATGCGACCATCCGCTTTTAATGTCCAAAATTCATTAGCGTCATAAAGAAAGTCGACAAGGAAAAAAGGCTCATTATTAAGAACGCATATATCACCCTGTGTTTTATTTGAGAATAAATCAGTGAACCAGGTATCGTTATCATGGAGTACTTTAAATTTATCGCTTCCGATCCACTGTAAAACAGCACAATCAAAGAGCCCTAACTCCTGAAAAAACGATGCATTCATATTAATTAGCCTTATTTAAAGTTAGCTTAGCGACAGTCGTAAACATAGCCTCTACGCCTTCCCCAGTTTTGGCACTTGTTTGAAATGCTGAAGAAATAAAAGTCTGTATATCACCACCAAAAATATCGTCCCAACCATCTGCTTTCGACAAATCACCTTTATTTGTCACTATAGTAATAGGTATATTTTTTTCAGCTTTAATCATCTTACATATTTCCAGTCCATCTAATAGAGACTGGGGCCGCGTCTGATCAACGACAATGATCGCCGCTGCGGTACCACGTAGATACTTTGCATTGAATCCGCAGTAACGGTCTACGCCTTCAATATCCCATAACATCAGTTGAACAGATGTAGCGTCAACCTCCACCATTTTTTTATCTATTTTCACGCCGATACTAGTAAGGTAGCGGTCTGAAAAAATACCTTCAACGTATTGTTTCACCAAGCTTGTCTTTCCAACAGCGGATGCGCCTAGCATGCAAATCTTTTTCTGAATCATCTAATTCTGCACTTTTTTAATTTTTTCAGACTGTAATCTTATTACATGAAAGATAGCACGAGGTTCAGCATCATTCGAATCTAAAGCACCAAGTCCCGTTATTTTTAATATTTCAGGCATGACACCATTATTGATGAGCGCCCAGTAAACTGTCTCTGCTCGCTCTAAACTAAGTTGTTGATTGTAAGATTCAGAACCACCTTTAGTACTTGTACCCATTATGACAAGTGAAAATTTTTCATTCAGATTTTTCGCAAAATTAGCCGCTTTGATGGTTTTTTCACTTAGCCGTTTAACAACAGATAACGCAGATTCTGACAGTTCATTTCCATTAATATTAAAATCTAAAGTCGTACTTGTTATTGCAGTCAGTTCTTTCTCTAACATAAACCTATTTAGCAAATCAGATGATACTTCTTGAGGAGATATTGTGATTCCACTTAGCAAGTCTTGCACAGAAATCGTATCAGGCATAGATGTTAAGCGAGCTTTCAAAATAGTAAATTGCTCAACGTTAACAACTCCATAAAATTTTGATTCGGTTACGTTATAGCTAAGTTCAGGAAAGTCTTTTTGTAAATTAAATATTCTTTTAGTTAGCAATTTTGGGTCTAGAGATCGATAAGCACGTTCGTTAATTTGAATGAGATCCTCAGAACCGCCCTCTCCCACTATCCAAGACATTGTATCTTCTGCAAAAGGATCTCTTAATACATCAACACAGATTTTATCCTCACAAGACGCTACATTAAGTAAAACGATACCAGGCTCATCAGGAAGAGCCTGTATATTCTCGACGACATTATTTAACTGCCAATGCTTAGTAATAAAATAACCCAAAACAACGATACTGATTAATAATGGAATAATGGTTAACCAAGGTATTTTTTTCTTGGTTACTTCTACTTCTTTTTGCTGGGTAAGTAGACAGCCATTCAGTTGTTGATCGGTGTTTTCAAAAACAACAGCATCACCGTCAAATGAATTCAGCTCGTCATTGTATATTTGATGGATATTTTCAAGAGCTTGTTGCAACTTATCAGCGATATTCGCTGGAGGATTACCTGTAATGGCCGCGACTAAAAACGCTTTAGGGCCTTGTTTAATAAGAAGCGTGAAATCATCTGTTTTAATTTCATCAAGACTTTGCTCACTTCCTTCATGCTGCTTAGAAAAAGAATCCGCGACGAAGTCATTAATGGCCGTAAGCATAGCGGAAAACATGTCACCATCTGTTGCTTGCGTTTTATCTAAGACAATTGTTCTGAGTAAGAGCCCTGTTTCTCGATGAATTAATAAAACTTGTTCAACTCGAAATACGAAAGTTTGCTGTACAACATATTGAGAGTAACTAATACCTGCTTTTCTTGCTTCAAACCGCCAACGTAAGCCTTTATAAGTTAAACTACTTTCAAGCATTTCGTTGGTTTGCTCAATTAATTCAGCAAGAAATGAGCTAACCGATTTACGAACCAGACTACCAACTAACGGATATAAATAACTTACAAATTGTTCTTTTCGAGCAACAACAGATGCCTCTACTGACTTTTCAACTAAAGGCGTTAATACAGCAGACACACTTCCGTCCGATTTTTGTCTATCATGAAGCGCTTCTGTTAAAACACTAGCAACAGACTTACGAGCCTCTTCTTCAACAACATCTCGGATAACTTGATTGTTTTCACCTAAGACTAGCTTTCGTAATTCTTGCATTTGCTCGCCGTCTGAAGGCTTTACATCTTTTTTTCCTGTGTTGCTATTCATAGCTTCACTCAATTGTCGCCTTCAATTTCGAGATTACTAGCCACCGTAGCCAATAGTTTAGCCAAGGTCTTTTTATCTGTTTTAGATGAATTAAGCTCTCGCTTCATCTGATTAAGTAAATCAATAGTTTGATCGTGTTTCTGCGTGAATGTATCGGTTAAATCTAAAACCTCACGATCTATACGTTTATTAAGACCATCCACTTCTTGTCCGCCATTAGCATTATTCAATTCAATGGTTTCAGATAGTTGATCTGCATTTTTTTCTATTTCAGATGTTTTATAGTCATAGTGACTATCGACTTGACCAATACGATCTTCAAGAGAGCTTGTACTTTCTTGAAGCGCTAAGTGCATTTCCGACATCTGATGCTTTAACATTTCTGCAGCTTGTTGAAATCCTGCCTGCATTTCAAGTTGAAGCTCATAAATCCGCGCATCTAAATCCGCTTTAGCTGAGCCGAAAACAATGTTTCTTAGTTGATCCATTTCCGAATTAAGCGTTTTGGCAGCATGTTTAGTTAAATCAACTTCATCGGTCTTTATTAACTCTGCATCAACATTCTCAACTAGAGAAACCTTTTCAGACTTAGGCATATTCATTTCCTTTTCAAGCTTCCAAGTGAGTCATACGATAGTTAAATATCAAAATGTTAATTTGTCACTAGAAAATAGTTTAATTATTAAAGACAATACTATATGTAGTAATTTGAAAGTAAATATACAACCACTTAACATAACAAGCCGTTACAAAAAACAAGCCTAAGCCATTAACAATGGTCCATTATTAGCGATAATAATGGCTACACCACTTTATTTGATCGGTTATGTACTTAAATACGTAAGGTTGATATCGACTTAATAATTGTTTTTGAAGCAAAATCTACCTCTTCCTCAGTCGTAAAACGACCAATAGAAAGCCTTAAAGATGCATGAGCCAAAACATCATCCAAACCGATTTCTTTTAATACATAAGACGGCTCTAGACTGGCTGAAGTACAAGCAGACCCAGATGATACTGCGACATCACTCAAAGACATTAATAGCACTTCACCATCCACATCATCGAAACCAACATTAATCACGCCAGCGACGCGTTCTTTTGAATCACCATTCAAATGAACGCCTGACAGTTCATTCAAAGACGACCATAAACGGTCACGCAATGACTGTATTCTTTCGCAATCTTGCGCCATATCTATACCTGCTAAACGAAAGGACTCACCCATTCCAACAATTTGATGCGTCGGTAAAGTACCAGAGCGCATTCCTCGTTCGTGACCGCCTCCATGAATTTGCGCTTCTAGTTTTATTTTCGGAGAACGTCGAACATATAAGGCACCAATGCCTTTTGGTCCGTAGGTTTTGTGTGCAGTTAAAGACATTAAATCGACTTTCATAGCGTTCACATCAATAGCCACTTTACCGGTTGTTTGCGCAGCATCAACATGTAATAAAATACGATGTGAAGAGGTCATTTCACCAATCGCAGCAATGTCGGTCAAAACACCCAGTTCATTATTACCATGCATTAAGGATACTAAGATTGTGTCTTCACGAATGGCACCTTCAACCTGGCTTGGTGAAATAACACCATGAACATCAGGCTGAAGATAAGTCACTTCAAAGCCTTCTTTTTCAAGCTGCTTACATGGGTCTAATACAGCTTTATGTTCAATTTTAGAGGTAATAATGTGACGACCTTTCTGACGATAACTATGCGCAATACCTTTCAAGGCCAAATTATTTGCCTCTGTCGCACCAGACGTCCACACAATCTCTCGAGAATCAGCACCAATCAAAGTTGCCACTTGTAACCTAGCTTCTTCCACAGCTTCTTCTGCCCGCCAACCAAAAAGATGTGAACGGGAGGCAGGGTTACCAAAATTACCATCCTGAGTAAGACAAGCCATCATTTTTTCAGCAACTCTAGGGTCGACTGGTGTCGTAGCTGAATTATCTAGATAAACCGGGGTGTTCATTTAACGCTCCAACAAAAAAATAAAATTCTTAGCCCATCTAACAACGGCACAAAATTAAGCAACTGACTGCGCAATATTTTTAATACGATTCACAATAGAGCGTAAACCATTGCCACGTGTAGGACTTAGGTGTCGCTCAAGGTCTAGTGATTCAAAAAATGCTGAGATATCAAACAGCAGTATTTCTTCGGGCGTTTTATGGTTCAAAGCAGACAAAACTAAGCCTAGTAAACCTCTAACTATGATTGCGTCACTGTCTACCGAGAAAGTCAGCACTTCGCCTTTAACGGCATCTTGCTGACTACCGGGTTGAATCCAGACACTGCTCTGACAACCTTTAACTAGACGTTCAGGCGTACGCCACTCATCATCAAACGCAGGTAAAGATTTACCTAAATCAATAATGTATTTGTATTTATCTTCCCAATCATCAAAAAACGATAAATCGTCAACAATATCTTCTGTGGTAGGTAAGGACATGACTTTCCTCTTGTGCATCTGTTTTTAAAAAATAAAAACGGCTCTTCGCTCATCGCCAAGGCCGTTTCTTATTGTATTCGATTTTACTTAACGATCGAAGATATTAGAAGAAAAGCCCTGCTTCTAATTGAGCTTCTTCACTCATCATTTCTCGCGACCAAGGAGGATCAAATACCAATTCGACCTTAACATCTTTAACCTTCGGCACTTTCGCCACACGGTATTTTACATCTCCCACCAAAACAGGGCCCATTCCACAACCTGGCGCTGTCAGTGTCATATCAATCAACACTGTTTTAGTTTCTTGATCCAATGCGACTTTATACACCAAGCCAAGAGACACTAAACTGATTGGAATTTCAGGGTCAAAAACCGTGTCAATGGCCTTCCACACCTGATCTTCATTAATATCTTCTCCACCCAAATCTTCTAATTCAAGAATTTCTGGTTTTTGCCCAATAGCTTCTGCATCAGTACCATCTATACGTAACATATTACCTTGCCACGTAACGGTATAATTACCACCTAGACTCTGATTAATCGTAATAAATTGTCCATCAGGAATACTAACAGGTTCACCACTTGGAACCCGACGTGCTGGACAAGCACGCTGTGTTACTACCATTTTTTGCATGAAAGATTAACTCACACTAAAGCTTTCGCCACAGCCACATTCGGCCACAACGTTAGGATTGTTAAACTTAACGACTTCATTAACGCCTTCGCGAACCAAGTCAATCTCTGTTCCGGAAAGCATAGCAATCGACTGAGAATCCACAGCCAAAGTCACACCATCAAACGCCAGCACAGTGTCTTCTGCTGATGGCACATCAACGATATCCAATACATAAGCAAAGCCAGTACAACCACTTGCCTTAGTACTCAATCGAATTAATTTTTCAGGCTGCTTAACCAATTTTGAAGCAAAATATTTCTGCGCAGAAGCGGTTAAAGACACGCTAGAGGCAGGATCAAATGTTGTTGCTGTCATTGAAACCTCCTAAGCCAACATTGTGCGCACTTTTTTCAGTGCAACAAACAAAGCGTCAACTTCTTCTAAAGTATTGTAAATTGCGAAAGATGCACGGGCGGTACCTGGCACGTTAAACCTATCCATCAAAGGTTGTGCGCAATGATCACCAGTACGAACCGCGATACCCTGACGGTCTAATAGAAAACCAATATCTGCTGGATGCCCGTGATCCATCACAAAACTCAAAACACCAATTTTTTCTTTCGCTGTACCAACAATAGTCAGGCCTTCAAATGCTTCCGCTAACTCAGTAGCATGATCCAATAAGGCTTTTTCATGTGCCGCAACAGCTTCTTGATCCAATGAACTAAACCAACGAATTGCCTCGCCCATTGCAATAGCATCACCAACATTTGGCGTGCCAGCTTCAAAACGATAAGGCAATACATTCCAAGTTGCGTCTTCTAACGTAACAGTGGAAATCATCTCTCCACCAGTGCGCCAAACTGGCCAATTTTCAAGAACAGATTCACGGCCCCAAAGAACACCAATCCCCATAGGACCATAAAGTTTATGACCTGAGAAAACATAAAAATCACAACCTATGTCTTGCACATCAGCCCAGCCGTGAGCCGCACCTTGTGCGCCATCAACCAAAACCCAAGCGCCAAATTGCTTTGCTTTGGCAGTCATCTCTTTAATTGGGTTAATCGTTCCCAATGCATTCGATACATGAGAGAAAGCCACAAACTTGGTATTTTCATTCAGCATCGCTGAATAAGCATCTTGGTCAAGCTCACCAGAATCTGTCACTGGAACCGTTTTAAAGGTTGCACCAGACGCTTTACACGCTTGCTGCCATGTCACCAAATTAGCATGATGATCCATGCCTGTTGCAATCACTTCATCGCCAGGCGACAGTAATGAACGCAAACCATTGGCAACAATGTTAATGCCTTCTGTTGTACCTGTTGTCCAAATGACTTCTTCGCGATTTGGTGCATTAATAAATTCTTTAACGATGTCGCGCGCCGCTTCAAAACGGCGAGTGGCTTCATCGGCAAGACGATGCGCACCACGATGTACATTCGAGTTACACGTCGTATAGTAATCAACCAAAGCATCAATAACACATTGCGGCTTTTGAGTTGTCGCAGCGTTATCTAAATAAACCAGTGGATTACCATCAATTTCACGTTTCAATATTGGAAATTGTTCGCGAATAGCTGCCACATCAAAACTCATTCGATTCTCGCTTATTTCACTTCCATTTGCGAAAAACGTTCGCGAATAATAGGACGAACCCATTCC
Source organism: Marinomonas colpomeniae (assembly GCF_014803385.1). Lineage (GTDB taxonomy): Bacteria > Pseudomonadota > Gammaproteobacteria > Pseudomonadales > Marinomonadaceae > Marinomonas > Marinomonas colpomeniae. Next base: position 9,819 of record NZ_JACYFC010000003.1, on the reverse strand, counting down.
GCTAGCGCCGCATTTGGCATTAAATCAATCAACTCGTTTATAAAACCAAAGTTGAGCATAACCTGTGCTTTTGAGCGGCTTATGCCACGCGTTTGCAAATAGTACAATGCTTGCTTATCGATTTGAGCAACAGTCGCACCATGCGCACAACGCACATCATCAGCATAAATCTCAAGTTCAGGTTTCGTATTAATTTCAGCAGTATTTGACATTAACAAGTTGCGGTTATTTAACTCTGCCAACGTTTTTTGTGCGTCACGATGTATATGAATTCGCCCGTTAAAAACAGCACGTGAACGATCTGCAGCAATACAACGTACGTTTTCTTCTGTGGTACCGTTTGGCATTGCATGCTCAACCGTTGCATGAAGGTCAAACAACTCTTTGCCATCAAGCAAGTACATAGCATTAAGTTTGGCATCAGCGAATTCACCAGCATGAATAATATCGGTATCCAAACGAGATAAATCGCTACCAAAAGCGACTATTGTGCTATGCATTTTTGCACGATCAAGCAAATTGAAATGACTTCCGCCAATCGAAATATTCGAACCCGTTTGAAGCGCAAAACGGTAATGCTCTAATTGAGCATTTGAAGCAACATGGTACTCAACAAATGCTGTATTTAGACTATCTCCTTGGGCTTGTACATCTTCAATCACGGCTAAACGAGAACCATCACCAAGCGTCACCTGAACGCGAGTATGAGATTCACCACCTTGACTTAACAAAGAACTAATACGAATAGGCTCTGCGATATCAACGCCATCAGCAACAGTAACAACAACAACATCTTGAGCTAGTGCATCATTAACTAACCCAAATAAATGACGCTCTGGTTTAATACTTGAAAATGTTTCTAAGGCGCCTTTTTGTTGTGCGCTATCTAAGTTTTTACCAAGAGAAATAGACAAGCCTTTTGGTAATACTTTAGTTAACTGGGTAGCATCAAACTTACCGTTCACAAACACCAATTCAATTGCCGATAAGTCAGTAATATCAACTGGAGACAAACCAACTACATCGTTAATAGCCTTTGCCACAGAACGCTCAACCGAACGAAGTGGTGTATAACGCCACGCTTCTGCTTTACGTGTTGGCCATTTTGTATTTGATAATAACTCAATAGCATTGGCACGCTTTGGCAAGAGCCAATCATTTATGCCTTGCGCTCGAGTAATGGCGCTTTCTAACCATTCGCTCATGCATTACCCCTCAAGTTCGTCTTCAGCTGGCTCTTTCTGCAGCCAAGCATAACCTTGAGCTTCTAACTCATGAGCAAGAGAAGCATCGCCACTTTTCACAATTTTACCGTCAGATAAAACATGAACAAAATCTGGTTTTATATAATCAAGCAGACGCTGGTAATGGGTCACTACAATAAAGCTGCGATCAGCTGACCTTTGGCTATTTACACCTTCAGCAACAACTTGCAGTGCATCAATATCCAAACCAGAATCAGTTTCATCCAGAATGCAAAGCTTCGGCTTTAGCAATAACATTTGCATGAGCTCATTACGTTTCTTTTCACCGCCAGAGAACCCTTCATTGACACCACGCTTCAGAAAAGCAATCGGTAAATTCACTTGCTTACAAGCTGCTTTTGCTTCTTTCAAAAAATCAGCAGAAGTAATCGCGTCTTCTCCACGCGCTTCACGCTGCGCATCAACGGAAGCTTTTAGAAACTCTAAGTTACTTACACCAGGGATTTCAACTGGGTATTGAAAAGCAAGAAATAAACCAGCGCGAGCGCGCTCTTCAGTTTCCATTTCAAACAAATTTTTGCCGTCTAGTGTTACCGCACCACTGTCGACTGTATAACCATCACGGCCAGACAAAACGTAGCCCAAAGTACTTTTACCCGCACCATTTGGGCCCATAATCGCATGTACTTCACCAGGTTTAATGTCTAAGTTTAACCCTTTAATAATCTGTTTTTCTTCCACGCTTGCGTGTAAATCTTTAATCGTCAATAAATTTTTGGCGTTCGACATTTTAAATATTTCCTTAACCTACAGAGCCTTCGAGGCTTATTTCTAGTAACTTGCCCGCTTCAACGGCAAATTCCATTGGTAATTCTTTGAATACTTCTTTACAGAAGCCATTCACAATCATCGAGACGGCCTTTTCAGGGTCTAAGCCTCGTTGACGACATAAGAACATTTGCTCATCACTAACCTTAGAGGTTGTTGCTTCATGCTCAATAATCGCTGATGGATTACGGCTTTCTACATAAGGAAAGGTATGAGCACCACATTGATCGCCAATAAGTAACGAATCACATTGTGTAAAGTTACGTGCACCATCGGCACCCGGATTCATACGCACAAGGCCACGATAACTGTTATTACTCTTACCAGCGGAAATACCTTTAGTGATGATAGTCGACTTAGTATTTTTACCAATGTGGATCATCTTAGTGCCCGTATCAGCTTGTTGACGTCCACGCGTCAAAGCAACAGAATAAAACTCACCAACACTATTATCACCTTTCAAAATACAGCTAGGGTACTTCCAAGTTACTGCAGAACCCGTTTCCACTTGAGTCCAAGATATTTTAGCGCTGGTATGACAAATACCTCGTTTAGTTACAAAGTTGTAAATACCGCCTTTACCGTTTTCATCACCTGGATACCAGTTCTGAACGGTTGAGTATTTGATCTCAGCATTATCCATAGCAACCAATTCAACAACCGCTGCGTGTAACTGGTTTTCATCACGTTGAGGGGCTGTACAACCTTCAAGATAACTCACATGACTACCTTCATCGGCAATAATCAGAGTACGTTCAAATTGGCCTGTATTCTGTTCGTTAATGCGGAAATAAGTAGACAGCTCCATTGGGCATCGAGTGCCTTTTGGAATGTACACAAATGAACCATCAGTAAATACCGCACAGTTCAAAGCAGAGTAATAATTGTCTTTTTTTGCAACAACACTACCAAGATACTTTTTAACAAGTTCCGGGTGTTTTTTTATTGCTTCAGAAATTGGGCAAAAAATAACACCAGCTTCTTCTAACTTATCTCGAAAAGTCGTTACAACAGAAACAGAATCAAATACAGCATCAACAGCAATACCTGCCAACATCTGTTGCTCTATCAGAGGTATACCAAGCTTTTCATAGGTACGCAGTAACTCGGGATCTACCTCGTCTAAAGACTTAGGCTTATCCTTCATACTTTTTGGCGCGGAATAATAGGAAATCGCTTGAAAATCGATCTTAGGATAATCTACCAACGCCCAATCTGGCTCTTCCATTTCAAGCCATTCACGAAAGGCACTTAAACGCCATTCAAGCATCCATTCAGGTTCGCCTTTCATTTCAGAAATACGTTGGATAACACTCTCATCCAAACCTGGCTCAAACGTCTCTGATTCTACATCAGACACAAAACCAGCCTCGTATTCCCTTGCTAGCGCCTTATCTATCTGCTCAGTCATATAAAAAACCCACTCTTGATAGGAACAAACACGCTGAGCATCAGAGCATTTGTTCTACTAAATTTATTCTTTACTTAATCAACAATAGCCGCACTAATTTTGTCATGTTCAAACTGACTTTGTCGGCCTTCAAAACTTTGTCGTTCAGCGACTTGCCGAACATCTTCTCGGCGAACCAATTGCTCTAAACTAATATTATTTAAGAAGTCATGTATCTGATCACTTAAATCACACCACAAATGATGAGTCAGGCAAGTATTACCGCCCTGACAATCACTACGACCTTTACATCCGGTGGCATCGACGGACTCATTAACCGCATCGACTATCTGCGCAACAAAAATATCGTCATTTGAACGACTTAGGCGATATCCTCCACCCGGCCCTCTCACACTAGTTACTAGTGATTTCTTGCGAAGCTTAGAAAACAACTGTTCAAGGTAAGAGAGTGATATTCCTTGTCGGTTCGAAATATCTGATAAAGACACTGGCCCTTGATCCGAATGCAATGCCAAATCAAGCATGGCAGTGACTGCATAACGACCTTTTGTTGTCAGGCGCATAAGCTATCCAATTAAAATTATTCTTTGAAAGTAAATAGTACACAAAACCTACTGTTTTGATCAAGTATTTACCTGACTATTTTAGTAGGTTATTACCTTCTTTAATAGCCGGGCCATATTTTACGTGCACACAAGGAAAAACTAAACCGTAGAATGTGATTTCATAAAGCATCATGAACAGAAAAAACGCCCTACCGGATAATACAAAACACCCACAAAAACAAAACAAAGCTAAACTTGTCCTTTTAGCAAAAACAAGCAAACTAATAGTTACACACATAAAATAAATGCGAGCTAACATGAAGCCTGATTTCAACAATGAAGATTCACTTGAAGAAGACACTCCAAAGAAAAAACCTAAGGGTCTTTTGATCGCATTTGTTTTATGTTTTATGTTTAGTGTCGCCGCATCTTCAGGCATTACTTTCTTTCTTATGAAATCATCTGAACAAGATCAAAACGTCGATAAAGGTAATAAGCAGGACGCTCTATTAATAAGTTTTCAGGAATCTATTACAAGGCAAGATATAAAACTCAAAATAATGAAAGATCAGAACGATGTTTTACAACTTTACCTTAGACACAGTAGCGCTACCGCATTAAAAAACATTCTAATCAATCAAGAGCAAAATATTCAGGCTTATCTAAAAGTGATGAAATTAGCCATGAAGGACTTATCAGATATTGTTCCAAGAACAACAGATTGGAATAACGAATATCAATATCAATTAGACCTTGCCCAAAAAGGCAGCCTAAAAAGAGAAGATTTATTGAAGCTATTAAAGACTGGAGAACCAAACGAAAAGATTCAAACAAGGAATGAATAAGATCGACTCTAAAAGCAGATGTCTTCTCATTAATAACTTAACCAGCGCCCAAACTAGATCGTGAATTATTAAGAGACTGCTCTTTACGCAACCTTCTAACATCTTGATGGCTTAGATAGAGCAAAGGCAAAATAACAAAGAGAGAACCAATAAATAAACCTAAATCTGGCACTTCTCCAAATACTAACCATCCAATTAAAAAGGCAAAAATAAGACCTGAATACTCAGCACTAGTCACCTTACTAGACGCAATGTATCGATAGCCGATCAAACAGGATACACCATATAGAATAGAGCAGATCGAAGACAAAGCAGAGTACAGTAGTAAATCAACTTGAAAAGCCTCACCTTCCCAAATCGCCAGCCCAGCAGCCACAGGCAAAGCGAAAAGCTGAGTAATACATAAACCACAAAACATATCTTGACTCTGTGGTAATTTTTTAATCAACAAGCTGTTTGTTGCTAATACGACAGCGAATAAAATAGCACTTATCATTCCTGAACTAATTTCAGTAGGCCTTAAAATAACTAAGATACCAATAAAGCCAAACACAGCAGAAAAAACAACCTCAAACGATAAACGCTCTTTATAAAAAAAAGCACCAAATAACATAATAAAAATTGGCGCCGTATAAAATACAGAATTAGCGGTTGCTAAAGAAAGCTCAGATAAAGATAAAGTAAGGAGAATCCCAGCTAGCACCCACAGGTTACCGCGAATAAAGTGAAGCTTTAATCCAACAAAAACAACAGATTGAGGTTGATATAAATACCTTATATACACTATTGGAAATAAAATTAGACACATAAAAACAGAACGAAGAAACGTAAACTGAAAGACAGCAACATCAGAACCCGCCAACTTAATAAACACATCACATAAGGTAGCAAAAAAACTTCCCAGAACTAAAACAAAAATAGCACTGGCAACCGTACGTCCAGACATTACGTCTCCTATAAAATAGCATTTAATATTGGCAGTTTAATGAGTTAAATCCATTAGATAAAATGATATATTCAGAGAAGTCATTAGTTTTTTAGATAGATAATTTATGCTGCCACCACTAAAATCACTTCCTGTGTTTGAAACTGTCGCTAGATTAAGCAGTTTTTCATTAGCCGCTAACGAACTCAACGTTAGCCAAAGCGCTGTTTCCCATCAAATCAAAATTTTGGAAAATCATCTTGGAGAGAGTTTATTCTACAGGCAGGGTCGTAATGTAGAACTAACAAAAGAAGGTCGCCATTATTTGGATGTCATCAGTAACTCTTTACTACAGATAGCTCAAGCTACAAACCAAATAAAAGGGGAGCAAACAACACGTATTAGACTGGCCGTATACAGTTCATTTGCTGTGTACTGGCTAATACCGAGACTACCGGACTTAAAACGCTTATATCCGAATTTAGAGCTTAGCATTGAAATGAGTCATGGCTCTCCTGATCTCTCTGATCGCACCGCAGATTTTTTCATTACTGTTGAAAAAGAGAAAAGAGGTTTCTTATTTGAACCTCTTTACCAAGAGCGGCTTTTCCCTGTCTGTAGTCAGAGCTATTTGGAAACAATTAAAAATGAGTTAAACATAACACCTAATAATGAACTAGCGGATCAATTAAGTACAAAACCAGGTTCACTCGCTGATTTTTCACTCATCACTTCGTATAGCATTTATGATCGACACACTGAAGATTGGAAACGCTGGTTTGCAAATTTGAAGCTACCTCTACCAGACTCCATACAATTCCATCGCTTTAGTCACCTTATGTTAGCTTATGAAGCGGCCAAACACTCCCTTGGCATCGCACTAGTAAACGACTACATGATAAATGAAAAAGACGAAGAAACACCTTTAGTAAAGCTTCCTTGCCATTCAGTCAAAACCGGTGAAAACTTCTACCTAGCCTATAAAGAAAGCCGTCGAAACGAAGACGCCATCAAATTTCTAAGAGATTGGTTAAGAAAAGAAGCTAAAGCCTTATCGTAATACTCCAATTTATACCCACCTTTTAACTGGCGGAAAACCTCCTCTGACACATTAATAAAACAAAAAAACGAGTCATAGAAGACTCGTTTTTTATTTTCTAATATCTTATAACTAAAAGTAATGCAGCAAACTAAACTGAACTGTATTCTCATCTATACTATCCAATTTTTCTTGGGCAACCTTAACTCGAGCCTGCCAATCTTTATTAATTAAATACGCCCATTCCAACTCAGCTACCTGATAATTAGCCTTACTTTCATTTATATCATCTAAGTATTCATAGGACGCCATTAAACGATGAGTTTCTCCAGAATAAAGCCATTGCAATTGAGGCCCCACTTGAACTTTATATTTTCTTTGATAAAAGTCCTCATAACCTTCACCAACAGAAGCACTCCCATTCACCAGAATAGAAAATAAATTATTACCAAGTTTTTCAGTAATACCAGCTCCGCCTTTGAGACGAAAAACCAATGAATCATCAATTGCAGAGTCCCGAATAAACGATGCATTAATTTGCCACGATTTAGGTGTCACCAGCGCATTAGACGGAGCCAAAGAGCGTATATTTATAAGAGTAATATTCTCGACTTTAAGACTTTCATCTTCAGTAATACTCAAACTACCACTAAACATAGAAAGTTCTGCACCTTCTAAGTACCCACCTTTAGCATCAAGTAAATCATGATAGGAAGGACGATATTCCAACAATGAAAATGCTTTATTTTCAGTTTCACCCAAGGTTAAAGCAATACGTTGGGTTTTATGGCCCTCATCATCTCTAACCTCAGGGACATTTGTCTCCTTAAACACTTTTGACACTGAATATTTACTACGCAGTGAAAGTAACTTTATAGAACGTGTATTCAAGTAAGACAGCGTTGATTTCTTTTTCGCAGATAAATAACGACTGTATTGGTAAGCTACCTCTAGTATTTGAGCTTGCTGCTCATCAGTAAAATCAGAGAGCCCAGTCAATACCAACTCTTCCTGATCTACTAATAATTTAACTTGAGTTATTTGCTCATCACTCAGCTCCGTCAACATCTGTTCAACTTGATTAGCAATAGATGGTCGATAGCTAACATCTAACAACAAATTAGCATCTTTTAGCTCTCTAACCGTATCTGCTGGAATAGCCCAAAGATTAAAATTTTTGGTTGTTTGAAAACGGTCACTACTAGCATCTAGCATCGCCAACAGTTGATATGAACAGTTTTCCGAAAAAAAGTAATAGTCCATATAGGTATTACGCACTTCCCATACATGACGAATAAACTGATCAACCTCTTCTTGAGATAAATCTAATTTATACTCCCAAATATCACGATTCTCTAAAAAACTATATTCTTTTACTTTTTCGTAATAAGGCGTCACTGAAACAACTCCAGGATACCCCCCACTTAATCCCTTATAACTAAATACTAATCCATTATCTTCTGGATCAGCATTAGCCGCATAATTAACAGCGTAATCTAAAAGAGGAATATCATTACCTTTTCTTTTAACTCGCAATAAAGTGTGCCCGTACATAGAAGAAGGGCTATTTAGATAAGAGGCGGGGAAAACAAGATAAACACTTTCGCCGTCTATTTTTCCAGACCAATCGTCAAATTCAGGACAGTCCAGCGCAATAAAATCATCACCTACTTTTTTGTTTTTCAGCCAACTAAATCGCGCAGGATAAACACACTGGGGAGCTTTATTTATATCCTCACCTAAAAAAGGCGAACTAAATGCTTCTAATGTAGCAATCAACTCAGCCTTAGGGTCTGAGTTACCAATTTGGGATAAAAAAAACTCTGGATCGTCAACCTGACTTTCATTTGGAGAAACTATGCCTATTTGATGGTAGTGCAACAGGTCAAGCCAAGAAGAGTCCTGTGCTAAATATGATAGCTTACTATCACTTATATTAGTGATAGTTTTAACTTCAGATCCAGATACTGAATAACAAAATAAAATCGAAGAAAAAAAGAAAAATAAACGCATAAAAAAGTTACTTTTTAGGAAGGCTACTTACTATAGAAAAAGCTACCTTTTTATAGATAAAAAAAATGAGATTAGCACTTCGAAAAGCACTACTCTCATTTAACTTTTAGTACGGGTTAAATTAACCTAAGTACTTAGTAAGTTCTGCATTGTTTGACATAACACCTATAACGCCTTCATAAGCAGTAACTGGCGTTGTTTCAGCTGTAGCGAAAACTTGGTCGAAGTTTTGTTTCATTTGTTCGTTAAAAAGTGCTTTATCAGCATTTTCAACGCCCATCAATTCAGCTAATGCATTAAGTGTTTCGCCTTCGCCTTTCGCCATATCAACAGCTAATGGTTCAAGATTTTCGTTCATAAAAACAGCAACTGATCCTACAGTTTCACCAGCACTATCATCACAACCAGAAGTTCCAGAAGTCATACCGAAGGTCTGGCTACCAGAAGAAGCATTTGTTGTTGCCGCTAAAACGTTTTCGTACCAAGCATCTGCATCTTGAAACACATATTCAGTACCTAGACCACAACCAGCAGAACTATGGCCGCCAGCAGCGAAAGAAGAAACAGAGGCAGTTGCCAATACGATAGATAATGCTAACTTTTTCATATACTTTTCCCTTATATTACTTGAAAATCATTGTGACCTTGTCTCAACTAAGACAAATTTTATTATAGAGACAGAAAAAAAGCATGTACAGATCAATAATTTTTTTTTGATAAAATTTACAAAAATTCACGGAACTATTGAGCCTTACAATAAATGATTTTTATCTAAATCTTTGGTTTTTTTACGGTAAAAAACATCAAATAAAAAAACATAAAACTCATCTGGATTTTATGTAATTACCGATCCTTTTAAAGGTGAATTTCCTATCGAATCAAGGACAAAAAACATCTCTATTTTTGAGTAAATGAATTCAAAAAAATTCATCTACGTTCAGCCCAGAACGAAAAAACCCCGTCCTGCATAGCAGAACGGGGCTTCTCTTAATTCAAGCTTGACGACGA
>NZ_JACYFC010000002.1:731726-889825 GCF_014803385.1 Marinomonas colpomeniae | reverse complement strand
TGGTGGGCCGTACTGGATTCGAACCAGTGACCAATTGATTAAAAGTCAACTGCTCTACCAACTGAGCTAACGGCCCGCTCAAAACTTACAACACAAAACTAATGGTCGGAGTAGAGAGATTCGAACTCCCGACATCCTGCTCCCAAAGCAGGCGCGCTACCAGACTGCGCTATACTCCGAAATGGCTCCTCGAACTGGACTCGAACCAGTGACCCAATGATTAACAGTCATTTGCTCTACCAACTGAGCTATCGAGGAATTAATCAGATAATGTAGAATATTATAACATTGGGATAGTGGTGGGCCGTACTGGATTCGAACCAGTGACCAATTGATTAAAAGTCAACTGCTCTACCAACTGAGCTAACGGCCCGACTATCTGTGTAATGGGGTGGACGATGGGGCTTGAACCCACGACCGCCGGAATCACAATCCGGAGCTCTACCAACTGAGCTACGCCCACCATTACAAGGTGACGATAAAAATGGTCGGAGTAGAGAGATTCGAACTCCCGACATCCTGCTCCCAAAGCAGGCGCGCTACCAGACTGCGCTATACTCCGATTGGCTCCTCGAACTGGACTCGAACCAGTGACCCAATGATTAACAGTCATTTGCTCTACCAACTGAGCTATCGAGGAACTAATTTTTATCTTGTTCGCAATACACTTCCTGGTAAGGAAGATGGCGGAGGAGGAGAGATTCGAACTCTCGGTAGGCTATTAACCTACGCCAGTTTTCAAGACTGGTGCATTAAACCGCTCTGCCACCCCTCCGTTGCGAGCGAGGTGTATAATACTGATTTGAGATTTCAGTGCAACATTTTTTTAAACAATTTTTAACTTTTTTCGCTTATGTAACCTTCATTAGCTTCAGATCGTATCCAAACATTAGAATACCAATAATATTGTCGACCAGAATTATCAGGCATAGTGCAATTAATTCGACCTCGCCCAATATCAAAAGGCCGGCTTGCCGTCGCAACAACTTCTGAGTCAGATAGCCAGTCTAGCTCAGCTTTACCCTGACCTGACACATAACAGACTAGGTCCTTTAAACGGTACTTACCTTGTTTAAACGTTAGATTGAGACTCACAGGCTTATCCGTCGCAAAATCGCCACCTGTTTTTATAGAAGCGATGGGCATAGGCTTAGAATTAAGCTTAGTTTTTAATGTCGACAATTTTGCATAAGCGCCTGAAGCAGGAAAGCGCGGTAAGTTTTCAAAATCTGAATCAGCACTTACTACTCCAGATTGCTGACCAAATGCCATGAGGCCTTTTTCTTTCATCATGTTACGAATGGTTATATTTGATTCACCATACGGATACGCCATCATTTTTGGTGAACTACCAAGCTTTTCAACCAATAGCCCTTCCACTGTATCGACTTCATTTGTCATTCGACCTAACCAAGCACTATCGGATTCACCTTCGTTCTTACGCAACATATAAGGGTGACTAATAGTGTGGTTTGCAAACGCACCACCAGAAGCCTTCATCTCTTTCATCTGATCCCAAGTTAGAAAGCTACGGCTTTGTCGCTCAACGGGCTCAGTATTAATAAAAATGGTAAAGGGAAAGCTTCTCTCTTTAAGAATAGGAAAACCTGCCTTATAAATATTGCGGTAAGCATCATCGAATGTGATCGCAACCGCTTTCTCAGGTAACGCTATATTATCTTTTAGATCATCCAATGCTGAACGTAAATCTACAACTTGAAAACCTGCCGTTTTCAGGTAATCCATGTGTTCCGTAAATTGTTCAGGAGTAACAGAGGTTGACTTAGGTGAAGTTGCACTCACGTGATGATATTGGAGGACAGGTAAATAGTCCTGAGCTTGAGACATCATACTTGCACTTAGTACGCCAATAACAATACCGCAACGAACCTTTAACAACATGTAGAACCCTCTTTGATTAGTATTTAAACTTTATTCTACGCAACAAATAGACAGCATGACAATTCAGGCCATCGACACTCAAAGGTCGCCAACCTCATAACATTCAGCAAAGCTGAAGAAGTTCTGCTAAATTGCATCTTATTTACCTTTCTCGGTTGCGTCATCACCATGTTCGCGTTAGCGTAATCTTTTAAGAACACACATAGAGCTTTGTCATGTTAGAAATTGGAACCTTAGCGCACCCTGCACCACATCAGGATGCACTTTATATATTATTACATCGTAATCGAGTGCTAATAGAGAAAGATCAACGCTTTTTGATTCCTTTTACACACTTTCAACCCCACGCAAAAATGAATGCTGTTTACTGTGGTGAATGGAAAGGCCAAGACGTATTCGTGTGTCGATTTGAATCCTTACCAAAAGGGTTTGAAGAAATAGATTTAAGGGAACTCTTGTTTTTGCAAGACGCAGACCACTATTTAATCCTGAGCCGAGCACATCAGCTTTCTACTTGGGACAGAGATCATCAGTTCTGTGGGCGTTGTGGCACACCAATGACAGATAAGTTCCCGACTGAACACACCAAAATATGCCCCAAATGCACTTTACGACATTACCCTCGTATTTCTCCTTGCGTCATTATCTCTATCAGGAAAGGCGATCAAATATTACTTGCTCGTGGCATACACGCACCAAAAGGAAAATTCAGTAATATTGCAGGCTTTGTTGAAGCTGGGGAAAGTTTAGAACACGCAGTTGCACGTGAAATACGTGAGGAAGTAGGTATAGAAGTCACCAACATTCGCTATACCGAGAGCCAACCTTGGTCTTTTCCACATCAATTAATGGTTGGATTTTTCGCTGATTACCTGAGTGGCGAGATTACACCTGCGCCGGGTGAAATTGACGAAGCAGATTGGTATCACATTAATGATCTGCCACATACTCCGAACCCCATTACCATTTCAGGACAGCTCATTTTAAAACACATAGAAAATATGAAAAATGGTGGTTAATCAATTTCAACCATTATCATAATAATCATAGCGACAAAAAAAGGCCTCTATTAAAGAGGCTTTTTTTTACATTCTGTTTATTACTTTGCCTCACAACAGATTTTACAATCTTTTATTCAGTAACCACTCGATAGCAAGGTACATAGGCACTGCCTGGCAGCTTCATGCGTTGCTGATGAACAAAAGCCTGTAATAAGGAATCGAGTTTTGCCAATAAATCTTTATCACCATGAATTTCAAATGGTCCAAACTCTTTAATATACGCCACGCCCTGAGCTTTCACATTCCCTGCCACGATAGATGAGAAAGCGCGACGCAAATCAGCCGCCAACAAATGCGTCTCTTGACCAAAGTGAAGATTCAACTCACGAACTTTTTCGTGTGTTGGTTCAAATGGGTGCTGGAATTCCTCTGGGATATGCAACTTCCAATTGTAGTAAAAAGCATCTTGATGTGCTTTACGATACTGAAGAACATCTTCCATACCCTGCTTCATTACACGAGCTACTTCCACTTCATCTTCTATGATAATGCGATATTTACTTTGTGCTTCGGCGCCTAATACATCACCAATAAAGGCATGAATCTGTTCAAAATAATCCGCACTTTCTGTTGGACCAGTGAATACTAATGGGAAAGGTACATCTGCGTTTTTAGGGTGTAATAAAATCCCCAATATATAAAGAATTTCTTCAGCTGTGCCAGCACCACCAGGAAAAACGACAATGCCATGACCAGCACGGACAAAAGCCTCAAGGCGCTTTTCAATGTCTGGCATAATTACCAATTGATTCACTATTGGGTTCGGCGATTCGGCTGCAATAATTCCAGGCTCAGTCAACCCTAGATAAACACCATCTTTAATACGCTGTTTAGCATGAGCAATTGCAGCACCTTTCATTGGCCCTTTCATTGCACCAGGACCGCAACCTGTACAAATATTTAATTCGCGTAAACCAAGCTCGTGACCCACTTTTTTCGTATAATCGTACTCATGACGAGCAATAGAATGCCCACCCCAACAAACGATCATGTCAGGACTTTGAATACGACGAAACACCTCTGCGTTACGCAACAGTTCAAAAACAACATTAGTCAATTTTTCTGAACTGGCGTTTTCTAATCCGCTCGCAAGATTGTACTCATGCTCAGTAAAAATAATGTCTCGCAATACACTAAACAACATTTCACGAACACTGCTAATCATTTTGCCATCAACAAAAGCGCTGCTCGGCGCATTTTTCAGCTGAAGTTTAACACCACGTTCTTGTTGTATGACCTGAATATCGAAGTCTTTAAATTCCTCCATGACGGCTTCTGGGTCATCAGAGTCACTCCCGCAATTTAAAATAGCCAGCGCACAACGATGGAATAAGTCATAAAGAGAACCAGACTCTTCTGACAATCGTGCTATTTCATTTTGCGACAACATTTCTAACGCACCTTTGGGTGCGACTAACGCATCAACGCGATCTTCATATTGCATGATCGCCCTCCTCTCAATGTATTGAATATCTATTTAACATACTGGTCACGTATCATCGCTTTATCAAGCCTTATTCCAAAACTTAACAAAAAGTTTCACTACAAAGACTAAGAATAAAATCAATTATTTAGGATGATTTTTAATATGTAAATTTTGATAATAAAGCGATTTCATTTCAATTAAGCGACTGTAGGTTCGACGAAACTCAAACAATAAAGTACCGTTCAAATAGAGTTGATCTAAAGATACATCGGCACCTAATAACAACACCACTTGATGGTCGTAACATTCATCAACCAAACTAATAAAACGACGCACGGCGTCGTCGTTGATCCCTAATGAAACAGCGCGCTCTCCTGTTTGACCAGAGCCTATCGCACCATCCTCAGTACCTCGCGCTTTAATGTGCTCGAACGGCTCACTGCTTAGCTCTGGAATACCTGTCACCATGATACTGGCATACGTTTGGGCCAATTCGATGTAATCCAACGAAGATCGAGGTCCATCACACAGCGCATAAAAATCAAACCATACGATATTTTTGGCTACCGCTTTCGTTTTAATGGCTCGACGACAAACCTGCAACGGCAATGAAGTAATTTCACCCATGGCAATTTTGTCAAATAAGCTTTTCATCTTTGTCTCATCTGAAACAAAGTAAATATCAGTCGAACCATTATGACGTAATCGATGATCTTCCTGACCATTAAGATGAATACTTTCTAAATGCATATGTAACAAGGAAATTGGAGCTTCGAAACGTTGCTTTTGTAATTGATTCTGAAATAGATTTTCAATCGCAATATTAGATGTCGCCACCAGCAAAACACCTTCTTCAAACAAGGCTTCAGTCAAACCACCGAGTAACATGGCGTCACCAATGTCAGACACAAAAAACTCATCGAAACACAACACACGACATTCAGAAGCCAATCTTTTCGCGATGCCTTTTAGCGGGTTAACTTGCCCAAAGGATAGATTCAACTCTCGATGCAAGCGGGCCATGAAATGGTGAAAATGCAGCCTCAACCCAACAGAATCTGGCAGACAGGAAAAAAAAAGATCCATTAGAAACGTCTTACCACGGCCAACATCGCCCCACATATAAACGCCTTTAATATCACCAGACACTGTTGTTGCTGTTGCTGTTGCTGTTGCTGTTGCTGTTGCTGTTTGCAATTGTTGATAAACACGCTCTAATGCCAACAAGGCAAGCTGCTGACTTTCGTCAAAAATCACTTCTTGTTGGTCGAGCTTTCTTTGATATTTTCCTAAGGGAGATGACATAACACTCAACTTACAGATGCAGTGAGTGCGCATTGTCCCTTGGGATAGCACTATTCTCAAGGGACAAATAAACAGCATTGTTCAAATGGCTAATACATTGTTAATTGCCGATAGGTCGATAAAAGCCCTTTACGTTATTTTCAAACGTCAGAGTTTCTGCCAATGTTTTGAGTTCATCTTCAATTAACCCTGTTGTTAAAGTGTCCATTTCTTTTAGATAGCGAGCATCGCCATAATAACTCTCACTCAGCTCCAGACGATGCATTAAGGTAGAGTCAAACGCATTCTTTAGACGATTCTCCTCTATATCAATAAAAGCAGCATTAACACTATTTACCCAATCCGATGTAACAATATCAGGCAACGCAGTCAAAACGTCATCTGTCATGGCTGCCAAACTATCCAGCCGTGTAGGATCACTAGAATACTGAATTGATAACTCCGCACGATTCGTATACATGTCTAGCTCTAATACAGCTCGCACACTATAGATACCCTGTACCTCACTGCGCAAACGCATTTTTAACTCTTCTTCCAAAAGCTCCCCCAAATAAATTAACTGCACAGCCGTAACAGGCGACCAAGGTAATGACTGATAAGCATACAATCGATATTCCGCTTTCGGCTCTGGGTTTAATGCAATATCTATTGTTTTTTCACCAGACAATTGCAAGACGGGAACGGTGCCGCTCTTTGTTATAAAGTTATCATTCTCGCCGTTATTCACTTTACTAGACACTCTCGGAATCGTAGCAAGATAACGAGACGCCAAACGAATAATGTCAGCCTCAGGTAAACGAGACACCATAAAATATTGTGTTGATAGCGCTACTTGTTGCTGACGAACTTCTTCTAAATGGTCATGTGACAAGGACTGAAGAATTGAAACGGTTGGCATCATGATTTCATCTCCGCCGAATCGCGCTTTTGCCAGCTGCCGAGAGAAAATCTCAATAGGACGTACAACTGAAACCCCAGCATTTCTTTTCAAATCAGCCATAACTGATTCATACACCTCGAAATCGATACCGGAAATCGCATGCCTTTGATGGTATAAGTTAAGCAATTTTTCTAGGTTTGTATCAATAATATTCCCTCGATACGTTAGATATTGAGCTTTTTGTTTCGACGACAAAGAAACTTTTTTTTCACGGCGCCATTGTTGAAACTCTTCATCTGTCCAACCATAAACGCCTGTTGCATCCGCCATTTGTTGAGCAATCTGTTGTGCCCAACTGGAGCC
The DNA here is from genome assembly GCF_014803385.1 of Marinomonas colpomeniae. Taxonomy (GTDB): domain Bacteria; phylum Pseudomonadota; class Gammaproteobacteria; order Pseudomonadales; family Marinomonadaceae; genus Marinomonas; species Marinomonas colpomeniae. Next base: position 882,888 of record NZ_JACYFC010000002.1, on the reverse strand, counting down.
TGTTTTTACTTGATAACCAGCAGAAGACAGTGCGGAAAAATAACTAACACTTTCCTCTTCATCAGACTGAGCTGGCTGATAAATCGCACCTAATACAGAAGGGTCTAGTAGTATTAACTGATCTCCGTTCGATAAGTTCCACTTTGATAATCCAAGCATTTCATCTCTTGAAATAAGAGCAGCAGAACCTTTTTCTTTAACCTTAGGTAACACCTTTTTAGCAACTATTTTTTCTCGCTCCAATATTGCTAGCTTTTGCTTACTAACTGTTTCGAAAACACTGGACACTTTCTCAGGAGAACCAATATCAATATTTTCACCACCAATCGCTTGGGTGTAAAGCACTCTATCAGGAGAAGATAACCACTTCCGCAAACGTGTATTCACATCATCCAAAGTCACAGTATCAATTAAACCAAGTACCTGATCATTGCTTTCTTCTGAGTCTGCTAATGGCTTACCTAAAACAACGGCCTCAACCATCTTAAGAGACCAAATACTTCCTCTATTTTTTGATGCTGTTTTATTTCTTTCCGTTGCATCTATAATCTTTTGAGACAAAGCATCAAAATCTTCTTGAAAAAAACCATGATGCTTTATGCGTACTATCTCTGTAACTAATGCAGCTAGACCTTGCTGATGAAAACCATTGTCTACATTCACAGAAAAGCCGAGTATATCGACATTAGGTGTCAGCTCTCCCTTCGTGCTAGACAATGTACGAACATGCTGTGGAAGCACTTCTCTTTGACGACGAATTTGCTGGCTCAAAAGATTACGAGCCATGTAATTGATTAGACCATTACGCCGACCATCATCTGTATTCGAAAATTCAGATTTAAAACGATACAAAAAAGCCACACGATTAATCTTGCTCCCAGTATCTGTAAGCTGACCAATTTTAATGTCACCATCTAAATCAGGGTCTTTAGGATGGCGAGAAGGAAGTGCCCTATTTGGCTCTTGATTAAACACCTGTTGAATTTTAGCTTCTAATGCTTTCATATCCGTTGGGGCAAAGATAATCAGCGCCATGTTGTTCGGAGCATACCAATCCCGATAAAACGCCAGCAATCGTTCCGCTGGGGTATGTTGGATAGATTCTTGCGTACCAATAACAGGACGCTCAGGATAAAGAGAACCGACTCGTAACAAGGCTTTTTTGTCTTCATTTATACGCGATCGATGACTCAACTTACCACGCCATTCCTCTTTAATGATTAAGCGTTCTTTTTTCAAGGAGTCTGCTTTAATTTGAGCATGGAATGCAATCTGCTGGTAAATCGCCAACATAGAATCTAAACGCGCAGGCGTGGTTTCATTTAGATTTACCATGTAACGTGTATTTTCACTGTTCGTCATTGCATTAAAACCACGACCTTGCTTTAACCCTAAATCTGTCAGGGCCTTTCGAACACCGTCAGGGAAGTCATTGCTTTCATGAAACACCATGTGCTCTACCATATGAGCGACACCAAGTTGATTTTCTTCTTCGTCAATCGCTCCGGCGAGAACCAATAAATTGGCAATTGTTAATCCCTTTGGAGAACTCTCGTCTTGTCTAGAATCAAAAAGATAATAACGAAAACCATTGTCTAAAGTGCCATGTACAACACGCTTATCCCAGTCCAGCGCGCCATCATTTGGGGATGCCAATAAGAATAAAGGCACAAAAAAAACACAAGAAAAATAAACTCGAAATAATTTAAACAGCATTATAAAAAACCAACATATACAGACATAAAAAGAAGTTTAATTAGAAATAGGCGCCAAGCTCTAAGCTAAAGGTGCGACCTGTTGTATAAGAGTTACTACTTGAGCTAGTCGACATGTCCACATACTTATCGAACACATTATTAACCGATAATTTAATACTGCCTTCCATTTTTTCGAATACCTGTGGTCGCCAAGTAACAGTCGTGTCTAATGTGATAAGTGAATTAAAATCGACGTCTTCATAAATGTCGTACTCCTCTCCGTCTACATCCGTGTAATCTTCTTTAGAGTCTACTGCAACTGTTCCGCCTGCTTTGACGTTAATACGGTTTGCCAACGTTAAACGCCAGTTTGGTATCTCGGTTGTTGTCGAAAAATTCACTGCAAAAGGAATGTTGTAATCAAAAGAGGGTAACTCACTTTCATAAATGATCTGCCCATCATAATAAACTGAATCTGTAGAAATCTCGTCTTCGTATGTCACGTCACTAGTGGAGTTCGAGTCGCTTTTTTGATAACTGATCGCGAAGGTAGCATGAGTTTCAGTGATTCCAAGTTTCAAAGGATCGCGAGTAGTAAACTCTAAAGAAGTATTAAATGACGTGCTTTCACCTTCATTATCGTAGTAATCATATCCATCATCGGTTTCAGCGCTGGTCACTATGTCTTTACTTTCTCGGCCAACCAACTTAAGCGTAGCGTTCACATTACCAAAATGCTGTATCGCACCGATCATGAGTTCATCAGAGTAAGGTGTTTTTAAATCATAATCTGATAAAGATGTATCATCATATTCTGTAACACTCGACACACTTCCATCGCTATTATATCTAGTTTGGTTATACCAGGTTCTCAGTTGATTATTCACTTCATAACGGAAGAAACTACGCCCATAATAACGACTTGCGCCAGAAATAAGCTGAGTACTTTTGTCGCCAAATACATCCCATGTCGCATTGGCTCTCGGCGAGAAATCAATATTTTCTAATGTGGAGTTGTAGTCCGCACGTACACCAAGATAATACGCCCAATCACCTACAGTAAAACGATCAGATAAATACGTCCCTACAGAATGACCAGAGATTTCCAATTTATTTTTATCTATTGTTCTTTCAATCCATAAATATTCGTCAGAGTAATCGGTACACCCTGTTGTTGAGCATCTATAATATTGGTAGGCAATATCGCTCTCTGTTTCATAAAACATGGTTTGATGGTTTAGCGTAACGCCAGCCTTAATGTCATGCTCCATACCAATAAAAGAAAACGTATCGTGTTCCCAGTCTAATGAAAGTTCCGTGGTATCTTGTTGCTGATTTATATCACCATACCCTCCAGAGTAAGGAAAGTTCCCTGCATAATAATCTGCTTGATGATAAATAAACGTTGATTCGTCTGAATCCAAATTATCGCTTTTTTCACTGTAAGAAAGCTTAGCCTTTAATGTTCCTTTATTTACATGATAGTCAGAATTAAACCCCACTCCAACCGACTGATGCGACTTAACAAAGTTAGAATCATAAGTATCACTTGTCACACCATCATGATATCGATTGGCATATAAAACGGACATGCCCACATCCAAGCTATTATTAACTCGGTGATCTAAACGTATCATGGCATTGTCGATCGTATCCTCGTAATCAAGAGCTGTATCGCCAAAATCAGTACCAGCAAAACTTTGATTGTAGATTTGAGCAAACTGAGAAGTTGCTCTAGAAGCAGTAAAGGTCAATCCAGTATCTTCAGCTAGCCCTTTCTTACCAGTGAGAGTAAGACGCTGTTTTAAATATTCAGGTGTATAAGAACCATCGATAACATCAGCATCTTCATAATCCTCTTCTGTTTCTTCATCGACATGAATTTCATCCCATTCATCTCTCGAAACAGCATACTTGATAGAAAAAGAATCTTCGTCGTAACGCTTTAGCCTTGAAGATACTACGCCACCCAAAAAACCACCGTATTCTGCAGGGACATTGGAGTCATAAACCGTTACGGAATCCAGTGCATCAGGATCGACATAATAAGCTTGAGAAGAGCTTCCCGTTAACATACCAAAAGCATTTGCAGTAATAGTAACCGGGTTGGTATAGGTATCTTCTGAATCTCCTGGATTCAAATCATTGTTCGCGGCGACACCATCAATAATATAAGAATTTTGATAATGGGATTGACCATGAATCGATATTTCATCTGGCCTCATAGTGGCATTATTTGCAGAAGCGCTTGACGTTAGGCTATAACGAACTGCTCCATTGCCTTGCAACAAATCAGTTAAATGACCATCGCCACCAGCCATGAAATCTATCTCTTCAGCATCTATCGTACTTTTTCCTGCCGTTATGCTCTTGCTTCCCTCAATTAACAATACTGGCAGATTGACACCTTCTTCATCTTTAATCACTTCGCCTTCACGAATAACGGTCACCGAGCCACCAACACCAACGCTAAAGGTTAATCCTGTCCCTAAAAGCAGCGCATTTAATGCACTAAGGCCTGTCGAACTACCTGATACTCCAGTTGTATTTTTATTACGAAGCAACTTGGAGTCAGCAGATAAAAACAAACCGGTTTGAGCGGCAAACTGATTAAGGGCCGCGGACAACTGCCCTGAGCCAATGTTGTAGTTTTGAATTTCATTAAGATTAGCTGCAAAAATAGATGAGCCATAGAGGGCGGAAGTTACCATTGTTACTCGCACCATTTTTGCAATGCTGGTTTTAGTAAAGATAGAAGTCGGCATAGATATATCCAAACGATAATAAGAATGAGTCTTACTTCTATACCGAGTGAAAGAAGAAAAAGGGGACACAAAAAAATATTTTAAAAAAATACTAAAGAGCTACACTGAAGCTACAGTCGCCCACCATGGCAAAGAATGTTTCACGCGAATAGGAAACGAATTCTCTAACATGGTAAAAACCAAATCGATATCATTAACAGGGTAAGTTCCTGTAACACGCAACCCTTCAACACTTGGATCAAGATTAATATAACCATAATGATATCGACTTATCTCAGCTAAGAAATCAGCCAAAGATATTCCATCGACAATTAACAAACCATTTACCCAAGATTCATACATTGCTTCAACTGGTTGCAAAGCTTTGATCCTATGAGATGTAAATATAGCCTCTTGGCCTGCTTGAATAACTTGTATCGAATCAGAGTTTAAAGGCGCTAAAGAAACCGCACCATCATAAACAGCCAATACCGCTTGTTGATTAGACAAATGTCGCACACAAAACCGCGCCGCGTCTTTACCCGCGCTTATTACTGCATGACCACAAGAAACAGTAAACGGTCGATAATCCTGAGTTGATAGAGTCTGAACAAGTATTTCGCCTATCACCAAAGACACATTCCGAAATTGAGTATCATAATGATGATTAATTGCACTGCTAGTATTCAACCAAGCCTTGCTACCATCTTCCAAGTCATAAGACGAAATTTGCCCAACTTGTGTATGGAAATCTGCAGTCCAAGAAGAGGCAAGTATTGGTAGTTTTATGTGTTCCCAGCTAAGCCAACCTAGTGCAGCAATACCTGTGAATCCCATAACACCTTTCATTAATTGGCGTCTATTGAGGTTTCGCGAATACTGATTTTCCAATACATAACGAGCAGATTGATTACTCTCTACATTTTGGAAAGAAGAAAACATATCGCCTACCGCTTCCACTTGCTGCCAAGCCTTGCGGTGCTCATCATCTTTTACTAACCAATTTTGCCAAGCAAGATAATCCGTTTCAGAAACAGGCTTATCAGATAGCACTACAAACCAATCAGATGCGGCTTCTAAAGATTCAAAACTAGGAGATTTGAGCGGGTTCATTGAGAAAATATCTACACTATAGGTTAGATTTGAATAAGGCACATCGCAGCATAGCTTGAGCCATATATCGCTTTATCATACGCTCTGATACAGACAGCCTTTCCGCAATTTCACGATACGTTAAACCATGTAATTGTGACAAAATTAGTGTATTAGCGACTTTTTTAGGTAAGGAAGCAATCATCGCATCAAGCTCACAAAGTAGCTCTATCATGATGCTCGAATGCTCTGCAGAAGGTGCGTATTGCTCTTCGCTGTGCATTAAAGACTCTAACCAAGCTTGCTCTATTTGCTTACGGCGCCAATGATCAACACACAACCCTTTAGCAACCGTGCTTAAAAAAGCTCTAGCTTCTCCCATATTTGTAAAATACTTTGGCTTTTTAAGTAAACGTACAAATGTGTCTTGAGCGACATCGGAAGCTAGCTCATGACAACCTAAGCGACTACGGATCCATCCTGTTAACCATTGGCTGTGTTCCACATACAGCTTTCCAACATTTTGGGGCGTTTGACGCTCAAGACTCATTGCTCAGCTAAACCTCATTCAAATAGATATTTTTATATGTGCAAAAAATACATTAAATGAGAATCAATATCAACTAGTGGTCATAAAAAAAACAGCCACTAAACAATTTAATGCTTAAATACATAAGCTTCTTTAACCGGAAAATAGAGCCCATTATGAGATAGAAGGCTACAAAGTTGTAAACACACCGCCTTTGCTCAACGCCTTTTGATACGATGGCACGGCCTCAACCTGTTTCAAAAAGCGACTAATGTTAGGGAAATCTGCTAGGTCCATTCGAGTGCTCGAAGCTTGTAAGGGGAAGCTCATTTGAATGTCTGCTGCGCTTAATTCATCACCAACAAACCAAGTATGCTTTCCTAAGGTTTCTTCAATAAAGCTCATCTGAGGCCCGATTCGCGGCATGATAAATTTCTCTTGGACTTTATCCGTTATCATTTTAGCAATCGGCTTAATAAAGAACGGCATCGGATTGGTTGGGACTTTCATCATAACCAGCTTCATAACAAGAAGCGGCATTAAAGACCCTTCGGCGAAATGCAACCAATAGCGGAAATCTAATAAGGCCTGACCTTCTGTTGGTCTTAAACGCTTTTCCGTATCGTATCGATCTAATAGGTATTCGATAATCGCACCGGATTCTGCCACAGTCAGTTCACCATCGGTAATGACCGGGGCTTTGCCTAAAGGATGTATCGCTTTTAGTGATTCCGGTCCAGATGCTGTTTCTGGATCGCGTTTGTATTCTACTATTTTGTAGTCTAGACCAAGCTCTTCTAACAACCACAAAATACGCTGAGAACGTGAGTTTTCTAAATGATGAAGCGTAATCATATCGTTTCCTTAATACTCTATGTTTTACGAAAGTTTAATCTCTTTCTAGTTGTCTTCATAGTTACCCTTCATTCGTCGATAAGCAAATAAATATCAGCTTTCATCCAATCAATATCACAAAAAAATAAGTTCATATTCCTTGCACTTTTACTGACAAGCTTTTCCACAAACCACCATTTCCCTTAAAAATAAGTGCTGATATAGTTCGCCGCTATTTGATTCTGGCTATTTATAGCGAACAAAAAAACAAACGTCTGCAAGCGCTTCCCACTGTCAATTAATCTTACCTTTGGAAGCGTTATTCAAGCAGTCATCTGATCACTTTTCAGATGGTTTTGTTACTCGTTTATATGCGTTCTTATTCATTTTTAGAGAACTGATTTCATAATGAAAACGACAACTTTTACTGAGCTTTCTATGTTCAGTCATATGCTGTTCAACAATGCGTTGTTCGGTTTTTCTGTTTGGCTTATCACTCTATGTGTTGCGCTCTTTCTTGTCGTCTCTGTCATGCTCAAAATCCTATCCACTTCCCTAAATGTCATAACGCGAAAGAGCCTTGTTCTACATCGCTTAAACGAAATAACCAAAACGTTACGTCTAAAAGTTGAAATGCACTCACCTTGTTGTTCCTGAATTTAGGTTCAACAAGTTAAGTGCGCACGTTAGAGGCTCTTTTCGAAGTTGCCAGGGATTTATCCCTACCAATTAACCAATGGTAAGAAACAACGAGATAATAAGATGAACTTCAAACAACTAGATAATGTCAGCGAAGAACAGCTGCCAATCGCAAAACATAAGCGCCATGGATGGAAGCATTTTTTAGGTTTGTACGCTGGTGAACATGTTGCTGCGACGGAATTTGTTATCGGCGCCACCTTTGTTGCGTTAGGTGCCAAGACCATGGACATATTACTCGGCCTTTTGATCGGTAATATTCTCGCCATTTTAAGTTGGACGCTGATCACCGCACCAATTGCCACACAAACACGTCTCAGCCTTTATACTTATTTGGATAAAATTGCTGGCAAGTCCATGACCAAGCTCTACAACTGGGCCAACGTGGTGATATTTACAGTCATATCCGCGGCGATGATTACCGTTTCTAGTACCGCTGTTCGGTATGCATTCAACATCCCTGCTCAGCTAGACTGGTACCCAACAAACGCCTTGTTTGTCTTGATTGTATTGGCGGTCGGTATAGTTGTCGTATTTGTTGCTATGTATGGCTTTAAAGCGGTATCTGAATTTTCTGGTATTTGCGGACCGTGGTTGTTTGTAATGTTTGCTTCTGGCGCACTTGTGATGATGCCAGCCCTTGCTGATTCTGTTTTGGGTACCACATCACTGCATAGTTTTAAGGACTTTATAACCATTGGTGATGAGTCCATTTGGACTGGCATCAACGCTCAAGGCGAACCCGGTATTGGCCTTCTTGAAGTCATTGGTTTTGCATGGGCTGCAAACACCATTACGCACTTTGGCCTAATCGATATGGCATTACTACGTTACGCGAAGAAGCCAATTTACGGTCTTTCAACCAGCTCAGGTATGCTTTTCGGTCACTTCATTGCTTGGATTTCTGCCGGTATTATGGGCGCAGGAACGGCTGTTTTGGTTAAGAAATCCATCATCGAGCTTGATCCAGGTGATGTGGCTTTCCAAGCACTTGGTCTTTCAGGTTTTGTGATTGTCATCATTGCAGGCTGGACAACAGCAAACGCGAATCTTTATCGAGCTGGCTTAGCCGCACAAGGTATTTTTCACCATTACTCAAGAAGACAAACGACCTTAGCGGTTGGTGTCGTTACCGTTATCGTGGCGTGTTTTCCATTCGTTTTCAGCAAGATTTTGCCTTTGTTAACCTACGCTGGTTTGTTGGTTGTTCCTGTTGGTGCCATTGTCTTTGCTGAACACGTCATCTTCCCAAGAATCGGTTTTAGTCGCTACTGGGTAAGTTACCAAAAATTAACGCACAGCACGCCAGCCGTTGCGTCATGGGCGGTTGGCCTGATATTTGGTTTTGGTTTGAACGCACTTGATGTCATTTCATTTTATTACCTCTTTTTACCTACTTGGGTTGTCACCATTGTCGTTTACACACTGCTTGCGAAACGCTACGGCGCCGATAAAAAATACCCTGAAGAAAAAGCAGAAATGGCAGAACACAACAAACTGGTCGAGACTTTCCACAAACAGCAAGCAGAAGAAGCAAAGCCAATAGTAGAAGACGAATCCTTGCTTTCCACCGCATTGAAAATCCTTGTTTGGGTTAGCTTAGGCGTCACTTTGGCACTGGCCTCAATCACCATGTTTAACAGCTCAGACATGGCAGCTTATTTAGAGAACCGTGACACTTTTTATTTTTACGGCTTTATCTGTACCGTCGTCTATTTTGTCGCCGCTTACTGGGTATTGCGTCGGAAAAAAGCGCTACAAGCGTAATTAATTATTCGAGAATCATGATGACAGAATTCATAGCATTGAATCAAAGTAACCTATCGCACTTACCTGAGTCTTTCGTTCGTCCAACATACGACCGAAGCAAACTCAAAGCTGGAATAGTACACATTGGCGTAGGTGGATTTCACCGCTCTCATGAGGCGTATTATACGGATGAGCTTTTGGCGACATCTAACTCAAGTGAATGGGGTATTTGTGGAATTGGCTTACGAGAAGCTGATCGTAAAATCGGTGATGTGTTAAAACAGCAAGATTACCTCTATACATTGATCATCAAACATCCAGACGGACAAATAGAAAACCGAGTTATTGGCTCTATCATTGATTTCATACTGGCATGCGATGACTCCTCTGCTGTCATCAATAAGATGGCGAACAAGCAAACAAAAATTGTTTCATTAACCATCACCGAAGGGGGTTATCATTTAAACCCAGTAACCAATGAATTCGACTTCGATCACCCCGATGTTCAACATGATTTAGCCAATCCTACGTCACCAAAAATGGTGTTTGGTTATCTCACTGCCGCACTGAGAAAACGCCGTGATGAGGGTTTACCTGCATTCACAGTTCAGTCTTGCGACAACATTCAACATAACGGTGATATGACCCGAAAAATGTTGTTGGCCTTTGCTCATAAACAGGACTCAGAATTGGCAAAATGGATCGAGCAGGAAGTTCGCTTTCCAAATGCCATGGTAGACCGCATTACGCCAGTCACAACGCCTGCAGATATAACAACACTTCGAGAAACAGGTGTTGATGATGCTTGGCCTGTAGTTTGTGAACCCTTTCATCAATGGGTCATTGAAGACACCTTTTCGAATGGTCGACCAGAATGGGAAAAAGTTGGCTCTCAATTTGTGTCTGATGTGACACCTTATGAAACCATGAAAATCCGCCTTCTAAACGCAGGGCATTCCGTATTAGGTTTATTAGGCTCTATTCATGGTCACCAAACCATAGATGGCTGTATCGCTGATCCATTGTTTGCCACTTACCTACGCCGCTTTATGGACATAGAAGCCACACCAGTTTTGGCACCTGTAGAAGGCATAGATTTAGATGGCTACAAAAGCACTCTTATAAAACGCTTTGGTAATCCAAATGTGAAAGATAATCTGGCACGCATTTGTTTGGAAAGCTCAGCAAAATTACCGACCTTCTTAATTCCAACCATCACAGAAAACCTTAAAAAAGGCGGTAGCGTAAAATACGCTGCTTTGGTTATCGCTGCTTGGGGTTATTACTCAGATAAAGGCACAGACAAAAATGGCGTCGCACTGGACATCGTCGATGCAATGAAAGCGGAATTACACGACGCAGCAACAGGCACAGCAAACGACAAATTATCTTTTCTTAAACTAGAAGATATTTTTGGTAAACTGATTAACTCCGAAACATTTGCCAATGAATACAGCCGTCAGCTTGATGCCTTATATACGAACCCAGACATTGCTCACCAAATGCAAGTATTGATCGAGGAATAAACCTAGAGGTCAATTATCTTGATTTAGGTTATTAAAAAGCCCAACGACTCTTTTATCAAAAAGGGTTTGTTGGGCTTTTCTTGTATCAAACATTTAGCACTTTGTTCAACACTCTACTCTATGACAACATTCATTAATGGCTGATCATCCAGGGACGTTGAGACGGAAACACCTTACTGCCATCAGGTAAAAAAACCACCTGTTGCTTTAAGGCACTTTGCTCTGGTCTATGTTCTGAACACCCACAACCTTGTTGCTTGCCCTGCTTCAACGCAAATTGTTTTCTATCATCCGCTTCAGCACGAGAATCCACCGAAGAAATAATAGGACTGTGCCTAGCCTCTTCATTAGTTTTGTGGGCTTTTCGTGATTCAGGAGACATAGCCAATACGGTTGGCGCAACTAAAATCACAGGCATACATTGAGTCCCACACTGTGGACAAGGAGAAGCTGAACCCGCTTTTTCCATCGCCACTAACTCGTGAAATAAACCATGCTCTGTGCATTTAAAATCGTAAATTGGCATGATGACACTCCCTTACTTATCAGACGAAATCGGCAAATCAACACTGCCATCCAGATGAACAGTAGGACCATCAGCATTTGGTTGCATATCAAAATCAAAGATATCCGTTGGTAGCCAAAGTGTGGCGCAGGCGTTTGGAATATCTACCACACCACTAATATGACCTTGAACAGGTGCACAACCTAATATGGCGTAAGCTTGCGCCTCAGTATAACCAAATTTAGTGAGGTAATTGATGGCATTCAGACAAGCTTGGCGATAGGCAATATGCACATCTAAATAATGCTGTTTACCACCTTCATCCACAGAAATACCTTCAAAAATCAGGTAATCATCATACTTTGGTGCCATTGGGCTTGGTTTGAATATAGGGTTTTTAATGGCGTATTTTTCCATACCGCCTTTAATCAAATTAACGCGCATGTGTATCCAGCCCGCCATTTCGATCGCACCACAAAAAGTAATCTCACCGTCACCTTGGCTAAAGTGCAAATCACCCACACTCAAACCGGCGTCTTTCACATAAACAGGGAAGTAAACTTTTGACCCACGAGATAGATCTTTGATATCACAGTTACCACCGTGCTCACGAGGCGGAACAGTACGCGCACCTTCTGCTGCTGCTTTGTCTCTGTCTTCACCCGTCATACGCCCCATGTGAGCCGTCTCTGCATAAGGTAAAGTGGCTAACGCAGGAGTTCTATTAGGCTCTGTATCGTATAACCCCTTTTCTCGAGTATTCCACTCTTCCAACATGTCTTTTGATGGTAAACAACCTATCAAACCTGGATGGATCAAACCCGCAAATTCAACGCCAGGAATATGACGAGAGCTGGTGAACATGCCTTTAAAATCCCAAACCGATTTTTGCGCTTGTGGGAAATGCTCAGTTAAAAAACCACCGCCATTTTGCTTAGAGAAGAAGCCATTAAAGCCCCATTGGCTGTCTTCAAAGGTACCAATGTCTAAAATATCAACAACCAACAAGTCACCCGGTTCAGCACCTTCAACTCCTACAGGACCAGATAAAAAGTGCACCTGAGTGAGATCCACATCACGCACATCATCAGCTGAATCGTTGTTCTCGATTTGCCCACCCGTCCAATCGACACACTCCACAATGAAGTCATCACCGGGTTTTACCATAGATACCATAGGGATATCTGGATGCCAGCGATTGTGTATTTTATCGTTGGTATAGGGAGATTCTTTTAGATTTACTTTAATAATTGTTTCAGCCATTTGGAGACTCCTTACATGGGTTTGTTTTACTTTATTAATGATTTTGACGCTTTGTTGATGCCGATTTTTAAACATATTTCCTTTAAGGATGTGTTCCTTAAACAGAGTTTTTTATACGGATAAGTATCCTTTGATCTTGTCGGTATCCACGTTTTCTCTTAAATCCTCGTGAATAAAATTGCCTTTATCGATAACGATAATTCGGTCTGCCACCGCCATGGTGAAACTCAAAACCTGCTCAGACACAACGATGGTAATATCACGCATCTTCTTGATTTCATTCAAAACATTAGCAATATCTTTAATAATCGACGGTTGAATACCTTCAGTAGGTTCATCTAACAGCAAGACTTTTGGATTGGTTACCAAAGCGCGTGCAATGGCTAACTGTTGCTGTTGTCCACCAGACAAGTTGCCACCTTTTCTATGACGCATTTCAAACAACACAGGGAAAAGTGCATAAATGTCTTCAGGTACGGTTTTTAACTTAGAGACTCCCATACCGGTTTCGATATTTTCTTGAACCGTTAAGTTAGGGAAAATCATTCTGCCTTGAGGCACATAAGCAACGCCGTTTTCTACTCGTTGGTAACTCTCTTGTTTTGAAATATCCACACCATCGACGCTGATGCTGCCTTCGCTCAATGGTAAAATACCAATCAGCGATTTAAATAAGGTGGTTTTGCCCATGCCATTTCGACCCATGATGGCGAGGGTTTCGTTCTTTTTCACGGAAAAATCTAAACCGTGAATGACCTCACTCTGGCCATATCTAACTTTTAAATTAGCAACATCTAACATAGCTTTGCCCTTCTAAAATGGTTTGTTCTTATAAAGCTCGATAACTGTTTGGCGTTAATGTCTACTTTTTTAATCATCGTTTTTCATGGACTCTTTTTAATGACCAAGGTAGACCTCGATCACTTTCGGGTCCTTTTGCACATCTTCCATTTTGCCCGCTGCCAGAATTTTTCCTTGATGAAGTACGGTTACCTTATGAGCAATTCGAGCGACAAATTCCATGTCATGCTCGATGACTAAAACGGAACGCCCTTTGCTTATCTTGTTCAACAGAACAGCGGTTTGCTCACGCTCTTTCACACTCATGCCAGCCACAGGTTCATCCAGCATTAATAACTGTGGGTCTTGTATCAGTAACATGCCGATCTCAAGCCACTGTTTTTGACCATGACTGAGTAAACCAGCTTCTGTTTCAAGCTCACTTTCCAGCATGATTTCTTGGGCAATTCTGTGAATTTCGTCGATGACTTTGGTACTGCGTTTAAAAAACAAAGAACCGAATACACCCCGACCTTCAGGATAAGAAACCTCTAAGTTTTCAAAAACAGACAAATTTTCGTAGATGGATGGCGTTTGAAATTTCCGTCCAACACCGCGACGAACAATTTCGTGTTCAGACAAGGTCGTGAGCTCTTGATTTAAGAATTTAATGCTCCCCGAAGTGGATTTTGTTTTGCCACAAATCAGATCCAGCACCGTGGTTTTACCCGCACCATTAGGACCAATTACCACATGTAATTCATTCTTATCGATATAGAGATTCAAACTATCAACGGCTTTAAAACCATCAAAGGAAACGGTTAAATCCTCGATACTCAAAGAGAAATCTGTATTGGTCATGCTGGACATAAATCACCTCTCAAAATAGCTATTTGAAATTGGATTATCTGCATTATTTAGACTCCTTCGTTTCATAGCTCGAACTTGACGGTTTAGCAGTTACTGAAGGCTGTATCTTGGCGCGAATTTTCTTCATTAATGGGGTGCTGTATTCTTCCCATAATCCTGCCAATCCATTCGGAAAAAACATCACCACAGCAATAAAAGTACCGCCCATTAAGAAGAGCCAAAGCTCAGGGAAGGATTCAGAAAAAGTCGTTTTACCGAAGTTGATAAGTAAGGTTCCGTACACCACACCAATTAGTGACATGCGCCCACCAACTGCCGCAAAAATAACCATTTCAATAGAAGGAACGATGCCCACAAAAGAAGGCGACATAAAACCTACTTGTAAGGTGAACATGGCACCACCAATCGCGGAAACCAAAGCAGCAAAACAGAAGATGAAAATCTTAAAGTTCGCTACGTCATAACCAGAGAAACGAACACGGTCTTCTTTGTCTCGAATTGCTAATAGCAGACGGCCGAATTTACTGGTTAAAATAAAACGAGATAGCACAATGACAGTAATAAGAAGTGCACAGTTAATGTAGTAAAACAGATACTTAGCACTGTCTGATGTCATGTCCCAACCATTCAGTGTTCGAAGGTCGGTAATGCCGTTGATACCACCAGTGAACCCCTGTTGCCCAACAATCAAGACGGTTAAAATGACTGCGATAACTTGAGTAATAATGGCAAAGTAAACACCACCTACACGACGTTTAAACATCGCCACACCAATGATGTAAGCAAACAGCGCAGGTACAATTAAGATAGCTGCAATGGTAAAACCAAAGCTACTAAAGGGTTCCCAGAACCAAGGTAATTCTGTTATCTGATTCCAATCCATAAAATCAGGAATACCTGGAGTGGATTGAATCGCCGTGTTTTCAGGTGACGAAGCTTCCAACTTGAGAAACATCGCCATGCAATAACCGCCTAGTCCAAAGAAAATTCCTTGACCTAAACTCAAGGTTCCTCCATAACCCCACAGTAAAACTAAACTCATGGCTGCAAATGCGTAGGTCAGATATTTACCAATCAGGTTCAGACGAAAACCGTCCAAAGCCAGCGGAAAGACAACCAGTATTAAGATAGACAGCACCAGTAAGCCTAAAGCCCCTGATTTTCCACCGAGTAATTTGTCGTATATAAAGCTCATTTTCAGTCTCCAAAAAAGCGTTACTTGCCCAGATCAAGGCTATTATTCGATTGATACTTTGTTGCTTTACGCTGGAAAAAAATACGTTTGAAAGCACTATCTAAAACAACAAAGCGTTTCGTTAACGCCGTACTTTACTGGCAAATAATCCCTCAGGTTTGAACATTAAAATCAGTACCAAAACGAATAAGGTAAAAACCTTAGCCATTGAGCTACTAATGAAAAATTCGAGAATGGATTGAGCTTGTGCAATTGAAAAGGCCGACGCAATTGTGCCAAATAAGCTGGCTGCGCCACCAAATACCACCACCATAAAGGTGTCTACTATGTATAAAGAGCCCGTCGTTGGACCTGTGGATGCAATGGTCGTAAAGGCTGCGCCAGCGATACCAGCAATGCCGCAACCAAGCGCAAAGGTATAACGGTCAATTTTTTTGGTATTAATGCCAACAGCACCACTCATGGCACGATTTTGAGTCGTTGCGCGTACCTGTAATCCCCAGCTAGATTTAAACATCAGATAGAAAACACCTAGGGTGACAACCCCTGTCAAAGCAAGTACAAACAATCCATTAATCGGAATGTCTATCATGTCTGTCGCAGGGTAAGCGCCCAGTAACCAATCTGGTAAGGTAGGGCTGACTTCACGCGCGCCAAACAATGAACGGAATGATTGCTGCATAATGAGGCTCAACCCCCAAGTAGCCAATAATGTGTCTAACGGTCTGGAGTAAAGGTGCCGAATCAATATGTACTCCGCTAAATACCCCATTACCCCTGCGATAACAAAAGCCGCAGCAATAGAGAATAAAAAGTAATAAGGAAGAAATGCGGGAAAGTAGGTTTCTGTTAATGAAGACAATAAATACGTTGTGTATGCACCAACAGCCATAAACTCTCCATGAGCCATGTTGATAACACCCATTTGTCCAAAAATAATGGCCAAACCTAAGGCCATTAAAAGAAGTACGCTGAACAAGCTAATACCAGAAAAGCCTTGCATGGCAAAAATGGCACCCAGTTCGTCGTAACTATATCCGCCCATAATAAACCTCTAACACATGATTTTTTTGAGGTGAAATTTGGCTCTTATTGCCTCACTTCATATGATTTTTTCGGGCAACCCATTGGCCCTAATATCAGCCAATGAGTCACTAGAAAAACTAACTTAATGACAGGTTATGACCTATTGGTAACCTTCTGGGAACGGATCAGGTTTGATAAGCTCAGACTCATAAACCACTTTTGCTTGTCCATTTTTCATCCATTGTCCTACACGTGCTTTACTCCACAAATGATGGTTAGGATCAAGCTTAACGTAGCCTTCTGGCGCTGTTGTCAGTTCAATATCACCTTCTTCAGAAGCGGCAACCACTTTGTCGATATCAAAGCTGCCCGCTTTTTCAACGGCGGCTTTCCATAACCATGGGCCAAGGTAAGCGGCTTGAGTAACATCACCAATTACGCTGTCTTTACCCCACATTTCTTTAAACGCAGCAACAAAGGCTTTGTTATTGGCGTTATCCTGACTTTGGAAATATTTCATAATGGAATAAAAGCCTTCAAGGTTTTCACCACCAATACCCAACACTTCATCCTCGGTAACCGAGATGGTTAGTAGCGTTTGTTTTTTAGAGGTAATTCCTGCTGCTTTTAACTGCTTAAACCACGCCACATTACTGCCACCAACAACAGCAGCGTAAATAACATCTGGCTTTCTTAAACGGATTTTATTGATAACGGAGCCAAACTGAGTGTCACCAAGTGGTTTGTATTCTTCACCAACTACCTTGCCGCCCAGTACATTTTCAATGTGTTTACGGGCAATTTTCATAGACGTTCTTGGCCAAATATAATCGGAACCGATCAGGTAAAAAGTTTTTGCTTTTTTCTCTTTTGCTACCCAGTTCAATCCATCTAGGATTTGTTGAGTCGCTTCTTGGCCTGTATAGATAACGTTTTTAGATTGCTCTAGACCTTCATAGAAAGTCGGGTAATAAAGCAAACCATTCTCTTTTTCGAAAACAGGCAAGATGGCTTTACGAGAAGCGGATGTCCATGCTCCAAATACCGCAGCCACTTTATCTTGTACGAGCAGTTTTCGGCTTTTTTCAGCAAAGGTTGGCCAATCGCTGGCACCATCTTCCTGAACGATTTTAATCTGACGACCTAAAATGCCGCCCATCTCATTGATTTGCTTAATTGCAAGTTTTTCAGCTTGTTGAGCACCGGTTTCACTAATTGCCATGGTGCCAGTAAGAGAATGTAGAATCCCGACAGTAACTTCAGTATCCGTCACGGCAAGACCTGTGGTATTCACATCAGCCGCTGACACAAGGCCAATGTGAGTTGCAAGCACTAAGCTGACAGGAATCGCACATAAGGATTTAAGAAGAGAGCGAGGTTTGCGTATGACGCGACCGGTTGAGCTTTTCTGTGGTGTGAATAAATTGACACTCATTTTGAACTCCTAGGGTTGGTTAACTGTAGCCATTCTGACCCCAGCCTCAAAAACCCACCATAAGAGGAACACATCACCCATCTAGTTAATTTACGCTATACACTGGGGTGATAAAGTTTGTTATATAAATAACTAATGATGTTTTATTAAACAAACAGGCGTGATTTTTGCTTATTTTTTACACATTGTGCTGTTGAGAGATTTAAAAGCACAAATTCGATATCAGACAAGCTTTAACCCCCCCAAAACAAACAATCCGGTAATGGATAACCTTTTGTTTTATAAGATTAATCTTGTATTCAACAAGACTTTCATAAGAAAAGGTTTAATAGATGAGTCGAGCACCACAAGATGTATTTCGAGTAAGAAGGCACTATAACCAATGGGTTGCCAATCAAACACTTGAAGATTATGCACTGAGATTTACCGCTAAATCAGCGCGCCGTTGGTCTATTTCTAGAGTAGCGTTAACGGCTTTAGGGGCGATTTCATTTTTAGCCTTAGAAGCCATTGGTGGTGCCATCACTTTAAGTCATGGTTTTAGTAACGCGATGGCAGCCATCATCACAGTGTGCGTTATTATTTTTCTCACAGGCATTCCGATTGCGTATTATTCCGCTAAACATGGTATCGATATTGACCTACTCACTAGAGGCGCAGGGTTTGGCTATATTGGCTCTACGGTTACCTCGCTTATCTATGCGTCTTTTACCTTTATTTTCTTTGCCTTAGAAGCCAGCATTCTCGCCCTCGCACTTGAATTAACGCTCAATATTAATGTCTCTATTGGCTATATTATTAGTAGCGTAATCGTGATCCCGCTGGTCACACATGGCATTACTTTTATCAGTCGCTTTCAAGTGTGGACTCAACCGATTTGGCTTGCGCTGCAAATTCTGCCACTGCTTTTTATCGCTCTACAATACGAAGAAGCCATCGACTTATGGGTCAATTTTGAACCTATAAATGAGGCTGTCTCAAATAATGGCAATCTTTCTTTATTGGCTTTTGGGGCAGCGGCTTCTGTGTTGTTTTCTCTGATTGCGCAAATAGGTGAACAGGTAGATTTTCTCCGTTTTATACCTCATCAAGAAAAACCTAATAAGCGCTGGTGGTTAGCCGTCATCAGTGCAGGCCCCGGTTGGATAATTATTGGAGCTGTTAAACTACTCATCGGCTCTTTTCTTGCCGTACTCTGTATTCAAAATGGCTTTTCAACAGAGCAAGCCGAAGACCCCAATCAAATGTACATGCTGGCGTTTAGCTATGTGACTAATTCAGAGCAACTGAGCCTTATTTTACTCGGCGTGTTCGTGGTGATTTCACAGCTCAAAATCAATGTTACTAATGCTTATGCGGGCTCTATTGCTTGGTCAAACTTCTTTTCTCGACTAACTTACAACCATCCAGGACGAGTGGTTTGGCTTATATTTAATGTCGTCATTGCCATCTTGCTTATGGAGCTTGGTATTTACCGAGTTTTGGAAGGAATTTTAGGCGGCTATGCCATCATCGCCCTTGCTTGGGTTGGCTCCATTGTGGCGGATCTAACCATTAATAAACCATTAGGGCTACGCCCTGAACGAATGGAGTTTAAACGTGCTCATTTATACGACATAAACCCTGTTGGCATGGGCTCTATGCTTGGAGCCTCCATGATAGGTTTTGTTTGTCACACAGGCTTATGGGGTGAGGAATTACAAGCTCTTTCATCTTTTGTTGCCTTAGCAACCACCTTTATATTGTCACCTCTTATTGCTTGGCTAACTAAGGGAAAGTATTACATCGCGCGTCCTGAAGTAATTTTCAGCAGTACTAGTGAATTACGTTGTTGTATTTGTCATTATCATTTTGAGCCAGAAGACATGACTATTTGCCCTGCTTACTCAGGAAATATTTGTTCGTTATGCTGTTCATTAGATGTGCGTTGCGGCGACATGTGCAAAACTCGATCACGCCTTTCTGAACAATTCATTGATGCTTTTAGTTTATTTTTACCTTCATCTTGGGTAAAACTTGTTAATACTCGAATGGGACATTTTATTTGGCTATTCTTACTCAATAGTCTCGTCATTTCTGGTGTACTGCTTTTAGTTTACGCACAAATAGTCTTAGAAAAAAGACACTACGATAGTGCCATCATCGACGGTTTTATCGCTTCCGCGCTGATCAATGTTTTTTTAATTTTATTGATTATATTTGGTGTCGTGGCGTGGATGTTTTCACTCGCCAGAGATTCTCGTCTAATCGCCCATCAAGAAACAGAAAAGCAAACCGAACGCCTTCAAGCTGAAATTGAAGCTCATGCAAAAACAGATCAAAAACTGCAAAAATCTAAAGAATTAGCAGAAGCCGCTAATCTAGCCAAAAGCCGTTACTTAACAGGAATCAGCCATGAATTACGCTCACCACTCAACGCAATCATGGGCTATGCACAGTTACTCGAAAACGCTTCAGATATTCCTTCGACACGATACGGCGCGCTTTCAACGATTCGACGTAGCAGCGAACATTTGGCTGACATTATTGAAGGTTTATTGGATATTTCAAGTATCGAAGCCGGCGCTCTGCATATCGAACGAAATAATGTACAACTCAATGAATTGCTCGACCAACTGGTAAGTATGTTCAGTGTACAAGCCAAAAATAAGGACATCGCTTTTCATTATGAGAAACTTTCTAATATTCCAATAACCGTGCACGCCGATCAAAAACGGCTTCGCCAAGTACTTATCAACCTACTGTCCAACGCCATAAAATATACCCATCAAGGCAGCGTTACTTTTTCTGTTAGCTACCGTAATCAAGTGGCACAATTCAAAGTGACTGACACCGGTGAAGGCATCGAAAGTCAGTCACTTGAAAGTATATTCCTACCGTTTACGCGCCTATTAAAACCGGGCCAGCCCCATATTACAGGAACAGGACTCGGCCTCACCATTACCCAACTATTGGTTGATATTATGGGAGGCAATATTCAAGTCAGTAGCGAGCTTAATCGTGGCAGTGAATTCAGTGTGTCGTTAATGTTATCCAGCATCGAGCCTGTCACCAAACTTGACATTAAATCAGAGAAAAGTGTCATCGGTTATCAAGGTAAAAAGAAATACATCTTCGTTGTGGACGATGAACCAACCCATCGAAGTTTACTGTCCGAGTTATTAGTACCTATTGGGTTTGACGTTTTCCTTGCGAACAATGGTATCGAGTGTCTTGAGATGTTGCCTCATTGCCCTTTTACGCCAGATATATTTTTATTAGATGTGGCAATGCCTGGTATCAGTGGTTGGGAACTGGCTAAAAAGGTACGAAACATCTACCCAACAACGATCATCATCATGACATCAGCGAACGCCGATATTAATGTTCCGCTAAATAAAAACCCGAGTAATGGCTATTTAATGAAACCTATCATACACATTGAATTATTCAAAAAAATACAGCAATGCACAGGGATCCAATGGCGTTATTTTGAAGAAATCGACTCTAAAAATGATTGTTCTGACGAACATACGAATGACAATAAAAACCACAATATTGCTGGCAGAGTAGAGCCAAATGATGCGAGTGAAAAAGCGTCAAAAGAAGATATTCAGGAACTTATTCACCTCGCCAATATAGGAAATTTAAATGCGATTAGAAAAAAAATAGAAGCTATTCCTCCTTTTTCAAACTCAGACAAAATTAAAACCCTAGCCAGCCGTTTCCAGTTTCAAAAAATGATAGAGGAATTGGAGAAGATATTATGATGTCGAATCAACACAAAAAAGATTTAGTACTGGTAGTCGATGATTCGCCTGATTCTCTCGGTATGATAAACGACACGCTTGACGAAGCGGGTTTAACTGTTTTGGTGGCCTTGGAAGGAAACCAAGCTCTCAATATTACCCACAGTATTACACCAGACATTATCCTGATGGATGCCCTAATGCCAGGTATGGATGGTTTTGAGACCTGTCAAAAATTAAAAGCACAATCGCACTTAGAGCATATTCCTATCATTTTCATGACAGGCTTAAGTGATACAAACAGTGTTATCAAAGGGTTTGAAGCAGGGGGTGTTGACTACATTCAAAAACCGGTCAACAGTTCTGAACTATTAGTACGCATTAAAGCACATCTTAATAACTCAAGATTAACTCAAAGTGCAAGATTGGCACTCGATGCTTCTGGCCAATTTCTAATTACCACTAACTATCTTGGTGAATTCAAATGGGCAACACCTCAAGCGCATCAATTACTTAGCGATGCAGACTTAAGTGAAACATGGCTAAAAGAAAAGCTAAGCTACGAACTCAAGCCTTTTTTCAGTTTGAGATTTAACCAAGAGAAAAATGTCCAAATAAACCATGGCAGCAGAATAATCGAACTCAGTTACATCAGTAAGGATGCTAAAGATGACTATTTATTTCGAATAATTGATGTAGAACTCAACAACGAACAACCTATTTTACAAGCCGCTTTCAACCTAACATGTCGAGAATCCGAAGTATTAACATGGCTAGCCAAAGGCAAAAGTAATGCAGAAATCGCCATCATTTTAAGCATCAGTCCGCATACCATAAATGCCCATTTGGCACCGATATTTAAAAAACTCAACGTAGAAAATAGAACCAGCGCAGCCATTACTGCTATCGAAAAAATAAGAAACGCACGTTCATCTGCTTTTGGCTAGACAAAAAAGATTAAAAACCAAACGCTAATATTGCTTCATTATAGCAGTCAAAATCCTCGCTATTCTTATATTAAAGTGGACAGCTGACTCTAGCAAAAAAGTGAGCTGGCTTTTTCTTACTCAAAAACTGAAATATGACTTCAACAACTCATACGAAAAAAAGTATTACTAATTTGACTCAGATTAACTCCTTTTATCTCACTATCAATAAAATCAATAACCGCCTCAAGAAATTTCGTAATTGAAGCAATCACTCAAAAAAACAATGATTCATAATGACAAAAAATAACAACAAGGAGTTCTGATATGAGCGATTTTTTTAAGACGGTACCGTTTGTAAAATACGAAGGCGTAAACTCCAACAATCCTTTTGCTTTCAAACATTACGATGCGAATAAAGTGCTAATGGGTAAAACCATGGCAGAACACTTAAGAATGGCGGCCTGCTATTGGCATAACTTCTGCTGGCAAGGCAGTGACGTGTTCGGTGCTAACACTTTTGATCGTCCTTGGTACAAAGCGGCATCCGAAATGGAAGCGGCAAAGATGAAAGCTGACGCCGCTTTTGAGTTTTTTACAAAGCTGGGCATTTCTTATTACAGCTTCCACGATGTAGATGTCAGCCCAGAAGGCTGTTCACTCAAAGAATACATCAATAATTTTTCACAGATGGTTGATGTGCTTCAAGAGAAACAAGAAACCACTGGTATTAAACTTTTATGGGGAACGGCTAATGCGTTTTCCAATCCAAGATACATGTCTGGCGCAGCCTCTAACCCAAACCCTGAGATATTTACATACGCAGCTACTCAGGTGTTTCATGCGATGAATGCCACCAAAAAACTAGGCGGTCAGAACTATGTTTTATGGGGCGGTCGTGAAGGCTATGAAACTCTACTGAATACCGATTTAAAACGCGAGCGTGCCCAGCTCGGCCGTTTTATGCAAATGGTTGTTGAACACAAATACAAAATCGGCTTTGAAGGTACTTTGTTGATCGAACCAAAACCAGCTGAGCCAACTAAGCATCAATACGATTACGATACGGCAACGGTGTACGGTTTCTTAAAAGAGTTTGGTCTTGAGAAAGAGATCAAGGTTAATATCGAAGCTAATCACGCCACACTTGCGGGCCATAGTTTCCATCACGAAATCGCGACAGCTTGCTCTTTAGGTATTTTGGGTTCCGTTGATGCCAACCAAGGGGACGCGCAATTAGGCTGGGATACAGATCAGTTCCCTACGAGTGTTGAAGAATATACGCTGGTGACCTATGAAATTTTGAAAAACGGCGGATTCCAAAACGGTGGCTACATGTTTGATACTAAACTACGTCGCCAGTCTATGGATCTTGAAGACCTATTCCACGGTCATATCGGTGCTATGGATACGTTGGCTTTATCACTAGAACGCGCAGTGAAAATGATCGAATCTGAAAGCTTGTCGAAATTAGTCGATCAGCGTTATGCAAAATGGAATGAGCCTTTAGGAATGGACATTCTTGCTGGTAAGCACTCTCTTCAAGATCTTGCTGCTTACGCTGAAAACAATAATCTTGACCCTAAAGCGGTTTCTGGTCGTCAAGAAATGCTAGAAAACGTAGTGAACGGCTTTATCTATAAATAGAATTGAAAAAAATAGAGCTCTCAAAATAAAACAGAAAACACAAGCCAGCAAAACTGACTTGTGTTTTTTTAATGCTGCATTTGCTCGTTACTTTCTTTACCAAGCCGCGATGACACGCGATATTCTCCTGGCGTCATGCTTAGGTTTTTGCGTGATACTGTGTACATATATTGGACGGAAGGATAACCGCAAGTGCGGGCGATTTCGTCAAAAGGAAGATTCGTCGAGGTAATCAATTCACAAGCACGGTAAAACTTAGTCATGTGCAATTGTTCATGCATGGAGCAACCAATTTCATCGATAAAACGGGTTTCTAGATTCGTCCTAGAGATACCAATGTAATCCACTACTTGTGCAACCTTCACACCACGGCAGGCATTATGGCGAATAAAGTGCATGGCCTGGATCACATAAGGATCACGCAACGCGCGATAATCCGAAGACTGCCTTTCTTCAACACCAATAGGATCAACCACCACCAGAGACTCTTCCACTGGGTAACCAAGCAACATACGATGCAATATTTTCGCGGCCTCATAACCCATTTGTTTACTGCCTTGAGCGACAGAAGACAGTGCCGTGCGGTTCAAGTATCTCGCCATGTTTTCGTTGTCGATCCCAACAATAGCAACCTGTTCCGGCACCATGATGTTTAAATGGTCACAGGCTTGTAATAGATGACGCGCACGGGAGTCTGTAACGGCAACAATGCCTATTGGTTTTGGTAAATCTTGCAACCAGTTTTCTAAATCTTGTTGAGCCGTTTCCCAAAGTTCAGCCGTGGTAAACAGACCTTGGTGAACATGGGGTTCAAAACCATCAGAACTAACTTGCTCCGTAAAAGCACGCTCACGCTCACTTGCCCAACGACTATACTCAGTACTTGGCACGCCATAAAAGGCGAATCTAGGTAGCCCCTTTCGCTTTAAATGTTCATAGGCGCATTTTACTAACGCAGCGTTGTCTGTGGCAACATAAGGTAAACGAGGATAATCCGTTTTATGATGATAAGAACCTCCGACCGCAACGGTTGGAATATCGGTGTTTCTTAACAGTGCTTCCACTTCAGGATTATCACAATCGGCAATAATACCGTCACCTTTCCAATGATTAAGGCCATCTAATCGATGGCGAAAATCATCTTCAAAATAGACATCCCAATCACATTGTGCGGCTTGAAGATATTCACCAATGCCTTCAATCACTTGTCGGTCATAAACTTTGTTGGCATTGAAGACTAGGTTAAGTCGGTAGCGTTTTTCAAACATACAAAGGCGTCTCTAATTTTTATTATTGCTTTTAAGATCATAACCTTTGAACGTTCAAGCGTCCTAATGAATCGCAAAAATTAGAAACGAAATAGTAAAAAACGTAATTTTAGCAAACGCTGACCAACAAAGAAAAAGGGAGGGAAAGAAAGAGAAAAGAAAAAATAGAAGCGTTGTGAAAAGGCGATACTAAAGAGTACCGCCTTTCGTGGTTAAAGACCTTTTAGCCTTTGATATAAATCATGGAAGCGCTCTCGTTTTTTTGCATAGAGAGCCGATTTCTCCAAGTTAGGTTGGTAGCGTTTAATCAACTCAGGCTTCACACAAATGTCGTTCACCGTGTGCTGACCTAGGTCGCCAATCGCAGCTAAGCGCGCGGCACCTAATGCCGGACCGACTTCTCCGCCTTCACGATAATCCATCGGAATAGCAAACACGTCAGCCAATAATTGTAACCAGTAAGTACTTTTAGCACCTCCACCAATAACATCGATACTGTCATTGATATTTTGAGCTGAGCGAACCGCATCCAAACCATCGAGCAAGGCAAAGCTTACACCTTCCAATACCGCATGAATAAGATCTGCTGGTGTGGTTTCATGGGTCATCCCCCAAAATACACCCTTTGCATTGGCATCATTATGAGGTGTTCTTTCACCGCTTAGATAAGGTAAGAATATCACGTCACTAGCATGGTCTATTCTATTTTCTGCGGCTAACATAGCGGCCTCTACACTGCTAAATTGCGTCAGTTTAGTTGCCCAATTGATACAGCTCGCAGCACTTAACATCACCGACATGGTGTGCCATGTATTGGGAATAGCATGGCCAAAACTGTGTAAAGCAACAGAAGGATTGGCGGTAAAACCATCACTCACAGAAAATATCACACCAGAAGTTCCAAGGGATAACATAGTTTCTTCTGGTTTAATAACCCCCATCCCAACAGCGCCAGCAGCGTTATCTCCACCACCAGCAACTACGGAAACTGCCGCCATAGACCAGTGTTTTGCCAAAGCATCGTTGATCACTCCAGTAATTTCTGACCCTTCGTAAACCTTTGGCATTTGCTGTTCATTCAGCCCTGTTGCTTGCAGCATAGTATCACTCCAAGCTCGTTGTTCCATATTCAACCAAAGCGTGCCTGAAGCATCGGAAACATCTGTCGCAAACTCACCCGTCATTCGAAAACGCAGATAATCTTTTGGCAGTAATACTTTATCGATTTGTGCAAATATATCTGGCTCGTGCTCTTTAACCCATAATAATTTCGGGGCAGTAAAACCTGGCATGACCAAATTTCCCGTTATGGATTGCACTTCTGGACAGCGCCTTTGCAGCAATAAACATTCTTCATGGGAGCGACCATCATTCCAAAGAATGGCAGGACGTAATATTTGACCTTGTTTGTCTAGTAAAGTCGCGCCATGCATTTGCCCTGATAAACCAATAGCTTTAACATCTTTTAGGCTATTTTCGGCAGCCAGTTGTAACATGGCTAAATCGGTCGCTTCCCACCAGTCTTCAGGATTTTGCTCGGACCAAAGATCAAAAGGACGCGACACAGACAAAGGCGACGAACAGCTAGCCACGACTTGTCCATCTTCTGCCATGAGGATAACTTTTACACCCGATGTACCAAGATCTATTCCGATATACATAAAACAACCTTTAAAATACTTTCATGAAGAAATATCGTTTCACTGTGCTCTTTTGGTTTTCACATCTAACCAAACTGCAAGTAATAAAATCATCCCTTTGACGATCAATTGCCAAAATGTAGGCACGTCCAACATACTCATGCCATTGTCCAAACTCGCCATGATTAATGCGCCCATAATAGCACCAAACACTGCGCCAACACCGCCTGCTAAACTGGTTCCACCAATAACACAGGCGGCAATAGCGTCCAGCTCAGCCATATTACCCGCAGCAGGTGAACCTGCGCCAAGACGAGACGTCAGAATCAATGCAGCAACGGCGACCATCATGCCATTAAAGCCAAACACCAACATTTTAGTACGTTCAACATTTACACCCGACATCCGAGTCGCTTCAATGTTACCACCAATCGCATATACGCGACGGCCAAATGAGGTTCTTTTCGCTACGTATGTCGCGACTAAAATCAATCCACCCATAATCATGATTGGCGTTGGAATACCTCGATAGCTTTCCAAGATAAACAGCAAGCCCATCAACACAGAGACCGCAATCGTCGCTTTAGCGTATTCAAACTTAGCGGTTTGGTTTTCCACTCCGTGCTTTTGTCTTGCTTGACGACGAGTATAAACACGTGCCACTAAACCAAGACACAGCAAAGCCACGATACTGATTCCCCAACCAGAAGGAATATAACTTTGTCCTACAATGGCAAGCGAGCTAGAGGTTGGTGCAACGGTCGCGCCGTCAGTCAAACCAACCAAGATGCCACGAAACGCCAACATGCCAGCCAAGGTAACAATAAACGACGGTACTTTTTGATACGCTACCCACCAGCCGTTAAACAAACCGAGAATTAGGCCTGTAACAACGGTTACCAAGACAGTTAACAAAATAGGAAAGTGAAACCAAACATCCAAAATCGCCGCGATACCTCCCAATAAACCCATCATAGAACCAACAGATAAATCGATTTCAGCACTGATAATGACAAACACCATACCTATCGCTAACACGCCGACAATGGCCGTTTGACGAATCAGATTGGAAATATTTCGCGGTGACACAAAGGCACCGTCCGTCGCAAAAGAAAAGAAGACAATGATTAACAACATGGCTGCCAACATGGCAAACAGTTGTAATTGACTGGTTTTTATTGTTTTAAACATTCGCTGTATCCTCTTTGATCGCGCAATTCATAATCATTTCTTGGGTCAAACCTTGATGGTCAAATTGACCTTTTAGACGCCCTTCATGCATAACTAAAACTCGGTCACTGATACCAATGACTTCGGATAATTCAGACGACACCATGATGATCGACATACCTTGTTTGACGAGCGCAAACATTAGCTTATAAATTTCGTATTTAGCGCCCACATCAATGCCTCGAGTTGGCTCGTCTAATATCAAAATTTTGGGGTGAGTTAATAAACATTTGGCGATGATGGCTTTTTGTTGATTACCACCACTTAAGTTTTTAATCGACAGCTCAGAAGAGGCCGTTTTGACTTTCAGTTGCGCAATATAATGATCAATATCCTGACTTTCTTTATCTTCATTAATCGCACCGAACCAAGACGAATATTGATTCAATACAGACAAGGTAATGTTTCGCCCGACGCTCATAATTGGCACAATGCCATGACGTTTTCGGTCCTCTGGCACCATAGCTATACCAGATTCTAGCGCTGTGCGCTGAGAGCGAACCGTTAAAGGCTGACCTTGCAACTCGATCTCCGCTTCGTAATTGCCGTCATAGGATCCGTAAAGACACTGCATTAACTCTGTTCGTCCAGAACCGATGAGTCCTGCAATACCGAGAATCTCACCCTGACGTAATTCGAAACTTACATCTTCCACTTGAGCTCTTGTAGCGCCAGGTTGCGAAGCGGTTGCATGATTTACTTTTAATACAACATTACCGATGTCATGCTCTTCACGTGGAAACAGTTCATCCAGCTCACGTCCAACCATCATACTGATGATGTCATTTTGCGTCAGATTTTCTGCCGATTTAGTATCTATATGATCGCCGTCACGAATCACAGTGACCCAATTAGATAAGGCTAATACCTCTTCTAATTTATGAGAAATATAAATACAAGCGATGCCCTGCTGCTTCAGCTCGCTGACAATATTCAATAGAATTTCGATCTCTGTGGTCGTTAAAGAAGATGTTGGTTCATCTAATATCAATAGCTTAACGTTCTTGTTCAAAGCTTTAGCAATTTCAACCAACTGTTGCTGACCCACACCAAGGTCTCTAATCGGTGTATCAGGTAAAACATCCAACTTAACTCGTGCTAACAGTTTCGAAGTGCGACGGTGCATTTCTTCGTCATTTAACCTTGCAAAAGAACCAAGTTCATTACCAAGAAAGATATTTTCTAAGACTGTCATCTCTTTAACGAGAGCCAACTCCTGATGAATGATGACAATCCCAAGCGCTTCGGTATCTCGAATACTTGATGCTTTAACTAGGTTTCCCTCAAAGTAAATTTCACCTTCATAAGAGCCAAAAGGCCAAACACCACTAAGTACCTTCATTAATGTAGATTTACCAGATCCATTTTCGCCGCAAATGGATAAGGCTTCACCTGGATCAAGCTGGATACTAACGCCATTTAGTGCACGGACGCCGGAGAAACTTTTTACAATCCCACGCATATCCAATAATGGTTGCTTCATATTTACACCTCTATGAAAAGCAAATGGCACTCTTGCGAGTGCCATTCATAGGAATGAACTAAGGATTGTATACAGAATCACGCGTGTGATAACCGTCAGCAATAACGGTTGAATCTAGGTTATCTTTATTGACAGAAATCGGCGTAAGCAAAACAGCATCAACGTCTTTTTTACCGTTGTTAACATAACCATCCACTTTGATTTTTTCACCACGAGCTAACTTAACGGCCATTTCAGCACTGGTTTTTGCCAACGTAGAAATAGGTTTATACACTGTCATGGTTTGTGTACCAGCCACGATACGACGCATCGCCGCAAGGTCTGCATCTTGTCCGGAAATAACTACTTTTCCACTCAGCCCTTGAGCAGCAAGCGCTTGAATCGCACCACCTGCCGTAGAATCATTTGAAGCAACGACAGCATCTACTTTATTGGCATTCGCCGTTAGGCCATTTTCCATAATGTTCAGTGCAGCTTCCGCAGACCAACCCATCGCCCATTGATCACCAACGATATTAATCTGTTTCGCATTAATAGCTGGTTGAAGCACATTCATCTGACCCTGACGGAACATTTTTGCGTTGTTGTCGGTTGGGGAGCCACCCATTAAGAAGTAGTTACCTTTCGGCTTGCGTTTAAGTAAGGCCTCAGCTTGCATCTCACCCACGCGAATATTGTCAAAAGAAACATATAGATCAATGTCTGCGAATTTGATTAATCGGTCATAAGCCAATACTTTGATACCTTCCGCTTTCGCTTCGGCCAAAACATTACCTAGTACCTCACCGTTTTCTGGCACAATCACCAAGACATCAACGCCACGGGAAATCATGTTTTCGATTTGGGAAATTTGCGTAGTAACATTACCATTTGCAGATTGGGTATAAACCTTTGCTCCCATCGCTTCCGCTGCAGAGGTAAATAAGTCTCGGTCTTTCTGCCAGCGTTCTAAACGTAAATCAGACATCAATAAACCAATTTTTTCACCGTCTGCTAACGCAGGTAAAGAAACAGTTGCACAAAGAGTGGCTAGTAAACTCATAGAAACAATTTTTTTCATCTTTTTCATTCCTTGTTATTTTTATTAAGTGAACGATCTCCAGATGGAGTAAGAATAATTTAAATCGATAAACTAAAAAGAAGTATTATCTTTTTTTGTTTATGTGTGGCGTTTTTTATAAAGTGAATAACTCCAGCTAGATAAGCAGAAGCTAACCATGTTGGTGACCGTTAAAAACACTATCACTATGATTTATTAAGAAAACAAAAAATAATAATAAATACCTCTTTCAACCGCTATGAAAAAGAGAACTATTTTTACTTAACTTAATGATAAATAAATCATTTATAAAATAATTTAGTAAAACCAAAAATCATAAAAATTCCTTATAAAATGTACAGAAAATCATTTTATTACATTTGAAATATCACATTTCATAGGGCAAGCACATTTACTTGGTAAGTAAAATCACTATACTCCAACAACATTCCTAAATAAGGCTTTTTGAAGAAGTCTTTTTTTATAGAATCTAATGTAATCGATTACAAAATATATTAAGCCACTCAAATAAAAATAAATATGGGGGTAATATTATGCAGGCTTTAAAAGGTCCAGCTCTTTTTCTTGCGCAATTTGCAGGTGATGAAGCACCATTCAACAGTTTTGAAAACATTATAGAATGGGCCGCTAGCATAGGTTTTAAAGGCGTACAGATTCCGACTTGGGATCAACGTTTATTTGATCTAGACCGCGCAGCAAGCGATCTCGACTATTGCAAATACATTCAGGACACACTTGCTAAACACGGTATGGAAGTCACTGAACTCTCCACACATTTACAAGGTCAACTGGTTGCTGTTCACTCAGCTTATGACGATATGTTTGATGGCTTTGCTCCTGACCACGTAAAAGGCAATCCAGATGCTCGTCAAAAATGGGCCGTTGATCAACTTCTAAAATCCGCACAAGCATCTAAAAATCTTGGTCTTATCAATCACGTTACTTTTTCTGGCGCGCTACTTTGGCCCTTCTTATACCCTTGGCCACAACGCCCTGCTGGTTTAGTTGAAGCGGGGTTTAAGGAGCTCGCAAAACGCTGGCTGCCAATTCTAGATGAGTTTGATCGCTGCGGTGTAAACGTCTGCTACGAAATCCATCCCGGTGAGGATTTACACGATGGGGTCACCTTCGATTTATTCCTTGAAGCTACTGATCATCATCCACGCGCCAATATTCTGTTTGATCCTTCTCATTTTGTACTGCAGCAACTCGATTATTTGCAGTTTATCGACATTTACCATGAACGTATCAAGATGTTCCATGTGAAAGATGCGGAATTTAATTCTACGGGTAGACAAGGTGTTTATGGCGGTTATCAAAGTTGGATAGATCGAGCCGGACGCTTCCGTTCTTTAGGCGATGGACAAGTAGACTTCAAAGCCATCTTTTCCAAACTCACCCAATACGATTTTGGCGGCTGGGCTGTCATAGAATGGGAATGCTGTATGAAGCATCCTGAAGCCGGTGCGGAAGAAGGCGTGAAATTCGTTAATGATCACTTAATTCGAGTGACCGAACGTGCCTTTGATGACTTTGCCAGCAGTGGTGTTGATGATGCCATGAACCGTCGTATTTTAGGGTTAAGTTAAGGAGAAGATCATGACTCACAAACGTATTCGTATTGGTATGGTTGGCGGCGGTGATGGCGCGTTTATTGGTGCGGTGCATCGCATCGCGACTCGTATCGATGATGGTTATGAATTGGTAGCTGGTGCCTTATCTTCTGACCCAGAACGAGCGCTCGCCTCAGCGCTGCGCTTAGGCATTAACGCTGAACGCAGCTATGCTTCTTTTACCACTATGGCGGAACAAGAAAAACAACGAGAAGATGGCATTCAAGCTGTCTTAATCGTCACTCCGAACCACATGCATTACCCTGTTGCAAAAGCATTTTTAGAACAAGGTATCCATGTAATTTGCGATAAACCAGTCACAAAAACCCTCGACGAAGCCTTGACACTAAAAGAACTAGTTACTAAGTCTGGCGCTTTTTTCGCACTCACCCACAACTACACAGGGTATCCGCTGATTCGTCATGCCAAGCACCTTGTCGATACAGGTATATTAGGAAAATTACGCGTTATTCAAGCGGAATACGCCCAAGACTGGTTAACCGATAAAGCCGAGAGCACCGATAACAAACAAGCTCAATGGCGTACTGATCCTGAGAAATCTGGCATGGCTGGATGCTTAGGTGATATCGGCACCCACGTCTTTAATTTGGCGTGTTTTATTTCAGGTCAAAAAGTACAAAGTGTCTGCGCAGATCTAACCGCCTTTGTTAGCGGCCGTCGTTTGGATGATAACGTGCACACCATGTTGCGCTTTGATGGTGGAGCTAAAGGAATGTTGTGGTCTAGCCAAGTGGCACCCGGTAATGAAAACGGATTGAAAATTCGCCTTTATGGTGAAAAGGCTGGCATTGAATGGTCACAGGAATCCCCTAACGAATTATGGCTATCCGTATTTGGTGAACCGACGCAAAAAATCACTCGTGCTGGTCACGGTGCTGGAGAGGAAGCCAATCGCTTATCTCGGGTTCCCGCTGGCCATCCAGAAGGTTATTTGGAAGGTTTCGCTAACTTGTATTTGGATATTGGCATTGCCATTCGAGCGATTGAAGACGGTGCGTCTGTTGATTCTGTACAAGGTTTAATTCCTAGTATTGATGATGGCATAGAGGGCATGAAGTTCATCACGGCGGTACTTGAATCATCGGCTCAAAACAGCGTTTGGTGTGAACTAAATGACGGTGTGAATTAAATGGCGGTGCTAACTAGATGTCTGCTATCCCAATAACCAGTGATAAAGAGGCCATGACTATGAACGAACCGGTTATGCAAATTCGCAGTATCGTCAAAGAGTTCTCTGGGGTGCGTGTATTACACAAGATTACCCTCGATATTTTTGCTGGTGAAGTACTTGGCGTGCTAGGTGAGAATGGTGCAGGGAAATCCACACTATTAAAAATTATCAGCGGTATTTACACCAAAACCACAGGCAGCATTAAAGTTGATGGTACGGAGGTTTCTATCCAATCGGCTTCTGATGCAAAGCGTTTAGGCATAGCGATGATTCCACAGGAATTTAACCTAATCAGCAGCCTTAACGTGTTCGAAAATATTTTTCTGGGTAATGAAATCAAAAACGGCTTCTTACTCAACAAATCCGCTATGCGCAACCGAGCTTATGAATTATTAAAGGATTTAGAAACCGACTTAAGCCCTGACGCCCTGATCGAAAACCTCAGTGTGGCAGAAAAGCAGATGGTAGAAATCGCTAAAGCGCTAGTAAATGACTCGCGCATTTTAATCATGGATGAGCCAACAACCGTCTTAACGGATCATGAAGTAGACATTTTTTTCGCTCTTGTTGAGAAACTGAAAAAGCGTGGCGTGACCATCATTTTCATCTCTCACAAACTCAAAGAAGTGAAGCATCTTTGCGATCGATTAGCGATCTTGCGCGATGGTCATCTGGTCAGTGTGGATGATGTGACGCAAATAAACGAAGAAGACATGGCCCGCAAAATGGTGGGGCGTGAGCTAAACCAAATTTATCCACAGCGCACAGAATATTCGGATGAAGTCGTACTTAAAGTCAGTAATTTATCCATCAAAGGGATTTTACAAGACATTAATTTTGACCTTAAAAAAGGCGAAGTCTTAGGTTTTGCCGGCTTGATTGGAGCGGGACGTACCGAAACCGCCGAAGCGGTGATGGGATTACGTAAAAAGGACAGTGGTGTCGTTGAAATCAATGGCAAGGTAGTCACCATCAACGCCATCGCTGATGCGGTCGCTTGCAACTTGGCTTATTTGTCTGAAGACCGCCAAGGCAAAGGCCTAATCATGAACTTTGATATTCCTAAAAATATCACACTGATTTCTTTGGCGTCTTATGTAAAAGGTCTTATCCAACACAAAAAAGAAAACAGTGTGGCTCGTGATTACGTTAAACGCTTTGACATCAAAGCAGCATCCTTACACTCCAATCTGGCTAACTTAAGTGGTGGCAATCAACAAAAGGTCTATCTCTCAAAATGGATGGACACTCAACCAGACATTCTCATTCTTGATGAACCGACTCGGGGAATCGATGTAAATACTAAAAAAGAAATTTACCATTTCATTCACTCTTTAACTGAACAAGGTGTGTCGGTCATTGTGATCTCTTCAGAACTCGAAGAAGTAATGGGCTTATCCCATCGAGTAATGGTAATGAGGTCAGGGCAAATCATGGGAGAACTCTCTGGTGATGCCATCAATGAAAAAGAAATCATGTATTACGCTGCGGGCTTAAAAACTATGGCTCAAGCTTAATCCCACCGCCAATAAAACTGAGTTGACGCTATAAACGACACCTGTATTTTTATTCAAAACTCAGGTGCCCATAACAATAAGAACACGAGGTTCCATTATGTCGCCTATAATAACGCGCCTAAAACGACTTGATATTGCGACTTACGCGCCCTTTATTGCTTTGTTAATATTGATCGTATTTTCTTCCATTGCCAGTGAGCATTTCTTAATGCCTCGCAACATTACCAATGTGTTAAGACAGGTGTCTTATACCGGTATCATTGCGTTAGGCATGACTTTTGTCATCATTGCTGGCGGCATTGATTTGTCCGTTGGGTCTATGGTGGCTTTGGTCGGTGTCTTGTCCATCATGATTATTAATGGTGTTGGCGACGGTTGGTGGGCAGTTGCCATGGCTGTGTCTTCTGCTATCGCACTCGGCGGTGTATTTGGTGCCATTAATGGACTAATCATCACACGCGGTCGGGTCGCCTCTTTTATTGCGACATTAGCTACCATGTCAATTTTCCGATCCATGACGCTATATATCAGTGATGCTGGTGAAGTGGTTTCTGAAAATAACAAGTTCGCAGAGATCGGGGGTGGTTATCTTTGGGCTATTCCTTACCCTGTTTGGATCTTCCTATTACTCGCCATTGCTTATCATATTGTACTAAAACACAGTGCCTTTGGACGTCATGTTTGTGCAGTGGGTTCTAATTCAAAAGTCGCTTCTTATTCGGCTATTAAAGTCCGCTGGGTCTATTTTCTTACCTTCCTAATTGCTGGCTTATCAGTAGGTATTGCCGCCGTACTTTTAGCCTCACGTCTAAACTCAGTCAGCCCTGGTGATGCGGGACTTTTTTATGAATTAGATGCCATTGCTGCGGTAGTCATTGGCGGTACCGCATTGTCTGGTGGCAAAGGAACCATATGGGGAACAGTCATTGGCGCCATTATCCTCGGCATCATTAACAACATGCTGAATTTGATGGGCATATCACCTTATTTACAAGGCATGGTGAAGGGTATGGTTATTTTAACAGCGGTGCTTGTCCAGTTTAAAGGCGATCGCTAACAGCTTCGTTTTTCTTCCTATGACCCTTTGATGAAGTTCATAAGAAGTAAAACAAGAATCTGAGGAAAGCAGTTGTTTTCCTCATTATTAAATCAATGTAAAACGGAGAGTATCCATGAAATATAAAAATAAAATCATGAGAGTAGTCGCAGTGTTTACGATGCTTTTTGCCTTTACTGGCACAAGCTATGCGGCCAAATACAAAGTCGGTGTCAGTGTGCCATCTGCCGATCACGGTTGGACAGCAGGCTTACTTTGGTGGGCGAATAAAGCAGTGAAAGACTTAGAAGCAAAAGAAAAAGACATTGAGTTTTTTGTTGTTGCCTCTAGTTCAGGTTCCAAACAAGTCGGTGATGTAGAAGATTTAATGATCAAGGGTATTAATGCTTTGGTCATTCTTCCTCATAACCCAGCGACATTACAAAAAGTCATTGAAGAAGCTTATTCTGAAGGTATTTACACTGTGGTTGTTGACCGTGAATTGGCAACACCCGCTCAAGATGCCTTCATTGCTGGCGATAACTCCGGCCTTGGTCGTGTTGGTGCTCAATGGTTAGCTGAAGAAATGTCTGGTAAAGGCAATGTTGTTGTTATTGAGGGTATGCAAATTCCTATCAATACTCAACGCGTAGACGCCTTTAATGAAGTCATGTCAGCCTATCCAAAGATCAAGATCCTAGATTCTCAACCCGGTGATTGGTCAACTCAAAAAGCATTGGCGGTAATGGAAAACTTCTTACAGAAACACCCTAAAATTGATGCTGTTTGGTGCCAAGATGACGATATGCTAAAAGGTGTTTTAAAGGCCATTGAAGAATCTGGCCGTACCGATATCAAAACTGTATTAGGCGGTGCTGGCTCTAAAGACATCATCGAAATGATCATGCATGAAAACAAAATGGTGCGTGCGACCGTAACCTATAGTCCATCAATGATTGCCTCAGGTATTGCGCTTGCCGTACATGGTGTGAAACATGAAAAACCAGGTTACTTATTTAACTCTCCATCTCGCGTTATTTTAGGTGCTGATCTTGTTACAAAAGAAAATTCGGCTGATTACTACTTTAAAGATGCTGCTTATTAAGAAAGCATAAATAAAACCATTAGGGCTTACCGCCCTAATGGTTGTTACTTTAATCATATAAATATTCTGACTATTAGCCACTGCGCTAAATAGGACTTTTTGTTAATATATCGTTTATTAATAACCCTCTTTAAAAAGGCAATGAATTTGGGCTTCGTTATACATTTTCTCTCTCTGCGATTGGACATTTATGGCTACTGTTAAAGATGTCGCAAAGCTAGCAGGAGTCTCTACTGCAACGGTTTCACGGGCTTTGGCCAATCCAGAAATGGTCTCACCCGTTACTCGTTTAAAAGTAGAAAAAGCCGCTGCGAATGTCGGTTATTCCCCTAACGGTCTTGCTCGCAGTCTGCGCAAAAGTGAATCCAAAACCATTGTTGTCGTGCTACCAAATATGGAAAGCACCTTCTTCTCTGACGTCATTCATGGTATCGAAGCGCTTGCACACAAAAATGGCTACAAATTACTCATTGGCGACGCCGGCAATGAATCTTCACGCCTACGTAGCTACTTTGAACTGTTCGAAAGTAAACAGGTAGATGGCGTATTGTCGTTATCGTCAGATGTGCCGGAGTCTTTGATTCTAAATAGCGCTGGTGAAGTGAAATTGCCTATAGTTATTGCTGGCGAATATTTTTCTGACATTCCGGTTCCTACAGTACATATCGACAACCATTACAGCGCAAAAAAAGGCGTCGAATATCTTATTATGATGGGTCATTACAAAATAGCCTGTATTACGGGGAAAAGAGACAAGCTGATTTATAACGCTCGGGTAAATGGTCATAACGAAATAATGAAAAAGTGGAAACTGCCTATTATTGATGACTATATATTAGAAGGTGACCTTACTTTCATTGCCGGATACAACTTAGGAAAACAATTATTGTCCTTAAAAAATAGTCCCTCAGCCATCGTTTGTCATAGTGATGAAGCGGCGATTGGTGTACTAAAAATAGCAAGAGAAATGAACATTAACGTCCCCGAAGAACTATCCGTAATAGGGTTCGATAATCTTGCATTAAGTGAATATTGCGAGCCAGAATTAACCACTATTAATCAGCCAAGGGAGCTGATCGGTGAAACATCCATGAAGCTGTTACTCGATATATTATCTGGAAAAAAACCGAACCCAGAAATGACCTTACCTACTCAACTAATAGTACGAAAAAGCTCTTGCCCACCACCTATAGAACAGAGATTACAAATCGACCTGTAATGATAAATGGTACGTTAACGTCTTTATAAAAGGATATTTGCTTTGAACCCAACACTTGATCTAAGAAAAGTGCAACGCATCACACTCAATAATGCACAGCTGACAGTAAACATCCTGACCTTAGGTGCCAGTATTCAATCGGTCTATTTAAAAGGTTATGAACACTCATTAGTACTCGGGTCTTCTAAAATTGATGATTACCTTAACGCAACCAAATACTTTGGTGCTGTCGTTGGGCGAGTGGCAAATCGCGTTGCCCATGGTCACGCTCTGATTGACGGAAAAAGCTACAATTTACCGCCGACGTTACCAGAGAAACACCATTTACATGGCGGTGTAAATGGGACGGGCACTAAAGTTTGGTCAATCATTCAGCAAACAGAAGACACGGTTCAGCTACAGACAAAACTCGCACATGGTGAAATGGGTTATCCAGGGAATATGATGGTGAATGTGTTTTATCGGTTACTCGACAGCACCTTAGAAATGGAAATCCAAGCCTCAACAGACCAACTAACGATTTGTAATTTTGCGGGTCACAGCTACATTAACCTTGATGGTGTTGGCTCTATTCTTGATCATCAACTTAGTATCAAAGCCGATCATTATTTACCAACAGACAAAGAAGTGATTCCAACAGGAGAAGTTACTCCTACAGCAAACAGTGCCTTCGACTTTAAACAGCTACGAACAATAGGTCGTGATGATTACCCGGAATTAGACACCAATTTTTGCCTATCTTTAGCCAGTCGTCCAATACGAACGGTTGCGACACTAAAAGCACCATTGACGGGTATCACCTTAAATTACCAAACCACAGCACCTGGATTACAGGTATACGATGGTCGCCATATTCACTTATCGGCAGAATCTAATATCAACTCAGGTGAATTAAACGCTTACGCCGGTCTTGCCTTAGAAGCACAACATTGGCCGGACGCTATCAACCAGCCACACTTTCCATCTATTTTGCTCGCTCCAGAAAATACTTATCAACAAATAACACGATATGCTTTTAACTAATAAAATCGAACCGACTTATCACGGTTCGTTTTATTTAGCGTTACAAAGGTTCCCTTCTTAGCTACACAATAATCATTTAAGTAAGCATCCTATTCCTCAATATTAGACACCTCCGACAACTTTATTTCCGCACTCACACTCAGCTCTAAGCTCTAAGCTCTAAGCTATTTAACTCACAAACTACATACCTAAAAACCCTACACAGACATAAAACTGTCAAAAATCGTTAAACAAAGCTTCACACGAAACAAATAGTATTTCGATCGACAGAAATTAAACACTTTAGGGTTTCGGATGATAAATCAGATATCAAAAAGACAAAAAGACATTCTTGATTTACTAAAAAATCATGGAGGTAAGGTCTCAAGTGCTGAACTAACCGAGCACTTTGATGTGTCTGTTCAAACTATCCGTAAAGAGCTAAACCGACTCAGTGAATTGGCTTTAGTGAAACGAGTTCATGGTGGTATTTGCTTACCGGTACAGAGCAATAATTTGTCTTTTTCCAATCGGCAGATTATCCATTTAGAAGAGAAAAAAGACATCGCAAGAATGCTGATTCAATTCTTACCGGAAGGTTGCAGCATATTTTTAGGCATAGGAACAACACCGGAACAAATTGCCAGACATCTTATTCATCATCCAGGGCTGACAGTGATAACCAATAACTTAAATGCCGCCATTGCTCTATGTGAAAACCCTAACATTCAAACCCACATGGTAGGTGGACGCATCCGCGCTACTGATCAAGATGTTGTTGGAGAAGATGCAACACACTATTTCAGAAAATTCCAGGTCAACTATGGAATATGTGGTGTCGGCGGAATGTCTAGTGCTGGCGACTTACTCGATTTTTCACCGGAAGAATCTCATCTATCTCAAGCAATTTTAGAAAATTGCGAACAACGGATTTTAGTGGCTGACCACCATAAATTCCAACGTAGCGCACCCGTCAAAAGCAGTCACCTTAGAAATATCGACATGTTCTTTACCGACCAGATTTCCACTGAATTAGCCCAGCTTTGTCAGCAACTGGAAGTGAAAGTTGAGTCGAGCAGTAATCAATCTTTGAGGCAACTATGAGTTTTTTAAGTATTTCTAATTTGAGCAAAGACTATGCTCAGCATTGTGTGGTGAACGATATCAGTTTCTCCATTGAGCAAGGGGAATTCATTTCTTTGCTTGGTCCAAGTGGTTGCGGTAAATCCACCACCCTCAATATGATTGCAGGCCTTGAAGTGCCTTCTAGAGGTCAGATTCATCTCGGGCAAAATGACATTACCCACCTTCCTCCAGGGAAGCGAGGCTTGTCTATGGTGTTTCAGTCTTATGCCCTTTTTCCACACCTGTCGGTAAAAGAGAATATTTTATTTGGTTTAAAAGCCCGCCGAGTCGACAAGCAAGAACAATTAAAGCGACTGAAACATGCCATTGAGCTTGTCGGTCTGGAAGAACATATTAATAAAAAGCCAAGTCAGCTATCAGGTGGTCAATGTCAGCGCGTCGCATTAGCAAGAAGCATTGCCTCACAAGCGCCACTTTGCCTAATGGATGAGCCGCTTTCGAACCTTGATACCAAGCTTCGTAATGAAATGCGCAATGAATTACGCCATCTACAAAAGTCCTTAGGTTTGACGGTTGTGTATGTCACCCATG
Source organism: Marinomonas colpomeniae (assembly GCF_014803385.1). Taxonomy (GTDB): domain Bacteria; phylum Pseudomonadota; class Gammaproteobacteria; order Pseudomonadales; family Marinomonadaceae; genus Marinomonas; species Marinomonas colpomeniae. The sequence continues at coordinate 841,601 of NZ_JACYFC010000002.1, read as the reverse complement.
ATCAAATTGAAGCCATGAGCATGGCAGACAAAATCATCTTACTTAATCAAGGAAAAGTGGAACAACAAGGTTCACCTGAGAGCTTTTATCAAACCCCTGAATCTACTTTCGTCGCTCGCTTTATTGGTCACCCTCCAATGAATCTTATTACCAGTCATGAGCACATTATTGGTGTAAGACCTGAACACATCGAAGTACAGAATGTAGGTCATAAAGCCAAGATCAAAAACAGTGATTACCAAGGCGCAGCCACTGTTATTAATGTCGACATTATTGACGGCCCTTTTCACGGATCAAAAAACATCCAATTGTCCCTTATGGGTAAACACCAACTAACCGAAGGAAGTGACTTAACCATCAACTGGTCTGAACAAGAGCAACATCTATTTTCCAAATCAACTGGCAAGCGTATTGCCGGTATATAGCATTATCAAAACCAACCAGAAAGGAGCTACTGCAATGCGTACAAACATTAAAAAACTTCTTACTTTAGGAGCAATAGGCCTGAGTTTTTCAGCCTTAGTGCAAGCTAAAACAGAGTTAACCATGTATTACCCTGTGTCCGTTGGTGGCGCGCTAACGAAAGTCGTTGACTCTATTGTCGATGATTTTGAGCAAGAAAATCCTGATATTGATGTAAAAGCCATTTATGCAGGCAATTACAACGATGCTCGAGTAAAAGCGTTAGCCGCCTTAAACAGTGGTCAACCTGCTCAATTGTCAGTGATGTTTTCTATCGACGTCCATGAACTGATGGACCTAGACGCGATTGTTCCTTTTGACGATGTAATCTCTACGTCGGCTGATCGTCAGTGGTTAAAAAGCTTCCACCCTGCTCTTATGGAAAACGGCATTGTGAATGACAAGACCTACGGCATTCCTTTCCAGCGCTCCACAATTGTTATGTATTACAACAAAGACCTATTCCGTGCCGCTGGTCTTGATCCAGAAAAAGCGCCTAGTAACTGGCAAGAGCTTGTTGAAATGGGCAAAAAACTGACCAAGAAAGACAGCAATGGCAATGTTACTCAGTGGGGCGCGATGATCCCTTCTACCGGTTACCCATATTGGATGTTTGGCGCTTTGACGAAAGAAAAAGGTCATAAACTAATGAACCAGGCGGGTAACAAAACCTATTTCGATGACCCTAAAGCCATTGCCGCTCTTGAGTTCTGGAAAGACTTAGGCAACAAACATCAAGTCATGCCGAAAGGAATGATTGAATGGGGAACCTTACGTCAGAATTTCTTAGAAGAAAAAACTGCCATCATGTGGCATTCAACCGGTAACTTAACCGCAGTTAAAAAAGCAGCAAACTTCGACTTTGGCGTTGCAATGTTACCAGCGGATGAAGAACGCGGCTCACCAACGGGCGGCGGTAACTTTTACTTATTTAAAAATGCGACTACGGAAGAAAAACAAGCCGCGCTTAAGTTAGTGAAATTTATGACCTCACCAAAGCAAGCCGCTAAGTGGAGTATAGAAACAGGTTACATGGGTGTCAGCCCTGCTGCGTATCAAACCAAGGAACTGGCTAACTATGTAGAATCCTTCCCACCTGCTGCGATCGCTCGCGATCAATTGAAATACGCAACAGCAGAGTTATCTACACACCAATCTGGTCGTGTCAGAAAGCTATTAGATGATGCGATTCAATCTGTATTAAATGGTCAGCAAGACGCAAAACAAGCGTTAACCTCTGCCCAAAAACAAGCCGATCGAATCTTGTCACGCTACCGTTAAGTCTCGCTAGCGTTGAATACCACTCTGAATACAGCGGGGCTAGCAATAGCACCGCTATTGAGATCATTTATGTTTAAAACCTATAAAGCCCAAGCTTGGCTGCTCTTGGCACCAGCACTTATACTCTTAGTTGCCTTTACCTATTTACCCATAGGCAACACCATTTGGCGCAGTGTTTTTGGTTTTGGCGTACAAATGGGAAATCAAGCCAGCCCAGAAAATTATGCTCGTTTACTCGATGATCCAGTTTTTTGGCAAGTTTTGAAAAACAGCGCTTTATACGCTTTGATCACAGTACCCGCTTCCATTTTCTTCGCGTTAAGCATGGCTCTTTGGGTCAATGGAAAAATCGCTGGCACAGGTTTTATGCGTCTTTCCTTTTTCACACCAACTATGTTGCCGATGATTTCTGTAGCGAACATTTGGCTATTATTTTACAGCTCGGAAATTGGCTTATTTAATGCCGTTTTAGGATGGTTTGGTGTCTCTGGCGTCAACTGGTTAGGCAACCCTGATACCGCGTTATACAGCTTAATGACCATGACTATTTGGAAAGAAGCAGGATTCTTTATGATTTTCTATCTTGCCGCTCTGCAAACCATTTCACCCGATTTATACAAGGCCGCAAAAACGGAAAACGCATCCAGTCTTTATATCTTTAGACGCATTACTTTTCCTTTGCTTATGCCCACCACTTTATTTGTCTTTGTTAACGCTTTGCTGAATTCATTTAAGCTCATTGACCATCTATTCATTCTCACCAAGGGTGGCCCAAATAATGCGACAAATCTCTTGTTGTATTACATTTACGAAAACTCATTTTCTTTTTTCGATACCGCTTACGCATCAGCATTAACGGTGATTTTACTGCTCATATTAATTGTTATGGCGCTCATACAATTTGGCGTGATTGAACGTCGCGTGCATTACTAAATTGCCAGACTATAGAGATTGATAATGAATAAAACACTGACACTTTTATCTTCTAGTATCGCTTGGGTATTGGCATTACTTTGGATTTTTCCTTTGCTTTACGCTTTTTGGGCCGCTTTCCATAGTGCGGAATACACCACAAATTTTGTCTTGTTTGCTCCCTTGGAGTTAAGCAATTTTGAAAAAGCCTGGTCTCAAGCACCTTTTATGCGCTACATGTTTAACACCTTTGCCATCAGTATTTTGACATTGGCAGGTCAGTTAATCGTCTGTACCTTGGCGGCTTATGCCTTAGCTCGTATTAAGTTTCGCGGTCGCGCATTTGTCTTCAGCTTGATCATTATGCAGCTGATGGTGACACCAGAAATACTCATTGTAGAGAACTATCAAACGCTAGCTCAGCTCCATGCCATTGATACGTATTTGGCCGTGGCGATTCCCTATATTGCCAGCGCCTTTGGTATTTTTTTATTGCGCCAAAGTTTTAAATCCGTGCCAATGGACCTAGAAAACGCCGCAAAACTAGAAGGATGTAGCCTTTTACAAATCATTTGGAAAGTCTATGTGCCGCTGGCGAAACCGACTTACGTGGCTTATGCATTAGTTTCTATCAGTACACATTGGAATAATTTCTTATGGCCATTAATCGTCACCAATACGGAAAACAGTCGTCCGCTCACTGTCGGTTTGTCTATTTTCGGTGCGCCTGAATCAGGTGTTGATTGGGCTATTATTTGTGCCGGCACACTGATTTCTATTGCGCCACTCTTACTGATTTTTATTATTTTCCAACGTCAGTTCATTCAGTCATTTATGCATGCAGGAATCAAATAATGCGTCTATTAAGCTGGAATATTCAATCGACCAAAGGCTGTGACAATGTGTTTGATAACGGCCGAATCATCAAAGACATTCAAGACTTTGGTGACTTAGATGTGATTTGTTTACAAGAAGTTGCTCGGTATATGGTGCCGTATAATAATGACGATCAAAAAAGTCTGATTGAAGAAGGTTTTTCGGGTTATCACAGTACTTGGGCAGCGGGGTTTAGTCGTCCTCTCGCCAATGGTAAAAATCAAGAGTTTGGTAACTTAACCTTAGTAAAACAAGGAACTCTTTTAGATAAGCGCATTCATCAGCTACCCAATCCATGTGTTTCTCCCGCCATACAAATACCGAGAAGCGTAGCGGAAACTGTGATCCGTTATAAGAGCACAAGTATCACCTTATTGAATACACACCTTGCCTATCACTCAGAACTAGAATCGACACAACAAATTGACTATTTAACTCAACTACGTGACCAAGTACTCAGCCATAAATTATCAACAACGACTTTAAGTTCATCCGATAACGACGCCTATCATTCTGCTCAAAAGGGCCAACACGTCTTATTATGTGGAGACCTTAACATCGCTTTAAACAGTCCCAAGTACCTAACAATGACGAATGATATGGCTTGGTTAGACTGCGCTAATGTCGCAATAAAAGATGCAAATCATTTAGTTCGACAACCAACTTGTGGCATTTTCGATACAAGCTTATGGCCAGAAGGCGCTCATGTGCGTGACTACTTTCTTTGTTCTTCAGGATTAGACGACAAGATCAAAAACATGGAAGTAAACACCTCAACAATGGCTTCTGATCACCAACCTATTTGCCTCACTCTAGAAGATTAAAATACTGATGAATAACCCTACACAGTTACCAGCAAACCTTACCAACACAATCAAAGTCGTCTTTACCGATGTCGATGACACACTGACGTTAAATGGAGAAATTCCTTTAGAGACGATTCAGGCCTTACATAATTTAAAGCAAGCCAACATTCTTGTTGTACCTGTTACTGGTGCCAGCGCAGGATGGTGTGATTGCCTGCTAAAAACCTTACCGATCAAATACATAATAGGAGAAAATGGCGCTTTCTTTATGGAACAAGGAGACCGCGGTCATACGTTGCTCACTTACTTAAAAGCACCTCACCAAGTACAAGAAGACCTTGAAACGTTAAAAACACTGACCAAGGAACTAAATACTCTTTACCCAGATATCAGCTTTACCCAAGACCAAAACTTTCGCATGACCGATGTGGCATTAGATATCGGACAAGCGGTCAAAGTGGATTTTTCACATGCTAAAGCCGCAACCGAATGGTTAAAAGAAAAAGGCGTAAACGCCAAATTGAGCTCTATTCATATCAACACTTGGATTGGCGAACACAATAAAGCCACCGGAGCGATGGCTTGGCTCAAAGGTCAAAACATTCAGGTTGAGGACACCATATTCATCGGCGATTCAACCAATGACGAAGCCATGTTTCAAACCATTCCGCTATCTGTTGGTGTCGCCAATGTCGAAAAATTCCTCCCGACTTTGATGTATAAACCGACTTATATCACCTCTAAGAACGGCGGTTTGGGTTTTGTGGAATTAGCTAATTCATTGATAACTTGATCAATATTATAAATAATAGGTTATGCGCTATGTGCTCAGTTAACAACTTTAATTAGCTTTCTAACTTACGATATAAGGAACGGAGGCTTATTCCTGCTATTTTGGCGACAGCTTCTTTATCACTATTATGGAAGGTCATTAAATCTGATAAATAACGACTTTCTGCTGTTTTCAAATCAACCCATTCCTTGTCGATGTTATGGATGCCTTTCAAGCCTGATTGTTGTGGTGCGGAAAAATCACCTTGTTGACTTAGTTCATTATCAATATACAAACACTCTTGAATAGTGCTACGTTCAATAAGGTTAGTGTCTGTCAGAATAACAGCTCGATTTAGGATATTACTTAACTCCCTAATATTGCCAGGGAAATTGTATCGCCTTAATACCTGTAATGCGGAATCAGTCAGGTGATATTCTTTGCGTTCGCTTATGCGTTTGAGCAAGGTATTGATTAATAAAGACAGATCATCTTTTCGCTCCCTTAATGAAGGAACATAAATAGGAAAAACGTTAATTCTATAATAGAGATCTTGACGAAAAGTACCTTCTTTTACCATTTGAGAAAGGTTTTTATGTGTTGCACAAACTAAACGAAAGTTGCTGTGCTTAATAGTTGAAGAGCCTATAGGTCGAAAAGATCCTGTTTCAATAAGACGCAATAGTTTCACCTGCATAGAAAGCGGCACATCACCAATCTCATCCAAAAACAAAGTTCCGCCATTGGCTAACTCAACCAAGCCGGTACGATTGTTATTCGCGCCAGTAAAAGAGCCTTTTGTATGGCCAAATAACTCACTCTCAAACAAAGAGTCCGTCAGTCCCGCACATTCTAATGTCACCAACGCATTTTTAGCCCTAGTACTGCCCTGATGCACTGCGTTTGCCACCAACTCTTTACCACTGCCTGATTCTCCCAACAATAGTACCGATGCATTACGACTGCAGACTCGGGTTATTTTCTCCAGCATTTGATTAAACGCTTTTCCATAGCCAACAAGCTTATTACTCACATCCTCAGCACTAGCTGCGGATACTGCACGTAATAACTCAACGAAGAATAACAAGTTGCCTTGATTGTCATGGATAGGCAACATTTCTACATCAACATGCTCTTTGCCTCTTGGGGTTTGATGTATATGTAAAACGCGTTCTTTATGTCCTGTATGAAGGACAGCAGACAAGGGACAGTCCTCACCAGCTTCATCACAAGGAACGGTATAACCATGAGAAACTTCAAAGCAACGTGGTTTTTTTTGCAATGAAACTTCACCAAAGGCCTCACGATAGCGTTGATTAATTGCAAGTATCTGATAATCAATAGACACCAGAATCGCCGGACAGTCGTAACCCTCAAGCATACTTGCTAAAACCTCATAAGAAGGTCCATCAGATACAATCACATCCATAGAAATGCCATATTTGTCAAAAAATTAAGTCAAATATGACAAAACACCTAACATTAGTCAAAACTAATCTAGAGAAAACGATCGATTAGAAATATATAAATCAATAAATTCAATAGCTTAGAATTATTTTTTTATCTTGGCATATTTTCTGCTCTATCTAAGTTAATAAACCGATTTACGGTTACTAATTAACAACTTAAAAAGGGGTTTCAAATAATGACTAACAAGATAACAAAACCTAATGTCGCTGCTTTTTTTGATAAAGACTCTAATACATTCTCTTACGTGGTTAAGGATCCAGATTCATTTAGTTGCGCCATCATAGACAGCGTTTTAGATTTCGACTATGCATCAGGTGGCACTTCTTATAAGGGTGCCGATGAAATAATAGATTATGTGACGACCCAAAAGCTAAATGTCGAATGGCTAATTGAAACTCACGTTCATGCGGATCACCTTTCCGCTGCGCCCTATTTACAAGCAAAACTAGGCGGTCAAATTGGTATTGGAAAACAGATTACAGCAGTACAAGACACCTTTAGCACCGTCTTTAATGAAAGCGCTGATTTTAAACGTGATGGCTCCCAGTTCGATCACTTATTCAGTGATGGTGAACAATATAAAGTAGGTTCAATGGATTGTGTAGCAATACACACTCCAGGACACACACCTGCCTGCTTCACTCACACATTAGGAGACGCCGTGTTCGTTGGCGATACCTTATTCATGCCAGATGCAGGGACAGCTCGCGCTGATTTCCCAGGAGGGGATGCTGGAATTTTGTTTGATTCCATTCAAAAAATCTTAGCCTTACCTGAAGATAATCGTATTTTCATGTGCCATGACTATTGCCCAAATGGCCGTGAATTAGAATATGAAACAACAGTAAAAGCACAACGCGAACAAAACATTCATGTTAAAAGTGATATTAGTAAATCTGTGTTTGTTGATTTACGTGAAGCAAGAGACAAAACATTGGCTATGCCTCGCCTTATTTTACCTTCTCTTCAGGTCAACATGAGAGCAGGACACATGCCAGAACCTGAGGATAATGGCTTGTCTTACTTCAAGATTCCACTAAATGCTTTTAAGTAAATCATGCAGGTAAAAGCCTACCCATTATAAAAAACTAAAAAAAATAATGAGAGAATAGCCATGATACGCAAACAAATTACAGATAAATATTCAGTGTCTGAGCAGATCACCTTAGTTGATGTAAATACTTTAGCAAAGTCTGGTGTGACGCTGATTATATGTAATCGTCCAGACAACGAAGAAGATGGTCAACTGGCATTTGCAGATATTGCCTCTCGCGCAAAAGAGTTAAACATCGGTGCCGTTCACATTCCTTTTGCAGGTGGGAAAATGCAAGCAGCGGATGCTGAGTTGTTCAAGCAAACTCTCGTTGGAGCCCATAACACTCATGCGTACTGCCGAACTGGTAATCGCTCAAGCTTAATTTGGCAAGCGGCTTATCCAGAACAGGCAGAAACACCAAAAATAGAAACAAAGAAGCCAGAATATGATGTCGTTATTGTCGGTGCGGGTACAGCAGGTATTTCTACAGCCGCCAGTTTATTGAAGCGCAAACCAAACTTACAAATCTGCTTGATCGATCCTGCTGAAAGCCACTTTTATCAACCTGGCTGGACACTAGTTGGTGGTGGCGTATTTAAAGCTGGGGAAACTCGTCGCAATATGGGGGACGTGATTCCAAATAAAACGACGTGGCTAAAAAAAGCGGTCAAAACTTTTGTACCAAATGACAATAAAGTCATTCTTGAGAATGACCAAGAAATCACTTATCGCTTTTTAGTCGTTGCTGCAGGAATAAAACTCGATTGGGAAGCCATCGAAGGATTATCAGAAACATTAGGCCGTAATGGTGTCACTTCTAACTACCGTTATGATCTAGCACCTTATACATGGGAGCTTTCAAAGAACCTTAAAAGCGGAAAAGCGATTTTCACACAACCTCCAATGCCGATTAAATGTGCTGGCGCACCTCAAAAAGCGATGTATTTATCTTGTGACCATTGGTTTAAACAAGACTCGCTTAAAAATATTGATGTCTCATTTTACAATGCAGGTGGTGTGATATTTGGTGTATCTGAATATGTGCCAGCTCTTGAAAGCTATATCGAAAAATATCAAATTGATACCAATTTCAGCCACAATCTAGTTAAAGTGGACGGTCCAAATAAACGAGCTTATTTTGCTTCGAAAGATGAAAACGACCAACCAATCATAATTGAAACAAAATTTGATATGTTGCACGTTTGCCCACCACAAACCGCACCAGATTTTATTCGCAACAGTCCTTTAGTAGATGATGCGGGTTGGGTTGATGTGGATAAAGAAACCTTACAACATACCTCTTTTGACAATATCTGGTCGCTGGGTGATGTATCCAATACACCAAATGCAAAGACTATGGCAGCCGTTCGTAAACAGGCTCCAGTGGTTGCACAGAATATTTCTGATGTCTTAGATAATCATAAAATCAGAGCGATTTATGATGGTTATGGCTCTTGCCCACTGACGGTTGAAGTCGGAAAAATTGTCTTGGCAGAATTCGCTTACGGAGGAGTCGTGATGCCAACGTTTCCAAAGTGGCTTAACGATGGCTCTAAAGCAACCACCTTAGCTTGGATCTTGAAAAAAGACATTTTACCTCCTTTTTACTGGCACGGCATGTTGAAAGGGCATGAGTGGTTTGTTAAACCAATCATGCGAAAAGAGTGAGAATATCAAAATGATTGTTGAACGTTTTTTTCCTGCTCTATCTTGGTTAAAAAGCTATAACCGAGTGCAATTTGGTCAAGATGCCACAGCGGCGTTCATAGTCACCATGCTACTGATTCCTCAGTCATTGGCTTACGCAATGCTGGCTGGGGTACCACCAGAAGTTGGTTTGTATTCTAGCATTCTGCCATTAGTGCTTTACGCCATATTTGGTACCAGTTCATCATTATCAGTTGGCCCTGTTGCCGTGGCGTCATTAATGACAGCCACGTCATTGGCGGTCATTGCAGAACAAGGCAGTGCAAGTTATTTAACGGGAGCGATTACACTCGCATTATTATCTGGCGCTATGTTGGTCACCATGGGAGTAATGAAGCTAGGAATGATCACCAATTTACTGTCTCATTCGGTGATCTCTGGCTTTATTTCTGCTTCTGGCATCATCATCGCTTTAAGTCAGCTAAAGCACATTTTTGGCATTCAAGCTCATGGCGACAATGTCGTAACACAATCTCTCAGCATGCTAGAAAATATTAGCCAATTTAATCCAATGACATTTGTTGTAGGGTTATCTGTTGTCACGTTCCTATTATTGGCACGCCGCTATGCCAAGTCGTTTTTCATTATGCTTAAAGTACCTGAAACTTACGCCGCATCTTTGGCAAAAACAGCGCCTATTCTGGGTGTATTATCCAGTTTAGCGTTAGTTTACGTTTATGACTTGCAAGCTCAAGGTGTTGCTATTACAGGAACTATTCCAGCTGGACTACCCCATTTGAGCTTATCTTTGCCTTCGTTTGAACTAATAAAAAGCTTGGCTTTACCTGCCTTAATGATTTCCATCATAGGTTATGTTGAGTCAATTTCTGTAGGGAAAACATTAGGGGCAAAACGCCAAGAAAAAGTTAAACCAAACCAAGAGTTAATCGGTTTAGGCACAGCAAATATAGCGTCCGGCATCTCTGGCGGCTTCCCTGTTACGGGTGGTTTTTCTCGTTCCGTAGTGAACTTTGATGCGGGCGCAGTAACGCAACTTGCCGGGATTATGACGGCCATCGGCATCATGATCGCCTCACTCGTTTTAACACCTATTTTGTACTTCTTACCTAAAGCAACCTTAGCTGCAACTATTATTGTCGCTGTAACAACGTTAATCGATTTCTCTATTTTGAAAAAAACATGGGCTTTTTCTCGCAGTGATTTTTATGCGGTTTTAGCGACTATTGTGATAACACTATTAATGGGGGTAGAAGTAGGGGTCGCATCTGGTGTGGGCTTATCTATCCTATTGCACTTATCTCGCACCTCTCGGCCTCATGTAGCAGAAATAGGCTTGATTGAAGGAACAGAGCATTTCCGTAACGTAAAACGCTATGAGGTGAAGACATCACCCAATCTACTTTGTTTACGCCCTGATGAAAGCTTGTTTTTTGTGAATGCCGCCTTCCTTGAAGACAGTATTCTCGACAGCATTAATCATCGTCCAGATATAGCCGATGTTGTTATCCAATGCAGTGCCGTCAACGAAATTGATTTCAGTGCATTAGAAATGCTTGAAGCGCTCAATAATCAACTCAAAACACTGCATATCAAACTATCGTTTTCCGAGGTAAAAGGCCCAGTAATGGATCATTTGGAATGCAGTGGATTTTTACAACATCTCAGTGGAAAAGTGTATTTAACACAATATCAGGCATTTAATGATCTTGTTAAAAATTCTTAAGAAGGTGGGGCTCTAGCAATCTAGATTTATGCCATCCATAAAGTGATCTTATAGGTGACATAAAGACTCCACTTTAAACCCCATAACAAACCGATGAAGTCAGATTTTTAAGCGCTTTAACTATGGTCAGAGGCACATCAGCACTGGTACTTGGTGTGACCTCAGAAGGTACACCTTGCCAACGAGTTTGTAGTTTTCCTACTTCACTATCAAACGCAATATCTGTGTACATTACAGACTCCATAGGGTCTGCAATTAATTTCACTTTAGTGGAGTCTAATCCCACTGTAGCGAGTGCCAACATAGCGCTAATATTACTACTTTTAGGAAATAGGCTTGCGGATTCTCGTGCAGTGCCTTCAAAGAAACAAGTAGGCACTTTGATAGCATCAAGATCAACAAAGTTTTCCGCTGGCGTGCCCTTCCAAGAGTTCACAGGCTTCGTTTGCGTGATCGAAACATCATTTACTTTAGACAAAGACGCCGCCGACATCCAATCAACGGCAGGTAAAGCACCGGATGAAAGCAAGAGCTTAGAGCCTGATTTTTCTGCTGCCTGAATAAATGCATTCAACACACGATCATCTGTAAAAAGCCCAATACTTGAGACTAATAGATCTATCCCTTTTTCTAGTATTTCGACACCATATTGTGAAAGTGTTTCTTGACCAGCAGCTTCAATAATAATGTCAGGTTTTGTGGCGAAAAATACGTCACTACTGTCTGTGATTAATAATTTAAAATATTCTGATTTATCTGCATTAATTGTTAAATATTTTTCTTTATTTCTACATAAAAGAGAAACCAATTCAGCCTTTCCAACCTCTCCATTTTCTATGCTGTTTGCTACATGTTGACCAATAGCACCCAAGCCAATAATTCCGACTTTCAATTTAGTGTTCGATTTCATTTTAATCCTTTACTGCGCAATAATAACAAGCGCGACATAACATTGAGTACTTACCATTACAGAGGTATTAGATTTACGGTTAAAACATCGCACTAGGAAGCGCCAGACTTAACCATGGAACATAGGTAATAATCATGAGACCGATCAGCATGATGATGAGAAATGGTATGCAGCCTCTGAAAACCTCAAACAAACCCATTTTTGAAATAGTGACCGCGACAAAAAGGTTAAGGCCAACAGGTGGTGTTATCATGCCAACCGAGTAATTCACTAGATTGATAATCCCGAAATGCACAGGATCGATGCCGACTTCTGAAGCGATTGGCGTCATCAAAGGCGCCAATACAATAATCGCGGACGCACTATCCAGAAAAAAGCCAGCCACCAACATAATCACATTAAGTAATGCGGTAATAACAAAAGACGAGTCACTCAAAGATAAAACAGAGTTCGCAAGTAATGAAGGCATACCAATAATCGTTAATAGCCACGCAAAGGCAGAAGCACCTGCGGTGATCAATAACAAAGCACCTGAGGTTAATCCTGTATTTTGTAGGATTTCCCATAAATCTTTCGCGCTCACTTGTTTATAAATCACCATGCCAACAAATAAGCCATAAACACACGCCACCGCAGCCGATTCTGTCGCCGTAAAAATACCGCTATAAATGCCACCCAATAAAATAACCGGAAGCCCTAAACCCCAAGCGGAGCCTTTAAACGCCTCGGTAACTTCCGCTAATGTCGGAAATGGCGCTCTAGGGAAGTCTTTTCTTTTTGAGTACACAGTGCAATACGCGATCAACAAACCGCCCAATAACAAGGCAGGAAGAATACCTGCGGCGAACAATTGACCGATACTTGTCGAGGTGACAGAACCATAAATAATCAGCGCGATACTTGGAGGAACAATGGGTCCTAATGTTCCGGCCGTTGTCAGTAATCCAATTGCAAATCGCTTGCTGTAGCCCGCCTCAACTAGCGCAGGAAACATGATGCTACCAATGGCAACTACTGTGGCAGGACTGGAGCCAGAAATAGAACCAAAAAACAAACAAGATAGTACAGCTGCAGACGCTAAGCCTCCCGGCGCCCAGCCAATAAGGACTTGAGCAAGCTTAATAAGTCGAGTAGATAAACCACCTACTCGCATTAATTCAGCAGCCAAGATAAAAAACGGAATAGCCATCAATGAGAAATTATTTATACCGGAAAACATTCTCATCGGAACAATGGTTGGGTTCATTGTTCCTGTTAATTCCATGGCACCGATAACGGAAAACGCCAGTGATCCATAAATGGGTAAGCCTAATAGCAGCAATAATAAAAACAGCGGAAAAAGGAGCGTTGCCATGTAAAATTCTCTGTATTAAAAGTGGTTAATTAATATGGTCGTTATTGATTGCTATCGTTGTTTCATTGGATTCACCAAATACAGAACACATAATGCCTGCGTATCGAATTACTTGAAAAAACGCCGTAATGGGAATGAATGCATAGATAAAAGCAACAGGGATTCTTAACGCTGGGGATAATTGACCACGAGCCAATGTACCTAAAAACAGAACACCACCGTAATAAAGCAAAGTAAGAGCGAAGAGTGCACCAATAACGGCTGCAATAAAAACAAAGAACTTAATACAAGATTTTGGAATAGAAGACTTTAAAATATCGACCGTAATGTGACTTCCCTTTCTTATTCCTAAGCTGGTCGAAAGAAAACTCATAGAAATAATAAGATATAAAATTGCTTCTTCTGCCCAAAAAATAGAATCGTTTAGCGCATAGCGAAAAAACACTTGAGTAAAGGTAAGAAGCGACGCAACGGCCAAAATACTGGCAATGAGGAAGCCTTCTATTTTATCTAAATGCTTATTGATTTTTTCGAACATTAACGTCTCTTTTTAATGGTTTTTCTGGGAGTGACATTAAGACATTAAGACATTAAGAGACTCTATTTTAAAAATAGAGTCTCTTAGCAATCACTAGTTCTTAATTTCTTGATAAACAAGGTCTAACAAATCAGAAGTAACGGTTTTACGAAATTCTTCATGAACAGGCTTACTTGCTTCAATGAATGCCTCCATTTGAGCTTTAGACAAGGTAGTTACTTGTGTGTATTTCTTAATATTATCCAACGCAGAAGCCTCTAACTCATCCGTCAATGTACGAGACACGCCACGAGCATAATCAAACGCATCCGTCATCACGACTTGTAGGTCCTCTGGAAGAGACTCCCACGCTTGTTTATTCACAATAGTCGCATAACCATGATAAGCGTTAGACGTCAGTGTCATGTACTTTTGAACTTCATAAAACTTCTTACTGGTAATATTTGCAATAGGATTCTCTTGCCCTTCTATTACACCTTGCTGAAGACCGTTATACACTTCGGTGTAGGCCATCGCAGTTGGATTGGCATCAAAGTTACGATACGTACTTAACAAGATAGGCGACTGCATGGTTCTCATTTTGAGACCTTTAAGATCAGTAGGCTCTTCGATAGGACGAACGTTATTCGTCATATGACGGAAGCCAGCGCCCCAAAAATTCACCGCATGCATGTCATGATTTTCTAATGTGTCTAGAATTTTACGACCTGCTGGTCCATCCAATACCTTCATCATGATTTCTTTTGATGGCAACAAGAATGGAAGATCAAGAATTTGGACACGAGGCTCAAAGTTACCCAAAGTAGCAGTAGGCGGCATCGCTATTTGAACCATATTCATTTGTAATTGTTCAATAATTTCAACGTCTCCACCAAGCTTAGCTGCTGAAAGTACGTTTATGTCAATGCGACCATTAGATTTTTCTTTCACTTCTTTAGCAAAAGCTAGGGCTGCCTGTCCATTTGGCGTTTCATCGATTAATACATGTGCAAAGGTAAAATTAAATTCAGCTGCCAATGCAGATGTACTCATTAATAATGCGAGCGCTGCGATTAAAGGTTTTTTCATCATGATATGCCTACCGAGTTGGGTTGATTTTTCTAGATTCTGAGCGTTAATCAGTGCATCTACTTCGAGATAAAAAGTAGGCTTATGCCACCGTAAAGGCAATAGCATTTTATTTACAACAACTGTAAATATTTTTACAATAACTGTTCGATTCCTTCTTTTATAGTGGCAATAAGAAACTCAAAAAGAGCACCAAATCTGTGCAAATACAATTATTAACGCCCTATTTTGGTTGGTTTATAGTATTTCGTCGTATTCTGAACCTTGCTAACACTGATATTTTTTTTACATTAATGAGCATTTCATAACAAGACACTATATGAATAAAAACCTACTAACACCATGATTTCATGAAATAAAATAGCGTTACCTTGATCTCATAAAAAAGGAAAAAAGTGTGAGCGACAACACAGATTTATTAGCTATTAATTGGAATGACCTAAAGTATTTTCTAGCACTTTGGCGCTACAAAAGGCTCTCTTTAGCAGCAACTAAAATCGGCTGTACGCATGTCACCATTGCCAATCGAGTCGAACAACTTGAAAAAGCGATTGGAACAAAACTTTTTTTTCAGAACAGCAAAGGATTTCACCTGACCACAGCGGGAGAGAATCTGATTCCTTATGCAGAGAAATGTGAAAGAACCCTGCGCTTGGCGAATGAAAACTACAGAAACGTACAAGAAATTCGTTCCAAAATCCGCATCGGTGTTACAGAAGGGTTTAGTAATTATTTCCTTTCCAGCCGTTTACCGGCTTGGATTAAAGATCAAGGTATCGACATAGAGCTTATTTCATTGGCGGGTAGTACCTTTATTACCAGCGGCGAAGTCGATATCAGTATCACAATCGGTCCGCAAAAAGGATCGAATATCATTCAGAAAAAACTCACTGACTACACGCTCGGCTTATTTTCAACACAAGACTACTTGTCGAATAATGATCCAATAGAAAAAACGTCCGACCTGTTAAACCATCATTTTATTGGCTACATTGAAGATCAGGTTTTTTCTGATTTATTGAAATACCAAGGTGAAATATCACCAAACCTAAACTTCATCTATAAATCGACAACTATACATACTCAACATAAAGCGGTAAATACAGGGTTAGGTATTGGTATCCTTCCACACTTCGTCGCATACGGAGATCCCAATATCACGCCAGTTTTACCCAAAACACTGCTTCATAGAGAGCTCTGGATATCAACAAGTAAGGATCTTCACAAATTTAGAGATCTGAAGCTTACTTGGGACTTTATATTGAATGCATGTGCAGAAGAAAAGCATCGATTTATGGTTTAATAAAGCTCAACTTCATTCTTAAACAAGCTTATTTCTGAGGTGCTGTTGCATGAAGTTATTCGCTGCCCAAATATCAACCATAGGCTCATGCGTATTGGGTTGTACATGTGCGTATGGAAAAGGACCGAACTCAGGGGTGATGGTAAAACCGGATTGACCTCTGTTTTTTGCAAGGTCGATCACTTTTTGCCATAGTTTTACATGGTTCTCTACATGCCCCGCCCAAAGTTCATCCTGTGGATTGGTAACCTGTGGACCTTCTTCGAAACCGACTCTCGCATGAATATGATGTACGTGAGAAAATATTTTTTCTAAACGTTCCAATTGATCATTCAAATCAGATTCATGGACCACCATCCAATGACTAATATCCAAGTTCAATTTTAATTCTGGTAATGCATCGATGATTCTTTCTGTATCAAATGTACTGAACGTGGGTCTAAATCGATGCGTTTCATGGGTGATGGTTATGTTGTGCTTTTGTTCGAGTTTTAAAGCATTTTCAAATAGACGTAAATTGTCTTTCAAGCTAAAAATATCGCGCCCAGTATGGGAATTAATCAGCACAGGTTCAAACTCAACCGCACGTTCAATTTGAGTATTCATACTTTCTAGATGATCTTCAACCGTGTCACCAGCCGTACCAATACCCGTAATAATGCTCAGCCCAAGTTCAGCATGTGCTTCTCGCACTACATCGGTATCAATATCAAAAAATGGTAAGAACAACTCGGTACCTTGATAACCATCGGCATGAGTGCGTTTTATGAGCTCGTTAAAGTCATGCTCGTTATTGCAGGGTGCTTCCCAAAAAGATTTATGGAAGTTAAGTTTCATTTGAATATTCTCGTATAAGTAAACAGCGTCCAAGTGAACGGTAATTTAACATACCTGCTTATATTCAAATAAAGAATTTGGTCTTTTGTTTTGAACACGATAAAGTGAAAATCAAATAAATGATTTATACACATTGCACGTAAAGGAATATGAAATGGGACTTTGGAATTGCTTCTCCAAAATACAAGAAAATACCAACGATCAAGAAAGCTCTAGCTCCCTTAGCCTCAAACCGCTCACACCTGAATACGACAAAAATCATCACAATAGTTATGTAGACAGAATAAATGCTGCTTTTAAAATCTCAGAAGTGCGTAATATAGCGCTATCAGGAAATTATGGCGTCGGTAAAAGTAGTATTCTTCAAGAGGTAGCAAATCAACACAAACATGACATAGTTGAAATATCTCTATCGACATTAGCCCCCATGAAAACGACTGAGGGCAATACTGATGAAACAAAACTAGAAGAAACAACTACCAATAGAATTCAACAGGAAATCGTAAAACAACTCCTGTATCGATTAGAGCCTCAGAAGGCACCACATTCTAGATTTCAAAGAATCGAGCGATTTAATTTAGTACGAGAGCTCTGTCTTTCACTTGTAATTGGTATCGCAGCAGTACCAATCTTCATATTGATGAGTTGGACGGATAAAATTTCAAAGGCCTTCTTATCGGTTGTCGATTTAGGCCTGTACTCTCATTTAATTATTTTAGCATTCACTATATTAATAGCATTCGGAATTCGATGGTTAACCCATGGTCGTATGCGTATTAGCAACGTATCAGCAGGAGCGGCGACTATTTCATTGGATGATAAATCCGGATCTTATTTCGATCAATATCTTGATGAGATAGTGTATTTCTTCGAAGTATCTAAAAAGAACATCGTAATTTTTGAAGATATAGACAGGTTTGAAGATTCACATATTTTTGAAACGTTACGGTCTTTAAATACGCTTTTAAACAGCGCACCTCAAATCAAAGAAACGATTCGATTTATCTATGCAATCAAAGACAGTATTTTTGATTTGTCGAACTCGAAACAAACCGCAGAAAAGCCACATTCGGCTATAAAAGACGCAGTTCAAGTCTTAGAAAAACTCCATTCGACCATTACAACTATAGAAGACGCTGCTCAAGACGCAGTACAACAAACAGCTCGTACAAAATTCTTTGACCTTATTATCCCTGTTGTACCATTTATTACTCATCGAAGTGCAAGAGACCTTATAAAACAGATATTAGAAGACGAACTCTATAAAAACATCAATCCAGAGCTTATCAAGATTGCGGCTCGTTATGTTCCAGACATGAGACTACTGAAGAATGTACGTAACGAATTCATCATTTTTCGCGAGGAAATTTTTACAGATGACAGCAAACAACTAAATCTAAGCGAAAGTGACCTCTTCGCAATGATGCTTTATAAAAGCACTCATTTAGCGGACTTTGAATTAATTCGTTTAGGAGAAAGTAAACTTGATAAAATTTACGATGCTAGTCGAAAGCTAATAACAGAAAATATAAACCGTATTGAAAAAGAAATAATGCAACATAAAATAGATCTTGAAAATCTATCTCGTAGCAGTATTCAGAAACGAAGTGAACATCTAGGGCTTCTACTAATAACTTATATAAACAGAGTTTTAAAATGCTCCAACCAAGCAACAAGTAGTGGTCAATTAAAGTTAAATAATGAAAGACTATCAATTGATGACTTGAAATCAGTTGATTTTTGGTCTGACTACACTAATCAAAAAGATAAGGCTAAACTTTATTGGACTCCCCATAACTATAATCAAACTTTAACCTTTGAGCTTATAGATATTGAAGAAGCCCTAGGTACTAGCTTGTCTCCTAGTGACTGGAAAGCAGCTGATAAAAAAGAGTTCAGCATTTCAATTGATAAAAAGAAAAATGAATTGGAATTTCTTCGTAGTGCAGATATATATCACATTTTAAAACAGTCAACATTTACGCTAGACGCAAAATCTCTAGATACAATAATTAAAGAAAATCTATCAAAAGAGCTAGCTTACCAGCTTATCAAGTCAGGTTATATTAACCGTAATTTCACTCTGTATACATCAACATTTCATGATGACAACGTATCCCCTGCTGCTCAAAACTTTATCATTCATAATGTTGACCGTAATGTCATGGACGAACACTTTCTACTCACGGATGAAGACATTAAAGCCATAATAAAAGAGTGTGGTCAACAGTCTCTAAGTGAGCCTTGCCTGTATAACATTTCTATTCTGAATTACCTATTAAGGAACTATTCATCAGACACTGATATTATGATTAGAGCTTTGATGCAGTTTGGAGAAAAAGAAAAGCAATTTTTGCAATTATTCCTAAATGGAAAAAATGAATACGTTGAGCTAATCAAAAAGCTCACACCTGAAACGGAAGAAACACTGCATTTCCTAATCAATGGAATAGAGTTAGATGATCAAAAACGACTTAATCTAATCGATTTGTCACTAGAAAATTTAGACTCTGAAACACATTACAACATAGACGATTCTGTTTCAGAATACTTAGAAACGCACTACTCTATGCTATCAACTCTTATAAGACCATCAGATAAAACAATCCCAGAGAATATTACGTACATATTTGCCGACGCTTCAATACGTATTCCTGAGTTAAAACTGTTATCCGAAACTATGCAGCAAGCGTTTGTGTGCAAGAATCTTTATACCATCACTAAAGAAAACTTAATCATCGCACTAAGAAACAATGAAATCCTCGCGCTAGATATTGCTTTAGAAATTAATGAAGACATTTACAACTACCTTCTAACAGATATCAAAGGTTACTTGGATTCAATAAATGGATTTTCCAAATCTGTAAACTCAAATAAACACTTCATAAAAATAATAAAAGATATTTATCATTTCGACCCTGATTATTTAGACGACATAATAAATCAAGCGTCGGATACATGTATTGTTGAAGACCTTAAAGCTGACACAGAAAATACTTGGCAGACATTAGCAAAGCTAAATCGCTTTCCAGCTACGTTTAACAACATCAATAACTACATTAATAGTGTCGGAAGCATTGACGAAAACCTAGAACAAGTTTTAATTAATAGTAAGGAAATATCGCATAATGAACAAATTGAAGAAGAGCATCGAGTAGAACTTGCAAAGAAAATACTTAATGCGAACAAAGCTAAACTTACAAATCAGCTAAGAGTAAAGCTTTCCAATAGCTTGAAGAAATTCAAATATTACATCCCTGCGATAGATCTACCCGTGGAGAAGGGAGAATTATACGCTCTTCTCCTTGGCAACAACCTAATCAGTGATTCAGAAAAATCTTATACGCATTTACTTGAAACAGATTGGTCGACTAGAGAGTCCTACATCCATGTTTCCAAAAAGTTTGTGTCCTACATTACTCCTGAGCTTTTAAAAAGTGACTTAGGACCTCTTCTGAAGAGTAAAAAGATCTCACTAAGCGTGAAGCAATCTATTGTTGAACGTGCGGATGAGTTCATAAATGAATGCAGCAATAATTGCTTAGTAGAATTGGCTAAATTTTCTATTGAACATAATCATAATTTATCTATCGATGTCGTAGAAAAAATGGCTAACAGTCACATTAAAGACAAAGATATCATTCTCTTGTTAAGCCCTCATCTAAATTCTACTATGGACAGTGAACAATTATTTAGAATATTAGGAGCATTAAAAAATAATTACCCTCAACTAATTTCTACAGGTAAAGATAAGCCTAAAATACCTAAAACTGCTGAAAACCAAAAATTAATTAACACTTTGCAAGCGCTTCAAATTGTAAGCTCATTTAAAGATATTGGAGATGGACTAATTCAAATTTTCAAACGTCACAAGTAAGCAGGATTCAGACATAGCTTACATTTTAGCTTTACATGTTAATTATTTAAAAGAATCCCCATAGCGCTCTCACGTTATGGGGATTCCTTTAAAGCTCTAACAAACAATGACAACTAAAACCTAACCAAACTCACAGCCTCTATAATGTCTTTGAGTTGCTGTTTAATAACGGGGAGTTTTTGCTCATCCAGTTCATAACGCCCTTCTTTCAAAACAGCTTCGTTTAGATAGGTAGCTTGAGACAGCTCTAACTGAATCGCGTGGATGTTGTTTTCTGGCTGACCGAATTGACGAGTGATATAGCCGCCTTTAAAACGTCCATTTACCACTTGTGTATAGTGGGGTTGGATGATCTGTGTAGCGATATTTGCTAAGGATTCATGGCAAGATTTGCCTTCGTTGGTTCCCCAGTTGAAGTCTGGTAAAGTCCCTTCAAATAGCATAGGCACTTGTGCGGCGATGCTGTGTGCATCAAACAAAATAGCGTAACCAAATTTGACTTTTAGTCGAGCCAGCTCTTGCTCTATCGTCGCGTGATAAGGCTTCCAGATTTGATCTTTACAAAACAATTTATGTGCATCACCAGGTTCTTGCCCTTGATTGAACACAGGGCTGTCTGCGAATAAAATATCAGGAAACAATCCTGTGGTTTTACTTTCATAAAGCGGTTTGTCGTCATAAGGTCGATTAAGGTCAATCACATAACGAGAGTAATTCGCCTTTATACAACTGACACCTAATGACGTAAAAAAATCATACAGTTCAGGAATATACCAATCCGTGTCTGGCAATATTTTAGCTTGTTTGGATAAGCCAGCGTCCACTTCTGCCGTTAAGTTCAAACCCGAATGCGGCATACTGATAAGCAAGGGAGAATCGCCTTGTGTGAACTCAAACGCCGGTACGGTTAATGGATGATTCATATCACTCTCCTTGCAGCTCTTTTCCTAAATGGACACGATTCTTAACTAGGTTGCCACCTAACCAATAACTAAGTTCGCCCGGGCTTTCAACGTCCCAACAAACAAAATCCGCGACTTTACCGATTTCTAAGGTACCGTGAGTATCGCTCATTCCCAATGCTTTTGCGGCATGTATCGTCGCACCCGCTAATGTCTCTTCTGGCGTTAATCCGAATAAAGTACAACCCATGTTCATCATCAACCGCAAAGACAAGGCTGGCGATGTGCCAGGATTTGCATCCGTGGCAATGGCCATAGGAACACCATGTTGACGTAATAAATCGATTGGTGGTCGTTGCGTTTCTTTCAAGGTGAAAAACGCACCCGGTAACAACACAGCAACCGTGCCAGATTCTGCCATGGCGATCACATCTTCTTCTTCAATGAATTCAATATGATCCGCTGACAAGGCTTTGAATGACGACGCCATGCGCGTGCCGCCCAAAGACGAAAGCTGCTCTGCGTGAATTTTCACTGGTAAACCAAGACTTGCTGCTGTTTTGAAATAACGCGCTACTTGCTCTGTACTAAAAGCGATTCCTTCACAAAAGGCGTCTACGGCGTCGGCCATACCAAGCCTTGCAACTTCAGGTAATACGGTGTCACACAAGAAATCAATGTAGGTGTCTTTGTCATCATATTCCGGTGGCATAGCGTGCGCTGCTAAACAGGTTCGTTTAATCGTGACAGGGTTTTCATTACCTAAAGTGGTCGCCACGCGCAGCATTTTTAGTTCGCTCTCAAGAGACAAACCATAACCAGATTTAATTTCTACCGTGGTCACACCATCGGCCATCAAACTTTTTAAACGACGTGTCGCGCTACGAACCAATTCTTCTTCACTGTCTTCTCGTGTTGCTTTTACAGAAGACGCAATACCACCACCCTGCTTGGCGATATCTTGATAACTTACTCCGTTCAAACGTTGCTCGAATTCACCCGCTCGATTTCCACCAAAGACTAAATGTGTATGGCAATCAATTAATCCTGGCGTAATCCATCCACCATCGAGATTGTGTTCTTCTTGCGCTTGATAAGCGGGAAGGTTTTCTGCTTTTCCTAGCCAAACAATACGACCACCAGCCACGCCTATCGCCGCATTTTCAATCGCACTGTAGCGGCCATCTTTCATGGTCGCGACATTTGCGCCAAGCCATACACTGTCTAAAACAAGTGGCGTATCATTTGTCATTGTAGAAACCTTTTCTAATACCTTTCACTAATAGATTTTTTTACGATGTGTTGCGCGACGCTAAGACGAGGCAAAAGTAGACGAGATAGCGGAGTGTATCGTTATACATGAGCATTTCGAGTCTATTTTTAACAAAGTATTAGCAAGCGCAGTAATCGTTCTGATTATAAGCTTGGGAGCAAACCTTCTGGCATAGTGTCGTTGTGAGCCGCTTCTAATAGAAGCTCATTGGCTTGCTCAATATCAGTCGCAAAATAACGGTCTTTGTCGTAGAAAGGAACACGAGCGCGTAACGTGGCGCGGGCTTCTTCAAGACGTAGCGTCGATTTAAGTGGCGCACGGAAATCCAGTCCCTGTACCGCAGATAGAATTTCAACCGCCAAAATACCACGGGTATTTTCTGCCATGTCTTTCAAGCGGCGTGCCGCAAAGGTTGCCATAGACACGTGATCTTCTTGGTTAGCTGACGTTGGTAAGCTGTCTACTGACGCTGGATGTGCATAGGATTTGTTTTCACTTGCCAATGCCGCCGCCGTTACTTGCGCAATCATAAAGCCAGAATTTACGCCGCCATTATCAACGAGGAAAGGAGGCAATTTACTTAGATTCGTATCGATCAACAATGCCATACGACGTTCTGACAAACTGCCGATTTCAGCAATCGCTAAAGCAAGGTTATCTGCAGCCATTGCCACAGGCTCTGCGTGGAAGTTACCACCAGAAATGATGTCGCCACTTTCTGCGAATACCAATGGGTTATCAGACACCGAATTCGCTTCAATACACAACACTTTTGATGTGCTGCGAATTTGCTCCAAACATGCACCCATTACTTGTGGCTGGCAACGTAACGAATAAGGGTCTTGTACTTTTTCACAACCCTGATGTGATTCGCCTAGTTCGCTGGTCTCACCTAATAAATGACGATACGCCGCAGCCGCGTCGATTTGCGTTTGATGCCCACGAACTTGGTGAATACGATCATCAAACGGACTACGACTACCAAGCGCAGCTTCAACAGAAAGCGAGCCACACACAACAGCAGACGCGAATAAATCTTCCGCTTCAAACAAACCTTCTAACGCAAATGCGGTAGAGGCTTGAGTACCGTTCAATAACGCTAAACCTTCTTTTGGTGCCAAGGTAATAGGGTCAAGACCTGCAATAGACAATGCCGCTTGACCAGAGATAATTTCACCACGGTAACGCGCTTTACCTTCACCCAATAAAATCGTACTCATGTGAGCCAAAGGTGCTAAATCACCCGACGCACCTACTGAGCCTTTTTTCGGAATACAGGGGTAAACTTCTTTGTTGATCAAAGTAAGCAAGGCTTCCAAAACAGTTAGGCGTATACCTGAGAAACCACGCGCTAAACTGTTCACTTTAAGCGCCATAATCAATTTAACGGTTTTGTCTTCCATTAATGCGCCAATACCAGCGGAATGCGACAAAACAATGCTGCGCTGCAACTCATCTAAATCTTCTGGTGCAATACGTGTGTTGGCTAACAAACCAAAACCTGTATTGATGCCGTAAACTGTACGATTTTCAGCAATGACATCATTCACGACTTGGGTGCTAGCATGAATGCCTGGTGTCGCACTTGGATCTAGGCTCAATTTCACAGAACGGCGGCTGATTTGACGTAATTCATTTAGAGTCAATTGACCCGGTTTTATCATTAGTTCAAACATGTTCTCTCCAGTATCTATGCGATGCTCTGCAATCATTTTTTAAGTATATATTCGTTTAAGACATGATCTGTGTAATAAGCGTTATGAGAGTTTTTTTTACGAGGCGCACGGAGCACAGAAACCGGAGTGTATAGTTATACATGAGGATTTCGAGCACCGTGCAACAAAGTAAAAAAGAGTCGCAATAGCTTATTTCGCTTGATCACCAGTGATCATTGGTAAGTTTAAGCCCTGCTCTTTCGCACATTCGATGGCAGTTTCATAACCCGCGTCCGCATGACGCATAACGCCTGTCGCTGGGTCATTATGAAGTACGCGTGCAATACGCTCTGCGGCATCATCACTACCATCACACACAATCACCATGCCTGAATGCTGAGAGAATCCCATACCAACACCGCCGCCGTGGTGTAAAGACACCCAGGTTGCGCCAGACGCTGTGTTTAATAATGCGTTCAATAATGGCCAATCTGATACCGCATCCGAGCCATCTTGCATGGCTTCCGTTTCACGGTTTGGGCTGGCAACAGAGCCAGAATCCAAATGATCTCGACCGATAACAATCGGAGCCGACAACTCACCGCTGCGAACCATTTCGTTAAACGCTAGACCAAGCTTGGCGCGCTGCCCAAGACCTACCCAGCAAATACGCGCTGGCAAACCTTGAAATTGAATACGTTCGCGTGCCATGTCTAACCAATGATGCAAATGCGCGTCGTCTGCGATCACTTCTTTTACTTTTGCATCGGTTTTGTAAATGTCTTCTGGGTCACCAGATAATGCAGCCCAACGGAATGGACCAATACCACGGCAGAATAATGGACGAATGTAAGCAGGGACAAAGCCCGGGAAATCAAACGCGTTTGCTACGCCTTCTTCCATCGCCATTTGACGAATGTTGTTACCATAATCGAAGGTTGGAACACCCATTTTTTGAAAATTCAACATAGCTTGAACATGAGTCGCCATGGTTTTCTTTGCTGCGATCACGATTTCAGCAGGTTGAGTTTTTGCTTTTTCACGATACTCTTCCCAGCTCATTCCCGTTGGTAAGTAACCATTCAATGGATCATGTGCTGATGTTTGGTCAGTCACCATATCTGGACGTACACCGCGCTTTACCATTTCTGGCAAAATGTCTGCTGCGTTACCGCATAAAGCAATGGATACGGCTTTGCCTTCCTCTGTGTATTTTTTGATTCGCGCTAGAGCGTCATCCAAATCCGTTGCTTGTTCATCCACATAACGAGTACGCAAACGGAAATCTATGCGGCTTTGCTGACATTCGATGTTCAATGAACAAGCACCCGCCATGGTTGCGGCCAATGGTTGCGCGCCACCCATTCCGCCTAAGCCTGCTGTCAGTACCCAACGGCCTGTAAGGTTTCCATCGTAATGTTGGCGACCTGCTTCGACGAACGTCTCGTAAGTGCCTTGCACTATGCCTTGGCTACCGATGTAGATCCAAGAGCCTGCAGTCATTTGGCCATACATTGCCAAGCCTTTTGCGTCTAACTCATTAAAGTGTTCCCAGTTCGCCCAATGTGGCACTAGGTTCGAGTTAGCAATCAATACGCGTGGTGCATTGCTGTGGGTTTTAAAAACACCAACGGGTTTACCAGATTGAACCAATAGTGTTTCGTCATCTTCTAGTTCTTTTAGAGATTCAACGATTTTGTCGTAGCTTTCCCAGTCACGAGCAGCGCGACCGATGCCACCATAAACAACCAATTCTTCTGGGTTTTCTGCTACATCAGGATCAAGGTTATTCATCAACATACGCATTGGCGCTTCTGTAAACCAAGATTTCGCTGTCAGCTTAGTGCCTGTTGCGGCCCTTACTTCACCAGCACGAAAACGCTTTTGGTTTACTTCTTGTTGAGTCAGTGTTTGCTTCGCCATTTCAATCTCCTGAAAATATAAATTCAATTAAGATGTATATACAATTAAACACAAGATAAAATCTAAAACTTGTTAAGGCAAGTTTTTTCCCATTTTTTAATACATTTCTTTTCTATATATGAAGAAATAATGGGAGAAAAAGTCAAATTAACGGCTCTTAAAATCTATGCCTACCCATTCAATAAAATCCAGCAATATGAAACACAGAACGTCTTTAAATTATATTTGTATATACATTTATTTTTGCATTACACTGAACCAACAACTTTTTACCGATAACACATCAGAAATAAACCGTTTAGGATTTGACCGCGATGACCCAAACAATAACCAGCACTCATTCTGCCAAACAAGTCTACTTTGCCAAGCAAGCTCTACTTTCTTCCGGCTGGGCGAATAACGTGCTTTTTACAGTCAACAAGGGTTGCTTTGAATCCATTCAACAAGGCCAACAACCTAGCCAAGATGCCACTGTTTTATCTGGCCCAGTGTTACCCAGTTTAGCCAATGTTCACTCGCATGCTTTTCAACGAATCATGGCCGGTGCAGCGGAAGTAAGCTTAAATCCAAATGACAGTTTTTGGAGCTGGCGGGATTTGATGTACAAAATAGTGCAAAAGCTGACACCAGACGATACTCGAATCATTGCGACTCAGCTTTACATCGATATGCTCAAAGCGGGTTATACACAAGTCGGCGAGTTTCATTACTTACACCATGACATTGGTGGCAAGCATTATGGCGAACAAGGTGAAATGTCGAACCAAATGATCTCAGCCGCAGATAAATCAGGTATGGGGCTCACTTTATTGCCTGTTCTGTATTCACACTCTGGATTTGGCGGACAAACACCTAATGCTGGACAGGCGCGCTTTATTCATTCCACTGAAGATTACCTAAAATTGCATCAGGCCTGCGAGACCAAACTAGCAAACCACGCAACCCATAAACTCGGTATTTGTTTTCACTCACTTCGCGCGGTAACTAAACCGCAAATAGAAACTGTATTGGCCAATTTAAGTACTTCTATGCCAATTCACATTCATATTTCTGAACAACAAAAAGAAGTCCAAGACTGTTTAGATTGGAGCGGAAGACGCCCTGTTCAGTGGCTACAAGATGAGATTGGTTTAAGCGAAAGATGGTGTTTGGTTCATGCTACTCACCTTGATCAAAAAGAGCTGCAAGCCATCACCACCAGCAATGCTGTGGCTGGATTGTGTCCAACAACAGAAGCCAACCTAGGCGACGGTATTTTCCCAGCGGTTGAGTTTGAACAAGCCAACGGTCGCTGGGGGATTGGCTCAGACAGCCATGTGAGTTTGTCGATTGTCGAAGAGCTACGGACATTAGAGTATGGCCAACGCCTACGAGATCAAAAACGTAATCGTTTGTATAATTCAACAAACAATCATCCAGAACAATATCGTGTAGGTGACCATTTATTCAAACAAGCCTTGTTGGGTGGGAATCAAGCTTGTGATGTTTCATTAGGATTAACAGAAGGCAATCGTGCGGACTTTATTGTACTTGACGCTAACAATCCGTTTCTTGCCGCCAGCATCAGCTCAGGTGAAAACAACAGCATTCTAAATCGTTGGCTGTTTGCCTCAAATGAAAACCTCGTAAGAGACGTCTTTGTGGCAGGTCTGCAGCGCATTAAAGATTTCCATCATGCACAAGAAGAAAGCAGTCGCCTTGCCTTTATCCAAGTGATTAAAAAGGTGATGTACGATGCTTAAAGCAAACAAAAATTCAAGCATATCGATTATTAAACAAAGCGATTACAAGCGTATGCCATGGAAAAACGGCCTTGGTGAAACACTTGAAATTCATCTAGCGGAAGATGCTGATGGCGTACGTTTTCGTATTAGCCAAGCGGCTGTTGTTGCAGACGGTGTGTTCTCTGACTTCAATACCATGTATCGAACCCTAGTCTTATTATCTGGCAATGGTATGACGTTAAGACACGCCCCCTCGAAAGATATTCAGCAGGATTCAATCATTAAAAATATATTAACAAACATTCTCGATATCGCTCAATTTCCTGGTGGTGTAGAGACTCATGCCACGCTGAAAAAGGGTTCAATTGAAGATCTGAATATCATAGTACGAGAGGCGGACACAAAAGCAGACGTGATATCCTGTTTCGCACCTCATACAATTGAAGCAACTACTCATGAAGAGATTTTATTCGAAGGGTTTTATGCGAATCAGGATTGTATTTTCTCTATCGAAGAAAACGCCACAGAGACAGATTCAGTTACTTTAAACGCTCAAGATTTTATTCAATTTAAAGCAAATAGCATCATGACATTACTGTCAGGCAGTGGCGTTTTTATTCAGGTGCTTTCGCTATCTAAGTAATCACTATTTCTAAAAAATACAGTCTATCTAAAAGAGCTTTAGCTCTAAAAGAACATCTATCGTCCAAAATGACCAAATAACTGGAAGCGAGAGCCTGGGTGCAAAAGTCTTGCGACAGTGACAATATCATCACCCGCCCATGTACGTCGCTTAATCTGTAAGCAGGGTTCATTGGCCGATATTTGCAAACGTTCACACTCTAATTTATTCGGTAAAATCGCTTCGACTAGATGCTCGCCTTCTGTCATTGGTGCTACTTTCATAAGATAAACATAGGGAGTATTGGTCGAGAAATCTTGTTTATCGTATTCTGGAGCAAGGCTTTCATTCACAATTCTTTCTTCAATTTGAATAGGCAGATCATTTTCGAAATGCAAAATTATTGAGCGGAAAATTTTGTGATTGGTACGAGCTCCCAACGCCATTGCCTCTTCTACAGTCGCGTGTGATGTTTCCAATACCAATAATTCAGAACGATGTTTATTGCCACGAATAGCGATTTCTTCAGCAATATTGTGTACTTCAAACAAGGCTGAGTGCGCCTTTTTTTCCGCGACAAAAGTCCCTAACCCTTGGTGCCTAACCAACAAACCTTCAGCGGTTAATTCACGCAGCGCCCTATTGACTGTCATACGACTCATACCAAGCGCTTTAACCACTTCCGCTTCTGACGGAACACGTTGATTTGCTTCCCACTCACCAGAGGATATCTTTAGCGAAATGGCTTGCTTTAATTTGGCATAGATAGGCAGTGGCGTATCTGGCAAATCAGAAAATAAATTTTCTAGCAAAGACGAAGGTTTATTAGTCAAAGTGAATTCCGTTTAATCATTAAGTGAAAGTACATGCTAAGAATTACATTGTATCTCGCATTTACTATCTTAGGTAATATTTGCTTCTGATGCGTTGAGCTAAACCACGTAGAACTCAACTAATACTACCTTTGATGGGTTTAGATTATTAAGAGAAGAGAGAGCCTTTCCTACCATAGATATGGTATTCAAGGCTTTCTGCGTAATTCATTAGAGATTATTTTTTTGAATAATATGTGTAATCTGGCATTAATTCAGAACCTTTTATTTAGCGGATGCTTTTAAAATTTTACTAAGACAATCAATAAACTGTTCATTTTCTTCCTTAGCGCCAATAGAAACACGAATATACTCTTCGTAGCCTTCTTCTAACCAAGGTTTAACAATCACACCATAACTTAACAAACGTTGAGCCAGCTCAACGCCATTCCAATCAGTGGCGAAAAACAAGTAGTTCCCTTTCGACGACTTAGGAGACAAGCCTAAATGAATTAATTCAGATGCCATTTTTTCACGCTCGACATTATTCCAAGCAATGGTTTTCTCTAAATTTTCATGATCATGAAAAGCCGCAATAGCGGCTTTTTGAGCATATCGATTCACATTGAAAGGTGTTCTTAATTTATGAACGTAACCTGCTAATGCTGTTGGATAAAAAACCCCATAACCGATTCGTAAACCTGCCAAAGAGTACGCCTTAGAGAAGGTTCTTAATAGTACAAATGGCTTTCCTGATGCTTTTAATAACGACAACACATCTGGATAATCTTCGTCATCTTTTGCATATTCATAATAAGCTTCATCAAAAATAAGTAATGTCTCATGACTCACACTGTCGATAATGAGCTGGACTTCTATGCTATTAAGACTACAACCAACAGGGTTACAAGGGCTGGCGATAAAAAATAGCTTGGGATTTTCTGTACGCAACATAGTGGTTATTTTGTCGAGGTCAAACTCTAAATCATCCGTTAGGTGAGCAATTAGCATGTTGGCACCACAGGCGACTGGGTAGCTAATATGTAGTCCGAAAGAAGGCACAACCGTCATAACTTTATCGCCAACTTCCACAAAAACCCGCGAAATAATACTAAGCAAGTCTTCTGAACCATTCCCCACCACAATGGAGTCTTCTGACACATCAAGGTCCTGTGCCAGCACTGCACTTAAGACTTTGCAGTATGGATCTGGGTAATGACTGAGGTTATCAGCGCCCAGTAATGCCTTCAAAACGGCAGCAGAAGTCGGAAACGGATTTTCATTACTGGCCAACTTAGCGATTTTTTCAACTTGATACTTTTTTTTCAATTCCTCGACTGATAAGCCTGAATTATAAGCTCCTAACCCCATAACATTTTTATTCACTAGATGATCAACTGACAATGCGCTGCTCATTTTTCCCCACCTATAAAGTAGTCAATAAGAAAGTAAGACTTTCTCATTAGATGTATATACATATTAAAGATATATCTTTATTTACTCTATTTGTCGATTATTTTTTAATAAAAAAATGGATCTTAAAAAAACCTAGAAACACTCGTAGGGCACAGAAAATATAACTAAAAAAATATTGAAGCAACAAAACGTAAGCTAATAAAAAGCGAACCAAAATAGCGCATTGAATCAATCAACCCATCATATCGCACCAGATATATGCGGCATTAATGTCACATGTCATTTATGATTATTTTAAAAAAAAACAAAAAACCTACATCATGGTAATTAAATAAATTTATATGCTATATATTAAAATACATGGCACGATATATGTATATACAACTTAGAGTTTGAATAGCCATAACTTACAAGCTATTTTCAAATGAAGCGTTAAAGAAATACTTTTAATTCGACAGCAAACGTTCGTGTAAATTATTAATAATGGAGATCTCCAACAATGAAAGCCAACAGAATAGTGACACCGTTAAAAATCGCGTTATTTAGTTTAGCTACAACCCTTGCAGCAACTACCGCTCATGCAGATGTTTTATCTGATGTGAAATCCAAAGGTGAGTTAGTCATCGGTACTGAGCTTCAATTCGCTCCATTCGACTTTTTAGTTAATGGTAAACATGAAGGTTTAAACAAAGACTTCTTCACAGAAGTTGGAAAAGAATTAGGCGTAAAAGTCACTTATATCGACTTACCTTGGACAAGCGTTTTACCGGGTTTAGAAGCGAACAAATACGATATGGTTGGTGGTCCCGTGTCTATTACGGCAGCAAGAATGAAGCGTTATAGTTTCTCGAACGCTATTTCAGACGCCTCTGTCGCGCTATTAAAGCGAAAAGGTAATACGAAGATAATGAAGTCTGAAGATATTGCAGATATGAACGTTGGAGCAGGACAAGGCTCTGCACCAGCCGCTCAACTAGAAGCATTTTCAAATACACTGAGTAAACCAGCAAACATCAAACTTTATGTAGATAACAACCAAGCCTACTCTGAAATCATGACTGGCCGCGTTGACGCTGTAGCGAATTCACTACCAAACATTGCGTATATTGCAAGCCAACATAAAAACTTTGAAGTGGTTATGCCTCCTTTCGGCACCGAAGCCTATTCAGGTTATGTTTTCCGTAACGATGACGAAAGCAAAAGCCTAATAGAATCGATCAATAAAATCATGGCTAAAATGACTAAAGATGGTCGTATGGCTGAGATCCAGAAAAAGTGGTTTGGAATCGCTATTGAGTTACCACAAACACCAATCGTGCCAAAAATTTAATTGTTCGCGGAGCTGTAAATGCTAGATTTTTCTACGCTCCTCCCAGCTTTACCTGTGTTATGGGAAGGGGTACAGATGACTGTACTCCTTTCCATCTCAGCTCTGACGTTGGGGTTAATTATAGGTACGATAATGTGTACCGCTCGTTTATCAAACAGCACGCCATTACGTATTTTGACTAAATTGTATGTATCGTTTTTTAGAGGCGTACCTTTACTCGTTCAGTTAATGCTAAGTTATTATTGCCTGCCTTTAATCGGCATCAATACGCCAGCGCTACCGACTGCAATCGTTTGTGTCGGCTTATGTAGCAGTGCTTATATTACGGAGATTTTACGAGGTGGCTTTCAAAGTTTGTCACCGGGCCAAAAAGAATCCGCCATCATGGTTGGCTTAAACCGTCTTCAAATAGTTGCATTTATTGAGCTTCCTCAGGTTATTCGGTTAACCATTCCGGCTCTCATTAATGAAGCTATCATCTTAGTTAAGGCCTCATCATTAATATCCGTCATTGGTATTGTTGAACTGACTCGTGTCACGCAGAATTTAGCCGCGAGTAATTTCCAGCCTTTTGAATTTTATCTTACCGCTGCTTTGGTTTATTTCATTCTAAACAGCACCATCTCTGTGTTAGGCCTGTGGGTAGAAAGACGCATTAACAGTAGGTCAATCGTATGATGACATTTGACGCTCAACTCATCCTTAACCATTTACCCGATATCGCTAGCGGTTTTGGCATCACGATTTTATGTACTCTTATTGCCTGCTTTATCGCCATGCTACTCGGTTTAGTCGTCGCCTTGGGGTTAATGTCTAAGGCAAAAATTCTTCGTTACCCTGTTCGCCTTTATGTAGAAATAATACGAGGTACACCTTTTCTCATCCAATTATTCTTACTCTATTACGGCGGCCCGTCTATAGGCCTTTATTTAGAACCGATTGAAGCAGGCATATTTGCCTTAGCTTGTAATGGCAGCGCTTATTACGCAGAGCTGTTTCGAGCGGGTTTTAACGCGATTCCAAAAGGTCAGTTGGATGCCGCCAAAATTATTGGCTTATCACGACTGCAAATAATAGTACGTATCCAAATTCCACAGATGATGGTCTTAATCATCCCTGGGCTGGTTAATGTATCGATTATTCTAGGTAAAGAAACGGCGATTCTTTCCATCGTTACCGTACCTGAGTTGGCTTTTGTCCTAATCGGTATCGGTGCTGAAACCTACGCCTACGCCGAAACACTAACCGTATTAGCAGTCTCTTATCTCATTTTGGCTGAATTAACATCACGGTTTGGCGGTTGGACAGAAAAACGTTTAAGCAAATATATGGAACGATCAATATGAATAAACAAACACAAGACTCTCCTATCGTTGAAGTTCAAAAAATGAGTAAAAACTTTGGCACCACTCAAGTATTGAAAAACGTTGATCTGAAGGTACAACCTTCTGAAGTAATGTGTCTAATTGGCCCTTCTGGATCAGGTAAAAGTACCTTACTTCGTTGCATAGCTTTCTTAGAGCAATATTCTAGCGGCAACATTTATATTGAAGGCGAAATGCTTGGGTATAACGACGACACGGATATAAGAAAACTAACCTCCACGAACGAGCTTAATCACGTAAGGCGTAATATGGGCATGGTCTTCCAACAATTTAACCTTTGGCCTCATATGACGGCATTGGGAAATGTTACGGAAGCATTGGTCCGAGTGAAGAAGTTAAGTCGACGCGAAGCCGACGAAAAAGGCCATGCTATTCTTAAAAAAGTAGGTCTAGCGGAACGTGCATTACATTATCCAGCACAGCTTTCAGGCGGACAGCAACAACGTGTTGCGATTGCCCGTTCGCTCGCCATGGAACCCTCGGTCATGTTGTTTGATGAACCAACGTCTGCTCTTGATCCAGAACTCGTCGGTGAAGTGCTTCAGGTAATGAAAGATCTCGCGAAAGATGGCATGACGATGATTGTTGTGACCCATGAAATGGGGTTTGCAGCACAAGTTGCCGATACCGTTGTGTTTTTAGATCAAGGGGAAATTCTTATGAAAGGTTCGCCTAAAGAGATATTCCAAGGTGAAAAGCCTCCAAGACTAGAACAATTCTTGAAAAACTACATGGACAGAAATGCATTTTGGGAATGATGTTTGCTTGTCATTTTTCTCATAACAAGTACACAAAAAAACTCTATTTCCTTCCAGTAAATAGAGTTTTTTTACGATGTAAAAACGTTTCAGCGCATTTAACTTCCTGCTTTAGTACTCATAGCCAACACCTCCTCACGACTCAGTTTGCCTGCGACGCAATAAAGATGGTCACCACTTTGAACAAGAGTGTCTCTGCGTTTGATCACAATGACGCCATCACTTTCGAAGGTATGACTTTCAAGCGGTTCGATGAAATTTTGAAGGCCATAAGTACATCCGGCTTTCTGGCCTTTTTCGACCCAGCTACCCAGTTCGTGTAAAGGCTCAAATAAACCGCCATGCGCTGCGGTAATCATGGTGCAATTTGAGGCTATATCGACAAAACACGTCCCAGAACTGTCATTTGGCACGTCAGATAAAAATGGATGATCATGTGCAATCACATCATTTTTCACCAGTACTCTCATGAGCCCTGCCCAACCGATATTAAATGCGGCTGGGCAGACGGTACCAGCTCCGCCCAGTTCACATGAAATAAATGGAACACCCGCTTGATAAGCACTGAAATCGATATCTGTGCCAGCCTCTGTTGGAGGAAGAACCATGGTAAAAGGCGCGCCAAATACTTCCATTAATTCAACATTACGACGATGCAAATCGGGATTTGTATTTGCACATAAAAAACCTGTATTTACGTAGGTTGATGTTGAACCACCTGAGTGAAAATCAACAGCAAGATCAGTAAGAGGAAATAGATGTTGAACGATAAATCCCGCGATGGCTTTGGTAGGGCCAGAATCAGGATCGCCGGGAAACGAACGGTTAAGGTTTCCACCGTCTAACGGTGACGTACGTGTGGCCGCTCTAACGGCTGGGCTATTTAACGCTGGCAGTATAATTAACCGACCATTAATAGATGATGGATCTATTTCTCGAATCAGTCTTCTTAAAATACATTGCCCTTCGTATTCATCTCCATGATTACCTGCGGTCAGCAATACGGTCGGTCCTTCGTCCCCTTTTTGCATTCTTTCTCCTTTTGGCTTTCTTGTTCCTTTTATAATGGCAATAGGAATAGGGATTGCGCTAAAAGCATGTTGATGGCTCGAATAATTAAGGTTTATGTTACCAAACCTTTTACCCGGACTGTCTAAATCTATGTTGCAGTTTAACGGTCCGTACGACAAATTTGTGACGGTGGTGCCCATAATAATACCTTGCCTATGCCAATTTAAAGACGTCCATAAAACGTCATTCGAGCGGATTCAGATAATTCGATATTTGGTTTTGAATTATACGCTAATACCACCAGCATACGAGTAATCGCACCTTCTGTTGGCGTTACTCTGTGCATCGCATTGCGTCCACGAAACATAACTAATGTGCCTGGGCCTGCGTGCAATATTTTACTTTCTCGTTTGCCATCTAATACTTCTGCTACGCCTTCGTAATTCATTTCACCCGCATCCGCATCGCGCATATTTTCTATGTATTCAAACACGCCACCCGCTTCTGGACTCTGAAATAATAAAGTGGTCGCAAAAGAGGATTCATCAAAATGCCAACCTAGCTCTTGTCCTTCACTCGCATAATGCAGATTGATCGACGATAACGGATCGGCGTAGTTATAAAGCTGCTCTTCTCCAAGCACCGCCGCTAGAAACTTACGGAAGTTCTCTGAGTCATAAAGTGTTCTAAGTGGTGAATCAGCAGCAATTTGATCGTCTGTAATACAACCCTTAGACGATTGAACCTGTCTATTACGAGGATGATCTGCAGGGAATTCAGGATCTGACGGTTTAAGAAAAACGTTGTGGCTGTCTTTAGAGTAATAAGCCTGTTCTTTTTTGGCCTCACCTTCTTCAATAACCTGTTTGATGGCCGCTGCAGATAAAAAGTCAGGTAACACTAGAGCACCGTGTTCATCCAACGTTTGCTTACATTTTTGATGAAATGAGACGTCATTAATTGGGTACTTTTGCAGTTGAATTACTTGCTCTAGATCCATTTCAAATTCCTTTATAATTTTACGACTTCGAAAAGAATAAGTTATGGATGACACGATTAATAACGATATATTCTTAGCACATCATTAAGTTATACTTACTGATAAAATATCGCACACAAATAAGACTTATTGACTATGAAGCCTACTCAGTTGCCTCCTTTAGGAACATTAATTGCATTTGAAGCCGCCGCTGAATATGGTAGTTTTGCGAGTGCCGCTAAAAAACTTTTTGTAACGCCCGCAGCGATTAGTCAAAAAATTCAAGTACTCGAACAACACCTAGGCGTAGTGCTGTTTGATCGCTCTAAAATGGGTGTAAAGTTAACCCATGTTGGAGAAAACTATCTTGTATTCGTACAAAAAGGCCTCGAAAAGCTCCGTTTAGGGCAACAGCAAATCAAGCAATTTAGTAACCCAGATGTTTTAACAATTACCACTCTGCCTTCTGTAGCGACAAAATGGTTAATGCCTCATGTTTTGCAGTGGATGGATCTAAACCCGGGTTTAGAAATACGAATTGAAGCTAGTCATAAGAAAGTCGATTTTAACCAATCAGCATCCGATATCTGCATCTGTTTTGGTGATCAAGATTATTTAGGATTCATACAAGAGCGACTTTTCACTGACTCGGTTTCATTAGTGATTAGCCCTACGTTATTAGAATCTGTAGAGCATTCTGATGATGAAAAAGCCTACCTTCAATCCATTTTAAAATTGCCTATGATTCATGTCGACTGGGGCGATCACAATGACAACTTACCTGATTGGAATGACTGGCTAGATGCCGTTGATTTGAATATCACAGCGCCCAATGGAGGACCACACTTTAACCTTTCAAGTATGGCGATAGAAGCCGCTCTACAAAGTAGAGGCTTATTATTAGGCCAGAAAATGCTAATAAACACTGAACTGAAAAGTGGCCAATTAGTGAAACTCTACGATATTAACCTACCCCTTAAACAATCCTATTTTATTGCCTACCCTAAACGCACGCTCAATAACCCAAATGCAGTGGCTTTTATAAATTGGTTAAAATCACGTTAAGAGCAATAACGATCGAGAAAAGTGTATTGTTCAATTTTTTCTTGCTATAGCGTTAGATTACGAGGCAGGTATACGCTCGATTCCACATATAGTAGATGAGATTATCATATCTAAGAAACCGCGATGTATTTCTTAAAAAAAACAAAGAGTTACATACTTTTTTTCCGCCAAAAATTAGGTGTGAAACCTGTAATCCGCCGAAAAGCTGCAGAGAATTTACTAGGGTTAGCGTAGCCAACTTGTAATGCTATCTCTGTGATAAAAACGGATGTGCTAGTTAAAAGGTGTTTCGCATATTCTATTCTTCGAATAGTAAAGTAGGCATATGGAGCAAAACCTGTTGATGCCTGAAATGAGCGAGTAAAAGAACGAACATCTTGCCCTACTAAATCAGCTAATTCCGTTACTCTTATATCATCGCTAAGTCGGCTTTCTATTAAATCTAAAACCCGCTCTAATTTTCTTCTATTTAATGGATAAACTATTGGCTGCTGTGTTTTTTTAGGTTTGAAATCTATCAGTCTGTTTAATAATGTATTGATGCCTTGTTCAAAAAATGCGCCTGATAATCCATGTACTTCTGCATCTCTCCATAATGCGGTCATTACCGCACTTAACAATGGATCATTATGAAGTTTGGATGCTGCAGGAATAAGGTTATCTACATTAATCGAGCCTTCATTTTCTAATATGAATTTATCAAGGTTAATAGCAATGCCTAACATTTGAGTTGTAGGCCAATAACCCGAAGCAATCGTTTTGGGTAATGCTAAAGCAACGGTTCCTGGTCGCAATACACCTTCCAAAGACGGCCCATCCCCTTCTCTTTTCATACGTCCTATATGTCCAGTACAAAGGTTTAGCATTAGAAATGGTGAAGGATTCACTGAAAAGTTACCCTCAGACGCAACAAAATCAGCATGCGCTAATAAAAGACTTCCTTTTTTATCTGAAATAGAAAGTGACGGAACCCCTCCTAAATCAGACATTCGACTATTCAAGTCATTTAATGCAGTCTTTGATGTATTGTTTTTTAACTGATGTAGCATTCATCTCACCTAGAAGTATCCTGATTATGCACAATACTTCGGTCTATTATTAGAATAAATAATGTTGAATAACAGAATACCATTAATGAGAATGATTATCGACAACATAAGATGACATGTATTCTATTTCTACTGTTTATTGATTCAGATCCATTAAAATAGAGGGCTTGACTCCAGCTGAATGGTGAAAATATTCTGCTTTTATACCGTACACATTTTCAAGGTATGAGCGTTGTAGAACCTTTTCAGGCTTGCCTTTCGTTACAATACTTCCGTTATTTATTAAAACTAATTGATCTGAAAAACTAGCCGCTAAGGACAGATCATGAATCACTGCCAATACACCAATATTACGTTTTGTAAGTTCTTTGGCTAAGGACAACACATGATATTGATGAAACACATCGAGACTTGAAGTCGGTTCATCAAGGAAAAGATAGCGCGCTTCTTCTTGTTCATAAGGCATCCACAATTGTGCTAGCACTCTAGCAAGTTGCGCACGCTGTTGCTCTCCACCTGATAGAGTAATGAAAGTACGCTCCGACAGGTGACCTATTTCCATGAAATCCATCACCTCAGAAATAATATTTTGTTTTTTCAGTTTAGACACTTGCTCTTCATATATGGAACAGCCCATTGAAACGATTTCCATCACAGTAAAACCAAACCCAATTTCATAAGACTGAGTCATGACGGCTCGGGTTTTCCCTAATAGAACAGGAGTGAACGAACCAATAGGCTTTTTATTAATAAGTATATTGCCACTAGTTGGGAGAATGTCACCAGAGCAGGATTTCAATAATGTGGATTTTCCAGCTCCATTAGGGCCAATAAGCACAGTGAGCTCATCGGGCTTAATCGTTAAATCAATGCTGTTTAGCAGGTTTTTATTATTAATAGTGACAGACAATGATTGTATTTCAACACTCATAACAAGTTTCCTTTAAATCTAAAATATTAATATCGACTTGCTTGTCTATATAAAACGAATAAAAAGAAAGGACCACCTAATGCACTAGTAACCAAGCCAATAGGAAGCTCTGCAGGGATAATAACAACACGTGCAATCACATCAGTGATAGTTAAAAAGCTCGCTCCGAGCAACATGCTGACAGGAAAAAGAAAACGATGATCTGGACCAATAATAATTCTTACTAAATGAGGAACAATAAAACCAACGAAACCAATCATTCCACTAATAGATACTGATGCACCGACAGCAATAGCAGTAAACAGAAACACTTGTTTCTTGAGCCCTGACACAGAAACACCGAGGTGCTGAGCTTGCGCTTCGCCAAGTAAATACAGATTAAGAGGCTTAGCCAGCCGACTAAGACCAACAAGGCTGATAGAAATTAAAAACAATACAGGTAATATTAATGACCAACCATTTCCTCCTAAATTTCCCATTGTCCAAAAAGTAAGCTCTCTAAGTTCACTGTCACTACTGACTAATGTCAAAATACCAATAAAAGAACCAACAATCGCATTTACTGCGATGCCAGATAACAACAAAGTAATAATGGTGAATTGGCCTTGACGATTACTCACTCTGTAAATAATCGTACAAACACCAAGACAACCAAGCATGGCTCCCAGTGGAAGAGCATAAGAACCAACTAGATCCATGACTTGAGGAAAAATAGAGTCGCCTATAACAATCACAGTTACGGCTCCTAAAGCACCACCACCAGCGACACCAATTAAACTAGGGTCGGCTAATGGATTTCTAAAAAGCGCCTGCATGGCAGCACCGCATATACCAAGAGCAGCACCGACGCCAAGAGACAATAAAGTTCTGGGCAACCGAATTTCAAATAAAATTCGTGTACTTAATGAATTATGCTCAAGTGAAAAACCATGGCTAAAATAAGATAGGACATCACTCATTGAAATAGAGACAGCACCAATAGTTATGGCTAATAATGCTGAAAAAAACAGTAACCCCAAAGTAAAAGGGATCGCCATAATCTGTCGTTTTCTTCTTTGCTTATTCAAAGCTAAAACTTCTTGCATGACTTAGCGCTCTACCATTGATGGCAGATCATCTCGCGGGTAACGAAACTCATAGCCCTCTGGCAAAGGGAAATCCTTATGAATCACAGTACCTAATTCAACAATTGCTTGAGGTGTGCGGGGACCAAAACCAAGGAGATAAATACCATCTATTATATAAACAGCTTTATTCTTCACTGCTTTCATATATTTGAAGTGAGGAAGGTTGTCCATTTGCTTAAATGTATCTTGTCTCCGATTCATAACAATAATTACATCTGGATTTAATTCCAATGCGGACTCTGGAGAAAGCTTTATCCACCCTTCATAATCGGCCAATACATTTATTGCGCCCGCCTCTTCAACCACAGTGTGAGCAGGTGTAGCACGACCAGAAGCAATGGGAGCGCCGTTTTCAAGTGTGAGGAAAAACAACACTCTAGGTGGTGTGTTTTTTGCCGATTCAGGAAGGTGTTGCTTAGCGTAAGCAAGGGCATCAAGGTCAATTTGCATATCCTCTAAAAGCACATCACCTTTGTCTTCAACACCCAGTAACTTCGCAATGTACATAACTTTTTCTTGCAACGTTTTAATTGTGTTATCTTTTTCTATTATGTCTATTTTTACGCCGATCGAGCCTATTTGCTTAAGTGCTTTAGTAGGCCCTGCATCCTCCTCCCCTAGAAGCAAGTCAGGGTTTAAAGAAAGAGCACCTTCTACAGAAATGTTTCGGACATAACCTAATTGAGGGAATTTTTTAGTCTCTTCAGGAAAGTTACTCGTAGAGTCCACTCCAACAATACGACTTTGCTCCCCAAGGCGATAAATGATTTCGGTGATAGAGCCACCAGCAACGGCGATTCGCTCAGGAGTAACTGCATTAACCGCAGAACTAGTCAAAGCAATAAAACAGCTTATAAATAATAACCGATGCACCATCACATTTAATCCAGTAAATCAAAAAAATAAATGATAACCATTACTATTAGTATGTCAACGATATCTCAATATCAGTCCCGCTTATGGAGTATTTTAAACACTTATGGAGTAGCTTGAGACTAACTATCTATTTAATATTAATGATAATTATTATCATTAATATTGGAGATGCCATTAATGCTCAAAAATACTGCACTCATAACGCTATGCTTACCGCTCATCCTTACCTCAGAAACAGCAAGAGCAGAAGAAAATAGCGTAACTCTGTCAGATAAAACCTTTACTTTGGATACCATTGTTGTAAACGCTGGTTTACTCGATCAATCAATATTAGACAGTGCTGAAAGTGTTGAAATATTCAACGAGAACACACTAGAAAATCAGGCTGGATTGACGACTGTTAAAGATGTATTAGAAGCAACGTCTAATGTATCTGTAACAGACGGAACAGGCACTGTCGCTACGGTACGTGGTATTGACGGTACTGGTGCTGCTCAAAACGCAATTGCCCTTTATGCCGGAGGTAGATCGAGATTAAGCTACGAAGTAGACAATAGACCCATGTCTTTCAATGAAGTGGCATATAGTGATATCAATTTATTTGATATCGATACAGTAGAAGTATTACGCGGCCCACAAAGCACTCTAGTTGGTCGAAACGCAATGGCTGGCACCGTAAATATAAAAACAAATGACCCGCTATTTAAAGATGAAACTATTTTGCGAGTAGCCGCTGGAAACTACGATACTCAGCAATTATCTGCCGTCGTAAATAGACCAATAACGGAAGACTCTATTGCTTTTCGTCTTGTCGCAGATTGGACAAGAAAAAGTTCTTCGGTTGAGTATGAGGCTTATGATGGTGTAGACAAACCTGGTCTTTATGAAAGTGTTAATATCCGAGGCAAACTTCTTGTTGCTCCTGAAACAGACAATAATGCAAGATTACTAATAGGCTTATCGCATACCGATTACTCTGGTCCAGCTAACGAAGTTATTTCTGAACCCTATGAAGATAAGGTTTCAAACGCCGTTAATCAGCCTCGACATAATCCTATAACCAACTCAGTTTCTGTGGATTATTCTCAAGACCTTACATCTGCATTTCAATTCAAGTTAAATGCATCAGTAACAGATGTAGACTTCACTCGTACAACCGAAGTGGACAAAACAAATACCACTATTGATACCCGTGAATATGTCTTAGAACCTCAAATCTATTATGATGATGAAAAATTGAATGCCGTGGCAGGGCTCTATTATTACAACGCACGAGAAGAGCAATTTTCAGAACTATTTAGTGTAGGAGACCTGCATTATGAAGACGATACAGATACTTTCAGCGCCTATACCGAAGGCTCTTTCGTCTTGTCAGAAAACATAGCCTTGTCGTTGGGTTTACGTTACGAGCAAGAATCCAGAAAACGTAATGGTGGTGCCTACAGTAGTGGCGTAACAGCTGACGACTTTAGCCACAATGAAGATTATTCAGAATTTTTACCTAAAATTGGCATCAACTGGCACCAATCAAAAAATAACAGCTGGGGGGCCCAAATATCCAAAGGCTATAATGCCGGCGGAGCGGGTTGGACACTTGACTCCAGCACCTATGCGGTTAATGACTATGAGTTCGAAGAAGAAACCTCTTGGACTTATGAAATTTATGGACGACAAACACTTTTAGATGGACGTGTTAGTAGCACACAGAATCTGTTTCATACTCGTTACGATAATCTACAACTGGCCTACAGCACAACTGGCGACTGGGGTAATGATAGTGCGTATTCCATTGTGAACGCTGACAAAGTAAATACCTGGGGATTTGAGCAAGGCTTAACCGTATTTATTTCTGATCAATTCACAATCTCAGGCACCGTAGCATTATTAAATACGGAAGTGGCTAAATTTTCGGAGGACACAAGCTTAGAAAGCAATGAACTCGTTACTGCTCCGACCATTACATCTAGTCTCAATTTGAATTGGCATAAAGATGCATGGCAAGCGAATTTGAATCTACGTTACTCCGACAGTTATTTCACTTACCTATCAAACGAATCTGAATCAGAAACAGACGCTTATGTTGTCGCTAACGCTAAAGCTTCCTACACAATTGGTAACGCTATGTTATTTGCCAGTATAGATAACCTATTTGATAACGATGCAGTGATCTATCAACGCTCAGATTCAGATTCTGCTTATGCAGATTCAGCAGTGCTACTGCAGCCGAGAACTTTCTTAGTTGGTATTCAGTATCAGTTTTAACACGGTAATAGGAACGAGAATGGGCTCTTTAACACTCGATCAAACTCATTGGCCTTTGGCACTAACAATCGCACAAGAAAAGTTAACCTTTGAACAACACATCGAATCTTTAGAAGGTTGGAATACCTGGTTTGAGAGAAACGAACCTTTCCATGTCATTAGGTTTTATGCAGATAAAGCCTCTCTTGAGCAAGCTTCTGGTGTCGGTAAAGCGACACTAGAATGGATGAAAAAAGGGGCGGATATAAAGTTTCATACTCTAGTGAAAAGTATGTCAATTATTGTTCCTCCTGATCAATATCATCGTATGAGCAAAATGAATGTACCCAAGGTCTTTGGAATTCCAGGTGGTATTTTCCCTTCACTTGAAGAAGCATTTATATGGCTTAGTGAGTCACCCGATGACATTGATTTATCTGGAATTAAAGGAGATTGGAAGAGCGCAGTAAAAAAAATGATTGAAGCTCTATAACAATATTAAGCAAGATCGTCAGATATCAAAATCCCCTATTAGATTACTCATAGGGGATTGTTCCTATTATCTTTCTATAACTAAGTTATGACTTAAATGAGTCAACAAAAGACTAAATTAAAGAAGAGTTGTTGGTCACGGCCAAAAAGCGTCGAAAAATCATCACCGAGTACATTAAGAAAGTACAAAAATCCAGCCTGAATTAATCGTAGTGTTCTTATTTTTATTAAGTGGCTATAGTTATTGTATCTCGATCACTACACCATTTTATGGTGCTGAATTTTCCAAGGTTCTCGGGACATTCTTTTACTTCAGAATGTTTTTTACGCTCTTCTATTATTTTTTATAATTCTCCAAGTCTTCATTGCCCCCTTCTTTTGCAGAAAATCATTCATTTCATTTCTTGATCACAAAGAGAAAAAAACACAAAAAAGA
This sequence comes from Marinomonas colpomeniae, assembly GCF_014803385.1. GTDB lineage: Bacteria > Pseudomonadota > Gammaproteobacteria > Pseudomonadales > Marinomonadaceae > Marinomonas > Marinomonas colpomeniae. The sequence continues at coordinate 796,701 of NZ_JACYFC010000002.1, read as the reverse complement.
GAGTAACGTGATTGAAAATGGTGAGTAGCTATGAAGTGTCGAGATATGCACTTTACATTTTTAGAAAGTAAAATAAATGGTACGCCCGAGAGGATTCGAACCTCCGGCCTTCGCCTCCGGAGGGCGACGCTCTATCCAGCTGAGCTACGGGCGCATGACTGTGGCTTTATGTGTTGTAGTTCGATTCACGAGCTACAAAGCCAAGTGGAATTGGAGTGCGTATTCTAATGGAATACACGCAGGTTTCCAGTGATTAATCACAGAAAGTATCAGATAACCGGTATTTTTATATCTGCTTATGTCATTTACCTTGTTGAGGAAGTCGAGGATAATTCTTTTTTACTTTTTCCTCCTTTATTTCCATAAGGAATGTTTAGACATGCAGTTCCAACAGGTTATTTTCAGTCAGATAGCAGTTTGTGTTCTTGCTTTTTTCGCTATGGGTTCCAGCAGTTTTGTATTAGCGGAACGTTCTGGTGATAAGGTGTTTAATACCTATTGTATTGCCTGCCATATGAGCGGTGTTGCTGGTGCGCCTAAGTTTGGTGACAAAGCAGATTGGCAATCACATATCGAAAAAGGTATGGAAACGTTATTAGCTAATGTGACTAGCGGCATTAATGCCATGCCGCCAAAAGGTTTGTGTTTTGATTGTAATGACGACGAAATACAAGGTGCTATCCAATACATAATAGACAACAGCCAAAACTAATTCGTTTGGCTTTTATTGGGTCATTCGTTAGTCATTTAACATCGCTTTTAACGCTGACAAAGAAGCTTGTCCTCGCTCTTTTTTAGCCGTTTCTCCTTCATCACCTCGCCCTTCCCAAATAAGATCTTCTTCTGGTAATTCATCCAAGAATCGACTCGGTAGACAGTCGATTTCTTCACCGTATTGTCGACGTTTAGCCGCCATGGTAATGCATAAGGTTTTCTTAGCGCGAGTGATACCAACATACGCCAGTCGCCGCTCTTCTTCTATATCGTCGTTTTCAATACTGTTACGGTGAGGGAGAAGTTCTTCTTCACAACCGATTAAAAAAACGTGAGGGTATTCAAGACCTTTTGAAGCATGGAGCGTCAGTAGCTGTACTTTATCTTCGTCTTCATCTTCTTCTTGACGCTCTAGCATATCAATCAATAGAAGCTTACTAATGGCTTGATCTAAGCCTGCTGTTTCATCTTCTTCCCACGCGGATTCCATCATGCGTTGGATAGAATCTAATAAGAAACGTACGTTTTCTATTCGACGTTCAGCCGCCTTGGTCGATGAGGTTTGTTCCTGAATCCAGCCGTAATAATCCATGTCATGAATCATTTGTTCAATCACAGGTACGGGGGAAGCGCCTTCTAAACGTTTGCGTAAAGTAGACATCCAACGTTCGAATTCTTGTAGGCTTTTCAACGAGCGCCCTGTGATCTCTTCTTCAATTTCTTTGTAACCTGACGCTTCAAATAAGCTGACGCCATGTGCAGTGGCAAGGTTACCAACTTTTTCTAATGTCGCAGGACCAATCTCTCGGCGCGGCAGGTTCACAACTCGCAAGAAAGCGTTATCGTCTGACGGATTCACTAAAAGACGAAGATACCCCATTAAATCTTTAATTTCGGCTCGAGAGAAAAACGAGGTACCGCCATTCATTTTATAAGGAATACGATAAGCCTGTAACTTAATCTCTAATAAGCGCGCTTGGTGATTGCCTCGATACAAGATAGCAAAATCACGATATGGAATATCATGCCGCAAATGCCGAGATTGAATTTCAGCCGCAACGCGTTCTGATTCTGAATCTTCGTTTCGTGTCACCATGACTCGTATCGGGTCACCAATACCAAGATCACTCCACAAGGCTTTGTCGTATACGTGGGGATTGTTAGCGATCAGGGTATTAGCCGCTTTCAAAATGGTTTTTGTTGAACGATAATTTTGTTCTAGTTTGACAAGTTTTAAATTCGGGTAATCAACAGACAAGCGTTCAAGGTTTTCAGGTCGAGCACCACGCCATGCATAAATCGATTGGTCATCATCTCCTACCAAGGTGAAGCAGCGACGATAACCTGCAAGCAAGCGGATCAATTCGTATTGGCTGCCATTGGTGTCTTGGCACTCATCCACCAGCAAATAACGAACCTTCTTCTGCCAGCGTTCACGCAAATTTTCATTGGCCATCAATAAACTAACAGGCAAGAGTATTAAGTCATCAAAATCTACCGCGTTGTAAGCGCGCAAATAACGCTGATATTGTGCATAGACTTGCGCCGCCAATAAGTACTCTTCTGTGTCCGCATTGGTCATGGCTTCTTGTGGTGTGGTTAGGTCATTCTTCCAATTCGAAACCGTATTTTGACAATAAGCCGCGGAATCAGTTTGTCCGTTAAATTCTTTATCTAAAATCTCTTTGATTAAGCTAAACGAGTCTTGAGAATCGAATAAAGTAAAACCTTCTTTTAAACCAGCCAGTCTGTATTCTTTACGAAGAATACGTAAACCCAAATTATGGAAGGTCGAGATGCTCAGGCCTCTACTTTCTTGCTTGGACAAAATACTCACAACCCGCTCTTTCATTTCTCGGGCGGCTTTGTTGGTAAAGGTTACGGCAATAATACTGTTGGCTTTATAACCGCAGGTTTGAATCAAATAGGCGATTTTAGTGGTGATTACACTGGTCTTTCCTGAACCTGCCCCGGCTAATACAAGCAAAGGTCCATCGATCTGTTTAACGGCGTCTAATTGACGTTCGTTCAAACTACGAAGACGTTGAGATATGGATGGAAGCGGTTCACTCATGAAAAGACTCGGGATAAAAAGAGGATTAGAAAATACAACTAAGTGTACCCGACATTTATTCGGCTAGCACGAACAGAACGAGATGGATTCACCCTAAAAAAACACAACAACGAAAGGCAAAAATAAAAAAGGGATGCACAAACGGCATCCCTTTTACTTACTGAGTCTAATAGATTTTATTCAGAGGTATCTTTAGTAATTGGTCGACGACTCCAATAACTCGCCAACAAAGAGCCTGAGATGTTGTGCCACACACTGAAAAGAGTGCCTGGTAAAGCCGACATAGGCGTAAAAAATTTAACTGCTAAAGCAGCGGCCAATCCTGAGTTTTGCAAACCTACTTCAAAGGCAATAGTACGGCAAACTTTAGCATCAAAACCTAACAAGTAAGTTACCCAGTAACCCAGAGTCAAGCCAATCGCATTATGTAGAATAACGGCTGCGGCAACGATTAATCCCACTTCAACCAGTTTAGAAGAACTTAACGCTACAACGATCGCAATAATCAACACAATCGCAAACATAGAAATGTATGGAAAAATCGGTTCAGCTTTACGAACAAGCTTAGAAAAAAGCGTATTAATCACCACACCAGCGGCAACAGGAAGCAATACAATTTTAAACAAGCTAATCAACATAGATATCACAGGAACATCGACGCTTTTCCCGATCATCAAAGACACAAGAAAAGGTGTTAATAACACACCGATTAAGGTTGAAATAGCTGTCATAGAAATCGACAAGGCTGTATCACCTTTTGCTAAATAACACATAATGTTGGACGACGTTCCGCCTGCAACACTACCTACTAGTAACATACCGATCGTCAATTCCGTATCAAAACCAAATATCATCGCAATACCAAATGCAGTAATAGGCATGACTAAAAACTGCAGTAATACACCAACACCAACAGCCTTGCTGCTTTTTAATACTTTTTTAAAATCCGTTGGATGTAAGGTAAGACCCATGGCTAGCATGATAACCATAAGTAATGGAACGATTTGTGTTTTTAGCCCAACAAATAAATCTGGCTGAAAAAAAGCAAGTGCAGAAAGCAAGATTGCCCAAAGAGGAAAAAGCTGGATAACCATAATATAAAACTCCATTTATGCGACGCGAATTTGACCTTAATCAACCAAACCGAATGCGCAATGTTTATTAATTATTATTAGTCCACTCAAGATTATTAACGATGGTTTTGAACAAACGACCGCATGAGAAAAGAGATCTCAAACATAAGCCATAAAATGGGAACAAGATTGTAACGAAATGAAAACGGTTAAAATAGTTTTTATCAAATTAAGAAAGAATCATGACGAATCCAATGCATTAATAGAAATTACTGGCGACGCCTATTAAAAGATCGTTATGCTGATATCAGCACAAGACAATCACGCTTTACTGAATAAATACGTTCTAAAATATGAATCACGAGACATCAAAATGACGGATAACAAAATAGCCATTATTGGCGGTGGACTCAGCGGTCTCTATGCCGCGTATTTACTTGAGCAGCAAGGCATAACAGATTACGTTCTGCTGGAAGCTCGCGATGTTTTGGGTGGACGTATCAGCAGTGCTTCTATAGGCAGCGCATCAACTACAGACGGTGCATCAGCTACAGATAAGGTTGATCTTGGCCCTACTTGGTTTTGGCCAGATTTCCAACACCAATTGGATTCATTAATTGCAGAATTGGAGCTAGAACGTTTTAACCAATATGACACTGGCAATATGGTTATTGAGCGCTCACCTCATGAAGCACCCGTTGTAATGAGAGGATACGCAACTTCTCCACCATCAATACGATTAATAGGTGGCATGGAAGCACTGATTCACAAACTCCACTCAAAGCTTAGTAACACTCAGATTCTGCTTGGCAAAACAGTCTCTTCCATTCAAAAAACAAACAAGAATATAGAAATCTGCTTTCAAGACACAGCAGACCCAGATGTTATACATTCTACGTTTGTGCAATATGTTCTATTAGCAATACCACCTCGTTTGGTTGAGAACAATATTGATTTCGTTCCCGCACTGCCTAGCTCTTTAGCAAGCCAGTGGCGTAACACGGCAACATGGATGGCAGGGCATGCAAAATATATCGCGGTTTACGATACGCCATTTTGGCGAGAAGCAGGATTGTCTGGAAGCGCTCAAAGCAGACTCGGTCCCATGGTAGAGATTCACGATGCTTCTATGCCAAACGAAAGTGCTGCCCTATTTGGTTTTATCGGCGTTCCAGCAACAGCTCGTAAAAGCCTAACGAATGACCAACTAAAAGCTCACTGCCTGAATCAACTTATTCGATTATTTGGAGACCAAGCCTCAACGCCCAAATTAACCGTATTAAAAGACTGGGCTCAGGATCCATTTACAGCAACATCTCTTGATTTTGATGAAGCAGGTCATCATGGCAGCGCGCCAGAAATGATGGCAACAGACAGTCCGTGGCAAGGAAAATTAATAGGGATTGGCAGTGAATGGTCCGCTCAATTTCCAGGTTATGTTGCAGGTGCGATTGAAGCCGCAACAGCAGGCGTTTCAGAATATATCCATCAGACGACGCAGGCTGAAAAGTAAAAAGCGGTATTAAATCCGACTTACTGTTTGTTAATCAGCAAGCCGGCTACTTCCATTAAAAAACACCTCGTTTAATACAACTAAATACGTTTTCTCTTTTTAAAAGATAACTATCATAAAGCTTACACATTACTTGAACGATTGCTCAAAATAAACATTGAACAAGTGTTCAACTGAATCTATAGTGATCGCAACTTCAAGGAACAAAAGTTCCGATTGAACAAATTTCAACTTAGATAAGTAGAGAGAATTATTTATGTCAAACTTCAAAATCCACACAATCGAATCCGCTCCAGCAGACAGCAAAGCCATCTTAGAAGGCGCGAAAGCTCAAATGGGAACTATCCCTAATCTTCTAGGTACAATGGCTGAATCACCAAGCACTCTTAAAGCTTACAACCTTCTAAATGAGCAATTCACAAATTCTTCTTTTAATGCAGAAGAGTTAACCGTTGTATGGCAAACCATTAATGTTGAACATGAATGTCATTACTGTGTTCCAGCACACACAGCTATTGCTCATTCAATGAAAGTGGATGCGGCACTAACGGATGCTTTGCGCAATGGCGAAGCAATGCCAACAGCGAAGCTACAAGCGCTTCATGATTTCACATTGAGCATTGTTCGCAATCGTGGCAATGTTTCTGAAGACGATCTAAAAGCATTCTTCGCAGCGGGCTACGCACAACAGCAAGTTCTTGAAGTCATCCTTGGCCTGTCTCAGAAAGTGATTAGCAACTACGTTAACCATGTTGCGAAAACACCTGTAGACCCAATGTTTGAATCTTTCGCTTGGTCTAAAAAATAAGCTCTAAGAAATAAGCTCTAAAACACACGAATAGAAATACACGAAACAAGCTTGTTTCTTCTATTATTGAAGAGACAAGTTTTCGTTTATTAGCTGCGTCAATTTTTTGATAAAATCTAATAATCTTACGCAACATCTTTAGGAGTGATGATAATGGAAAACCAATACACACCACCAAAAGTCTGGACTCATGATGCTGAAAGTGGCGGTAAATGGGCCAGTGTAAACCGCCCTACATCAGGCGCGACTCATGAAAAAAAATTGCCAGTTGGTGACCATGCTTTACAGCTGCATTCATTAGCAACACCAAATGGCCAGAAAATCACCATCATGCTGGAAGAGCTTTTAGCATTAGGAAAAGACGCAGAATACGACGCTTTCCTTATTAATATTGGTGAAGGTGATCAGTTTTCATCTGGCTTTGTAGAGATCAATCCCAACTCCAAAATCCCAGCACTTGTAGATAAAGCGAATGGCAGTGCGGAACCTATTTTTGAGTCCGCTTCTATTCTGGTCTACCTTGCTGAAAAATTTGGTGCATTGCTGCCAGAAAGTGGCGTTAAACGCACACAAGTAATGAACTGGTTATTTTGGTTACACGGATCAGCACCTTATTTAGGTGGCGGCTTTGGGCACTTTTACGCTTATGCGCCAGAAAAATTTGAGTATCCGATCAACCGTTTCACGATGGAAACCAAACGCCAATTGGATGTTTTAAACAAGCAATTAGCGAAACACGAATTCCTTGCTGGTGACGAGTTTAGTATTGCCGACATTGCTACTTGGCCTTGGTATGGCAATCTGGTTCTCGGCAACGTCTACGATGCACAAGAGTTCCTTCAAGTAGAAGAGTACACCCATGTTTTACGTTGGGCGAAGGCAATCGAAGCCCGTCCAGCCGTACAACGCGGTCGTATTGTTAACCGGAGCTGGGGTGAACCTTGGGAACAAGTTCCAAATCGTCACAGCGCGGCTGACATTGATAAAGTGTTAGCACTGAAACCTGAGTAAAACCTAAAGATAATAGAAAAAGTGAAAAGCCAGTAATCTGACTGTTACTTGGCTTTTCATTTTTCAGACACGCTTTATTAAGGCTTTCTCCAAGCTAAAAAGTCACCAGTAAAAAATGAGCCATGAGTAAACAAACAAAATTTAATCGCGACGACGTGATCGAAAAAGCCAAAAATCTCTATTGGGAAAAAGGCTATCACGCAACGTCCATGAGAAACCTGCAAGACGTCATAGATATGCGCCCCGGTAGCATTTATGCAGCTTTTGGCAGCAAAGAAAATTTGTTTAAAGAAGCACTCAATCGTTATGCACAAGAAGGTTCTGATCAGCTTGCCAACAGTATGGCGCAAGAAGAAACAGCGCTAGGCGGTTTGAAACGATTTGTTCGCAATGTGACGCTGTGCAACAAAGACACTGTCCCCAGTGGCATGTGCATGATAGTCAAAAGTGTCGCGGAACTAACACAGGACGACAATCCAGATTTACTTGCCTGCGCAACGGCTATTTTAGAAAGTGTGGAAAGCTCTTTTGCTCTTATCTTCCAACAAGCGATCGATAACGGAGAAATCAGCGAAGATAAAAAACCAGCTGAATTAGCTCGTTATTTACAGGTTCAAATCATGGGTTTAAAAACCTATGTACAAGCAACAAACAATCTAGAAGCCATCGAAAAGCTGATCGATGATGTATTTGCAGGGCTGAGCTAACGCGTCAACGTATCGCCCAGCACTTCCATTTTTAGCCTAGCACTTCCATTTATAACTCAACATTTCAACTTACAACCAATGCCTGCACGGAACGGGCATCACAAGGATAAACACCATGAAAGATAAAATTAAACTGGATATTGTGTCTGATATCGTGTGCCCATGGTGCATCGTAGGTTACAAACATTTAGAAGCCGCCATTGATGAATTAGGCCTGCAAGATAGAGTTGAAATCGAATGGCAACCGTTCGAACTGAACCCAAATATGCCAGCACAAGGCGAGAACTTACGTGCTCATGTATTACGTAAATATGGCGCGACACGTGAAGACAGTGACAAAGCTCGGGCAAACATAAGTGGTTTTGGCGCTGAATGTGGCTTTAAGTTCGATTACTTTGAAGAAATGAAAATGGTAAACACTCGTGACGCACACAGTCTTCTCGACTTCGCTCACGAGCAAGGTTTGCAGCATGAGTTAAAACAGCGCCTATTTTCTGCCTTTTTCACCGAGCATAAAGACATCTCTGATCATTCTGTGCTTTTGGCTGAAGCTGAAACTGTTGGCCTAAATCCAGAGCAAGCTAAATTAGCTATAAATGATACTGACCGCCGTGATGCTATTGAAAGGCTTGAAAGACAGTGGCAACAACAAGGTATTTCAGGTGTACCCACTGTTATTTTCAACCGCAGTAGCGCAATGACAGGGGCTCATCCACAAAGTAGCTATAAAGACGTGTTGAAAGAATTGGCTGGGCTCTAAATTAATCAATAAATAAGAGCCGAGCGAACTAGTCCATTGCAGGAAGATAAATCTCACTGCAATGGTTCACTAACCTTACCAAGAAGGTCTAAACAAGATGAATAAAGCTCGCAACATCGACGTACTGCTTTTTGACGTAAATGAAACCTTGCTGGATATCACAACGCTCGAACCTTTTTTTCTTCGTGTGTTCAACGATCCATCTGTGTTAAGAAATTGGTTTGCCGAACTTGTTCTTTATTCTCAAGCCATAACGATCTCAGGACTCTATGAACCTTTTGGTAGTCTAGCTGTTGGTACATTGAACATGATCGGAGCTAATCACAATGTTTCAATTTCCGACGATGATGTGAAAGAATTCAAAGCATTACTCACTAATCTTCCACCACATCCTGATGTGATACCGGCTTTAGAACGTTTGCAAACGGCAGGCTTTCGTTTAGCCACTCTGACAAATTCTGCACCCACGACATCACCTACATTATTAGAAAAAGCAGGGATTAATCATTTCTTCGAACATCAATTTAGTGTCGATACTGTACGTGCTTTTAAACCTCATCCAGCGACTTATCATCATGCAGCACAGGAGTTTGGTGTTGATCTAAATAGAATATGTCTTGTTGCCTGTCATTTATGGGACACGATAGGCGCGCAAGCAGCTGGTTGTTCTGGCGCTTTTATCACTCGCCCAAACAATAATATGTTGATCGCCGGCAATGTGCCTCAACCTAACTTTATCGCTGAAGATATTATGAATCTTGCAGATCAATTGCTCGCAGTTAAGAAGACGCTGCCATAGCAAGGGTCTTCTCCATTTTCCTGTAACTTAACGATTCCATTAAGTGTGCTCTCGTCACATTCGAATCGCTTAAATCCGCTAAAGTTAATGCCACCTTTAACACTCGGTGGTAAGCCCGCGCAGAAAGTTTTAAGGCCTCCAACGCTTGTTGCATAAAATATTTGTCGTCATCACTTAGTGCACAAATACTTTCTAACTGTCGCCCACTGAGTAAAGCATTTTGTACTCCTTGTCGCGCTCTTTGTCTGGCAACAGCGAGCTCAACCCGTTGCCGAACAATTGCGCTGCATTCGCCCTCCTCTTCTGCGTTTACTAAAATAGTAGATGGCAGCGGCGGCACTTCTACGTGTAAATCAATCCGGTCTAAAAATGGCGCAGATAATTTTTTAAGGTATTTCTGGCTGGCGCTAGATTGGTAGTAGTCTTGTCCACCAGTGTAGGCTTCATTACTGGCATTCATCGCGGCAACTAACTGAAATCGAGCTGGAAAAGTAACCTGTCCACGGGCTCTGGATATATGTACCTCTCCGTTCTCTAACGGCTCCCTTAATACTTCCAATACTTTGCGATCAAACTCTGGAAGTTCATCTAAAAATAAAACGCCACAATGAGCCAAAGACGCTTCTCCAGGTTTAGGAACGGAACCCCCTCCTACTAGCGCAGCAGCCGAACAAGAATGATGAGGTGAACGAAAGGGACGTTCAGACCAATACCAATCTAGCCCCATTTTTCGTCCTGCAACAGATTGGACAGATGCAACAGCCAAGGCTTCTTGCTCTGTCATCGCTGGCATAATACTGGGTAATCTTGAAGCCAGCATGGTTTTTCCTGTTCCAGCAGGACCGATAAAAAGTAAGTTATGGCCACCAGCAGCCGCCACTTCTAATGCTCGTCTTGCCTGATATTGGCCTTTCACATCACGCATGTCTTTATGATCTAAAGGTAAAGGCTCTGGTGGCTTAGAGACGCAAGTAGGTAATTTAGCTAACTTTAAAAGATGTGCTGTCACTTCGGTTAGATGCTTGGCAAATACAGCATCACTTTCCACCAGAGCGGCTTCTTGTTGGTTATCTTCTGGTAAAATAAGCTGTCGATTAGATTCGTGACAAGCAATAGCAGAGGGCAATAAGCCTGGAATACCGCGAATGTCACCAGATAGCGCAAGCTCGCCGATAAATTCAATGTCTCTCAAATTTAACTCGCCTAATTGACCTGATGCAACCAAAACGCTGATAGCGATCGCAAGGTCGTAGCGTCCACCTTCTTTAGGAAGATCAGCTGGTGCTAAATTAATAGTGACTCGGCGGGTTGGAAACTCAAAATGGCTATTAATTATCGCACTTCGCACGCGATCTTTGGCTTCTCGTACAGCCGCCTCAGGTAATCCGACTATATTTAAGGAAGGCAACCCATTTGAAATATGGGTCTCAACAGTAACTAAAGGGGATGCCACACCCACGCGGGCACGGCTATAAATAGTCGATAAACTCATGATCACTCCTTGATCTTGTTATGTATTTATCATCACGAGCAATCCGGCTCGTTGTTTTCTACGTATTAATCACTTACCTATCAGGTTTTATGTATTAAACAATATATACCCTATAAAAAAAGGCGCTTCAATAAGCGCCTCATATTTCAATTCTTTAGAAAGGTCTAAAACTGACTATGCATCATATAAATCCAAATAAGTTACTTCTATCTAAATGGACATCTACATCGCCAACCCATAAAGAAAAACATTTTATCGTGACTGAGTTGATTCGTGACGAACAAGACAAAGTTATTGAATGTATTATTGAAGCTGTGATCAATAAAAATCAGTATTCACTTCATTGGCAAGCGTTATCATCCACAGATAATTGGAAGCAAGGTTGGAAGTAGTTGGCTCTATACCGCAACCGGCATTATCCACTTATTTTTTTGATTCCGCTTCTAGTTCACTTAAACGTGCTTCTAAAGCAATAAGCTTTGCTCGATATTTTGCTAGCATGGCTTCTTGCACTTCAAACTCTTCACGTGTGACCAAGTCCATCTTTGTTAAGGTATTACGAGCAACTTCGTGTAATTGTGCTTGTATTTCTTCTTTCGGTAATTTACCAAGTGTTTCTGCTGCTTGTCCTAATCCTGTACCTAATTGCTTAATAAATTGGTCTATCATGTCATTCTCATTCGTTGTTTTGCTTATTACTTAATAATACGCTGGTTTACTTAATAGTATGTACAGTATAGAGGTCGATGAAAGGTGCAAACAAGCCATCTTACTCATCAATTTATAATGAATGAGCAAGATTAAAGCTCTCTGCATCCTATAAACGATTAAAAAGAGCATAGTTTTTTACTTTATAGACCATCACTCTGCCTCCTTTCTGTGCAAAAACTCACTATTGTTTGTTTCTTAAAGACGATATTTAGAATATAAAACTAACAGAGTGACTTGAAAACCATGCATTTAATCAATTGAAAGTATGATTCTAGAGGCTTACAGGTCAAAAAAATGCATCCAGAAAACATCATTGCACCAAATTAAAGCAGCAATACAGACTCACCCCAATATACGGCACAAAACAAAGCACACTCACATTCTTTTTAATTCCAAAAAACCAACATAATCCTTACAAAGCCTTACAGGTTAAGGCTGCGCCAATATATGGCACGCATTTTGAATAAAGTCACCTACCTGCGATACACAATAATACTGACTTTTAAAGGAGACAGTGGGTATGAAGCTTATAACTGCCATCATCAAACCATTCAAATTGGATGATGTTCGAGAAGCACTTTCTGAAATCGGCGTTCAAGGTATCACCGTGACAGAAGTAAAAGGTTTCGGACGTCAAAAAGGTCATACGGAACTATACCGTGGCGCTGAATATGTAGTCGATTTTTTACCTAAAGTAAAAATCGAACTTGCTATTGCAGACGACATGACAGACCAAGTAGTAGAAGCTATTACTGGTGCTGCGAACACTGGAAAAATTGGCGACGGTAAAATCTTTATCGTTAACCTAGAGCAAGCGGTTCGTATTCGTACCGGCGAGACTGGTGTAGAAGCAGTTTAATCACTGCTCGAATCTTACAAGCCTTAGGGGGGCGAAACATGCAAGATCAAATTTTTCACTTACAATATGCCATGGACACGTTTTACTTTTTAGTGTGTGGCGCACTAGTTATGTGGATGGCAGCTGGATTTGCCATGTTAGAAGCGGGTTTAGTACGCGCTAAAAACACCACTGAAATTCTAACCAAGAACGTGGCCTTGTTTGCCATCTCTTGTATTATGTACCTAGTTTGCGGTTACTCTGTCATGTACGGTGGCGAGTGGTTCTTAACTGGCATTCAAACTGTAGATGTAAACTCTACTTTGTCTGATTTTGCTGGCCGTGAAGATGGCTTCGAGGGTGGTTCTATCTACTCTGGCGCATCTGACTTTTTCTTCCAAGTTGTATTCGTAGCAACTGCAATGTCCATCGTTTCTGGTGCCGTTGCTGAGCGTATGAAGCTTTGGGCTTTCCTAGCATTTGCTGTTGTCATGACTGGTTTCATTTACCCAATGGAAGGTAACTGGACTTGGGGTGGCGGTTCTGTATTCGGTTTGTTTAGCCTTGGTGATTTAGGTTTCACTGACTTTGCAGGTTCAGGTATCGTACACATGGCAGGTGCTGCAGCAGCATTAGCTGGTGTTCTAGTACTTGGCGCTCGTAAAGGAAAATACGGCCCAAACGGTGAAATACGTGCTATTCCTGGTGCTAATCTACCTCTTGCTACATTAGGTACATTGATTCTTTGGATGGGTTGGTTCGGTTTCAACGGCGGCTCTGTTTTAAAACTTGGCGACATCGCAAGTGCTAACTCTGTTGCTATGGTATTCTTGAATACAAATACAGCAGCTGCTGGCGGCGCAATCGGCGCACTTATCCTAGCTCGCATCTTGTTTGGTAAAGCAGATCTAACAATGCTTCTAAACGGCGCATTGGCTGGTTTGGTTGCTATCACTGCAGGTCCTGATACACCTTCTGCTTTAGGCGCGACTTTAATTGGTCTAGTTGGCGGTATGATCGTTGTTGTTTCTATCCTTACTCTAGACAAACTAAAAATTGACGATCCAGTGGGCGCTATCTCTGTTCACGGTGTTGTTGGTCTTTGGGGCTTGCTAGCAGTACCTCTAACAAACGATGGTACAACATTCGGTGGACAAATCATTGGCGCACTGACTATCTTTGTTTGGGTATTCGGAGCCAGCCTAGTAACATGGTTGATTATCAAAGCCGTTATGGGTGTTCGAGTTACTGAAGAAGAAGAATACGAAGGCGTTGACCTTTCTGAATGTGGTATGGAAGCATACCCAGAGTTCAGCAAGAAGTAATAGCTACACCATTACAAACCAAGCTTTCTAATCTAAAAAAACCCTCGCCTCGGCGGGGGTTTTCTTTTTTCAGCGATTAAAATCAAATTTAATGCGCTCAAAGATGTCACTTTGCTTTACATTCAGTAAACTGAAAGAATAATAAAGAAGAGAGAAATAGCCCCATGGCCAAAGCAAAAACAGCCTTTGTATGTAATGAATGTGGATCTGACTACGCGAAGTGGCAAGGCCAATGCCAAGCTTGTAAAGCATGGAATTCGCTATCGGAGATACGTCTAACCTCGAGTAAAACACCTGCTAGAGTCTCAGCTAGTCAAGACCCTCGCTATCAAGGTTATGCTGGGGCAATAACCGGCATTCAAAGCCTATCCGATGTCGATTTAACAGATGTACCTCGTTTCAGTTCAGGTGCGAGCGAGTTTGACCGCGTACTTGGCGGCGGCTTGGTTCCCGGTGGTGTTGTTCTAATTGGTGGACATCCTGGCGCAGGTAAAAGCACACTGTTACTCCAAACCATGTGCTGGCTAGCGCAACAACAAAGTGCCCTATACGTTACAGGTGAAGAATCTCTACAACAGGTGGCAATGCGAGCTCAACGTCTTGGCCTACCTATGGACAATTTAAAAATGCTGTCTGAAACCAATGTGGAAGCAATTTTAAATACAGCCCAACAACTCAAACCTAAAGTAATGGTTATTGACTCCATTCAGGTTATGCATCTTGATGGTGTGGAATCCGCGCCTGGTAGTGTTTCTCAAGTACGAGAAAGTGCGGCCGTGTTGACTCGCTTTGCAAAACAAACTCAAACGGTCGTATTACTTGTTGGTCATGTAACGAAAGACGGTTCACTGGCAGGACCAAAAGTACTCGAACATATGGTCGATTGCTCAGTGCTACTTGAAGGTTCAGAAGACTCTAGATTCCGTACACTGCGCGGCATGAAGAACCGCTTTGGTGCAGTCAATGAACTTGGTGTTTTTGCCATGCTCGAAAACGGTTTGAAAGAAGTAAAAAACCCAAGCTCTATTTTCTTAAACCGAAGCAATCACCCAACCGCAGGTAGTCTTGTTGTTGTTATTTGGGAAGGCACTCGACCTTTATTAGTAGAACTACAAGCTTTGGTTGATGATTCACCACTTGGCAATCCAAGACGCGTCACTGTCGGGTTCGATCATAATAGATTAGCCATGCTCTTAGCCGTACTGCACAAACATGGCGGCTTATTAACGTCAGATCAAGATGTGTATTTAAACGTGGTTGGTGGCGTCAAAGTGTCTGAAACCAGCGCAGATCTCGCGGCTATTTCCGCTGTAGTATCCAGCTTCAGAGATAGGGTTCTGCCACATGACTTAGTTGTAATGGGTGAAGTCGGATTATCAGGAGAAATACGCCCTGTAGCATCTGGTCAGGAACGTATCAGCGAAGCTGCCAAACACGGCTTCACGAGGGCTGTCGTACCAAAAGCAAACTGTCCGAAAAAGCCAATTAAAGGCATGACAGTGATTGGTGTGGAACGCTTGTCTGAAGCGCTTGATGCGATCTTTGAAAACTAAGCGCTCTTTCGTTAAAGTCAAACAATCTTATATTGGCTGTTAGTCATTGGTAACTGCCATCTTTTCTAGTTCGAAAAGATCCGCCAATGGCTCATCTTCCATGCCATAAGGCAATGCTTTAATGGAATCAGCCTCCAGTCTTTCTTGCCGCGCTTTTATTAAACGCAACCGTCGATGCTTACAAAGATCGAGTACGTGATAGCGAGCTTCATTCGATAATGAAAACCAATGAAAACGCTCATCTCTACTACGTAAGCATCCTTTGCAAAAACCCTTTTTACTGTTTTCGCACACACCTTTACAGGGGCTTTCTATAACAAACAGTTCAATCTGTTCCATATTACCTCCCCTGAAAATAAAGCGTTTTAATATCCATACTTCACTTAATAGATTTTTAGATACCATAACATAAAACAATACTAGGCTAAAAAACGACCTGCTCCTATGCGCTTATTTTCATATTTTGATTTGTGTAATTAGAAGATAAAAAAATGGCCACCTATCACGAGATGATAAGCAGCCAATAAAAAATACTTCTATCACGTAGATAGAAATACCTGGGATCGATATGTAAATCTAACAACAGTATTAAACTGAATTAAAACTTACATGCTCTGTTCGTTATGGAAACGAAAAGCTTTTACCTTCTCGAACACCAGCCGAAGGCCAGCGCTGAGTAATAGTTTTACGTTTTGTGTAGAAGCGCACCGCATCTGGACCATACGCATGTAGATCACCAAACAAAGAACGCTTCCAACCGCCAAAGCTGTGATATGCCACTGGTACAGGCAATGGTACGTTAATACCAACCATTCCAACTTCAATATTATCGGAGAAGTAACGTGCCGCTTCACCGTCACGAGTAAAGATACAAGTACCGTTACCGTACTCATGGTCGTTAATTAACGCCATCGCTTCTTCCATGGTCTCAACTCGAACCACTTGTAGAACAGGGCCAAAAATTTCTTGCTGGTAACTTTCCATGTTTTTAGTAACACCATCAATTAGTGTTGCACCAACAAAGAAGCCATTTTCGTAACCTTCTACTTTTGGGTTACGACCATCAACAACCACTGTCGCACCTTGAGATTCAGCACTATCAATATAGCCGACAACCTTATCTTTATGCTCTTTTGTAATCACAGGGCCGAAGTCATTTGTTTTATCAGAACATTCACCGATTTTAAGCGGTTTCATTGCTTCAACCATTTTGCTTATTAAAGTATCACCTGCTGCTTTACCAACTGCGACAGCAACAGAAAGCGCCATACAACGTTCGCCAGACGAACCAAATGCCGCGCCAAGCAACTGGCTAACTACATTGTCCATATCTGCATCAGGCATAACAATCGCATGATTTTTTGCACCACCAAGAGCCTGGCAACGTTTACCAT
The DNA here is from genome assembly GCF_014803385.1 of Marinomonas colpomeniae. GTDB lineage: Bacteria > Pseudomonadota > Gammaproteobacteria > Pseudomonadales > Marinomonadaceae > Marinomonas > Marinomonas colpomeniae. The sequence continues at coordinate 779,929 of NZ_JACYFC010000002.1, read as the reverse complement.
TAGCACTGGCTTTGCTGTAAATGTATTCAGCAATTGGTGTAGAGCCCACAAAGCTCACTGCTTTTATGCGTTGATCTTCTAACAGAGTATCAACTGCTTCTTTATCACCATTGACCACGTTGAATACGCCAGCAGGTAGACCCGCTTCATGTAAAAGCTCAGCAAGGAACAAAGCAGTACTTGGATCACGTTCAGATGGTTTAAGGATGAAAGTATTACCGCAGACAATCGCCATTGGAAACATCCACAACGGAACCATTGCAGGGAAGTTAAACGGTGTAATACCAGCAACAACACCAAGAGGTTGGAATTCACTCCAAGAGTCAATATTAGGGCCAACATTTTTACTGTGCTCACCTTTCAATAACTCAGGTGCACCACAAGCGTATTCTACATTTTCAATACCACGTTGAAGCTCACCCGCCGCATCGTGACAAATTTTACCGTGTTCAGCGCCAATCAATTCACAAATACGATCAGCGTGTTTCTCTAACAAAGCTTTGTAATTGAACATAACGCGAGCACGTTTTAGCGGCGGTGTATTACGCCATTCTGGATAAGCTGCTTGCGCGACAGTAATAGCTTCTTCAACTGTTGCTTTTGATGCGATGGCAACCTGCTTTGTCACTGTGCCTGTTGCAGGGTTAAAAACATCTTGATTACGCACTGATTCTTGTGACGGTTTACCACCAATCAAATGTCCGATAATTTCCATGAGCACTCCATAATAATTAAGCTAAAACGTTTTTCTCGATGCTTGAGATAAATATAGTCAACAAAAACAATCTGAGATAAAAACAATGTGTATTGACTCTACTATGCCAGAGTAATAGATTATAAATAGTATAATCTATTAACGCTTAGTTAATCATTTACTTAACTAATTAATTTATTTAAATGAAGAGCCATTCAATAAGCAATAAAAATGGGCAAGGTATATAAATGAAGAAGTTTCAAAGTCAGGTAAGCGATGCTGACCTTAGGGTTTTACGCATTTTTCGGACAGTCGTGGAATGTGGTGGTTTTTCGGCCGCTGAAGTTGACCTAAACATTAGTCGTGCGGCCATTAGTATCGCTATTTCTGATTTAGAAACCCGTCTTGGCTTTCGTCTTTGCCAGCGCGGCAGATCAGGCTTTTCCCTAACTAACGAAGGTAGCCAAGTTTACGATCACACCTTACAGCTTTTGTCTTCTATTGAGGATTTCCGTACACATATTAATGCTCTTCATCAACATTTAAAGGGCGAGTTAAACATAGGCATCACAGATAACCTTGTTACCTTACCGCACACACGTATCACCAGAGCCTTGGCTGGTTTAAAAGACAAAGGACCGCAAGTCTCTATTAACATTCGTATGATTCCACCTAACGATGTAGAAAGAGGCGTGTTAGATGGAACGCTGCATGTGGGTATTGTGCCTGATTTAAAAATCCTCAATGGATTAGACTATAGTCATTTGTATCAAGAAGAATCTAAACTCTACTGCAGTGACACACATCCGCTTTTCAATATGGACGATAAAAAAACATCCAAGACAGAACTTAAAAACTTTGATGCTGTTCTCCCTGCCTATGCTCAAACACCAGAAATAAAAACCCAACACCAACCTCTAACAGCCAGCGCCACCGCCACAGACCGAGAAGGTATCGCGTTTCTCATTTTGACTGGTCGTTACATTGGTTTTTTACCAGATCACGTGGCAGAACGATGGATTCGAGATGGTCGCATGCGTGCTATTTTGCCAGCCCAATGCCATTACGTAACACAATTTTCTTCGATAACTAGGAAAGGCGCACGCACCAACCTCGTTTTAGAAACTTTTCTAAAAGAACTCGAAAAAACACAATAATCTTTCTTTTTTATAATTCTTATTTCACAACGCCAACATAAACAAATAACCATGCTAACTCTTAGAGATATTCCATTACGGTAATATCTTTAATATATATTTAAAAATTTATATCCAAGTAGAAGAGATATAAAATACTTTCATCTTACTATTTCCAGATAATTTACGGAGCAATGAATGAATCGCGTAAAGCGCATAAATATGATGGTTGGTTTTGTAGTAACCACAGCGTTATTAATCACTGGCTGTTCAACAAGTGAAACAGATGTCACTGTAGAAAAAGAAATCATTCGTCCAGTCAAACTTCTCGCCATAAAATCAACAGATGCGGTAAATATCCGTCGCTTCCCTGCTGAATTACAAGCCAGTGAAGAAGTCGATTTGGCTTTCCGTGTAGGCGGCCAGATTATCAAGCTAGATATAACGTCCGGACAACGAGTTAATAAAGGAGATTTATTAGCCACTCTTGATCCGACTGACTTTCAATTGCAAATTGAATTAGCTCAAGCAAACCAGCGATTAGCAGAAGCACAATTCAAACGAATTCAGACGATGTTAAAGCAAAATGCAACAACACGTTCTCAATATGACTCTTCAAAAGTGACATTAGATCAAGCTGACAACGCGCTTCAAACCGCAAAGAATCAACTTAAATACACTAAGGTTTATGCTCCTTTTGACGGAGTAATCGCTTCTGTCTATACAGAAAAATTTCAATACGTTGGTGCAACACAAAAGCTGATGCACATACAAAACATCGATAAATTAGAAGTAGATTTTCAAGTACCTGAAAACCTAGTTGTTAGCATTCGTTCAACGAAATTAAACTACGCCCCAAGAGTTATTGTGGACGTTGCTCCTGAAGACACATTATTCGGCATTTATAAAGAACATAAAACGACGCCAGACCCAAACACCAAAGCATATGATGTGACTTTGAGCCTAATACGTGAAGACAACAAAGAGCACACTCTTTTACCTGGTATGACAGCAAATGTTGATATGGATTTAAACCAACTATTAGGTGAAGTAAAGCATTTCACTGTGCCAGTTGAAGCCGTATTACGTCATGAAAACACAACAACAGGACAATCAGAAAGTTCCGTTTGGATTTTCAATGAAAGCACTCAAAAAGTAGAAGCTCGTGCAGTAAAACTTGGTGTTCTACACGGTGACTCTATTGAAATTTTAGAAGGGCTTAAAGAAAACGATCAAGTAGTTACTGCAGGCGTTCACACTCTCACAGATTCAATGCAAGTTCGTCCTTGGACACGTGAGAGAGGTCTATAATGGATATTGCAGCGTATTTCATGAAACGTAAAGTTACCAGCTGGATGGTAACTTTGATTCTACTGATTGGTGGTGCTTTGGCTTTCACTAGTCTTGGTCAATTAGAAGACCCTGAATTTACGATCAAAGATTCTTTGGTCATCACTACTTACCCTGGCGCATCGCCAGAGCAAGTTGAAGAAGAAGTTACTTATCCAATTGAACGTGAGCTTCAGAATTTGCCTTATGTGGACAAAATCAAGTCCACTTCAAAAGCAGGTTATTCAAAAGTTCAAATTACCATTAAAGACACTTATCGCGCCAAGGAATTGAAGCAGATTTGGGACGAAGTTCGTAAGAAAATTCGTGACATTTCAGGTACTTTTCCAAGCGGTGTTAGCACCCCAATGGTGTTGGATGATTTCGGCGATGTATACGGCGTAATGCTTGCTATTCATGGTGACGGCTATCCATATAAAGACCTAGAAAACTACGTTGATTACGTTAAGCGTGAATTGGTTCTAGTGGATGGGGTCGCCAAAGTGAGTGTTGCTGGCGAGCAAAATGAACAGGTTACGATCGAGATTTCACGATCTAAACTAGCAAACATGGGCATCGCGCCTAGCCAATTACAAACATTATTGGCAAACCAAAACAGCGTATCGAATGCAGGACGCGTTAAAGTAGGCAGCGAGTACATTCGTATTAGTCCAACGGGGGAATTCAACGATATTTCTGAATTAGAAAACCTGATTGTTGGTAAACCAATTGATGGTAACTTAATTCGTCTAAGTGACGTTGCTACGATCAAACGGGAATATACTGACCCACAATCTCACCTGGTGAATTTCAATGGTGCAAAATCATTACTGTTAGGCATCTCTTTTTCTTCTGGTGTTAACGTAGTAAAAATTGGTGAGCACTTAGAAACACGCATTGAAGAGTTAAAATACCAGCAGCCAATTGGTATGGAAATGGATGCGATTTATTTCCAGTCAAAAGAAGTGGATCGTTCTGTTTCTAACTTCTTATTGAATCTTGCAGAAGCAGTCGGCATCGTTATCCTCGTGCTATTGATTTTCATGGGCGTTCGTTCTGGTATCTTGATTGGTTTGATTTTGTTGTTGACCATTCTTGGCACTTTTATTGTAATGGATTACTTCAAAATCAACCTGCAAAGGATCTCGTTAGGTGGGTTGATCATCGCGCTCGGGATGCTGGTGGATAACGCCATTGTTGTGACCGAAGGCATACTCATCGGTTTGCAACGCGGCATGACAAAAGTCCAAGCGGCAAGTTCCGTAGTAAAACAAACCAAGTGGCCTTTGTTGGGCGCTACTGTTATTGCGATTACCGCTTTCGCACCGATCGGCTTATCTCCAGATGCGGTGGGTGAATTTGTTGGCTCTTTATTCTATGTATTGTTGATTTCACTATTTTTGAGTTGGATTACTGCGATCACGCTGACACCATTTTTCTGTGACTTATTTTTCAAAGAAACCATTGCAAAAACAGATAACAATGAAGAAGAGCAAGCAAAAGTAGACCCCTATAAAGGTTTCATGTTCACAGGTTATAAATGGCTATTAGACAAAGCCATGCATTATCGTTGGACAACCGTTGTCTTGTTGCTTGCTTGCTTATTTACTTCTGGCTGGGCATTCCAATTTGTGAAACAAGCTTTCTTTCCACCCTCTACCACGCCAATGTTTTACATGGACGTGCAGATGCCAGAAGGCACTCATATTGAAGACACATACAAGAAAGTTATCGCCATTGAAAAAGACTTGTTAAAAGATGAACGTATCGAGTACGTCACATCAACAACAGGTCAAGGTGCTCTCCGCTTTATGCTGACTTACAACGCAGAGCAAACGAACTCAAGCTATGCTCAGTTTATTGTTCGCACTAAAGACAAAGACATCATTCCACAGCTATTGACTGACCTTTACTTCAAAATGAAGGAAGACTATCCAGAGTTAGAAGTGAAATTGCAGCGTCTGCAATTAGGGCCAGCAAGTGGTGCCAAAATTGAAGCACGCATCAGTGGACCAGACCCTAAATTACTACGTCAGTACAGTGCTCAGGTACAAGAAATATATCGTGCAGATGGTGGATTAGAAAGTATTAAAGACAATTGGCGCCAGCAAGTTAAGGTACTTCGCCCTATCTTTAACGATGCTCAAGCACGTCGTTTAGGCATCAGTAAGACAGATTTGGATAATGTGTTGCTAACCAACTTCACTGGTTCTCGTATCGGCTTATACCGTGAAGGCACAGATTTATTGCCTATCATGCAAACCGTTCCTGAAAACGAGCGTTTGTCTATTGACCAAATTAGAGACTTACAGATTTACAGTCCGTCTTCTGGTTCATATGTAACGCTTTCAACCTTAGTATCAGGTTTTGAAACTACGTGGGAAAATCCAATCATCGAACGTCTTGATCGTAAACGTACGATTACCGTTATGGCGGACCCAAATATTCTTGGTGATGAAACCGCTATGGCTGTATTTGGTCGTATTCGTGGCGATGTTGAAGCTATCGAATTACCTCCAGGCTACAGCCTAGAATGGGGTGGTGAATACGAAAGCAGTACAGATGCACAAGCTAACATTTTCAGCGCGCTGCCAATGGGTTACCTGTTCATGTTCATCATTACCGTGTTGTTATTTAACTCGGTTCGTGTGCCGCTGACTATTTGGTTTTGTGTGCCTTTGGCCTTGATTGGTGTATCCACTGGATTACTTGTGATGAACTCAGCATTTAGCTTTATGGCTTTGCTAGGCTTCTTGAGTTTATCCGGTATGACAGTAAAAAATGGTATCGTATTAGCCGATCAAATTAATTTCGAACTTGAACAAGGCACTGAAAAATACGAGGCAATTTTCAACTCAGCTGTTAGTCGTGTGCGCCCTGTTTGTATGGCGGCAGTGACGACTATTTTGGGTATGATTCCATTATTGTTTGATGCATTTTTTGAAGGAATGGCGGTTGTTATTTCGTTTGGACTAGGGTTTGCAACCATTTTAACCTTGATTGCAGTACCTGTATTTTACTCGCTTCTTTTTCGCGTAAAATATCGTTCACACCGTGATTTCTAGTTATTCTATTCACTGAAAAATGAGACGAAGCCTTGTTAAGTTAACACTTCAAGGCTTCTTTTCTCTCTACTTTATAGAGAAGTTTATGCTCCTAAATGACATTTTAAAATTAGACATCAAGCTACTCGTTGCTTTTACTACCATCATGGAAGAAGGCAGTGTTTCTCGTGCCGCTGAGAAGTTAGGGGTTACTCAGCCTGCCCTTAGCAAAAGCTTACAGCGATTAAGAGATGTGTTTAAAGATTCCTTATTTACTCGACAAGCATATGGGTTAACCCCCACAGCACGAGCGGCTGAATTACACGATATGATTCAACCAATTTTAAACTCACTCTCTGAGTTAATGAGTCCAAACGCTTTAGATTTAAAAAATCTAGATCGCCGCTTTAAACTTCGTGTTGATGAAGGAGATTTAGAAAATTTTATCGAACCGCTGTTAGCCTCAATACAAGATGAAGCACCAAACGTAAGGCTGGCGATCACCGCGTGGGGAGACTCACAGTTTGACGAATTAATCTCAGGTCATGTTGATCTTGGCATTATGCGAATAAATGACACACCGGGAAATATTCGCAGCAAACTGGTTGGTCACATGGAAGCATGCATTCTACTTGGCGAAGCTCACCCTTTGTTTCACCAAGAAATGGTGTCATTAAAAGAACTACTTGAGCACAAAGTGGTGAAACCAAATTGGCGCCACAATCGGAACAGCTCTTTTACAAGAACAGAACAAAAACTGAAACAACAGGGCTATATTCTTAAACCGACATTAGAAACAGATAGCCTAATGGCAACCATGCAAGCAGTGAAGCAAGGCATGGCGCTAGTAACATCTCGATCTATTGGTGATTTGTTTTTAAAAATCATGTGCAAAGACAACTGTATGATTCCGGTGAAAATCTTACCTATACCACAGGAAGTCATTGATTTAGATGAGAACGCAGGGCGACTTCCTATTCATATTTTATGGCATGAACGCTTCAATAACGACCTGGCCCATCGCTGGTTAAGAGAACAGATCATTCACTTTATGCGTGAATCACCTTGGATGCATCCACCCAATTGATTTATCTATTAAATGCTCCCTACCTTGCTTTCTCATAAAGACTATCCCTAGTTACGTTCGGCTTTTAACCATTCAAAGCGTGGGATACTCTCTCCATTTATATCGACACTTTCTTTAAACATACTTAACGGTCTAGCCCACCAATCAAACTCACCATACAAGGCTTGATAAATCACCAAGCTTTCTTCAGTTTCACTGTGTTTTACCACACGTTCGACCCAATATTTTGCACCTTTGTAATGCTGATAAACGCCTTTTTTCATTTTTTAACTCTCTATACTTTTAAAAAATCGACTATAACAAGCCAATATCCAGAAATACTTGTCGCTAATTAGAAAGTTTTACTCTTACACCCTTCCTATAACTCAGCAATAATACTGAACACATAATCGCCTAATTAACTGATTTCAGGATTTTTATATGTATCTAGTACGCACTGTGGATTTTGCAGATCTTCCCGCACTAGAACGTCTTGCTCAACAGGCAGGTATTGGCATCACAAATTTTCCAGCAAATAGAGAGCGCTTAAATGATAAAATTGCATCGTCGCGTCGCTCTTTGCAAACAGATGTCATACAGCCAGGAGATGAATCCTACTTGTTTGTTTTGGTTGATACCAGTAAGGATGAAATTGTCGGTTGTTGTGGCATAGACGCTATCGTTGGTAATGATGCTCCTTTTTACAGCTATCGTATTGATGAAGTAGTACACGCTTCACCTCAATTACAAATCCACAATCGTATTCCTGCGCTTTTTTTATGCCATGATTACAGTGGCACTAGTCGACTTATTGCCCTAGTGGTTGATAAAGCTCACCAAAATGCGACGGCTATGGCACTGCTATCCAAAGCTAGATTGCTCTTTATTGCACGTTATCCAGAGCGTTTCACTAAGCGCCTATTTGTCGAATTACGTGGTGAAAGTGATAAACATGGTTATTCGGCCTTTTGGGATGCGCTTGGAAAACACTTCTTTTCCATGGATTTCCAAAAAGCCGATTATCTTTCTGCAATAAGTAATAAACATTTTATCGCTGATTTGATGCCACGCTATCCCATTTACGTTCCAACATTGCCTGAAGCTGCACAGGATGCGATTGGAGTTATACACGAAAAGTCGAGCCAAAGTGCAGATATACTTTTGGAAGAAGGTTTTGAATTTCGTGGCTACGTGGATATTTTTGATGCGGGTCCAACCATTGAAGCTCGTACAGAAAATTTGAATACCATCGCCAATCAAAAATCAGGTAAGGCATTAACACTGACTGAGATATCAAAAGGCGCGATGCACATTGTCTCTGCTGGTCACTTAGAATCTTTCCGAGTGACAGCCGCTCCTGCTGAACCACAAGCTGCGGGGTTAGGCCTAGAGCAAGCAACCCAAGAAAGGTTGGCTGTTTCACCGGGCCATCGCATTCAATGGGCTACACTTTAAACACTGTTTTTATTGTGTATAACAATGTTGTTGTCTTCATTGAAATAACATTATCTAACAATTACACGGCAATTTTACTGGATCTTAGAGGATTACAATCATGATGGTCATACGTCCTATTAATCAAAATGACCTGAAGTCGCTTTATCGACTTGCAGAAAAAACAGGGATAGGCTTTACCTCTTTGGTCGCAAATGAAGCCACTCTACAAAAAAAAATCAATGGTGCCGTACGCTCATTCTGCAAAGAGAATGTTAGCTCACCAACAGACGAAGACTACTTAATGGTGCTTGAAGACACAACCACAGGCGATATCGTTGGTACATGTGGCATATTGGCAACGGTTGGTTTAGAAGAGCCGTTCTACAGCTATCACTTAGGCACAATCACTCATGCATCAAGAGAACTCGGCGTTCACAATGCGGTTCCGACTCTTATATTGAATAACGACTTCACAGGTTTCAGTGAGATATGTACTTTATTTTTAGAAGAAAACTACCGTCATTCTAAAAACGGGCAGCTACTATCTAAAGCGCGCTTTATGTTTATGGCGCAGTTTCCTGAGCGCTTTACAGAGAAGGTCTTTGCTGAAATGCGGGGCGTAAGCGACGAAAATGGCGTATCACCTTTGTGGGAAAGCCTTGGCCGTCATTTTTTCTCTATCGACTTTGTACAAGCTGACGAACTTACTTCCCAAGGCAACAAACAATTTATCGCTGAATTAATGCCAAACAATCCGGTTTACGTCAATTTACTACCAAAAGAAGCTCGAGACGTTTTAGGACAAGTTCATACAAACACTGCACCAGCTCGTCGCCTTTTGGAACAGGAAGGTTTTCGTTACGAAAACTATGTAGATATTTTTGATGGCGGCCCAAGTTTAGAAGCCAGAGTCCAAGACATTCGAGCAGTTCGAGACAGTCGCTTGTGCCTTGCTAACATTGGCCAACCAAAAGGAGCAGGAGAAGGCAGCTATTATCTTGTATCCAACGCTAAAGTGACTGACTTTCGCTGTATCTTAATTCAAAGTTCGATACCGCCAGATACTGCTATGACTTTAACTCAGGAAGAAGCAGACAACCTTTGTATCAAAACCGAAGATTCTATTCGTATCGTTGAATTATCATCTAATTCTTAAAAGGAGTGGTCACTATGAATCAAGCCATATATATCAATGGCCAATGGCTACAAGGCGAAGGCAATATTTTACGTTCTATCGATCCTGCCGATGCCAGTCTAGTATGGCAAGCGAACACCGCCACAGTTCAGCAAGTTGATTTAGCCATTCATGCCGCACGCGATGCTTTTCCAGCATGGGCAAACCGCCCTCTTGAAGAACGTCTTGCTATTATTGATGTCTTTGCAGCCTTAGTAAAAGAAAACAGTGAAGCCATCGCTACCGTCATTAGCCGGGAAACTGGCAAGCCAATTTGGGAAACGCGCACAGAAGCGGCTGCTATGGTGGGTAAAATTGCCATATCAAAACAGGCTTATCATGAACGTACAGGTGAGAAAACCACACCTATGCCAGGCGCAACAGCGAAATTACGTCACCGTCCACATGGTGTCGTTGCGGTATTTGGTCCTTACAATTTCCCGGGACATTTACCGAATGGTCACATAGTTCCAGCACTTATTGCGGGTAATACGGTTGTCTTCAAGCCAAGCGAACAAGCGCCCGCAACATCGGACCTTATTATTCAACTGTGGGAACAATCCGGTTTACCTGCAGGTGTACTGAACTTGCTTCAAGGCGAAAGAGAAACAGGTGTTGCTCTAGCGAATCATCAAGGTATTGATGGCTTGTTCTTCACCGGTAGCCCACAAGTTGGTCACATTCTACATAAAGATTTTGCCGGACATCCAGGTAAAATTTTGGCATTAGAAATGGGTGGAAATAACCCTCTATTAGTTTCTGAAAAAATTGCAGATCAACGAGCGGCGGTTCATGAAATCATTCAATCTGCTTTCATCTCAGCCGGACAACGTTGTACTTGCGCACGCCGTTTACTTTTACCAAAAGGGACTCATGGAGATACCATTTTACAATCACTGATCACAGCAACTAAAGCCTTACGAATCGACCGTTATGACGCTGATGAGCAGCCTTTCATGGGGCCAATTGTTTCAGCACAAGCTGCTGATGGCATGCTACAAGCCTATCAAAAACTGATAAAACTGGGCGCAGAGCCCTTGTTAGAAATGACCCGAGGTGACAGCAAAACTGGCTTTGTCACTCCAGGTATTATTGACGCGACTAACATGCTTGATGATTTACCAGATCAAGAGTACTTCGGCCCTCTACTTACCGTGATTCGTTACGATTCATTGGGTCAAGCTATGACTATCGCTAACAATACTCAGTTTGGTTTATCCGCTGGTTTATTATCAAATGATAAAACCGAGTATGAGTGGTTTTTACAACATAGCCGTGCTGGCATTATCAATTGGAACCGCCAAACTACAGGCGCATCCAGTAATGCACCTTTCGGTGGCACTGGTGCAAGTGGCAACCACAGAGCGAGCGCTTACTACGCTGCTGACTATTGCGCTTACCCTGTTTCAAGTATTGAAGCAGACAGCTTAACCATGCCAGAGAAACTAGGCCACGGTTTAACCATTTAAGTACTAGCAGTGATCAACAATGGACAGAGAAGTTATTATGAATAAAGCAACAGAAGCCAATTTTGACGGTTTAGTGGGACCAACTCACAATTACAGCGGCCTTTCTTTTGGTAATGTCGCTTCATTGAATAACTCAACTCGTGCCTCCAACCCGAAAGCCGCAGCGAAACAAGGCTTAACCAAAATGAAAGCCTTGGCGGATATGGGTTTTGTGCAAGGTGTATTAGCACCACACGAACGCCCACATATTCCTACCCTACGCAAACTTGGCTTCGCAGGTTCTGATACAAAAGTACTAGAACAAGTGACTAAACAGGCTCCTAAATTATTAGCGGCGGTAAGCTCTGCTTCCTGTATGTGGACAGCCAACGCAGCCACAGTCTCGCCAAGTGGAGATACCAGTGACGGGCGTGTCCATTTCACACCAGCAAACTTGATTAACAAGTTCCATCGCTCTATTGAGCATGAAACTACAGGGGCGATACTACAAGCCACATTTAAAGATGAAATACACTTTTCCCATCACAATGCTTTACCAAACGTCGATCATTTTGGTGATGAAGGTGCAGCCAATCACACTCGTTTTTGTGATCAATATGGTGAGCAAGGTATCGAATTCTTTGTTTATGGAATGGAAGCATTTAACCAAGATTCGCCTCGGCCAACCAAATTCCCAGCCCGTCATACTTTAGAAGCGTCTCAAGCGGTTGCTCGCGCTCATGGTTTATCTGATAAACAAGTGGTTTACGCACAACAAAACCCTGCGGTCATCGATGCTGGCGTTTTCCACAACGACGTCATTGCTGTTGGTAATAGAAATACGCACTTTTATCATCAGGAAGCGTTTCTAGATACTGCAAAAATGAAACAAGACTTACTAAAAGCTTGGGGCGACAGAGCATCTCAATTTCATCTTATTGAAGTGCCAAGCAATCGAATATCTATAGAAGATTGTGTTCAGTCTTATTTGTTTAATAGTCAATTATTGAGCCGTGGCGATAACGATATGGTACTTGTGGTTCCGGGAGAATGCGAAAATAATAGCACCGTTTGGAATTACTTAAATGAATTGGTGGAAGGACAATCACCAATCAATGAAATCAAAATGTTTGACCTCAAGCAAAGCATGAGCAACGGTGGTGGTCCAGCGTGTTTGCGTTTACGAGTCGTATTAACGGACGCAGAATGTAAAGCGGTAAATCCATCAACCTTGATGAGCAACACATTATTTGAACGCTTAAACCAGTGGGTAGACAAGCATTATCGCGATGAGTTGAGAGAAGCAGATCTAGCCGACCCCCAATTATTATTGGAAAGCCACACGGCGCTTGATGAATTAACACAAATTCTCAATCTCGGTAGTGTGTACGAATTCCAGAGATAAGTAGAAAAAATTAGGCAATAAAAATGGCGAATAATATTTCTATTATTCGCCATTTTTTCATTTCAAATAAAGTTACTTTAAAAACAAACAATAAGATCTAGTAATTCAAACATTAGGCATTAAAAATGCTCGCCGTTTTCATAGTAGTTTTTGCCTTGATGATCATGAAACAAAACAGCTATATCCTGCCCGCTGTCTACAAGCGGTCGAAATAATTCTTCGAAAATCAATGCAACTTTTTTCTTAATATCATCGCCTCGATCAAACCACAAAACCTCAAAAAATGGATACGCAGGAGAAGCGCCACCCACAGCAAGATAAGTAGTTGATTGATACTCGAGGGTAAAATGAGAATTCGGTGTATCAGTTACTTCCGCTAAATTTTCAATCAGAATGTCCGACACTGTCTCTAATTCATCAAAAGATAATCCACGAACACGGATATGAGGCATACATACTCCTAACTAATAGCTATTCATAATTTACTGATAAAAAATGAAGGTTTTTCAATAATAAAGCATGTCTTATTTCTTAGTAATCATCCACATAATCAAATGAATGACTCTCTACCACCAGATCATCAACCACGATGTCTACACTCCACGTCCCATCAAATCCTGGTAACAATCGCTTACTTGACCATACTCGCCATCTATCGCCACCAATATCAAAGGCAACATCAGCCTGTGCATCGCCATCCAACTTCCATCTATGGACAACTTGACTACCAGACATATCTCGTAAATCAGTGAAAAAATACACATTCTGAATTTCACCATACTCCACTTTTACGGTAGGCCCTATGTCATCAATTGGTTCTCTGTCGATGACATCTGTAGAAAATTGAGCACGAGCAATAGTGCCTTCTGCCCAAGCAGGAAGAGACATCATGGAAATAGATAAAATACTTGTGAAAATGAATCGAGTTAACACTTGCCACATAAAAAGTCCTTTCGTGTCTTTAAGCCAAAGACCAATAAAAATTAGACATCATAAACATAACAGCTCTAACAGCAGCACTTCTATGAATATACCCTATAGATAAATTTAGCTTAAAAAAGCGTAAGAAGAATGAGAGATTTGTGTAATTTTGCAAATTCTCTCATTCTTTATGCTGTATGACTGAAATCTGACAGTAAAAAGGAAGCATTTAAGTGTCTTGACGATTAACCAGTGGAGTAGAAAATGTATATTCCATGTCCCAAGGGAATCGAATCCAAGTATCTTGACTTACTTCGGTGACAAAAGTGTCAACTAATGGTTTACCAGCAGGCTTCGCATAAATGGTAGCAAAATGTGCTTTTGGTAACATTTCACGTACTTTTTGAGCTGTGCGGCCAGTATCAACAAGATCGTCAATTAGGATGAAGCCTTCACCATCACCTTCAACACCTTTCAGTATGTTCAGCTCACCTTGTTTAGTAGCACCCTCACCTTTCTCACCATCTTCGTAGCTAACAACACAAATCGTATCGATTAAACGAATGTCCATTTCTCGACACAAAATAGCAGCAGGAACCAAACCACCACGAGTAATCGCAATAATACCTTTCCAGGGACCTTGCTCGAGTAAACGCCAAGACAGGGCACGTGCATTACGGTGTAACTCTTCCCATGAAACAGGGAAATCTTTTGAATAAGGGGTCATGTGGTTCCTATGATTCTATAAGTGGAAGTTAGTCGTTAGATCAGTCAGCTTACAGCTTCAAAGTGACTCTTTCTTGACTTTAAAATTTAAAGCGTGGATTTTAACGGCATAGGCAACCCTGCCGCAACTAAAGTTACCCGATTGGTCAATTTAGCCAAGGCTTGGTTCATTTCACCCGCTTCATCCGCGAATCGTCGTGCTAAAGCATTCATCGGCATAATACCCAAACCGACTTCGCTGGAAACCAAAACTAAGTCACCTTGAAAATTTTCGACGACGCTTAATAGTGCTAATTTCTCTTTAACTAAACGCGCTTCGTCTTCCAAGCAAAGTAAGTTCGTCAGCCACAAGGTAAAACATTCAACAATCACGGCTTGGTTTGGTGAATTAAGTGAGTTCAAAACATCCGCAAGCGCTAACGGTTCTTCAATCAAACGCCACTCTGCAGGACGATTCTCTTTATGCCGTTGAACGCGCTTTTCCATGTCGTCATCCCACACTTGGGAAGTTGCCACATAACACACTGGTTTACCTGAGGTGGCCACTTGCTCTTGAGCAAAGGCACTTTTACCACTACGAACTCCACCAAGCACTAAATGCTTCATGCTAGCTCTCCTCTTTTGAACTCAATATTTCCCGCACTTTTTAATAACCGAATAAGCGCTCTATCTAGCATTTCCATCTCACCCATTGCAGGCAGTGCTACTCGGATCCAACCTTCACCTAAACGAGTGTGAATGCCAACCTGATGCAACATAGTAAAAACCTGCTTAGCATACTCATCACTGCCTAGATGCCAAGTAATAAATAAGGCATTCAGCGTACTGTCTTGGGAATCAAAAATAGTATTAAATTTCGGCATAACGCGTTCGATAAAAGCAGATTGACGCTGTTTCAGAGAGACAAATGCTTGTGTTTGCCATTCCACATCAGAAAACGCCAAACTCACTAAATGTAAACTTGGTGTCGCCACAGGCCAAGGCCCCATTAAATTTTTTAAAACCTGCTGCCATTTGTCAGCACAAAAAACGAAGCCAACCCGAGCGCCCGCCAAACCAAAGAACTTACCAACCGATCTCAGCACAAATAAAGGCTCAGGCCATTGATCGTTATTTCGTTGAGCCAACAAACTAAGCTCTGGACAAGAATCAACAAAGGCTTCGTCTACGATCAGGCTCGCACCTTGCTGTTCACTATGATCAACCAGAGCAGACAATGTTTCTGTCTTCGCCCACTCGCCTGTCGGATTATTAGGCTGAATGATCACTGCAACCGCAAACGCTTGTTCAAACAAGGAATCAATCGAATCGTAATAAGCCAATTCGAATCCCCACTTTTGCCAAGCAAAAGCGTGTTCTTGGTAACCCATTCTCGGCACAAAAACGATGTTATTTTTTAGTGATCGGCTTGCTTTAATGAGAAGGCTTTCTTTTATTAACAAAGGTAAAGATTCAATAATATGCTGCGAACCAGCTCCAACTGCATTCGGACGATGCCCGTAATACTTTTCAGCGGCATCCAATAAAGCAGTTTGATCAGGTAACGTCATCCAAAGTTCAGGATCTATTGTAGGAACCGGCCAAGGTTCACGGTTACAGGCGGAAGACAGGTCTAACCAATTCAGCGCATCATTGCCTACTTTTCGCTGCCAATAGGCTAAATCACCACCGTGTTTTGGTGAAGCGGCGTTGAGTTTCGAAGGTTTTTTATCTGAAGAAACGTCACCTGAAAAAACTATACTAGAAGACATATAATCAACCCCCACAAATACACGCTTTTATCCACCAACAAAATAGCATCGTTCAAATGTTTAGGCTCTGGTTTATTACTGTCCCCTGACGTTTCATCACTCTCTTCGTCACCAAGAACGGGTCTGGTTTCCGTTTTACCGAAATACTGAGCTTCGCCACCTAATAAAATACCTAAGGCACCGGCACCCGCCGCCATAACTGGGCCAGCGTTTGGACTTTTCCAACGTGCAGAGGCTCGGCGAGAACTGCGAATCGCTTTATGCCAGTTGCCACAAGCTGCGTAGCTGTAAATAACCAATCGTGCTGGCACGTAATTCAAAACATCATCAAAACGTGCGGCAAACCAGCCAAAGTACAAAAGATCTTCGGTTTTATAGCCCCACATGGCATCCAATGTATTCGCTAGTCGATATAACAACACACCCGGCGCGCCGAGTATCAAAAACCAAAAAATCGGTGCAAAAATCGCATCGCTGCCATTTTCTAACACTGATTCAATACCCGCTTTTGCCACGTCGGATTCATTTAGCGCTTTCGTATCTCGACTGACGATATAACTGACCGCGAGACGTGCTTCATCGAGTTTTTCAGGTGTCAGAGGTGAAGAAGATAAAGGCTGATAAATCGCCAACGCATGCTCTCGTAGACTTTGCCAACCAATCGCGAAATACAGCACGACAACAGACAAAAGGTTATCTAGCCAATCAGGTAATAACCAAAACATAGCCAATAAAATAAGCAGCCAAGGCATCACGGCCAGTAACCAAGCCAGAATGCCGCCAATACGTTGTCTTTGTTGATCGGCTTCCAAAGGTAGCTGAGTATATTGACGACAAAGGTCTACCCAGCGACCAAACCAAATAAGCGGATGCCAATTTTTCGGCTCGCCCAATAAGCGGTCAAGCACCAAGGCTGCCAATAAAATTAAACTTGTGGTCGACAATATTCCAAAGAAATCAGTAAAAATACTGTCTGAATGAGAAAGGATCATAAATATAGGTCGTTTTTTCACTTAATAAGATAACAAGGTAAGGTAGAATTCTATCATCTTATTGATTTAAAGCGTGATGAACTGAATGCCAGCTTTTAGTTTAATGGTCCAAGGCACCACCTCGGACGCAGGAAAAAGTACCCTAGTGACAGCACTGTGTCGCTTGTTTGCTCGACGTGGCATTCAAGTCGCACCCTTTAAGCCACAAAATATGGCCTTAAACAGTGCAGTGACAAACGATGGCAATGAAATCGGACGTGCACAAGCCGTACAAGCCTACGCAGCCGGCTTAGAACCTCACGTAGACATGAATCCTATTCTGTTAAAACCAAACACAGACACGGGCGCACAAGTCATTATCCAAGGCAAAGCCATTGGCAATATGAACGCCGTTGGCTATCATGAATACAAGAGTGTCGCCAAAGAAGCGGCGCTAGACTCATATTATCGACTGGCGGCACAATACGACGCCGTATTGATCGAAGGAGCTGGCAGCCCAGCCGAAATCAATTTACGCGCTCGCGATATCGCCAACATGGGGTTTGCAGAAAGCATTGATTGCCCAGTAATCATCATTGCCGACATCGACAAAGGCGGGGTATTTGCTCACCTTGTTGGCACATTGGATTTACTCAGCCAGAGCGAGCAAGATCGCGTCATTGGTTTTGTCATCAATCGCTTTCGTGGTGATATTAGTTTGTTGCAATCCGGTTTAGATTGGTTAGAAAAACGTACAGGCAAACCCGTTTTAGGCGTTTTGCCTTACCTCACAGGTTTCCATCTTGAATCCGAAGATGCCGTCACCAAAAGCCCACTTAAAACTGATGCAGACACGAAACTCAATATCGTCATTCCAATCATGCCACGCACCAGTAATCACACAGATTGGGACGCGTTACGCCTTCACCCCGATGTGCAAGTCACTTTAGTTGGCGCTAACGAAGCCATTCCACCTGCAGACTTGATAATCTTGCCCGGTAGCAAAAGCGTACAAAGTGACCTCTCCTTTTTACGTAACCAAGGCTGGGAAAACTATTTGAACAAACATCTAAGATACGGTGGAAAAATCATTGGGATTTGCGGTGGTTTTCAAATGCTGGGTGAAAAACTGCTGGATCCATTAGGATTAGAAAACCAACAGGCCAATACAGAATCAGCGGGGCTTGGCTTTATTCCAATGGAAACCGTCTTAGAGGAAGACAAAAAACTCAAACAACGCCAAGGAACTCTTAATCTAGACATTTCTAACCTAGATACCCCAAACCTAGACAAGCATATTAGTCAACTTACTGGCTATGAGATTCATTCTGGTGTGTCGCACTTCTCAAATAAAGTAAACCACTTTGCGACCCTAGAAAACGGTGAAGAAGAAGGTTTTGTCTCAGAAGATAACAACATCATTGGCACTTATCTCCATGGTGTATTTGATCACCCAGAAGCACTCAACGCGTTATTAGAATGGGCCGGCGTCAACCAAGCCCATCACTTTGACTACGACCAACTCCGCGACAGCGAAATCAACCGACTCGCCGACAGCACAGAAATGAATATGAACATCGACGAGTTAATTAAAAAATGTAAGACCTTTAACTTGTGACTTAGAGTTTACTCTAAAACATATCCATTAGGGTTGTTGCTTTGCCAGTGCCAAGCATCTCGACACATTTCTTCTAACGACAGTTGTACTTCCCAACCAAGTTCGTCAGCTGCTTTTTGCGGATCAGCATAAAACTCAGCAATGTCACCAGCACGTCGCGGCATAATTTCGTAGGGGATTTTTTTATTAGATGCCTTTTCAAAAGCACGTACTACATCTAATACACTAGAGCCTTTTCCTGCACCTAAGTTATAAGCATCAATGCTTTTCACAGCCTGACTTGCAAGCTTTTCAAGTGCCTTGATATGCCCCAATGCCAAATCCACCACATGGATATAGTCTCTTACACCAGTACCGTCTGGTGTTGGGTAATCGCCACCAAATACACTTAAACTTGACCGTTTCCCCACTGCCACTTGAGTAATAAAAGGCATCAAGTTATTAGGAATCCCGTTTGGGTCTTCACCAATCAAACCACTTGGATGGGCACCTACAGGATTAAAATAACGCAGTAACGAGACATTCCATCTAGGATCAGATACAAAAGCGTCTTGAAGAAATTGCTCGATCATAACTTTTGTTCGACCATACGGACTGGTTGAATTCAGCGGAAAATGCTCTACATAAGGAATCGGATTGTGCTCACCATAAACCGTAGCGGATGAGCTAAATACAAAATCAAAAACATTATGACTTGCCATCACATCCAACAAATTCAAAGTTCCAGTTAAATTATTATGATAATAAGACAAAGGAATTTGAGTGGATTCTCCAACCGCTTTAAGACCTGCAAAGTGAATAACTGCATCAATATCATGGTCAATAAAAATAGAGTCAAGTGCGGCTTTATCAAGTAAATCCACGTGATAAAAATCCACATTTTCACCAGAAATAGCATGAATTCGATTTAGTACTTCCGCATTGGAGTTACATAGATTATCAACCACAACAACAGAATAACCCTGCTGCAACAATTCAACACAAGTATGACTACCGATAAATCCTGTGCCACCTGTTACTAAAATCGTCTTCATACTTAATCCTTTTATTAAATCTTAAAACTATTTAATCTTTTTTATCAGCTTGACAACCTAGTCTACGATACATTTATTAAGTGACTTATCAGGGTGAAGCAATTCTTTTACCTTCATAACGATGTAGTACAATTTGGAAACAAAAAAACAATACCTTCGCCAGTTATGCCTTCGATTTTTTCACAGTAAAATCACTCTGGATTCAAAAGAACATCCTATTAGCAACATGTTTGACATAAGACCTCTCTAAATTAGACATAACAACTTTTATTATGCGGTCAGTCATTTTACAAAGTATTGTCTTCTATCAGATCACTTGTCAAAGCTACACCTGCTTTTATGTCTTTATTCGCCACAGTGCCGATCACGTCGTATAAATACTTAGGAGCCAAACCATAGCCAGGCCGGATACTTCTGATATTGTTATGCGTAAAAAGCTCACCTTTGGCAATATCTTTAACAACATAAAGTGAGCGCCTAAAGATAGCATTACCTTTCTCACTTTCTTTTCGTTCATAATTCACTTTGCCAAGTGCTTTCCAAGCGATTTTGCTGTCTCGGCATAGTTGTATTAATTCTGGTTTTTCTAAAGAGAAACTGTCGTCAGGACCACCGCCACTTCTATTTAAGGTAACGTGTTTCTCTATTAAACACGCTCCCAGAGCCACGGATGTTATCGCTGTTGTATTGTCTATTGTGTGATCTGATAAGCCTGTAAGCACATCAAACCGTGCTGCCATATCAGGTATGGTGGCTAAGTTGTAATCTTCCGATGGGGCAGGATAACCACTGACACAATGCAAGACGATAAGCTCTTTACACCCTGCGTTTTGAGCTGTCTCTACCGCTTCACGAATTTCTTCTTCGCTCGCCATACCGGTGGAGATAATCATTGGCTTACCGGTTTTCGCAACGTATTCAATCAATGGTAAATCAATCGCTTCAAAAGAAGCAATTTTATACGCTGGAGCATCCAGTGTTTCTAACAGATCAACCGCAGTAAAATCAAAGGGTGAACTGAAGATCGTGATGCCTAATTCCTTTGCTTTCTCAAACAATGGCTTATGCCATTCCCATGGCATGTGAGCTTCTTCATATAAGTCATAGAGCGTCTTTCCATCCCACAAGCCACCTTTGATTAAAAACTCAGGGGATTCGCTTTTCATGGTAATGGTATCTGGTCGATAGGTTTGTAGCTTTATAGCGTCCGCACCACACTCTTTCGCCATTTCCATTATTTTGTAAGCATTTTCTATGTTGCCATTATGGTTCGCTGACATTTCCGCGATGATATAAGGGGCGTAATCTGGGCCAATTTTTTTGCCATCGATGGTAATAAATTCGTTCATATGTACCTCATTCTATTGACGGCCGAATATAATTTTCTTCATCTATTTTTATATAACCTGCTCGATGAAAAAGCGCATGGGATGCAGTATTTTCTTTGAGTACCACAGCATTGATACTAATGCTTGGATGTTGCTTGTCTAATAGACTCAAAGCTTGCTTTGCGAACCCTTTACCAAAGTGAGTCGGGGCGATAAAAATAGAAAGAATGTAAGTATTACTCTTGGTCATATCCAAACGGACAACACCCACAGCTTCTAGATAATCTTCGGCTAGATCCACTCTTTCAATGATGTAAAAATAATCGTTTGAATTAGAGACTTTCTTTTCCATCCAAGCCTGATGCTCTGCTAAGCTCGGCACAGATTTGTTTAAAGCATACTGTCTTGTTTCAGGTGCGCACTGCCATTCAAACACTTGCTGCGTATCCTTTAACGAGGCACACCTTAATTGCAATACGTCATCAAAAAGTAGCGCGATATTTTCGACAATACGATCCACGCCTAAGCCATCACATAATGCAAGATTCGTTTTCTTCATCTGATCATAATTAGCCAATAGCTGTTGGTATGCACTCTTTAAATCTTTATCAATGGAGTCTAGATCTATACTAATGGCGGCACCGACATCAGAAAGTTTTTTACAAATGGTAAGTTGGTTATCCGCTAATGCAATGATAATACTGGGTATACCTAAACACGCGCGCTCCCAAGAAGTGGAACCGGGAGCTCCTATAGCCATGTCATATTGAGCCATAAATTCCGCCATATTTTCGACAAAATCAATATGAGTAACCCAATCTTCTTCTTGTTCCGCGACCCCCTTAACTGTTTGATAATGTGGAGCCCGCGCACTTAGCAAAACAGTCACCAAAGGAGGCTCACGGAAGTCTCGCTTCAATGCTTTTAAGACTTGCCATGTTGCATTGGGCGCATCCACACCACCCATTGAAACCAATACTCGAGGTCTACCTTCAAAATCTTTTGATTTAACAAGAGCACCAGTGTGAAGTTTGGCAAAATCAGGATGGATGATGGCGTAGTCAGTCCCAGATAAAACTTGGGAAGTTGGGTTTAAAGGTTTGTATTCATTGGGATTTCTTAATAATGTTTGATCGACGATCAGGTCTGCAGCGTGCTCTCTGACTAAATCATCAATCACCATGATTTTACCGTGAAACTGAGATTTAACGATCTGATGCCATTTGATTCCAATGCCATAATGATCAACAACAACCAAATCCACATGGCTTAACTGTGACATACAATCTTGTGCATCTTGCCACTCCTCAACCTGTAGCCAAGCGGCATAATCGGATGTTGTTTTTGGTTCTAACCAATGCAAGGGCTGACTTAATTCACAGACAGAAAAACCACGTTTTTTAATAAGGCGAATAAGGTCGCCTTTCTGGGGGCGTGTTAGGAAAGTCACCCCATGACCCGCTCTTTTAAGTGCGTCCGCCAAGACCAAACAACGCATTACATGACCACTTCCTATATGCAAAGAAGCGTCAGTACGAATAACAACCTTTAACATTCAATAACTCGATATAAGGCTTCTGCCAGCTCCCAGTCTTCTTGAGTATCGATATCCTGTACTCTTTTACGAGGTAAAAGCACCGCCTTCGAATTTGAACCAAAGATAGGCTCTTTATTTAAAAATGCTTGTGCTTTGCCCCAGTAAAACTGGCCAGCGTCATGGTACGCATCTTCTAAATCCTGTGAGCGAGTATTTAAGTGTTCAGGATGAAACATCTCGACTCTATCTTGCGGATTAATTTTTAAAGCACGTTGTATTGGAAATGCATAACTGGTCGCACTAAACGCGTAACGGACGTTATCGCCAGCAAGTGCAGACAAGCCCTCTTTTATACTTGATGCACTAATGAAAGGAGCTGTGGCATAAATACAACAAGCATTTTCAATATCCATTTGATTTTGCTGACACCAGGTTAACCCATGGGCGATAACATCTAATGTTGTTGCGTAATCGTCAGATATCTCTGCTGGACGCATAAAAGGCACTGTTGCACCATATTGCAAAGCAATGGACGCAATCTCTTCATCATCCGTCGATACCAACACATGATCAAAGCAACCACTCTTTAAGGCCGCCTCTATGGAATAAGCAATCATAGGCTTTCCGTGAAATGCCTTTATATTTTTGCGTGGAATTCGCTTACTCCCACCACGAGCAGGAATGATGGCTATATTCATTACTTACCCATTAAAATATCAGTTAATTTACAGATCACTTCGTCTTGCTGTTCATCTGTCATGCCATGAAACATAGGCAAGGAAATAGCATTCGTGTAGTAACTTTCAGCCTGAGGAAAGTCCCCAAGCTTAAATCCCATTCGCTGATAATAAGGCTGAAGGTGAACGGGAATGTAATGCAGATTCACACCAATACCTTGTGCTCTTAATTCATCAAACACGTATTTATGTGTTTTAGAAATCCTAGACAAATCTATGCGAATAACAAATAAGTGCAGACCCGAATAGGTATTTGGTAATTGATAAGGCAAGGTGATTGGCAAATCATTAAGCTTTTCATAATAGCGTGATGCCAAACGATGACGAGTCGCCACGAACTCTTCTAACCGCGCCATTTGTGAAACACCCAGAGCCGCTTGCAATTCTGTCATGCGGTAATTAAAACCTAACGTAACTTGTTCATAGTACCAACTGCCATGGGGCGTATTTTCCATTAACGATTCATCGCGCGTAATACCATGACTTCTATAAAGCGCCATTTTATTCGCAAGTGTGTCATCATTCGTTAATGCTGCGCCGCCTTCGGCGGTAGTGACTATTTTTACTGGATGAAAACTAAATACCGTAATGTCACTAAACTCACATGAACCGATTGAACTGTCTAGATAACGCCCACCAATGGCATGGGAAGCGTCTTCAATCACCTTGAAACCGAATTCAACCGCCAACACATGAATCGCTTTCATATCACATGGTTGACCACATAAATGCACAGCGACCAATACTTTAGGCAAACGATTTTGTTCTTTGGCTTCAATTAGTTTGAGTTTAAGAGCCTGAGGACATAAGTTGTAAGTTGCTGGATCAATATCAACAAAATCCACCCCTGCACCACAATATAATCCACAATTAGCCGATGCGACAAAGGTAATAGGCGTTGTCCATAATATATCTCCAGCACCTAAATCGAGCGCCAAACAAGCAATATGCAAAGCAGAGGTAGCACTATTCACAGCAAGTGCATAGTCAGCACCCGTTGCATTTTTCAATGCCTTCTCAAAAGCAGGTACCTGTGGACCTTGCGTCAGAAAATCAGATTTGAGCACATCCACAACAGCATCAATGTCTGCCTGAATAATATCCTGCTTTCCGTAAGGTATCATTGAGTCACTCCTATGCTTTAAATGCTGGATCGACATGCTCTTTTACTAACGCACGTAAACTCTCAACCGTTTCCCACTCTGTGTTCGTTCCTGAATTGTATTTAAAGCCAAACGGAACCTTTTGCGCATTATGGTGAGCTAAAAACTGGGCTTCTGAATACATATAAGAAACAGAAGGTAAAATCGCATACTTATCGCCTAAATCAATCGTATTAATTGAGTCAGTTTCTGTCAGCATTTCTTCATGCAGTTTTTCACCAGGACGAATGCCAACGATCTCTGTTTTGCACTCTGGTGCAACCGCTGCTGCAACGTCTAGAATTTTATAAGATGGGATCTTTGGAATGAAAATTTCGCCGCCCAGATGATGACCAATTGCAAACATCACCAAATCAACACCGTCTTGTAATGAGATGTTAAACCGCGTCATTTCTTCATGGGTAATCGGCAATACACCGTCTTCTCGTTTACTTAGGAAAAAAGGAATCACAGAACCACGGGACCCCATAACATTGCCGTAACGAACAACACTAAACTTAATGTCTTTTGAACCTTTGATATTGTTCGCAGCAGCAAAAAGCTTATCGGAAGCAAGCTTGGTTGCCCCATAAAGGTTAATAGGGGCACAGGCTTTATCTGTTGATAACGCGACTACATTCGTAACGCCACATTCCAGAGCCGCACGTATCACGTTTTCAGCCCCATCAATGTTGGTGCGAATGCATTCAGTTGGGTTGTATTCCGCTGTATCAACCTGCTTAATCGCGGCGGCATGTATAATCACATCAACACCTTCACATGCCTGTTTCACACGCTCTTTGTCTCGAACATCGCCAATAAAAAAGCGTAATTGTGGAAATTTAGTAGGAGGGTAGCTTAAACGTAATTCAGATTGTTTGAGTTCATCGCGGGAAAAAACAATAATTTTTTTTACATCGGGATAGCGAGCCAATATGGTTTCGATAAACTGCTTGCCAAAAGACCCTGTGCCACCAGTGATAAGGACCGTCTTATTGTTTAACATTAAAAATCCTTTATTTACAATTAACGGCTAAAAAGACATAAGTAGCCATTTTTCATTATCAACGCGCTAATGACTTATTAAATATTAGTATTAGAGGAATACCATCATAAGGTACAACAAAGTCCTTTGTTTAAATTTTTATGTATTTTATTTTCACCATGACTTAGCGTCCATATCGATCACAAAAACAAACGATAGCATCTTCACCTTTTTATGCTTTCTCGGAACCTTACACAACCACCCCGTGTTCTTCACTGTGTCGATGGATTTTTATATTTAGCTTTTTACCTGCCTTTATTACAATGCGCTTCACTTTATATCGGTGACCAAGGTAAAGAGGCTTTCAGAACCATGACCTCAATTTCCTGAAAACTTTATTTAACCTAGGAGAACACACGACTCAGCCAAAACTGCAAAGTTAAAAAGTGTACTTTGGGGAAGGAACTACTGCCTAATAAACTAAGGTAGGTTCCCTACATGCCTAAATAAAGCAAACAAAGCTAAAAAAACACTACTATCAAGCATTTTATTTCCATAAAATACCACGTCTTTTAGTTTAGTACTCTTTTCTATTCTAATATTTTAAGAACATGTATATAACCGCTCTACTTTTATTGTTTGTATGGTTAGAACATGGTGAATTATATTGAACGTACATTTTTCAAAGGTTGTTTAAGTGATTTTAAGAGAAGTCTTTTTTGTTTTTGTTTGGTTTTTTGCAGGGCTCACTTTTGCAATATCAATTGGCATTCCAAATGGCTATGGAGTTGCGACTTCATTAATATTTATTTCATCCGCTAGCTTAATATATTTGAAACCTAAATTTTTCGAGCTAGAAGATGATGATAAGCGTCTTATTTATGCTTTTCTTGCTTTCGGACTAAGCATGTTTGCTTTTGTTCTAATTGATGGTTTTAGACTAAGAGACTTAGATCGTCCTTCAAGATTCATTCTTGTTTTACCTGTGATGCTACTCTTACTACAAGCTAAAAACCATCAAGTCTGGCTTTGGTATGGCGTTGTCATTGGTAGTATTTTAGGGTTTGGCTTAGCTTATTACGAACGTCAAATTTTAGGCTATCCACGAGCCAAAGGTGGAGAGTACCCTATTATGTTCGGTGATACTGGCATGATGTTGGGAATGTTGAGTTTTGTGGCATCGACTTTTTTTCTATCTCATAAGCGACATTTCTGGTTGGCGCTTTCCTTGATAGGTGGTCTGTGTGGTATTGGAGCATCAGTTTTATCCGCATCTCGTGGTGGGTGGGTTGCACTACCATTAATAGGTTTTTTTATATTTTGGCAAAGCCGCTTCTTATTGAAGAAAAAAACTTGGTTAATAATTGTCTTGATACTAACTACTCTTTTATCTTCTGCCGTCTTGTCTCCAAAGACAGGAATAAAACAACGTATTAATGAAGCTGTTAGTAATATTAATCATTATGGAAATGGTGTTGAAACATCAGTCGGTATGCGTTTTGAAATGTGGAAAGCCGCTTGGTACATGTTTCAAAGGTCCCCTGTTTTAGGTGCTGGTAAGCACAGTAGTATTACCGAAAAAGAGTGGCTTGTAGAAGAGAAACTCATAAACCCTAAGTTAATAAGATTTGGACATGCTCATAATGAATTTTTTAATGCTCTCGGTTACAGAGGAATTGTTGGATTAGCATTTCTTCTAATGGTTTATTTGATCCCATTACGCCTTTTCATGAAGAAAATAAACCAATATAAAGATGATTGGAATATAAAACCCTACGCTATGGCTGGGGCTTTAGTTCCCATGTGCTATATGGATTTTGGATTAACTCAAGTTATGTTTGCCCATAACATTGGTGTGATGATGTATGCATTTCCTATTGTTTATTTTTGGGCGGCTTTACGTTGGGCCGAACGAGAGCGTTTAGGTAAGTGTTAACACCCTCTCCCATTTCAATAATAACCTTTGCCTTAAAGACAATGAAACAAGACAGCTATATCTTGCCTACTATCGTCAACAGTGACGGCAAGACATAGTTTTTTAAAATCAAAGGATTTTTTGTCTAACTTCGTCTCTTTATTATTATCAAAAACTCTTTATTTTTCCGAACCCACTTAAGAACTAACCTGCAATATATCTATTACGCGACTTCTCTTGGCGATGTAATTCGCTTACCTTCATATCTGCGCAATACCACTTGGAAACGAAAACATAGTATCGTTGCTAGTAAGATAAGACCTGCTCCTAGCCCAATATAAAACCCTCTCAATGATAACGTTTCTGACCAAGGACTGTAATGAGACAACCAATACCCAAACGGCATACTCAAACCAAATAAAGACACACCGAAGGCAATCATTGAAGAACGAGTATCACGGAAGCCTCGAAGCGCACCAGTAAAGATGGTTTGCAACATGTCAGGAAATTGATAACAAGACGAAATCAACAAAAGGCTCGCAGCCAATGCCACTACTTCTGCATTGTTACTGAAAATATATGGAATCTCGTTATGAAAATACTGTGTGATCGTGAAGCATACAGAGACATACACAAAGCCCAAGGACACAATTACTCGAATACGTTTTTTAACACCTTCCACGCCTTCTTTTGACATAGCCTTAGCAACAACTATCGCGGTTACCGCACTCATCGCCATCATAGGCGTAAACAAGAAAGAGGTGTAAGACATGATAATTTGACCTCCACCCAGAGCTAAGTCGCCGAAAGACGAAATCAACCAAGTCATAGAAGAAAATAAACCAACTTCAAAAGAAAATGCCAAACCCGCTGGTGCGCCTACGTTGAGCAAAATATTAAATTTTCGAGTGTAACGCCACACCAAACGAGTGAATAAAGGTGATTTATTAATAAATCGATCGTAAACAAAAAAGAATGTAACCGCTAAATACAAAGACAAAGACGACGCTAATGCGGCGCCTTCCGCCCCTAATTCTGGAAAACCAAATTTGCCAAAAATCAGCACATAGTTAAATAAAACGTTTAATACCAACCCTGTACTTGCCACAAAAAGCGGAAAACCAGGGCGGCCTGCCGCTTCAAACAAATTTTTATACGCTGTCATTAAAGCCAACATAGGCAAAGCTGGCGCGAAGATGTACAAATAATTCACGGTGACCTGACGCGTTTCGTCTTCTGTCGCCATCATGCTGGCAAGGTGAGGTAATACAAGAACAACCAATAAGCTCGCCAGTATTCCAAGACCAACAGACAATCCAACCGCTTGTGACATATAAAGGTTAACAAGTTTAGGTTGTCGACCATGTAAATGACGGGTCACCAGAGGCGTAATACCAAATGTTACGCCAATCAAAAAACAACCAACAGGTAACCACAAACTCGATGCCAAACCCACTGCCGCCAAATGCAACGCGCTGTAATGCCCTAGCATGATGGTATCGACCACGCTAATGGACAATTCCAACGTCATCGTCAGTACCATGGGGAACAATAAATGAAGGACTTCTTTTAACACAGGAAAACGCTTAAACACACATCACCGCCGCTTACTAAAAACATCAATCCATAAGTCCTTATCAAGAGGCTTTCCAAGGAAATTTCCCAAGGTAGCTTTCGAAAAAACTTTATACAAAGGTAGGCGCGGTAATTTATCATTTAGAAGCAAATATTGCATCGCTCAATGAGTTTATTTTAATCAAGGCTTTCCCTTGAGTTCGATTGCTTTTAACAAGGAATATCGAGAAAATATAATCTACCTAACCTACTGTCTAGGATGACTTTTTACGTATGACAATTCTCGCTACTCTTGGCCCTTTACTCATCGCGCTGCTTTTTGGTTACTGGGTAAACATCAAATTATTCTCACCTGTTCGTGTCGCAAAATGGTTAGAGCAATTGGTTTACGTCATCTTAGGCTTAATCGGCTTTAGTCTTGGTGCATTAGATAATCTCGCTGAAAAACTGCTTGTGGCTGGCTACCAAGCTGTTGTTATGTTTGTGTTAATCAGCATTATCAGTTTGTCAGGCCTGTATTTAAGTGGCTTGCGCTTTGGCGGCACACACGCTGAACATTTATCACAGAAGCCAAAAAGTAAACAAAGCCATGCCTTAATGGATGCGGTAAAAACCATTGCTTGGGTCATTGCTGGTATGGTGATTGGTATGTTCAGCAAAGATTGGATAACAGGTGTCGACGAACTGGTTACTTATCTTTTGTATTTTCTACTATTTTTAATTGGTTGCCAGCTAAGGCAAGGCAATTACAAATTGCGCAAACTGTTTTTAAATTCTCAAGGTGTGATCATCGCACTGGTTACCATAACTACGACGTTAGTTGCTGGTTGGATTGGTAGTTGGGTATTAGACCTTACTTGGAATCAAGGGCTTGCCGTTGTTTCTGGATTTGGTTGGTATAGTTTGTCAGGAATTTTAATCACAGGTTTAGGCGATCCAGTGCTCGGCACCACTGCATTTTTACTCGACCTTTGCCGTGAGATACTTGCTCTGATGCTTATTCCTTTTCTAGCCAGATTAAACAGCCATATGTCGGTTGGTTACTCCGGAGCAACAGCAATGGACTTCACCTTGCCCATGTTAGGAAAATTTCACGGCGCGCAAATCGTTCCCGTGTGTATTGCCAGCGGTTTTATTATGAGTATTCTTTGCCCAATACTGATTCCCTTATTTTTAGGTATATCATCTTAAGATTACAGATGACTTTTATAGATATAAAATGTCAACATACCGTAAAAACCAACAGATAAACAAAACAGCTTTAGCAAACACCGTCATGGCTGTGTAAATACGATTGTCTAGCAAGAGAAGTGCAGATTAGTCTTGTTTCACGTTTTGTACTTTGTGGAACTTCTTTCTTTTTTGAAACTCAAACAAAGTGTACAGGTGAAGGAGTCGCTTTGATAAAGGGATAACATAAAATTGGCATAAACAACCTACCTTATGTTAGAACAGTATCAACAGATTTGGTTTTACGAAGTACAAAGCGTATATCATTGTTTCTGCTTTGCTTTTGCGCATAAAATACTAATCGAAACAGTATGCAAATCAAATTCGGTCTGAATACTTTAGATCACTAAGTGATAAATCAACAAAATAATGGAACACTTTCTTATGAAAAAAACTCTTATTGCAGCACTAGTTATGTCTTCGGTTTCTGTTGCATACGCAGATGACAGCACCATCACTCTAGATTCAAAAGAACAACGCCTTGGCTATAGCATTGGTACTATGTTTGGCGCTCGTATGGCTCAAGATTTTTCTGAATTAGACATGAAGACATTCATGGCTGGCTTTCAAAATTCCTTCGATGGTACAGAAGGTCAAATGACAATGGATGAAGTAACAAAAACCATCCAAGACTACCAACAAGAGCAAGCAGCGACAGCACAACTTGAACAAGAAAAATTAGCCGCAGAATCAATCGCTGCTTCAGCAGCTTGGTTATCAGAAAAAGAAGCTGAAGATGGCGTGATCAAAACAGAGTCTGGCTTGCTTTATAAAGTCATCTCAAAAGGCGCTGGCGATATGCCAACAGCTGAAGATACTGTAAAAGTGGACTACGAAGGCAGTCTAATTGATGGCACCGTATTTGATAGTTCTTACAATCGTGGAGAATCAATTACCTTCCCTCTTAATGGTGTAATTCCTGGCTGGACGGAAGGCTTACAACTTATGCCTGTTGGCTCAAAATATGAATTATACATTCCATCTGACCTAGCTTACGGCCCTGGTGGAACTGGACCAATTCCAGCAAATGCAGCACTTAAGTTTGTGGTTGAACTACACGAAATTCAAGAAACTAGCGTTGCCGAGTAATAGTTAATTAAACAGTAAAAAAGAGAAGCTAGTATTATGATACTAGCTTCTCTTTTTATAATATTCTGATACCTCAATAACTGACTCAAACTACTGTTAGTTACTCCCACTTTAACAAAGCTTACCATCTAGTTTTTACACAGCTATTTTTCCAATCCATAATGGTTTATCAAAATCATAGATATAAAATTCTTATACAGATTTTTTTGGATAACAAACCAACTATGCTCTATTAACTCGGGTATCAGTACTATGATCTCTAGGTACTTATTTGTTAACATTAAAGCTTATAAAAAAATATACATAATAGACAGAATGAGAATTTAGTGAAAAACGGACCTACATTAAAAGAACACAGCACATCTCTAACCATTATATTAAGGGGTCTAGATGTAACAATCCTATTTTTAGCCGGAACTCTCAGTTTTTGGCTAAAATTTTCTCATCTCGATATGAATATAATGTATAAAAATGTTCTTCTCCTTGGTGTTTTACTTGGAGCTGCTAGCCTCTCTTTTTACGGAGCCTACCGCACATGGCGAGGAGCGCCTTTTAGTTTCGAAATAAAATGCATTTTGAGCTCGACAGTAAGTGCATTCTTGCTACTTATCATTAGTGGTTTTATGACACAGTCTTCAGATTTATTCTCAAGAATTTGGATTTTCAGCTGGCTACTTTCATCTACAATATTAATTTTAGCTTACCGTTTTGCACTACGAAGTACTCTTGGAAAATTAAGGAAAAAAGGCTACAACATTCGAAGAGTGTTAATTATAGGTGATGGAGAGCTAGGGCAAAATGTTGCAAATAAATTGAGTCAGCACTCTGAAATGGGACTTGTTGTAAAAGGCTTTATTAATAACGGAGATAAAACAGCAAAGGATCTATTAGTTAAAAAAATTCCAACATTAGGCGATCTAAATGATATCAATAAATTAATTAATGAGCTACATATAGATCAAGTATGGATTGCACTGCCTATAAGTGAATTCGCATGTATGGAAAAAGTCCAGTCGATATTGGCTACAAGTCCAGTAACTATTCGCATGGTACCAGATATCTTTGGTTTTCAATTACTAAACCACTCCATGACAGAAGTTGCTGGGTTACCTGTAATTAACCTCTCAACATCTCATATGCTAGAAGGAAAAAACCGTCTATTAAAATCAATAGAGGATAAAATACTTTCTAGCATAATTTTAATAGGTATCAGTCCTATTCTGTTGGCACTCGCTATAGGTGTAAAACTTTCATCACCAGGTCCAATTTTTTATAGACAAGAGCGAATTAGTTGGAATGGTCGTTCATTCGGAATGCTTAAATTCCGCTCTATGGCGGAAGATTGTGAAAAAGACGGTGTCACTTGGGGAGGAGCAAGTAGTATGTCGGTAACAAGATTCGGCGAATTCATACGTAAAACAAGTTTAGATGAATTACCCCAATTCCTTAATGTATTAAAAGGTGACATGTCTATTGTGGGCCCGAGACCAGAAAGAACTATTTTTGTGGAGCAGTTTAAACACGAAATCCCAGGGTATATGCAAAAACACATGGTAAAAGCAGGAATTACAGGTTGGGCTCAAATTAATGGGTGGCGCGGAGATACAGATCTAAAAAAACGTATTGAGTATGATCTTTATTACATCGAAAATTGGTCAGTATGGTTTGATATAAAAATTATTTTCTTAACTTTTTGGAAAGGCTTTATTCATAAAAATGCCGCTTAATTCGGCACTTTTATGCGTAAGCTATCGAGTTTCAATATCTCTCACGAAACTAGATATCTTCTTCTTAAAGTTCTCCTTGCTAAAAATTTCAACGTATTCTCTAATATCTGAGGATTTAAAATCATCAGAGCACTCTTCAAATAACTGAACCGCATTATTTAAAGAATTTTCTGTTTGATATTCAAAAAAGACACCTGAAATACCTTCTTTCACAGTTTCTAAAGCACCACCCTTCTTAAAAGCAATAACAGGCCTCCCAGAAGCCATGGCTTCTAACGGAACAATCCCAAAATCTTCCACACCAGGAAAAATAAGCGCCTTGCAATTCGCTAATAAGTATTTAATTTCATCAAAGGGTTTACGACCAAGTATTTCAACGTTATCACTTGCTAATTTCTTAAGTTCCTCAAATTGTTCACCTTCACCCACTACTTTTAGATTGCGACCAGATTGATTAAAGGCACGTACAGCAAGATCAGCCTTCTTATATGGAACTAACTGACCTAAAAGTAAATAATAATCTTCGGGCGCACTATAAGAAGGCTGAAATGCGTCAAAGTCAACAGGAGGGTGAATTACATCTGATTCTCTATGATAAAAACTTTTAATTCTACCAGAGACGAACTCACTATTTGCGATAAAATGGCTAACTGACATAGAACTCAATTGATCCCAACGGCGAATATAATGCAATAATGGCACCATTAATAAACGTTTAAACCAACCACAGCGACTACGATACTCATGATACATATCCCATGCATAACGCATAGGCGAATGGCAATAACATATATGAGGTTGCCCAGGTGCCGGTATAATACCTTTAGCAGGGCCTGATTCACTTGAAATTATTAAATCATAAGAGGACAAATCAAATTGCTCTAACGCAAGAGGCATGAAAGGAAGATAATTCTGATAAAACCGTTTGGCAAATGGGAGACGACTAATAAAGCTTTCTTTAACAGAGTGCTGGCTTATCACGCTATTTTGAAATACTTCAGGTTCATACACATGAGTAAAAATATCAGCTTGAGGATAAAGTTCACACAAAGCCTCTACCACCTTTTCTCCACCACGAGGGTTTAACAACCAATAATGTACAATGGCAACTTTCATTTTCCCTCCAAAATAGGGAGTAACGCTTTATCCCATAACATACGAGATTTATCCCATGAAAATTCTTTCGCTCTAATTAACCCTTTTTCACTCAGGGTTAAACGTAAATTCTTATCATTAGAAATAGACTGTAACGCCATCTTAATGGAATCAATATGATAAGGATCAACTAAAATTGCAGCACCTCCTGCAACCTCTGGCATAGCAGTAATATTCGAAGTTATCACAGGCGTTCCTACCGCCATAGACTCTAAGATAGGCAAACAAAACCCTTCATATAAAGTTACAACAACAGTAGCAAGAGCTCCCTTATAATAATTAGGTAATTCATCTTCATCTATACCCGAAAGAAAAATAACATGACTAGATAGTCCTAAATTATCAATCAATAGATTCAACTCTTTAGTAGGAGAACAAGAAATTAAAAGATCAACTTCACACTGAAGTGACGACTCTGAAAAAGCCTCAATAAGGCTTATCAAGTTTTTATGGGGTTTATTATTACCGATATAGAAAAAATAGGGGCGAGGCCTGGCGATAGGAACTACATCTGCATGATAATAATCATGGTCGACTCCGTTTGGGACAACTGCTATTTTTTCTAAAGGAATATCAGCCCATTCTGCTAATTCTTTACGAGTAAACTCAGAAACAGTAAAAACTAATGGAGCACTTTTAATAGCTCTTTTGACAATGAAATTATAATAAATTTTATTTTTAAAGCTTGAATATTTAGGAAATTTCAAATGCATTAGATCATGAAGCGTAACAATAGCCTTTCCTTTTGAAAAGACAGGAGAATTATATCCTGGCGTAATAAAGAAATCATTCTTCAAAATTATTTTGAAAAGGTAATATATATCCTTTATAGAAAAAACGTCGGATAAATCACCCTTTAAAAAACGGCATTTCTTTAAGCTGTTTGAAGACTTCATTTCTTTGCAAAAACGACCAATACCACCACTTTTTAACCATCTAGTATCAAATACAACGTTTTTTTTCATTAGATATTATACCTGAAACACAACCCATAAAAGCCCAAAGAGATAACTTTAGATAGCTAGATTCAATAGACAATGTAAGAAAAAATACAAAAATTATTATAAATAAAACAGAATTACTGCCTCTAGAAAAATCTTTCAATAAAAGAAAAGATATATATAAACAGAACCCAATAAAACCGGTACCACCTAGAGCTCCCATTTCAGAAAATGCTTCCAAAAAAATATTAATTGCAGGAAGCCCTATGGGGTTAAAAACATCTATACTGATCGAAAAACCTTTTTGAGATTTATAATCTATTAGTGAACTATAATCTATTAGTGAGATATAGTCCTTATTAACAAACCTGTAATTCCCTCCCCCTACTCCTCCAGGAAAATAATCACAAATAAATGCCCAGACTAATTGTATCCTAGGGATTCGATTCCCCATTCTCGAAAAAATTGCTTCAAGTTTATTTTCGGACTCTAATATGTTATTAAGTGTAACTGAAATTAGATTGTCAGGAGAAATAAAATAAAGAATGAACAAAGAAAAAAAACCAATAAAAAAACCAGTAGAAATAATTTTTATTTTTGACTTTAGATAAATGCCTTTATAGAATATAAAAAACATTGTAAACATCAAAATCAAAATCAAAATCAAAACTGCAGATTTGGTAATTAACAAAAGAGCTAGAATAAAGAACAAGTCCTTCAAGTTAAATTTCTTATTGAAGAAATCATGAAAAACGAACCCTAAATAAGGGATAGATGCTATTGAAAAATAAGATGGTTCATAGTAAAAAAAACTGTATCTATAATCATATGTATGAAAAAAAGGAAAAAGAAGCAAACAAAAAACTATCTGAAATCTAAAGCTATATATGTATATTTTTTTTATATTTTCAAAACCATACTGTTCCGATATTACCTTAAAAAATCCGTAAACAAAAAAGAAGTTAAAAACCACCCAAATATTATAAAAAATACCAACATGTGTTTTAGAACTATTTAATAAAGAAAGAGTTCCACCCAGAAAAATTAAAAACAAAAAAAACAATTCGGGAAAAGAAAATAATATTTTTCTCTTCAGTAAAAAAACAACCCCAGACACTGAAAGAAAAATAAAAACAGGCTTTAAATTAACGCCAAAAAAAGAAAGACTAAGTTTATCCGCCCCTAATAAAGAAACAATTAAAACCAAGAAAAAAAAATTAAAAGAATTCACTTTTTATGAAGCTTTTTTAAGAAACTTAAAACTTTTTTTAAAATATATCTTAAAGTACTATCAACAAAATAAAACTCTCTTTTTATAAAATTTAAATTTTTTCTTTGAGCACGAACTTCTTCATCAAAGTTCAACTTGGTATTTTTACCACTTATCCCACCATCAGCATAGTCAACAAGAGTCTCATTTATAAAAAATAGCGTCGAGTGTGGCAAAACTCTCAGCCAAAACTCATAATCCATACGAACTTTAAAAGTCTCATCATATAAGCCATATTGATCAAATAGTTTTTTTGAAATAAAAGAGGCTTGATGTGAAATCATAGATTTTTTATTAATAAATGAAGTATTCGATACTACTTTTTTAGGTATCCTAGAATTTGAAAACCTTGAAAAAGCGGTAACAACATCTGAATTTGAGTCAACAATAGCATGTACGAATTTTAAAAGAGAATTATCATCTATAAAAGAATCTCCTGAGTTCATATAATTTATATAATCACCTTTTACTAATTTAGTCCCTTTATTAAAAGCATCGCTGATACCCGTATCATTCTCACTAATAAAAACATCAATATTATCTTTATACTTTTCAAGTATAGTTTTGGTACCATCACTAGAAGCACCATCAACAACAATATATTGAATATTTTTATATGATTGTTCCAAAATGCTTTTGATCGTCTTCTCTATATTCTCAACATCGTTATAAACAATAGTAATAATACTAATCAGTGGTAAATCCTGATTCCCTATAAAATTCATACTACATTCTCAAATTATCTATATTTTTACAAAACGACTCATAAGCATCTCGAACCCCAATATCCAGCTTAATTTCAGCTTCCCATCCTAATTGACGAAGTCGATCGACATCCATCAACTTCCTCGGTGCACCATCAGGTTTACTTGGATCGGTTTTGATTTGTCCTTCAAACTCAATCACATTAGCAATAGTTTGAGCTACCTCTAGAATAGAACAGTCAATTCCAGTACCCACATTAATATGACTCTGCATCGGTTCCACATGATTACAATAGATTGATTTATCTAAGTTCATTATAAAAACACTAGCTTTTGCCATATCATCGACATGCAAAAACTCACGTTTTGGCATACCAGTCCCCCAAATAGAGACATCACTTAAACCTTGCTCTTTTGCTTCATGTATACGACGAATCAAAGCTGGAATTACATGGCTATTTTCAGGATGATAGTTATCCCCTGGTCCATAAAGATTGGTTGGCATAACACTACGATAATCTACACCATACTGCCTATTATAGGACTCACACAACTTAATACCAGCGATTTTGGCAATGGCATATGGCTCATTAGTAGACTCTAAATATCCGCTTAATAATGCAGATTCTTGCATAGGTTGTTCAGCAAGCTTAGGGTAAATACACGAAGAACCTAGAAACAAAAGTTTTTGCACTCCATGAGTAAAGGCTTGATGAATGACATTCGCTTCTATCATTAAATTTTGATAAATAAATTCGGCTGGATAAGTGTTATTGGCATGAATACCACCAACCTTTGCAGCAGCCAAATAGACCATATCAATATTTTCTTCTGCAAAAAAAACAGCGACTGCGGCTTGATTTGTAAGATCCAACTCTAAGGAAGTACGAGTTATAATATAGCGATAACCTTTTCTTTTCAGCTGTCGAATAATAGCCGAGCCAACCATACCACGATGACCTGCCACAAAGACTCTTGAATCTAGGTTCACCTATTAATTCTCCTGTGCCACAGGTACTTCATAGCCATTCGCTTTCATAAAGGCATGTTGCTTAGCTATTTTAAGATCTGCTGAAACCATTTCAGAACACATTTCTTGCACCGTAATCTCTGGTGTCCAACCTAGCTTTTGCTTCGCTTTACTTGGGTCACCTAATAAAGTTTCTACTTCAGCTGGACGAAAATAACGCGGGTCTATCTGCACCACAACATCACCAACTTTCAACGATGGCGCATTATCGCCTTCGATAGCTGTGACAATAGCTTTTTCATCAACGCCTTGGCCTTCAAATTTCAACTTAACACCTAACTCTTGAGCAGACCATTTGATAAACTGACGAACAGAGTATTGAATCCCAGTAGCAATCACAAAATCTTCTGGCTGCTCTTGTTGAAGCATCATCCATTGCATACGCACATAATCTTTAGCATGACCCCAGTCACGCAATGCATCCATATTCCCCATGTATAAACACTTCTCTAAACCTTGTGCGATATTTGCCAAACCACGAGTAATTTTACGAGTAACAAAGGTTTCACCACGACGCGGTGATTCGTGGTTGAACAAGATTCCGTTACAAGCGTACATGCCATAAGACTCGCGGTAGTTAACCACGATCCAGTAAGCATACATTTTCGCCACAGCGTATGGAGAACGTGGGTAGAAAGGCGTGGTTTCTTTTTGCGGTGTTTCTTGCACTAAACCATACAATTCTGAAGTTGATGCCTGATAAAATTTGGTTGTCTTTTCAAGACCTAGAAGACGAATAGCTTCTAAAATACGCAACGTCCCCGTACCATCGACATCAGCCGTATATTCAGGAGCTTCGAACGATACAGCAACGTGAGATTGAGCCCCCAAATTATAAACTTCATCGGGCTGAACTTCCTGCAAGATTCGAGTCAAGTTGGAACTGTCTGTTAAATCACCGTAGTGCAGTTTCAACTTTGGGTTTGGTTCATGAGGGTCTTGATACAAATGATCAATTCGCTGAGTATTCAACGAAGAAGCACGGCGCTTAATTCCATGAACTTCATAACCTTTTGCTAATAAAAACTCCGCTAGGTAAGAACCATCTTGCCCCGTAATACCTGTAATAAGTGCTTTTTTCATACGACCCTACATATTCATCAAAAATTAATATTGTCAATAAAATAATTTTCATTGAAAAATAGAAAACATTTTATATTTTTTAAAACTTAATCTTCCAAATTATTTGTCACATTTATATAAAAAATTAAAAACTTCTTAACAAGTGTAAAAATTGATTGGCTAAAAACTTTGTTCGTTCCTCAACAGAGGAAGACGATGCAGAAATATCATTAAATTCACTTAGTTCCAAAACCGTAGCAAGTGATTCAGGATCATACTTATCAAAGAAAATCCCGTCCGGAATTTGCTCTAAATGAACATTTAGATTAGACAAAACAATTTTTTTCCCAATGCTTTTACATTCTTCGACAGTTGAACTCCAACCTTCAAAAAGAGAAGGGTTTATAACGACTTCAGAGAATTTCATTAAAGAAAAAACATCTTCATAATTTACAAGCCCTAGAAGTTTAATATTATTTTCAAGTTTATTATTATGAATAAAATCTTTAATTAAATTTATATATTCTGGATCTCGTATATCTTCAAGACTACCAGTACAAACCAAGCAAGGATTCATGCCTTTTTCAAACAATATCTTTATTGCTTCAAATGCTAATAAATGATTTTTATGTTTCCAAAACTGATTAGGAATATAGTAATACTTTTCGGGTAAATTATACTTCAATTGTAATTTGATTTTATCAGACTCTAAGATTTCAAAAAAAACTTTACTTGGCTGAGAAACAAATTGAAGAACATGTCCTTTATTTTTAAATTTTGGTGAAAAATTTTCAAAATCATTTAATGCATCATATGAACTTAAAATCACACCATCACTTTCTTTAATTAATTTCTTAAACATTTTCTCCCTTTTCTTGATCTCATTGGTTGAAAACATATTGGGCAAGTGAACATGTTGGAAATCAGGTATCCAAGATAAAGATTTTATACCTGGAATCCTAGTAATATATGAGTGGGAAACAATATCAATTCTAGATTTTTTAAGTGAAATCCCAAAAATTCGATTAGTTCCTATTATGCGAGATTCAATTTTAGATAAAAACCAAGTAGTAGATTTTCGAGTCAGAACATCCAAAAGGATAATTTCGTTAACATAACCTGTATAAACTGATGTAATCTCGGAGTTATGATTTCTGGGAAGAAAAATAACAACTTCTATCTCTGCGCTTAAATATTTATTTAATGCAAAGAAAAGATTCTTGTAATAATTAACTCCTCCCATCCAACCTTTATCTGACGGTGGAAAAAAACCAACTCTCAACTTACTGCTCATTTGCC
Source organism: Marinomonas colpomeniae (assembly GCF_014803385.1). Taxonomy (GTDB): domain Bacteria; phylum Pseudomonadota; class Gammaproteobacteria; order Pseudomonadales; family Marinomonadaceae; genus Marinomonas; species Marinomonas colpomeniae. Next base: position 739,449 of record NZ_JACYFC010000002.1, on the reverse strand, counting down.
CATCCGATATATTCCTCTAAACCTGAATTGAATTTTTTAAAATCAATTGAGACAACAGATTTAATTTTTTCAGCATTTGCCCAATAATATATCGGGTTCCCTTCATTCTTTTCGTTATTAAAATCAATTTTTATTTCAGATAATAACAGGTCACGAATAAAAAAAACGACGGCACTAATACTATATTTAACTCCAGTTCCACCATTAAATATTGAAAACATTTCTTTTGTTTCAAGTAGTGCTTCAAACAATCTTACAACATCATCGATATGGATAAAGTCTCTAGTTTCATCGCCAGTACCCCAAAATTCAACAGATTTATCAGCATTTTTTATTTTACATACAGCATCCCATAGCAACTGCTTTTTTAAGCCAATACCATACACTGAAAAAAGCCTAAGAATTGAAATTTTAAGGTTATATTGTTTAGAATAACTTTCACACAAGTCTTCTGAAAACTTCTTATGATATCCGTAAGGAGAACACGGTTTTCCAATATAATCCTCTTTAATAGGGCTGTCAGCTTGTTCACCTTGTACAGCAGGACTTGAGGGATAAATTAAATGAGCAGATGTATTATATAACCTAATAAATTCAAGTACTTCAAGCGTACCATCAACAGTCTTTTTGTAGTCTAAATACGGATTAGAGATTGATGCGCCAACTGAGCCACTACCAGCACAGTGGACAATAACATCAAAAATTGTTGTAAACTGTTTTATTGCATTTACTGAAATACCTGAATCACACCAATAATCTAAGCCATAATTGCTAAGCTCATTTGATTTTATATAGCCATGACCAATTCCATAGGTTTGGAAGCCAAGGTTTTTAAAATATCTTGCTGTATTAGACCCAACAAAACCTTTCGCACCTGTAATGAGTATTCTTTTCATACTTGATTCATTTTTTTTATCATATCATGCATATCTGAGTTAGTTTTCGACTTATTTTTAAATAAAAAACTTAAACCTGATTTCCTAATAATTCTTTCAATAAAAAATATATATTTAGGTATTTTCTTTTTAGACAGTATATGTAGGTCTTTACCATTAGATGCTAAAAAATAATTATATTTTTTAGCTATGAATTCTAAACTTTTATACGAAAAAATAGACACATGCTGCCCATGCTCAAGACAATAATACCACCACTTATCAGGATGTGGTGCTGGAGTAGACACCAGAGTAGTTGAAAACAACACGAAATCGGTTAACTTAAAAATGGCTTCGATATCTTCTAGAGGGTTAACAAAATGCTCAAAGTTTTCAAATGACGTTACGCCTGCGTAGCGTAACTTATTAATATCGCCCTCAAAACCTCTTGCAACTAAATTATCAGCATATTTATCATACCAATAAAAATCATATCCTTTATCGCGCATCAAGCGTACAAAAATACCATAACCACCACCATAATCTAGAAAGCAATCATTCTTATCGTGAAACAAACCAAAGATTAAAGATGCTACTTTATTGAATTCATGATTGCGAGACATCACCCCTGTATCTGAAACACTCAAAGCCGCAGAATAGGCCTCATCAATCCAGTAAGGCTCTTCTGTTTGCACAAATTCACATTCAGGGCACTGGAAGTACTGAATATCATACTTATTAAGTATCTTTGCATGATGCACAAATATCGTACTAACTCCGCATATTTTACAATTCACATTAAATCTCCGAATTTAGATGTAGCAGCCATTTTCGGCATTATAAAACCTTTTCCTTCCTGCCTAAGGACTTTAATATAGTCGTATTCTAGTGGCATTAAAGCTTCTTTATCAGCATCGAAAAATTCAACACTAACCCACTGCTTAATTTTGAAATCAAAACGCTTTATAACTTTACAAGGGTTACCAACAGCAATACTAAAAGGAGGAATATCTTTAGTTACAACGCTAGCCGCACCAATAATGGAACCATGACCAATAGTCACTGCACCAAGAACATTTACTCCAGCACCAACCCATACATTTGCTCCTATTTTTTGAATATCTCGGTTAGTTGTTCCCGTCAAAATATAAGGTCTCATTGGATCACTATATATATGATTATTGCCTAAAAACTTACAATCATTGCTAGTCATCACAAAATCACTAATAATAATTTTCAAACTTGAGCTCAGAAGATTTCTTCGACCAATATAGCAATTATTACCAATTATTATATGGTCAACATTCTCTTCTTTATCATTGACATTAAGCCAAGTTTGTTCACCAATTAGTGTGTTTGTACCAATCCGTACATGCTGCCACCCTAAAACATGAACACTCTTATCAACATAAGATTTTTTGCCTACATTCTTCTTATAAAATAAAAGGTTAATTTTGGAAATAACAATAAACAAAAGCTGTTTTTGCTGGGCGGTTAAAATCTTCTTAAGAGTTTTTTTCAATTTATTTTTCAATCTACTTAAAAGATTCTGGTTATTTTTTTTCTTTAAAATTTGTTCTACTAATAAACTTATATTTTTTTTAACAATAATATTGTCTGTTAAAATGTAATTAAAACCTATTAAAGGCTTATCTTGTTGTGCATCACCGCAGTGAACACCACTTCCATCATAACCAATATTTTGCACCAATCGCTTAGCAGGATAGAGCGTCAAACCATTTTTTTTAAAAACAGATGAATACCAAGAGATAGCCCAAGAGTCTATTTTATTATGATGCTGTTTAGAAAGCATTTCAGAATAAAAACAACTATCGTTAAAATTAAACCGTTTCCTCAAAGACTCTTTTTGTAGCTGAATAATTAAGTCACCATTCTTGTTATTGAAGAAAGACCATTTATCTTTCCACGTAGCCCAACTCCATGAACTTGTTATAGGGAGAAAATAAGTGCTATCAACGTCAGTGACAACGTCATCTGTAAATGAATAACCTGTAATGCTAAATACGTTTTCATGACCGTTATATTTATATAAGGCCTCATTCATAAATTTCAAAAACTTTGGGCTTGTGACTAAATCATCTTCTAGTACTATTACTGTACCGTAGTCATGCACGACCTTAGTAACACCATCAGTAATCGAGTTGGCTAATCCCCAGTTTTCTTCGCGTTCAATAATAGTAACGGTTTTAAATCCAATTATAGTTATCAAGTAATCACGAACATTTTTTACTTGAGGAAAATCATTATCATTCTTAGACGAATCGGAATAAATAATTAAATGACTATCCTCTGCTAATTCATTTTTTTGCAAAGCTTCAACAGTTTTCTGAGTATGCCAAGGTCGGTTATATACAAATAATACAATGGGAGCCAATGTCATATACAGTCCAAAATCGATGATAAAGATGTTCGTGATATAGCTAGATCTGACACTATATAATCAGGTGTAATATAAGGGGATTCATTTATTAAGCGTCCTAAAACACACATAAGATCACTCTCATTTTCAATATAATAAAGTCCATTTTTATTCATTAATGACTTATATCCATTTAGGGAATTCACATGCATGAAAATGGTTGGAACATAAAAGCTTTGAGCCTCAAATGCAACAGTTGAATAACCTGTTAAATGTACATCCGTCAGCTTCAACAGCTCATATAGCGGCGCCTGTGAAGTGAATTCAATCTCGGTATTTTCATATTGAGCAATGCTTGTACGTAATTCCTTAGAAATAGCTAATCTAGGGTGATCCCTAAAATGCCAAACTACATCACTAGAGCTGTTGGCAATAGCGCCAAGCAAAAAAGATGGGAAATATGCATCGCCCTGTAAAGAAATCAAAATATGAGTCTGATTTTTTTTATAAAACATTCCGATATTTTCAACCGTGCTCTTTTGTTGGCTAAGATAAGTCATCCATAAATTCCCACCCACAATCGCAGTATGTTTCTTGCTTTTCATAGCCCATGACTCAATTCTTTTTTTAGGAATCCCCCCCCACATCCAAAAAATGTCTGGTATTAATTCATATCCCTTTTGAGGAATATTTTCCCAGTGCGTATACATTGGGTGATAATCATTTTGCGCACCATGTTGATAGTCAATAGTTTTAATTCCGAGACGTTCACAGGCTAAACACATAGCCATAGCCTCTAAACGATAAAATACAGTTAACACTACTATTTTAGGTTTGTAGCATTTCAATATCTTCATAAATACTTTTGATAACATATTTAAATAAATCAGTTCAGAATTCAAAGAGATTTTAAAACCAAACTTTTCCTCTATAGCTTTATTAAAATCTAAATCTTCAGTCTTATTAAAGTTTTTAAAGCGAGCAAAAATATTAAATTTTATTTTAGTAAGCTTAATTATAAAATCAAGATAAGTAATATTTAGATTAGTATATTTTTTGGAACCCACCCAATCTATATCACTTAACTCTAGGACTTTTATTTTATAATCACTAGAAAAAAAATATTTAAAACTATCTGCATATCTATTAAAGTTAATCCCATCAATTAAATCTTCAGATTCAGAAAGACGAGTAAAATAAATCACATCAGCATGTTCATTTCTTACAGGTTTCTTCCTATAAATAAGAAATGAACGTAAAAAAATTTTAAATTTAGTCATCGTGTTTAACTTGATTTTTTCGCTAGAGCTTTTATCTACAGAATTATTTTTTTCTAATATCTTTAATCGTATATATGGCCATGGATTAAAATCAAAACATTTAATTTCCGAAATATTTATAGCCTTTTCCAAATCAATTATTTTTTTAATAAATAAACTTAAATCCATCCAGCTATAACACCTATAAACTTCTACTTAAAATATGAATATTATAAAAAGTATATTAAAAAAATAAACGCTCTATAGAAGAGCGTTCACAAGGTATTTATTAGATACAATCTTTATAACCAGAATAATATGTACTCATAATATTTTTTTACCAAACTCATCAGTCATCAGTATCTCTGCAATTTTAAAATCAATAGCATTATCAATATCAACAGATCTATCTTTGCTCATGATATATGGAGCGCCATCATCATATATAGTTTTAAGAGATGAAGATCTTAAGCTATTTATAGGCCTAATATATATTGCGCCGTTAGGGTGGAACATAGGAACTTGATCTTGACTGCGAGTGTTTCCTGTAATCATTGGACTACTTTTTAGAACTGGCTCCCAAGATGTACCATCCGTTGTGAATGAAAATGAGACTGCGAAATCATATTCCACAGCAGAAAAGACAGGTTTGCTTAGCCTCTCGCTTAGGCTAATAGCATTATCAATATCCTGATATGTTCGCAATGGCATTGTAGGCAAGGCCATTAAAAAATTGCCTTGACGATCACCGAAAATTTTGTCAACGCTATTTTTCAAATAATCAAATATCTTAACTTTATCACCAGCCTCTTCTTCACTTCGGTCGTCTAAAGTCAATTTATCTGAACTGATATATTTTTTGGCTAAATCCCAATACTCTTTTGAATCAGTAGAAAAAATAACTTCAGAAATTTTTTCAGATTTTACACAAGCTTCTAACGTCCAAACCAGTAATGGCTTACCATTAAGTATTTTAATATTTTTATTTGGTAAACGCTTTGATCCGGATCTAGCAGGTACAAATGCAACATAGGACATTATTTTTCATCCTTCTGAAATTTTTCCCATGCGCCTGAAATTTGACTATAAATTTCTTGAACTTCTAAAAACTCACTATCAGATAAATGCTTTAAAGGCATTCGATCTTTACGACTCATTAACCCCGCAGCTTCAAGCAATGCTTTATTAGTACGATGCCATCCATACTTTTTAACAACGCCGCCAAAGAATGGTTTCTCTAATTCATTAATAATAAAGTCTTGTGTGGCGGTGTCTTTATTAAGGCATGCAGTCCAGAAATCTTCAGCAATTTTTGCATCAATTATAGATATACCGTTTAACCAAGCTGTTGCGCCATGCTTCATCAACTCTCTAAAGCGTTCTTTGCCGCCACCTGCGATCATCACTTTAATTTGAGGCTCTAATTTAAGTGCCTCAAGCGTAACTTCCAACACTTTAGCATCTTCTTTTAGTGCTGCTATTTGAGGGATCTCAGGTAAACGAGCAATTAAGCTAGATGGCCAATGCATTTCTTTACCATTAAAACCGGACAAGAACGGCATTTCATGTACCAGTAAAGCGAAATCACTTTTTCGCCCAATATAGTCATAGTGTTCTAATATTTGATCATCAAAAAAATGTTTCTCACGAACTATTAAAGATATCAGATCTGCACCAGAATCTTTTGCATGCAAAGTGAATTCCAAACTCTCTTGAGTAGAACAATGAATTGGGTCGCCAACAATCACAACATTATCTTTGTCTAATTTCTTTAACGTCTTGGTACAAAATTCATTAAACTCCATAATTTCAGAATGTTTCATCTGAGAATATCTAGAGTTATAGGCCATAGCATAAAAGCGTCGTGCCCCTCGTTTGTATAAAATATTTAAATACTTTTCCAACACCTCATAATCGACTTCTTGTTCTTCAGTATCTTTAAAAGGTGTAAATATTGTATAACTAGGTCCAGTTAATCTTTCTTTTAGTTCTTCAAACATAATATTCTCAATCTATTGTTAGTTAAAAGCTTCTTCGAGGTAACTTAAAGCCTGCCAAAAACCTTCTCCTGCGTTTTTATGGCCCTGCCAAACCTCTGGTATAAATTGCACATTAGGCAAAAGTCGTTCTATAAGTTCACCCAATCGTTTAAAATCGACATCGCCTTCACCTACAGTTATCCCTTCTCCATCAGGACCTTTCGCATCAACAATATGCATATGAACTACATAAGGAGCAATTTTTTCTACGAATTCATAAAGGTCCCAACCATAATAGTTACATGCCATCATCGTATGAGACACATCTAAACAAACTTTGTATCCCGTAGCATTGCAAAATGCAACAATTTCATCTGCATTAACAAATAGGTTATGAAAGCTTTGTCCACCGAAGTGCCACGGGAACGGAGGCATAGTTTGTATCGCCAAAGTTATGCCATCAAAGTTAATATCATCTAAGCTTTCTTTAAGAATTCGGTATTTTTCAGTCACCTCTTGTGGAGCCAAAAAACCTTCACTATTCCAACCTCCAGCGTTCAACACGAGAGCGGGTGATACTGTATTAGGAAACCTTATCTTTACTCTGTTAGAGTGATCAACAACTTTTTGAAGTTCAAGAATAGAGTGTTTACGATACTCGTCATCATTTGACGCCAAATCAAGTAAGTGATCTTCCTTAAAAAGTTCAGGGGCATGGATTGCGATACCTAAATCAGAATGATTAGGCAGAAGTGAATCTAGATCGACTTCTAAATCTTTATATGACAAATGAAATTCAACAAAATCTAAATTAACTCCGCTAGAAAGCTCAGAAAAATCATGGTAACGAACAGGAATACCTACAGGGCGATTAAACGTATAAATCGCTTTTTTCTTAACAATCCCATCTAAATCACTATCGAAAAAGAACCCACCTTCTTCAACATCTCGAGGTGAAGCGAGACCGATCAAATCAGACATCCGATTAGGTTGCAAACCTTTACCCGGGCCTTTAATTAGCAAATCACCTTCCTTAATGATTTCCCCTTTTGAGATGCTTCTCTGAGCAGACACGCTTTTCGCAAGTACCTCTCGGTTCATTAACTCACCTTGCGTTAATTCTCGAATTGAAGAATATCCCATAGACTCCTCAACTGCTCGGATGTCATTTACCATCGCAGTCAACTCATCTGGCAACAAGCTCACTTTATGATCATTACCTTCCAACCC